>CAYURO010000005.1:0-185106 GCA_964447285.1 uncultured Enterobacteriaceae bacterium | reverse complement strand
ATCATATACCAAACACAGTAGCGTAGCCGGCGGAGGGGGTGGGGTGCAATGGGGCTTTGTTTTAGATACAAACGGTTTTCCCCTTATCAGATTAATTAAGAAAAAAACCCTGCCTGTCGTACCCCCCCCCCCCTCCCTGACAAATCCGCAAGCCTTTGCACCGACTTCGGGCGACCCTCCGGTGCGCCTGTGCCGAAGTGCTGGACATCTGTTCAGTCCTTGAGCAGGATGCTGCGCGTTTGGCCGCCCCCGCCGCCCGGAGCCTCGTGCCATGTCCACACCCGACCCGTCGTTCGCAACTCCGCACCCACGCGACGAGATCGTCGTCCGCGGTGCTGCCCAGCACAACCTGAAGCACATCGACCTGCGGCTGCCCAAGCACAAGCTGATCGTGTTCACAGGGGTGTCTGGGTCGGGCAAGTCCTCGCTGGCGTTCGACACGCTTTATGCCGAGGGGCAGCGGCGTTACGTCGAGAGCCTGTCCGCCTATGCCCGTCAGTTTCTGGGGCAGATGGACAAGCCGATCTACGACAAGCTGTCGGGGCTATCGCCCACCATCGCGATCGAGCAGAAGGCGGCGGGCTCCAATCCGCGGTCGACCGTGGGCACGATCACGGAGATCCACGACCACATGCGCGTGCTGTTCGCCCGGGTCGGACGGCAGCACTGCCCGGGCTGCGGCGCGGCCGTGGGTCGACAAGAGCCGGCGCAGATCGTCCAGGAAATCCTGGCACTTGCGGACGGCGCGCGGGTGCTGGTGTTGGCTCCCGTGGACCGCCAGCGCAAGGGCACGTTCCAGGAGACATTCGCCGAGGCGGTGCAGCAAGGGTTCGTGCGGGCGCGGGTGGACGGCGAGGTGGTCGAGCTGACGCCAGACACCAAGCTGGACAAAAACCGCAAGCACGACGTCGACTTGGTGATCGATCGGGCGGTCGTGCGGGCCAGCGAGCGGTCGCGGTTGACGGACAGCGTCGAGCTGGCGCTGAAGATGGGCAAAGGCCGCATGTCCGTGTCGGTGGCTCCGGCGGCGGGCGAGACGGAATGGACGGAAAAGGCCTTTTCGGAGGCGCTGTTCTGCGTGACCTGCAACCGCAGCTTTGCCGCGCTGACGCCGCTGTCGTTCTCGTTCAACAACCCGCTGGGGGCGTGCGAGGCGTGCGGGGGTCTGGGCTTCTCGATGCAGGTCGAACCCGCAGCAGTGGTGCCGGACCCTGCCAAAACGTTGCGCGAAGGCGCGATCGACCCGTGGCGGCGCACGGTGGACGCCAGCTGGTCCATGCGGATCGTCGAGGGCGCCGCGGAGAGCCTCGGCTTCGACATGGACACGCCATGGCGCGACATGCCGCAAGCGCACAAGAATCTGGTGCTGTACGGCACCGACCAGCGCGTGCAGGTGACGTGGCAGTCTGCGAACGGCTCGGGGCAGTGGGCGACGAAGTTCGAGGGGGCGATCCCGCAGCTGCAGCGGCGCTGGCGCGACACCACGAGCGAGCATGCCCGCGAACTCTATGCGGAATACTTCGTGCAGGCCCTCTGTGCCGAGTGCAACGGCAGTCGCCTGCGTGCGGATAGCCGGGCCGTGCAGGTGGGCGGCAAGACCCTGCCCCAGCTTGCGCGATGGCCGGTGAATCATGTGCACGCCTGGCTGAGCGAGGTCGAACTCCCCGGCAATCAACAGCAAATCGCGACCGAGCTGCGCAAGGAGATCTTGTCGCGTCTGGGCTTCCTGCTGCAGGTGGGGCTGAACTACCTCAGCCTTGACCGGGGCGGCGCCACGCTGTCGGGTGGAGAGAGCCAGCGCATCCGCTTGGCCAGCCAGGTGGGGTCGGAGCTGACGGGCGTGCTCTACATCTTGGACGAGCCCAGCATCGGCCTGCATCCACGCGATGGTCGGCGATTGGTGCGCACACTTGAGCACTTGCGCGACTTGGGCAACACAGTGCTGGTCGTCGAGCACGACCCGGACACGATTCGGGCGGCTGACCACGTGGTCGACTTTGGACCCGGCGCCGGGCGGCATGGCGGGTACGTGGTGGCGCAGGGAACGGTCGCGGACCTGCTGGCGCATCCAACGTCGCGCACCGGTGCGTGGCTGGACGGGCGCGAGCGGCTCGAGCCCCCGAAGAAGCGTCGCAAGCCATCGGGATCGCTGCAGATCCGCGGCGCCGCCAGCCACAACTTGCGCGACCTGGACATCGACGTGCCGCTGGGCGTGCTGACGGCGGTGACCGGAGTCAGCGGCGCGGGCAAGTCCACGCTGGTTCACGACATTCTGCTGCCGGCGCTGACCAACGCATTGATGGGGACGCACCACGCGGTCGGCGTCCACCGATCGGTTGCAGGCTTCGAGTTGCTGGACAAGGTCATCGAGGTGGACCAACAGCCGATCGGCCGCACGCCGCGGTCGAACCCCGCCACCTACACCAAGCTGTGGGACCCGATCCGCACCATGTTCGCAGAGTTGCCGGACGCGCGGGCGGCAGGCTACGGGCCCGGTCGGTTCTCGTTCAACGTCAAGGGCGGCCGCTGCGAGCACTGTCAGGGCGACGGCGTGCTGAAGATCGAGATGCACTTTCTGGCCGACGTGTACGTGCCCTGCGAGATCTGCAAGGGCCGTCGCTTCAACGAGGCCACGCTGGCCGTGAAGTGGAAGGGGCTGAGCATCGCGGACGTGCTGGAACTGACGGTCGACGAGGCGTGCGAGCTGTTCACCCATCACAAGCAGATCGCCAGAATTCTCCAGACGTTGCGAGAGGTCGGTCTGGGCTATGTGGCCATGGGACAGCCGTCGACCACGCTGTCTGGCGGCGAGGCGCAACGCATCAAGCTGGCACGGGAACTGGCACGGCCGGGCACGGGGCGGACGCTGTACGTGCTGGACGAGCCGACGACCGGCCTGCACTTCGACGATGTGGCCAAGCTGGTGCAGGTGTTGCAACGGCTTGTCGACAAAGGCAATTCCGTCCTGATCATCGAGCACCACCTCGAGTTGGTGCAGATGGCCGACCACGTGATCGATCTCGGCCCTGAGGGCGGCGATGCCGGCGGGCAACTGGTCGCGCAGGGCTCACCGGAAGAGGTCGCGCGGACCCGAGGCAGCTATACCGGTGAGGCGCTACGCGAGGTGCTGGCGCGCCACGGCCGGCTGGCTCAGGGTCACGCAGGGTAGCTGGGGTCCCGGTCGGTCAGAACCGCTCCAGACCGTGGTCGCGCGGCGCAAGTGCTCCCAGCCCCAGCGGCGAGCCGCCGATCGTCAGTCCGGTGGCCAAGCCCTCCATCGACGAGACCTTGACGAAGCCGCCCAGCGACACGGGTCCCAGGTTCAGCAGGCCCGGATAGAACTCGAAACGCAGAGAAGGGTCCGTCACCAATCCGGCAATCGCCGACATCTGCAGCGAGTCGTCGCGGTCCCAGAACACCCCAAGTTCCCAGTCGCCGTCGCCATCGGGCACCATCGTGCGCCCGTCGACGCGCTCCTCTGCCTTCAGCTGCAGCAGTCGGTAACCCGCGGCCACGCTGAGGTCGTGGCCAGCCCCGAGTGGCACCGACGCGCCGAACAATCCCTGCACGCCGTAGTACATGAAGCCGCGCACGGGCAGGCCGGTCGTGACCTTCATGCCGTAGTTCTCGCCCGCGTTCAGCAGCCGCAACCCTTGGGGCGCGAACACCGCCTGACTGGGCCAGTACGAGATGTGCACCCAGCGGTCCAGCGCACGCACGAAGGGGTCGTGGGAAAACAGCAGCAGGCCGATCGGGTTGAAGATCCACACGTCCGCGATGGGGTCCTGAACCGCCCCTTGGTAGCCGCCGTTCTCGACAACCTCGTTGCCCAGCTGCATCGCGACGAGGGTGCCCAACGCCGCAAGTCGCGGATACGCAACGTCGTGAGCTGCATACCACTCGTCCAGCTTCCGGTAGAGCATCCCCTCGCCAAACCCGTGCAGGACGATGTTGGGCACAAACTGGCCGTAGCGCACGTCCCAGCCGCGATAGGGAAAGATCTCGTGGGCGGCAAAGCGGGCCCAGCCGATGCGGTTCAGGTTGTCCAAGGGATGCAGAAGGTTGCGACCGACGTTGCGGATGCCGCCCCAATAGTCGACCCGAAACGGCGAGTCCTGATACGAGATGCCCCGCAGGATGTCGTAGGTGCCGTTCAGCCAGACCGTTGCGGGGTTGAACTGTTGCTCGCTGCCAGAGAGGGCACCGTGCCAGTAGACCGGGGACGCAACCGCAGTCGGCTCCTGAGCGTGCACGATGGCGGGCGAGGCCACGAACAGCAGAACGAGCAAGGACATGCAGAGGGAACGGGTCACGGTCAGTCCTGATCAACATGGCGCCGGTGGCGATGGCGGGGGATCTTAGGGTTCGCGCCGCCGGGCTGGCAATGGGGGCTGATGCGCGCTCGGCCCCGGCCGTCCGCCACCGCGAAGGTTCCCCAATGGCCAAGCGGGCCTCGGTGTTCCCCCTCTTGCACGCGCCGGGGCTGAAGTGCAGAGTGCGCCGCCAATCGGGTCGCCACGCGCCCGTCAGGAGCACCATGTCTTCGGGATCGCACGACGGTCGTCCCATTCCGCACTTGCCGCTCGCCCCCATCGTCGACGCGCTGTGCGCTCCTCAGGGTCAGACCCTGTCCACACCGCACGGCCACCACCGGCTGCTGCTGCCATCGCGCGACGTGCTGATCGAGCTGCTGGAGCAGCTGCGGACCGTGCTGTTTCCCGGCTATTTCAGCCACTGGGACCTGAGCCCCGAGAGCCTGCATTACTACATCGGCGCCACGCTGGACCGTGTGGCGCACACGCTGCAAGAGCAGGTCAAGCGCGGCCTGTGCCTGTCGTGCGACCGCGACCCGAGCATTCACCACGGCTGCGACGAGCAAGCGGTCGCCATCACCCAAGCATTTCTGCAACGACTACCCGAGCTTCGGCGGCTGCTGACGACCGACGTTCAGGCAGCGTACGAGGGCGACCCAGCGGCCACCAGTCTGGACGAGATCATCTTCAGCTATCCGGGGTTGCAGGCCATCGTCGCATACCGCATTGCGCACGAACTGCACCTCCTGAAGGCGCCGCTGATCCCGCGCATCATCACCGAGTACGCCCACAGCACGACCGGCATCGACATCCACCCGGGCGCGACCATCGGCGAGAAGTTCTTTATCGACCACGGCACCGGCGTCGTGATCGGCGAGACATCGCTGATTGGCGGCAACGTGCGCATCTATCAGGGCGTCACGCTGGGGGCGAAGAGCTTTCCGCTGGACGAAAATGGCCATCCGATCAAGGGAGTGCCGCGCCACCCGATTGTCGAGGACGACGTCATCATCTACTCGGGCGCCACGATCCTCGGCCGCATCACGCTGGGCAAGGGCTCGACAGTCGGCGGCAACGTGTGGCTGACGCGAAGCCTCTCCCCGGGCAGCAACGTGACGCAGGGCCTGGCGCGCACCACGAGTTTTGAGGACGGCGCGGGCATCTGACGCCCTTGGCCTAGCTGTTGCCATTTCCGTCAGGGAGTCGCGACCTTGGCCGTGTCATGCGCCGTCGACAGGTCTCTGGACCGGGCGACCAGCCCGACGAAGTCATGCCGCCACGCGTGGGTGTCCGGCCCCAACGCGGCGCGAGCGGTTTCTTCGACCGCACGCAGGGTGGCCGTGCCCTTGAAGGGCGAGTCGCGCAGGATCAGGCCCCAGGCAGCAACGGCGGCGGCGAAGCGGAAGTCCACGGACGCATTCTGAAACTTCCCACCCTGATCGACCACGGTCTGGCTCAGCAGCTTGCTCTGGTCTGAGGTCGGCGGCTTGTAGCGCAGCTTGACGGTCATCAGCTCGCCGGACTGCAGCGCGGCTTGGGTCGGCGCGGCGGCCTGGTACTTCAGCCGGTCAGCGCCCTTCAGAGGTTCCGCAGAGTTGGCAGGCACGATCTCGTAGAAGGCCGTCACCGAGTGCCCCGCGCCCAGCTCGCCCGCGTCCTTCTTGTCGTCGTCGAAGTCCCGCGCCGCCAGCATCCGGTTCTCGTAGCCCAGCAGCCGGTAGCCCTTGACCAGCACCGGGTTGAACTCGACCTGGATTTTCACGTCCTTGGCAATCGTCAGCAGCGTGCCGCCCATCTGCCCGACCAACACCTTGTGCGCCTCGAGCGCGCTGTCGATGTAGGCGTGGTTGCCGTTACCCTTGTCGGCCAGCTTTTGCATCTTGGCGTCCTGATAGTTGCCCTGACCGAAACCGAGCACGGTCAGGTACACACCCGAGGCCCGCTTCTCCTCGATCATCCGCACCAAGTCGCCATCGCTGGAGGTGCCCACGTTGAAGTCGCCGTCGGTGCACAGGATCACGCGATTGGCACCGCCCTTGAGAAAGGCCTTCTCCGCCGTCTCGTAGGCCAGATGCAGCCCTTCGGCGCCCGCCGTCGAGCCGCCGGCCTGCAGCCGCGCCAGAGCCGACAGAATCGCCGTCTTGTCGCTGCCGGGGGTGGGAGGCAGGACCACGCCCGCGGCACCCGCGTATACGACGATCGACACGCGGTCTTGCTCGCGCAGCTGGGTCGTCAGCATCGACAGCGACTTGACCAGCAGGGGCAGTTTGTCTTCGTCGGACATCGACCCCGACACGTCGACCAGAAAGACCAGATTGGCGGGCGGCAGGTTCTTCGCGTCGACCCGGCGTCCCTGAATGCCCACGCGAACCAGACGGTGGGCGGGGTTCCACGGCGCGTCGGCCACCTCGGTCACCACCGCGAACGGCGCGTCACCCTGAGGGTCCGGGTAATCGTACGAGAAGTAGTTGACCAGCTCCTCGATCCGCACGGCGTCCTTGGGTGGCAGCTCGCCGTTGGTCAGAAAGCGCCGCACGTTGCTGTAGGCCGCCGTATCGACGTCGATCGACAGCGTCGACAGCGGCTGGTCGGCGACGGCCAGGAAGCTCTGCTCGTCGATCGCATCGTAGCCCTCGCGGTCTTTCGGCAGCGGGACAGCGGCGGGCGGTGCAGAGGGGGCGCTGTAGCCCATACGCATCGAAGCCTGCGGCGCCGCACCGGCACTACCCATCGCCATGCCGCCGCCGTAGCCATACGACATGCGTGCGGATGCCTTGCCGGCCGACCGGCGAACCTTGGACTCGGCTTCGGCTTTCTCCGCGGGCTTGGACGCATCGGGCTTGGACGCATCGGGCTTGGCCTTCGCGGTCTGGGCCGTCGCGCGGGTCAGGGCCAGCCGAACGCTGACGGCGCCCGAGGTGGGCACGGTGACCTTGGCAGCGGAGGCCAGGAACCCCGCGCGCGACGCCCGGACCGTCTGCACACCCGCGGGCAAGGCGTCGAACACGAAACGACCCTGCGCGTCGGTGCGCGCCGTCCTCGCGGAGGGGGACAGGGACACGTCCGCGCCCGGAATCGCCGCGCCGCCCGCCGCTTCGACCACCACGCCCGTCAGCCGCGCGCCTGCCGCCTTGCCCTGTGCGTACGCCCACCCGGCCACCAACAGCCAGACGACCCCAAATGCCACTGCGAACTTCGAACCTGCTGCGTTGCGTGTTGCCATCCTGTCCCCCTTGCCCTGCCACGAAGAGCGACGAGCCGGGCGTCCACTCTTTGAACGGCCGTGGGTAGATGGACGCGCGACCCGCCGCAGCGATCTGCCGAGGCGCCGCTTTTCGGGGGTTCTGGTGCGCGGGTTCCCAAACGCAAGAAGGCCCGCGTGAACCGAAGTTCGCGCGGGCCTTCTCGAATCGGTGCCGCCAGGGGCGGAGTCGACTACTTGTGGCAGGTCTTGCAGGCGCCGATGTCCTTGCCCTCGTCCTTCATGGCCTTGTGGCACTTGACGCAGGTGTCGTGGAAGATCACCGACTTCTGGTCAACCTTGTCGCCCTCGGCCGTGTAGAGGAACGGGGCCTTGCCCTTCTGCGCCTCGGTGGGCTTGACGTGACAATCGGTGCACGCCTTCGCGCCGGCCTTGTCGGCGGCCGACTTCATGGTGTGGTGGCAGTCCTTGCAGCCGATCTCGGCTCCACCCTTCTTCTTGTACTCATTGATGTGCTTGCCATGATTGAAGGTGACAGCACCCTTCTTGCCCGGGATGCTATCGATCTTGATGACTGCCTTCTCGGCGGCGATCACGACGCCCGACGCCGACACCACGAACAGGGACAGACCAGCCAGCAGGACCCATTTCTTGACGTTCATTTGCAGCTTCCTCCTTGAGACGGGGCTCGGTTACCCGGCAGCCAGCCGTGGCGTTCGGGCCGCGGGGGGAGTGACAACCCAGGATGGTCCTGTTGTCAATTCTTCCGCCCTTTCCTTCCCCTCCTACGCACCGGTCCGCCCTTCGATTCGACGCGAATGTTTGAATGCGACAAGCAAGTCCATTGAGCCCCACCGCGAGTTTTTCCTGCCCGGTCATGGGGTTTCCTTTCAAGAGACGATTCCAGATGGAGAATCCGCCAAATCAATGGCAATTTCACAGGCATGATCTTGACCTGAAGCAAGATTCAGGCCCATGACGAGGCGATTTTCCGACGACCTTCGCAGACTGCCAGCATCCGAATCCTTCCGGCCGGTCCGGGTCTCTCACGGTCGCACGCCCGCCGTTCCGGTCAGCGCGCCCCGTCCTCGCAGCCAAGGAGCCCCCATGAGCCGCAAACCCGAAGTCCTGATCACGTTTCCCGGCGGCAAGCGCGTCGATGCCGCCTTCCGCACCGAGGTCGTCTCGACCGACCAGCCGGTCGACGCCGGTGGTGAGGCCCGTGCTCCCGCGCCGTTTACGCTGTTCCTGGCGTCGATCGGCACCTGCGCAGGCATCTACGTGCTGGGCTTCTGCCAGTCGCGCAACCTGCCGACCGAGGGCATCCGGATTCGTCAGCGCATGGCCTTCGACCCCGAGACGCGGGTGCTGAGCGGCGTGGAGCTGGACATCGAGGTGCCGCCCACCTTCCCCGAGAAGTACCGCGAGGCGCTGGTGCGGGTGGCGGATCAATGTGCGGTGAAGAAGGCGATCCAAGCGCAACCGGAGTTCGTGGTGCGCACCGTGGTGGTGAGTGGCGACGCGGAATAGCCCGACCGAGGGAACCTAGCCGACCTTCTGCTGCAGCTTGGCAACCAACTCGTCCATGCCCTTCTTGGCGTCAGCGAACAGCATCCGGGTGTTCTCCTTGTAGAACAACGGATTGTCCACGCCCGCATAGCCCGACGAGCGGCTGCGCTTCAGCACGACGACGCGCTTGGCCTTCCAGACCTCGAGCACCGGCATGCCGTAGATCGGGCTGCTGGCGTCGGTCTGCGCGCCCGGGTTCACGATGTCGTTGGCGCCGATGACCAGCACGACGTCGGTGTGCGGGAAGTCCTTGTTGATCTCGTCCATCTCCAGAACGATGTCGTAAGGCACGCTTGCCTCTGCCAGCAGCACGTTCATGTGGCCGGGGAGGCGACCTGCGACCGGGTGGATGGCGAAACGCGCCTCGATGCCCCGCGACCGCAGGTAGTCCACGAACTCCTTGGTGGCGTGCTGCGCGCGAGCCACGGCCATGCCGTAGCCAGGCACGATGACGACGGCGCGCGCTTCGGCGATCTCGTCGGCCAGCTCGTCGGCGGTTGTGGCGACGACTTCGCCTTGGGGAGCCGCCACAGCGCCGTTCTTGGGGGCAGGCGGGTCGGCACCGAAGCCACCGAAGATCACGTTCCAGATCGAGCGGTTCATCGCCCGGCACATGATGTAGGACAGGATGGCACCTGAGGAACCGACCAGTGCGCCGGTGATGATCAGCAGGTCGTTTTCGAGCATGAAGCCCGCAGCGGAAGCCGTCCAACCGGAGTAGCTGTTCAGCATCGAGACGACGACGGGCATGTCCGCACCGCCGATCGCCGCGACCAGGTGGATACCCAGCAAACCGGCGACGACCGACATGGCGAGCAGGAACACGAAGCCTTGCTCAGGACCCGCGGCCATGGCGAACGGCGCGGCGAGACCCAACGCGGCAATCGCAGCCGTTGCATTCAGCAAGTGACGTGCAGGCAGCAAGAGGGGCTTGCCCGACAGCGACCCGCGCAGCTTGAGGAACGCCACGACGGAGCCGGTAAACGTGATCGCGCCGATCAGGACATCGGCCCAGATCTCGCCCAGCAACAGGCCGGTGTGATTCGGCTCGTCGAGATAGGCGGCGTACCCGACAAGCACCGCCGCCAAACCGACGAAGCTGTGCAGGATTGCCACGAGCTCTGGCATCGACGTCATCGCCACGCGCGCCGCCAGTACCGACCCGATCAGCGCGCCAATGAGAATCGCGGGCAGCAGGAACTGCAGGTTGCCCACCGTGGGCGCAGCCGCCAGCGTGCCGCCGACCAGTACGGCGACGACCGCGATGAGCATGCCGGTGATGCCGTAGCCGTTGCCGCGACGGGAGGTCTCGGGATTCGAGAGTCCGCGCAGGCTGTTGACGAACAGCACGCTCGCGATGACCCAAGCGAGGGACAGGAAGGCCGTTTCCATGCGCGTTGCCTCCTACTTGCGGAACATCTTGAGCATGCGTCGGGTCACCAAGAACCCGCCCGCGACGTTGATGGTGGCCAGCAGTACCGCGGTCATGCCGAGGAGCACCGGAGCCGACAGGGGATCACCGACCGTATGCAACACGCCGCCGATCAGGATGATCCCGGAGATGGCGTTGGTGACGCTCATCAGCGGTGTGTGCAGCGCAGGCGTGACGTTCCAGACAACCTGCCAGCCGACGAAGCACGCCAGCACGAACACCGTCAGCCGCTCGAAGAACATCTCGACCGTGCGGGGGTCTTCGACGTGCGCGTGCGTGGCGCCGAAGTGCAGTCCCAGCCAGGTCAGCACGAGGATACCGACCATGATCCAGGTCAACGGTGCGGTCTTGGCCGACCCCGGTGGCTTGGCCTTGGGCTTGGCCACGACTTCGGTCGCGGGTGCATCCGCAACCTTGGGGACAGGCACCGGGGCGGGCTTGGCGGGCGGCGGCCAGGTCAACTCGCCGTCGCGCAGGACGGTTGCGCCACGCACGACCTCGTCCTCGAAGTCGATGCGCCAGTTCTTTCCGCCGCCCATGTCGGCCAGCAGATGCACCAAGTTCTGCGCGTAAAGCTGGCTGGACGTGGTCGCCAAGCGGCTGGGCAGGTCGGTGTAACCGAGGATGGTCACGCCATTGTGGACGATCGCCTCGTCCGGCACGGTCAGGTCGCAGTTGCCACCGGTCTCAGCCGCGAGGTCGACGATCACCGAACCCGGCTTCATCAACTCGACCATGTCCTTGAGCCACAGCTTGGGCGCGGGCTTGCCCGGGATCAGGGCCGTGGTGACAACGATGTCGACTTCCTTGGCCTGTGCGCGGAACAACGCCATCTCAGCAGCGATGAATTCGGGGCTCATCTCGCGGGCATAGCCGCCGCCGCCCTCGCCGTCCTCCTGGATCTTGACCTCCAGGAACTCGGCGCCCATCGACTTGACCTGGTCCTTGACGGCGGCCCGGGTGTCGAACGCGCGGACGATGCCGCCCAACGACTTGGCAGCACCCAGCGCGGCCAGACCGGCGACGCCTGCGCCAATCACCAGCACCTTCGCGGGGTTGACCTTGCCGGCGGCCGTCATCTGACCGGTGAAGAAGCTGCCGAAGTGGCTGGCGGCCTCGACGATTGCGCGGTAGCCCGAGATGTTCGCCATCGACGACAGCGCGTCCATCTTCTGCGCGCGACTGATGCGCGGAATCTGGTCCATCGCCAGCGCGGTCAGCTTGCGCGCGGCCATGCGGTCCAGCAGCTCCGTGGAGCGGGCGGGCCAAATGAACGAGACCAGACAGGCACCTTCGTGCAAGAGGTCGACCTCGTGCGCGGCCAAGTCGGGGCGCTCGGCGGGCGGGCGGACCTTGAGCAGCACGTCGGCGGCGCTCCACAGGGCGCGAACGTCGGCCTCGATGCGGGCACCCGCAGCAAGGTAAGCGTCGTCGGTGTAACAGGCGGCTGTGCCTGCGCCCGACTCGACAGCGACCTCGAAACCCAAACCGATCAGCTTGCGGACGCTGTCGGGCGACGCAGCGACCCGTTTTTCACCGGGCAGCACTTCCTTGGCGATGGCGACCAGCATTCCGGTCCTCCCGTGGTCTTGTGGGGGTGGCGGGCGCGGCGTTGCGTTGGTGGAGACGGCGATGTGCGGCGGCCCCCGGATCTCCCCTGGGGATGGCGACTTCCGAAGCCCGAAGGCCGCCATTGGGGGCGGGAGTGTGCCGTGGAACGACGCGCCGTGTCAAACCACGTCGGGCCGCGCGCGCGTCAGCCGATGTCGCGGGAGCGATGTAAAGTCGAATGCTTACGTGTCACGGTCGTCGAGAGGGCCTCAACGATACCCGCGCGCCTGAATCTGGAACAGCCGCGCATACACGCCGTTTTCGGCCAGAAGCTCGGCGTGACTGCCGCGTTCGAGGATACGCCCACCCTCCAGCACCACGATTCGGTCGGCCCGCCGCACGGTGGAGAAGCGGTGCGAGATCAGCACGGCCATGCGCCCCTCGGACAGCTCGTGCAGCCGATCGAAGATCTGCGACTCGGCCTCGGCATCCATCGCCGACGTGGGCTCGTCCAGCACCAGAATCTCGGCCGATTGCCGCATGAAGGCGCGCGCGAGGGCGACCCGCTGCCACTGCCCGCCCGACAGCTCTCGCCCGTCGCGAAACCACTTGCCCAGCTGGGTGCGGTAACCGTTCGGCAGCGCCTGCACGAAGTCGGCCGCCATGCCCTTGTCGGCCGCCTCGCGCCACCCGACCTCGTCTTCGAACCGCTGCACGTCGCCCACGCCGATGTTCTCGCCAACCGGCAGCTGGTAGCGCGCAAAGTCTTGAAAGATCACGCCGATCCGCCGCCGCAGCGCGTCCACGTCCCACTCGCGCAAGTCCAAGCCGTCCAGCAGGATCCGGCCGCCGGTCGGCTCATACAACCGCGTCAACAGCTTGATCAAAGTGGTCTTGCCAGAGCCGTTCGCCCCCACCAGCGCCAGCGTCTCGCCCTGGCGCAGCTGCAGATCGATGTCGACCAGCGCCGGCATATCGGTGTCGGGATAGGTGAACGACACGCCCTCGAAGCGCACGCCGTCGCCTGGCAACGGTCCTTCTGTGGCGGTGCCGGACGGCCGCGGCGTCTGGTGATCGAGAAACTCATACAGCAGCGACAAATAGAGGTTGTCCTCGTACATCCCGCCGACCGCCTGCAGGCTCGCCGAGACCGCCGACTGCCCTTGCTTGAAGACCATCAGCAGCATCGACATGCCACCCAGCGTCAACGCGCCGGCAATCGTCGACGTCACCGTCCACGCGAACGCACCGTACAGCGCGACGGCCCCCACTAAGCCCAGCCCCAAGCCCCACAGGTTGCGTCGCCAGGTCAGCAGCCGGTCCTCATCGAACAGCTTGTCGAAGATCGCGCGGTAGCGGCCCAACAACAGCGGTCCCAAGTCGAACAGCTTGACTTCTTTGGCAAAGTCCTCGCGTGCCAGGACCACCTCAAGGTACGCCTGCTGACGGAACTCCGGCGAACGCCAAGAGAAGAGTCGGAAGGCCTCGCCTGAGAACTTCGCCTCGGCCACGAAGGCCGGCACACCCGCCAGAACCAGCAGCACCACCGCCCACGGGGAAAACCCGAGCAGAATCAAGCAGAAGCCGGCCAGCGAGATCGACTGCTGCACCAGCCCGAACACACGCATCACCAGACCGAGCGGCCGCACCGAGGCCTCGCGGCGCGCACGGGTCAGACGGTCGTAGAATTCCGAGTCCTCGAACTGGGGCAGCGACATCTCGAGCGCTTTCTCGAGGATCATCACGTTGATGCGATTGCCCAGCCGCGCCCGCAGCAACGCCTGGCAGATCGCGATGCCCCGCTGCGAGGCGAGCAGCGTCGCGACGGCGAGGCCCTCCAACGCCACATAGCCCAACGCCTTGGTCGTCTCGGCGGTACCGTGATCGCGCGAGGCGGCTACCACGGCGTCGATCATCCACTTGCCGATGTAGGCGATGCCCGCGGGCAACAGTCCGGCCGCAAGCGTCAGCAGGCTCAGCGCAATCGTCAGGCCCGGAGCCGTCGTCCACACCAAGCGCAAGGCCCTGGGACTGAAGGCAAATGTCGCGAAGAAGCCGTCGGGCAGCAGGCCCTTGCGCTCCTGAGCAGGCGCGTCGCCGCGTTGGGCGCGGCGCGATCCGGGGATGTGGGAACCGTTGGGAGGCAGGGGGACTCCTTGTCGCGAGGCTCGGGACGCCGGCGGCACCCGGCTACTCGGCAGGCTGGGTAGCGCAACTCGGGCCGCGCGGCAAGCCGGAGGGCGCGTTGCAGGCCGAGACCTTCCGTCGCACACTCGTCAACGTCCCTGCACCCTGCGCCAGACCCCCAATGCGAGGCACCACCATGACCGAGCCGTTCACGCCACCCGTCGCCGCACCGTTCGCGTCCCCTGAGTCCGAGAAAACGCTGTGGGAGGGCCGCCCCGCCGCGCTGGATTCGTTGGGCCGATGGACCCTCGCCATCCTGACGGTCGGGCTGGCCGGACTGTGGTGGTGGATCGGCCGGTTGTCGACGAGGGTGCGCGTGACCGATCAGCGCGTGATCCTGAAGACCGGCCTGTTCACGCTGCGCACGGAGAACTTTGAGCTTTACCGCGTCACGGACATCACCGTCGTCGAGCCATTCGGCGAGCGCCTGCTGGGCTTCGGCCGCGTGGTGCTGCTGTCGTCCGACCGGACCGAAGGACACCTGGAGCTGCGCGGTCTGCGCAACGTCGAGCGACTGGCCGACCAGATCCGCCACGCGATCGAAGTGCAGAAGCAGGCGCGACGGGTCGCCACGCTGGCTGAAGCCTGATCGTCAGGTCGTTTTCCGCTTGACCCACAGGCCCTTCGTCACGTGGGCTACGACCTCGCCGCCCTCGCCCAGCACGTCGACTTCGAAGGTCGGCTCGACCTTGCCGTGGGTGTCGACTGCCCGGCGGATGCGCGCCACCTCGTCGGCCGGAATCGCGAAGTGCGCGCGCACCCTGCCCTTTCCCGGCTTGCGAAAAGCGATCTGCGCCGACTTGTCCCACACGACGTACCCCGGCCCCAGCTGGACGATCAGGATCAGCATGAAGAACGGGTCACACATCGCGTAGAGCGACCCACCGAAGTGCGTGCCGACGAAGTTGCGGTTCAGCGGCGTCAGCGGCATCTCGACCGTGAACGACGCGCAGTCGGGCGCGACTTGGGTGATACGAATGCCCGCGCCGACGAACGGGGGATACAGGTTCATCGCGCGAAAGAACCAAGGGCGCAGGCCTGGTCCCAGACGTTCGGCAAGCTGATGCAGGGTCAAGCGAGGCTCCGTTGGGCGTTGAGTCAACGACGGCTAGCCGCGGCGGCGCGACTGACGGGCGACGGCCAGCGCGGCCAGCACCGACTCCAGCTGCGGCCGGATGCGCTCGAGTTGCTTCTGCGCCTCCAGCGCCACCGGGTCGTCGTCTTCGATCTGGCCCAACAGGTCGTCCAACGACAGCGCGGTAGTCTCCAGCACTTCCCGATAGTCCATGCCTACTTCGAACCAGTAGCCACCGCCGCCGTTCGCCACCAGCATCAGCCAACCCGGACGTTTTGCCGCGCTGGAACGCATCGGCTTCAGCAGCTCTGGCAGGTGGCGCTGCAGCGTGTGGCCGTTGCGGTCGACCTCCAACAGCGCACCTTCCGGCACGGTGCACTTCACGGGATCGCCCGGCTGCGGCAGGGGCAGAAAGCGCAGCGTCGGCAGCAAGGCGCCCAGCGGCGTGCCTTGAGCGAACACCAGATCGCCCACCAGAATCCGCGCCTGCCACGCCGCCGCGCCCGCGGGCAGCTCGGCCACGTCGACGCGCGACAGTTCGTCCACGGCCTCGAACGGAATGTCGATGCGCGGCCGCCCCTTGCGCCCGTCGACTTCGAGGGTGACGTTGCCCAGCTGCAGGGTGCGGGGTGCGGGCGGCGCGGCCGGTCCTTCGGCCTTGCGGGTGCGTTCAGCGTCGAGGTGCCAGCGCTCTGCCAGATCCGGCCGCAGCTCGACGACCCAACCGGGCTTGACGACGGATACCTGGCGCGCGTAAGCCCTTGCGGACACAACCAATTCGACCGCCACCACGAACCGGGGCAGCGCGGCGTACAGCGAACTCGACGGGTGCAGCGAGATCTTCTCCTCGCCCGGTCCCTCGTACCACCGCCCGCGGTTGGCCAGAATCTGGTGCGCAAAGCCGGCCGCCACCGCCCGCGCGATGCCCAGCGGATCGCCACCCGAACCATCGGCGATGTCCATGCGCTTGGCGATGTCGCGCAGCTGGCGGTGGGCGTTGTCGATGAACGAGAGCGCGCCCGGGTCCAGAAAGTGCTTGGTGCAGAAGGCGGCCTTGTCGTCGGCCTGCTGCCAGCCGCGGAAAACCTGCACGGCCGTGACCGCATCTCCCAACGGATGCGCCCACTTGGCGTGCGCGCGGCGGGCCGGCTCCTCCTGCTCTGGTGGATACAACAGCGGCGAGCGCACCGACAGGAAGGCGGCGACGACCAGCACCTCGTCCACCACGTCCGGGTGCCGATCGGCGGCCTCGACGACCATGCGAGCCAGCGTGGGACTCAAAGGGAACGGCACCATGCGCTTGCCGACCGGCGTCAGGTGGCGGTCCTGGTCGATCGCCCCCAAGGCGTGCAGGTGCTGCAGCGCCGAGCGCAGGCGGCTGCTTTGTGGCGGCGTGGGAAACGGAAAGGACTCGACGTCGCGGATGCCCAGATCGATCAACCGCAGCACGACCTCGGCCAGATCCAGACGCAGGATCTCCTCGTCGGTGAAGCGGTCCCGGCGCTTGAACCACTCGGGGCTGAACAGGCGAATGCACGTTCCTGGAGCAGTGCGACCGGCCCGGCCCTTGCGCTGCTCGGCGGACGCCTGGCTGATGCCCTCCTCACGCAGGAACAGCACGCCGGCGGGGCTGATGCGGGGCACCTTGGCGAGACCCGAGTCGATCACGAACCGGACGTCGTCGATGGTGATCGAGGTTTCCGCAATGTTGGTCGCGAGAATCACTTTGCGCTGCCCGGGGTACTTGGCGAACACACGCTCTTGTTCTTCGCGGGTCAGCGCCCCGTACAGCGGCAGCACGACCAGATCGTGCCCCAGTCGGCACTGGGCGATGGCCTGACCGGTGCGGCGAATCGCGTCCTCTCCCGGCAAAAAGACCAGCACGTGACCAGGGTTACCGGCGCGGTGGATGTTCTGCACCTCAAGAGCGATCGCCTCGGCCAGCTCGTCCGGCCGGTCGCCGAAAGGGGGGCGCCAGGCAATGTCGACCGGATGTGGCCGCGCCTGGATCGAGACGACCGGCACCTCTCCCACCGACGACTTGTAGAACTTGACGAACCGGTCTGGCTGCAAGGTCGCCGAGCTGATGATGACCCGCAAGTCCGGACGGCGCTGCAGGATCTCGTGCAACAGGCCCAGAATGAAGTCGATGTTCAGGCTGCGCTCGTGCGCCTCGTCGATGACCAGCACGCCGTACGCGTCGAAGTCCGGGTCCTTGCGCGCCTCTTGCAGCAGGATGCCGTCGGTCATGATCTTGATGCGGGTGGCCGAGCTGGTGCGGTCGTCGAAGCGGATCTCGTAGCCCACCTCGGCGCCAAACGGCACGCCCTGCTCTTCGGCGATGCGCCACGCGACGCTGACGGCGGCGATGCGGCGCGGTTGCGTGACGCCGATCATGCGGTCGGTCAGGCCGGCCCGCAGCAAGATCTGCGGGATCTGCGTGGTCTTGCCGCAGCCGGTGGGCCCCTCGACGACGACGACGGGGTATTTGCGGATGGCCGCCAGCAGCTCCGCCTCGTGGGCGTAGACGGGAAGGGCGAGGGCGGCGGCAGACGGAAGCGCGGGCTGGAAGGAAGAAGGCATGCGGCGAGTCTAGCAGCGCCAGCGACGGGTGCCACCCCGCCCGGCGGCAGAGCTCCGGACGCCGTCACTTGAGCAAGCGAGCCCCATGGGCCGGCACCGCGACTCCCTCGACCGTCATCGCCGTGCCGGTTGGATTGAAGGCCACGCGGTGCGGGTTCTCCCAGTAGTCCCGCAAGATCCAAATCCGCGGAATGACGTGAGTGCTCGTGCCCGAGAGGTGGTCGACCAGAGCGCTGACGAGCGTGTCGGGCGGATCCTCCGGAAAGGGGACCTCGGGCTGTCCCGTCCGGCCTGACACCCAGATCGGCACCTGACCGTCTGCGTTCGCCCACGCGCGGCGTTCGACCGGCAGCTTGCGCAGGTCGTCCGACAGGAACCCGGCCCCGCCGGCGGTAGCGACGACCCAGGACCCGAAGCCGACTTCGTCCTTGCTCAGGTCGCGCAGGATCGCCGGGTCCGCATCGCACAGCGTCGCCACGCAGAACGGCGACCGCGCGCCCAGGCTGCGCAGCTGGTTCGGCAGGAAGGCCCACACCGCACCGAAATTCTCGACCGCGATGTCGCCGCCCACGCGCCAGACGTCCACGGAGCGCAACGTGGGCAAGGCGGGCGCGCCGACGGCCAGCAAGACCGTGTCGTAACCCGCCGCCTCGCGGATGAGCGCGAGCGCCCGGTCGTAGGCCTGCATGCCGGTCACCGGCTCGTGCCGATCGCCCTCGTACGTGCCCGCGAACAGGAAGTCTATCTTCAGCAAGTCGTACCCCCACCCGACGATCTGGGCGATGACGCCCTGCAAGTGCGCGGCGGCGCCCGGGTGAGTGACGTCGAGGATGCGCATCTTGCCGTTCTTCAGATGAAGGTAGCTGGCGTTGCCGACGAACCAGTCCGGGTGGGCGGCCACCAGCGGATCGTTCTCGGCCACCAGAAGCGGAGCGAGCCACACGCCCATGCGGAAGCCCTGCGCTTTCAAGTCTTTGGCCAGTCCGTCCAGACCCGAGGGGAACTTCGCGTTCGGCGTCCACGCGCCCCAGCCCTGCTGCCAGCCGTCGTCCACGACGATCCGCAGCGGGACCAGCCCGTCGGGCATCCAAGTCGACAGCATCGTTCGCGCCAGCGCGGCGTTCTGCCGTACCGCCGCCTCGTCGACGCCGTCCCACAGCTCGTACCACGAGTTCCACCCGAACTCCGCGTGGTTGGCCCCCCTGCGACTGCTGATGACAAGGCCATAGCTGTCCTGCGCAGAGCCGGCCGAAGCAGCCTCGACGAGGTTCACCCTCCACGGCTCACTGCCGAGTGTCGCGCCGGCCTGGACCGCCACCGCCTCGCCCGCACCACCGCACACCAGCCGCAGCCACAGCTCATCAGGCGCGGCCACATCGGGCCGCGTGACCTGAGTCCAACATTTCCAGCGCGTTGTGTCCGTGACCCCGGTGACGAGCACCGACCCACCACCGCCGGCCATGGTCCACTGCCACGACAGCTCTCGCCCGGATCGAATCACCTCGCCATCGCCGCGCACCGCGAGCGCCGCAGCCAACGCCTTGTCGGTCGGCGCCGGGCCAATGGCGATGGCCCCGCTTTGCGACCAGGACTGAAAGCCGTTCGAGATCCATGCAATGGCTCCGGGCAGGTGCAGAGGTCCGGCCAGTTCGAGCGCCTCGACCGTCGCGGCCGACGCGAGCTCGACGGCGGCCTCGGCATCGCCCGAGCCTGGGGTGGACTGCCGCGCGATGACACTGCCTACGGCACCCGCCGGACACCGAACCGCGTTGCCGACGACCTCGCACGCGCCTTGTGCGCCCGCCCCAAACCAAGCCCCGCCGATCCGAACCCGCGGCAGCAGGTGCAGCGTGGCGCCCGCGCCCTCGAACAGGAGTCCCTGCACGGTCGGCTTCCAAGGCGGCACGTCGGGTGGAGGGGCATCCGAGGGTCCGGCGCACGCGCACACCGCGACGGTCAAGGAGAGAACCGTGAACGCAAACGAAGATAGGCGCATGGTCAGCCCTCCAGCAACGCACCCAGCGGCCCCGCAAGTTCCAGATCGGCAAACGCCCACTTCGGCCCGCACGCCTGCAGCTTGTCGAGAGAAACAAGACCCGTCGCAACCGCAAGCACGTCCGCGCCGATCGCGTGCCCCGCCGTCACGTCGCGCGGGGTGTCGCCGATCACCACGATCCGACAGTCCTGCACCGCGCGCCCCAACAGCGCCGCGCCGCGCCGGGCGCCGACGGCCAGCAGCTCGGTGCGGTCCTCGGCATCACAGCCAAACCCGCCAAACGCAAAGCGATCGTGCAGCCCGACCGGCGCGAGCTTGGCCTGGGCCCCTTGGCGGACGTTGCCGGTACCCAGACCGACGACGCAGCGGGGCAGCCTGGCCGCGTCGTCCAGCGCGGCGACGACGCCCCGATGCACGTGGTAGTCGGTGGCGCGCGCGATCGAGCCTGGCAGCAATTCCAGATAGCGATCGAGCACTTGGTCCATCCGCGCCACCGTGACCGTCACGCCAATCGCTTGCAACGCCGTACGCACGATCAACCGGTCGGTCATGCCGCCGAGCGCAAAGCTGTCGCACGCGTCGGTCCGCCCCCACAGCTCGCCAAACGCGGCCGTCATCGCCCGCCGGCCCGCGCCGCCGCTGGCCAGCAGCGTGCCGTCGATGTCCCAGAGCAGAACGGTGTCGGTGGCGGGCATCGAGGTCCTTGCGGGGGGCGAGGGGCGGCGAGACTTCCGGGTGGCGGACGCTAGCAATCCTGCGTGGACGCCGCCACTGCCCGCTTGCGAAAAGCCGCGGCTGGTGGTCCGCTTGTGGCCATGAAACGCCTACTCTCACTGACCGTCCTGATTGCCCTTTCCACCCTTGCGTGCAGCGGTCCCCAGCGACAGACCACGGCCACTCCGCCTCCTGCGGCAACGGCTGCCGGTCCCGCCGGGCTTTCAACGGCCGAGCTGGGTGCGTTGCGAGAGGGCGGGGTCGATCCCGCGGCAATCCGCTGCAACACGCGCAACATGTGGAATCCGGCGCTGCGTCCGGAGTCGAAAGCGACCGCGGACAAGATTCTGGGCGATCTCGAGGCGTTGGGCGTCCCCATGCCGGCTGACCGTCGTGATGCCGCCAAGCGCGCCATCACCGACGCGGTGCAGTGGCGCACCGTGCTGTCCACCTTGATCGACGGCGACATGAACAACCTGGGCGTCATCCGAGTGAAGGGTTACGCGACGGCCGATGGCAAGCCTCTGCTGCTGTTCCGCACCGGTTTCACGCCGCGCCCGGACGCGCCCGATGCGTGCTTGGGCAGCCTCGTGCGCGCGGGCGGCGTGCGAAACGCGGTCAACCTGTACGCCGGGGCGATGCCGACCGAGGCATTGGAAGCAGCCGAACGCCAACAGCTTTCGTCGACCGGCGGCGCCTACGTGTCGGCGCGAGACACCGGCTCGACGATCGGCTCGTGGCGAGAGGACCTGCGCGAGGACGCGAGCCCAGAGGCGAAGCGCGCGGCGATGACCGCGGTTGCCGACATCGTGCACCAGCTGCTGCAACCGCAGGGAAAGGCCCCGACCGGCAACGTCTGGACTCACTGCGGCGGTGGCATGCACCGCACCGGCATGGTGGTGGGCGTGATCGAGCGGTGCCTGAACAGAGCGTCGCCAGAGCAGGTGGCGGCGACCTACGCACGACACGTAGCCTGGCGCAGTGACGCCGAACCAGGAGGCTTCGAGGCCGAGAACCTCGCCTTCATCCAGGCATTCGATTGCGGATTGCTGTAGCGGAGTCGACGCGCGTCACCGAGAGAAGCTCGGCCTACTGCGTAATCTTCCCAGCCGCGCGAGTGCTGACGCCAGCGCCCCACCACGCCACGCCGGTGGGCGTCTTCATCGCGGTGGTCTTGGTGGCCTTGCCGGTGTCGACGTTCAACTCATACACGTTGCCGTCGCTGCTGAAGCCGTAGAACACGCCGCCCCACCATGCCAAGCCGAACAGGTTCTTGACGCCGGTACCGCCCACGAACTGCAGGATCTTGCCGGTCTTGGGTTCGACGCGCACCAGCGTGTCTTCCGTGCTGTTCGACTTCTTCAGGGTCGCGTAGGTGCCGATGCCATCAACGGAAAATGCGTCGCCGCTGGACAGCCATGTGCCGCCGTAGGTGCCGAGCTTGGTGATCTTGGTGGTGGTGCCCGTGACATCGATGCGACACCAGTCGCCCTCGTCCGCGATGCCGACCAGCACATCCTCGGCGGGGTCGAGCACGCCCTTGGGCACGAACGTCATCGCGTTGAAGGGGCTGGGCAGCGACGCCTTCCACTTGCACGCAGCCGTCGCGATGTCGCAGGTGAACAGGTGGTCGTGCGTGACGGCAAAGATGATGCCGTACTGGTCGATCGCCATGTCGGTCATCAAGCCTTCGTTCTTGTCGAACTTGAACTTGCCGACCAGCACGAACGCCTTCTTGTCCGGGTCCAGCTTGTAGAGGGTGTCCTTGGTGTGCGCGAACAGGTTGCCGACGGGCGCCGTGTAGATGACGTCCGGCGTGTCCTGCCCCATGTCGGGCGGGTCCAGCAGATCGCTCCAGTCGGCATCGCCCGTGTCCTCGACATCCACAGTAGGGCCGAAGTCGATGAGCTGGGTGTCCTCGCTGGTGTCGGCGCTGGTGTCCGAAGGCGTCGTGTCCCCCGACGCGTCCAGCGTCTCGCCCGGCTGGCTGTCCAGGTAGACGTAGATGGTCTGTGGCGTGCCGTCCGAGCAGGCGCTGAGCCAGGCGGCCGACGCAAGTCCTAGCAACGCAAGAAGAACATGTCCTGGGAGCCGAGCGGGGGGGAGTGCGCGAACCGACATGCAGTGACCTCCAGCCGCGGGCTGTCCGGAGCCCGTGGAAGGTGAAGAAGTCTACTCCTCTTCGGGGCAATCCGCCACGACAATATGACGCATCGCGTCAAAACGACCGAGGGCCTCGGTCGTTGCCAACCGAAGCCCTCGATTTCCTTGCGTCAAATTCGCAAGCCGACCGCGTTACGCCTTGCGGCCCGCGATCTGCTTGGCGCGACGGACGGCGCGCAGCTTCGCTGCCTTCTCGGCCTTGACGGCGGCGATGGCGGCAGCCTTCTGTCCATCGACGGCCTGACGGTGCGTGTCCATCAGGCGCCAGGGGCTCAGGTCCGCGAGACGCGCGCGCTCGCCCTCAGGGGCGCCCTTGGGGAAGCGGACGGCTAGGACGGCCGTGATCGCGCCGTCGCGGGAGCCGAAGAGCTCGACCATGCGCGCGGTGGCGCGGTGGTGCGAGATCAGGCGGCTGTTCGAGACCTGATTCAGTGCGCTGCGGCTGCCCTCGGGGGCGTCGCCGATCAGGGCGATGATCTTGTCGACCAGCGCGGCCTTGCTGCCAAACGCCTTCGCGACCTTCTGCTTGGGGGTGATGGCAGCCTGCTGCTTGGTGCCCTTCTTGCTGTTTGCCATGGTGTCTTCCTCGCATCGCCGGTCAGGTGGCCTTGGCCTTCTGCCGACGTTCGGTGGCCCGTTCGTGCCCGCCGTGTGCGGTGCCGTTCGAGCCGTGGCTGGGCCGCACATCGCGGCCCGGTAGGGACGAAGGGGAACCCTCCCCATCGCCTCAGTCGATGTCGCGCCCTTTTCGGTCCTGCAGCTCGGGCTTGAAGGCCGCGGTCGGTGGCAGGTCCGCAGGCATCTCAGCTGGCTCGCCCTTGGCGCGTGCCGCTTCGATCTTGGCGCGAAGCTCGTTCATTTCCGCAGTTGCACGCTGCCCTTCGGCGGTGGCCGGCCAGCGCGTCGCGATCGCCTGCCAGACCTCGATCGCCCGTGTACGCCACCCCAGCTCGGTGTAAGCGCGCGCAAGCAAGGCGTAATTCTCCAGCGTGTGCGCACGGGCGGGAAACAGTTGCATCGCCTGATGCAGCCGGAACACGACGCCCATCCACTTGCCACGCTCGACGTAGAAGCCAATCACGTAGCTGTGGTGTTGCCACTCCAGACCGATGCAGCGGTCGCGAAGGACCAGCGCCTCGGTGGCGTAGCGGGACTTCGGGTACTGCCGAATGAAGCGTTCCAGCTGCGATCGCGCCTGGGCCACAGCCGACAGGTCCAGCTCTTCCGCCGGCGGCATGAACCACAGATCGCCAGGAGCCAGCTCGACCTGCGCCTTGGCCGACATGAACATCGCGTACGGCACGTTCTCGGACCCGTCGTGGCGCTGGGCGAACGACTGGTAGGTCTCGATCGCCTCTTGGTGTTTGGCCTGATAAAACTGCGCGTCACCCAAGCGCAAAAGCGCAAGCGACGTGACGGTCAGGTACGACGGCATCGTCAGGAGCTTCTGGAACTCCTGCTCGGCCTCGATCATGGAGCCGCCCGACAAGTGCTCCATGCCGTCGACGTAGATCTGCTCAGCCTCAGCCACGGCGGACTCGGCGGTCTGTGGGGCCGCTCCGCCGCATGCCGTCAACCCCGCAATCAGCAAAAGGAAAAGCCCTTTCGCCGCTGTGCTATTGTGGGTGTGCTGAGCGTTCACATCGCCTCGGTTGTCCGGATCCTGGCCCGACTCACATCGGACTTGGGTCGCCAAAGGACGCAAGAGCGTGCGGGATCTGGGGTCTGGCGTCAAGCGCAGAGAAGCCCGCCACCCACCCGACAAGGCGTGCAGGTCCGCTTGTTCGTTCGGTTCTGGGGGTCACGGGGTGTCGAAGCTCTAGAATCCGACCGAGGCTCCGGCGCCCAGCCACGGCGTACCGCGCAGACCAGCCTCCAGCGACAAGGCGGCGCGGTCGGCGAAGCGGTACTCCAGGCCGGTGGTGGCCCGCAACGTCGGCAGCACCGGACTGGGCAACGCAAGCTCGCTGCGCCCCGCCACCCGCCAGTGCGCGCAGGTCTCGGCCTGGTCGGCGGGGCAGGAAGGCAGCGTCTCGGTCTGGTCCACGCTGCCCGCCAGGAACATCACGCCAACCTCGCCCCGCGCTGTCCAGGCAAGCGGTCCGGTCAGCGACTTGCGCCAAGCATAGCCCGCGGTCAGGTCGATGACGGTCAAGCCCACCTGCGTATACAGCGGGTCCACCGAAGCATCCGACGCAGACCAGTTGGCGTCCGGGATGTTGGGCACGATCACGCCGACCCGAACCGCCAGTGCGCCCGTCGGCGACAGCGGGTGCAACCAACTCGCATCGACGGCCAGTCCAGCCAGCAGCGGGTGTTGGTCGCGCGCCGACAGCCAACCCCAGACAGCGTCGGGCAACCAAGCGCCGCCCACCTGCACCTCGATGCGGTCGAACGACGGATCCACGGGACCGACGCGGCGTACGGCCGGCAAGGCGGGGACGGGAGCAGCAGCGACGGGTGTGGCGGGCGCGGAAGTGGCAGGAGCCGACCGCGGAGCCGGGGGCGGAAGTGTAGATGGTGCCTGCGGATCGGTCAGTCGCGCTCCGGGCGGTGGCGACGCTTCGCCGGGGACGCGCGGGCGACCTCCCTGTTCAGGAGTCTCAAGGGGAGTGAGGGGTACCGGAACGGCCGCAGCAGCCCAGGCAGGAGCCACGCCCGCCAGCAGCACGACAACAACAGTGGCAAGCGAACGCCAGACGAGCCGCGACGCGTCGGCGTGATCAAGGCGACGGGGACCGGAAAACCGCGCTGCCAAGCCACCCTCCGGGTCCCGGCGTTGGCCGGTGGCGCGACCGTACCCCGCAACACCGCGGTTGGCAACGGCGTTGGCGAGGCTGGCGGTTCGCGCTGCCTCAGGCCGAGGCGATCGTCACCGTGAAAGGCCGTCTCTTCAGGCGAAAAAGCTGTTGCGCATCGCGCCGAAACCTGCGATTCCGCGAGGCCGACCGCAAGGGCGCACAGGCGCCCGCCCGCACCGCCCCCCCCCCCCGCCGGGTCACGAGCAGAGTCATGCGCTATCCCCACTTGATCCTCGACTTGAACGGCACGCTGGTCGACACGTTCGAAGACCTGACCGTCGCCCTCAATGAGACGCTGGACGAACACGGTCGCCATCCCCTCGAGATCGAGCAGGTCCGGCAGTGGTCCGGGCTGGGGCTGCGCGGGTTGCTGCGTTCCGCGTTCTGCGGCACTGGCCCGACGATGACGGACCTCGAACTGTCTGAGGTGCTGCTGTCGTTCCGCGACCGCTATGCTCGCCATCTGGGAACCAAGGCGTATCTGTATCCCGGTGTGCTGGCGACGCTGGTGACCCTGGCCGACGCCGGCGTGCACATGAGCCTGCTGACCAACAAGCCTCAGGCACCGTCCATGAAGCTGCTGGAACAGTTCGGCATCGCCCACTTTTTCGACTTCATGGTCGCGGGTGAGGACAAGCTGCGCCGCAAGCCGGACCCGTCGGGGCTGCTGCAGTTGATCGAGTGGATGCGCGCGCAGCCGGACGCCACGCTGATGGTCGGCAGTACGCGCATCGATCTAGAGACCGCGCGCCACGCTGGCATCCGATGTGCGCTGGTTGACCACGCCCAGAGTGGGCTGTATGTGCGCGGCATGGGAGCGGATTTCGCGCTCGACCGATTCGAGATGCTGGTCCCGCTGGCTCGCGGCACCACGGTCCAGACGGTGCACCCACTGCAGTGACCGCAGCGGACTGCAGTGACCGCAGCGGACTATTCGGCGCGGAACCGGTCACCTTCCCACAAGTAACGAAACACCTGGCGTTGGCGCTTGGGAAGCGTGCCGAGCATCGTCTCGGTCTCGCAGGGCAGCTCGAGCACCTCCGGGTCACTGCCGCCGCGCACGACGGGAGCCTCGCACTGTTCGGCCTGATTCAGGCGCGCGTCCTCGCGGCTTTTGAAGGTCGTCGAAGCCCGCTCCCACACCTGCTGCGGCGTCGGGTCCTGAGCGTTGGACGCCAGAAGTGCCCACAGCGTCTGGGTTTCGATGCCCTTGGCGATGCTGTCGACGCGCGCGGTCTCGAGCCGGACCAGCCACGCTCCCCGACGGGCTCCCAGCGCGATGCGCTCGAATCGAACGCCCTTGCTCTTGTCTTTCTCAAACCGAGGGCACGTGGACAGGCGCGTCGCGGCCTCGACCTTGATGGGAGCCGACGGACGACCCGCGAACGCGACCACGTGACATGCCGGGTTGCCGCCATCCGACCCGTCGTCGACCCGTACCAGCGCCGCCGAGCCGGCCATGCCTTCCCGCGACTGGGGCACCGCCGTCGCCAGCACCGCAACGTCGCGAGGCGAGGCGCCGAGATACGCCGCTGAAAGGGCCGCAGCGCCCGATTTGGGGGCCGCAGCCGCCGTTGCCGAGAATCCCGCAACCGACACCAGCCCGGCCGCACCCACGCACAGAAACCCCCTGAAACCCATGTCTTTCTTACCTTTTTCTAGAGAGGAAGGTGGTCCCGCGTCCCCTGCCCAGGGCGCGCAGAGCCGACGGAGCTTACCCAACGTGCCACGCCTCGGCCAGCGCGAACGCGACCGAAACGTGCAGGCAGCGAGTCCGACGGGGCAGGACCTAGAGGATGTTGGCGGCGAGCTCAGCCAGCGGCGACCGCTCGCCCTTGGTCAGCGTGACGTGGCCGGCCAGCGGCTCGCTCTTGAACTTCTCGACCAGATACGTCAGGCCGTTGTTCACGCTGTCCAGATAGGCGTGATCGATCTGGTAGGGGTCGCCGGTGAAGATGATCTTGGTGCCGTGGCCGACGCGGGTCAGCACCGTCTTGACCTCGTGCGGCGTCAGGTTCTGCGCCTCGTCGACGATGAAGTAGACCGACGGCAGCGAGCGGCCGCGGATGTAGGTCAGCGGCTCGACCTCCAACATGCCCTGTTGCACGAAGTCATTGTACGAAAATGCCTTTTGCCCCTTGCCGCTGTTCAGGCCGGTCAGGAAGTCGATGTTGTCGTGGATCGGCTGCATCCACGGGCTCAGCTTTTCGCTGACAGAACCGGGCAGGAAGCCCAGATCCTTGCCCATCGGGAAGATCGGACGACTGACCAGCAGCTTGCGGAACTTCTCGCCGTCGGTGACCTGATGCAGGCCGGCCGCCAGCGCCAAAAGCGTCTTGCCGGTGCCCGCCTTGCCCAGCAGCGTGCACATCTGGATGTCGTCGCGCAGCAGTAGGTCCAAGGCGAACGTCTGCTCGCGGTTGCGCGGCTGCACGCCCCACACCGGGCCTCGGGTTCGCAGCACGGGTTCGATGCGGTCCCCCGCCACCCGCGCGAGCGCCGTCTTGTTGGCCGCGACCGAGCTTCGCAAGGTCAGGTATTGATTGGCGTACAGCTCGACGTTGCCCAGCCGGGTCCGCTCGAAGCCGCCCTCTGCGTAGATCAGGTCGATCAGCTCGGGGTCCACCTCGACCTCAGCCGTGCCGCTGTAGACCTCCGAGATGTCCTTGCCCTCACGGTCATAGTCTTCGGCGTGCAGCCCCAGCGCGTCAGCGCGGATACGCAGGTTGGTGTCCTTCGACACGAACACCACGGGCACATCGGGCTCGGTCTTCTTCAAGTGCAGCGCGACGGCCAAGATCGACGTGTCCATCTCGTGGCCCAACGCGAAATCGGTCGGCAGCTTGGCGCGCTCGAGGACCACACGGACGATGCCGCCGTTCGCGATGGGAACGCCCTCGCGCAAGTTGCCGTTCACGCGACAGTCGTCGATCTCGCGGGCGACGTGACGGGCGTTGCGCCCCAACTCGCTCTGGTCCTTCTTGAAAGTATCCAACTCCTCGATCACGTAGATCGGAATGTTGACCACGTTGTCGGCAAAGGCTTGCAAGCAGTGGCTGTCGTGCAAGAGCACGTTGGTGTCCAGGACGAAGTTCTTGCGCATGTGGAAGTCCTGCCGGCCCGAAAGACGTGACGGGCGCGGTCACGCAGGATTGCACCGGCACCGGGGGTGGTCAACGGCAGCGCCGCGCTGTGGAACCGGACCGCTTGCAACCGATCGGGCATGCCTTACAGTGGCCGACCATGCCCCGGGCACTCCCCTCAAGCTGGTGGTTCGTTGCGACGGTCGGCTGCGTGCTGGTCGCCAGCTGCGGCCACGACCCGGACGCTGGCGCGCGCCGCAACGCGCAGCTGCTGGACGAGGCAGCTCCCCGGACGCGGGTGTTCTCGCTGGCCAGCAGTGCCCATGAGTTTCTGGACCCCGCGCGCATCGCCGAGACCGCCGGCCAGCACTTGATGCTGAACGTGTTCGAGGGGTTGTACACCTACAACCGTGGCGACGGCCCGCCTGTTCCCGCGATGGCCACCCACCACGAGCAAAGCCCCGACGGTCTGGTCTGGACCTTCCACCTGCGCGAAGGCCTGGTGTGGAGCGACGGGACTCCGCTGACCGCGCAGGACTTCGTTTGGAGCTGGCGGCGCGTGCTGGACCCCAAGACGGCCTCGCGGTCGGCGCAGCTGCTGTGGTTCATCAAGGGGGCCAAGGCCTTCCACGCGGGCGAGACGACCGACCCGGAGACGGTCGCCGTGCACGCCTTGGACGAGCGGACGCTGCAAGTCACCCTCGACCACCCGACGCCGTTCTTCGACGAGCTGGTGTGCGAGCTGGCCTATGCCCCGACGCCCCGGCACGTGATCGAGCGGTGGGGATTGGACTGGACGCGCCCCGAGCATCTGGTGTCCAACGGCCCGTTCCTGTTGGTCGAGGACCAGCCGCGGGTGCGTGCCACTTTGCGACGCAACCCCAGGTACTTCGATGCGTCGTCGGTGTTTCTGAACGAAGTGCGTGTGCTGCTTTCGGACGACGACCAGACGGCGCTCGACTGGTACGAGGTCGGCCGGACCCAGTGGCTGGGCGACCGCGCGCTGCCGATCGACAAGGTGCCGTCGCTGCTGGGGGCGCACCGCGTCGATGTGCGCTCGGACCCCAAGCTGTGCACGTACTACTACAGCCTGCGCGTGGACCGCCCACCGCTGAACGACCCTCGGGTGCGGCGGGCGCTGATGCTGGCGATCGACCGCGAGCGGCTGTCGCGCCACGTGCTGCGAGGCGGACAACCTGCGGCGGGCACGGCGATGCCGGATCTGTTTGGCGCTTCGCATGGTTACCACGCGCTGCAGGTGCCGTCGTACGACGTCGAGCGGGCGCGCCAGCTGTTGGCCGAGGCGGGCTATCCGAAGGGCTTGGGACTGCCGCCGATCGAGCTGCTGCACAACACGGGCGACGGTCAGCGACTGATCGCCGAGGTCATCCAGCGCGACCTTTGGGACCACCTGGGCGTGCGCGTCACGGTCGCAAGTCAGGAGTGGGGCTCGATGCTCAAGCGGCTGCAGGCGGGCGATTTCGCCATCGGTCGGTCATCCTGGTGCGCCGACTACCCGGATCCATTGACGTTCCTCGAGGTCTTCCGCAGCGATGCGGAGGCCAACTACTCCGGCTACCGCAGCCCTGACTTTGACGCCACGGTCGACGCGATCCGCGCCGAGACCCGTCGCGACCCTCGCAATGCACTGATCCGCAAGGCAGAACTGATCCTCGACCGCGACCTGCCGTACCTGCCGATGTTCCACTACACCAACACCACGCTGGTGCGCCCCTACGTCGTCGGGCTGGAGCCGCACCGCGAAGACAAGCACCCGCTCAAATACGTGCGCTGGGCCACCGACGCCGAGTGGGTCCGCATCCGCGGCGGTGAACGCATCCACCTGCCACCGTTTGCCGTCGCCGCTCCGGCCGAGTCTGAGGGGCCGCCATGACCCCCTTCGTGCTGCGACGGTTGCTGCAGGGTGTCGTGACCCTGTGGGTGGTGGCAACGCTGACGTTTGTGTTGGTACGGTTGACGCCCGGTGGTCCGTTCGACGGCACCAAGCCCCTGCCCGACGCAGTGCGCGCCCACCTGAGTCGCTCGTTCGGTCTGGCCGTGGCGATGCCGAGTCCAGTCGCGGGAATCCTCGACCACTTCCAAGTCCGTGTCGGTCAATCGGTTTCCCAAGGGACGGTGCTGGCGCAGCTGCGGCTGTCCGACAACAGCCAGACTCTGGTGCGGGCGCCTCGGGACATGACGGTCGTGCAGGTGGTCGGCCAGCCGGGGCGCGTGCTGCGGACGGGCGACACGCTGCTGGTGCACGAGACCTCGTGGCCGCAGCAGTACCTGGCCACGTTGACGAGCTGGGCCACCGGCGACCTTGGCGTGACGTATGCGTCAGAGGGCTCGCGCACGGTCGTCGAGCAACTGGGCGATGCGGCACCGGTGTCGCTGGAGCTCGCGCTGCTGGCGCTAGGCCTGGCGCTGCTGGTGGGCGTGCCCTTGGGCGCTTGGACGGCACTGCGGCCGCACTCCTGGCTGGACCACGTGACGACCGCATCGGCGCTGGCCATCGTGTCGATGTCGACGCTGGTGCTGGCGCCCGTGCTGCTGGTCGTGTTCGGCGTGTGGCTGCAGTGGTTGCCGTGGGGTGGCTGGGAGCCGTTTGCGTTCTCGTGGCAACACCTGCAACCCAAGATCTTGCCCGTCGTGACGCTGGCGCTGGTCTACGCCGCATGGTTCGCCCGCCTGACGCGCGCCGGGCTGCTGGACGTCCTTGGCGAGCCGTGGGTCCGCGCCGCACGCGCGCGTGGTCTGTCGGAGCGACAAGTGGTCGTGCGTCACGCCCTGCGCGGCGCTCTGGTGCCCGTGGTCGCCTTCTTGGGGCCGGCATTGGCGGGTCTGGCGGCGGGGTCCGTCGTGGTCGAGCGGGTGTTCGCCGTGCCGGGCATGGGCGACGTGTTCGTCACGGCGGCGCTGAACCGGGACCTGCCGCTCGTGCTGGGCGCCGTGCTGCTGTACGCCACGGGGCTCATCCTCGCCAACCTTGCAGTTGACGTGGCGTGCGCCGCGCTGGACCCACGGCTGCGACGCGCACCATGACCAGCAACAACGCTACACTACACAGGAGTTTTGTTTGAGCCTGCAGAGCCTCCCCACACTGGCCGCCTCGATCCGCCCCGGGACCTTGCGGGGGGGGCGGCGGCTCGCACGGCTGCTGCAGGCCCCGTCGGCGCGGGTTGGGCTGGCGGTGTGTGTGACGATGGCCCTGGCGGCCCTGGCGGCACCGTGGATCTCCGCATTCCTGCTTGGGCTTTCTCCCAACGAACAGCACCTGTCTGCATCGTTTGCCCCGCCCGGCACGCGTGTGGTCGGTCGCGACCACCTGGCGTACGACGGCGACAAAACCGCGTTTCGCCAGGTGGACTTGGACGGCGACGGACTGCTGCGCTGTCGCGTCGTCATGGACCCGACGCTGTCGACGCACCCGCAAGCCGCCCGTGACCTGCTCGATCGCGTGCTCCGGTCGCAGGACGCAACCTGGCCCAGCGCCTCGCGAGTTCCACTGCAGGCGGTGATGGCCGCCTTTGCCGGCGAGGTCCGCTGCCCCGAGTTGGACCGACTGGCCCCGGCGGAGCGGTTCTATGCCTTCCTGCTCGACGACTTTGATCGCGGTAACGGCCTTGCGCCCCCTGACCCGGCCGCGTCCGCCCCCGACGGCGCCCTGAACGTCCACGAATACCCAAACGAGATCAAGGCGTTCACCGACCAGAGTACGGCCCACGCGGTGCAGGACCTACGGCTGTTGGGTCCCTTTGCGTTTGCCCGGCTGGACGCGAACGGCGACGGCTTGGCGACCCGCGACGAGATCGCCTTGTCGACACGCGCCTCCCAGTTCTCGGCCGCGCACCTGTTGCGCAACCACGACGACAACAGCGATCTCGTCATCTCGCCTGCGGAATTCCCCGGCCTCCCCCGTCTGCGCACCTACTGGCTCGGTGCGGACCAGAAAGGCCGCGACGTGCTGGCGCGGCTGCTACACGGCGCCCGGGTGTCGCTGGGCGTGGGGCTCCTTGCGGCGCTGGTGGCGCTGCTACTGGGCGTCTCGTACGGCGCGTTGGCCGGCGTGGCGGGGCGGCGGTGGGACGGGCTGTTGATGCGCGCCCTGGATGTGCTGTACGGCCTGCCCTTCCTGTTCGTGATCGTGATGCTGCTGGTGCTGTTCGGCCGGTCCACCCTGCACTTGTTTCTGGCGTTGGGGGCGTTGTCGTGGCTGGGCATGGCCCGGCTGGTGCGCGCCCAGGTCCGCAGCCTGCGCGAGCAGCCGTTCGTGCAAGCCGCCGTCGCTGCCGGGATTGGTCCCGCCCGCATCCTGTACCGCCACATCCTGCCGCACGCGTGGGGTCCGATCTTGGCCTATGCGCTGCTGGGAATCCCGGCGATCGTGTTGGAGGAGGCCTTCCTGAGCTACCTGGGCCTTGGGGTGCAGCCGCCTCAAGCCAGCTGGGGAACGCTGATCGCCGAAGGGACGCGGGTGATGACGCTGCGGCCATGGCTGCTGCTGGCACCGACCCTTGCGCTGGCGTTTACGTCGTGGAGTTGGAACCTGCTGGGTGACCGGCTGCGCGACCTGCTGGACCCGAAGGCGAAGTGACGGGGTGCGCGAGGGACGACACAACGACCTTTCGCGTCAGGGCTTTCCGGCCTCGATCTTCACCACCCGCACCTCCGGCCCGCGCGTGATGTCGATCTCGGATAGCCCGTAGAACAGCTCGCCGTCGATCACGGGGTCGATGTGCGCCCCGTCGCGCGCCACGGCCCTCAGGTGCTGGCCAGGGCCGTCGTACAGCGAGTCGAGCGAGAGCTTGCGACCGACAGCCAGCTTGGGCAGGTTCACCAGCACCTCAGCAAACGACGGGTTACCGGCCTGCAGATGCAGCACGCCCGGGTCGGCGGCGTAGGGGAACAGGCGAAACACGCCCTTGAGGTTGATGTCGATCGACCCCACGTTGACGGCGCGAAACGTCCGCATCGGCAGCTTCCTGTCGTCGATCCACACGTCGAGCGGGATCTGCTCGAACACCGTCTCGGCGTAGTAGCGCCAGGCCGCCGGAATCGGGACGCGCTCGAACCCCGGTGTCTGCGACGCCATCGAGCCGACGATGCGCGAGACCACCTCGACGATACCTGTGGGCCCTTGGTTCTCGTGCGCATAGAATTTGTCGAAGAAACGCTGACCTACGCCCGCCGCTGCCACCGCAAAGCCGATCTTCTCGAACGGCCGTCCGGGCCAGTCGCTGGCCGGTCCCTGCACGCCACGGATCAGCAGACTGTCGATGGTCACGATCTCGGGCACCCCGCCGCGTCGCACCCGCTCGCATAGGGTGGCCAACAGGGGCTCGGCGTGGCCGATGACACCGCACTTGCGTCCCAAGAAGTCGATGGTGCCCGCGTTGGTGGGCATGATCGCAGGCATCGTGTCCCGACCACCGCGCTCCTTCAGCACCTGCACGACGACGTTGATCAGCCAGTGAAACGCACCGTCGCCGCCGTCCGCCACCCAGTACGGGATCTTCTGGTCCAGAAAGTCGCGCACGACGTCGGCAATTTCGCCCGTGTGGTGGGTCCGGCGCACCAGCCCCAGCCCGTCGACGATCTCCCGCATCCGGTCGAACCTGGTTGGATTCATGCGGTTTTTTTTGGAATTCGGATTGGTGATCACGCCGATGAGGGGAGGGTTCGCCACGGCAGCTCTCCTGGGTCCCGTGTCTCGGGTGACCCATCACAAGTCGTTTCACATCAAGGGCAATTGTCCGTCTGCCAACAGGTGCACACAGCGCACGCCTTGCGCCTGCAACCTCGCGCAGAACGCCGCCGCTCCCGCCCCGGTGGCGACGACAACGGCCGCGCCGCTTGCCAGTGCCAGCGCGTCCAGATCCGCTCCCGCAGCACGCCGGGACACCGCGAACCCCCGAGTGGCCCCGACCGCCGCCAACGCCTGCGTTCCGACGTCCTCTGCCGCGAGCCACCTATCACCTTGCACGGGCAGGGCTGCGGCAACGTCGGACTCGATGCGCAGGGTCAGCCCCGCGTTCGCGTGACGTCTACCGGTGTTGCGGGCGGCGGGCAATCGGCGACCCGCGGCGATATACCGACCGGCAAGCCGTGTGAGCCGTGGGCTGAGGGTGACGGGAACCCGACCGCCCACCAGCGTCAGGGCGTCCAGGGCGACTGTTGCCGTGGCGAATACCCAATCGAGCCGACCGAAGACCGCCGTGTGGGCCACGGCCGCATCGACCTCAGGCGCCAGCCCGGCCGGGCCAGGTAACGCACGTTCGGCCAAGGTCGCGTCAAGGACCAAGATGTCGGCGTCACGCCACGCAATCGGCTCAGCGGTCGGTGCGGTGTCCAGTCTAGCGGGACCCGCGAACAGCACCGCTCGACCATCCAGATGCGCCCGCAGCATGGCCGAACCCGGCGATGAGCCCGCCGGCAACAACTCAACCGCAATGCGACCCAGCTGAAACGGTCGGGCGTAGGGGACGGCAAGCGGCCGCGTCGCGGTCGCCGGCAGCAGCTCGGCCAGAGGTGCACTGCACACCCTGCGACGGCTGCCGCGCGACCGCTCGTCCAACTCGGCCAGGAACCGCAGCCCTTGCGGAGCTTCTCCGTCGAGCCACAGCCGGGCCGCCGGAACGTAAACCCCGCCGCGCGCTCGAATGCCGTGGATCTCGCTGCGGACCTCGACCATCGCCTCTGCCTCCCGCCGGCCTTCCGCGGTGGCCGGGGTTGTACCCGAAGCCGCCGCCTGCGTCACATCGTCCCGCCGTCACCGGCCGCAGCCCGCCGTCCCGCCTTGCGTTTTGCCCGACGCCGGGCCAGCATGCCGCCCCCGGGGAGCCACGCACATGACCACGCCAACCGACGCCGCGCAACCGGGCGCCAGCCAGAATCCGCCGCAAGACGCAGCGCCCGCCGAGCCGACCGCCGCCCCCCTCGCGGCCAACGCCGAGCTGCCGATGCCGGCGAAAACGCGGCAGCCCCGCGCCGTGACCGACACGGGCCAGTTCCGCCTGCTGCCTTCGCAGCTTGCCCCGGTGGTGCACGACGGCCTGACGCCCTCGCAGCTGAACCACCCCTCGGCGATGGTGCCCAGACTGGGCATGTGGCTGCGTTTGTTCGCGAAGCTCTTCTTCTCGCCGGTGCAGTTCGCCCCCAGGTTGACCAGCGAGATCGCCACCCACGCCAAGGAAGGGGCGATCGTCTATACGCTGCATAGCATCAGCCTGCTGGACTACCTGTACTTCAATTACGCGCTGTTGCGAGGCCACGCGCCGATCGCCAAGTTCGCGAACGGGGTGTCCACGACCTTCTTCCAGCCGTGGCGTCGGGTGTTTCTGCACTTCGTGCGCCGCTTCGTGCTGCGCCGCCCAAGCCTGCCCGACCCGACCGTGATGCGCGCCCACTTGCGCCGTCGCAACGCCGTGCTGTTGTTCTTGCGGCAGGGCTTCTCGCTGCTCGATTTCGTCACGCCGCGGCCGCAGGTGCCGTATCTGCGCGAGCTGATCGAGGCCCAGCGCGAGGTCGACTTTCCGATCATCGTGCTGCCCCAGGTGCTCGTGTGGCACCGCAACCCCGAGAAGAGCCGCACCAGCATCATCGACGAGTTCTTCGGGGACCCCCAGGCACCGGGTCGTCTGCGCAAGTTGTTCTCCTTCCTGCTGAACTTCCGGCGAGCGTTTGTGCAGGGTGGCCAGCCCGTCGACGTGCGCGCGTTCCTGGAGGACGAGCAACACATCACCGACGACGCCCTGCTGGCCGAAGTCCTGCGCGTCCGCATCATCGCCAGTTTCAAGGCCGAGCAGCGCATCATCTGCGGCGTGCCGACCAAGCCCGTGCATCAGGTGACGCGCGAGATGCTCGAGGACGCCGAGGTCGCCGCCGACCTGCGGCACTTCGCAGAGCAGCAGCAGCGGCCGGTCGAGGCGCTGCAGGCCGAGGCGTTTGATTACATCCGCGAGATCGCCGCGAATTTCCAGATGTGGCTCGTCAGCACGCTTTGCTTCGTGCTGACGCTGCTGTGGGCGCGCATCTACGACGGCATTGAGGTCGACGAGGAGGGCCTCGAGTCGATCCGCGAGGAGGGCCGCAAGCACCCCGTGGTGCTCGTCCCCAGTCACAAAAGCCACGCGGACTACCTGCTGCTCAGCTATCTGTTCTATCGCAACGGCCTGATCCCGCCCCACATCGCTGCTGGCGCGAATCTATCGTTCTTCCCGCTGGGGTCGATCTTCCGCCGCGGTGGCGCGTTCTTCCTGCGCCGGTCTTTCGCAGGGCTGCCGGTGTACGCCGCGATCTTTCGCCATTACGTCCGCAAATTGCTGCGCGACGGCCACTGGATCGAGTTCTTCCCGGAGGGTGGCCGCTCCCGCACCGGCAAGCTGCTGCCGCCCAAGCTGGGTCTGCTGAATCACGTTCTCGAGGCGGTCGCCGATGGCACCGTGAAGGACGTCGCGCTGATGCCCGCCAACTTCGGCTACGAGCGGCTGATCGAAGGGGATGCCTACCGCAAGGAGCTCGAAGGCGGCGAGAAGAAGACGGAAAGTGTCGGCAACGTGCTCAAGGCGACCAGCGTTCTCGTGCACAAGTACGGGCGCATCCGCATCCAGTTCGGCAAGCCGATTCACGCCCACGACTTTCTGGAACAGCACGGCGCGCTGGGCCGGCTCGGCGAACGCGACGCCAAGGCGTTCGAGCGGGCCGTCAAAGTGTGCGGCTACAAGATCCTGGGCGCGATCAACGACGCCGCCGTGATCACCCCGACCGCGTTGGTCGCCGCCGTACTGCTGACCAAGGTCCAGCGAGGCATCTCCCGCGGTGACCTGCTGACCCGGGTGGGTTATCTGCTGGACGAAGCCAGCCAGCGCCACGCGGTGCTCTCGGGGCCGCTGCAGACTGCCCTCAGCACGCGCCGCCAGCAGTTGGTGACCGCCGACATGCTCGATCAGGCGCGGACCTCTGGCGCGGTCCTCGACCCGCTGGGCGAGCACCCTTCCCGCGCACGGCTGAAGGGCGAGGCAGTGGCGGAGATCGTCGACAAGGTCCTGACGATGTTCGAGAAGCCGCGCTGGATTGTGCGTCGCGCCTTCGAGGGCGAAGACGTGTTCGTCGTCAAGCGTGCCGGACGGCTGCACCTGGAATACTACAAGAACAACGTGATCCACCTGTTCGTGCCGGACGCGCTGCTGTCGGCGAGTCTACTCGCGCTGATGGAGCAGACCGACGGCATTGCCCCGAGCGATCTGGCCGACACGACCAAGTTCCTGTCGCGCTTGCTGAAGTTCGAGTTCATCTACCCCCCGGACTCGTTCCAGGCGCGCTACGAACAGACGCTGGACCGGATGCTGACGGAAACCTGGGTGGTGCCCGACGCCGACGGCAAGCTGCACGTCACTCCCACGGTCCTGCCGGTGCTGCGGCTGTACGCCAAGCTGGTGCAGAACTTCATCGAGTCCTACGCGCTGATGGCGCGGGGGCTGCGGACGTTGGCGGCGGGGCCCATGACCGACAAGGCCTTCCTCGACTACGTGCAGGTCGAGGCGTCCAAGGCGTTCGAACTGGGCGACGTGCAGTGCTGGGAGTCGGTCAGCAAGGTCAACTTGTCCAACGCGCTGAAGATCTTCGTCGAGCTCGGGTTTGTGAGCCAGACGACGGAGGGCGTTGGCAAGAAGCGAGCGAAGATGCTGCGACTGCAGACCGCCGACGACGCCCACGAAGACGTGGACCTCTATGTCAAGCGGGTCCGCGCGTTCCAATCGCCTTGGCGCATCGACAAATAGACGGCGCAACTAGCCTTCCCTGACGCGATCATTGCACCCGCACCGACCATCGCCGTCTGTACGGGGGGGTTCGAGTGTGCTACACCATCGCCGCCGTCCACAGGGACTCCGCCCCAGCGCCGGCGCAAGCTACGAGGTGAACTCATGAGGCTGTACGCAGGAAAGATCTCGCCCATCGCCAACGACATGGTGGAGGCGCTGGTAGCCAACGGCGACATCGAGGTCTCTGCCGATCTGGTGCATGAGGTCGTGTTGGACGTCGAGAGCGTGCTGCGCGAGTACATCCGCGCCGAGCGCGAGATCACGGACCGCGCGCGCGACCAGATCTCGCGTGATGGACTCGAGTTCAATCAGGTCAACAAGATCAAGAACAAGCTGGCAGAAGACCGCGGCTTCGGCATCGGCGATCGCGCCGTCGAGTACCTGACCCGGCAAGTGATCGAGGCCCTCTTCCACAGCCGGCATGTCGAAGAGGTCTTCGCTGAGGATCACACGCTGCGACGCACCATGCGCGACGTGCTGAACCGCCATCTCAACGTCGATGACGACTTGGACCAGGAAGTGCGCAAGCGCATCAAGAACCTGCAGGAAGGCACGTCGACTTGGGAAATCGAGTACCACAAGGTGATGTCGGACCTGCGCCGCCTCAAGGGCTTGGACGCCTAGTCTGTAGGAGTGTCGAGCCGTTGCATCATTGACGGCGCCCCCACGTCCGCGGATAACCTCCCCCTCGGCTGACGCAAGGCCCCGCCTGAGCCGCCCACCCGCCAAGAGGAAACACACGCCATGGGCTTCCATCTGCACCGCAACGGACAATCGACCCCTTACGAGCTCTCGGTTCTCCGCGAGATGGCCCGCCGCGGCGATCTTGCTCAGGACGAGTACATCTACGACGACACCAAGAGCGAGTGGATTGGGGCCGCCCAAGTCCCTGAGATGACTGGCGCTTGGAACATCGGCGAAGACGAGCGCACCGTCGCGATGGAGCTGCCGGCCGACTTTCTGGCCCAGCTGGATGAGCAGCGCAAGGCAGACTCGGCCGTCCCAGCGATGGCCGCCGCTTCGGAGCCGATGCGTCCGGTCGAGCCCATGCGCCCTGTCGAGCAGATGCGCCCTGTCGAGCAGATGCGCCCTGTCGAGCCGATGCGCCCTGTCACCCAAGAGCGTCCGGCCCAGCCCGCGGGCGGTTACCGCGGCCAGCCCGGCGCGGTGGTTACCCCTGTCGTCGCCGTGCTGCTGATCATGTTCACGTGCGGTATCTACGGCCTGATCTGGAACCTCAAGCGGATCAGCGAGATCAACACCTTCTTGGGCGAGCAACGGCTGACCTGGTGGTGGATGCTCCTGCCGATCCTCAACATCGTGCTGATCTGGAACATGATCCAGGTGCTGCCCGACGTCGGTCGCCGCGCCGGCCTGCAGCCGCAGGACCGCACGACGATCCTGCTGATCACGCTGCTGTGCTTCCCGATGGCGTTCTACTACATCTACCAGGACGACCTGAATCAGGCGTGGCAGGCCGCGGGAGTCCGCTGAACCGGCGACGCCCCACAAGTCCGTCCGCTCCACGAAAGCCTGACTGCTCCACGAACGAGGGAAACCGACATGAAGATGCGCGCCGCCGCCTGGACCGTGCTGGTCGCTCTGCTGGGCTCGTTGACGGGCTGCTACAACACGTATCAGGTCGCGCCTGACGAGTTCCGCAAGCTGCAGTCCCGCACCGCACTGCGCGAGGACTCCCGTCTGGTCGACAAGATCACGCCAGACGAACTGACCGCCCTGACCAGCTTGGGCGAGCAGGACACCGTCACGGTCAACAGCACCGAGAACGAGAAGGTGGGCGTCAACCGCGACACCAAGCTGTTCGTGCGCTCGCAGGGCGGTCGCCGCTACGAAGTGACGCCGTTCAACTTCTCGATGGTATCCAGCCAGCTGGTGGCCTCTGACCGGGACACGCTGGTGCCCCTGTCTGAGCTTGCGTCGTTCGAGATCGACCATCTGTCGACCCCCAAGACGGTCGCCATGATCTCCCTGGCCATCGTGGGCGCTGCCAGCGTCATCGCCGTCATCTTCGTCGTGTCCGGCGAGAAGTCCCAGAGCGAGTAGCCGAACGCCCGCCCCGTTGCCATCCATGCGCCCCAATCGCCGCCACCTGATCCTGGCCGTCGCCATCCTGCTGGGATTTGCGTGCGGGTTTGCGATCTTCACGCTGCCGGCCCGCATCGCGACCCAGCTGCACGTCGCACTCGTCGAGCGGTCGGCGCGCGAGGGCATCGACCTGCAACTGTCTGGCGTGTACGTGCAGCTCCTGGACGGCGTGACGCTGGACGGTGTGGTGCTGCGGGACATGGCCGCGCCCACCTCACCGCCGTTTGCCCAGTTGCCTCGCGTCCACATCGATTACGAAATCAACGGCTTGTTCCGCCCACGCATCTCGGTGCGCCGCATCGAGCTGGTGTCTCCGCGCGCGCATGTCGTCAGATTCGCGGACGGACGCACCAATCTGGACCCGTTGCTGAAGCGCCTGAACCGCGAGCGCAAGGGCGGCAGCAACGAGGGCGAGGCCACCGGCTGGCGCAAGTACCTTTCGAACCACCTGCCCGATGTCTCGGTGCGCGACCTGCACTTGGCCATCGACGACGCCAGCGGCCCGGAACCGCTGTCGCTCGCCGGGATCGACTTGCGCCACCTGCGGTTGCAAGGCGCCAGCTTCGAGCTGCGCAACGTCTCGGACGTCGAGGAAGCACCGAGTCTGCAAGTCTCTGGATCGACGACAGTATTGGGAATCGCTCAGCCCATCCGCATCGACGGCGACTTGCAGATGGCCAAGCGCACGGGCTCGGTCACGATGCGCCTGCCCGATGACCTTGCCGTCACGCTGGGTGGCTGGCGCGTGCAGGTCGGGTCCGTGTCCCTGAGCGCCGACGGCCACTTCCGGCTGGGCCAGGTCAACGTGTCGCGCCAAGGCGCCTCAGGAAGCTTGGCCCTGCGGGTGCGAGAGGTCGCGGCGACGTTCTCGCCTACGGCGGCCCCGGCGACCTCTGCCACGCCGTCGCCGTTGCTGCTGCGCCTGCCGCCGCCGGTGCGGTCCGCGCTGAGCCACGTGACGGAGCTGACGCTGGACGAGCCGGTCATCGTGTCCAACCGCGAGACGCCGTCGCTGGTTCCTGAGTTGGAGGACGACGACGAAGCGCCGGTCGACGCCGAGGGGGCGAAGGGTCGCAAGCCTGCCGCAAAACCCAAGGCCAAAGCATCGCTGGGGTCGACCAAGGGCGCGATCGACAAGGCGAAAGACGCGGGCACCGTGCCGAATTTCCGCCGCGACGCCGACGCTGGGGACGGCCACATCGTGCGCGAGAATCTGGCCCGGCTGTTCGCAACCGGCGCAGACCGTCTGGACGGAAAGGTCTCAGAATTGCGGCAAATGGTTGCCTCCATCCCGATTCCTGTCGTGACGATCCGCCACGGTCGAGCCAGCTACAGCGACGAGCGAACGGCAGGGTCGAGCAGCGAGCTTTCCGACTTCAACGCGCGGGTCGAGCGCAAGCCGGGCTCCGAGATCGTGTCGCTGCAGGTCGACTTCAACGTGCCCGGCCGCAAGGTCGCGAATTCCGTGGCGGGCCGCATCGACGTGGCGACGGGCGACGCCGAGCTGCGGATCCATCTGGAGTACTTGCCGCTGGCTCCCTACGCCGCGGTGCTGCCTGCTTCGCTGGGCTTCGAGGCGACGAGCGCGGTGCAAAACGCAACGGCAACGCTGCTTTACAACGCCGCACAGTCGCGCTTCACCATCGATGGCGACGGCACGGCCGCGGACTTCAGCATCCTGTCGCGGCGCATCGCTCGGCAAAAGCTGCAACACGTGACGGTACAGGCCAAGGGTCGCTTGGATCTGGGCTTGAAAGAGCAGCGCGTCGAGCTAACCGACGGCGAGATCGTGGTCGGCAAGGTGCACGCGCTGATCACCTCGTCGATCAAGCGCTTTCGGACTGCACCCGCGTTCGATCTGCGCATCCGCATCCCTTCGGTGCCCTGTCAGGACGTCGTCGCCTCAGTGCCGGTCGGCTTCGCGCCGCTGCTCGACGGCATGAAGTGCGACGGGCACGTGTCGTTTGAGGTCAACAGCGCGCTTGACACCGCCAACATGAACTCGCTGAAGTTCGACTTCGACGCTGCGCTGGGCGACACGCGCATCACCGACACCGGGAAGTACATTCGTTTTGAAGTGTTCCAGGCGCCATTCGAGCACCATGCGCGGCAGAAAGACGGCACCCTGTTCACTTTCGTCACGGGGCCCGGCAGCGACCGCTGGGAGGCGATCACCAGCATTTCTCCCTACTTCGTCCAGGTGCTGACGACCACCGAGGACGGCGGCTTCTTCTGGCACAACGGCTTCCTGCTCGACGCCATCCGCAGCTCGATGATCGAGAACCTCAAGCGCGGCCGATTCGTGCGCGGCGGGTCGACCATCACCATGCAGCTGGTCAAGAACCTGTTCTTCGTCGAGCGGGAGAAGACCATTTCGCGCAAGGTGCAAGAGGCGGTCATCGTCTGGCAGATCGAGAAGACGCTGACCAAGGAGCAGATCCTCGAGCTCTACCTGAACATCATCGAGTACGGTCCGAAGATCTACGGCATCCGGCCGGCCGTGCAGCACTACTTCGAGAAGTCGCCGTCAGAGTTGACCCTGCTGCAAGCGATCTGGATGGGCTCGATCATTCCCAACCCGCGCGCCTTCTACCACCAGTTCCGCGATGGCGCCGTCAGCGAGGCGTGGGCCACTTACCTGTGCTGGATCGGCTCAACGATGCTGACGCGTGAGAAGATCACACAGGAACAGTTCGATGCGATGGGCGATTGCAGCGGCGTCTTTTCCGGAACGACGGAAGTCCCAGGTACCGCGCCCGAAGGGGAACTGCCTGCTGGGGAGGGGGCCATCGCTCCGACCGGGACGCCTGAGCCCGAGCAACCGCAGCCCCCGCCCATTCAGGTCGAAGAACCTCCCGTCGAGGAAGAGAATCCCTGAGTGCGGTCAGTCGTCTTCCGGGTCGGCGTCGTCTGCCATGCCCGTCTCAGCGAACCAAGACCGCACCCGCGACGACAGCTTCTTCGACTTCTCCTGAAACGCCACGTCGCTGACCCGCAGCGCCTCCTCGAAGCCCTGTGCAATCGCCGCGTCCAGCGCAGTCAGCAGCAGCTGCCGGCTCTCGCCTCCACCCGAGTGTGCGCGCACCCAAGTCCGCAGCGCGATCAGGTCCGTCACCCCGCCCAGCCCCCGGGCCAGCGCAGCCAATGCGTCGATGCCCTCCCGCTGCGCCTGCGGCGCCACGGACGCGACCAACTCGAGCTGCCACCGGACGTCCTTCACCCGCTTGCGGAACTCGTGGATCAGCTTGGGATTGGGGCGCTTCTCCGCCGCACGGCGCGCCTTCTTGGCCCGCTTCCATGTGTCGCGCAACCCGCGCGCCAAGTGCCGCCAGCGGATCTCAGGCTCCAACTGTCCCCCAAACGTCTCGGCCACCGGCTGCAGGTCCACGGCTCCCGCGCGCAACAGCCCACCGGAAGTCCCCGCCGCGCGGGCCTTCAGGCGCGCCTGGTCAAGCTCGATGCGCCACACGTCGAGTGCCTCGCGGTCCGCCACCACCACCGTGTTCAGCGTGTCGGGCAGGATCTCGGCGTCGCGCAAGGCTGAGGTGTGCCGCGCTACGTCGCGTACCGCATGGTCCAGATCGCGCCAGATTTCGTGGGGCAACGCCCGCTCGACCAGATGCAGCGTCGAGCGAATGCGGCGCAGAGCGCGGCGAAAGCCGTGAATCGCGCGGGCCGGGTCGTCCGTGGCGCTCCGGGCCGCCAGGTGCAGACGGGCGACCTGCGCAGTGACGTGGTCCGTCACAGTGTCGCGCAAGTGGTTCAACACCGAGGGTAATGGAGCCTGCATCGGCGATGGCGCCTGCACCGGTGATGGCGGAACCACCGGCACATCGACCGCCGCATCGGCGGCTGGGTCCAACGCTTCCAATCCGGGAAGGGAGGCCTTCACGCGGGTTTGGGCAGTCCGCGAGGCACGAGGACGAGCACGCGGACGCGGAGACACCTCGGGCGGGGGCGGGTCGGACGACATGCGGGCTCCTCAGATGGCGACGGCTCCAGTATAGGTGAACCGCGGCGTTGCGCGACCCCAGTCGGGAACGGTTGCGCCTGCGTCAGGCATCTGCGACCCTGCGCCGCCCGACCCCAAGCCGGGTTCGCCCGCACCAGGAGGAAACCCTTGCGCGTCTACATCATGCGCCATGGCATCGCGGTGGATCGCGCCGACTCGGACTACCCTGAGGACGCCGACCGCCCCCTGACCGCCGAGGGTGCACAGCGGACCCGCCGAGCCCTGCAAGGTCTGGCCGACATGGGCGTCGGGATCGACCGTATCGTGACCAGTCCGTTGCGACGTTCTGTGCAAACTTCTGAGATCGCGGCGGAAGTATTCGGTCTGACGGCCGACTTGGCGATTCGACCCGAGCTCGCCCCGGCCGCCAGCAACGCCGCGAAGTGGCTCGAGACCTGCCGCGCGCTGAGAGTCGACGACGTGCTTTGTGTCGGCCACTCCCCGGAGGTCGACGACTGGATCGCGCACGCGGTCGGCGCGCCGCAGCGACTAACCTCGCTGAAGAAGGCCGGCATTGCGGTGATCTCGATCGACGACGACCCAACTGGCCGCTTGGTCGCCCTCTACGAGCCCAAAGTGCTGCGCCGGATCGGCTGGACAGCCTGATTTCGCTTCATGTGCCGGGCCTTGGCTAGTCCTGATCGCGTACGACCTGCACCACTGCAAGGTCGTCCAGCCGCACGGCGGTCAGCTCGCGTCCCCACACGCACCCTGTGTCCACCGCCACAAGTCCGGGCTGGATCAGCAGTCCCAGTGCGGCCCAATGGCCAAACACGACCGTCACGTCCCGATTGCGGCGGCCCGGCACGGCGAACCACGGCAGGCACCCGCGGGGAGCCTTGTCCGGGGCACCGCTGAACGACGAAACCGCCTCGCCCTGTGCCGTACAGCCGCGCAACCGCGTCAGAGCCGCCACCGTCGCTCCCGCCTCACGCAACGCCGCGTCGGTGACGGGCTCCTTGCGTTTGTGAATCGCCAACAATTCGGCGCGGCGCGGCCCCCGGAGCCAAGCCTCTGCTTCTCTGGCGCGGGTCTCGGCCACGGCGACGGTCCACTGCGGCAGCAGCCCTGCGTGCACCAGCACCCGGTCACCATCGCGGTGCAGCAGGGGGCGGTGCAACAGCCAGTCGAGCAGCTCGTCGCGGTCGGGGGCGGCCAGGACTTCATCCAGCGTGTCGCCGGGCTTCAGCGGCACCAGACCGTGCGCCGCGGACAGCAAGTGCAGGTCGTGGTTGCCCAACACCGCGTGAGCGGCGTTGCCGAATGCCTTGATCCGTCTGAGCACGGCCAGTGATCCCGGCCCCCGGTTCACCAGATCGCCCACAAACCACGCCTGGTCCGCGGCGGGGTCGAAGCGAATCCGGTCGAGCAAGCGCTCAAGCTCGTCTGCACACCCCTGCACGTCACCGATCGCCCAGATCGCCACTGTGAACCCCTGCCTTTCGTTGCCTCCGCCCTGCCCGCGCGTTCTCGACCGCGCCGCAACCGTGTAGCATCCCGATCCTCGCACCGGGACGGCCGGTGCGCGAGAAAACGGCCGACCGCGGGCGCGCCCATGACCCTTCAGCCGTGAGACCTGCCCATGCCCCCCCGCACAGACCTGCCCAACACCCGCCGCCGACCCCGCGGTCTGCCGCACAAGTCCGCGCCACTGCTGCCGATCGAAGGGCTGGCCGAGTCGCTTGAGCCGCCCGAGATCATCGCCGCCATCGATCTCGGGTCGAACAGCTTCCACCTCGTCACCGCGCGCGTGGTGCAGGGCGGGCTGCTCGTCATCGACAAGATGCGCGATACGGTACGACTCGCTGCCGGGCTGGACGACCACGACCGCTTGCACGGCGACAGCGAGGCACGGGCGCTTGCCTGTCTGGAGCGATTTGGTCAGTTGGTGCGCGAGATGCCGCGACGGGGGGTACGCGCGGTTGGAACGAGCACGTTGCGACGGGCGACCAATGCCGCGGATTTCCTGACCAAGGCCCGCAACGCCTTGGGACACCCCATCGAGATCGTGTCGGGACGCGAAGAAGCGCGCCTGATCTATCTGGGCCTGACCCACAGCGTGGCCAGCGTGCCCGGCAGGCGTCTGGTGATCGACATTGGCGGCGCCAGCACCGAGTGCATCTTGGGAGAGCGTTTCGAGCCCCTGCTGGCCGACAGCCTGGACATGGGCTGCGTGACGTGGATGCGCCACTTTCCCAAGGGAGAGATCCGCAAAGACGGCTTCAAGCAAGCGGAGTTGGCGGCAAGTCGGCAGCTGGAGCCCCTGCGCCGGGGCTACACCACGCTCGGGTGGGACGCCTGCGCGGGTGGTTCGGGCACGATTGGCGCGGCGCAAGCGATCCTGCGGGCGCTGGAGGGCCATCGGGGCGGTATCACACGCGACGGGCTGGAGCGCCTGAAGAAGGAGCTGCTGGCATTTGGTCACATCAAGCACATTCAACTACCTGATCTTCGTCCGGATCGCGCCGAAGTCCTGCCCGCTGGCGTCGCTATCCTGACCGCCGTGTTCGATGCGTTCGGCATCGAGCAGATGGAGGCGGCTTCCGGGGCACTGCGCGAGGGTGTGCTGCACGACCTGCTGGGCCGTATCCGCCACGACGACGTCCGTGACCGCACGGTGTCGCGACTGGCCGAGCGGTACCACGTCGACGCCGAGCAGGCCGCGCGGGTGGAGCGAACGGTGCGGTCGCTGCAGAAGAAGGTGGCAGACTCTTGGAAGATCGACGACGTGGCGGCTCGACAGGCGCTGACGTGGGCGGCGCGGCTGCACGAGATTGGCCTGATGGTCGCGTTCTCAGGGTACCACCGCCACGGCGCTTATCTGGTTGCCAACGCCGACATGGCGGGATTCTCGCGCGACGACCAGGAGTTGGTGGCCAGCCTCATCCGCCTGCACCGCCGCAAGCTGGCACTCGGCAAAGAGGCTCCCAAGCCGTCCGAGACCGTGATCCGCATGGCCGTGCTGCTGCGTCTGGCGGTGCTGCTCAACCGCGCCCGCAGCCACAAGCCCTTACCATCCTTCGGGATCCATGCCGTGGGCGACAAGGTAGTGCTCTCGTTTCCGGCCGACTGGTTGGCGGACCAACCCCTGACGGCCGCCGACCTTGCCCAAGAGGCACTGGACCTGAAGGACGCCGGCATCACGCTGGAGGTCTCGCGATCGCGCGCCCGACCCATCGCTGGTTGACGCCTACTCGCCGCCTGCTGCCAGAAACCCCTGCACAGAGAAATCTCCAGTCTGTGCGCGGACATACGACCCGTCTGGCTGCATGTCCCACGCGTGCGTGTCGTCCTGCCACGGCAAGGTGAGACACTCACGCACCGCCCGATCGGCCAGTTGCGGGTCCAGCAAGGGAAAGCAGACCTCGATGCGGCGCGTGAAATTGCGCTCCATCCAGTCGGCGCTGCCCGCCCACACCTCGCAGTTACCGTCAGGACCGAAGGCGTAGACCCGCGCGTGCTCCAGAAAGCGGCCGACCAGTGAACGCACGCGGATCCGCTCAGACAGCCCCAGTACGCCCGGACGCAAGCAGCAAATGCCACGCACGACCAGATCCACTTCCACCCCCGCTTGCGACGCCCGATACAGCGCCCCGATGACCTTGGGGTCCGTCAGCGCGTTCATCTTTGCGCGGATCTGCGCGGGCTTCCCCTTGCGCGCCCGCTGCGACTGGCCTTCGATCCGGGCGATCATCTGGTCCTGCAGCCCGAACGGCGCCTGCAGCAAACGCTTCAGCTCGCGCACCGCCCCCAGACCGATCAGCTGCTGGAACAGGTGGTGGGCGTCGCGGGTCAGCGCAGGATCGGCGGTCAAGAGGCCCAAGTCCGTGTACTGTCTAGCGTTCTGTGGGTGGTAGTTGCCGGTTCCCAGGTGCAGGTAGCGGCGAAGCTCGTCCCCCTCTTGCCGCACAACCCACAGCAGCTTGGCATGGACCTTGTGTCCGACGACGCCGTGGATCACGCGCACTCCGGCGTCCTGCAGGCGCTGCGCCAAGTCGATGTTGGCCTCTTCGTCAAAGCGCGCGCGCAGCTCCACTACCGCCGTCACGTCCTTGCCCGCCCGCGCCGCATGACACAGCGCGTCGACGTAGGGCGAGGTCGCCCCCGTGCGGTACAGCGTCTGATGGATGGCGCGCACCTGCGGGTCAGCCACGGCGCGGCGCAAAAAGTCGAGCACGATGCCAGCAGAGTCGTACGGGTGGTGCAACAGCACGTCGCCCCGCCGCAGTGTCTCGAACACATCGATGTCGGGGATGTCCAGTCCGCCTTGGTCGGCGCGGGGGACGTGGGGGGGGTGACGCAGGTCCGGCCGTTCCGCAAGGTCGCACAGGGCGGCCAGGCGGTGCAGATTCACGGGCCCTGCGACGCGGTACAGGTCCGCTTGCGCCAAGCCGAATTGCCCCAACAGCAGCGGCTCAATGGCTTCGGGACAGTCTGCAGGAACCTCCAGCCGCACTGCGTCGCCGTCGTTGCGATGATGCAGCTCGCCTTGCAGCGCCTCCAGCAAGTCCTCCGCCTCCTCCTCGATCAGCCATAGCTCGCTGTCGCGGGTCACGCGAAAGGGCGCACAGGCCTTGACGTCCCTGCCGGGGAAGAGCTCGCCAATGCACGCCACAACCACGTCGGACAGCAAGACGAAATCGCGGCCATCCGACGGCAGCGCGACCACACGAGGCAGCGACCGCGGGATCTGCACGACGGCAAGGCCCGCCGACTGACCGGGTACGTCCGCCGCGTGCAGCAACACCAAGACCGCCAAGTGCTTGTTCTGCACCGGCGGAAAGGTCCCGGCTGCGTCCAGACCGGTCGCCGTGACGACCGGCATCATCTGGGACTGAAACAGGGCGTGGACTTGGGCGCGTTGTTCGGCCGTCCATCGGTCGGGCGACCGCAGACGTACGCCGGCACCCTCCAGAGCGGGCAGCAATTCCTGCACAAGCACGCGGTGTTGCTCGGCGACCAGCGCGTGAGCCTCCGCTGTGGTCCGCGCCAGACTCTCGGCGGCCGTCAGACCGTCCGGACCCGGCGCCGACAGACCGAATGCAACCCTCTGGCGCAGCCGGGCGACGCGAACCTCGAAGAATTCGTCAAGGTTGGCACTGCTGATGGCCAGAAACCGCAGGCGCTCCAGCAGCGGCACCGACGGGTCCCGAGCCAGCGCCAACACCCGATGCTGGAACGCGATCAACGCGGACTCGCGGTTCAGGTAGGTGCCGGGCGCGAGCAACGGCGCAGTGCGGGCCATCGAATTCCTTGCAGTGAAGCAGACTTTCGTCGCGCTACTTGTTCAGCTTGGCGACTTCCTCGACCAGATTGGTCGGGCGCTCCATCGGCGTTTCTCCCGGAGGCGGCGATAGCCACTGCGCCGGCATCGGAATCGGCGAGGGCGCCCAGTCGGCACCAGGCAGGTCGTCGGGGTGGGTGCCGTCGACGATGAACTTCTGCCGCGGACCGTCAAATACCGAGGTCGCCTCTTGGCCAAAACGGAATTCCCAAGGGTCTTCCAGCACCAGACGGCGCGTGCTCTTGCGCATGCGGGTCACGAAGTCCACCGACCAGATCTCGGCCATCTGGGGCACCGGGATATGGGCGTTGCGGACCTCGTCCAGCTCGACGCCGAAGCGCCCCCCGATACCGGGCTCGCGCCGCAGTGGCAGCGGGTCGTCCAAGTCCACCGACATCTCATAGCGACCGATGTTGCGCAGCGTGTACTGCGGCATGTGCTCGTGCTGGACAGCTTCCAGGACGTCGCTCGGCAGCTCGTTGTCGGTCTTGGGGCGAATCGGGCGAGCGTACGTCTCTTCGAACTTGGAGCGGCCTTGCACCGTCTCGCTCAGCCGGTCGGTGCGAAAGTCGTGCGGCACGAACACCGCGAAGGCGTCGAGCCGGGCCAGCTGGTCGTGCATGGGCAGTCGCCGGGTCGAGAACCGCTGCCGCCCGACGATTCGGCCAGAAAGCGGCCACGCCATGGACACTTGCAGCAGGTCACGGCCGCGCGCCTCGTCCATCGCCTAACCTTCGCTGCCGTCGCCGGTCGCGACCTTTTCGGTCACCACCGACTCCTGGTAGTACTCACTGGTGTGCTGCCGGGTCGACACGACGCCCAGCGCCAGCTCGATCTCGCGGGTCAGACGCTCGCACTCCGGCCCCTTGAGGCCCACCACCTTGATCGAGACTTCCCCGTTGTCATCAATGGTGAATTCGATCTCACGACGCGTGGCCATCCTTGCCTCCTACTCGCTCCAAGAGGCCACCTTCAGGTGGATGTGGTTCTCTTCGTCCACCTTTTCTTCCTCGAGCGTGTACCCCCGCTTCAACACCTCTTCCTTGACGGTGTGGTAGGCGTAGCGCTGGTTGATGCGGCGTGTGAACTCTTCCTGATTGAAACCCGCCGTCATCTCTACGAATTCCCAGTCGGCCACGAACGTGACCAGACCGGTCTCCGCGTTGACGTTGACACCGATGTCGTACGTCTTCGACGCGTGGATGACCATCTGCGCCTGCGTCTTCTGCCCGAGGTAGCCCTTGACGTGCACCAGCTGCTCGGCCTGGGCGCGCGTGTAGGCGAACCCCAGCTCCTTCAGCACGAGCTCCAAGCGCATCAGGTTTTGGATCTTGGTCTGGACTGTCGTGAAGTGCGACATGCAGGGCTCCTCGCGTCACATTTCCAAGCGGGGGGCGTCGTTGTCGGTCATGGGGGCATCGTCGGCCGGAGAGGCGCGTCGGGCGCGCGACTTCGACCACTCGCGCATCTCGGACAACCGCTCGCGCATCGTCTGGCTCAACGGGATGACCTCACGGATGGCGAGCAGCAGGCTCTCGGTCGTGATGTCGGTCTTGCCCAGACCCTCGTCGTAAGCGTCGTACATGGACGTCACGATGATCTCCTCGAGCTCCGAACCCGAGTACCCCGCCGTCGCATCCGTCAGCTTCTTCATGTCGAACACGGCCGGATCGCGGTGGCGCCTGCGCAAGTGGATCTCGAAGATCGCGTGCCGTTCCTCGCGGTTGGGCAGGTCGACGAAGAAGATCTCGTCAAAGCGGCCTTTGCGCAGCAGCTCAGGCGGCAACATCGACACGTCGTTGGCGGTCGCAATCACGAACACGGGCGAGGTCTTCTCCTGCAGCCACGTCAGGAAGGTCGCGAACACGCGCGCGGTGGTGCCGCCGTCCGACTGGCCAGAGCTCTTGGTGCCCGAAAAGCCCTTCTCGAGCTCGTCGAGCCACAGGATCGCGGGCGCCACGGCTTCGGCCGTCTTGATCGCGCGGCGCATGTTCTCTTCGGACGAACCGACCAACGATCCGAACACCTTGCCCACGTCCAATCGCAACAGCGGCATCTGCCACGACTGCGAGATCGCCTTGGCCGACAGCGACTTGCCGCAACCCGGCACGCCCAGCAGCAGGATGCCCTTGGGCGGCGGCAGGCCGAATTCCTGCGCGGCGGGGGTAAAGGCGTTGCGACGCTTGTTCAGCCACTCCTTCAGGTTGTTCAGACCTCCGACTTCCTGCATGCCCAGCGAGCTCTCGTAGAACTCCAGAATGCCGCTCTTGCGGATGATGTGCTTCTTCTCGGCAAGGATCGTCTTGAGGTTGAAGCACTTGTCGCGCACCGTAGACTTGGCGAACACCTGCCGCGCCTCGGCCTCCGTCAGGCCCAGCGCAGCCTCGGCCACCTCGCGCTGCAGCTCCGGGCTCTCCAGCACCTTTGCGAAATTCTTTCCGAATCGCTGCGAGCGGGCGCCGTGGAACGCACTGTCGCGCACGATGTCTTCCAGCGTCTGGCGGTCCGGCAAGTCGAAATCGACGACGACCAGGTCTTTCTCCAGCTCGAGCGGGATCTTGACCATCGGCGACAGAAACACCACGCAGCGCTTGGCTTGCGTCGAATCCGCAAACAGTCCGGGCAGATCGCGCACGCGACGGGCCACCATCGGGTCGTTGAAGAACGGGTGGAAGTCGCGCAGAACCACGACCGCGTCGCGGGTCAGGTTGTTCGCAACCCAGTCGAGCGCGCGGATCGGGTCGCGGATGTCGCCCGGCACGTCGGCGGTGTCGCAGCGAAAACCCTGTGAACACGACCACTTGATCAGCTGGCGCGGCTGCCAGTTCGTCACATCCCAGCGCTCGCGCAGCGGGGGACTGTCCAGCACGGCCAAGTCGCGCATCCATCTCTCGACGCGGTCCTCTTCGGCCGACACGACGTAGATCAGCTTGTACTGGGCGCGGATCAGGTAGTGCAGCTCGTCGACGGCGCTGGGCACCGGGCGGTTGGGCGAGGCGGCAGCGGCTTCGGCAATCGGCGACACGGTCTGGGTCATGACCGGCTTCTCCTGCGGCACTAGGGCGAGTCGGCCAGGCGCGTTCGGCCCGTCCGTACCGCCGTTCAGTTCCACGTCACGGGATGACGTCGCCAGGTCCGTCGGCGCCCAGGTCGTGCCTGAGACCGACAACCATGCGCTCCTGCTCGATCAGGTCCTGCGCAAGCACGATGGCGATGTCGTTCATCATGTCGATCGCTTCGCCGGTCTCGGACTTCTGCCCCACGCCCGACTTCTCGAGCTGCTGGGCGTACCGGCGCACCAGAATCGCGTTCGACTTCGATGCCGCCACGGCGTCCACCAGCGCTTCGAAAGCCTCGACCGTCTGCGGCGAGACGCTGGCCTTGACGTCGGTCGTCGCCAGCACCTTCAACTGGTCCTCGGACTCGCGCAGCTGCGACTCCAACGACTCGATCTTCTTGAGATGCAGCGCCAGCTCGGCTTCCAGCTTCTTGCCGTAACTGCTGTCCGCCTGAACGGCTTCCAACTTCAACTCGGACTTGGCCAGATCGCGCTGCAGCGTGCTCAGCTCTTCGCGCAGCCGCTCTGTCTCACGCACCTTGGCCTTGAAGTCCGGGTGTTCGGTCACGTCCACCAGCGGCGCAGGCTTGCGCTCCGTCGCCTCTCGGCTGGCCTCGACCTCTGCCCGCAGGCCGTCGATCTGGCGGCTTTGCTGCAGCAGACGGTCGTTCAGCTCATCCACGCGGCGTGTGGCGGCGTGGTAGTCCTCGAGCAGGCGGCGCTTCTCGTGTTCGAGGTCGCTGATGCCGACGCCCATCCGGACCTGTCGGATCTCGATGTCCTTGTCGCGCAGGTCGATCCGCAGCTGCTCGATCAGCGATTCCTTTTCCTGAATCACTTCTTGCAGCAGATTGATCTTGCGCTCCAGACGGTCGACGTCGCCGCCTTCGCGGTTGAACGAGGTCTGCAGCGACTCGTTCTCGTCACGCGCCGCGCGCAGTTCGTACTCCAGAAGGTCCAACTGCCGTTGCAACTCCTCGATCTGCCTATCTTTCTGCGTCAGCCGTACCTTCAGGCCGCTCAACTGCTCGGTGGCCTCGGTCGCCTTCTCGCGCGCCGCCCCGATCTGCTGCTCCAGCTCGGTCACGCGGCGCTCGGCCTCGAAGGCGTCATCCTCGCGCTGCCGCAGCTCCCGGCGAGTCTCTTCGAGCGACCGGGTGATGACCTGATTCTGCTCCTTCAGCTTGACGTACTTGTCGGAAATACCTTCGAGTTCCACCGCATAGCGCATCGCCCGCGGCTCGATCTCCTTGGCTTCCTTCTCCGCCCGTGTTGCCCGAGCCTCAGCGTCGGCCAGCGCCTGCTCCAACGCCCGCACCTTGCGGCGCAGCTCGGTCGTCTCGGCGGCGTCGGCGACCGGAGCGCCTTGTCCGGTCGGATTGCGCGTGGGAACAATGGCATCCCGCTGACCGGTCTGCACGGTCGACCGAGGCGCCGCGGGCCGTGACTCGCCACCCACCAACTCGGCAGGCACCGGGGGAGCGCGGCGGGCGGTCGAGACACCTGCCGCTTGGGCCAGAGGGGGCACCGCCACCACGGCAGGCGACGAACTGGAGGTCGAGGCAGACGGAGGAGCCTGTCGCGCTGCCACCGCCGCCGCAAGCCGGACGCTGTCGTCTGGGCGCAAGCCGCTGGTCGCCATGGCCTTTTGGACTGGAGGCCGCGGGCGTTCTTCGCTGGCACTGCGGGAGTCGCCGACCTCGCCGGTCTTGGCATGGATCTCGAGCACTTCGCCGCAGCGGACGACGTCGCCCTCGCGGATGACGGCGCGTCGGGTGCGCTCACCGTTGATGAAGGTGCCGTTCGACGATCCCAAGTCCTTGATGTAGTAGCCTTCTTCGTCCCAACCGATGCGGCCGTGGTTGCGCGAGACGGTGCTTTCCTTGGAGTAAACGCTGGAGCCCGGGTTGCGCCCGATGGTGATCGGCTCGATGTCGGGCCGCAGCGGCAACTGCACGAGGTTGCCGGTCACGTCGCGATACTCGAGGTACATGGGATCGCGCCTCCAAGCGTTCGGGAACCCGGCTCGCGAAACGACGGCAAGTGGCGCCACTTCGGCACGGACGGACCACGACGCAGGGGCTCGATTCTAGTCTGAGGCGAGGCGTAGCGGCAAGGGGAACGGGGACCTGGACGACCGCCAATGCGCGAGGAGTCGGTGACTTTTCCGCATCCGTCTGCGTCAGGATGGCGTCAGTGCCCGGGGCGCCGTAACAGCTTGAGCCGCTGTGTTGCGCGTTGTCCCAGCTCCGTCCCCGGCCAAGTGCGCGCCAGCTGGTCGAGTACTTCGGCCGCGCCTTTGTCGTCGCCCAGCTGCAAGTACGTCAGGCCCAGCTTGTACAAGGCGTCGGGGACCTTGTTGCCCCTTGGATACGTCTGCGCCACCCGCAGGAACGTCTGCGCCGCCGCCAGCCACTGCGACTGTGCGTACCAGCTCTCGCCTACCCAGTACAAAGCGTTGTCGGCAAGCTCGTGCCGCCCGTGACGCACCACCATCTCGTCGAACAGCGCGCGCGCGGCCTCGTGCTGCCCTTGGTCCAGCAGCGCCTTGGCCTCGGCGTAGAGAGCGACCGCGGGATCTGCTTGCGACTTGCGGACTTCCTGCGGAGGCGGCTCCCCCGCCGGTCCAGACGCAACCACAACTGGCTTGGCGACCGCACGGACGGAAGCAGCCGCCCGAGTCTTGCCGCGGTGGCCGGTTCTTCCGGCAGGCTGCACGCGCACGGTCGGCACGGCGGGCATCCAAGCGTCGTCGCGACGGGCCAGCGCCACGCGCTCAGCGTCCGCCTGCTCTTCGACCATCACCAGACGGTCGCGCACCTCAGCAAACTGCAGCCGCTCCGCCGCGCGATTTCGCTTCATTTCGACGATCTCGCTGCGCACCTCGCCGAGCTCGGTCTCCAGCTGCGTGACCCTCGCTCCAGAGCAGCCAGACGTCGCCGCGGCGATACCGAGGATCCCCAGCAGGATTGAGAGGTTGGAGAAGTGCCGATCCACGCGCGCCTCGCAGGACGGGCTTCGGCCACCCATGGCCAAACTCCCGCACCAGCGACGCTAGCCCCCGCGCCGAAACCGTCAAGAATTCCGCGACACGCCGCGCCATCGCCACCAGCCGACCCTCAAGACGGGTGCCACGCGGCCCCACGCCAAGCCGGCTGAACGCACCGCAGCCCCGGAGATGCCCGAGGCCGGCACCGGCAACGTCATGGCACCCAAGCGCAATTGCGCGACTCGTCCGAGCACGGCTGAAGCGGCCATCGGCGTGTCGGCCGTCTGCCGCGTGTCGCCTCGGGTCTCCAGCGTGTCCTGTCCCAGAAACACGACCCGATGGATCCACACCTCACCCGGCCGAGCCCCCAGCGTGGCCACCAGATCACCGCGCCGCAGGTCCTCGAAGGGCACGCGCACAACACCCGCCTGCCACGGTGCAGCCAGAGGCCACATCGACCGACCGGACAGGGCGTACCAGTCCACGCGGGTCACTTCGGCCCTCCCGAAGGGCCCTTGACGCGACGTCCCTCGCCTCGCTGCGCCCGGTGGATCGGAAAGACAAAGCGGTCGGGGGGGGGGCCATCTTCGCCTCCGTCGGGGACGGTTGCCCATTCTTCTGCGGTGAAGGGGACGCCGCCGGTCGCCTGAATGGCCCACATGCGAGCCCGCGTCTCGGCGTGAAAGGAGGCCGGCGCCTTGCGGAAGTCCCCACTGCGCTTGAAGGCTTCACCGGGGCAATAGAAGCACACGGAATTGCCGACGCAGGAGAGACAGCTGGAACGGTCCTTGTTCGTCCACGCGAGGATCTCCCGACGGATGGGCGAGTTGCGCCAGATATCGCCGAACGTCTGCTCGCGCACGTTGCCCAGCGCCATGGGCCAGGTCACGCAGGGCCACACGCTGCCGTCCGGAGCAATGTAGGCAGCCGTCCGCCCCGCCCCGCAAGTGTTTTGGTCCTCAAGGTCCTGCATCCGCGGTGGAGGCTGCGGCCCCGTGAGGCCGAGCAACTGCCTCATCGACGTCCTCACCCTCACGAGATCAGCTTCGCTTAACTGAAGCGTGTCCAGGGTGCTTGTGGCCGAATGGTCACGACGGATCGTTCCGTTGAGAGTCACCTCACACCCGTCCGCGGCGAACCGGGCGTACAGTTCCTCCATCTCGTCCAGCGTGTTCGCCTGCACGGTCATCGAGACGCGCACCGCCAAGCCCGCCTGACGCAGCAGCTGGATCCCTTCCAGCGTTCGCAGGAGTGCCCCTGGGCGGCGCACAAAGGCGTCGTGAATCTCCGGCCGCAGCGAGTAGACGCTGACGTCGACTCGCGACGTGCGACTTCGCGCCAGCAGAGCCACCCGGTCGGGCGTCAGATTGCCTGCGTGCGTCTTGACCCGATTGACAAACCCGAGACTGGCCGCGAGTTCCAAAGCCTCATCCACATCCGGACGGAGAAACAACTCCCCGCCGCTCCAAGTGAGGATCAGGACTCCGGCGTCGCGAAGCTGATGCAGCAGGCCCCGAAGCTCGTCAGGCTTCATCTCGGGCCAGTGCTTGTCGTCCAGATAGCAGTGCACGCAGTCGAGGTCGCAGCGATACGTGACGTCCAAGTGGGCGTGCAGCGGCATGTCGGCACGCCGATAGGCCCGAACCAACGCTTGGTCCGCGCCTCCTGAGTCGTCGAGCAGATCAGCCATCGCGGAGACCCTGAACGGTGGACGCAACGACCTCTCGGGAATCTTTCAGACAATGGTCAAGCCAAGCGGGCGGACAATCTTGCGTCAGATTCAGCAGGTGTTCCAGCATCAGATTCCGGGTCGCACCACCGGCGAAAACGGCGTGCGGGATGAGGGAGGCGAACCGCTCGGCTTGGGCGACAGGGCGCAAGCCCGTCACGGAACGGTCGGGCGAGAGGATGCTCAGCCCCCCAACCGGCACCACCCAAGGCGCAATGGCGCGGGGCCGCCGCAGCTCCACGTGGCGCCACACGACCCAGCCGTCGTCTCCAGGCACCAGAAAGGCGTGCTCGTCGTGAAGGGCTTGGTCGGGAAACCGTCGGGAGAGTGTGGTCTTTCCTGCGCCGCTGTGCCCTGCCACCACCCACACCCTACCCTCATAGGCCAGCGTGGCGGCGTGCAGGACCACCCCTCCAGCGCGCAGTACTTTCGCGTAGGCGACCCCAAACATCGCCTCCAGCGTGGCCGTGGGTCGACTGCGCGGGTCGTCGTCGTCGGTCGCAAGAGTGGCGGTGCCGGTCCCTGTTCGCCAATCGACCTGGACCAAGGCGTGCGCCGAAAGAAGGGCAAAGCCATCGTCGTCGAAGCGGGTGAAGCGAAGTCCGGCGTCGCTGCGGGGAGTGCCGTCGAGTGTGGCGTTCAGCTTGATGTCGGCAGGAAGGCCGGGCGGGTCCAACCAGCCGGTTCGGCCGGAATCGCGGCCCGGCGGAAAAATGACGGCCACCCGGAAGGGACCAAAGGCAGCCGTCGGGCAGTCCATCGAAGGTCCGCCACTGCGCCGAGTCGGAAACGTCATGTCAGGTCGGGAGGAACACCTTCAGGGTCCTTGCACACAACCGCGCTGGAAAGCAGTGCCGACAAGGATTCCCCCAGAGTCTCGATCGCGGGCGCAACATAGGGCATGAGGGCGTTCTTCTCCGCCTCACCTGTATTCAATTCGCGTTCGTTCTCCATCGCTACTCCTTCCACCTTGTGGGCCCACAGTGTATCCGAAGACCGATCCGGCACAAGCATCCGTCGGGCTCAGTACACCAGAACCAAGACACCTGGCGTCGTGACGCTGCCCACCGTGGTGTCGGCCGAACCCACAAGCATGTCAGGACGACCGTCGCCGTTGAAGTCTTCGATGCCGACGACGGAGGTGCTGACCATGGCCTTCGTGCCGACTCCCCAGCCAAGCGAGCCTGGAGCAAACGGGTTGCCGAAGACAATGTCGTCAAATGCGTAGCCGCCCGCTCCCTGAAGTGCGGGGACCTGCATGGCATACCGGACGGTCAACAGCGCCGTGTTGGTGGGTCCGTAGGCCGGCGACCCGTTCACGATGTCGGTCAGACCGTCGGGATGGTCACCAAACGTCCCAAGCGAGGACAGACCTTGGACCCACGCCCGTACGGCTCCGCCCAGAGGATGGGTGCCAAGCGCCGGAGCGTTCGCAACCGGCGTCAGCGCCATGGAAACGCGTTTTCCGACATAAGAGGCAAGCTTCGACCCGCAGATCCAGTAGATCGCGCCGACGGTCCCAGAGACCTGATGGCGGACGACCAAGTCGCTGAGGGCGTCGCCATCGATGTTGGCCGCGTCCATCGCCGTGCCGCACGCGTTGATGCCCACATTGGAGTCGCACAGAAGCCGAACCGTCGTCGCGTCGTCGGGCGCGGGGCCGAGTTGATCGCGCGTCAGCAGCACTTCGACGTCGCCGCTGAACGTCCGGCCGGGCACGATGTGGACCTGCTGGGGCGTGGCGTACTGCGAGATTGCGAGGTCGTCGAACTGCGGCCCCTGGCCCCCGTTGTCCGGGAGCACGTTGCTGAGTCCTACCAGTGAGTAACCAAACAGCACGTTGCCGACGCTATCCGTCAGGTGGATCGTCATGATGTTGTTGGCGGCGCGGTCGGCCGGGAGGTTGCCGTCGATGATGACCTGCTTGTCCGTAGTCCAAGCAGAGTTGCCCGGGATCACGAACACCCGGTCATACAGAACGCTTCCGTACGTAGCTGACGTGACGACGATCTCAGCGGTCGGCAGGCCCGTGACGGGGTGCAAGTCTCCGTTGAAGCTGCGAATCGTGGTCAGCGCGCGGACACCCCACGCCGGCACGGATGCGATGCCTCTGAAGATGACCTGCGGTTGAGCCGAGATCAGCTGCTTGTCACGGCCCAAGTACACGCGCACCTCGCGGGTGAACCCGACACCCTGACCAGCTCCAATGACCAAGTCGTCGATGCCATCGCCGTTGACGTCTCCCGGCTGCAGCGCGGTGTTGCCGGCAAGGCCAAGCCCTGTGCCCGGCAGGCAGACGTGATGCGTACCAACCAGGCTGTCGAACGTCACATCCGCGAGTGAGCCATCGGCCGCAGAGGGCCGACCGTAGACAACGCACGCATCCAAGTCGACGCCGCCGCCCACAACGAAGTCGGACAGACCGTCGCTGTTCAGATCGCCCGCCGCATAGACGCGGTTTCGGTACTCAGCGGTCTGGTACTTGGGGTCTGCGGTCGTGACCTTGACATAGCGCAAGCGCAGCGCGTCTGTCGAAAGGGCCGTCGAGACGCCGGAGTGATTGCCAGCAGCATCCACCGCGCGAATTGCGAAGTAATACTTGGAGATACCACCATCGGTCAGCGGAGCGAACTTGCACAAGTCGCTGGCCGGACGCGGATCGGGGCCGGAGATCTCGACCTTCTGCGTGACTCCTGCCTCAGCCGGAACGGGCAGTTGCACGCCGAGGATGGCCTTGGCCTCGCACGCCGCTTCGAACTCGGCGATGGTCGTGATCGCCTTGCGCGAGTACCGCACGTCGTAGCTGGCTGCCGTGCCGGTCATCGCGTCGTCGCCGACGGCGGTGAAAGAAACGCGAGCGAGCGGACGGCGCGGGTTCAGGTCGCCGCTTGCGAACGGATCCAGCACGACCGTGGCCGGAGCCTTCCAGTCCACCTTGATGGTGATCGTCGCGACGGCCGTGTTGCCCAAGGCATCCGCGACCTTCGCCGAGATCGTGTTGCTGGCATCCTCAGTGAGCGTCGCGAATTGAACCGAGATTTGGTCCGCCGCCGCGTCGAGCGTGAGCGGCAGCTTCACCAACTCCTGCGGCAGGTCGCCTGTGGTCTGACCCACCTTGCGCTTGAGCTCCAACAGCTGGCCACCGGCCAAGCCGGCGTCCTTTGCCTCGATCAGCAAATGCAGCTGGTGGTTGGGCGCGGCAACCGACTGGTCATCAGGCTGACCATAGACCGCACTCGATCCCGCCGGGGTGTCTATGCCGAGCACTTGGCCGGCGATGAACGCCACCGTCGGGTTGGTCAGGTCAGCCTTGACGGCCACCGCACCGCAGGAACCCTTGACCGTCGCACCTTCCAACACGATGACCTCGGCGGAGAACGCGTCACCGTCCTTGACCAACATGGGGAACGACGCCTTGTCGTTCAACGGAACGGCCGACGCGAAGACGCTTCCGTCCTTGCGCAGCTCGATCTTGTCGGGGGTTCCGCAAGGTCCGACGAACTCCGCAGATACGGTCGGGGTCACGCTGGCGCAGTTCTGTCCCGGGGTGGGGCACGCCTGCGTGTTCAGGCCGCCGATGGGCAGCCCCTTGACCAGCACCAGGCAACCGCTGAGCTGAACGTCGAACCCTCGAGTCGCCACCGTCTTGTTGCCGTTGATGTCCAGGCCGGTCAGGCGCAGCAGGTAGTGCTTGGTGGCTCCAAACGGGATGGTGACATCCACCTTCGGCTCGACGCCATTCGGGTTCTGCACCTTGCCGCTGCCGACCTTCGCGTAGCCGGCGCAGTTGAGGAAGCTGGAGTCGCAGTCGTCGCCCAGCTCGAGCGTCCAAGAGTCGGCGTCAACCGTGCCGAACAGAGCGGAGACCTGATAGCCGGAAACGGCGGGCGCGGCGTCGTCGTTGTCGGTGAACGTCGCCCCCGGGGTCGGGGCCTGAATGCCGAGCTGCGGCGGTTCGGTATCGACCACGACCTTGGCCGGGCTGGTCGCAACGGTCGAGACGTTGCCGCAGACGTCACGCAGGTCCGCCTGCAGTTCGCGCTGTCCTTGGGCGAGCAAACCGTCCTTTGCGTGCGGGAACTGGGCCTGGCCACTAGCAAACTTCTCCGTCGCCTTGACGGCCCCACCGTCGCGAATGGTCACGTCCTGACCCTCGACGTCGGTGGCGCTGCTGGTCACCAGAACATCGAGCGGGTCGCCAACCAAAACCTTGGCCTTGCTTGGCCACGCGAACGCTCCGTTCGGACCGATCGTGTTGACGGTCATGTTGGGAAGAGTCTTCATTTCCCCAACGTTACCAACCGCATCGACAGCCGCAGCAGAGATCGCAACTTCGCCTTCGCTGGGGATCGAGACGACGACGGAAGCTTTTCCAGCAACCGTGTCCGCCGTACCCTTGACCGTGCCCGCAAGCACCGTGACAGAGGCGTCACCCGTGGTGGTGACCTGGAAGGCGAACTTGCCGCCGGCAAGCCCCAGATCGGGCGCGCTCTGCAGCGTGTTGGACAGGCAAAGCGCCGGGACACTGGGGTCGGACGGGGGAGCGATGGACTCGATGGTCGGTGCGACCGTGTCGAGGAGGATCATCCGGTCGCGTCCGGCGGGCAGCGTCGCCACGAGCGACGGAGTCCACGGAACGCTGGGGAGAAAGCTTCCCTCCGCGATGATGTGATACAGGCCGTCAGGCAGCGAGCTGAGATTCAATACCGCCGTTGAGGTTTCGATCTTGCCCGTCGCGATGACCTTGTAGCCGGCGGTCGCGCACGCCTCGCCCGTCACGCCGGGCGAGTTGCTGCAAATGCGCAGGGCTGAGCCGTTGGGCAAGCCGTAGGTGAACACGCCAATCGACTTCGCGGTGAGCTTGTTCCACGCCACTGCGCAAGTTCCGCTGACGCAAACGGCGTTGGCACCACAGTCCGCCTTGACGGAGCAGGACGCGGCAGGCAGCGGCAACGGCAGAGTCACACGAATCTCGGCACCGGCGCTCAGCACCTGCATCACCAGCGTCTTCGTCGCCGGATTGCCGGCCGTGTCAGCACCTGAGAACACAAGCTTGACCTTGTAGCCGTCGGGCAGTGTCACGATGCCAAACGCAACCACGCCCTCCTGACCGTCCAGAATGTTGGGCACGGACGTCGCCGGATACGAGGCGTACTTGGACCCATCGTCCTTGAACACGTCGACGACGACCGGCGCATCCTTGGGCAGGCCAGTGGCCTTGATCTGCAGGCTGATCTGCATCCCCTCGACGTCGGGCAACAGGTCGTCCATCGCCAGCAGCAAGGTGGCTGAGTCGCCCAGCTTCACGGGCGATGCCAGGGCCAGAAACACCGGGGCCGTGCGGTCAACGGTCACCGTCACCGGCTGTGCTTGCGCCTTCTGGCCGGCCGCATCGGTCACCGTCGCGTCGAGGACACAGGTCGAGCGGTCCGTCAGCGAAATGTTGGGGACCTTGGCCGCATTGGCCTTGGACTTGCCGAGATAGTCCTTCGCCTTGCCGGCGCAGGTGACGGTCACTTTGACGTCGCGGCCATCCTCGACGTTCGTCAACGCCAAGTCGGTGGACATCAGGCAGTTCGGCAGGAAGGGAGTACAAGCCACGCTGACCAGGTTGAACAGTTGGCCGGTGGCGGGGAACACGAAGGCGATTCCCGGCTGGTCGGTCTTTCGCGTCACGACCATCGGCGCGGTGTAGCCCTTCATCGCTGGGGTGGCACTGACGGCCGCGCCGAACTGGACGGTGGTGTCTCCCGCGGCGAGCCCGGTGACCTTGAACGTGTACTCACCCGGCGCAAGCTCCTGTACTGCCACCGGAACCAACGCGCCGTTGACCCACACTTCAGTTTGCGCGCCGGTGACCGGGGAGGCTTCAACACCGGTCGTGACCTTGGCAACGAACGTCAACTCGTCAAACGCGGTGAACGCGGGCTGCACCGGCAGCGTAAACACCACACTGGGCAGGTCGGAGAGGAGCGTGACGGTCATGTCGTTCGGCAAGCTGGGGTTGCCAGAGCTGTCGACTCCGGTGGGACGCAGGGTGTTCGCGCCGGGCTGCAGGGTCACGCCGGGGAAGGTGACCTCGGTTTGGCCTTGGGCGACGTCCTGACACCCGATGGCCATGCCGTTGGCCTCCAAGCAGACGTCGATGGCATCCCCGACACTGACCTTGACGTCGACCTGAAAGCCGGGGACGGCAGGCGCGCTGTCGGCATCGGCTGCGACGTTGAGGACGACCTTGGAAGGCTCGATGATCGCGACCACCGGCCCCTGGGTGTCAACCTGCACAACACGACTCGTGTCGCTGCAAGCGGAATCGGACGCGAGGTTGCCAAACTCGTCGGTCGCGTTGAGCTGCAGAACGTAGATCCCGTCCGGCAGCAACTGCGGCGGATTGCCGACCAATAGGGACAGCGGGGTGACAAGCAAGCCCGCTTTTGCTTTGCCGAGCGGGAATGGCCCGTAGGTCGCGCTTCCGTCCTGAGCGGCGAGCGTGGCCGACACGACAGCGCCGTCGAGGTGGTCGGTCGATGCTGCGATATCGATCTGGGGCTTGGTGGCGATGCTGGCTCCGGCCGGAGAGAGGACGGTCAGGCAAGGGGGCGGCAAGGCGAGGACGAACGAAACCTCTGGAGAGGCTGACGGATTCGGCGCGTCATCCTTGGCCCGACAAGTGACCTGGTTGCCCAGCAGGTCGGAGTCCAGGGCGACGGGGACGGTGACCGTGCTGGCCTGCGTGTCCGTGTAGACGAAGGAGCCGACCGGGTCGTTGCCGTAAGGGAAGCCCTCGCCAAACTTGCGGCAAAACACCGAGATCTTGGCGTTCACTGCGCCCTGCTGCAGGCCGACAACGACCGAGGTCTCGTACAGCGACGGCGTCGCGGGGTCTTGGTCGTTCTTCGCCAGCAGGGTCTGGCCCGGCACGGGGTCCTGAATGACGATCGCCGACTGGCTGGTGAAGACCGTGTAGGCGACGTCCTTGGTCGACTGCAGACCGCAACCATTGGTCGCCGTGATGGAGACGCTGTACGTCTTGGTCGTCTCGAAGGAAAGCGGGAACGTGAACGCGCCGTTGACCTGCAGCGTGGTCGCCGCAACTTGGGTGCCATCGATCGAGAGCGAGATCGCATTGACGTCAAACGGCGTCATGGTCGTGGCCGTAGCGACAAGGTCCGCCTGAACGCCGGGCTGCGCCGGATTCGTGTCGTCTGCAAGAGTCAACTGGCCCGGCGTGGGCTGGCTGATGTCGATGACGGGTGCCTCGGTCGTCAGGGTCAGCGTGGCCTTCGACGACTGGCCGACTGGCCGCGCGGGCTGGGACTCATCGATGACGTTCGCGACGAGCTCGACGGTCTGAGCGACGAGCCCCGTGGCTTCCGCCGCCAAGGTGACTTGAATTGGCGCTGACTGCCCTTGGAACAAGGCGACCTTGGACGACTGCCCCACGTTTCCGTCGGCATCAACATACCCGATGAACGCGTGGGTGCAATCCGGCGTCTCCGTCGTGACGACGAAAGACGCCTGGAACCCAGGAGCGACCGGGTCGTCGTCGACCGTCAGGCAGCCAGGCTCGAGCTGCAGCGCAGCCTTGCAGCCGTTCTGGCAGACCAGACCGACGGACTTGGCCTCTTCGGCAACAGCTTCGCCGACCGTGACGCGCACGCCGACGCTGAGGGCGTCCTGACACGGCACATCGAGCTCGAGGAACCGGGCTTCGTTGGATACGACCGGAGCGGACAGCCCGCTCTTCTTGCCGTCCACCAACAACTCAACCATGGTGCCGTCGGGAACGTTGGTGGTCGTAGCGATGACGTCGACCTGCACGCCAAGGGCATCGACGCCCGGGTACTTGTCGTCTTCAAACGTCAGGACCACCGAGGAGACCGAACCCTCGAGCGCCATGCCCTTGCCCGTCTCGATCGACAAGGCGATCGTCGGCGCAGGCGTCGTATCTGTCACGTCACCCGGCAGGTCGGTGTCCGTGACATCGCCCGGGAGGCAAGCGTCCCCTACGCAGCCATCCCACGTCGGGGGGCCCGCCACACGCTGGTCTGAGCAGCCGACCGAAAAGGTGACGACAGCTGCGATCAACAGGGCAGGTCGTAGCCCACGAGCGATAGCCATTTGCCTTCCTCCCAACTCCCGTCGCGGAGCCACTGCTCTAATCGGCCAAGCTGACGATGACGAGGCGTTCCAACAGCATTTGCAGGAAGGCATCGACATCCTCGGCGGCCCGCTCGGGCGAGACTTCGTATCGTTCGGTCAGCGTCGCCACAAGTTCGTCGCGGCGGCACTTCCCTTGCTTCATCTTCTCAAACAATTCCACCGATGTGGACGAGGAGAGCCGATGAAATGCGCGGTCGTCCGTGACCAAAAACACTTCGGGTCCGACCGCGCGATGCGCCAGCTGCGGGTGCAGTGCGTAACGAACTTGCAGATCCCGATCGACCAAGGACAACCTCCCCAACAGTCTACACATCTCCGGCGCGTTTGAGTTTCCGCGTCGGCAGACTCGCCCCGTCGCAGTACTCCACTCCACGTGACCCGTCCCCAAGAGGACGATTCGGTGTGGTGCAGCGCGCGAGGAATGCTGGATTCTGCCGGATGGGCTCGGGCAAGGCAAGGCTGGACCGCCGCGCGTCGGACGGAAACAGCCTCGCCGACGTTGATCAGCCCGGTCGGGATGGCATGGGCAGATCGGCGACGAGGTACCCCGCCGCGACCTCCGCCTCACTTGCTGACAGATAGCTGGGAACCAACTCCAAGGCGGTCCGAAAGGCGTCCGGGAAGCGAGTTAGCGCGATCGCGCCCACCCGTTGCGCCAAGGGGTAGGGCGGTTCCGCGATGTCTGAGACGCGATCTGGGGTCCAAATGCCTTCGACCGCCAAGCGCCCGGGAGTTCCGCTCGCCAACGGCGATCCGACAACGCCGACAGGCTCCCACGCAGCACCGGCCCCTAAGGCGCACTTCGCCCAGAACTCCTCGGCCTCTCCGTCCGCCAACAACCGTTCGGTCAGAACGCCGGGACGAGTTGACCAGCCAACAAACGAGAGCCCCGATCGCGCCGGCAGAGCCACGCAGAGGGGGCCGGACCAACCCTGCTCGCGCGCTTGCAGTGCCATCGCCTCCAGCGAGCCAATGGCAACCGCCGGAATGCGGTGGGCCCAAGCGAGTGCCCGTGCCGTGGCGATGCCCTGACGCAAGCCGGTGAACGAGCCTGGCCCCACGTCGCAAGCGATCGCCTCGAGGTCCGCCGACTGCAACCCGGCCTCCGCCAACAACTGCCAGACCATCGCCGTGAGCGGTCGAGGCTCGCCGCGACCGGCGTGCTGCAGGCAGTCGGCGATGGGTTGGCCGTCGACGAAGAGGGCTGCGCCGTGCCATGGCGTCGATGTGGTTAAAGCTAGCAGTTTCAATAGGTTTTCCTCTGGGCCGAGGGCGCGGCAGGGGGAAGACTCGACCTACTGGGTCAGCGTCGCAATCAGTCGCTGCACGTCGTTCTTCATCACGACCACGAACAAGAGGCCCAACAGGCTCATGCCGACGTAGGCCGCGATCTGGCGCGTTCGCAGGCTGACCGGCTTGCGCTTGACAGCCTCGATGGCCAGGAAGAGCAGGTGGCCGCCGTCGACGAGCGGAATCGGAAACAAGTTGAGGATCGCAAGGTTGATACTGATCCAGACCATCAGGTGAAAGAAGAATCCCGCGCCAAGCTCTGCCGTCTTGGACGCCAACTGGGCCATGAAAATCGGTCCGCCAACTTCCTTGACCGGCACATGGCCCCGCAACAGACCGGCAACCGTCAGGACGGTGACGTTGAGCGCCCGTTTCATCTCCGCTGCGGTCTTGTTGACCGCATGGAGGACCGGCGCGGGGTTGTCGATCAACTCAGGAAGCTCGTACGATTGCGCGGGGTTTGCACCGAACGACAGCGACGGCCGCTCCTCAGCGTCCAGCACAACCCGCAACGTGAGCGAAATCTGCGTGTCGATGAAGCCCGCAGCAAGCACGGCTTGGGGATCCCGAGAAGCGAGCAATGCCTTCTCGAGCCCGTTCGCGGGTGCCTTGCGACCGGCCACCACCTCGCGCAGCCCGCCCAGATCGTCCGGTGCGAACACATGGCGAACGAGCAACGGGTGGGGCTGGGAAAGTGCTGCACGCATCCGCGCGACCAGCTCCGGGGTCGACAGCCCGCGGCTTTCGGGATCGACCCGCACGTCATCGTACGGCTTGCTCAGACGCTGCAGCACGTCCAGAAAGCTGCGGGTGGGGGCCCCGCCGATGCTGAGGATCTGGTCGCCGGGCCGCAGCCCCGCCTGAGTGTCCGCAGGCGTCCCCTTCTCGACCGGACCGACCACCAAGTCGGCCGGCGACAGGCCGATGCGACCAGCGTCAAGTCCAGACGGAAGAGCCACGAGGTGCGCGGGGCCCTGATGCTGCGAATCGTAGGCGTCCGCCAGGGCGGCACGGACCACAGCGACGCGGCTCCGCAACGACTTGACCCAGAGTTCGACCGGCTTGCCCCCCCGCAGGGCCTGCGCCAATGCCGCTCGCATCTCGTAGTATCGTGGGGTCTCTCGGCCGTCCACGCGTACGATCCGGTCACCCGGCCGCAACCCCGCCTGCCAGGCCGGCGAGCCCGGCTCGACTGCAACGACCGACGACTGCGCCATGGGCCGCACGCCGATCCGTCCAACCTGATCGACCAGACCAAGCTCGGCCACTTGGACTTCGCGGTGCGCGACGGGCGTCAATTCCGTTGTGTGACGCAGGCCTTCGCGCTCATAGACGACCGGCGTCGGGACGCCGGGGCGCTCCGACACAAGCTGCTGCAGTCGGTCGAAGGTCAGCACCGGCTCGCCAGCGATCTCGACGATGCGGTCTCCGGTCTGCAGACCCGCCTCTGCCGCGGGCAACCCAGGCTCGACGGTACCGACCCGGGCCGACACCACCTGACCGTCCAGCGCAAGGGCGCCAATGAACAGAATGGGCAGCGGCAACAGGATGTTGGCGATGGGGCCCGCAGCCACGATCACCGCCCGGCGCCACACCGGTTTGTTGTGGAACGACGCGGGGTCGGCGGCCACCGAAGGGTCCGTCGGCGCCATGGAGTCGTCCCCCTGCATGCGCACAAATCCACCCAACGGCAGAAGACGCACGGAGAACTCCGTCGGGCCGCGCTGCCACTTCCAAACGACGGGACCGAAGCCCACAGCGAATGCAAGCACCTTGACGCCCATGAGCCGGGCAGCCAGGTAGTGCCCAAACTCGTGGAACAGGACCAGCGGAACCAACAGGGCCAGAAAGTAGAGCAGGAACATGCCTCTCCGTCGGGGCGCTCGGCACCCTGAATCGGGGGCCTGTAGGGGATGAAGCAGTATAGCGCATTTGGCGGCGGGCGCATTCCCGGCCGCCGGCAGACACAGGTAACCGGCTGGCCAAACGACGATCCGTCCACCGGACGCTTGTCGCTCGCGGCATCCTCGGTCCACAATGACGCGCGTTGCAGGCGGGTGAGGGAAGGAGTAGACACCGCCAGACTCTGCGCACGCCCAAGCGACGCGCAAAGCCTTGGATTCTACCCAAGCTGCACGGGAGGCACATGAACGGCCAAGCCAAGTCGAACTTCCTCGCGCGACACCTCTTTCCGGCCGCGTGCCTGACCACTGCCATGCTGCTTGTCGGCTGTGCAGAGTCGGAGCCGGCCGCGGTGGCCAACAGCGGCCTGGAGCTGTGGTTCGCCAGCCTGACCTCGCAAGGCTGTGCTGCCACCACCAACGGTCAAGGGGTGGTGCCTGCTGCAGTGACGACGCTGGCCGCCGTGTTGACCCGGCCAGACCAGACGCAAGAGACGTTCAAGGTGTCCAAGAGCACGGTGCAGGGCAAAGGTTCGTGGCTGCTGACCGGCCTTGCGGTCGGCCAGGACATGGACCTCGAGTTGTTCGGCTGCAACGCGTCTCACAAGGTCGTCTACTCCGGACGAACCAACGACGTCGCGGTCGTCGATCAGGTGGAGAGCGTGGCGCGGGTCTTCCTGGCCCCTGTCGCGCAGTTGGCTTGCACGGGAGGCCCCGGCGGCTCCGCGACCTTGAAGGGCGCTCGCAGTCTGGCAGGGGCGGCTGCGTTGTTCGACGGTCACGCCGTCGTCGCGGGTGGCATCATGGAGTGGTCCGCCGCAGACAAGAGCGGCACCGCCTCTAGCGACGTCGACGTCTACGACTACCGGCTGGGCGCCTTCCGCCCGGCCCCCAGCCTGCTCGTCGGACGCATTCAGCCCCACGTCCACGCCCTGCCCCCGCTGGCCGCCGACCCCAGCATCCGCCGCGTGCTCGTGGCTGGCGGCGTGACGTCGGTCAAGTTGTTCGGCTCGACCACGCTGCCCTCCCCCCTGATGGCCCCCGGCAAAGTGGACGAGGCGAGCCCTGCGATCGCGGCCGAAGTGGTCGATCTGAGCGATGCAGGCCAGTCCACCCAGTCGAATGCGGACATCGGCGTCGGCGCGCGACCGCTCAGCTCATCGATTCACCTCGGGTCAGAGATCCTGTTTGCGGGCGGCGTCAGCGATACAGGAGCGCCGCTGGCCCAAGCGAGCCGCCTGCCGAACCTGACCGACGTGGCGGCAGGCGTCGCGGTGCAGAGCGTGGGCGTGACCCTCGCGGCCGCGCGCGCACGCCCGGCGCTGCTCAAATTCCCCGACGGCACGGTCGTGGTCTGGGGTGGCAACGCGTCCAAGGCGGTTTCGGACTTGGGCGAAGTGCTGGAGCCTGCCGGCACGGTCGGCAAGGCCCTGTCGATCACCGGGGACGCAGCGATTCTGGCCGATGCGAACTTGGCCACCATCGGTCCGGTCGCCGTGGTCCTCGCCAGCTCCGCGGACACACTGGCTTTCCTTGTCGCAGGCGGCCTGCCGTACGCCCAGCCGATCCGCAGCGAGAATGCCCCCACCTACGTCGTCGTCGTCAGCCGCGCCTCCAAGTCGGCCGAGATCAAGCCGGTCGATCTGGGTGGCTCGGTCTTGCGGGCGGGTCTGGGCACGGTAGCGATCCGGCTGCCCAGCGGTCACATCCTGTTCGCAGGCGGTTTGGTCGCTCCGATGGACGTCACCGGCGTCTGCGCGACCGTCGGCGAGTGCATCCTCGACACGTTCACCCTCATCGAACCGTCTGTGGACGTGACCTCCGCCACCGTGGTGCTGACCGTCACCATCGGCAGCTTGGGTCAGCCCACCTTTGGCATGGCGGCAGCGCCCCTTCCGACCGGTGCACTGCTGGCGGGCGGACAACTCAGCGTCAGCGCCGAAGATGATGTGCTCGACGCGGTGGGCCAGGTGTTCGTGACCGGTCCGTCGGCGGAGCGGCAAGCGGCGCTCTGCGGGCCCTAGCCCTGGACGCCAGAAGGCAGGAACCCTTGCGAATATCCCTGGAGAAGACGGCGCTGTTGCGGCAACGCGAGCGCGACGGCACCACGTTGCCCCAGCGACTGCCGGAGTGGATCCGTGCGCCGCTGCCCGGCGGTGAGCGCTATGCCGACATCAAAACCCGCTTGCGCGAGCGGGGCTTGCACACGGTCTGCGAAGAGGCCCGGTGCCCCAACATCGGCGAGTGCTGGAACCAGGGTACGGCGACGCTGATGCTGATGGGCGACACGTGCACGCGGGCCTGCCGTTTCTGCGCCGTCACGACCCACCCGCGCCCGGCGCCGCTGGACCCCGACGAGCCGGAAAAGGCCGCGGAACAGGTCGCGGTGATGGACTTGGACTATGTGGTGTTGACCAGCGTGAACCGCGACGACCTGCCCGATGGCGGCGCAACTCACTTCGCAGCGACCATCCGCGCCATCCGGCAGCGCAGCCCCCGCACACTGGTCGAGGTGCTGACGCCCGACTTCGAAGGCGTTGCGGCCGACATTGAGACCGTCGCGGACGCCCTGCCGCACGTGTTCGCGCACAACGTGGAGACCGTCGAGGCCCTGACGCCGCAGCTTCGCGACCGCCGCGCGTCCTATCGACAAAGCCTCGAGGTGCTGTCGGTGGTGCGGCGCAGGCACCCCGCGATGGTCACCAAGTCTTCGATCATGCTGGGGATTGGCGAGACGGCAGAGCAGGTGATGCAGACCCTTGCCGACCTGCGCTCCCATGACGTCGACGCGGTGACCTTCGGCCAATACCTGCGGCCGTCGCCCTGGCACCACGACGTGGTCCGGTTCGCCGAACCCGACGAGTTCCAGCACTGGCACGACCGCGCGATGGCGTTGGGGTTCAAGTACTGCGCTTCGGGTCCGCTGGTGCGGTCCAGCTATCGCGCCGGCGAGTACTACCTGAGGGGGCTGGTGGAAGGGCGCAAATAGCTAGCCGGCCGGGGGGTGCCTTGCCGCGCCTCTTGCGTCACTTGCAGCCGACGTCCTTGATGCAGGTCTGTCCGCTCGTGCACGTCGGCCCACCGTAGCAGGTGCACTTGCCGTCGCCAGCGCAGGTACTGCCGATCGCAAGGGTGCACAGGTTGACGTTGCCACACAAACACTGGTCCGCACCGTTGGCTCCGCCCGGCTTGCACAGGGCACCGCCCACGCACCCTGCGTCGCCAATACACACCTGCGCCCCTTGGTCCGTGCACTTGTAGATGCCCGTGGCGCAGGAGTCGCCGTCTGCACCGTCGCACTTGATGCCGGGCGAGAAGCCTTCGTCGGTCTGCCCGTCGCAGTCGTCATCCTTCTGGTTGCACAACTCAAGGAAACTTTTGCTCTCCTGACACTCGGTCTTGGCGGGACCCGCGCACACGACCGTGCCATTCGAACACTTGTCGTCGTCCGGACCGTCGCAAGTCACGCCAACGCTGTAGCCCTCATCGGTCTGGCCGTCGCAGTCATTGTCCTGGCCATCGCAGACTTCGACCTGGTTCGGCACGCTCTCAGGCGGGCAGGTGACGTTCTTGCCGTCCGACGTGCAACTCCAGACGCCAAAAGAGCACAAGTCCTCGTCCGCGCCGTCGCACGCTTGACCGAGTTGCGGATAGGGCTCATCCGTCAACCCATTACAATCGTTATCTTTTCCATCGCAAATCTCGTCACTCGCTGCCCCTGACTCCACACCGCAGGTCAGGGCCATCTTGTTGACCGCACACTCGAAGACACCGGTCTTGCACTGGTCCAGGTCGGGCCCGTCGCATGGCTGACCGCGGCTGGGGTACGGGTCGTCGGTGACTCCGTCGCAGTTGTTGTCCAAGTTGTCGCAGAGTGTCTCCTTGGCCTCGTAACCCGCGCCTGAATACGAGCACTTCCAGTTGCCCGCGAGGCACACCGCCGTCAGCGCCGCTTGGCAGACCCCCTTCATGTTGCAGGTCGACTTCTTGGGGTCGAGGCTCTCGTCGGTCTGGGCGTTGCAATCGTTGTCCTTGGCGTCACAAAGCTCTGGTTTCGCTTGACTGTTCGACCCATCCGGATTGACCGAGCACACCGCCTTCTTGGCCATGCACACGACTGTGCCCAAGCCGCATTCGCCGATGCCGGAGCAGGGCGCGCCAACCGGCAATCCGTTGTATTTCAACGTATCATCGGTCTTGCCGTTGCAGTCGTTGTCCAGCGAGTCGCACTGCTCCGGTTGGGCCTGACTCACGCCGCCATCGGGGTTGGTCGAACAGGTGGCGATCAAGTTGTCCTTGCTGCACACGACCGTTCCCAAACCGCAGATACCGAAGCCCTTGCACGAACCTGTGAGCTTGGTGCCGGAGTAGGTGAAGTCCTCGTCGGTCTTGCCGTCGCAGTCGTTGTCCTTGCTGTCACAGACCTCCGGGATGTCCATCGCCTCTTCGCAGACGCGCATCGACGGATCCTGCTGCGAGCAGCTCCACTTGCCTGTCTTGCAGCTGTCGTTGTCGGGACCGTCGCAGGTCACGCCGACATCGAAGCCCTCGTCGGTTTCGCCGTTGCAGTCGTTGTCCAGACCGTCGCAAAGCGTCTCGGCACCCTGCCAGCCGGGGATGGTGGAGTAGTCGCACTTCCATTGGCCATTGGCCTGGCAGGTCGCCGTGACCTTGCCCGTCGCGCACACGCCGACCTTCAGGCACGGAGCGTCAGTCAGCGTCAGACCGTTGTCGGTCAAGCCGTCGCAGTCGTTGTCCTTGCCGTCACACACCTCCGCCTTGGACTGCGAGGCAGAGCCGTTCTTCAGGGTCGAGCAGGTGACCTGCTTGTCGCCACCGCACTCGACCGTGCCCGCCCCGCACGCGCCTACGCCGTCACACGCTTGGCCCAGGCTCTTGCCCTTCCAGGCAAGCGCGTCGTCGGTCATGCCGTTGCAGTCGTTGTCCAAGCCGTCGCAAAGCTCCTTGCCGTCAAAGATCAGGTAAGCGTCGGGGTTGGTCGAGCACGTCGCCTTGAAGGTGATCGGCGAGCAGACGACCTTGCCTGTGCCGCAAGCGCCGATGCCCTTGCAGCTCGCCCCCATCGCACCGCCCTCGTAGATCTGCCCCTCGTCGGTCTGACCGTCGCAGTCGTTGTCCTTGCCGTCGCAGTTCTCGGCCGTGTCGACGACGATCTCGCTGGCGCAGGTGGTGCCCTTTCCGTCTGGCGCGCACTCGAACACACCGTTCTTGCACTGGTCAGCGTCGCTGCCATCGCACGGCTTGCCCAAAGTGGAAAACGTCTCGTCGGTCAAGCCGTTGCAGTCGTTGTCCACACCGTCGCACTGCTCGCCCTTGTCGAGGTCATCGCCCTCGCAAGTCGCCTCAGAGCCGTCCTTCGCGCAGACCCACAAGCCGCCCTTGCACTGGTCGGCGTCGGGACCGTCACACTGCTGCCCGACCGGGAAGTCCTCGTCGGTCTTGCCGTCGCAGTCGTCGTCCTTGCTGTTGCAGGACTCGGTGATGTCCGATTGGGTCTCTGGTCCGCACAGGCTGAACAGCTTGTCGGCCGAACACACCACCTTGCCCAGCGGACACAGGTCGCTGTCCGGCGTGTCGCACGCCAGACCGACCGAGAACTCATCATCGGTCTTGCCGTCGCAGTCGTTGTCGATGCCGTCGCAAAAGACCTCCGCGTCGCCCTGATAGCCTGCCACGGCGGCGTAATTGCACAGCCACTTTCCGGCCTTGCAAGACGCGGTCACGTTCGACGTGCTGCAGATGCCCGTCTTCTTGCATGAGCTGTCGGTGACGTCCAAGCCCTCGTCGATATGCCCGTCGCAATTGTTGTCGATGGCGTCGCAAACCTCAGGCTTTCCCTGATACTTCGTGCCGCCGAGCATCGTCGAGCAAATCGCTGCGCCCGCCTGACCGCACTCCACCTTGCCGGCCACCTTGCCGCACTCGCCGTTGCCGTTGCACTGCGCGCCAAGCGGTTGCCCCAGAAAGGTCATGCCCTCGTCGGTGTAGCCGTCGCAGTCGTTGTCCTTGCCGTCGCAGGACTCGATTTGTGCCTGCGGCTCGGTGCCGTAGCCGTCGGTCGAGCACACGGCAACCTGCAGCTCAGGCGAGCAGACCACCTTGCCGGACCCGCACACACCCAAGCCCTTGCAGTCGGCTCCCAGAGCCTTGCCGAAGTAGGTCATGCCCTCGTCGGTCTTGCCGTCGCAGTCGTTGTCCACGCCGTCGCAGAGCTCGGGGATGTTGGTTTCGCTTTCGTTGGAGCAAACCACACCCTTGCCGTCCGTCGAGCACGTGAAGATGCCCTTCTTGCATACGTCCTCGTCCGGCCCGTCGCAGGCTTGGCCGAGCTGGGTGAAGTACTCGTCGGTCTTGCCGTTGCAATTGTCGTCCAGTCCGTCGCACAGCTCGGCCACCGGACCGACTTGGGGCACGCACACGACCATCGCCTTGAAGCCGACATGCACGCACGCCTGCTGGCCGGGCTCGCACAGGCCTTGCGACGACCCACACGCCCCTGGCTGCGCCTCTGGATTGCCTTCGTCCGTGATGCCGTCGCAGTCGTCATCCTTGTTGTTGCAGAGCTCGGGCGCGTTGGGGTAGATGTTCTTGTCGAAGGGCTTGCAGTCGACGCCCGCGGGGAAGCCGTCGTCGTCGTCGTCCGCCCCCACAATCTCCACGCAGTCCAAGTCCTTGCCGTCGCAGTCCTGATCAATGCCGTCGCCGCATTTCTCGGGTGCGCCCGTGTGGCTCAACGGGTCGGCCTCTGCACAGTCGTCCTCCCCGACGTAGCCGTCCCGATCGACATCCTTCGGGTCGCACGGGGTCACTTGACCGTCGCAGTCGCGGTCGCACGCGGCGAGTGCCGCCTTGCCGTCGCCCAACGCGGGATCGCAGCAGCCTTCCTTCGCTCCGGGGTGGAAACCGGCGTCCAGCGGATTGCAGTCCGCAGGGCCAATCACGCCGTCGCCGTCGACGTCGTCGCCGTAGCAGATCTCGTCGGTCAGGCCGTCGCAGTCGTCGTCCTTGTCATTGCCGGTGCCAGGCATCTTGCACAGCTCGGCCACATCGGTGGTCGTCTCGGTCGGGCACGCCACGCCGAGACCATCTGCCGAACAGATGTACTTGCCGAGCTTGCACGCGTCGGCGTCGTCCGAGTCACACGCCTTGCCCAAGTCCTCGAAGTCTTCGTCGGTCTGGCCGTCGCAGTCGTCGTCGAAGCCGTTGCAGACCTCGGGCTCTCCGCCCTTGGCGTCGATGCAGATGACCTGCGCAACGATCGTCAGGTGGCTGCAGACCATCGTGCCGGGGGTGCATGCACCTGCATTGTTGCCGCACGAGGAGCCGCCGCCCGGGTTGCCGTCGTCCTTGGCGCCGTCGCAGTCGTCATCGATGCCGTTGCAGATCTCCTTGGCTCCCGGGTGAATGAGAGGCGTCGAGTCGTCGCAATCAGAGGGAACCATGTAGCCGTCGCTGTCTTGGTCCAAGGCCGAGTCGCAGGCGATATCACCGCCGTTGCAGTCCTGGTCGACGCCGTCACCGCACTTCTCCGGCGCGCCGGGGTGGATCGAAGCGTCCGTGTCGCTGCAATCTTCCGGCAGGGCAAAGCCGTCGCCATCCTTGTCGTATGCGCCGCAGGGCGTAACCGTGCCGTCGCAGTTCTCGTCGCAAGCGAGCGTCAGGGCCGTGACAGGCACAGGCTGACCGCCGGTGGAGGCTGCGAGCGCAAGGCAGCAGCCTTCGGGCGCATTCGGGTGAATCTGCGGCTGGTAGGGAGAGCAATCCGCCAAATCGGGCACTCCGTCGCCGTCCACGTCCTTGGGGGGGCATCCCTCATCGGTCTGGCCGTTGCAGTCGTTGTCCAGACCGTCGCCGCAGGTCTCTTTCTTGAGCTTCTTGTTGTCGGTCGTGCACGCGAGCTTCTTGTTGTCGGACCCGCACACGAGGGTACCGCCCGCGCAAACACCTACCCCGCACGGGCTGCCCAAGGCGGCAAATGTCTCGTCTGTCTGGCCGTTGCAGTCGTTGTCCTGACCGTCGCACAACTCGGCCGTCGGCAGCTTGGCAGAGCACGTCGACCAACCCGTTTCCAGGCAGGTCTGCACGCCTTGGCACTTGCCGAGGGAGGTCTGCAGCTCGCACGCCCAGACCGCGTCGACCCGATCCTGAGTGCAGGAACAGGTGCCGGACGCTGGAACACACTGTTCTCCCTTGGAAAACGACTGACAGACGAAGCCGACCGGACAAGCCTCGCCGGTTTCGCCGCCACACGACACGCCGCATAGCGACTCGCCGGTGCCTTCCAGCGTCAGGCAAGTGCCGCCCATGCAGTCTTCGTCTACCGTGCACGGCTTGCACAAATCGCCTGGCAACGGCGCGCAGTAGTGCGCGGTCGTCGAGCCAGAGCCGGGCAGGATGCCGCAGCGGAAACCGGCCAGGCAGGCCCCTTCGCAGGTCTCGGTGCAGTAGCCGTCGGCCCCGATGGCCTTCAGACACAATTCGGACGTGCACTCCGCGTTGTCGGTGCACGCATGGCCCATGGGGAAGCCGGTGGGGGCGGTGTCGATCTCCGTCAGCGTGTCTTCCACTTCCGTCGCGGTGTCAGCGAGATCGGTCGGAGCGACGTCGGAGGTCTCGGTGTCGGTGCCGTCTGCAAGGTCCTGCTCCACCGAGTCGACGTCCGACAGGACATCCGGGACGTCGATGGCGGTGTCGGACTGGGCGTCGGCGTCGTCCAGCGGCGTGACGTCTGCACCCGGCTCAGGGCCGTAAGTCGTGGTGTAGCAGCCGGTCGCGGCAAGCGCGAACGCAAGACCGAGAAGGAGGATGCGCAGGCGGGTGAGCGCTGCAGGCCTGGTGGCGGTGCTCTGTGCGGTGTTCACCGTAGCTCCCCCCGATGCAACGGGCGTCCTGCGAAGCCCGGTGGCTCGCAGGGATTCTGCAGTCGATCGATCGGGAAGCCACACGCGCCGAGGAACAGAAACTGATGCGCGAACTCCCAGAACAGCACAGGTTACCGTGCCGCCCGCAAGGCTTCAACTCCGCACAGTCTGAGCCGGTCCCGTCGCGCAACCACCAGCCATTGGTTTGCGGCACCGTGTTGGACTTCGCGCACCTGCTCGACCGCGAAGGGCGACCCGTCCATCGCCTCCAGCAAGGCAACGGCATCGCTTGCCGTCGCGTTGCGCAAGTGTTCGAACGGCGTGACGTCGGCGGTGACGGCCCGCGCGCAGGCCAGCTGCCGTGGCGACCTCAAAAGGCCGAACGCTGTGTTGTCGACAAGCACGAGCCGCCCGCGATCGTGAAGCACCCGCGCCGCCTCGCGCAGCGCCTGCGCCGGATCGCGCAAGTGGTTGAATGACCTGAGCATCAGCACGGCGCCGGCGCAGTCGTTCTGCAACGGAAGTCGCTCGCCCGCCGCCCGCAGTTTGATCGCAAACGGCACGCGATCACGCCACTCGTCCAACCGAAGCAGAGGATCTACCGCCAGATAGCGCACCCGCCCTTCCGCCATCGCCTGCGCCAGCACGTCAAGCGACTGCGGCCAGCCCGCCCCCACATCGACGACGACGCCCGTCAGCGCCGACAGCACGTCTCGCAAGCGTGCCTCTTCCTCTTTAAATCCGGATAGTTCCACCGCATTCCAGACGCCCAGACACGACTCGGTCCAAGCCCGGCAGCGGACGCGGTGGCTGGCCGGCTCGATCCGCTGCAGATCGTTCGCGAAGTCGTCCAACCGGGCCTTGGTCGATAGGTCCAGATAGAGCTGACCGCGCGCCAAGACATCGGGCAGCTCGGCAGGCGTTTCGTCGCCAGGCGGCAGGGCGTAGGTGCGCATTCCCGTTGGGGTCTGGAGATGCAGATGCGGACGACCCAGGACCTGGGCCAGCGAAGTGGCGACCAGATCGAACTGGTTCGAGATCGCGGTCTGTGGTGGCCCTTGCGTCATCCGTTGCTCCGCTACCCCAACAGGATCGGCCCGACGCGCGCTTCCGGCAAGCGTTTGACTTCCCTGCTCGCTGCTCCCTAGACTCAACCGTCGATGTCCCAACGTCCTCAGGGGTGGCCTATGTCGTTATCTCGGCGCGAGTTCCTGACCCTCCTCGGCATGTCCCTTGCGGGTGCGGCAGTGGTCGGTGTGGCAGCTGCGGCGGCCCCCCGGAAGGCCCGCCGTTCGGATGCGGACGGCTGGCGTGTAGCCTCCGTCGGAGCTCCACGCCGAGGTGCGGTCCCGATCACGCTGAAGAGCTTGGCGAAGGATGAGTCGTTGGTCGTCGAAGTGTGCCGCCATGGCGGTTCGCGCACTCCAGTCGCCTCCAGCCGCCAGTTCGACCTGTTTCTGGCCAACCAAGGCACCGGTGCGACGGACACGCCGCGCGAGCACATCCTGGCGATTCGCGCGCTGGCCCGTCGCTTGGACAAGCTGCAGACCGTCGTCCCCGCGCCGTTGCTGACGATGGACGAGCGCCTGCATCGCCACGCGGATCTGTTCGAGACACGCTCACCCGCGTGAGTCCGGTCTGGCGAAGTGCTTTCGTGAATTCGCCTACTTGATCGCGACGTGGCGCAGCAGGTTGGGGTCGTCCAACGCGGCGCCCGCGCCCATCACCACCGCCGACACCGGGTCGTCCGCCACCAGCATGGGCAGGCCCGTTTCTTCGCGCAGCAGGATGTCGATGTCGCGCAACAGCGACCCGCCTCCGGCCAGCACGACGCCCTTGTCCACGATGTCGGCGCTCAGCTCTGGCGGGGTCTGCTCCAGCGCCGCACGCAGCGCCTTGACGATCTCGGTCAGGGGCTCGCTCAACGCCTCGCGGATCTCGTCGGAGCTGACGGTCACGGTCTTGGGCACGCCCGCTGCCTGGTCGCGACCCTTGACTTCCATCGTCAAGGTGTCTGGGCGAGGCCACGCGCTGCCGATGCGAACCTTGATGTTCTCTGCCGTCCGCTCGCCGATCAGCAGGTTGTACTTGCGGCGCAGGTGCTGGACGATCGCTTGGTCCATGCGGTCGCCGCCGACCTTCAGCGAGTGGCTGTAGACGATGCCCGCCAGCGAGATCACCGCCACTTCCGTCGTGCCGCCGCCGATGTCGACGATCATGTTGCCGGCGGGCTCAGTGATGGGCAGACCGGCACCGATCGCGGCCGCCATCGGCTCCTCGATCAGGTAGACCTCGCGGGCGCTCGTCGACTCGGCGCTCTCGCGCACGGCGCGCTTCTCGACATCGGTGATACCGAACGGCACGCAGATGATGACGCGGGGGCGGACCAGCGTGCGACGGTTGTGCGCCTTCGCGATGAAGTAACGCAGCATCGCCTCTGTGATCTCGAAGTCGGCGATGACCCCGTCGCGCATCGGACGGATCGCCTCGATGCCGACCGGTGTGCGGCCCAGCATCTCCTTGGCGTCCTTGCCGACCGCCAGGACACGCCGCTCGCCGCGACGATCGACCTGCACCGCCACGACCGAAGGCTCCCGACTGACGATACCCCTGCCCTTGATGTAGATCAGGGTGGTCGCCGTACCGAGATCGATGGCGATGTCATTCGAAAATAGCGAATTGAACCACTTCAGCACGTGATCGTCGCCAGGACGCGGGTGTGGCGATCGCAGTTGCCCACGACGGTCCGCGCGCCGGCCAGCGAGGGTAGCAGCAGACTTCGCGGTTCGGCAAGCTGGCCCAAGAGTTACCGATCATCGCCAGGGGCGATCAGAAGCGCCATGCCAGCTGCAGCAGGCCACCGTCGCGAACAGGCACGGCGACAACGGCGGGGGCAGCGGTGCTGGCCGACGCGGCAGGCTTGTGGAACCACAGCAGATAGGCGCCGGCGCCCGCCGACACGACGCCGGTGCCGATCAGGGCCCAGGTGGTGACGACGCGGCTGTTGATGCTGTCCTGACGCGCGATCGCGTCCTCCCGGGTGATGCCGGTGATGCCCTGATCGCTCTTCTCGGCGTACAGATCATCCAGCGCCGCTTGGTCGGTGGAGGCGGTCGCGTACACGACGATGCCCGAGAGAAGCGCCACAGCGCCCAGTCCAAGTGCGCCGTAACCCACAGGTTTCTCCCAAGCAAGCGGTGCGGACGGCGGCGGGGCTTGAACCACAACGGGAGTCGGGTCCTGAGGAATCGGCACCGGCTTGGCGTTCTCTGGCTCCGGGGCTTCAACCTGGGCCTCGACCACGGTCGGTGCCGGACGGGCAGCCAGTTCTTCCTTGGCCATGTCCATCGCCGCCTTGACCTTCTTGTACAAGGGCTGCTTGGGCGTCAGGGCGGCCAGCGTCTGCTCGTAGGTCGCGATCGCGGACTCGAGCTGACCGGCCAAGTGCTCGGCGCGAGCGGCACCGTACAGGTACTCCGGCAAAGGGTTCAGCGAGTGGGCCTTCAGGTAGGTGTCGGCGGCCAGACTATGGGTCCCGGTGCGCAGGTACTCGGCAGCCTGCTTCGACAATGCCTCGGCATCGGCTTTGGCCTTCGCGCTGACGGCGACGACCTTGGCGGGCTTGGGAGCCTCGGCCTTGGCGGCCGCTTTCTTTGCGGGCCCGTTCTTCGCTGCGTCCTTCTTTTCAAGTGCCGGGGGCGCAGGGTCGGCTGCGGGTGCGGCAAGATCCGGGTCCGTCGGTGCCGGTTCCGCCTTGGCGGGCTCTGGTTTCGCGCTCTCGGCGGCAGGCGCGGTGGCAGGCGCGTTCGCAGGGGCGGGTGCGACCTCCGGCTTGTCTGTCGCCGGAACTGCAAGCGCGATCGCAGGCGAGCTGACCTGACCGATCAGCATCCCCGCCAGCAGAACGGCGACGAGGCGGACAAAGGCGGGCACTTCGGTCTGTGGGAGTCGGTGGGCCATGGAGCTCTCCCCTGCACGATGAATGGACGGGTCGGCAGGTTAGCCCACGTTGGCCGGCAGCGGCAAGGCCACCTGACCAAGGGGCGCGGATGTCACGGCCGGCGGCGTCAAGGAGTTTGACCAAGGGGCAGGTCCCACTCGGAACGGAGGTTGCGGGTGGCGACGCAGTCCTTGTTCGCCCAGCAAGGGTCCTCTCCCAGATGCTTTCCAAGTGAGTGAAACCACGTCACGATCTGGTTGCGATGGTACTCGGTGAAGGTGCCCTTGTAGCCCTGAAACGGCGGAAAACCATCGGAGTCACCCGCCTGCGCGATGTACTCGTGGTGGCCCTTGACGTCGGCCAGACACAGCGCGGACAGCGCCGGCTGACCGGGCACGGTCTGCACCGTGCGACAAAGGCCGGGGCCGCCCTCTGGCTTGGACGGGTTCAGCAGCGGCACATCGCCCTCGCCGCTGGTCAGCAGCCCGCGCGCGATCGCTTCTTCCGTCCAAGCCCGCCACGGCTCGGCATCTTGGGCGGTGGAACGGCCGAACAAGCCCACGGCGCGCGCCAGCGACACGCCCGTCGTAAAGGGCACGGTGCGGTCCCCCACCGACAGCATCATCAGCAGGTTGGTCGGCGGCGTGCCGGGGCTTGGGTCAAGCATCGCGCGGTCGGCCACCGTGATCGCGTCGGCCCCTTCCAGAGCATTGGCGGCCAGTTGCACGAACCGTCGGAACTCTGGCGTGTTGCGCTGTCTCGCCAGACCATCGTGAGGCGCCGTCAGCTCGGCCGCAGTCAGCAGCTTGCCCTGCGTGTCGTGGACCTGAACGCTGACGCGGTCACCCTTGTCGCTGGACACGGCCACGGCAAAGTGCCCGTCGGCCGCCGCAACCTGCTCTCGCGACTCCCCATTCTCCAGATTCCGCACCGTGATTGTTGCTCCGGCCGGGATCTGCAACTGACCTCGCGCCGTGGGCTTCATGACGCCAGCGGGCAGGCAGAGGCCGTTCGTCTCATCGACATAGCTCAACGTCTCGGTCTTGTTGCAGTTGTCGGCGTCATCGTCCCAGGTCAGGTCGACCTTGCCCTCGCCACGCGGGCACCCGACGACCATCGGCCCCAGAATCGAGTGCATCAGCGGGGTGACCACCGACTGCAGCGCCGTGCGCATGAAGATGTCGGCAAGGCCGGCGCCCGGCACCACGGCGGCGGCGTGCGTGATCGCGGGCTCCAGCGGGGCCGTCAGCGCGGTGTGGATGCCGCCGAGCGACACACCCATCATGAAATACGGCACCTTGTCGCCACCCACGTCGATCTGGCCGTCCATGTCGAAGTCGCCGGCCAGCAGGCTGGGCATCAGCTGCGCCTTGGTCGCCGTGCGCGGATCCGTAGGCGGCGGAGGAACATGGCTGTTCGATAGGGCGCGCAGCATCCGCACGGCCACGATGAAGTCGAAGGTCGTCTGGCGCATGGCGTCGCGCAGGCGGAAGGCGTCGGGGGCGTAGTAGGCCTCGCCGCCCTTCTTGTAGCAGTCGCCGTTGTCATCGACCGCGCGGCCCTTGACCGCCAGCTGCTGAACGAAGCCCTGATTCAGCAGCACGTCCAGCATCTTGTCGACCGAAGTCCCCTCCGGAAAGCGCTTCTCGGTGTCCGTGAAGATCAGCGGCGCCAAGATCGCCTTGATCAAGATGCCCACGTCCATGCCCGTCTTGGCGGCTTGCTCTTCGATCATCTTGCGCGGCTCGGTCAGCACGGGGCCATGCCCGACTGCATCGATGGCAAACGTGGCAATGCCGGCCTGGGCCAGTCGGTCGGCCAGCAACAGGCATTCGACGCGGCTGGTCCCCGTGGCGTGGGCGTAGATCGTGACCGGAAACGGGGGCTTGTGGTTGGCGGTGGTCTTGGGCACGACCAGCAGGAAGGGCACCTGCTCCTTGGCCACCACGGCCGTGCCCGCGACCATGTCGAGCTGCCACACGTTGTCGCTCGTCGCCCGGAAGTTCGGAGTCGTGAACTCGCCAAACACGACGTGCGCGACGTTCACAAAGCTGTCGGCGACGCCGGGCTGGAACAGGTTGATCAGCGCGAACACCTCCTTCATGAAGGCGCCCTGCACGATGAAGGAGTGGTCCCGAGGCACGATGGGATAGTCCTTGTAGGACTTGTCGCCGTCGAACGCGATCTCGGTGTCGTACACATCTGCGACCTTTGCCGGGAATTGCGCGTTCAGCCATGCAAACGGTCCCGAGCCGTACAAGCCGTCGCGCAGCTTGCGGAACGTGCGCGCCAGGTCTCCTGTCGACAGTGTCCACGCAAAGGCGACGTCCTCAGCCTGCACGCCCACCTGATTCAGCGAGGGCAGCGCCAGCTTCAGCGCCTGGGTCTGGCTGTCGTGGTTGACGACGTCAAACGGGCTGACCACCGCGCCGTACTTGCCGTCCTTCGACCAGCCCTTGACGCCGCGCGTCAGAAACACGCCGTAGCGAGCCCCCGACTCCAGCGGCAGCAGCGGCCGGATGTCCAGCGTGTGGGTCTTGACCTCGTAGTGGTACACCCACTTGTCCGGGGTGCCGTCGCCGTCGGTGTCGATCTTGTTGTCGGGCGGCATCACGTAACTGTTGAAGCCTGCATACGGATCGAAGGGCTCGTAGGCGTGCGGCTCGGCATCGTGGGGAAACCAGCCACGGCCCAGATCCAGCGGCAATCGCTCGCCGAAGCGCTTGGACCCGGGCGTCACGTTCACCACGAACACCGTGTCGTCGTTCACCGTCGTCAGGTCCAGAGGCCCGTCAAACGCAATCGTGATCGGCGTCAGGCCCGAGAAACCGTCGACCTCGTTGAAGTGCTTGCGATTGCGCTGCTCGGTCTTGGCCGGCGCCTGCATCGAGATGTTGGCGTGGGTCGACCCGTCGGCATCCACGCGCAGCGCCAGATCGTTCGGGAAGGGAATCAGCGGCTCTGGCTGGTGCAGCGGCTGGAACAGGATGGTCGGCCCGCGCGCCTGGCCGGCAACGAAGGTCGCGTGCAACCCCCGCTCTGTCAGGTCGATGTCAGCGCAGCCCCACAGGCCGACGAGTAGGGAGACGATCCATACGTTCGAGAAGTTCCGCATGCCCACGCCCTCCCCTACCACTTGCCCGACAGCGCCACGGAGCCTTCCGCGACGCCCACCGCATCGGCCGAGGCGCCGCTTGCGTCTGCGAAAGCCTCGCCCGGCAGCAGCCATCCGCCTTGCAAGCGCGCCACGACGGCAAACCCGGCGCCCAACGGCAGGTTGCCCTCGACGCCACCATCGAATTCCAACCCCAGCGCGCGGGCGTCTGCCGCCCCACGGGGCCCGATCGGCTTGCCGCCGGTCAAGAACGTCTGGAACGGGTCTGCCACCACCGTCGGCGCGCTTGCCAACACACCGCCCACCAAGAAGGCGACGCGGGGATGCGGCTGCAGTCGGACGACGGGGTTGACGTAGATCGCTTGAGAAACAGCACCTTCGCTCTCGACGTGGCCGACGCCTGCGGGCGGCTGCGCGGCGAAACGCGGGTCGGTCAGGTTCTGCGCGGTCGCATGGGTCTGGCGGCGCAGGTAGTGCGGGAACAGCACCAAGCCCACGCGGTAGTCCTCCGCAAATCGGAACGTCGCCAGCGTACCGTCCAGCGGCCGGCCATCGCCACTGGCTACCCCCGTCTCGAGCCTTGCCTGCAGCCACCGACGCGAGACATCCAGCCGCAGGGCACCGCCGTACTGCTGCAGGTCCATCTGCTGCGGATAGCTCGCCGTGCGCAGCCAAGTGGTCGTGCCCCACACGAACGCGCCCTCGCCCGAAACCTTCAGCTTCCACTCGCCCTTGCCGGTCGACCACGCGCCGTACATGTCGGCGATCTTTGCGTTCAACTCCATGCCCTCTGCGTCCGTCTGGGTCCGCACCACACCGTAAACCCCCAGCTCGAGCTCCGTCGTGCGGTACAGCAGTGCGGCGATCGCGTTGTAGGCCTCGTCGCCTGCGTCCAGGTCCGCCAGCCCGTCCCGCGCCACGCGGTCGGCCGCCAGCACCAGCGCCAGAGGAAAGGCCTTGCGCGGATCGTCGGTCCACAACGCGGCCGGCAGCAGCGCCGCCTGTACGCGGTCGACCAGCGAACCACCCCGCTCCAGCCCGAATTGCAGGGGGTCCGCAAGTCCCGGTTGCGCGACAATCCCCAAGCCCCATACGGACATCGTGCGACCGGCGCCGAAACGTCCCACCGCCGTCGTCGCCTCCAGCCAGGCCTGCCGCAGCCGCGGATCTGAAGCGGTGCCCGCGGCATCGAAGGTCTGAGAATACAGGTCAGCCTCCGCGGCCAGTCGCAGATCGGCAACTCCCCAACGCTGCAGCGGATGCTTCCACTCCGCACCGACCCGCAGGCGGTGCTCGCTCAGGTCTTCGCCGTCCAGCCGGGCGTCGTCCGTTGCCAAGGGCCGACCGACCTGAACCGAAGGCTCGCGACGCCCCACCACGCGATCCTCGACGTGGGCCGACAGACCGGCGGGCCACCAACCGGCGTCGGATTCGACCTTCAGTCCTGCAACGGCAACGGCAGGGACCATTGTCGGCGTCGCAGCAACGGCAAGCGGCGCGGGCTCAACCCCCGCATCTTGGGCCACAGCAACCGCGGCAAGCAGGTACAGCGCAGCAGCGACGCCAGCGGCGATCAGGTGACGATTGGTGTGCATGTCCCCCCGAAAAACGGCCAGATCCGAGTGGCTTGCGCCCCTTATCCGAATCACGTGGCCACCGTGCGCCGCAGGCTAGCCGGAAACCGCCGCCGATGCACCTGAATCGACAAAAATGCGCGACCCGCAGGTCCGGAGCTAACGGGGAAGGGAGCTCCGAACTGCGGGTCGCAGACCACACCGACGGGGAAGCGTAGGGTGCGGTCACTCCGAACCCGGCCAGTCTGGGCAGGACCGGCCGGCCGGGCGGTTAGGCGTGCGCGGCGGGGGTCTTCTTCGCGCGTGCCTTCTTTTCAGTGCTCTCGACCGCGTCGGTCTTGCCGACCATGTGGCCAAGGGCTTCGGTCTGGGCTTCGAACTGCCCGGAGATTTCGGCGCGCAGGGCGGCGATCTCCTCGTGCAGCGTCTGAACCTGCTTCTGCGACGCCAGACCGACGGCGGTCAGCACGTCTTCACGAACCTCAGCCGGCTGCTTGAGCCACGCCTCGAGGTTGGAGCGATCGACCTTGGCGACAGCCGCGACGAGCTGCTCGACCTTCTGCACGGCCTCGGTCTTCTCTTCCATGACGCGATCGCGAGCGGCGTTTGCGGTGGCCTGCACCGAGGACTGCACCTGGCTGACCATGTCCTGGGCCCGCTTCTCGAGGACGTTCAGGCGGGTGTGGGCCTCCGTGACGCGGGTCTGGAACTGCTCGCGCACGGCCACGCGGGCGGCCTCGGCACGCTCGAGCACGGCGGTGCCGAGCAGGCTGCGGGCGAAACGCTGGGCCGGGTTGTCGTGGCGCGGGGTCTGCGATTCATGACGCACGGCGTCGACGTCGACGATATCGGGCTTGCTCATCTGGGGATTCCTCCATGTGCGCGGCGGGCATCGGCGGGCGAAGGGCTCTGCGTGCGTCGATCCGGTTCCTGCTGCGGCACTCACTTGGTTGTAGTTCGTTCGTGACGCACCCAATCTAACGCGTTGCGTCAAGTTGTCAAGAAGGAATTGACGCAATGCGTTACGAAGACGGCGAGTCCTTGCCGCGCAACGGGTTCGCTGGTATCACGGCGCCCTGCCCCCCCCGAACCGGTCCCCCCGCCGGCCCTGCCCCGCGCCGATGCCCCTTTGGGGGGTTCGCGTGTTTGTGGAGAGTGCCCCGATGACCCTGCGGAGAAAGAAGATCCTCGACCGGTTGGAGCGATTGGACCGTCAGGCGGTGGCGGCCGGCGGCGAAGAGCGCACGCAAAAGCAGCACGCGGCGGGCAAGCTGACCGCACGTGAGCGCATCGACCTGCTGCTCGACGCGGGCAGCTTCGTCGAGCTTGACCGGTTGGTGACGCACCGCTGCACCGACTTCGACATGGCCGACAAGAAGATCCCGGGCGACGGCGTCGTCACGGGCTACGGACAGGTCGACGGCAAGACGATCTTCGTGTTCGCGCAAGACTTCACGGTGTTCGGCGGCTCGCTGAGCGGCGCCTTCGCCGAGAAGATTTGCAAGATCATGGACATGGCGATCAAGACCGGCGCCCCTGTGGTCGGCCTGAATGACTCGGGCGGTGCGCGCATCCAGGAGGGCGTGGTATCGCTGGCGGGCTATGCCGACATCTTCCTGCGCAACGTGATGGCGTCGGGTGTGGTGCCGCAGATCTCGGTCGTGCTGGGTCCCTGCGCCGGCGGAGCGGTCTATAGCCCGGCGATCACCGACTTCGTGATCATGGCTCGCGAAACGTCGTTCATGTTCATCACGGGACCCGACGTCATCAAGACGGTGACGCACGAGACCGTGACGCAGGAGGAGCTGGGCGGCGCCATGCGGCACGCCACGACCTCAGGCGTCGCGCACTTCGCCACCGACGACGAGAAGCAAGCGATCGCCACCGTGCGGGAGCTGCTGAGCTTTCTCCCCTCGAACAACCTCGAAGCACCGCCCAAGCGGGTGACTCAGGACCCGACCGACCGACGCGACCCGCGGCTGACCGAGCTGGTGCCCGACGACCCAATGAAGCCGTACGACATGCACGAGGTCATCGGAGCCGTGGTGGACGACGGCTGGTTCTTTGAGGTTCACAAGCACTTCGCGCGCAATATCCTGTGCGGTTTTGCAAGGTTGGGTGGCGACACGGTCGGGATCGTGGCCAACCAACCCTCGGTGCTGGCGGGCTGTCTGGACATCGACGCGTCGGTGAAGGCCGCGCGGTTCGTGCGATTCTGCGATGCCTTCAACGTGCCCCTGCTGACGTTTGTCGACGTCCCGGGCTTCCTGCCGGGCACGGCGCAAGAGTACGGCGGCATCATCCGTCACGGCGCCAAGCTGCTGTATGCGTACGCGGAAGCAACCGTACCCAAGCTGACCGTCATCACCCGCAAGGCTTACGGCGGTGCCTACGACGTCATGTCGTCCAAGCACATCCGCGGCGACATCAATTTCGCGTGGCCCACGGCCGAGATCGCGGTGATGGGTCCCGACGGCGCGGTGAACATCGTGTACCGTAACGAGTTGAAGGCCGCGCCCGACCCCGCCAAGGCCAAAGCCGAGTACGTCGAGCGCTACCGCGACGTGTTCGCCAACCCGTTCAAGGCTGCAGAGCTGGGCTACGTCGATGAGGTGATCCACCCGGAGGATACCCGCCCGCGGCTGGTCTCGTCGCTGCGGATGCTGGCCGGCAAGCGCGACAGCAACCCGCCGAAGAAGCACGGGAACATTCCGTTATAGGGGCTTTCGCTCTCCCGACCTACTTGCCGCTCTTCTTTGTCGGCTTGGTCTTGGCCTTGGCTTGAGCCTTGCCCGCTTTGGCCTTGACCGCTTTCGCCTTTCCCTTCGCGGGCTTCTCGACCGGCGGGGGCGCGGGAGCGGGCGGCGTGGCGGGGGTCTCGATCACCGGCGCGGGCGGGGGTGGCGGGCGCGGCGGCGTGTCGGGACAGCCATCGACATCCTCGAATCCGTTGCGGTTCTCGGGTTGCAGTGGGCAAAGGTCGTCGTCGTCCGGCACGGAGTCCGCATCATTGTCGGCATCGACGCAGCCATCGGCGTCCTGGAAGCCATCCTTGTCCTCTGCCTCGCGAGGACACGCGTCCGCCGCGTCCAGCACGCCGTCGCCGTCGTCGTCGGGATCGGCGCAGCCGTCATCGTCCTCGAACCCGTCCATGTCCTCAGGCTGCAGCGGACAGCGGTCCGCCGGGTTGGCCACGCCGTCTTGATCGTGGTCAGCGTCCGGGCAGCCGTCTTGGTCTTCGAAGCCGTCACGGTCCTCTGCCCGACTGGGGCACTGGTCCCGCTTGTCGACCAGACCGTCGCCGTCTTCGTCCGAGGGCACCCCTTGTGCGTCAAAGGTCAGGCCGAACGCCGCGCGCAGGGATGCTGAGCCCGGGCCGGTGGTGGGCGCACCCGAGAGGCCAAAGAACCCGCGCAGATACGGAAGGATGGCGTAGTCCACGGTCAGCGCACCGTCGAGCTGCAGCTGGCCGTCGGGCACCGCAGCGACCCACGGTGCCTGCACACCCAGCTGCGCCTCAGCCCGGGCGCGAACCCGGTCGTCAAGGAAGCGCCGCAAAACGCCGACCCGCGCGACAAACGAGGAACCCGAGCGCAGGGCCACCGTGACAGGTTCCGTGTGCAGCGGCTGGCCCTCGAGGTCGAGTGGATGCACGGACAGGGCCTGCTCCGACCGCAGCTGCAGCCCCGCATTCAGGTCCGCCTGCCATGCCCCCGTCTGCAAGGTCGCCAAGCCTTCAAGGGCCAGACTGGGCGTCCCGCCAAGCCAGCTTGCTGCAGCAGCGGTCGGCAATCCCACGACGGCGGCAGCGCCAAGATCGACCGCGCCACCGGAGATCGCGATACGGTGCAGGGCCTTGCGGGCCTCGACCCGAAGATCACCAAAGGCTGGCGACGTCGGCGAGTCGACCTGTACGAGGTTGGGGCCGCCACCTCGCGCGTCCAGCGACGCCGGCAGACCGGCCGCAAAGGTCCACCCGCGCCAACCAAACGCGGCGCCCAAGTCGGCCATCCACAGATCGCCGACGACCTTCTGCGTGCGGGTGACCGTTCCTGCATCGTTGACGAAGACCAGCGGCATCCGCGTGTAGTGGATCGCCAGCAGCATCGCCCAAGCCGCGTCGTCCATCGGGCGGGCGGAACGCGTGACTGCGCCGTCGTACACGCCCGCGACGGGTTGCCAAGACTGGACGTTGATCGGGGGCGCATCAAGCTCGTGCGCGCCGGCCGATGGCGACCACGCGACGACCCAAGTACAGAGGACAGCAAGGCTTCCGGCGACAAGTGGGCGTGCTGGGCGGCGCATGGCCCCTCGTGGCGCGCAGCAGGAACAGCCGCGGCAAGGAAAGCAGCCTGCCGCGAAAGCCCGCGCGGCGTCAATCGCCCGATGCTTCTAGAGGTTCTTGATGGTCACGCCGGGGGGCGGCGACCAGGCAAAGACCTTGTCGTCGATGGCGTCGTACTTGGGGTCCAGCCACTGCAGCGTGGTCGAGTCGCCCAGCGGGTCCTCGAGCACGGTAGCGCGCACCGCCGCCGTCTTCTTGTCGACCACGAGCGTCAGCGACCGCATGGTCTGCGTGCCCTGCTTCGGGACCAGCCTGAGCGCCCAAGTGTCCGTCACGGACGACGGCGCAAGCGAAAGCGTGAAGTTTGCCGAGAGGTTGCCTTGCCCCGTCAGCCACGTGGTCGCCTGGGCCACTTGGCTGTTCTTGACGGGCACGCGCACCGCCAGGCGCTCCTTGCGCTCGTACGACCAGAGGATCTCGCCGTCCGAAAAGTAGAAGATCTCCTCGGTCGGGTAGTCCCAGCGCATCTTGCCCGGCGTCGCCGCGTCGCCCTTGGTCAGGTAGACCACGCCCTCGCGCTGGATCCCCTTGGAAAGACCTTTCTTCTTGACCACTTGCACAAATCGCGCCTGAAACGCTGAGGTCCGCTCGTAGAAGCCTTGCACCGCCTTTGCAACGGCTGCCGGGTCGGCGGAGTCTGCCGCAGGCACGGGCGCCGATGCAGCCGGGGTCGCGACGGGCGCTGCCGGAACCGCCTTGGCGTCGTCAGGTTGCGCCGCCTTTGCACCAGCCGGGGCGGCAGGCGCGGTGGCGGCCGGCTTGGCCTTGGGCTTCTTCTTCTTGGCCGCCGCTTCGGCACCGGACGGCAGCACCGCGGCAAAGGCGAGGCAGCTGGCGAGCGTGAGGGCAATCAGACGTTCGCGCATGTCGTTCTCCTGCGGTCGGGGTCGGGCTAGGTCTCGGGCGGCGGCAGTATCCACTGCCCCCCTGTCGGTCACAACGGGCCAGAGCACCTTCAGCTTCGACCCCTCGGTGAATTCGCCGCCGCCGGGTGCCGGTTGTCGGAGAGCGAATGGTTCAACGACCTGAAAACTCCTTTCGATTCGAGAGCATTCCGACCAACCCGCGTGGCGACCGCGCCCCGGATACGGACCGGGTCTCGAGCTTCCCGACGGGTCCGGTGCGACGACCTGCCGGATTACTTGTCAATCCAGCCACTTCGCGAGGCACTCCGCCAGGACCTTGTCCGCCGGATCCGCAACGGAATTTCGTTTGGACGGTTCGACTGCCGCGACTCGACCATTTTCTGGCGGCCCCGGGGCTGCGTGGTACGGTTCAGGATGCTTCAGGTGAAGGCGGTGGCCCGCCTTTTTTGCTGCAAGCTCCAGACGTTCGTCCCCGCAGGTGAGCCATGGCCCACGCCCAGACCGAAGCGAGAACCCGCGAATCCGAGAAGACCACCGCGTCGCCGACGGCCATTCTGGCTGAGGCGCGTCGGCAGGAGCTCCGTGGCGAGATGCTGGGGATCGTCCTGACGATCACTGCGGTCGCCTTCGGCGTTGCCCTGGGGTCTTACACGGCCCGCGACATCGAGATCATGCAGTCGGGACGCGGCTCTGAAGGGGTCGTGAACCTGATCGGCCCCGTCGGCGCGCGCATCGCCGACCTGCTGCTGCAGGCGCTGGGATTGGGTGCCTTCCTGCTCGACGGTCTGCTGTTGGTCTTCGCGGTGCGGATCCTGATGGGCAAGGTCGAGCTGCCGCGGCCACGCGCCATGTTCGGAATCGCCGGGGCTGGCCTCGCGTCGCTGGTGTTGCTGCATCTGGTGGCACAGTCGATCGCTTTCCGCCCGTTCGGCAAGGATGCTGCGGGCCTGCTGCCGGGCGCCGTGGCCGTGGTGTGCAAGGCGCTGCTGTCGACGGTGGGCACGACGCTGCTCGCGTTCCTTGTGCTGGGCACCTCGCTTGCCGCGATCACGGGCCGGTCGCTGGTGCGTTCGACGCTTCTGTGGGCCACCGGCAAGGCGGCGCCCGTCGTCGGTGAGGTGGCGTCCCAAGGCGCGCAGGCTGCACGCGGTCACCTGCGGGGCCTGGGCAAGCGGTCTTGGTTCCGCCGTCGACGCGACGAGGACGTGCAGTTGGCCGACGGGCTGTCGGACGGTCTGGAAGGAGAGAACGAATTCCACTTCACCGTGAAGGACTTGGAAGAGCCTGCCCAAGCCGCCCTGCCTGAGACCGCCGTGGTCCGCGTGTCGATGCCGGCGCCTGACGGGTTCCCCATGGGCGAGTCGATCGCGCCGCCGAACGACCTGATCCCTTCGTCACTGCGCCGTTCCCGCGAAGAACCCAGCGTGCGCGTCCGCATGCCTGCCGGCGTCGCAGCCGAAGAGGCCACGGTCCACCCCAGTCACGCCGTTGAAGTGATTCCGCCGCCGCCGACGGAACCGTTTGCGACGTCCGAGATGGATGTGCGCGATGTCGAGATGGCCCGGGCAGAGCTGGAAGAGGCGATGGCCAGGCCGATGGCTCCCACCGCGACATCTGGCGGTGAGCGGGTGGAAGCGCCTGCCGCGATTGCGGAAGTCGCCGCGTCTGGTGAGCCGGCCAAGGGTCCGCGCATCGTCGAGACCGAGGCCACCCGCAACGCTCCGCTGCCCGCTCCGGTGGAGGCACAGGGGTCGCTGGGCATCGGCAAGCACAAATCGTGGGAGCTGCCGCCGTCGACGTTGCTGCGAGAGCCGCCCAGCCGTGTCGTGAACTGTGACCACATCACGCTGCGCGAGAATGCGCTGGTGCTCGAGCAGAAGCTGCGAGACTTCAACATCACCGGCGAAGTCACCGACATCCGCCCGGGACCCGTGGTCACCACTTACGAGTACCGCCCCGCAGCCGGCATCAAGATCAGCAAGATCGTCAACCTGCGCGACGACCTGACCATGTCGCTGTCCGCCCTGCGCGTGCGTGTGGTGGCGCCGATTCCGGGGCGAGACGTGGTGGGCATCGAGGTGCCAAACGCACAGCGCCAGCTCGTGTACTTCCGCGAGATCGTGGACAGCCCGGTCTTTCGCGACAGTGCGAGCCTGCTGACCCTGATCTTGGGCAAGGACATCGAGGGTCGGCCGCTTTGCACCGATCTCGCCCGCGCCCCGCACCTGTTGGTCGCCGGCGCAACGGGCACCGGCAAGTCCGTGGGCATCAATTCGTTCATCTGCTCGATGCTGTTCCGCGCGACGCCCGACGAGGTCCGCTTCATCTTCATCGACCCGAAGGTGTTGGAACTCAGCGTCTATGAAGGGATCCCCCACCTGCTGCTGCCCGTGTTGGACGAGCCCCACAAGGCCGAGTTGGCGCTGAAGTGGGCCGTGACGGAGATGGACCGCCGCTACCGGCTGCTTGCCGCTGTGGAAGTGCGCAACCTCGCGGGCTACAAGCAGAAGCTTCCGGAGTTGCGGGCTCAGGCCCTGCGTCGCCGTGCCGCCGCTGAGCGTCTGGATGCGGAAGGTCAGACCTCGCCGGACGTTGTGGATGTGCCCGAGGACATGCCCTACATCGTGATCGTGATCGACGAGTTCGCCGACCTGATCATGGCGTCGGGCAAGGAAGTGGAGCACGCCGTCGCCCGCCTGGCGCAGAAGGCGCGCGCCGCCGGCATCCATGTGGTGCTCGCGACCCAGCGGCCCTCGGTGGACGTGATCACCGGCTTGATCAAGGCCAACTTCCCCACGCGCCTGTCGTTCCAGGTCGCGTCGTCGATGGACTCCAAGGTCGTGCTGGGCTCGACCGGTGCCGAGACGCTGCTGGGCAAGGGCGACATGCTGTTCGTTCCCCCGGGCGAGGGCCACCTGAAGCGCTGCCACGGCACTTGGATCACCGATGAGGAGGTCGTGGAGCTCGCGCGGCACTGGAAGGAGCAGGGCGCGCCCGTGTACGACATGGACATCCTGCGCGATCCCGAAGTCGAGGCAGCAGACCAGATCGACGACGGCGAGCTCGATCCGCTGTACGACGAGGCAGTGCAGGTCGTGATCGACGCCAACCAGGCCTCCGTCAGCTTTCTGCAGCGCAAGCTGGGCATCGGTTACGGTCGGTCGGCGCGCATCGTGGACACGATGGAAGCGCGCGGCATCGTGGGCCCCTCCCGCGGCCCCAATAAACCTCGCGAAATCATGCACGATCATCTGTAATCCGCTGCGACGCTTGCCGATCGGACGTGGGGTTGGCTACAAGGGCGGGCGCCGGCCACGACTCCGCCGGCCCGCGAGGACCGTCATGGCACGCACCTTCCCCTTCGGCACAGCGATCCTCCTCCTCTGCCTTGGCTCTTCTGGCTGCAGTGAGGACGCCACCACGACTCCCGGCCCGGTCGCCACGTTCTGTCAGGAAGGGACCGTCGTCTGCGTGGGCAACGCGACCGCGACATGCATCGAGAGCGGCAAGGCGTACGGTGTGGCCTCGTGCGGCGAGTCGAAGTACTGCGCAGGCGGCAAGTGCCAGGCTGTCGTGTGTGAGAAGGGCAAGCGCTCATGCAGCGGCAACACGGTCATGGCGTGCCCGGACAATGGAGCGGCCGATGCTGCGGCGGTGCAGAATTGCGGCGGCTCGACGGTTTGCAAAGCGGGCGTCTGCGTGCCGGCCAGCTGCACCGAAGGCGTGAAGTCCTGCGGCTGGGAGACGCTGTTGGAGTGCAAGGGCGGAAGCTACAAGGAGACCGGGTGCGGCACCGGCCAGGTGTGCGACGCCGCGGCGCTGAAGTGCGTGGCTCGCCAGTGTGTTCCCGGCGCCCGGCAGTGCTTGACCTCGTCAGCGGCGCAAGCCTGCAACGCAACGGGGACGGCATGGGTAGGTCAGTCGTGTGCGGCCGGGCAGGGCTGCTACGACGGCATCTGCCACGCCTTGGTGGTCGGCAAGGACCCTGACAGCCCGGACGCATCGACCGGCAAGGACGTCTCGGGCGGCGACGGGGCAGTGCAGACCGACACCCCAACCACACTGGACGTGCCCAAGAAGGACATCGACTGGGAGCCGCTGGACGTCTTCGAGGTCACGATCTCCCAGACCCCCGACACTACGGGTCAGAAGATCAATTTCGGGTTTGCAGGTGCCAACTACCTGTCCACCATCAAGATGTTGCAGATCACCGGCGACGAGGGGCTGAACAAGCTCGAGCTGCAGATCGCGCAGGTCGACGAGTACATCACCGGCTCGTTCACCATGATCGGCGGCGAGGCTCCCGAGGCCAATGTCTTGATGAACGACGGCAGCAACGACCAAGCAACCCTGCAGTGGCTGTATCAGGCCAGCGATTACACCATCCAGATCGATGAGTTCGGCGCCCCGGGCGGGCGGGTCAAGGGCTCGTTCACCGCTGAACTGACCAATGCGTTGGACAACTCCCTGATCTACTTGAACGGCTCGTTCGACGTTGCGCGCGGCAGCTGACCGCCTCCGTCTCCGCCTTTCTTACCGCCCACGAGGCCCGCGTGACCGAACCCGCCGCGACCCATCCTGCCCTGCCCCGCTCCGGCGGTGGCCGTCCGGGCAAGCGCGGCGGCGAGGACGAGCAGCTCTTCATCCACTCGTCGCCTCACGAAACCCGCGTTGCCCTGCGCCAAGGCGACGAGGTCGTGGAGCTGCAGGTCGAGCGCACCGCCGGCCGCGGACTGTCGGGCAACATCTACCGCGGCCGCGTCACCCGCATCCAGCCCAGCATGGACGCGGCGTTCGTCGACATCGGCCTGGACCGTATGGCACTGCTGCACGCGGCCGATGTGTGGCTGCCGGGGGTGCACGACGCCGAAGGGCTCGACCCGGAGAACCCCGCGCCGCGCAAGGCGGTTCGCCCGATTGCCCAGCTGCTGACCCCCGGCCAGCAAGTGATGGTTCAGGTGGTGCGCGAGCCGGTCGCCAAGAAGGGACCGCGCGTGACCATGCAGGTGTCGCTGCCGGGCCGCAACGTGGTGCTGCTGGCCCGCGACGTCCACCACGGCGTGTCCAAGATGATCGCCGACCCGGTAGAGCGCGAGCGCCTGCTGGGCATCGTCGCCAAGCTGACGCCTGTGGGTTCGGGCGCGATCGTGCGAACCGTCGGCGAAGGGGCGACTGAGGCCGAGTTGGCCGACGACTTGGGCTTCCTGGTACGGCAGTGGGAGGACGTACAGACGCGTTTCACCTGCGCTTCCGGTCCCAGCTTCATCTTCGACGATCTGGACCTGGTGCTGCGGGCGCTGCGCGACATGGTCGGCCCAACCACGTCCGTCGTGTGGATCGACGACCCCGAGGAACTGACGCGCGTCGAGACCTTCGTGCGCCGCTTCCACCCCGAGGCCCGCCCTGAAGTGCGGCTGCACACCGCCACGACCGGCCTGTTTGAGCTGTGGGGGATCGACCGCGCGGTGCTGGAAGCCGTCGAGCCCCGGGTGCGACTGCACGGTGGCGGCGAGCTGGTGGTCAGTCGAACCGAGGCCATGACCGTCGTCGACGTCAACTCCGCACGCCAAGTCGGTTCCGAGAGTCTGGGAGCGGCGGTGCTGGCGCTGAATCTGGAGGCGGCACGAGCGATTGCGCGACAGCTGCGACTGCGCAACATCGGCGGCCTCGTCATCGTGGACTTCGTCGACATGCAGAAGTCGGCCGATCGTCGCACGCTCGAAGCCGAGTTCGAGGCCGAGCTGTCGCGCGACCGGGCACGGGTTCGTGTCGGAAAGCTAAATGAATTCGGCACGATACAGCTCACCCGCAAGCGCGTGCGAGAGAGCATCTATGAGCGATTGACCGAGCCTTGCCCCACCTGCAAGGGCCGCGGCTATGTGCGGTCTTCGAGTGACCTCGCGATCGAGGCGCTGGTGCGACTGCAGGCGGCGATTCAGGCAGACCGCGGGCAGACCAAGGCGTTTCGCGTCCAGGTCCCCCAACGCGTGGCCGCCATCCTGAACGACCAACTCTCGGGGGCCCTGCGCGATGTGGAGCGCACCCACGGCGTGCAGATTCAGGTCAATGAGCACGCGCGGCTGTCGCCCGGCAGTGCCGACGTGCGGTTGGTGACGGACGAGGAACCCGCGCAGCGCTGGCGTCTGGGGCGGCCGCTGGACGAGGTCACCGCCGAGGCGGATCAGACGGCCGACGACCTCGCCGAGCCGACTCCGCTGCCGGAAGGCAACTCCTAGTCACTCTTCAAGTTCTTGCGCTCGGAGGCACGCGACTTGGTGTGCGTCGTCGCCCGGCAGTGGCGCCAGTTGCGGTCGGTCATGGCGACAGCGGTCCTGTGCGTGCGGACACCGCGGATGGAAGGCGCAACCCGCAGGCAACGCAGCGGGATCAGGCGGTTCGCCCACCAAGGGCGGCACAGCCGCTCGGCGGGTCGGGTCGGGAACGGGTAGGCTCGCCACCAACGCGCGGGCATACGGGTGCCGCGGCTGCTGCAACACCTGAGAAGCAGGACCGATCTCGACCACGCGTCCGGCGTGCAACACCGCCACCCGGTCGCACAGCCGCCGCAGCGTCGCCAGATCATGCCCGACGCACAGCCACGATAGCCCCCGGTCGCGCCGCAGATCTTGAAGCAATTGCACGAGTTCCTGTTGGGCCAGAAGGTCAAGGCCAGACGTCGGCTCGTCCAGCACCAGCAGCTCCGGTCCGACGGCAAGCGCCCGAGCCACCACCACCCGCTGACACTCGCCACCAGAGAGCTCGTGCGGATAGCGGTCGGCAAGGTCGGGACTTAGTCCCACCTGCTCGAACAGCGCGGCGATCCGCGCCTGCGTCACGGATGCAGCCCCAACGTGCGCCCGCAGCGGCTCCGCCACCGACATCCCCACGCGCATCCGGGGGTTCAGGGTCGTCTCGGGCTGCTGGAACACCGCCTGCATCCGCCGCCGAATCGGCTGCATGGCGCGGCGCGACGCGTGGGTTACGTCCTGTCCGTCGAAACGCACCTCGCCCGAGTCGACGTCCACCAGCCGCAGCAATGCCTTGACGATGGAAGACTTGCCCGCTCCTGACTCGCCCGCAAGGCCCAGGGTCTCGCCACGGCCCAACGCCAGCGAGACGTCGTCCACCGCACGGATGACGCCCGCTGCCCCTCGAAAGGACACGGAAATGTGACGCAATTCGACCAACGGTGCCGCGACGACCTCAGACATCGGTCGCCTCCGTCCGTTGGGGCAGGCAAGCGAGCAGCTGCCGCGTGAACGGGTGCTGCGGCGCGCGGAACAACTGCTCGACCGGCGCCGCCTCGACCACGCGCCCTTCATGCAACACGACCACGTCGTCCGCCAGCTGTGCCAGCACGCCCAGATCATGCGTCACGACCACGATCGCCATGCCCGTCGCCCGCTGTCGCGCCCGCAGCGCCGCCAGCACCTGCGCCTGCGTCGTCGGGTCCAGCGCGGTCGTCGGCTCATCGGCCCACAGCAGCGCGGGCTCCATCAGCAACGCCATCGCCAAGGCCAACCGCTGTCGGGTGCCCCCGGACAACTCATGAGGATACGACCGCATTCGCGCAACGGGAGCCGCCACGCCCAGCTCGCGCAGCACAGACACCGCCCGAACCTCGGCCGCGCGCGCGGACAGGCCTCGATGCAGTCGCAACCCCTCGCAAAGCTGTGTGCCGACGGTCAGATACGGGTCCAGCGCGGCGTTGGGGTCCTGCTGCACCAACCCAATGCCGCGCCCCCGCACGGTATCCAACTCGCGCGGCGACATCGCCAGCAGGTCGCGCCCCTCCCATCGCAGGCCGCGAACCGCCACCGTTACGTTTCGGTCGAGCAGCCGCAGGATCGCCCACGAGATCAGGGTCTTGCCGCTGCCGCTGGCCCCCAACAGCCCAAGGGTCCGGCCATGCTCGACGGCGAAGCTGATGTCCTGAACGACCGGCGTCGGGCCGTGGTCGCCATGCACGGCGATCGAGAGGCCCTCGACCTCCAGCACGGGCGGGTCGCGGTCAGTAGACATGGTCAGGGCTGAGCCGGCGCAGGTGCCGGAGCGGATGTCGCCGGGGCCGTTCGCAGGGGCACGCGGGTCGGCAAGCCCTTGGGGAACAGGGGGCGCATGTCGCGCAGCAGCCGGACGCGACGCGAGGGCTGTAGTGGGCTGTTCCCGTTCGGGTTCGCAAGCAGCCGCTGGGGCACCACCATGCGCACCCGCGGCCGAGCCGACTCAGCAGGCGCTGCGGCAGGCTCCGCTTTCAGGGTCGGTTGGGGCGGCGGCGGGGGCGCTTCCTTGGTGCACCCGGCCAGCAGGCCCGCCAAGCAGCCGGCCCAAACAAGAACATTACGCAGGAGAATTCGGGTCATCTGCCACTCCTCGAGACGCGCTGACGAGCGCCGCCATCCGCTCTCCGCGGACGATCGCCTGAATCATGCTACCGGGGTCGGCCACACCCTTGCCCGCAATGTCGTAGGCCGTGCCGTGGTCGGGAGAGATGCGCGGTACCGACAAACCACAGGTCAGGTTGTAGCCATCGTGGAAGTGCACGGTCTTCAACGGCCCCAACGCCTGATCGTGGTACATGCAGATGACCGCGTCATAGCGTCCCGTCATGGCCTGATGAAACACGGTGTCGGACACCACGGGGCCTTCAACGTCGATACCCAGACGACGCAAGTGAGCGACCGCGGGGACGATCTCGCGCTCTTCCTCGTCGCCGATGCGACCGCCCTCTCCCGCGTGGGGGTTCAGGCCACAGACGGCCAGACGCGGCTCCGAGATGTCGAGCCAGCGCTGCAGCGCATCGACAGCCGCCAGCGAACAGTCGACGATCCGTTGCTCTGTGATCAGGGCGGCCACGTCGCGCAGAGGCACGTGCGTGGTGACGGGCACGACGCGCAGCCGTGGACCCGCCAGCATCATCGCGAACCGCTCGGCGCCCAAGCGTGCGGCCAGAAACTCGGTCTGTCCCGGGGGGCGTGGCAGCAGATGGTCGAAAATGCCCTTGGGGACCGGACCCGTGACCATCGCGTCGATCTGCCCGTCGATGGCCGCCTGTGCCAGCGCGTCCAGGGCGCGAAACGCCTGCTCGCGTGACTGCGGCGTCGACCTGCCGGGCATCGCCACCGCGTCCGAATACGCGCAACCGTCCTTGGGCAGAGCGACCAGCACCAACCCGGGACAGCCCATGGGCGTCCTTCGGAGCAGTCCGAAGCGCTCGCACGCGGTGCGCAGCCAGTTCTCCAACTCCGCGGCGAAGTACAGATACACACGGGACTTTTCGTGGACGTGCGTGTGAACCAACGCCTGCAGGGCGACCTCAGGGCCGATACCTGCAGGGTCGCCCAGCGTCAATCCTACGCGCGGACACCTCGCCGCGCCCGGGTTGCGATGCACGGCTGAGTCCGTGCCCCATGTCGCTGCCATCTGCATCCCGTCGCCCCTCCGCCCGCCCATCCTCCCGCATCGGGGTCGGCCGCAGCCGGCGCACCGTACCCCTCTTGCCGGGTGGCTGCAAATCGCTAGGATGCCTCACATGAACGGTTCGGGGGCGGCAGCGGGTCTGGTGGTTGTGCTCGTCGAGCCGCTCGACCCGTTCGTGCGCTCGCTGCTGGGTCGGGAACTCGACGGCATGGCGCGCGTGCTGTCGCAGTGGGGCCACTTTCGCCGCCCGGTGCGCGTCGCAACTGTCCATAGCCAAACGGAGTTGCGTGCCGCCGCGGCCTGTCCTACCGACCTGCAACTGCACGCGATTGCGTCGCTGGACGGGCTGCTGCTGTTGGCCCCGCAAGCTTGGAGCCTGCCCCCGGCCAGCCACGCCTTCGAGCAGGTGGTGCTGCACGAGCTCGCCCACGTCCTGATGTTTCAGCGCTGCGCCCCTGTGGATGCGACGACAGCTGCGTATCTGCCGACCTGGTTTCGGGAGGGCATGGCGACCGTCGTCGCAGGCGGGGCCCCTCACCCGGCGCTACGGCGGTCGCTTGCGGACCATCCCGCCCTGGACACGCTGCCCACTGCCACCGACAAGCAGATGACCGACGACCCAGACGCCTGTTACACGGCCGCAGCGTTGGCTTTTCAGACCTGGATGGAGCGGTTCGGCAACCGCAAGCTCAGCGCGCTGTGTCAGGCGATGCGCAACGGCCACCGGTTTGGGCCGGCGCACGAGCGGGCGTGCGGTGAGACCGAGGAGGCCTTCCTGCGGGACTGGGTGCAGTCGGTGCGGCTGGAGGGGCGAACGGTCTAGCACGGAAAGGCAAGGCTAGACCTCGAGGATCTCGACTTCCTTCTCGACGGCCAGCGTGTCGATCTTCTTGCCGGCCGCGTCGATCTTGTCCTGAATCTTCTTCTTGGCGCGCAGGCTGTCGTCCTCAGGCATGTTCTCGACAAGCTCAAGCATCTCGTTGGCGTCGCGGCGGGCGGCGCGGATCGAGACCTTGCACTCCTCGACCAACCGCTTCAGCACCTTGACCATCTCGCGGCGACGCTCACCCGTCGGGGAAGGCACGGGGACCAGCACCACATCGCCGCGATTGCTGGGCGTCAGACCGACGTCACTCGCCAAGATCGCCTTTTCGATCGGGCCCGCCATGTTGCGGTCCCACGGCTTGACGCTGATCAGGCGCGCGTCGATGACCGACACGTTGGCCACTTGGGTCAGTGGCGACGTCGTCCCGTAATAATCAACCTTCACCCCCTCCAGCAGGCCTGCGTGGGCGCGACCGGTGCGCAGGCGCGTGGTCTCGCGGTGGAAGGCTTCGATGGACTTGTGCAGACGGTCGTCCAGTTCGACGAGGATCTCCTCTTCCATGGCTCCTCCGGTGGAATCAAGCAGGGACGGCATCGGCCGTCACGAGCGTGCCGACGGCCTCGCCCTGCACCGCACGCAGGATGTTGCCCCGCTGGTTCAGGTCGAACACGATGATCGGCAACTTGTTGTCCATGCAGAGCGACAACGCCGTCGCGTCCATCACGTTGAGGCGGCGGGACAGGGCCTCCATGTGCGTGATCTGCGTGAACTTTTTTGCGTCCGGCACCTTGCGCGGGTCGGCGTCGTAGATCCCATCGACCTTGGTGGCCTTGAGGATCACTTCGGCGCCGATCTCGGCCGCGCGCAGGGCCGCAGTGGTGTCGGTGGTGAAGTAGGGGTTGCCCGTGCCGGCGGCGAAGATGACGACGCGTCCCTTCTCCAGATGACGCATTGCTCGGCGGCGGATGTACGGCTCGGCGATCTGCTGCATCGCGATCGCGCTCTGCACGCGCGTCTGCACGCCCATCGACTCGAGGGCGTCCTGCACGGCAAGACTGTTCATGGCGGTCGCGAGCATGCCCATGTAGTCGGCGCTGGCCCGGTCCATGCCCGCGGAAGCCCCGGCCACGCCTCGGAAGATATTGCCGCCGCCGATCACGATGGCGAGCTCGACGCCCAGCGCGGCCACTTCCTTGCATTCACCCGCGATCTTCTCGAGGACTTCCGGGTCGATGCCAAAGCCTCGCGTACCGGCCAGAGCCTCGCCGCTGAGCTTCAAGAGAATTCGGCGATATTTCGGCATGCTGCTGACCACCCGCGGACGACCGACGCTGGTCGTGCCGCGGGGGTGTACATCGAAGCCGCGGTCGGGGCAAGGGCTCGGCCCTTGGTGACGGCGATGCGGTGCAGCGAAGGGGAGAATCGGGGCGGCACTAGGCCTGGGCAGTCATCCGGGCGACCTCAGCCGCGAAGTCGTCTTCGCGCTTGGCCAGGCCCTCGCCGAGCTCGTAGCGCATGAAGCGGCGCACCACGATGTTCTCGCCGGTCTTGCCCACGCGCTCAGCCAGCACCTGACCAACGGGCGAGCCCTTCTCGTCCATCACGAACCCTTGGTCCAACAGGCAGACGTCGCCATACCAGGCCGCCAGCTTGCCCTCAGCGATACGAGGCACCAGCGTCTCGGGCTTGCCGAGCTCGCGGACCTGAGCCTCGAAGATCTCCCGCTGGTGAGCCAGAACCGACGCGGGGATCTCTTCCCGGCGGACGTACTGCGGGTTCATCGCGGCGACCTGCTTGCACAGCGACTGGACAAACTCTTGGAAATCCGCGGTGTTCGCCACGAAGTCGGACTCACAATTCACTTCCATGATCACAGCCAGCTTGCCGTCGTGGTGCACGTAGCTGCCGATGCGGCCCTCGGTCGAGATGCGGCCGGCCTTCTTGGCGGCGGTCGCCACCGACTTCTTCTGCAGGTACTCGATGGCCTTGTCCTGATTGCCGTCCGACTCAACGAGCGCCTTCTTGCAGTCGCCCATGGGGGCACCGGTCCGCTCGCGCAATTCCTTGATCATCAGGGGAGTGATCGTGCTCATGAGGTTCACCTTCGCGACACGGTCGATGCCGAATCGCTGCATTTGGGGGAAAAAAGCGAAATGTGGGAGAGGTCGGTCGATGCGGAGTCTGAGAACTACTCGGCTTCCTCGTCCGCAGCATCGTCCTCGACGGTCGCAGCCTCAATGACCGCAGCCTCGACGTGACGCGGCTTGCGGATGACCTCGACGTTCTCGCTGCCCGGCGTCGCGGGAGCGGCACCGCCGTCAAACTCGCCGCGGCTGAACTGATCGCGGCTGAGCGACGCGCCCAAGATGCACGCGTCGGCGGCGGCTTGGACGAACAAGCGGATGGACCGCATGGCGTCGTCGTTCGCGGGGATCACGTAGTCGACGAGGTCGGGATTGGCGTTGGTGTCGATCAGGGCGACGACCGGGATCTTCAGACGGCGGGCCTCAGCGATGGCGATGTGCTCCTCGCTGGGGTCAACGACGAACAGGGCGCCGGGCATGCCGGGCATGTTGCGCAGACCGCCCAGGTTGCGCACGAGCTTGGCGTGCTGCTTGGCCAACGAGCTCTGCTCCTTCTTGGGCAGACGGACGGCCATCTCAGGCGCGAGCATGCGCTCGATTTCGTTCATCTTCTCGATCGAGGTCTTGACAGTGCGGAAGTTGGTCAGCGTGCCGCCGAGCCAGCGGTGGGCAATGACGGGCATCTTCGCGCGGCCGGCCTCTTCCTTCACGATGTCGCGGGCCTGGCGCTTCGTGGCGACGAAGAGCACCTGCTCGCCGCGAGCGGTGATGCGGGAGAGGAAGTTCTGGGCGTCGCGCAGCAGCTTGGCGGTCTTGCCCAAGTTGATGATGTAGATGCCATTACGGGCGCCATAGATGTACGGCTTCATCTTCGGGTTCCAGCGCCGGGTCTGGTGACCGTAGTGAGCGCCGGCCTCGAGCATCTGACGAACGGTAGTCGGTTCCATGATCTTGTTGCCTCCGTTGGACCTCCGCCCCGGTCTTGCATCGCCCGAAGGCGACACGGAGAGACACGACCTGACCTAGGCCGCGCGGGGCGTGCATTGACTCGGATGCTCTATTCTTTTCGAGCGGTTGCGCGGCCAGGCCGCCTTCCCGATCGCAAGGGTCGGGCATCCGAGGGGCGGTAGTGTAAGATCGCAACCGTCCGATGACAAGGAGAAACCGCCGAAGAATCGGTCGGATGTGACGGGTTCTCGCGGTGGTGCGGGGGCGTGCTAGACGGCCAGGTCGTCGCGCACCGCGGTTCGCAGGGCTTCGGATGACCGCAGCGTCGACGGCAGCACCCGGGCCAACAGGCGCGCCACGCGGTCTTCGACGGGACGCAGCGTCTGGACGGGCAGCGAGCGGGCGAGCTCGATCGCGGGCTCTGGCTGCGAGATCAGCACGGCCAGCGCCAGCAGCATGTCGGGCGCGATCACGGGTCCCGCGTCCCCGGCACAGTCGCCGCACAGCAGGCCCTCGGTCGGGTCGGGCCACGCGGCGCCGGCCGACGTCTCGCGGCCGCAGGAGTGACAGGAGCGCACGTCGGGAAACAGGCCCATCACATGCAGAAAGGTGACCTCGGCCGCCAAACGCAGCGACCGCACATGCCCCGACACGCCCGCCTGCGAGATCGTCAACCAGCCGCACAGCCAGTCGTACAGGTCGGCGTCCGCATGGTCGGGCTGGCTGGCGACCAGCGCCAACTCCGTGAGATACGAGGCAAAGCGGAGTTGATCGTAGCCGACCTCGTCCTGCAGCCAGACCCGCTGGACGTCCGCCTGGCTCAGCAGAGGCAGACTGCCGCGTCCGCCCTGCACCGCGGCATTCACTTCGCAGAACAGACGCATGGCTCCGCCGAAGCGGCGGCGGCTGGACCGAGCGCCACGGGCGACGGCGTCCACCCGGCCGTGGTCAGCGCTCAGCAGCGAGAGGATCAGGTCGGCATCGCGAAACGGTGTCAGCCGCGCCACAAGGCACGGCCCCAATTCGCGAGTGGCTGTCATGGATTAGCGGCGGGTTTCGCCCCTCTGCAGGGGCGAGGTCGGGGCGGCAGGACCGGTGGCGGTCGCGGGGGCGGTCTGGACCTCGGGGCGCCCGGCGATCTGCACCGGTCGCTTGCGGTTCACTGACCACATGAACACCACCACGATCGCAGCCGTGGCGACCAGCAGGAACAACTGCGCAGGGGTCAGCGACCGGCTGGGGCGGGTGGAGGACTTGAAGTACTCAGGCAGGGCCGCGGCTTGGGCAGCGGGAGCCGCGAGGGCTTCGTCGCGAACCGTTGTCTGCTGGTCCCACGCCTGCAGGACCTGTTCCGGGTCAACCTCGAGGAATTGGGCGTAGATGCGAAGAAAACCACGCACGTAGACCGGTGCGGCGATGTCCTCGTAGCGGTCTTCTTCGAGCGCGCTCAGCACCGTGCGGGTCAGTCTTGTGGCGCGCGTGACGGCTTCGAGGCTAAGCCCCTTGGCCTCTCGCCGCTGCCGCAAGCGCTCGCCGACTGTCTGCACCACGCGCGCAACCTCTTGGAACTGCGACAATCTGCCAGAATGGACCTCGCCTGCGGCCCGTCCGCAAGCGGCGCGGTCATAGCAGGACCGGGCCGCCTGACGCAAGGAGCAAGGCCGATTCCGGGGTCAGTCGAGACGCCGCAGGGCCTCGACCGGGGCGCGGGAAGCGGCGCGCTGGGCGGCGAACCAAGCGGCGGCAAAGGCCAGGACGATCGCGGCTCCACCGGCCAAGACGAACGACGACGCCTCGACGAGCACTGGCAACCGTGAGATCAGGTAGACCTGCGGATCCAAAGGATAACCCACGGCATCGAGCAGAAAGCAGGCCAAGCCGCCAACCAGCAGTCCCAGCAGCGTGCCGACCACACCGACGGCCAACCCCTGCATCAGAAAGATCGCAGCGACCGACCGCCGACTGGCCCCCATGGCCCGCAAGATGGCGATGTCGCGCGCCCTTTCGTGCACCACGACCGCTTGGGTGCCGACTACGTTCAAGGCAGCCACCAGCACGATGATGAAGGGAAACAGGGACATCGCGATCTTCTGCATGCGGGCGGCCTCGAAGATGTTGCGGTTCATCTCCTCCCAGTCGATCACGCGAAAGGCTCCCGCCGTGCGCACCCGTGTTTGCCGCGCGGCACGAACGCCCGACACCCAGTTGTCCACCGAGGCGATGGCGTCGTTGGGTGCACGCAGCTCGAGACCCGGAATCGGACCCGCGTCTTGCAGCAAGACGAACTTGTCGCGCAACGCTTGGGCTCCCTTGAGCAATTCCGACATGTCGGTGGGTTCGAGCGCCGCCCGGAAAGCCTCGGTGCGGGCTGCCGCGAGGATCGGGTCGTCCACGCGGACCTCTAGCCAGCGCGCGATATCCCCTCGACCCAAGAATCGCTGCGCGGCCGTGAAGTCGACCAACGCCATGCGCTGATCGTGATCGTGAAAGCCCGTTCTCACAATTGCCGCGACCCGGAATCGGCCCGACGCACTGCCCGCCGCGTCGTCGGCACCGCGGTCCAGCCCCCGCATCGGCGACACCGCGCGCACCTCGTCTCCCGGCTTGACCTGCAGACGCTGAGCCAGGCCCTCTCCCAGCGTGATCGGCGGCAGCTCGGCGGGAAAGCTGTGCCACTCGGCGGTCGAGGACGGCGCGAACGGCGGCAGCTCCGGCACACGCAGTGCGGACCGGGTCGCCCCCAGGTCCAGCCACGCCACACCCGCAAGCGTCGGCGCCAGGTCGTCCGGCGGGGGAGGAATCACCCGCAGCTCGCCGCCCACCAGCACCGCGACTGAAGTGCGGCCGTTGCGCAGCTCGATGGGCGCCTCGCGCTGCACGCCGCCGTCGAGCCACCGCACCAGGTACGGCCCCGGCGCGGCATCCCAGCTTGCAACGATGGTGCACTTTTGGCGCACACCACGGCGCACCGGGTCCTCGATGCCCGCGGTCGCGAGATAGACGCCTGCTGCAGCCTCGCCGGTTCGACCCTTCCAGGCCGCCTCGCCGCAGCCCTGCGTGTCCAGCACCATCAGACCTGCCAGACCCGACGGCTGGGGCAGCACCGGGACCGTCTGCGACCACGGCTGACCGCCAGAACCTTGCCCCACCACGACCGCGTGCCTTGCGCCCGCCACGCCCGCCAGCATCTGCCAGCCGCGCGCATCGGATCGCAGCACCGGAGCCTCGCCGCGCTTGTCCAAAACGCCCGCGACGATCGCGCCCTCAGGCAACCCTGCCAGCGTCTCGACCGGCACTCCGCGCACCACGGCGCCTGCCCGACCGCCCGCGCTGGACAGCATCATGTCGTCGTAAGTCGCCGGCGCCACTTGCTTGACGCCTTCCACCCGCAGCAGCTTGGCCACCAGCTCGCGGTGGTCGCGCACGTCGACGCCCCGGCGCATCACGACCAAGTGCGGATAGCTGGCGAGGATGCGGTCCTGAAACGCCGCCTGGAAGCCGGTGTTGACGGCCAGTACCACGATCAGCGCCGCCACGCCCAAGGCAATGCCGGCCACCGACATCGTGGTCACGAGCGACAGATGCAGGCTGCGACGCGACCTCAACAGCCTTCCCGCGAGCAGCAGCTCGTACCAGCGCTCGCCGAAGGTCGTCTTCGGGCTGGCGGGGCGAGCGGGCGCTTGGGACATGGGGCGGGCTCCTGGCGAGACGGCGAGGTGTGCAAAGGTGCACCAAACAGGCGCTTCCCGTGCAGGCGGCGGCTTGACGAGTCCGGCCGCCCCCCCGATGCTGCGGGGACTTCGCGCGCGGGACACTGACACGACCGACCGCGCCTCGCAAGCGACGCCCCGGGACCACCCGCCGCGCCGTGCCAAGGGTTCTGGACGCATCTGGGAGGCTGGCCATGAGGCATCACCGTTCCGCACGTTGGCTGACGGGCATCACTCTGCTGACCTGGTTGGCGACGGGGTGCGGCGACGATCCCCTGCCGACCAAGACCATCGGCGGCACGGTGGCGGATGCGGCGGACACCTTCGACGGCATCGCGTTCGACCAGTGGATCGACGACGCCGACCTCGCGGACGAAGTGGCCTTGCAAGACGGCACGGTCGACGCAGATCTGCTTGATACACCAGCAGAAGTCGATGTGCCCGACGCCACTGACGCGGTAGACGTCGCGACCGATGTCGCGCCGGATCTCGGCCCCGACGTGCCCTTGGTCAGCTTCGAGGTGGTCTCGACGACCCCTGCGCAGGGCCAGACCGGAGTGGGCGCGCCCGTGACGTTCACCGTCGACTTCAATGCCGACGTGCGGCCCGAGACCGTGACGAAGTACACCGTGCTGGTCACGGCGCTGTCCGACGCCGTCGTGGCCGGCAAGCTGACGGTCACGGGCAAGCAGCTGCAGTTCGTGGCAACCGACACCGTCCCGGCAGCGACGCGCGTGCAGGTCGTCATCACGGGCTTGGTGCAAGCGCAGAAGGGGCCGTCGCTGCAGGCGCCGTACACTTTGCACTTCTACACCGCGGGGTTGCCCAAGCTCGACGCGTATCGCCGCCTGGCCGCCCGCTATGCCCCGGTGCTGCGCCAGCGCATCGATGCCTCTGCCGCTGTCGGCAAGGGCGATCGCCTGCGCTCGGTCGCCTACGACGGCAACTGGAACGCCGACGACAACGCCGACAGCGTCGACCCGATCCCCCCCATCGCCAAGGTCGGCTGGTCGGTCGCCGAGACGCAGAGCCACTACTTCGTCACCTATCTGTTCTATTGGCCCAAGCGCGCCAATGCCGACGGCACAACCGCGTTTGCCAACGACACCGCCGGCAGCATCGTGATGGTCGCCAAGTACCCGCAGGAGCACCCGGTCGCCGTCACCACGTGGTTCAAGGCCAAGAGCGACGAAGCGATGTGGTCTTGGGCGACGACGGAGAGCGGATTCGGCGGCAGCTCGCCCAGCGCCGTCTACCTGCGCGGCACCTACCCGGAAGCTCAGCTGTTCCCGATGGCCAACGACACGTTCGGTTGCGAAAACATTGCGGGCTGCACGCCCCGTCGCTATCCCGCCCTGCTGACCAACCGCACGCACCAGAGCTGTCTGCTGCTCGACTCGGGCGACACCGGCGCGATCTCCCGCTGCCCCAACGATGCCGCCGCGCAGGCCAGCGAGAAGTGGATCTCGTACCTGCCGGTCCCGCTGGCCTCTGCCGCGACGCAAACGGCCGCGAACCCGGGACCGCACGCGACCTACGAGCTGCAGTCGCTGCACGACGAGTGGTTCCCGCGCCGCGAGGACATGGGCGCCGGCATGCTGTTTGCCGACACGGGGTTTGCCTATGCCCCGCCTTCGGGCCGCCCCGGGCTGCCCGCGCACACGATCGGCTCGAAGCTGCGCACGACGAATGCCAGCGACTACGGCCGACCGCCGTGGGCCTGGAAGTGGAATGTGGGGCCGTACTACGAGATGCCGCAGGGGGCGCCCGCGCTGGACCCGGCGTGGGCGTGGTACGCGCGGATGGGCAGCAAGCTGCCCGCATTCGACGTGACCAGCAAGGTCGGCTATTCACTGGCGTATTGTCTGAATCCGCTGCTGCTGATCGACGCGCGGCAGAACGGGGCCTGCCCGCCCGGGCCGCCGTAGCCGACCCGGACAGACGACCACCTGACCCATCAGAACTTGTTGACCGCGTTGACGATCGTGCCGTCGCGCAGGAACTCGACGATCTGGTGAGCGATCTGCACGCCGACGTTGTCCTGCGCCTGTACCGTCGAGGCACCCAGGTGCGGGGTGCAGACCACATTCGGGAAGGCGAACAGCGGGTTCTGCGGGTCGGTCGGCTCGGCCTCGAACACGTCGATGGCGGCCGCGCCCACCTGACCGTTCTGCAACGCTTCGACCAGGTCTGCCTCGACCACGATGCCGCCGCGCGAGGCGTTGATCAGCATCAGGCCCTTCTTGGCCTTGGCGAACGCTGCCTTGTTCAACAGCCCGCGGGTGGCGCCGTTCAGGGGCACGTGGATCGTCAGGATGTCGGCCTTGGCCAGCAAGTCGTCAAACGAGACCCACTCGACGCCCAGCGCCCTGGCCTGCTCTGCCGTGACGACCGGATCGTGACCGATCACCTTGGTGTCCAAGGCGTTGGCCTTCTTCGCGACGATCTTGCCGATGCCGCCCAGACCCAGGATGCCGACCGTCTTGCCGGTGAGCTCCTGGCCCATCAGCTTCGACTTCTCCCACTTGCCCGCCTTGGTCGACGCCGACGCCTCGGGGATGCGGCGCAACAGGCCGAACATGTGGCCGATCGCCAGCTCGGCGACGCTTAGGTTGTTGCCCGCCGGCGTGTTCATGACGACGGTCTTGTTGGTGGTGGCGGCCGGAACGTCCACGTTGTCGACGCCGGCGCCCGCACGGCCGATCGCCTTGAGCTTCTTGGCGAATCCGAACGTCTCGGCGGTGACCTTGGTGGCCGAGCGAATGACGAGCGCGTCGTAGTTGCCGATGATCTCGTGCAGCTCTGCAGGCTTGAGACCGACCTTGACGTCAACTTCGCAGACACCGCTGTTGCGCAGGACGTCCACGCCCTCTGCGGCGATGCTGTCGCTGACGAGGACATGGAACTTGGCGTTGCTCATGGTGAAACCTCTTCGGGGGAAGGTGCGGCCGTCGCTGGCCCTGGACGGGTGAGCCGGAGCTGTCCGGCGACATCGGGCGGAGGAGAAACCTCTTCGTGGACGGCGACGGCACGATACCGCCCACTGGCCGGAGGGTCAACGCGAGAGACAAAGGCCCCGGATTGCGCTAACCTCGCGCGCCATGGCACGCACCGGACTTTCAGGACTTCCGCCGCATCGTCCCGTCGAGACCGCCCTGACGTACCTGCCCGGCATCAGCCGCGCGCGGGCCAAGGCGATCCTGCTCGAGGCGCGTATCGACCCCGAGACCACCACCGACGACCTGAGCGAGATGCAGGTCGACGTGCTGCGGCAGTTGATCCGCGCCGAGCTGCGCGACGACGACGGACCGCCGCTGGACGACGGCGCTCGACCGTGGCTGTCGGGTTCCGCCGTTGAATTCGCGCCTTACCTCGACCGTGTGCGCGCGATGCTGCAGCGGTACCTGGGGGTGCTGCGGCCCTGGGACCGGCCGGTCGACGACCCCACGCGCAATCCGGTGCCCGCGGGCACGATGCAGACGCTCGACTCGACCGCCCTGCGCTGCCTGCGCGGCGAGGCGCTGGACCCCGAGCGGTTGAGCTTCGTGGCCCGCATGGAGCAGCGGCTGGCCGTCGCGTACGACGATCTGCAGCCCACGACCGAGTCGGCGCAGCGCTTTGACGAGCTGCGCGTCATCTTCGGCCTGTCGGATCTGGAGTGCGACCTGCTGTGGGTGCTGCTGGCGCCCGAGCTGGTTCCGGAATTCTTGTGGCTTTACCGAGCCTTGTGGCGAGACACCGGCCGCAGCCACTGGCCAGAGGACTTCCTTTCGCACGCCGTCGACCCGTTCGGCGCGCGGGGCAAGGCGGTGCTGCAGGCCCTGTCGTCGCGGTCGACGCTGCGGCGCTATGGTCTGGTGCTGGCCGGCGGCGACGACACCACGCAAATTCGCTTTCGGGCCGCAGGGTTCGTGTGCGGCCATCTGGTCGGGCTGCCGGTCGCGCTGGCCGACCTGCCGGGCGTGCTGTGGCACGGGCAAGAGGGCGACGCGCTGGATCTCGGCCAGGGCAAGGACTCGCCACATTCTCCCGCGTTGCGCGAGGCTCTGGCGCGCGGATTCCGAGGCCGGCGGCGCTTTCTGGTGCTGGGCCCCGAGCGTGCCGGTGCCGTGCGCATTGCCCGCGACGCCCTGCGGCTGTTCGGCGAGGGGCTGCTGACGGTGCGGCTGGACCTGCTGCTGGCCGACGACGCGCTGGACCGGGTCGGGGCCGTGCTGGGACGGGCAAGACTGGCGCGCGCGGGGCTTTTCTTCGAGCACAGTGAGTCGCTGGACGCTGGCGAGCACGGGGCAGAGCGTCTGGCCGCGCTGGTGCAGCTGCTGTCGGGCGAGACGACGACGATGTTCTTCCACTCGCCGGCGAGCCCAAGGCAGGAGGGGCAAAGGCTCTCGCCGCGGGTGCATCTGGCGCTGCTGCGCGAGCTGGGGGCGCTGGAGCTGCCGACCGCCGCGCCGACGCTGGAAGAGCGAAAGACCTTGTGGCGCGAGCGGTTGAGTGACCGCATGACGGCTGTGGAAGCCGAGGACGCCGCCGCCTCTGCCGCCGTCTTCAAGTTCGGCGTCGACGAGATCGACCTCGCCGTGAACCTGGCCGCGGCCACCGCACGCCAGCGCAACCCCAACGCGACCGCCGTGCACCTGACGGATCTCGAGCGATCCTGCCGGGATGTGGCGTCGTCGCGCCTGGCCGGTCTGGCCACCCGCATCCACGTCCGCGGCCGTTGGGAGACCACGGTCCTGCCCGACGACACCCGCGAAATCCTTGAAGAGATGGTGCGGTTCGGGAAGTTCGCTTCGTTCGTGCTCGACGACCAGGGCTACGGCCGCTCGATGGGCTATGGCCGCGCATTGACGTCGCTGTTCTCTGGCCCCTCGGGCACCGGCAAGACGCTGTGCGCGGGGCTGGTGGCGCGCGATCTGGGCCTGGAATTGTTCCGCGTGGACTTGGCTTCGGTCGTGTCGAAGTACATCGGCGAGACGGAAGAGCGGCTGTCCAAGCTGTTCGACGCCAGCCAGGACTCGGGCATCGCGCTGCTGTTCGACGAGGCCGATTCGCTGTTCGCCAAGCGCACCGACGTGCAGTCGTCGGTCGACCGCTATGCCAACCTCGAGGTCAACTACCTGCTGCAACGCTTGGAAGACTTTGACGGTTTGGTGATCCTGACGACCAACAACCCCGAGTCGATCGATCAGGCCTTCATGCGCCGCATCCGCTTCAAGCCCCACTTCCCGCCGCCGGAAGTCGACGAGCGCGAGCGACTGTGGCGCGTGATGATCCCGGCGGACGCCCCACGCGAGGCCGAGCTGAGGTTCCGCGACCTTGCGCTGGACTACGAGCTGACGGGCGGCCAGATCCAGAACGCGGTCATCCGTGCCGCGGTCTGGGCTGCGTCCGAAGGCGGCCCGGTCTCGTATCCGCTGCTGTCGAAAGCCGGCGACCGCGAATACAAGGATCAGGGACGCGTGGTCCGCACTTACGTAGAGGAGTAACCCATGGACAAGGCAACGTTTCTCGACATCCTCCAGACCATCGTCGAGGGCTTCGAGGACCCGACCTTCAAGGCCAACATGGCGGCGGCCAAGGCGGCAGGCGACGTGGGCAAGATGATCGCGCTGCCGATGGCGATTCAAGAAAAGGCTTTCGGCAAGTATGGGTTGGAGGCGACGGCCGGGACCGTGGCGTTCAAGGAGGCGGGTCGCAGCTACGGGCTGGACGACGAGGCTTCGCCGCTTTTGGCGCGCATGAAGGCGGCGTTGAAGGGGTAGGGGCGGTGATGGCCTGCAGCCGCGCGGTTGTTGGGATAGCCGCCGTCGTGGGTGTGCTTTCGGCGGCCTGTGTTCCGGTCCCTCACTTCGAGACAGACACCCCAGAGGTCACGGGTACGGTGACGCGTCAGGGCCGGCCCGTAGCCGGAGCGGCGGTGTATGCCTTCGAGCGCCACAATTGCGCCGGGAGTGCCACCACCGCGGCGACAACCGACGCAGCGGGCCACTTCTCCCTGGACCGGTCCCGGACGTTCGAGTGGTACTACTTCGTCCTCGGTGACAGGCGCTACAGTTCTTGTGTGCGCATCGTGGACGGAGCCGACGTGTTTGCTGGCATCTCCTGGAGCGGCTGGGCTCCGGTGGAGACGGCCGTTATCCAGTGCGAACTCGATTCGAAGGGTCCCGTGACCTCCCAAATGTCTGGTGAGGAAGTGGAGCAGCACGAGGTCTGCACCGTGTCTGTGAGGCCCCCGGACTGAAGTCCGTGGGCTACCGTTCAAGAAGTCCCGTTGGGACTGGCGCGCCAAACCACTGGAAGGCGATTCCCCCGGCACCTCTTGACTCCCCGCGCACGTCAGATTCGAGCCCGTAGCGGAAAGCCAGCCCCCACTTCCGGCCTCCGGATCGCCAGGCGAGCTGCGCCTCGGCGTGCCACCACCAGGGAACGTCCTGACGCAGGCTGCGAGAGAGGACGACACCGATGCCTCCGCCGACCGAAGGCGTCCAAGTCGATGCCCCGGGCTCCCCAACGGGCACGAACGGCAGCGTCGCCAGGGCCAGGTCGACACTACACGCGTCCCAGCCCCTAACGTCCCATGGCACCAGCCAACGGTCGTGCACGCTGGCGCCGACGGACAGGTGATCGCCCAGACCGTAAAGCCAGCGGACCTCAGGCCCGATGACGAGATCGGCCGCGGCGTACCCCACGGACAACTCGTGCTCTTTGCTGGCTGCGAGGGCGGGGAGCGCAGTCAACAGCACTGCGCCTATCACCGCGCTGGCGAGGAGTCTGCCCCGGCGGCGAGGCCTCCTTCCTGGGACCCACGCAGAATCCTGTTTCATCCGCCGCTCCTTCCGCTTGGAAGCGCCGCAGCCGCAGTGCGATCAGCCCCCTACGTCACGGTTCCGGCAGCCGCGCCACCGCCCAAGCGGCGAACGCACGCAGATCGGCCGCCCCTTCCGTGGCCGCGCGGGCGACCACAGCCGGATCAAGCTCCTCGTAAGCGTGCACCGCGACGTTGCGAAACCCGACCATCGCGCGCATCGACGCCGCAAGTCGCGTGTCCAGACCGGCCCCGCCTTCCAGCAAGGTGAACGCCTCGGCCAACTTGGCCGGCAACCCCAGTCCGCCCGCTGCGACAAGGTGGTGGGCGAGATCGATGGCCGACTGGCACGCGCGCTGCAAGTTGAGCGCCACGACATCGGCGACCATTTGGTCGTCCAGGCGCTCGGCGCGCAGGTCCAGCATCCGCGCCACGCGGTCCAAGGCGCGCTCGATCTGCGCGCACTTGGCCAGCACGATGTCGGCGTCAACCACCACGGCGCAACCTCGCTCGCAACGCCGCCTCGACCGGAGCGCGGGCGTGCTTCAAGTCTGCGTAATCTGTCAGCGTTCGCATCAGAAAAGCATGGCGGCGCGCAGGCTTGGCGTCCAGCAGCAGCACTCCCTTGGCGAGCACCTGACGCGCAAGGATGGGCCCGGCGGCGTCGAGATCCACCAGCTGCAGCGGTCGGCCGGCCAGGGACGCGAACTCCACGGCCAGACCCGCGAGCTCCCAGGCGGAGACGTGACCGCGCAAGAGCAGACCGATGTCCAGGTCGCTGTCCTTGCGCATTCGACCGGTAGCGCCCGAACCATACAGCCACGCGGTGTCGACCGGGACGCGGGCGGCCAACGCCTCGACCACGCGCCCTGCCGCTTGGACCGCGGCGTCGCGAACGGGCTGCAAGTCTGCGTCGGACGGTTCGTGTGCCATGGGGCGAGGATAGCGGTGGCGGTGGTGGGTGTCACGCGCGGTGCCCGGACAACACAGCGGCCGAATCACGCCTTGCGCAAGTCCGGCAGCGGCAACTGAAAACGTCCTTCCAGGATCCCCCGGACCGTCAGATCCTCGTCCAGGTCTTCCCACCTCAATGTGGCGCCGTCCACCCGCAGTCGCACGCCAGACAACTGGGTATCGGTTGCACCGTTCAGCCGCACGAAGCGGTCGGCGGGAAACGTGACTTGCCGGCCATCGGTCAACTCAATGTGGATCATGCGGCTTTCGACCCAAGCCCGGATGGCGAGCGGGTCCAACTCAGAGGCCGAAGAAGCCATGCCCCTGCTCCATGACCCACGCCTCATGGGCGCTGCCCTCTTGCTCGCGCCATCGCAGGTATCCGTATGGATGTGCTGCGGATCCAGTTCTCATTCGGGCCAGGACTCCTGCAGCGAAGGCCCCGGCTGCTGCGTACCGGGTCGCGATGGCAGCCCCCACACGTATCCACCTATCAAGAACACACTCAGCGTCAGCGTTGTGGACAAGTCGTACGGCTCGCCTTCCGTGCGGTCCGAGAGGCCCCGGTACTTCACGCGGGCCTTCTCCAATGGCACGGCGATTGCGAGCTCAATCGGCACCGCGAACAGCCGTCGCCAGCCGAAAAGGTCCCAACCCACGCGGATAACCAGGGCGTCCACGGCCGTCGTCGTCAGATAGCCTGCTTGGTCCATGGCGCCGTACGCCGCGCCTACGACGAGATGCTCCAGCGGGCCGGACATCGCCCATCCGGCGCCGAGTTCGCGCCATCCGACGACGCTGGAATCGGGCACGGCCAACCCAGGCATGCTGAGTGCCCCGCCGACGAGATGAAGGCGGCCCCACCGGACCCGGCCGGACCACGCCAGCATGTTGTGGTACTCGGTCCCCGCCACGGTGCCCAGTCCGGCGCCCATCCCCACCTGGAACCCGATCGGCCACTTCTCCTCAGGTTCGGCCGCAAAGGCGGTGCTGGCGAGCATCAGCCCGGTTGTCAGCACCCATGCTTTGAGCCGACTTGCGTTGCCCATGGCACCTTCGCTCCGCCGCGCGTTTCGGATCGCCCCAATGGGCCGAGTGTAGGTACGTCGCGAAAGAAGGTGCAACTGCAGGGACTCCCCGTCGCGAGGACGGTCGCGAGATGTTACCGGGTCTCCGGTCGTTCAAGATTGTCCGTCCGACAGAGGCCCCCGGACTGAAGTCCGAGGGCTACCGTTCAAGAAGTCCCCTTTGGGACTGGCTCCAGTTCCAGGCGCACGGTTCGCGCCGCATGGTGTGCGGCTTGGCCTCGCACGTAGGCGTCCACGTCAGCCACGTCGTCCCTGCTGACGGCGAAGGCTCCGTAGCCCGGCTGCCAGACCAAGGCGGTGCCTTTCGAATGTGCGATGTTGACGGACGCCCCCTTGATTTGGCGCACCAGTTCGGCCGCCGCCAGCGTGGGCGGCGGCTCTGCCAGCACGTGAATGTGGTCGTCGACGCCGCCCACGACGACGTGTCGGCACCCCAGGGACCGCGCCTTGGTCGACACAGCTCCGGCAAGCCGACTCCAAACCTCTGGGGTCAACAGTCCGGCCCGGTTCTTCACCGACCACACGAGATGGACATGCAAACAGGAATGTACGTGGCTCATGAGGTTCCTTGACGGCGCCACCGCGGCGCATCCTATTGTCGCTCGGTCGAGACATTTGCCGCGCGGCACTCAGTCCGCGGCGTCAGCAACGCGGACTTCTCGACCGGTAGCCCGCGGACTTCAGTCCGGGGGCGTCCACTGAACGCCCCGTCACCTCCCGCTTCGCCCCGTCACCTCCCGCTTCGCCCCGTCACCTCCCGCTTCGCCCCGTCACCTCCCGCTTCGCCTCGTCTCCTCCCGCTTCGCCTCGTCTCCTCCCGCATCGCCTCGTCTCCCCCCGCTCGGCTCCGTCACCTCCCGCTCAGCTCCGTCACCTCCCGCTCGGCTCCGTCACCTCCCGCTTCGCCTCGTCTCCTCCCGCTTCCTTTCCTCGCCCCCCTCTGCAGGCCCGGCCGCTACGCCTCCGCCTTTTTGACACCCCCCCACCCCGCGCTAGGCTCCCCGCAAGCGGCCGTGACCGCCCTCGCCGTCTCGCATGCCCGCCAGCAAGGAGCCCACGCCATGCCCTTCATCCCCGGCCCCGCCGAGCGCGTCCCGGAAGCCCGCCCGCCCGTCGACTACGCCACGGTCAAGAAGGTCCACCTGATCGGCATCGGCGGGTCGGCCATGGGCAATTTCGCCGGCATGCTGCAAGCGCGCGGCATGGAAGTGCGCGGCTCGGACGCGGGCGTCTTCCACCCGATGCGCGGCCAGCTCGAGCGCTGGGGCATCCCCTTCTGGGACGGCTACGACGCCAAGAACCTGGACTGGGGACCCGACTTGGTGATCGTCGGCAACGTCGTCAAGCGCGACAACGTCGAGGCCGAGGCGATGCGCCAGAAGCACCTGCCGTACTGCTCGTTCCCCGAAGGGCTGGGCGAGTGGATGCTCCCCGGCCGCATTCCCGTCGTCGTCGCGGGCACGCACGGCAAGACGACCACCACGTCCATGCTCGCGTGGCTGCTCGAGGCCTCGGGCCTGTCGCCGGGGCTGTTGGTCGGCGGGGTGCCGCTGAACCTGGGGACATCGTTTCGCCTGGGCGAGGGCAAGCCCTTTGTCATCGAGGGCGACGAGTACGACACCGCGTACTACGACAAGCGCCCGAAATTCGTGCACTACCGACCGCACCACGGCGTGTTGACCAGCGTCGAGTTCGACCACGCCGACATCTACCCGGACTTCGACGCGGTGCAGCGGGCGTTTCGCCTGTACGCGTCGCTGTTTCCGAAGGACGGGCTGCTGGTTGCGTGGGGCGAGGACGAGCGGGTAACAGCGGTGCTCGACGCCTGCCAGGGACGTGTGGCGCGCTACGGCTTCGAGGGCGGGCTGCCGCTGGATGTGGCGATCGATCTGCGCGGTTTGAGCCCGGATGGTGCACGTTTCAGTCTGTACCGCCCTGCCGGGTCGCAGGCTGACCTGCCGTGGTGGCCCAAGGAGACCGCGATCCTGGGGCCGTTCCTGTGCCCGTCGCCCGGTCGCCACAACGTGCTGAACGCCACGGCAGCGTTGTTGCTGGCGTTGGACCTGGGCGTGACGATCGTGCAGGCGATCGCGGCGCTGGCGCAGTTCAAGAGCGTGCGCAAGCGTCAGGAATTGCGGGGGGTTGTGGGGGGCGTCTCGGTCATCGACGACTACGCGCACCATCCGACCGCGGTCAAGGAGACGATCGCGGCGATCCGCGGCCAGTACCCGGGGCACCGGCTGTGGGCGTTGTTCGAGGCCGAGTCCAACACCTCGCGCCGCAAGGTGTTCGAGACGGTGTACCCCGACGTGTTCGCGTTGGCCGATCGCGTGGTGCTGTGCAGTCCGCTGCACAAGGAAGGCGACAAGCTCAAGCCCGACGAGATCATGGATGCGGGCGCGGTGTGCCGGGCGATCGAGGCGCAGGGGACGTCGGCGCGCTTCATTCCGGCCGTCGCCGATATCGTCGACTACGTGGCCGGCGCCGCCGAACCGGGTGACGTGGTGCTTGCCATGAGCGGCCGCGACTTCCAGGGGTTGCACGGCGCACTGCTGGACCGTCTGCGCGCCCGCTTCGGCGAGTAGCGTCCCGCACCAAACAACAGTCCTGAAACGGGGCTCGCGAGGTAGCCATTGGCCCGCAAGTCACCGTTCTCGCTTGACGACAAGCCACGTTTGCCCTTACCCTTTCGCACCCTTGCCAGCCCAGGCAACGGCCGCTGGTCCCGCGAAACCATGACAAACCGACGCGCTCCACGTCCGCAATGTTGCGGCAGGAACGCGCGGGCGGCGGAAGGCACCGTAGGAAGAAGAACACCATGACTGACCAACTCCAGACCTTGTCCTTCGAAGACGATTTCGAGAAGCAGTTCCTCGATTGGGAGAAGCAGCAGAACGTCGTCGAAGGCGAGATCGTGCGCGGAACCGTCCTTGCCGTGACCAAGGACTTCGTGATCGTCGACATCGCCTACAAGAGCGAAGGTCAGATCCCCGTTCACGAATTCACCGAGCATGACGGCACCGTCAACGTCGCCGCCGGCGATGTGATCGACGTGTATGTCGAGAGCCGCGAGAACGACAACGGCCTCGTCGAACTCTCCAAGGAGAAGGCCGACCGTCTCAAGATCTGGGACGAGATCGCCGAAGCCTGCGAGAACGAAGAGCTTGTCGAGGGCGTGATCACCGCGCGCGTCAAGGGCGGCCTGACCGTCGACATCGGCGTCAAGGCATTCCTGCCCGGCAGCCAGGTGGACCTGCGCCCCGTGCGCAACCTCGAGAAGTACATCGGCCAGCGTTTCCACTTCAAGGTCATCAAGTTCAACAAGAAGCGCGGCAACATCGTGCTGTCGCGTCGTGCGCTCCTCGAGAAGCAGCGCGAGGCCCTGAAGAGCCAGACCCTGAACAAGCTCGAAGTCGGTATGGTCGTCGACGGCATCGTCAAGAACATCACCGAGTACGGCGCGTTCATCGATCTCGGCGGCATCGACGGCCTGTTGCACATCACCGACATGTCGTGGGCCCGCGTCAACCACCCGTCCGAGCTCTTCGAGGTCGGCCAGGAGGTCAAGGTCCGCGTCCTCAAGTACGACCCCGAGCGCGAGCGCGTCAGCCTGGGCCTGAAGCAGAACTTCGAGGATCCGTGGCTCAACATCGAGGCCCGCTACAACATCGGCCAGCGCGTCAAGGGCAAGGTCGTCAGCCTGACCGACTACGGCGCGTTCATCGAGATGGATCCGGGCGTCGAAGGCCTGATCCACATCAGCGAAATGTCCTGGACCAAGCGCGTCAAGCACCCGTCCAAGGTCCTGTCGCTGGGCGACGAGGTCGAGGCGCAGGTGCTCGAGATCGACAGCCGCAACAAGCGGATCTCGCTGGGCATGAAGCAGATCGAGCAGAATCCGTGGGACGTGATGGCGAACACCTACCCCGTTGGCTCCAAGGTCAAGGGCGTGGTCCGCAACATCACCAACTTCGGCATCTTCATCGGCATCGAGGACGGCATCGACGGCCTGTGCCACGTCACCGACCTGTCGTGGTCCCACCGGGTCAAGCACCCGCAGGACATCTACAAGAAGGGCGACGAGGTCGAGGCGGTGGTGCTCAACATCGACGCCGAGAAGGAGCGCTTCTCGCTCGGCATCAAGCAGTTGTCGTCCGACCCGTGGGCCGAGATCCAGCGCAAGTACCCGCGCGGCTCGGTGCACGAGGGCAAGGTCAGCAAGCTGCTGGACTTCGGTGCGATCGTCGAGCTCGACGAGTTCATCGAGGGCTTCCTGCACATCTCCGAGATCTCCGAAGAGAAGATCGACAACATCCACAGCGCCCTGAAGGAAGGCCAGACCTCCAAGGTCAAGGTCATCAGCGTCATCCCCGAGGAGCGCAAGCTGGGCCTGTCGATCAAGCGCGTGAACAACGAGGACGAGGACTACTCCGGCTACGACAATCCGTCTGCCGGGCCGACCACCATCGGCGATCTGGTCCGCGAGAAGCTGGGCGATCTGAACCTGGGCCGCTAGGGACTTGTGCCGCAACAAGTTGCGCCGAGTCCTTGGTGCTGTTGTTGGGCCGCCAAGCTCGCCGATGCGGACTCGCGCCGGCGGGGAGAAACGGTTCGATAGACTTGTTGCGTCACAGCCCGCTCAGGTTCCACCGCCAGCGCCATGTGAAAGGCCTGAGGGCCCGGGGCTCCGCAAGGGGTGCCGGGCCCTCGGCCGTTTTGACCGGTCACTTCGCGCAAGGCAGGCAGTCGCAAGGCGTCTTGCCGCTCAAGCACCAGCCGATCGACGCGCGTTGCCCCTTGGCCAGCGGCAGGTCGGCGTGCCGGGCGAACCCGGCGTTGCGGTCGCCGTCGCGGGTGCGGGTGCGGCTGGACCCAAGACCGTCCTTCTCTGCCGGCCACGAGACCTGGGCCAACACGGAACCCGTCACGCCGCGCAAGGCCAGCGTCCCGCCCTCGTCCGGCAGCTTCAGCACCTTGTCCAAGCGCACGGCCAAGGTGCCTGGCGGCAGGTCCAGCGCCTGGGTCGTCGACCCCACCAGAACCACCAGCGTTCCCGTCGGCACGCACTCCGCAAGGTGAACGGAACCCCTTAAAACACCGTCAACTTCCAGCGTCACGCCCTCCAGATGCGCCGCGGGTGCCGAGGCGTCCAGCACGAGCTCGATCGCCTCGTCACGGCCGTTCGAGACCCCATCGCCGTCAACATCCAGACCACCGGGGCGCACCAGCACCTCGTTGACGATGAGCTCACCCGTCAGCACGGGCAGACACGTCTCCGGCACGGCGGTCGGGTCCGCACCATCGGCCGTCGTCGCGAGGACGTCTTGCAGGGATTGGGCAGTGTCCTCCTGCCCCGTCAGCGCGGACGGCGGCAACGAGAAACAGGCGGATGCAAGCACGGTTAGACACGGCAGCAGGGTGTGCCGGAGGAGAGCGCAGGGCATGGGTCACCTCTCGCGGCAGGAAAGGGCCGCGGGAGATGATCGTTCGCTGGCGGAAAACGACGCGGGGGCCGGCGCAGAATTACGGCGCGGCGGGAGCGGCGGGGGCAGCGGGCGCGGCAGGTGCCGGGGCGGCAGCAGGAGCAGCTGCGGGGGCCGAGGGCTTCTCCATCGCGGGGTCGAACGGCTTGTTGCCGGGAGCGGCCGCGTTGGGGTCGATGGCCTCGAGCTGCTGCAGCAAGTGGGCAAGCAGCACGTCAAACTCCCAGATCCACACCTGGTTGACCGTGCCGAGGCCGATCTGAATCTGTTGCAGATCGTACAGCATCTTCATGTGCTTGGGCTTCGACAGCGCCTTGAACCCGACGAACAGCACCTGGCGCAGCGTGACCGAGGACGGCTGCGACACGCCAAACGCGTCGATCAGGCCGGGAACCACGTCGATACCACCGCGAGCGCCCAAATGGATCAGGCCAATCGCCGCCTTTTCCTTGGCGATGTCGTCGCCGGTCTTCAGGAAGCCCTCGTAGCACTTGCCCAGCTTCATCTTCTTGTCGTTGTCGTCTGCGGCGCCGACGAGCGCGGCCTTGCAGTCGGTCACGACCTTGATGCGACCCACGATGGTCGGGTCGGCGCGGCCCTTGGTCACGCCCTCGCTCTTGTCGCCGTCGATGATCTTGATCCACTCGTCCAGATTCTCGGTCTCCACGGCGTAGGACATCGGCGTCAGGAAGTCGGGACGCTCGAAGTCAGGAATCGCCTGGAATGCCGCGGCCATCACCGGCCAAGCGTTGGAGGCGCCCGACATGCCCAGCGCGATGAAGGGCAGCGTGCGCTGCTCGACCGTCAGCCCTGCGGTCTTGGCGACCGTAGCGATGGCCTCGGAATAGGGCGTCAGACCTTCGCCCATCGCAGCAAGCGCCCAAAGCGACAGCTGCAACCGACTGGTGATGTACGCGCCCCACGGCAGCGCCTTGTTGACGGCGACGAAGCTTTTGGGCGTGCCCTCTTCGGAAGCGTCGATGGCTTGACCCAGCGCCGTGATGATGACCGACGCCGTGCGCGGATCATGCAAGTCCGACAGCACCTGCATGACCTTGGGGCCTTCCTTCCACTCCCAGTCAAACAGACCGGCTTGCTTGGCCCAACCCTCGAAGTTCGTGTCCTTCTGCTGGTAGAGCAGCAGCATCGCGTCGACGACCTTGTCGCGAGGTTGCGTCGACAGCGCCAGGCGGGCGGCGCCATAGGTCTCGGCGCGGGCAGCGTCACGCTGGAACAGACCGTGGACGTAGGCGTCGAAGGCCTTGGGGTTCTGGGTGCGCATCTCGGCCAGGTACTGCAGGGCCTTGATGTTGACCTCGACGGTCTGCAGCGACGGATCGGTGTCGGCCAGATCGATGAGCAAGCCCTCGAACTGCTCGCGCTCCTTGGGGTCTGGCACAGCCAGGAACAGCGCCTCGACCAGGGCGGCGCGCGAGCTGCCCTGAGTGACCTTCGGGATCATTTCCGCGATGGTCTTGGCGGTCTCCTTCGACGGCAGCCAGGCATTGCCGGCCTCGGCGCTCTCGAGGCGCCAAGTGCGAATGATCTCGGCGGCCTGCAGCGCGGAGTCGTTGAATCGCATGCCGGCCGTGACGAGCTTCTCAGAGCGCGTCTTCAGACCCGGGCTGGCGCGCCCCAAGTTCTCGAGCATCTCGAGCACGAACGGCCGGTACTTGGCGTCCGTCAGCGACTTGCTGAAGCGATCGAAGACTTTGTCGTCCTCGCACTTCAACTGGTCCTTGCTGGACAGCTTCTTGATTTCCTCAAGCGCGCGGCGGCGGTCGTCCGCTGTCTGCGAACGCTCGAGCACGAGGCTGTAGTACCGGCATGACTTCTCGCCACGCTGGCAGCCTGCCAGAGTGCTCGCTGCCGTGAGGACGAGGAGAGCCGCGAGGCCTGCGCTCCGGAAATTGACCATCTTGAACCTGCCGTAGGGTGGACTGCTGCGGGGGTTGTTCGCGTGACGGCAGCCCAAAGACGTTGCGGGGCAGGCCGTTCGCAAGGGCGGGATGATAGTCGGGGGGCCGAACGACGTCAAGGATGGGAAGCGCAAGCAGATCATGGGGTTGTCACGACCGGAGCAACAACCCCACGCGACTGCCCTCTGGTCGCGCCCGGCACGAGCCGCTAGACTGGTCTGCATGAGGACGAACGAGAGGACATGGGCGGGCTTCGCGGTGGTCGCGGCGGGCTGTCTTGCGGTGACCGGTTCCGCACCTGCCGCCCCTTCAACTCCTGAAGGAACTGGCGCGGTTCACACGGAACTGCCGGAGCCCAGGACTCCCGTCGAGGCCGCGGCGCGAGCGCTACTGGGCTCGGTCTCGACGCGGCGCGTCGTCTGGAACGACCGAGGCGGCTTGGACCTCTGGCTGGTGTCGACCGTCGACTTCGACCGTGCGGCGGAGCTGGCGCGGGCGACGGTCAGCAGTCGCCGCATCCTGGACGAGGGCTTCCGGCTGGAGGGCTTTACCTGGCTAGAGCCGGACCGCTCCTACCTGATGGATCTAAAGGGTGGCAGCCGCCAGTTTCGCGTGCGCTTGACCGCGCATTTGTCGGGCAGCCTGCTGGAGGTCCACGAGGGTGGTGATTCTGCCAGCGCGCCTGCTTGGACACCCACTTGGCGGCCGCGCCCCGTGATGCTGCGCCACGGGCCAGTGCGCTGACACGACACCGTCGTGAAGATCAAGGGTTGGACGGCTTGCACTCGCGCAGGACCGGCTCGTAGCCGCCGTGAGGGGCGCCCGCGACGCCCAAGGTTCCATCGACCAGCACGCGGTCACCCTGCCCCGACCAACCAGCTGCGGCGGGCCCCCACCAGGCAGGCGTCGGTCCGATCCAATCCGAAAGCAACGGAGTCTCGCCCAAAGTAAGCAGCCTTCCGACCGCCGCAGGACCGCCCGGGGCCGACGTCGCCAGCACCAACCGCTCGTCCATGCCGTCCCCCCCCAACACCAGCGCACGACCGGGCCAGGCGAGCGGCGAGACCGAAGCGACCTTCCAGACCGGAGCACCCACCACCGGCAGCGTCCACACCTTCAGCCCAGACTGCACCTGCACCAGCACCAGCCGCCCCCCAGCTGCGTCGTACACCAGCGAAGTGCCTGGACGGAAAGGCGGTCCCATGCTGTCGGTCGACTGCCAGACCAGCTGTTTGGAGGCCTTGATCAAGTCGACCCGCCACACCTCCGCCGTGGTCGGCTGTGCCCCGGCGCCGAACAGCCATGCGATGCCGGGCTGCACCTGCGCAAGCGCCGGGTCGGTGCGGGTGGCGGGCAGCGCGGCCAGCTGGGCGGTGGTCAGGGGCGTCCACGCACCCGAGATCAGGTCCAGCCGCAGCCCGCCCGTCATCGCCGGGGCGACCTCTTCGGCCAGCAGTTGCGCGGTCTGCGTGACCTGTCCCAACCCTCCCCACAGCCGCAAGCCGGTACCCGACGGCTCGAGCATCAGCGCCGCATGGACCCTTCCTGAGAGTCCGGGCGGCAACGGCAGCGGCTGCCAGACACCCGCGTGCAGGCGCCAGGCGGGTCCCGTCAGATCGAAGGCCGCCCCGCGCAAGCTCGCGCCCCCCAAGCGGTACAGGTCGTCGCCCACCGCGATCCAGCGCGCACCGATGACGGGTTCGGGCCCTGTTGGCGCCGCCGTCCAAGCACCCGGCTCGCCCGTCCACGCAAACGATTGTGGCAGTCCGTCGAGCGCCAGCCCCAGTGCGACGACCAATCCGCCGCCCGGTAAGGGGGCCACGGCTGGGTCGACCAGCGACGGACCATCTGCATCGGGTGATGCCAGCCAAGTGGTCGTGGCGACGGAGAACTTTCGCACGTGCAGGGACTTGCCGTCGCCAGCGGCCGCGCCAACCAGCCAGACCTCGTCCAGACCGGGCGGGCACACCAGACGACCGCCCGCGGCCGCAGGCTCGCCGACCGGGTCCGCAGTCAGGATTTCCCACGCCGAGCCGGGCACCAGACGCGCGAACACGCCGTCTCCCGAAACTTGACGGCCACGGGCGTACAGGTGACCCGTCGGCCCCAGACACGCCGTCATTCCGCCTTGGACACCCGCCAGCTGCGGTACCGTCTCGACCGACGACGTCCACCAGTCCTGAATCAGGCCCACGCGCTGCACCGAAGCGCCCTCTCCCGTCGCATCGCCGCCCAGCAGCCAGACCTGATCGGTGGTCGGCACGTGCACCAGCGTGGCACCATCGCGGGCCTTGGGAGCGTTCGGCCAGCCGGGGCTCGTCAGATTCTTCGTGTCGACGTCGATCTGCATGGCCGGCGCCGACTTGCCATCGGCGTCGCGACCGCCCACCAACCACAACCGGGCGGGAGCGTTGGTCGAACCCGCGCCTGCGGGCAACCACAGCAGGCTCGCATCGACGCGGGCCAGCGCCGGGTCGTCGAGCCAACGCTGCCAGGTGCCCGCGGTCAAGTCGAAGCGCCACAAATCTCCCAACGGTTGCAGGATCTTGCCCGCTGCCAGGGTGCCACCGACCCCGCCCAAGACCCAGAGGCCGCCGCCGCCCACCGCGTGCGCGAAGCCGGTCCTGGCCTGAGGCTGTCCCTGCACGCCCGACGTGGCTCCGGCCCATTGCTGGGGTAGCCCCTCGTCGGTCGCACCGTCGCAGTCGTTGTCCAGCCCGTCACAAGTCGCTTCGTCTGCCTGCCACTGGGGTTCCAGCGGGTAGACGCACTGCCACGCGGCCGCCTGGCACAACAGTTCCGGCGCGGCGCTGGCGCACACACCTTGGACGGGACAGACCAAGCCGTCCGGCGCGGCCAAGGCTTCGTCGGTCTGACCGTCACAGTCATCGTCCTGGCCGTTGCACTCCTCTGTCCAGCCTTGGGGATCAGACCCGTCGGGGTTGGTGGAGCACGCAGCGACCCCCTGCGGATTGCACTCGACGGTCCCGTTGCCGCACGCGCCCGTGCCGACGCACGGGCCGCCCAGCGGATAACCCAGCCAAACGAGCTTTTCATCGGTCTGCCCGTCACAGTCGTCATCGACACCGTTGCACGCCTCGGGTTGCGCTTGGCTCTCTGGACCGTCCATGCCGGTGGAGCAGGTCGCCGTGCCCACCTTGCTGCACGCGACCACGCCGGCACCGCAAGCGCCGACGCCCGGACACGCGCCTCCCAAGCCAAGACCGAGGAACGAGAATCCCTCGTCTGTCGCACCGTTACAGTTGTCGTCCAAGCCGTTGCAGGTCTCGGCGGTCGCGGGCGAGTCAGGAGCCCCTGGAGCGGTCGAACACACGGCGGCGCCCGTCTTGCCACACACCACCTGACCCAAGCCGCAGACGCCCGTCCCCTCGCAAGGCGCACCGATGGGCTTGTCGTCCAGGAAGACGTGCTCGTCGGTCTGTCCATCACAGTCATCGTCCAGACCGTTGCACAGCTCCTGCGCCATCTTGCTGTCGGGGCCTCCGGGGTTGCTGGAGCACATCGGCTCTCCGGTCGCCGCGCACAACACCGTGCCGATGCCGCACTCTCCCACGCCAAGACACGGCGAGCCGACCGGCAGCCCGCCCATCGCAAAGCCCTCGTCGGTCTGGCCGTCGCAGTCGTCGTCCACGCTGTTACAGGCCTCGGGCTGTGATGCGTCCGCCGGTCCTCCCGGCAACGTCGAGCACGCCGCCTTGCCCGCCAGACACACCACGACGCCCGGGCCGCAACCGCCCTGACCGGCGCACGGCTTGCCGACCGCGCCCCCCTGCCATGTGAAGCCCTCGTCGATCAGACCGTCGCAGTCGTTGTCCACCGCATCGCACTGTTCCGCCGGTGACCAGCCCGCCACCGCGCCGTAATCGCACGCGAGCACTCCGGCGGTGCAGGTCGCCTTCACGAGCGACGGCTTGCCGGCGCAGACGCCTTGGGACGCGCACGCGCCGTCTGCCAACACGGCGGGATCGACGTTTACTGCGGTGTCTTGCCCATCGCGTTCGTCCGGCAGGCAGTCGCGGTCCTGGTCCGCAACAAGGGATTCCACCACGTCGGGCTTCCCGTCGCTGTCGGTGTCGATCGGCTTGGCCGGGTGCGGTCCGACCTCGATCCCGTCGGGCTTGCCGTCGCCATCCGTGTCCGCCTGTTGCGGATGGGTGTTCAGCTGGTGCTCGACCGCGTTCGTCAGCCCGTCGCCGTCGAGATCGGCGGTCGGCTCCAAGCAGCGGTTGACGTAGCACAGGTGCGAGCCGCACTCGCTCGAAGCCCGACAGCTCTCTCCCACGTCCACGATGCTGTCGCCGCAGCCGGTGACGAGCGCGATCAGCACCGTTGTGAGGCTGAAAAGCCCCCGCAGCGGCAACGGTCGGTCTCGGTTGGGGGCACAGGCGACGGGCACGGCAGTCTCGATTCGCCAGACGGGCGCTGCGGTCGGGAAGGCTATCTTTCGCCCGACCTTGGAGCAAGCGACCGGTTTGGGCCGCCCTCGACGCCTTCCACCGCCGGGTTCTCCAGTGACCGCCACACGGCCGGTAGCTGCTGGATCAGGTCCGACGCCAGCCCGGCGCGCTCCCCGAACTCGGCCCGCAGCCTCTCCCCCGCCAACGCATGGACGGTCACACCCAACTGCGCGGCGTGGAAGCAGGGCAGACCTTGAGCCAGCAGTGCGCCGATGATCCCGGCGAGCACATCACCAGAGCCGCCCTTGGCCAACGCAGCGTTGGGCCTGGGCCAGATCGCCCAATCGCCGTCGGGAGCCGCCACGAACGTCCTGCTGCCCTTCAGGACCACGACGGCCTGAAACCTCTCAGCCACCGTCCTCGCCGCCGCCGGGCGATCCGCCTCGACTGCCTCGATCGTCGAATTCAGCAGCGCGGCCATCTCACCGGGATGTGGCGTCAGGACCAAGCGTCCTGCCGCAGGCTGTGCAAGCTCCGGCTTGGCGGCAAGTGCGGTCAAGGCATCTGCATCCAGCAGGACCGGGACTTCGCTCATCGACATCAACCGGCCAACCAAGTCAACCTCGGCCGCGCCCGTGCCCAGCCCCGGCCCCGCCACGATCGCTGTCTTGCGGTGCAGCAATTTCTCGATGCGCTTGGCCTCACCCGCTCCGCCGCGGATCGCCTCGACCATTGCGTCGGGCCAGTCGCCCTCCAACCGACCGCGGATCTCGCCAGAGGTGCCCACCGTGCACAGCCCGACCCCCGAGCGCATCGCCGCACCGGAGCACAGCAGCGCCGCCCCCCCCTTTCCCGGCGAACCCGCGACGACAAACACGTGGCCGAACTTGCCCTTGTGACCGTCGTCAGGTCGCGGGGGCAGCAGCTCGCGCGCGCGCGCACCGTCCAGCCGCTCGCCACAGGGGCGCACAGCCGCGATCCAGGCGGGGGGCACACCGATGTCGGCGACCTCCAGCTCGTCCCACGTCTCAGGGCCTTTCCCCAAGAACAGTCCTGCCTTGGGCGCGGCCATCGTCACGACCAGATGGGCCTTGACCGCGACACCCAGAATCCGGCCATCGACGGCGCACAGGCCGCTTGGCACATCGGCGGCGACCACAAGGCCCCGGTAGCGGCCGTCCAGTTGTGCGGCAAAGGTCGCGAGCGGATCGCGCAGGTCTTCCGTCGGGCCAATGCCGACCAAGGCGTCGACGATCGCGGCGGACCGTCCAAGCGACCGGCGAATCCCTTGTAGCTCAGGGGGGCGAGGCGCCTGCGGAAAGAAGCGGCAGTCCAGACCATACGCCCGCATTGCCTTGAAATGCTTCTGGGTTTCTGGCGTCATCCTCGCCGGGTCCCCAACGCCATACACCTCGACGCGAAAGCCCTGAGCGGCCAGCACGCGGGCGGCCACGAAGCCATCTCCGCCGTTATTGCCAGTGCCTGCCAGCACGGTGACCCAGCGGTCATCCCCACGCCCCACACGGTCGACGATCGCGCGGGCAATCGCGCGCCCCGCCGTCTCCATCAGCAACGCGCCCTCGAGGCCCAGCGTCGCGATCGTGCGCTCGTCCAGCCCCCGCACCTGTTCCGGCGTCAGGATTCGCATGGAGGACTCCCCGTTGCGCGCAGCCTCGACCGGAGCGTGCATGGCTCAGGGCGCGGTGTGCATGGCCAGGATCATCTCGGCAACGGCCCGCTCGAACCCGACCCAAACGGCGCGGGCGACGATGCTATGGCCGATGTTCAGCTCTTCGATGTAAGGCAACTCGGCGACCGCTTGGACGTTGTGGTAGTCCAGACCGTGGCCCGCCGCCACCCGCAGACCCAGTCCATGTGCCAGCAACGCCGCCTCGCGCAAGTGCTCCAGCCTCTCGCGATGCTGGGCGGCCGTCTTGGCCTCGGCATAGTCCCCCGTGTGCAGCTCGATCGCCGGAGCTCCCGCCTGCGCCGACGCACGCACCTGGGCTTCGGTGGGGTCGATGAACAGCGAAACGACGATGCCGGCCGCTTGCAACTGCCCGACGACCTTGGTGATCACCGCCAGTTGACCGGCGATGTCCAGCCCGCCCTCGGTGGTACGCTCTTCACGCTTCTCTGGGACGAGCGTCACGGTGTCGGGCAGGTATTCCAGCGCTTTCGCCACCATGTCCTGGGTCGCGGCCATCTCGAGGTTCAGGGGCACCGTCAGCGTCTTGCGCAGGATCTGCAGGTCGCGTTCCTGAACGTGGCGGCGGTCTTCGCGCAGGTGGACGGTGATCTGGTCGGCCCCCGCCAGCTCGGCCAACGATGCCGCGAACACGGGGTCAGGATAGCGGGTGCCGCGCGCTTGGCGCAGGGTGGCGATGTGGTCGACGTTGACACCCAAGCGGATGCGTTCGGTGCGGTCGGCGATCAGGGCGACGGTCATGATGACTCCGGCAACGGATGGCGTTAGGCGCCGATGGCGGCGATGACGGAGTCGGCGATGCGGCGGGCATGGGTCTCGACCAGCGCGGGGTTGGCCCCCTCGACCATCACGCGACACTTGCGCTCAGTGCCGCTGTAGCGCACGAGGACGCGACCTTGGCCCTCAAGTTCGCGTTCTGCGTCCGTGATCGTTCCCGAAACGGCCGACAACGACTGCAGCGGCGGCTTGTCGCGCACGGCCAGGTTGATCAGCACCTGCGGCAGCGTCTCCATTACCTGAACCAGCTGGGAGATCGGCTTGTTCTCGCGCACGGCGATCGCCAGCACCTGCAGGGCCGCCAGCACACCGTCGCCCGTCGTCGCGTGGTTCAGAAACACCAGGTGACCGCTCTGTTCGCCGCCGAGCGTGTAGCCGTTCTTGCGCATCGACTCGACCACCTGACGGTCGCCGACATCGGTGCGAACCAGCTTCAACCCCGCGGCATGCATGGCCAATTCCAGACCGTAGTTGCTCATCACCGTGGCCACCAATGTGCCGTGATTCAGCGTGCCTGCCGCCGCCATCCGCAGCGCGCACAGGGCCATGATGCGGTCGCCGTCGACCACCTGTCCGGTCTCGTCGACCAGAATCAGCCGGTCCGCGTCGCCGTCGAGGGCCAGACCCAGATCACAGCCGTGCTCGACCACCGCGCGGGCCAGAGCGTGAGGATGCAGGGCACCGCAAGCCTCGTTGATGTTCAGACCGTCCGGCGACACCGACAGACGCACGACGGTCGCTCCCAACTCCTCGAAAACAGCGGGTGCGACCTTGTACGCAGCCCCATTGGCGCAGTCGACCGCGATCTTCAGGCCGTCTAGCGTCAGATCGTTGGGGAAGGTGTGCTTCAGGCTGACGACGTAGCGGCCCCAAGCCTCCTCGATGCGATAGGCACGACCGATGGCGGCTCCGTGCGCCAGGCCGTCGTGCAGGGGCTTGGGGTGGGCGACCATCGCCTCGATGCGCTCCTCCATCTCGTCCGGCAGCTTGAAGCCGTCTGCGCCGAAGATCTTGATGCCATTGTCGTAAAACGGGTTGTGTGACGCGGAGATCACGATGCCGGCGTCGGCGCGCATCCCCAGCGTCATGAAGGCGATCCCCGGCGTCGGCAGCGGGCCGACCAGATAGGGCTCGGCACCCACGGAGCACACGCCCGCCTCCAGCGCCGTCTCGAACAAGTAACCACTGCGGCGGGTGTCCTTGCCGATGATGACGCGGGTGCGCTCATGCCGGCCTTTGCACAGCAGGCCCACGGCGCGGCCGATCTGCAACGCGTTCTCGACCGTCATCACGCCCGAGTTGGCCTCACCGCGCACGCCATCGGTGCCAAATAGCCTGGAAGTCATCGTGGTCTACCCCTTCGTCATCGTCATGGTCGGGGCGATCCTAGCAGGGCCGCGCCGTCGGTTCCAAGCCGCCCGCCTACCGCACCACGCGCAGCGGCACCGTCGGGTCGCGGCCCGTCGCCGTGTCGCGCAGAGGATGCTGGTCGCGCTGCAGCACCTTCATGATGGTGCGGTCGTCGTAATTGGCCCGACGAATCTGCTCGACGCGCTCGCGCACGCGGTCAAGGTCGGTGCGAATGCCATAGCTGCGCAGGATCGCGTCCAGCCGGTCGTGGTGATGCTCGATCGCCTCGGTGGCGCTGATGTAGCCGTGCAAGGCCGACGGCGCGCGCTGCCAGAAATCAAGCGGATTCGAGTTGAAAAAGTGCAGGTCGGACTCGCTCGGCTCCAGCAGCACCACGTCGCCATGGAAGTCCGGGTTCGCCGCCAGCTTCTCCATACCCAGCACCAGCCGCGTATGCAGCATCGTGCGGAAGGCTTGGTTGATGACCGCGCCGATGCCCATGTCGGAGATCGATGTCTTGTTGTTCAGCAGCTGGTCAGTCGAGTAATTCACGAAGGGACGGAATGGGTTGTACACGATGACGAGGCTCGCTCCGACCTTGACCGCCTGCGTCACGTTGGCCGTGTGTCGCACACCCGCATCGACGTAATCCTGCCCCCGAATGCGCGCCGGACGGTAGAAACCGGGAGTGGCGGTCGAGGCTTGCACGGCTTCGGAAATCGTAACGGTGTTGTCCTCATCGTGCCCAAACACCACGCCTTCGGAGGTGTTGAGGTTGGTCGCGCCGATGTACAGCGCCTTGCCACGCTCGATCTGCAACAGTCGGAAGTCGTTGGGGACCTGGTTGCTGCGCAGGTTCTCGCGCACGAAACGCTCGATGCCCGAGTTCTCGAACAGGCCCGACGGCAGGTACGACAGTCCGGGGCGCAGGCGACTGGAACGGGCGATGTCGACGGCGATCGGCCGCAGCAGGGCCTCTGCGCTGTCGTAGCCCGGCGCTGCAACGAAATCGCGCACCCGGTTGATCAACTCAGGCCGGAAACGGGACCCCAGCTGCCGGACCAGCGCCAGCCCCGCCGTTGGCATCAGGGAGAGGGCGTCGCGGGCCAAGTTTGCGGGTTTGCTAAACGTTTCTCTCCAGTTCGGACCATAGAAGTCGATCGGCCGCAGTCGGGTGAGTCGCTGGCTGGTGCCGTCGATGGCGCGCAGCATCTCTTCGGGGCCGATGCCCGCGGCGATGGGGGCGGCCATGAACGCGCCCGCCGAGATGCCTACGTAGATATCGAATTCGGTGACGGAACGGTTGGCCAGCAGCGTGTTCAGAGCGACCAAGCCGCCAATGCGGAACGCCCCACCCGGCACGGCACCGCCGGCCAGCACCAACGCGACCTTGGCGTGCGGGCGCACGCGGCTGCGGTCTCCCTTCTCGACGAACGTGATGCCCATCGGTGCTCCAGAACCCGGTCCTGAGCGGCCCCGGGACGTTCTGCTGACTTGACTATGCCTCAGCGCCTCTTGTCGCACGGGGCGACGACACGCGCCAGTATCGCCCTCTCGCCGCCATCACCTCGCGAGGTCCTGAGGACTCCACCCTTCACACAGGCGCACCGCGAGCCGTGACATCCCGGATGTGGGCGACGCGACCTCGGAAAACGGCAGCCAACGTGCCGCGACATAGCCCAAGGCGACCGGATTCGGCGACCCACCGTTCGCAGGCGCGACGACCCCCGCGACATGGTAGCGGCGGTGGGTCAGCACGTGCACGAACGCGGCGATCTGCCCGGACTCACGCAGGTTGTTCTGTGCCAACCAAGCCACGACGGTGGCGCGCGCCTCCAGCCCCTCGGCGCCCGGCGGCTCCCACAGTCCCGCCCAGCGGCCCGTCGACGGCCGCCTCCCCAGCAGCACCTCGCGCCCACGCGGTCCGTCTCGCCAGATCAGCGCGTGCACCGCGTGGACCTCCTGAACCACTGCGCGCACCCGCGTCGGAGGAATGGCCTCCGCCAAGCCAAGCTGCCGCGCCCGACACGGCTCGCGCACGGGACACCGCAAGCAGGCGGGACGGCGCGGCGTGCAGACGGTCGCCCCCAGCTCCATCAACGCCTGATTCCACGATGACGGATCGAGGCTCGCGGGCGGCTGAGAAACCAGCACCCGAGCGACCTTCCACGTCCGGGGCAGGGTCGGCGGCTCTGCGTCGGTCCACGCGTGCCAGCGCGCGAGTACCCGGACCACGTTGCCGTCGACCAGAGCCTCAGGCTCGCCGAAGGCGATCGATCGCACCGCGCCAACCGTATAGGGGCCAAGGCCGGGAAGACCACGCAACATTTCTGGATCGTTCGGCAATTCCCCATGACGTTCCAGCGCGGCCAGCGCAGCGGCGTGCAGATGGCGGGCGCGACGGTAGTAGCCCAGGCCCGTCCACTGCGCCAAGACGTCCTGCTGGTCGGCGCGAGCGAGGTCGAGCAACGTCGGCCAGCGCGCCATCCAGCGGCGGTAAGGCTCGATCACGGTGTCGACGCGGGTCTGCTGCAGCATCAACTCGGACACAAGCACGGCGTAGGGCGCAGGAGGTGGTTCGCCGGGCTCGGCGCGCCAGGGCAGGCGGCGGTGCTCGCGGCGGTACCAGTCCAGCAGCGTCTGGCGGGCGGCCGGGTCCAATGCCATGTCGGCCGTGGGGTCCGGCAAGGTGTCAGGGGTGTGGGGCTTTTTGCGCAAGGGGCCTCGTCGGGGTCAGAAGTCGTGGTGCAGCGCCACAGACAAATGCAGGCCGTCGCCGTAGACCGACGTGTCGCCGACCGGGTCCGCAGGGTCCAGCTTCTGCACCGTCCGGCGCGACAAAACCGTCCAGCCCAGCGCGGCGTCGATCTGCAAGGGGCGACGGGCCATCTCGAGCGGGTCCGCCAGCTGCACGCCCGCCCCCAGCGCCACCGTCGTCGCAGGAGCGTCCAGATACGTCGCCGCACCGTCTGCCTTGGGCAGGGGCGTAGGTCGGTACTGGACACCCGCGCGCCACACCATGCCGCCCCGCTGCCACTCGATACCCGCGCGAGGCTGCAGGATGTCCCGGGCACCCATCGGCACCGGGGTGTTCTGCATGTCCACCAGTAGATCCGCGGGGTTCTCTTGGGTCACCAACTCGCTGTCGTCCAACCGCAGCACGACACCGGGCGCCAGTGGCGGCAGCTGGGACCAGCGCGCCCAGACCGCGCCCGCCGTGACCAGCCAGGGACCACGTTGCCATGAACCCGCCACTGCCAGCGTGTCCGGCAGCCAGAGGCCGACGCCCGCAAGCGCGAAAGCCAGCTCGCCCACGTCCTCGACCCGCACCGAAAGGGGTTGGCGATAGCGGACTTCCGACTTGCCACGCCAGACGACTGCGACGCGAACGTCCTCGCGCGGCTGCAACGTGACACCCAGAATCGGGTACGGCCGGGTCAGCAGCTCTACCTGCAGCTCCTTGCGCGTCACCCGATGGTCCAGCACGGCCAAGTCGACCCGCGCCTTCCCCTCCAGCGTCGTCAGCAGCTGCACCGCCGCGCCAAACGACAGCCACGGCCAAGGCCGAACCGCCGCCCCCGCCAGCAGCGTCAAGCGGTCGCCCAAGCTGTCGTACATGACCAGCTGCGGCGTGCGGTGGTCCAGCGCATCCAGCCGCGTCACACCGGAAAGCGGCAGGTGAAAGGCCAGGCCCAACGCGGCCTTGTCCTTGGCCCAACCACCCAGCGGAGTCGACACGCCGACGTGCCCAAGCCAGCTGTTGGCCGGCAAGCGGGTCGGGTAGTCGCCGGTCGGGTCGTTGCGGTCGACAGCCATGCGATTCCACAACACGTCGGTCCCGTAACCGAAGTGAATGTGCTTGGCGTAGGCGAGGTTGGCGGGGTTGGCGTACAGGGCATAGAAGTCGTCCGCGACCGTCTCTGCCGTGCCCGCAAGCGCCGTGGCCCGGGGGCCGAACCCGTAGAGCTCCATCGAGGTCGCGTGCGCCGCCGGGATAGCCCAGAGGAACGTCGTGCACACGACCCACGACACGGCCGCGCGGGTCATCGTCCGGCCTCGCGCCCGCGCCCCAACTCCGACGCATTCAGCGGCCGCCCCAGCGGTCGGTCCGCGGCGACCTGCGACAGCGTCCCGAAGCGGAAGGTCTTGAACAGCATCCGGATCTTTCGCTCAACGCTCGATAGTCCCACGTAATACTTGAAGCGGCGCGCAAGCGGCAGGGCCATCCGCGGCTGGTCCGGGTCTAGCTCTCGGGGATGCAGGTAGGCGACCGCCGGGCAGCCGCGTCGCTCAGCGTCGGCAAAGCTCTGTTCCAGCAGCCGATCCGGCAACAAGCGCAGGTAGCCGCCCCCTGAGAACGCAAGCTCGCGCCCCAGCAGCCGCCGCGGCACCGTCGGCACCTCGACGATGCGCCGGCCGTCTGCCAGCTGCAGCTCGAAAGGTCCTTGTCGATCCAAAGGATAGCCCCCGTGGGCGCGGGCCGTCAGGAACAGCGACGCGTCCAGCGTGATGCCGCGCGACGCAAGAATCGGAAACGCCCAGTGCTGGTGGGGCGTGATCGAGAACCCGGGAGCGCGAAACGCGTAAACGTCCCGTCCGGTCGCCCGCGTCAACGCCCGCAGCGAGGCGTCCAGGTCGCGCGCAAACGCGTCCGGTCCCTGCTGCGACACCAGTTGGTGGGTGTGTCCGTGCGAACCGATCTCGTGACCCGCGGCTGCGATGCGGGCGATCAGCTCGGGGTGACGCTCGGCGACCCAGCCCAAGACGAAGAAAGTGCCATGCAGACCGTGCTCGTCCAGCAGCGCCAGCATCCGCTGGGTGCCCAACTCGACGCGAGCGGGCAGCCTCTCCCAGTCGGACGACGACGGCGCACCGGGGCAGTCCAGGATGTGAAACCAGTCCTCGACGTCCACCGACCAGCCATGCAGCACGCGGTCCGTCACGCTTCCCCCAAGCCCGCGCGCGGCAACTTCATCCGCACGGTCTCCTTCGTCATCTTGGCACCCGGCAGAGGCAGTCGCAGCTCGATCAGCAAGCCGCCGCCTGGACGCGGTGTGGCGCGAGCCGAGCCCCCGTGCGCCTCCGTCAGCTTCTTGACCACATACAGCCCAAGGCCGGTGCCGCCTGTGTTGCGGGTGCGCGAAGCGTCGGTGCGGTAGAAGGCCTCGAAGACCCGCGAACACTGTTCCGCCGTCAGCCCAGGGCCGCGGTCCAGCACGCGAACGACCAGGTCGTGTCCCACTCGCTCCGTCTCGACCCGCAGCGACTTGGCCGCAGGGACCCCGGTCGGTGCCGACGAGTCTCCGGTGTGTTCGATGACGTTCTGGATCAGGGTCGACAGCACGCGGTCCAGTGCGTTCGCGTCTCCCGACAACACCAGTCCGGGCGCGCCGAACTGCGCTTCGACCACAAAGCCACGCTCATTCAGGCGGTTCCCCTCGCGGTGCAACACCGTCGCTGCCAACTCGTCCAGGACGACGTCGGCCCGCTGCACCAGCACCCGGTCCACACCGACGCGTTGGGCCTCCAGCAGTCGCTGGATGTGGCGCTCGAGCAAGGCCACCTCTTCCAGAATGTCGGTCAGCAGCTGGGGACCGGCATCGTGACGACGATCCTCGCCTCCGGGAGCCGCGGCGCGGGCCGACTCGAACTCCTGGCGAATCAGCTCCAGGGCAACGGCAATCCGGGCCAGGGGCGACCGGAGCTCATGGGAAACCCCCGAAAGCAGGTCCTTCTGCGCCTGCAGCACGCGCGCGACGCGATCGGCCATTGCGTTGAGTGCCAGCCCCAGCGACCCGAGGTCGTCATAGGGTTCGACGGGCGCCCGGACGGACAGGTCGCCAGACCCGAGATCTCCAGCAATCTCACGAAGCTGCCGCACACGCGCGCCCACCGCCGCCGAAGCACCCAAGGCCACCGACAGCATCACGCCGACCAGAAAGCCCGCGATCGCCAGCAGGCCGACGACAATCCACAGCCGCGCAGACGCCAGCGCCGTCCAGTGCACGACCATCAGACCCGCGACCGCAAGGGCGACCAGCGACCCTAGGGCTAGCGCCATCAAGGTGCGTTCCCGCAAGGTGATTTCGATGCGTACCGCGGGCGAGCGGCCGCGAGACACGGGCGGTCGTTCCGGCGTCTCTGCTGGAGGCGACAGAGCAGGCGTCGAGGTGGGCGAAGGGTCGTGCGAGGCCAAGGTCGTTCTTCCCGCGCGGCGCTCGCTCCACCTTGCTCAGGCTTTCCCAAGCTCTAGTCGCGGCGCCGAGTCTCGGTCGAGAGCATGTAGCCAGTGCCCCAGATCGTCTTGACGTATCTGGGAGCTCGAGCGTCTTCCTCGATCTTGGCACGCAGGTTCTTCACATGCACGTCGATCGAGCGGTCGTACGCGGCATAGCCGACGCCGCGCAACATGTCCATCAGCGCGTCGCGGGACAGCACCTGACCGGGATAGCGCAAGAAGCAGCGCAACAAGTCGAACTCGGTGGTCGTCAGCGAAACGGCCTCGCCGCGGATGGTCACTTCGCGCCGCGCGCAGTCCATCTCGAGGTCGCCCTCGCGGAAGACCTCCACCGACGGAGCGGGGCCCGAGCTTCCCTCCGCCCGCCGCAACACCGCCTTGATGCGGGCCACCAGCTCACGCGGATTGAACGGCTTGGGCAGGTAATCGTCCGCGCCCAACTCCAGGCCGACGATACGGTCGTTGTCGGTACCCTTCGCGGTCAGCATCACCACGGGCACCCGAGAGTGGGCCCGCACGCGGCGCAAGACCTCGAAGCCGTCGATGCCCGGCAACATGACGTCGAGCACGATCAGGTCGAAGACCTCAGCCGTCGCCCGGCGCACACCCTGCAGGCCGTCGGTCACCAGCGTGACGTGAAACCCTTCGGGTCTGAGTAGTTTTTCGAGCAGGGCGCCCAACCGGACGTCGTCGTCGATGATAAGAAGCCGAGCCACGCAACACCCTCCGCCGCCCCGAGCACCCTCAGTCTGGATTCCGCCACGGGTCTGGTCGGAATCTCACGCCGCTCGGGCGATAACCCTCACGGAAAACGCGGTTGTACCACACAGCCGCAGGCGGACACCCCTTTCGGGGCTCGAATCACAAAGCTTGACAGACACTCCCGGCGGGCACCAGTGATGCCGGGCACGACGCCGGCGCCAAGACCTTGTGTGCGTTCACCGCTGCACGTCAAGCTCAAGACGCCGCTGTGTCGGCCGGGGTGGCGCAAGCTCCGACTCTCCGCCGCGAAGCAGCGCGAGGGGGCCTCCGACTGCGATCACCTGGGCGCTGATCTGGTGCGCATAGTCCCAAGTGGCGAAATTGACGTCGGTCAGCGCCGACAACTGCATCGCCGTCGCCCGAATGTCCTGCAACGCGTCCAAGGCAGCGTGCAGCCCCAGAACTTCCTGATGGATGCGCGTCAGACCTTCGTCGTCACCCGGGTCGGGCGGCGGCGCCAGGTAACCCGTCGGACCCCCCAACTCCAGTCGACGCAAGATGCGCCCAGCGGACCACGCCAACAAATAGCGCTCCATGCTGTAGAACTCTGGCAAAGTCTTGAGCAATCTTTCGGCGTCGGCCCGATTGCCGACCAGTCCGAGCGTGACCATCGCGCGCTGGCGGATGAAGGGGTCGTTGCGCTGAAGCAGGGGCCAGATGTGCACAGCTCCCGCGGCCTTGCGCGTTCGCGCCAGTCCGGCCAGCGCAGCCACCTGCACGCCGAGGTCTCGGTCCCCTAGCGCCGCTCCCAAGGCAGGCACGACGCGGGCGTCGTCGATGGTCGATAGCAATTCCAAGGCCTTTGACCGCTCATCGGCCTTCTCCGACTTCAGATCGTCGAGCAGCGTGGGCACGGCCCGCGGCCCCAAGTGAGAAACCTGCGACGTGGAGGGACCGACGCGGCCAGTGGGGTCGTTGAATCGCTGCCCCAGCAGGCGGGGCGCCTCGATCTGGTCGCGGTGATAGGCCGACGACGCCCAGACGAGGCCGGCGAGGGCAAGCAGCGCGACGCCGATCAGGGCCAAACGGGCCCAGGCCTTGGGATTGAAGGTGCGGTCACTGAGGGCTGGCATCTGGTCTCGTCAGGCGCGGGTTCCGCCGCGCGGAAAGTGGGCGACAAGGGGACTTCGCAAGCACCCCCGCATCGCGTGCAGGGATGCACTGGACGGGATCGGTCAGCCCGGGCAGCCCTCGCCGTTGGAGGGCGAGTGGATGCACGCATGGTCCATGCCGCAAGTATCCACCGTGCAGGTGTTGGCGTCGTCGCAGTCGGCGTCGACGGTGCAGCACCCCGGCTTGGCGACGCACGCGCAGCCGGCCTCGGTGCAGGCGGGTGCGGCGCACTCGCTCGCACAAGTCATCTGGGCACACTGTGAGTCGAAGTAGCAGGACTTCTTGGAGCACGCGACCTTGGTGACCAGGTTGTCGATCCGAACGCCGCCCTCGTCGTTGGTCTGGGGGTCGCCGGCGTCGAACTTCATGCAGATGTTGACGGTTTTGCCGGCCCACGCGTCCAGCGGAACCGTCACCGCGACCCACTCGCCCTCGGTTGTGCCGAAGACGGTGTCGCTACTCCAAGCCTGCGTGAACGCCCCGCTGTGGTAGACCTGCACCGAGAACTCGTCGAACTTGGGCTGTCCGGCAAACGGCGGGTTCAGATAGGCGCTGGCGGGCTGCCCAGACCACTCCGTGGCGAGCCGCAGGTCGAAGGTCAACAAGTCGAAGAGAGTTCCAGACTTCAGCACCACAGGCCCCGAGCAGATCGTCCCGGTGGGTCCGTCTTCGGTCAGTTGTTCGTCGGCATAGCCGGTCATCGCTTCGGTGCCGAAGAACAGGGCATCGCTGCCGCTCACGCCCCCGGTCGGGTCGATGCGCCACTTGGCCAGGTTCGAGTTGGCTTCCTTGACGGACCAAGTGGTCAGGTCGCCTGTGTCGAAGTCGTCGTAAAGCAACACCTCTGGCTTGCAGCAGCTGGGCTGGGTGGCGTCGGGCGCGTAACTGCACGTGCCCTCGATGCACGTATCGACCGTGCACGAGTTGCCGTCGCCGCAGTCGCCGTTGCCCAAGCAGCAACCCACCTTCTTGTCGGAGAAGCAGAAGCCCGCGCCGTCCAGATTGGTGTAGGTCGTGCAGGTGTCGATGGTGCAGGCCTGGTCGTCGTCGACACACGGCGTCGCGGCATCGCAGGCCGTGCCCTCAACGCACACCGTCTCGACCACGATGTCGTCCAGGTAGACGCCCTCGTAATCGTTCTTCAGCGCCGTGCCGGTTTGGAACTGCCACTGCAACTTGACGTTTTGCCCGGCCCACTCGCTCAGGTCGACCGCCACGTGCCGCCAGGTTCCGCCGGTCGTCTTGCCGATGGTGGTGGAATGGAACACGGCAGCAGACTTGTCGGCGGACAACACCTGGATCGACAGCACGTCCTTTTCCGGAACGCACTGCGGCGCACCATTGACGCTGATGCAGGCCGCTGCGGGGCCGCACGGTGTCGCGCAAGTACCCTTGGGCAGGGTACCGACATACGACGGCTCCGTGTCCAGATACAGCCAGAAGTGCAGGTGCGACGACTTCTCCTTGGGAAGCGAATACTCCTTGCTGGTCAGCTGGCTGGAGATCGCCGTCCCCACGGCGCCGGGCTGGCAGCCTTCGTCGACCGACATGCCGTTGTCATAGGTGCGGCACTCATTACCCAAGTAAAGTGCCGACTTGCCCGAGTGCGCCCGGAAGCTGGTCGCTTGCCACTGCACGTTGCCGTTGGTCGCGGCGTCGGACACCACGAACTCCTCGAGTCCGCCCGCCTCAAACCCGGACTTGAGCAACGTGACCTTGCCGCTGCAGCAGTTGGCGATGGGCTCGGACGCGCACTTGTGGGTCGTGGGGTCGCAAGTGTCTGAAGTGCAGTCCACCTGGTCGTCGCACTCTGCATCGTTGCAGCACCCGCCCGGCATGGTGACGCCCTTGCAGACGCCGTTCTCGCACGCGGCGGCTTGGCATGACGTCAACGTCAGCTTGGCGGTGCACTCCTCGGGGCCCTGACACTCGACGGCGTCGGGGCCGACCTCGACGGCATCCGCAGCGACGTCCTCCGCGGTCTCTTCGACGTCGGGACTGGTCCCATCGGAAGCATCATCGCCATCCGCAACGGTATCGGGCACCGAGATCTCGTCCGTCGCGTCGCCGGCGATCTCTTCGACGACCACGTCGGCGTCGGTCGTCGGAGGCGTCGTCGTCGCCGGGTCCCCGGAACAAGCGGCAAGCCCGCCCGCAAGCGCCAGAATCGCGAGCCACTGCATCGTTGTCGCCCATGGCCGCTGCATGTCGCCCCCATCGCACGCCGGTTCGAGGGAACCGATCGTCAGCCTTCGCACGCCGTCGTGAACGCAAGGTCGTCCACGAATACGCCCTTGCCGCTGTTGCTCAGTCCGTCTTTCGTATCGAATTTCAGGTCGATGCGGACCTGCTTGCCCTTGTGTGCCTTCAGGTCGATCTTGATCTGCGTCCACTTGCCCACAGAGATCAAGCTGTTGGACCACACCTGCCCCGCATTGGCACCGTTGACGAACAGCGTCGCCGTCAGCACGTCATAGAAGCCGCCGTCTTCCGTGTCCGTGTACACCCAGAACGTCAGCGCCGACGGCTTGTCGGCCGGCAGGTCCACCGTCGGCGTCTTGACCGTGCCGTACGAGACCCCGAAGTTGTAGTTCTGCAGCGTGGGGTCGCCGTAATACAGCACGCCGGACGGGGACTTGCTGACCCAAGCCGGCGACCAGATCTGCCACCCCTTGGAGGACGAGATGCTGTTCGAGATGGTCATTCCCTTCAGGTCGGACACGTCGAAGGCGTTGGACCAAGCGATGGGCTGACAGCAGCCGGCGGCACCGGTCGATTCGTGCACGCACGACTTCGAAACGCACTTGTCGACGGTGCATTTGGTTTCGCCGTCGTCGCATTCCTTGTCGCTCGCGCAGCACAGGTTCGTGTACTTGCACTTCTGGTCCACACAGTCGTCGGCGGTGCAGGTGTCCTTGTCGTCGCAGGCGACGGAGCTGAGACAGCACCCGGGGATCGGCGTGAACACGCACTGCCCTCCTGGCCCCGTGCAAGTGTCTGTGGTGCAAGCGTTGTTGTCGTTGCAGTCGCCGCTGCCCATGCAGCAACCCGCCTTGGGCGCGAAGGTGCACTTGCCCAAGCTGCTGCACGAGTCGGTGGTGCAAAGGCTGCTGTCGTCGCACTCGGACGACGACGCGCAGCAGGACGTGGGGTACGTGCACTGTCCGTTGGTGCAGACGCCGGTCAGGCAAGAGAACGGTCCGGACGGGCAGTTGGCGCCGGTCGAGCACTTGCGGATCTGGCAGGTCGACTTCACTTGGACGTTGTCGAGAAGCATGCCTTGGCCGCTGACCGTGCCAAAGCCGTTGCCGACGTTGGCCTCGAAGTGGATCTGCAGCGTACGGCCCGACACCGGGGTCAGATCGACCGTGAACAGCTTCCAGACGTTCGAGATCGTGTAGGACTGGATGGTCGTCAGCGTGACCTCGACATTATCGACGATGGTGTAGACGCGCAGCGTGTTGCCCGATCCCGCCTGCTGTCCCGAGATCTCAAACGTCAGCGAAGCCTCGTTGCCCGAGATCAGGGTGAACGGGGGTGACGCCGCGGTGACCTTGAGCTTGACGTTGGACAGGCTGTACGTGTCCGCCAAAGCGCTGCCGAAGTGCAGCACCCCGGGGGGGCTCTTGGCCGCGTCCGATGCCTTGTAGTGCCAGTCCAAGCCGTTCTGCGCCGCCGAGGAGGCCCAGCCCTCCATCGAACTGAAGAACGGCGAGCCCAGCACGTCGGGCGAGCAGCATCCCGGAGCCGTTGACGGCGTGTACAAGCACTGGCCCTGACTGCAGGCATCCTTGGTGCACGGGTTGAAGTCGTCGCATTCGGCTGCGGTGGAGCAGCACGTGGACGCAAACGAGCACTGGCCCCCCGAACACGAGGGCACCTGGCACGGGTCGGACGTCTTGCAGTCGGCCGCCGTCTTGCAGCAGGTGTTCACGTGGTCGCAGACACCCCCGACGATCGGGCAGCTGTCCTGGGTGCACGCGTCGCCGTCGTCGCAGTCTTGGGCGCCCGCGCAGCAGCCGGGCTTGGGCGAGTGGGCACAGGCGCCCCCGGGACCACTGCACAGGTCAACCGTGCACGCCAAGCCGTCGTCGCAGTCGGCGTGGACCGAGCAGCAACCGGAGACGGCCTGATGGCCGCACACGGGCACGCCCTCGCTGTCAGCCGCGCAGGTGTCGAGGGTGCAGGCATCGCCATCGTCGCAGTCGGACACGCCGCCGCAACAGCCACTGGTAACGAGCAGGCGGTCGATGTACACGCCCTCAAAAGCGTTGACGAAGGCGTCCTTCGTGTCGAACGCAAACACGACCTTGACCGACTGCCCGGCATACGAGGCGAGGTCGACGACAACGCGTTGCCATGCGCCGTGGGTGGAGCCACCGATCGTGTCGCTGGTCCAGACCTGCTTGACGGTCTCGCCCTGAACGATGGTCACCGTCAGCAGGTCGTAGCCGGCGGTCTGTTCTGTGTCGAGCCACAGCCAGAACTGCAGCTGAGGCTTGGCGTTGCCTCCACCCGGGACGTCCAGCGGCGCGCTGGTCGCGGTGCCGCCCGCAGCCTTGGTGCCGGCGTACGTTCCGGTCGTGGGGTTGCCGAAGTAGAGGCTCTTGTTGCCGTCGACGGTGCGCTTGTCGTGGAAATTCCAAGCGATGCCGGACTGATAGGTGTCCAGCAGCTCGAAGCCTTCTCCCCCGTCCATCGGCAACAGCGTCGCCACGGCGCTGAGTTGGGTCTTCGCCAGATCGGGCATGCAAACGAGGCAAGGCAGACCGTCCGCCTGGTCGCCGGCACCGTAGCAGCCGACCTTGTCCGCCCCTTGGCCGACGAGGCACGCACCGCCATACACCGTCTTGAAGTCGCACGATCCGGCGACGCAAACACCCTTGCCGCAAGGGATCTTGCAGTCTGCGTCGGCCAAGCATGCCTTGGCGTGGGTCGACTTGCCGATGTCCCCGACGTCGGTCGGGATGTCCTCTGCGATGTCCTCGGCGGCGTCCGAGCCGAGGTCGGCCGTCGCGTCCAAATCCGGCTCCACGTCGGCAACGGCGTCGGTTGCAGCGTCCAGAGGCTCGAGATCCGGCGCCACGTCCACTGTGTCGGTGCTCTGAGTGTCTGGGGTCGCGTCGTCGATGTCGAGCACGTCCAGCGCGTCGGGCGCCACGGTGTCCGTCGCCGCGCCATCCTCGCTGTCAGCCACCACCGCGTCGGGCGCAGCGGTGTCCTGGGTGTCCGCGGCTTCAGGGTTACCGCAGCCGACGACGACGGCGAATCCGACGAGTGCCGGCCAGAGCCGCGAGCGGAAGAGGGTCGTCATGGGCGTCGTGGTCTCCTGATCTCCGCGTCATCGTGGCGGGCGGCGGGCCGCACCGCGCGTCAGCCCCCCGAGAGCGGGCGGCACGAGCGCAGAACCCGGCATCGTACACGCAGAGACTGGGGGATTCAAATCGGCCCGGGTCGTTCGCATCGTCTGCACGGGGGACGCGGGACCGGTGCCGGCCAACGCCTGCTGCGGCTAAAATGCAAGCCGCAGCAGGGCTTCGGTGCGCCAAGCCGACTGCGCGGAGGGGCCCCCTGTACCGTCGTCCCACGCGGCGCCGGTCATCAGCCAAGAGCCGCGCAGCTGGCCCTCGAGACACAAGCCGGTGCCGCAAGAAGCGCCGCGGTAGTCGAGGACAAGCTCAGGTTCGAGCCCCAGCCACTCTGCACCACCCGGGGTCGCGTCGGGCGAGGCTGCACCGGCGGTCAGGACGGCGGCTTCCAGACGAAGCCCGGTGTCCAGCCCGGTCGGCAACAGGTCGTGACGCCAGGCGGGACGCACGTACCAAGCGTTGGCGACAGCGCCGATCAGGTCGCGGAACATCAGGCCGTCGATACGGAATTCCCGATGGAAGCGAAAGCCGGTCAGCATCGACCGTTGGGCGTCAGGCGAGCCGGGCTCGTGGAAGTTGTCGGTGTCCAGCACGCCGAAGCCGCCGTCGCCCTCTCCCGTCGCCATGCCCGCGTCCAGCTTCAGCTCGCCGGGACCGTGCCGCCACGTGGTGCGGGTCGCAAGTCCGCCCGCCACCAGCGTCTTGGAGGTGTCGGTGCGCGGCAGGGGCTCCGTGCGCTCGAAGGTGCCGTACTGAAAGGCGCCTTCCGCCTCGAAGTGCAGGTTGCCCGAACGCCAGTCCATCGCCGCCTGCGAAGTCACGATCGACGCACCACGGGGCACAACGCCCGCGCACGTGCCCGTGACAAGACAGTCGGTCGAGTCGATGAGCTCAGGACCGGCGGGGTCCAGGTCGTGTTCCAAGGACAAGCCGCGGTCCTGCGTCTGCCACAGCAGGGCGGCCGACCAAGCAAGACCCCGTGTATCTGCAGGTTTGCGCCCTCCAGAGGCCTCGATCACCCAGCGGATGACGTCGGCGGCGTCCTCCCACGACTGCAGCGGATCCTCACCGGTCGAGCGCGTCGCCGGCCAGCTGGCCATCGTGTCGCGGGCGAGCATCCAGTGCACCCCGATCAGGTCGGTCAGCACCGCCACTCGGTCGACGTCGGACTGAGAGTCCCCACCCAGCGAGCCACCCTGATTGCGCAGCATGCCCATGCCGAAGTGGTCTGGCGTGCGCCCCACCAACAGCTCGGCCAGACCAAACAGCCGTACTTTCGCCCACAACCGCCGCACCGCGATGCCGCTGGACACCGACTGCGACGGGTCGCCGGTCAGCCGAGCCAGAAAGTCTTCGCGCGACAGGTCGCCCAGCACCAGACCGTCGGCCATATCCAGCTGCGCGTGCACCTCTGACCACTCGGCGACCCGCAGCACGGGCCGCAGACGCAGACGCAGGTCTCCCGTGCCAACGCTGTTGCCTGAGAGCAGCGAATCCGCCGTCGAGCCGTCGTGGCGCAAGCCGAAGCGCAGCGGGGTGTTGGTCGAGTCGGTCACCAACCCCACGCCCTGCAGCCACTCGGTGCGCAGGCGAGCCTCGCCCGACCACTCGAGCGTCACTAGCGGACGGGCATCCGGGGGCCCCGGGGCCGCGGGTTCTTGAGTCTGTGCGTGAACCGGCAGCGCGACCAGCAAGCAAGCCCAAACCCACGCAACGAGGCGCGCGCGCCGGGTGACTGACGAGCGAGCGGGCGCGAGGGGCATGGGGAATCGACTCCTAGGGCTGTCCACGAGGCGCGCCAGTGTAGGGGCGATGGCCCTTGGCTTCAACCGCCTTCGCTTCACGGGGCGACGGGCGGACGCGGTGCTGCGGGCAAGGCGGCGGCGGCGGGTGGACGCGGTGCGGGAGACAGCGACGGGTTGCGCGTGCCGGGTCTCTCGTACACGGAAAGCAACGGCACGCCCTGATGATCACGCTGCCAGACAGGCGCACGGGTGCCGTAGTCGGCCATCAGGTCCAGCTCGTAGTCGTCGTGGTCCCACTGGTGGTGGTAGAAGCCGAGCGCGGTCCCGGCCGGGTCGCCGCCATAGTGCAGGTCGCGGCGGAACCAGCCCTCGCGCTGGTACATGACGAAGGCTCCCCACGCCGACTTGTGGAAGTAAACCGAGGATCTGGCGGGCGCGCGGCGGTTGACCTCCTCGAGGCCGTCGCGCGTCGCTCCGCCCCAGAACTGCCGCTGCATGCCGTACTCGGTGGCGCCGGGGACGCCGCCCAGCAGCTCGTTGTAGTAGGCGGTTCCGTGCGGGTGGATGTCGGCGGTGGCACGGGCTGCGGGTGCCAGCGCGACGGCGGCGATGCACCAGGCCAGCACCGTGATCGCCACCTTGGACGCCCACCTGCGCAACCACGAACCGGCCGCCTGTGGGGTCGGCGGCGGCTCGAAGGCCTCCCCTGGCAACGTCGGCTCGCCGGCCGTCGGCACCATGCCCGCCCAGCGCACCAAGCCACACCAAAGCGCCTGGGCGCCGCGTGCCGAGATGAGAAGCATGAAGGGATACGCGAGCATCCAGTGCTTGATACCCCCAAAGATCGGCGTACCCGGCATCGAGATGAGCGCCATGGGCCACAGGGCGGAGAGCAGTGTCAGCCGATCGAGAGACCGCTGCTCGGCGCTGCGGCCACGGTCGTCCAAAGCGCCCGCTGCGAGTCCTGTTGAAACGTCCAATCCGTCTGCCGCCACCGCGAAGCCCAGTCTCCGGGGCCACCAAGTCGGCAGTCGCCGGGGCCACCAAGTCGGCAGTCGCCGGGGCAAGTACACGGCGACCAAACCGACCAGAAACAGCGCGAGCAACGTCAGCGGCCACGAAAACAGCGTCATCGCCCAAGGAAACTCGACCGGGAACGGCGACAGCGCTTGAACCGTGCCGAAGTAGGCCTGCATATAGTGTTCGTGGTGCAGATGGAACTCGATCCACCGCGACAGGTTCTCCAGCGGGTCGACCCACAGCAGCGGCCAGAACGCGACCAACATCGCGAAGCCAACGGGCAGCATCGCGAAGAACGCCATTGGCACGGGCGGAAGCTCGACCTCTCGCCCACGACTCGCTAGCGTCCACAGACCCAGCGCCAGGCCCGCCGCCGGGTGCACCAAGGCCGCAGCCAGCACGGCAAGCACACCCGCCGCCCCCAGGGTCGCCCACGACTTCCAGCCGGAAAGAGGAGACAGGATGCGGATCTGCCGCTCGCGCCAACCGTTCCAGAGCCAGTGCACCACGAACGGAACCGGCAGAAAGAAGGCGTTGTGCTTGGCCAGCAGCGACACCCCCCACAGCACAGCCGTGATCCATATCCACGGCTTTGACCGCAGCGAGCGGTGCCACGCGAACGTCGTCAGCAGCAGCAGCGCCGTGATCGTGGTGTCGAACACCGCCAGATGCGCGTGGTAGAACGGCCGCGGCAAGCACAGATAGCCCACCGCCGCCAGCAGCGCGAACGGCCGCGCCAAGCGCCCCTTGGTGCCGATGGTGTAGCGGTCGGCGAAGAACAGGCGCCCGGCCAAGTACAGGATGGCCACGATCAGGCCGGCGAACACGGCGCCCGGAAAGCGCATCGCGTTGGATTCGCTCAGGAAGTAAAGCGTCCTCGACTCGACGGCCTCGCAGCCGGTGCGGCGGATCACGCCGTCGGGACCGGGCCCGGCGTCAGGGCACGCCGCCTGCAGTCGCGCCAGGTCCGCCCCCTTGTCCAGACGGACCACCGCGCGGGCCGGCTGTCGGCTGATCACCTCGCCGCCGATCAGCAGGCGCGGGGCAACCTCAGAGGTGCCGCGGACCACTTGCGGCCGCAGCAGGCGGACCCGCGCTCCTTCAGCAAAGCCATGCGAGGGGCCGAGTTGCGCCAGGCTGACCTCGACGCGGCCGTCCTTCTCGCGCAGGCCCTCCGCAGGGCGGAGCTTGCGGCCGAACGCGCGCCACGACCACCCGAACAGCATCTTGTTCAGGGGGGGGTGCTCGGAGTTGTTGCGCCAGGTGTCGAGGATCTCATCGCGTTCAAGGGCCTTGGACCGCGATTCGCCGCCCTTCTCCACCCGCACGAACCAGTCCTGATACGTCTCGGCGTGGGCGAAGTAGAACGCCTCGTCGCGGACGAAGCCCATGTCGTTGGTGGCGACCACAAACGCGACCGCCCCCACCCAAAGGGCAAGTGCTACGGCGACATCCGACAGGCGCCCGCTGAAGGTTGCGGCTCTCACGCTTCGTCTTCCTCGTCCGCTTCGCCATCGCGCGTGGGCAGCAGGTGGTACTTGCGGGCCAGACGGCGGAAGTGCTTGCGGTCGACGTCGGCTTCCCGCGCGGCCTGGCTGAGGTTGCCGGAGTGCCGTGCCAGCAGGGCGGCCAGATAGTCGCGCTCGAATGCGCCCAGCCAGACTTCCTTGGCGGTCTTGAAGGTCTGGTCCGACAGCAACGGGGTGGACGAAGAACCCCGCAACGGCTCGGTCTGTTGCGTCTCCTGCCGACGACTGCGGGCGGGCCCCTGGCCGCTGATGTGGTCGGGAAGGTCCTCGACCTGAATGAAGTCACCTTCGGCGAACGAGCAGGCGCGCTCGACGACGTTGCCCAGCTCACGCACGTTGCCCGGCCAGTCGTAGGCGGTCAGGGCATCGGCGGCCTCATGCGAGATCCCCTTGACCCGAGGACCATCGGCGGTGCGGTTGAACGCGCCGTGCTGCAGCATGTGATGCACCAGCAGCTTGATGTCCTCACGCCGCTCACGCAGGGCCGGCAGCCTCAACCGCACAACACCCAGGCGATAGAACAGGTCCTCGCGGAACCGCCCCGCGGCAACCTCTGCCTGCAGATCGCGATTGGTCGCCGCAATCACGCGGACGTCGATCTTGACCGGCCGATTGCCGCCGACCCGCCGGATCTCGCGTTGCTCCAGCGCCCGCAACAGCTTGGGCTGCAGGTCCAGGGCCAGCTCGCCGATCTCGTCGAGGAAGATCGTGCCGCCGTGGGCCATCTCGAACAGACCCTGCCGCGAGGCCAGCGCGCCGGTGAACGAGCCCTTCTCGTGCCCGAACAGCTCGGATTCGATGAGGTTTTGCTGCACGGCACCGCAGTCGAACACGATGAACGTCTGCGCCGCGCGCTGGCTGCACTGGTGGATCGTGCGGGCGACGATCTCCTTGCCGGTGCCGGTCTCTCCCTCCAGCACGACGGTCGCGCCGGTGGGGGCCACTTTCTCGATGGTCGTAAACAGACGTCGCATCGCCTCGGACTTGCCGACGATGGCGCCCAACGCCTCGGACTGGCTGGGCTGGATCTCGACCCGCTCGTTTAGCACCGAGAAGCGGAACTGCGTGTTGCCCAAGCGAATCACCGCGCCGCTCTTCAGGAATGCGTCACGGACGCGCACGCGGTTGACCCAGGTGCCGGTGGTGCTGCGCAGGTCCTCGACCAGGAAGTCGTCTCCCTCCTGATAGATGCGGGCGTGGTAGCGGCTGGCCCGCTCGTCATCGACAACCAAGTCGTTGTCTTCCATCGAACCCAGCGTCACCACTGGCTGATCGAAGATGTACTCGGCCCCGCCGTCAAGGCGAACCAAGCGCGAGCGTCGCAGGGTCACCGAGGTGGGCAGCAGGTCAGACACGAGGCACCCCTCGAGCTAGGACGGGTCGATCTGCTGGGGAGGGGGACAGAGGCGAAGGGGGAGCGAAACGCGAGCTACATCTCGAACGAGGTCATGCGCTGACGGCGCTTCTCGTACATCTTCTCGATGTGCTCCTGCTTTTCCTTGCAGTCGATGCACATGTTGGCCTCTGGGCGCGCGAGCAGCCGGGCCGAGCCGATGGTGTTGCCGCAGTCCTCGCAGAAGTTGTACTCGCCCTGCTCGATGCGACGAATCGCCTTGTCGATCTTCTTGAGTAGCGTCGCGTCGCGGTCACGCAGGCGGAACTCAAACGCCTGATCGTAGCCGACGCTGGACAGGTCCATTTCGTCGGCGACACGCAGCTCGTCGGGATCCTGATTCTGTTCAGCGGCCTTCACCGCGGCAAGCACCCGCTCGCGCTTCTCTACCAGCGCAGCCCGGGCCTGCTCGATCTGCTCGTCAGTCAGCGGGACCAGTTCGATGGGCTCAGCCATGGTGTCCTCCTTCCCGGCGGTCCGGGACGTCGAAAGTGCGCCCCCACCTTTGTGGGCGGGGAGCGGATTCGGCGCCGCCACCTGGCGCCCGCTGGGGGTCAGTCAGGTACCGAACCAGCGCGGTGCATCCGTCGGCCCATGCTAATGACGGGCTGATAGCCGGTCAAGCGCGAACTCGCCGACGACGCCGGGCCCCACCGTGCCGGAACGCTGTCTCGACGCGCCGTTTGCCCCCATCTCCCCCCCCGTGAACTAGCCGCTGTGCCCTGTCAGGGCCGCCTGCTGCCACAGCGACGCTCCGTCCATCATCCAGGCGACGGCGACGTGGATCGTCACGCCGCCCCAGATGCTGCGCGTGTCCATCGCCAGCGTTCCCAGCACCATGCCGGCGATGATGGAGCCCAGGCACTCGGGCAGCGGCTTGCCGAAGTGGATCATGCAGTACGGAATCATCATCGCCATGACGGCCATCGACCCCAGCTCGGCCGACATCCCCCGCAACATGAAGCCGCGGAAGAAGAATTCGAGCGAGAAGAACTGCAGGGCGTACCCGAACTCCCACAGCAGCCGGTCGGTCCATCCCGACGCATCTTGGTAGAACGGGTACTGTTGCAGGAATTCCGGAGACTTGGCGACGACCAGCACCAGTGCCGCGACAGGCAGGAACAGCAGGCCATACAGCGGCAAGTGGCGGGTGTACTCGCGGGGCTTGAGGTAGAAGTCCGCCAGCGTCATGCCAAATACGTGCTTGACCACCAGCGCCGGCACCGCGAAGTAGAAGGCAAAGCAGCCTACGACCCAAGCGAGGTTGACGCCCAGCCGCTGGTAGTTGGCCGCTGCACGCCCCCACTCCGGCGACACCTCTCCCACCAGCCCGACGAACGAGACGGCCATCGCCGACTGCACGCCGCGGTCCATCACGATGAAGCGCAACAGGACCAGCATCAGAGCGGACACGACGGCGGTGACGACCAAGGCCTGGCGCGCGGTCAGGCGGCCCAGGTTCGCTGATTTGTCGCGGGCGTCGATGCGAGCCCAAGGCGCGGTGAAGAGCACCTGAAAGACCCAGCCAAGCCAAGCGGACGGTCCCCGGTCAGCGGGAAAGCGCGGCGTGGACGGAGGGGACCGGCGGGGAACGGCGGCGGTCGCGGGCATTGCTGGCGGCTCCTTGCAGCGAGTCAGAACGGGGGCCGGGTCAAGCCGCGCGGAGTAGCGGAACCCGCGGCGCTTGTCCACCGCAAGCGTCCGCTTCGACCTTGCCCTGCGACGATCGGCATGCTCCACTTGGGGCCCATGACGTTCCCGGACCCCTTGCAAGACCTGCCGCCCCACGTCGCCAACCACCCGCTTGTCGCCCCTCTGAACCCCGAGCAGCGCCGCGCGGTCCTTTGCACGGACGGCCCGCTGCTGGTGCTGGCAGGGGCGGGATCGGGCAAGACGCGGGTGATCACGCACCGCATCGCCTGGCTGATCGCGGCGTGCAACGTGGCGCCGTGGCAGATTCTGGCGATGACGTTTACCAACAAGGCTGCCGGAGAGATGCGCGAGCGCGTCGGGCACCTGCTGGGCGGCGCGGCGAACGACATCTGGCTGGGGACCTTCCACTCGATGGGCGTGCGACTGCTGCGGCAGCTGGCGGATCAAGCGGGGCTTCGCTCGGGCTTCTCGATCTACGACACCGACGACCAGTTGAAGATGATCGGCCGGGCGATGAAGGCGCTGCAGCTCTCGGAAAACACGCACAAGCCCAAGCACTTCGCCTGGTTCATCGACCGCGCCAAGAACCGCTGCCTGCTGCCGGGCGACCCGCGGTTGGAGCGGGAGGTCGACTCGTCGGAGGGCCGGCGCGCGCTGCAGGTGTACGCCGAGTACGAAAAGCAGATGCGTCTGGCGAACGCCGTGGACTTCGGCGACCTGCTGCTGCGGCCGGTGCAGGTGCTGGCCAACGACCCCGAGCTGGCGCGGCAGGTCTCGGCGCGCTTTCGCTACGTGCTGGTCGACGAGTTCCAGGACACGAATTTCGCGCAGTTCGAGCTGCTGAAGATCCTGACCCAGGTGCACGGCAACCTGTGCGTGGTGGGCGACGACGACCAGAGCATCTACTCGTGGCGCGGCGCCGAAGTCGACAACATCCTGAAGTTCCCAGACAAATTTGCAAACACGACCGTGATCAAGCTCGAGCGCAACTACCGCTCGACCTCGACCATCCTGCAAGCCAGCACGGCGGTGGTGCAGCACAACCGCGAGCGGCACGGCAAGGTGCTGTGGACCGAGGCCGGTGCGGGCGACAAGCTGCGGCTGCACGTGGCGGCAACCGATCGCGACGAGGCGGACTTCGTGGCGCGGCAGATCGAGAAGCTGCGCGACGCGTACCCTCTGAGTGAATTCGCAGTGTTCTACCGGACCAACGCGCTGTCGCGCCAGCTGGAAGAGGCGATGCGGCGGTTTCGCCTGCCCTACGTCTTGATCGGCGGCCAGCGGTTCTACGAGCGCGCCGAGGTCAAGGACGCCCTGGCCTGGTGCCGCCTGCTGGTCAACAGCGAGGACTCGGCGGGTTGGCTGCGTGCCGTGGTCTCGCCCCGGCGCGGCATCGGCGACACGACCATCGACCGGGTGGTGGAATACGCCCACTTGCGCCAACTCTCGCTGCCTTCTGCATGTGCGGCGATGCTGCGGACCGGCGATGCGGGCAAGGCGCGCGACAAGCTGCGGGCCTTTCAAGATCTGGTCGAGCGGCTGCGCGACGGCATCGAGGGCAAGCGCGCCGACGTGGTGGGGCGGCTGGTGCTGGACAAGACCGGGCTGCGGCAGGCGCTGGTCGCCGAGCACAGCGTCGAGGCAGAGAGTCGTCTGGAGAACCTGGAGCAGCTGCTGGGCGCGATGGCCGAGCACGCCGACACCGCCCCGGACCCCAGTCTGCGCGCGTACTTGGATCAGGTCGCGCTGGTGGCCGACACCGATGCGCTGGCCAGCACCGCCAAGGTGTCGCTGATGACCATGCACGCGGCCAAGGGCCTGGAGTACGAGGTCGCCTTCATCGTGGGCCTTGAAGACGGCCTGCTGCCCCACGCGATGGTGGTCAAGGAGTCTGCGGAACCCCGTGACATCGAAGAGGAACGGCGGCTGTTCTACGTCGCGATGACGCGTGCCCGCAAGAAGCTGTACCTGACCCGCGCGCGGATGCGCCGAAAATTCGGCGGGGCCGAGATGCCCAGCGAGCCGTCGCCCTTCCTGGCCGACGTGCCACGCGAGCTGGTCGAGGTGGACCACGCGCCTGAGTATGCAGGCACCAGCTGGGGCGGACGCGCAGGCGCTTGGTCGAGTGGCGGCGGAGGGGCGGCGTGGAGCGCGGGAGCGGGGTCCACCGCTGGCGCGGGATCCGCAGCACGTACAGCAGGTTGGCGAGCCCCACCCGGAGGAGCCGCGGCCAGACCGGGCGCATGGACTCGCCCTGTTGGAGCCGACCCCGGACCGCGCCATCTGGGCGACGACGAGCCTGTGGTGGACCGCACGAGCGGCGATGGCTATGCGCCGGGAAGCAAGGTGACGCACAAGGTGTTCGGTCCCGGCAAAGTGCTGGCCGTCGACGGCTATGGCGATCAGGCGCACCTGACCGTGCAGTTCGCCAAGGTCGGGGTCAAGAAGCTGGTGGCGCGGTACGTGCAGCCCGGGTAGGGTCGGCACGTCTTGCTGGAGTCCCATGGATCCGAAGACTTCTGAACGCCAACTGCGGATCCGCTACTTCGCCTCGGCGCGCGATGCCGCGGGCTGCGACGCTGAGGTCGTGCCCTTCGTCCCGGGCGAGTCGATCGGAGCATTGCGTCAAAGAATCGTGGCGTTGCATCCGGGGCTGACGCGCCTGCTGCCCTACGCCCGCTTTGCCCGCAACGACGCCTTCGCGGTCGATGGCGACGTGTTGCTGGGGGGCGACGAGGTGCTGGTGCTGCCGGCGGCGAGCGGTGGCAGTGGACGGGCGCAGCTGGTCGATCGACCGATCGTCCCGGGCGAGGCCGAAGCGCTGCTGACGCTCGACGGTGCCGGCGGCATCGCGACCTTCGTGGGCGTGGTGCGGCGCGAGAACCGCGGCAAGTCCGTGCAGAGTCTGGACTTCTCGGCCTATCCGCCGCTGGCGTTGCACGAGCTGGAGGCGATCTGCCAGGAAGCCATCGACCAATTCGGGCTGGTCGATGCGCGCGTGCTGCACCGCGTGGGACACCTGACGCTGGGCGAGGTGGCGGTCGCCATCGGGGTGGCCGCCCCGCACCGGCGCGAGGCTTTCGATGCGTGCTCGTACGTGATCGACCAACTGAAGAAGCGCGCGCCGATCTGGAAGAAGGAAACGACCGACGACGGCGCCGAGTGGATCGACGCAACGCCATAGAACCACATGAGTGGAAAGAGGAAATCCCCATGCTCAAGGACAAGCTGCTGACCCCGGACAACCGCCCCAACCTGATCCGCGACTGCGGCCGGATGCTTGACGAGGAAGTCGACCGCAAGTCCGGTTTCTCGGGACTTGCGGTCAAGGCAGCCTTCAAGATGGTCAAGGCCGTCAAGCCGGGCTTCATCCAGAGCGTGATCGACGCCCTGCTGGACGACTGGGTGGCCAAGCTGGAGGGGCACTTCGAGCGCTGGCAGTCCGGCCCCCCTGGGCGCACGTTTGGGACTTTCGTGGCCGCCGATGCCACCGCCGTGGCCGAGAAGCTGCTGGAGGTCACCGACGCCCGCGCCCACAAGATCGACAACCGCGGGGTGGCCAAGGCGTACTCCGCCCTGCGGCCCAGCGCGAAGGACCACACCTCGCAGGCCGTTCCGGCGCTTGGGCGGGTGGTGGATCGGTATTTGTAGCTGCACGGGTCCGGCTCATCCAGCCCGCACGCCTCTCGCCGTCTCCGGACGTTCGCAGGTCCATGCCCGTCGACCCCGAGGCGGCGTCGACGGGCACAGAACACCGGGAATGCATAGGGTCGGACCCGGCTAGCGATGGCCCGGGGACTCGCCAGAAAGCAAAGCCATCCGGGCGATGTAGCCGGACCGAGTCTCGCCCGCCGACGTCGCGTTCGCGTCGAGCCTGCGCAAGACCCGCCGCGGCAAGCTGATGTTCACGCGCTCGATCTGATCGGTCAGCACGCCGGGATCGACCTGGACGACCCCAAACATCCAACCGGAATACAACGGGTTGGATTGCACCGTGTCCAGAGGCGACGGCGACGGCACCGGCTGGCCATCATCCAGGGCCGCGTCGATCCAAGCCGCCGCCGCTTCCTCCGCACCTGCAATGGCCTCGTCGAGCGTATCCCCAGCCGAGAAGCACCCGGGCAAGTCCGGCACCACCACGCCAAAGGCGGTCGTCGCGGTGCCCGGTTCGATGGCGATCGGATAACGCATCAGTCCTCCTGCAACCCGGCCTGCCGGCAAATGGCCGAGACGAGTCCGCGGCCCAGGTCCTTCTTGGGATGCGGGACGACCACGATGCCCGAGCGCTCTGCGTGCTTGAACACATGGTGCGAGCCGCGCACCCGATCCAGGCGCCAACCTGCTGCCGTGAGTTTGCGGATCAAGTCGGCGCTGCTCATCGTGTATACGATACACACGGCACGAATGCCGCGCAAGCGGAGCGACTGCTGAAGACGAAATGCGCCTCAATCCCCGGCATCGCCCTCCGCCCCACCCTCAGAAACCCAAAGCGAATACAGAGCCTTGCGAGACAACCCGGTGACCTGCCCGATGTCGCGCAGCGCCTGCTTGCGGTCGCGCCCGGCCTCGCGCGCCTTCCGCACCAGCTCGGCCGGATCGTGAGCCTCCGCCTCGCTGAGCGGTGTGCTCGCCGCGCCCACCTCGACCAACACGACCGCCTCGCCCCGCAGCATCTCCTCCAGCAGTAGCCCATCGACTTCCACAGGCGTTCCGCGCAGATGGCCCTCGTGGATCTTGGTCAGCTCGCGGGCCACGTCGACCCGGGCGACCGGCGCCACTTCTGCCAGATCCGCCACGAACTCGCGCAAGTCCCTGCCCGGCACGTAGAACGCGTGCGTCATCGGCTGACCGTCCGGTCCCGGCCGCAGCCGCGCCCGCAGCTCGGTGCGCCGCTCGCCGGCCTTCTTGGCCAGGAAACCCCAGAACGCAAAGGGAATCGGCGCGAAACCGCTGGCCGCCAGGGCCACCGCCGCGGCAAACGGTCCGGGGATGCTCTCGATCCGCTCGCCCGCCTGCTGCACGGCATCGATCAGGCGCGCGCCGGGGTCCGACAGGCAGGGCGTCCCGGCGTCCGAGACCAGCGCGATCCGCCGCCCCTCGGCCAGCTCTTGCAGGATGCGCGGGATCTGGTCGGTTTCGTTGTGCGCGTGCAGCGACCGCAGCGGACGATGCAACCCCAGATGGCGCATCAGGGTTGCCGTGTGACGGGTGTCCTCGCAAAGCACCAATTCTGCGTCCGTCAGCGCCTGCACCGCGCGCGGCGACAGGTCGCCCAAGTTGCCGATGGGCGTCGCGACGACCGACAGCAGCCCTTGCGTCACGCGGGGACCGGCGCGGGTCGGCTGCGGCTGTAGGCCAGCGTGGCGGCGACGAACGCGTTGAAGATTGGATGCGGCACCAACGGCCGGCTCTTGTACTCGGGGTGGAACTGGCACGAGAGGAACCACGGGTGGTCCGGAATCTCGCACATTTCCACAAGCTTGCCGTCAGGCGACTGACCCGAGAGCACAAGCCCTGCCTTTTCCAGCTGGGCGCGGAAGGCGTTGTTGACCTCGAAGCGGTGGCGATGGCGCTCAGAGATCTCCGTCGTGCCATAGACCTTGGCCGCCAGCGAACCCGCCTTGAGCACGCAGGGATAGGCCCCCAGCCGCATGGTGGCGCCCTTGTTCGTGATCGCGCGCTGATCTTCCATGTAATCGATGACGGGGAAAGGCGACTCGGGCGCGAACTCGGTCGAGTGGGCGTCGTCGAGTCCGACCACGTGCCGCGCGTACTCGATCACCGCGATCTGCATGCCCAAGCAGATCCCGAAGAACGGCAAGCGCTTTTCGCGGGCGTACTGCACGGCGCGGATCTTGCCCTCGACCCCGCGCAGGCCAAAGCCGCCGGGCACCAGGATGGCGTCCAGATGGCCCAGCAGCGTCTCGGGGTCCTCGGCGCGGTCCAGCTCCTCGGCGTCGATGAACTCGACCTGTGCGCGCGCCCCGTTGGCGACGCCGGCGTGGGTCAGGGCCTCGTTCAAGGACTTGTAACTCTCGTGCAATTCCACATACTTGCCGACCAGACCGATCTTGCCCTCGCGCGGCGCACCCTTGTACACGCGGGCAAACTCGGCCCAAGGCTCAAGGTCGGGCTCCTTGGACCAAATGTCCAGCAGCTCGAGCACCTGCCCGTCGAACCCCTGCTGATGCAGCTTGAGCGGCAGGTCGTAGATGCAGTCGACGTCGGGTGCCAGGATCACGCAGTCGCGCTGCACGTTGCAGAACAGGCTGATCTTGCCCTTCAACGCGTCGTCGACCGGCATGTCACTGCGGCACAGGATGATGTCGGGCTGGATGCCGATCTCGCGCAGTTCCTTGACCGAGTGCTGCGTGGGCTTGGTCTTCACCTCGCCCGCCGTCTTGATGTAGGGCAGCAGCGTGACGTGGATGTTGATCGCGTTGCGCCAGCCGACGTCGAGCCGCATCTGGCGAATCGCTTCGAGGAACGGCAACGACTCGATGTCGCCCACCGTGCCGCCCACCTCGATGATCGCGATGTCCACGCCCTCGGCCGCGGCCAGGATCTTGGCCTTGATCTCGTCCGTGATGTGCGGAATCACCTGCACGGTGCCGCCCAGATACTCGCCGCGCCGCTCGCGCTGGATCACGGCGTCGTACACCTGCCCCGTGGTGAAGTTGTTGCCCCGCTTCATCACCGAGGACGTAAACCGCTCGTAGTGCCCCAGATCCAGGTCGGTTTCCGCGCCGTCGTCGGTAACGAACACTTCGCCGTGCTGGTATGGGCTCATCGTGCCGGGGTCGACGTTGATGTAGGGGTCGAGCTTGATGTTCGTGATGCGCAGTCCGCGCGCCTCGAGCAGCGCCCCCAGGCAAGCCGAGCTGAGGCCCTTGCCAATGGACGACACGACGCCGCCGGTCACGAAGATGAACTTGGTCGGTTTGGGCTTGACGGCCATCCGGCGCTCCCTGGACAAGGAACACGGCACGCGCTCGCCCAGCCAAGTTGCCGGAACGATAAACGAAAACGCGATGTCGCGGGAGCTGCCGGGTCGAGCGCCGAAAAGGGCGAGCGCCGATACGAGCCCGGGCGGCGAACGTAGGCGGGCAAGCTCGCAATGTCAACCAATTGGGCAGGAATCGCGCGTCGGTCAGGGCTTTGCCGCTGCCGGTGGCGGGCCGAATGCGGGGGCCAGCCCGGTCGGACAAGGGGTGGGTTGAAGGCGCCCCTGCACCTCCGTCGAGATGCCACCACGACCGCGCAACATGACAGCGAACACCGCATAGAGGCTGGACTTGCTGCCGGCGGGCGACACGACCCGCACCTGCCCGCCCGTGGCCCGGCCTTCGTAGTGCAGCGTGCCTGACTGCGCCTTGCCATACGCAACCGTCGCCTGGATGGGAACCTGCAGATCGGTTGCGGTAGCTGCCTCGGCCAGACCGAAAACGAGCAGTTGCGCGCCATCGACCAAGCGCGACAGCCCCAACGCACGGTCGACGGGACCACACAGGGGCCGGTCAGACAGGGCGACGTACGTGCGAGTCGTGCCGGGGCGCTGGCCGGGAACCGTCCACGACACTGCGGAAGCATGGGCGAAATCGACCTCACGCAGCTTGTCGCCGAGCAAACCACTGCCGGGTCCCAGCGCAAGCACGCGGTCCAGGTTGCGCGGGGCCCCCACCAGGGTCGCCGCTTCAGGTCCCAGCAGACCGGGCGGCGGTGACGTGACGGGGGCTGTCGTCGGCGTGGCTTCGGCGGGCAGTGCAGGCGTCGCAGGCACGCTTGCCGCATCGGCGCTTGCGCGCGGTGGCACGGGGGGGCGGCAGGCGGTCAGCGCTCCCAAGATCAGGCCAAGCAAGGCAAAACGTTGGACGACGATCACGGCTTCCTCCCCACTTCCGGATAGGCCTCGCGCACCCGCGCCAGCAGACGGGCGAGCGTTGCGTACAGGTGCGCGTCCTCCACCACCAGCGGCAGAACCTTGCGGGGCGTCTCGTCCAGATACTTCGTCGCCAGCCGCACCCGATGCCACTTCAGACAGGACCGCAGATTGTCGATGCGATCTGCTGCCTTCACCTGCCTGACGGCCAGTGGTGCTGCGGCCAGCGCCTCCCAGTAGTCGTCTCGGCGCGAGCCGGGCTGGACCTTCAACTCCTTCGACAGCAACCACACCGCGTGCTCGATGGGCTCCCCAAACGCCGCCCGCAGCTCGTCCCGCGACACGTCGCAGTCTTCCAACACGTCGTGCAGCAGCCCCACTGCCTGCACCCAAGGGGCACGCACCGCTGGGTTTGGGTGGCTCGCCAGCAATCGACGCACCGCGCGGGGATGGACGATGTAGGGCACCTCGGGCGCCGTGTTGTCACCCGTATTGCGTTTCTGGCCGTGGTGCGCGCGCTTGGCAAAGGCATCGACGCGACGCAGATCCAATTCGGCGGTCATCGCTTCTTCCCCTTTGCGGGGGCCTTGCCCTTCGCCGCTGCCGGCTTGCCCTTGGTGGGTGCGGACTTGCCCTTTGCGGCCGACTTGCCCTTCACGGCCGGCTTGACCTTGGCGGCAGGCTTGGCCTTCGCTGCTGGCTTGGCTTTCGCTGCTGGCTTGGCTTTCGCTGCTGGCTTGCCCTTTGAGGATGCAGCCTTGCCCTGCGTCACTGGAGGCGCGGCCTTGGTCGGGGGCGTCTTGGTCGCAGGCGCGGGTTTGGCAGGTGCAGGCTTGGCAGCAGGCGGCTTGGAGGACGACTTCGGCACCGCGGCCTTGATCACCGCCTTGGGAGGGGGCGGGGGCTCGTCCACGTCCGCACCGTCGTCGATATCGCCGCCATCGTCGGCGCTCTCCTCATCCTGGGTGTCCTCGGCTCCGTCCGCCTCGCCGTCGGTCCCATCGTCGGTCCCATCGGTCCCTTCATCCCCCTTCTCGTCCGCGGGCGCGCCATCGGTGCCATCGACGACCTCGGGCACCGATGATTCGTCCACTGGATCAAGCTCTTCAGTCGGCCCCTCCAGTTGATCCGGAACTTCCGGCGGCGGCGCGTCGGGCTCGGGCGGCGGCAGCTCTCCCACCCATCGGCCGCGACCGGTCGTCGTCTCGGGCATTCCGCGCGCCGGAATCGACTCGATGGCAAAACCCGCTTGGCTGCTGGTTAATTTCTCCTTCAGCACGCGCGACGAGCCGACGACCAAGGCCGCCAGATGCTCGGGCGTCAGCTGCTCGCGCAGCACGCGCTCGACGGTCTTCTCGTCCACGGCCTCGACGCGGGCGGGAAAGGTATCAACGCTGTCGGCGGGCAGCCCCAACTCGGCCGCACGCATCCGTTGATTCAGCTCACGGTCGGCGGTCTCCAGCGAGTAACGGTGCGAGCCCTTCAGGTAGTCCTTGGCCTGTCGCAATTCTGCAGGCGTCACCCCGTCGCGCTTCAGCTCGCCCAGCACCTTGACGGCCAGATCCAGCGCCGCTGGAGCGTCCGCGTTGCCCGTCGCCATGCCAATGGCCAGAGTGGAGACTTGGGGACCCGCCGCCACCGCCGACCACGTGTTGTAGGCCCAGCCGCGCAGCTCACGGATCTCGCGGACCAGACGCGACGTGAACGAACCGCCCAGCACCGTGTTCGCCACCAGCAGGGCCGGCAGGTCCTTGGAGCCGGCCGCAAGGACCGGCTGGGCAAAGAGGATCTGCGCCTGGCTGCTGCCGGGCTTGTCGAGCAGCAACAGGCGTCGACCGTCCGCCTCTGGCCGCTGCACCCGAACCGCCGTTGTGTTGCCCGGCCGCAACCCCGCAAAATGCTTCTGGACCAGAGCGTCGGCGCGGTCCTCGGCGATGTCACCCGCAAAACCGATCCTCACGTTACCCAGCACAACCTGCTGCCGGTGCCACGTGCGCACGTGGTCCGCCTCGATGCGCTGCAGGCTTTGCTCTGTGCCTGTCGTGGGTCGACCCAAAAGCTGGCCGCGGTAAAGGAAACGGCCCAAGGCATCGTGAGCAAGGGACTCGTCGTCGTCCCGCAGCAACACCAGGTCGCCCAGCAGGCTCTTGCGCGCCTCAGTCACCTCCTTGGGGTCGAAGCGGGGCCGGAGCACGACGTCAGCGGCCAACCCAACGAACGCGTCCAGTTCCTCGACGGGGACGGAGCCGGCCATGACGGTGCCGATCTTGTCCACCGACTCATCCAAACTGGCACCCAGCGAGTCCAGCGCCTCGGCCAGGGCCGCCCGGTCGCGCGTCCCCGCTCCCCGCAAGGCGGCGGACCAGCACAACTGCGCCATGCCCTCCTGACCCGCGGGGTCAGCGAGCGACCCGGAGCCGATGACGATGCGCACACTGACGATGGGCGGCCATGGACGCTGAACGACGGTGACGGGCGGCAAGTTTCCTCTCTTGGGGCGGGCAGTTGCGATGCCAGGCGCCCAGACGCACGCAAACGCGGCGGCGACCAGAACGGTGGCAGTGGCGGCGGTCCCGATCTTCATCGCGCCTTCCTGCCTGCTCGGTTCTCCGCAACCTGCGGCGCCGGCACGACGCCCAGAATGACGACGCGCCGGTCGTTCACCAGATAGGTGCGCGCAACCCGTTGCACATCGGCCGTCGTCACCGCAGCCACCGCCTGCCACCAGGCGCTGTGCGTGCCGGCGTCGCCAAAGGTCGTCTGGTGGTCACCCAAGGTCTCCGCGCGACCGTCGACGCCCATGAGCTCGCGGTAGTGGTCCATCTTCAAGCGGTTCTTGGCACCGCGCACCTCGTCATCGGTGACAGGCCGGTCGCCCAGCAGGGCCGCGAGTCCCGCGTCCAGCAGCTGCAACGCCTGCCGCGCGGTGCGCCCCGGCATCACTGCGACGCGCACGTCCAGCAGGCTCGTGTGACGCAGGCCGCCCAGCGACGCCTCGACGTCCGACGCCACGCTTGAGTCGAACATCAGCGCCCGCTGCAACCGCGCCGAGTCGGCGTTGAACAGGACTTCGGTCAGCACCGACAACGCTGCGTGGTCCGCGTGCATGCCGAACACGGTCGGCCAAGCCACGGCCAGCCGCTCCGCATGGGCATCCAGCGTCAGCGTGCTCTCGGCACCGCGCGAAGTCAGGGGCGGCAGCTTGGGCTCCGCGACCGGGGCACCAGGAGGCAGCAGACCGTAACGGACGATCACCTCTCGCAACGCCGGCTCAGGGTCGACGGCACCGACCAGCACCAGCGTGATGCGATTGGGCGCGTAGTGGCGGGCGTGAAAGGCCAGGACGTCCGCCAGCTCAAGCTTGTCCAAGTCCTCCGCCCAGCCCAGCGTGGGATGACCGTAAGGGTGGTTGCCATAAGCGGCTTTTTGCACGGCCTCGTCCAGGATGCCGTCGGGATCGTTCTCCACGTGCTCGCGCCGCTCGTTCTTGACCACGTCCAGCTCGGCCTTGAACGCTGTGGCGCTCAGGTCGAGGTTCGCCAGACGGTCGGCCTCGAGCTCCAGCACCGTCGCCAGATGCTGCGGCGGCACGACCTCGTGGTAGTAGGTCCAGTCCAGCCAAGTCGCTGCGTTTGCGCTCGCTCCCATCTGCTCAAGCAGCCGGTCGAACGTGCCCGCAGGCCGGGTCTTGGTCGACTTGAACATCAGGTGCTCGAGCAGGTGCGCAAGGCCCGTCTTGCCGGAGACCTCGCCGGCCGAGCCGACCGCGACCCAAGTGTGGACGGCCACGACCGGAGCCAGTGGGTCCGCAGCGACCAGAACACGCAGGCCGTTACCCAGCTTCCAGTGCTCGACGACGCCGGCGCCAAACGGTTGCACATCGACCAGCTGCAGGCCCGCATCTCCGGCCCTCAGGCCCGCCGCAAGCCCCTCCGCGCGCTTCCGCGCCTGACCCAGATCGACCGGTACCGTCACGGGAGCCTCCGAAACCGTCTTCTTCATCTGGAGTTCTCGCACGGTGGCGTCGCCGCTTGCCTGAGTGGCGGCGGGGGCGGCCAGCGCCGGAGCCCCCGTCCACAGCCCCGCCCAAAGGGCCAGCGGCCCCAGCGTCTTGCCGATGGTTCGCCTCATCGCGCCCCCTCTCCAACCCTCTGACGCGTGTCGGCCGTCTCCATGGACGCCACCGCCGCCTGGCTCAACAGTTCCACCTGGGTGCGGTCCATGCGTTCGAACACATAGGGCAACTCAACCACAGGCAGGTGCACCGCACGTCGCAGCCGCAGCACTTGGGTCTGCTGCGCCTCGCGCCAATGCTCATACGCCTCGACCGACTGCAAGGCCTGTCGCACATGGGTCTCGCCAACCGTGGGCTCCGCGTGAAGCAGGAGTCGCCGCTGCGTATCGCCGAGCACCCGAGGCAACACCGCGTTGATGAACAGGTATCCGGTCGGCACCCCCAAGGTCGTCCGCGCGTGCTCGCACAGCTCGATCGCCTCCGTTGCCGGCAGCTCCTGAGGCAGCGTGACGACGTGAAACGACGAGCGCACCGGGTCTTCCAACAGGTCCTTCATGCGACGCGCGTCCTCTGCCATCGGCCCCACCGGCACGGCGTCGAGGATGACCTGCGGCAACCGAAGCAGCGAAATCCCATGACCCGTCGCTGGAGCATCGACGATCAGCAGGTCCCACGCAGCCGAGCCATCTTCCCGTCGCTCCGCCGCCTCCATGTGCCAAGCCTTGCCAAGCAGCAGCATCTCGCTCATGCCCGGGACCATGCGCAGCAGCCGCCGCATCACGTCGTTCTCGAACACCAGATGATGCAAGGCCTTCCACCGCAGCTTGAGCTGTCCGTACTCCCGCAGTGCCTCCGTCGGTCGCAGGTTGGCTGAAAACAGGGGTAGTTCCGGGTCCAGCTGCACCGGCGTGTAGCTGCCGGCCTCGCACCCGAACAACCGTGCCACATCGTCCTGCGTGTTGAGCTGCACGATGCAGGTCCGCAGCCCGTAGCGCGCGGCAGCGAGCCCCAGCGCGACGCAAACGGTCGAGCGGCCGACGCCGCCCTTGCCCGCAACGACGACGAATCTCCGCTGGAACAGCTTGCTTCTCAAGGGGGCAGGCTCCGGGGGCCCGTGGGGCGCCGGGGGATGGTCGGGCAGACCGCGCGGGTTGTCCAGAAGACGCAGACGCAGGCACCTTGGATGCGCTGCGGGTTCGGGTATGCTCTGGTGCTCGTCGTTCTTCGGGAGGTTCGAATGGCTCGGTGGCTCGGGTACGGTTTCGCATGGTGGACAGGGGCTTGCGCCGTGACCTTGACGGCAGCAGCAGGAGTTGCTGCGCCCGGAGTCGCAGACCCGGCGACCGCGGCGGTGACGCCCCTGACCGTGCGGGCGCAGTACGCCGAGGCCTATCTGGAGCATCCCGTCGTCGCCGAGGTTCGCAGCGCCGGCTACCTGACGCTGGTGACCCGCGAACGGGCTCTGGACAAGCGGATTCCGTCCGACAAGGCGCTTGCCATCATCGACGCCATTGGACCGGAAGGGGTTGTGAGCAACAACGTGGATCCCTTCGTCACGCAAGCGATCCAGGCGCGACTGACGCTTGGCCCCAGCGGCGCGCTGCGCAAGCAGGACATCACGGTCGACAACCTGGATGCCCGGCAAGCGCTCGTGCTGGGCTGGGTGCGGACCCTGGCCTCGGGCTCCGACGCCAAGGTGCTGACCCGACGCAACAAGAAGCTGGACAAGGCCGGCGCCATCCAGTTGCTCGAAAAGGCCGTCGCACTGGCCCCCGGGCATCAGGCGCCCAAACTCGCCTTGGCCCTTGCAAAGGCGACCGCCGGTGGAACCAAGAAGCAGCAGTGCGGACTCGGTCTGGGGCTGCTCGAAGCTGCGCGGTCCGGGGGCACCGAAAGCGTGCAGCTTGACGCCGCGGAACGGGTGGCCGCCTTGGCTGCGCCCTTTGCTGTCGCCTGCAAGCCCAAGCAACTCGAGCCCTTCACGGGACCGATCCTGCTGCCCGCGCCCGTCGCCGAAACCGCCATCGTCGACCGCAGCGGACGCCCATCCGGTCGCCCCGACGGCTCGCCGACGCCCAGCCTGCACGCACTGGGAGTGCCGTTTGTCGTTGCCGCGCCGTTCTTCCGCGCCTATGCCGACAAGCCGCAGGTGGCCCGCCTGATGGCCTTCACCCGCTTGGACGAGATCGCGCTGGAGGACGTGCTGAAGACCGACACCACCGGCGACCTTGCGCTGACCGTGTTGAACGCTTCGGTGCTGATGCAGCGAATCGGGTCCGACGACAACGCCGCGGTCGCTTGGGCCGCGATTCTGCGCCGCCACGGACTGATCAATGCCTCTGCAGACCAGCAGAAGTCCTTGAGAATCGACCAGTTGACACCCGTCGAGGCTGTCGTGCTCGGCTACGCTCAGGCACTCGCAGGAAAGGGGCTCAAGCCCATCCAAGGCGTGTCGGCGTTTACAGCCATGCCCGCCGATCTGTTCGCGTTCGGCCGTCCCAAGCTGCCCGCCGCGTCCCTGCTGGGCCCCGTGTTGGCGCAGGCGCACCTGATCGACCTCGAACGGCAGAGCAACCTCTGCATGCCGCTGCCGCGCATCGAGGGCTTGCGCTCTACCCTGCAAAAAAGCACCCTTCCGGTCGGGGCCAAGGAACAGCTCGAGCGCGTGCTGGGGCTTGCGGAGTCCCAGTGCAAGGCGACACAGCCCGCCGCGGCCGCCGTTCAGACCAAGCCGCCGACCCCTCAGGAGACCGCGAGATGAGCTCCGACGAGCGGCCCCCCCCAGTCCCGCGCCCCAAGGCGACCACCGCCCCGACACCGCCGTTGCACGGCAGGACGCAGGGGACAGCAGCGCCGCCGATACCGCCCGACGACCTGCCGGATGCGTTTCCCGACGGCACTCCCATGCGAGCCTCTACGGCCGAGCATGTGGACATCGCCGCGCTGCCCGACGAACCCGAGCTTCCCGAAGCCCTGCGCGCACGTCAGCAAGCCGATCTGCTCAGGCGGGTGCCCGCTCCCCGCGACCGGCGCCCCACGCTGCTGCCGCCCGGCATGGAGCAGCCGCCCAAGCTGCCATCTGCGCCCCGCCGCGCCGACCCCGGTTTGGTGCACCCGGTGCGCTCCGGCGACCCTCAACGTCCGCCGCGAGCCCGCGAAACATCCGACGTCATCCGCATGTTCTCGCCCGGCGACGCCCCTTCCCCCCGCGGTGCTCCCCAGCCGCCGCCCCCGTCGGCCGGGAAGTTGGTGCGTCGCGGTCCACCGCCTTCTCAGGGCTCGCAGCAGCAGACCATCCTGCCGCAACCGGCCCCGGCGCCGGCATGGCGCGGCGGCCAACCCAGCATTCCGTCTGTGTTTCCTCTGCAACCCGACCGCATGGTCACGCTGATCACCGAGCATCGCGCGCGACTTGCCACGCTGGACTTGATGGCCCGAGGGCTGGAAATCGGCGCCGGCTTGTTCGGAACGATCTCGTTTGCGGCGCTGATCGCCGTGCTGGGCAGCGTGCTTGTCGGTGCCGGCGGATCCGTTCTCGTCACGGCCGGTGCCATCGTGGGCGCCGTCTGCGGGCTCGGCATCACCGGCCTGATGGTCGCGATGGCGGCCGGCCTGCGACAGCTGGCGCATACCGGGGCCCAGGTCGCCGCCCTGCTCGAGTCGCTCAGCGGTCCGCACCGCTGACCGCGCCGCACCGGTTCACTGCACGCTTTTCCAGCGAAACGCATCCCCCTGACGCAGAACTCAGGTAACCTCCGCTCCGCCCCTTGCCGCCGCAGCGACCTCCCGGAATCCGCAACGCTTTCCGGTCCGCGTGGAAAAGGGGTGGCCACCGGGCCTCGCATTGACTTCGGAGACCCGCGCTTTTACCATACTGCGCCGCGATTTCGGCCGACTCTTCCCCTGGCAGGCGCCAGTGCGGATGTTCGGTCGATGGCGCTCCTCTTGCACGGCCAGCCCCCCGGCCGTGTGCACGGGTGAAGCATGACTGCACATCGTCCTCGCATCGCGATCAATGGTCTGGGTCGCATCGGCCGCATCTTCGCGCGCATCGCCGCCACCGACCCCAACTGCCCGTTCGACATCGTCGCCGCCAACGATCTGGCCCCCGCAGAAGCCTTGGCGTACCTGATGAAGTTCGACACCACCCACCGCAAGCTCGACGCTGAGGTCAAGCTCGAGGGCGACACGCTCGTCATCGGCCGCCACCAGGTGAAGCTGTTCTCGCAGATGGACCCCACCCTGCTCCCCTGGAAGGATCTGGGCGTCGATGTCGTCATCGAGTCGACCGGCAAGTTCGTCAAGCGCGCTGCCGCTGCCTCGCACCTGACCGCGGGTGCCAAGCGCGTCATCATCTCGGCCCCCGGCGACGGCAAGGACAAGCCCGACGCCACCGTCGTGGCCGGCATCAACGACGAAGTGCTCAAGGCCGAGCACACCGTCATCTCCGCGGCTTCCTGCACGACGACGTGCCTCGCGCCCGTCGCCAAGGCGCTGGACGACGCGTTCGGCATCAAGGTCGGCATGATGACGACGGTCCACGCCTACACGGGCGATCAGGCCGTGCTCGACATCGTGCACAAGAAGGACTTCCGCCGCGGTCGCGCCTCTGCGCAAAACATCGTTCCGACCTCGACTGGCGCTGCCAAGGCCATCGGTCTCGTGGTCCCCAAGCTGGACGGCAAGTTGTACGGCGTGGCCCTGCGCGTTCCGGTTCTGGACGTCTCGCTCGTCGATCTGGTGATCGAGACCGAGAAGACCACGACCATCGCGGAGGTCAACGACGTCCTGCGCGCTGCCGCCAAGAACGGCGCAGTCGGTGCCATGCGCATCGAGGACCAGCCGGTCGTCTCCAGCGACATGATCGGCGACGGCACGGGCTCGATCGTCGACAGCCAGTTGACGCATGTCCAGGGCGGCAACCACGTCAAGGTGGTGGCCTGGTACGACAACGAGTGGGGCTACTCGACGCGGCTCTACGTCCTGACCAGCAGCATCGTCAAGCGCTTCGCGTAGCGCGGTCGACGCCGGACCGGACCCTTCGGTTCCGGTCCCGTTTCCAGGGGCACGCGCGCAGGGCTTCGGTCCTGCGCGCGTGTCCGTTTCTGCCCACCCGCGGGGCGCCGTCTGGCAAGACACGGGAAGCGCGCAGGGAGAATTCGTGGAACCCGGTGATCTACTGAAGGAATGGAACATCCGCTCCGTGCGCGACATGCACGTCGCGACCAAGCGCGTGCTCGTGCGCAGCGACCTCGACGTCCCACTGGATGCCGACGGCGCCGTGCTTGACGACGCCCGCCTTCGCGCGGCTCTGCCGACCCTGCAGTACCTTCGCCAACAAGAAGCGCGACTGATCGTGTGCGGCCATCTGGGCGAGCCCAAGGGCAAGCGGGCGGTCAAGGACTCGCTGGAGCCCGTCGCACGATGGCTGGCCGAGTCTTTGGATTGCGAGCTGCTCTTGCCCGACGACTGCATTGGCGATGCCGCATCTCACCTGATCGCCAACCAACGCGCCGGTCAGGTGGTGTTGCTCGAGAACCTGCGCTTCCAGCCCGGGGAACGCACCAACGGCGACGACTTCGCACGCAAGCTGCTCGACTGTTGCGACGTGTACGTCAACGACGCCTTCAGCACGGTTCACGAAAACGCGGCATCGACCGTTGCCCTGCCCAAGATGACCCCCATGCGCAGCGCTGGCTTGGCGCTCGAGCGGGAACTCGAGGTGCTCTCCAAACTGGTCACCGGCCCTGAGATGCCCTATCTGGCGATCGTCGGCGGCGCGCGGGTCAGCGAGAAGATCGACCTGATCGAGGCGCTACTTCCCCAAGTGTCGTCCCTGCTGTTGGGCGGCCAGATGGCGCTCACGTTCTTGGCTGCCCAAGGGCGCGAGACCGGCACCTCCCTCATCGAGCGCGACCACGTCGCCCGCGCCCGCCACGTGCTGGCGCGCTGTGCAGAACGCGATCTCAACGTCTGGTTGCCGGTTGACCACGTCGTCGTGACTGAGTTCGCTCCTGACGCCCCCACGCGGGTGGTCGAGGCCCAGGACTTCGCCGAGACTGACTTCGCCGTCGACATCGGCCCCCGCACGGTCCAGCTCTTCACCGATTTGCTCGCCGGCACGCATCCCGGCACCCGCAGCTCGCCCCGCACCGTGCTGTGGAACGGTCCCATGGGCCACGTTGAGGTCGATCGGTTCTCCACCGGCACTTGGTCCGTGGCCAAGGCGATTGCACAGACAGCGGCGCACAGCGTCATCATCGGCAACGAGACGGCGGCGGCGGTGCGGCGGGCGGGGGTCACGCCGTTGTTGTCGCACGTGTCGACGGGTGGCCTCGCGGCGCTCGAGTTTCTGGCGGGTCGGCAGATGCCGGGCATCGCAGCGCTCCGGGGCGGACGGCGCTAGTCGATCAAGGGTTCAGGGGGGCATAGGAGTTCACCATGGCACGCGTTCCCGTCATCGGCGGCAACTGGAAGATGCACCTCGACCTGACCGAGGCCGTCGCGCTGGCGACCGACGTTCGCAACCGCTTGGGCTCCTCCCGCGGCGCTGAAGTCATCCTCTTTCCGCCGTTCCCGTTCCTCAAGACCGTCGCAGACCGCGTCGAGGGCTCGGCCATCCAGGTCGGCGGCCAAGATCTGCACTTCGAGAAGAGCGGAGCATTCACGGGCGCTGTCACCGCGACGATGCTCAAGTCGGTGGGTTGCTCTCACGTGCTGGTCGGCCACTCAGAGCGACGCAGCGTGTTCGGCGACACCGACGCCGTGGTGGGTCGCAAGCTGCTTGCGGCACTGGACGCAGGCTTGAAGCCCGTGCTGTGCATCGGCGAGCTGCTTGAGGAACGCAAGAGCAACCAGACCTTTCAGGTGGTCGCCCGGCAGCTGCAGTCCGCGATTGCCTCGATTCCGGTGGGACGGCTGGCCGACCTCGTGCTAGCCTATGAGCCGGTTTGGGCCATCGGGACCGGGCTGACCGCCTCGCCAGAGCAGGCGCAAGAGGTCCACGCCTACATCCGTCAGAAGCTTGCCGACCTGCACGGCGCGTCGTTTGCGACCGCCACCCGTATCCAGTACGGCGGCAGCGTCAAGGGTTCGAACGCGGCGGGTCTGTTCACCCAGCCGGACATCGACGGCATGCTCGTCGGGGGTGCCAGCTTGAAAGGCGAGGAATTCGCGCAGATCGTCAAGGCCCGCGCCTAGCGGCTTCGCAGGTAGAATCGTGTCGGAAGCCACCCAGCGTGGCGTGAGAAGAGGGGTCCCGTGCTCTATTATCTGGTCATCGCCATCTACATCCTCATCTGCCTGTTCCTGATCGTCGTGGTGCTGCTGCAGCCTGGCAAGGGCGGCGGTCGCGGCGGCGCGGTCTTCGGGGCCGGCTCCAGCACCGGCTCGGTGTTCGGCGGCCGCGGCGCGTCCACGGTCATGACTCGGCTCACGACAGGGGCGGCGGCGCTCTTCATGATCCTGTCGATCCTGCTGGCGCGCGTCGGCGCGGAGAGCTCGGCCGTCGAGTCGGTCGGTGCCCCCGCTACCCCGGTGGCTCCCGCTCCTGCACCTGCCCCCGCGAAAGCCGACGCCCCAGCGCCGACTCCTGTGGCACCTGCGGCGGTCCCGGCGGCTCCGGCTCCGGCGGCCCCCACGCCCGTCGCGCCGTAGCTCTCGCCCCGAGCCGCTCGCAAGCGGCGCTTCGGAGGTCCACGATGCCCCACTCGAATGCAGGCCTCGTGTCCGAGGCTTATCTCGATCGCAGCCTGCTCTCCGACCGGCGCCACTCCGAGGCCGTGCTGGACACGATCGCTGCGCTTGACCGCGGTCTGGTCCGCGTGGCCGAGCCGTTGGCGGACGGTACCTGGCAGGTCAACGCTTGGGTCAAGGAAGCGATCCTGCTGTACTTCTCGATCGCCGCCCTGCAAGTCCACGAAGTGGGCCCGTTCGAGTTCCACGACAAGATCCCGCTCAAGCACCACCTGCGGGCAGCGGGCGTGCGCGTGGTGCCGCCCGGGACGGCGCGCTACGGCTCGTTCCTGCAGCCTGGGGTCATCCTGATGCCGGGTTACGTCAACATCGGGGCGTGGGTCGGCGCGGGCACCATGGTCGACACTTGGGCCACCGTCGGCTCCTGCGCCCAGATCGGCGCACGCGTGCACCTGTCCGGCGGTGTGGGCATCGGCGGCGTGTTGGAACCCCCCCAAGCGCAACCGGTCATCGTCGAGGACGGCTGCTTCATCGGCTCACGCGCGATCTTGGTCGAGGGCGTGCACATCGAACGCGAGGCGGTCATTGGCGCCAACGTCGTGCTGACCGCGTCCACGGCCATCCTGGACGTGTCGGGTCCAGAGGTGGTCGAGCTTCGCGGCCGCATCCCGGCCCGCTCGGTGGTGATTCCCGGTGTGCGGAACAAGCGCTTCCCGGCCGGTGAGTTCGGGGTGCCGTGCGCCCTCATCATCGGCAAGCGCAAAGACAGCACCGACCAGAAGACCAGCCTGAATGAAGCCTTGCGCGAGTTCTCGGTGCCCGTGTAGCGAGCGTGGCTACTTCGGTCCGATCTTCTCGAACGGCAGGTACGGCCGCAGCGCCTTGGGGATCGCAATCGATCCGTCGGCCTGCTGGTGATTTTCCAACACCGCGATGATGCCGCGCGACAACGCGATCGCCGTTCCGTTCAGCGTGTGCACCGCGCGGGGCTTGCCACCGTCGGGACCGTAGGCACGAATGCCCAACCGCCGCGACTGGTAGTCGGTGCAGTTCGAGGTCGACGTCACCTCGCCGTAGCTGCCGCCCTGCCGACCGGGCATCCACGCCTCGATGTCGAACTTGCGAAAGGCCGGCGCGCCCAGATCGCCCGAGCACACGTCGATGACGCGATACGGGATCTCCAGGGCCGTGAAGAGTTCCTCTTCGATCGACAGCAGCTCGTCGTGAAAGTGCTCGCTCTCCATGCGCCCGTCGTCCGCCGTGCCAGAGCCGCAGAAGATGAACATCTCGACCTTGGTGAACTGGTGCACGCGGTACAGGCCCTTGGACTCCCGACCGCCGGCGCCCGCCTCGGTTCGGAAGCAGTGTGAAATCCCGGCGATGCGGATCGGCAGCTTCGCTGGGTCCAGGATCGTGTCGCGAAGCATGCCGCCGATGGTGATCTCGGCCGTTCCGACCAAGCACAGGTCGTGACCGGCAATGCTGTAGACCTGCGACTCGGCGCCGCGGGGATTGAAGCCGATGCCCTCGAGGATGTCAGGCCGCGCAAGGTCGGGCGTGACGACAGGCATGTAGCCGTGGGCAATCAGCCGGTCGATGGCAAAGCGCTGCAGGGCGAGGTCCAGCAACACCGCTTCGTTCTTCAGGAAATAGAACTTCTGCCCTGCAACCCGCGCACCCGCTTCAAAGTCGATCAGGTCGAGATCCTGGCCCAGTTGGACGTGGTCCTTGGGCTGAAAGTCGAACGGCTGCGGCGTGCCGACCTTGCGCAGCTCGCGGTGGTCGTCGTCGGTGTTGCCCACCGGAACGTCAGGGTGTGTCAGGTTCGGCAGCGTGCGCAACCAGGTGTCCAGCCGCGGGTCTATCTCGCCCACGACGGCTTCCAGTTCCGCGACACGCAGCTTGAGCGCCCGTCCCGCCTCAATCTTTTGCTGCCGCTCCTCCGGCGTCATCTTGCCCTGCATTGACTTGGCGACGGCATTGGAGTCGGCGCGCACGTTCTCCAGCTCAGTCAACTTGGCGTTGCGCTCACGGTACAGGGCGACCAGCGCCTCCACATCCGCGGGCATGTTGCGGATCTCGCAGTTGCGGGCGACTTCCTGGGGATGGGCGGCGACGTGCCTGATGTCGAGCATGGACGGATCTCCGTGGGCAGCGGCTTGCGGGCTGCGAGTGGGGGTGCGGCAGTCTAGCTTGGATGCGGGCGACGCGCACCTGTCGGCAGGGTCAGGGACGCGTACCAAGCGCCGCGTACAGCCACCCTGCAAGGCTGGCCTTCACCCGTGACTGCTGCAGCAACTCCAACCCCTTGGCGGCCCCCTCACCTCGTTCGACACGGCGATTCTGCAAAGTGGCCTCGAGTGCGCGGGCCGTCGCGTCCCCCAGCGTGTCGGCACCGGCACAGGCCACAAACACCTGCCGCCGCTCCAGCATCGCGAGGTCGTCCGTGGGCGCAGCCGCCGTCGGAGAAAGCAGCACCGTCGCGCGGACCTTGGCTTCGCCGCCGACGACCGTCATCGCCGCGTCCGCTGCCTCCCGCGAAGAGAGCACCGCCCACGGCATGTCCTTTGCGAAGTCTTGCAGAGCCAGCCAGCCAAACACGGCACGAAGCCGAACTGCCGCTTGCACTTGCCGAGCCACCGGATCGGACGCGACACCCGGACTCGCCTTGCCGCCCTCCGCCACATGCCCCACCAGCAGCAGGCTCACGGCGCGCGACGCCCGTACGACTCTCGCCACCTCCAGCCAATCGCCCGGGTCCTCCTCGGCTCCTGACGTCATGACCAACACGGGTGCCAAGTCTGCAGTCCTCCACAGGGTTGCGGACAGGCGCGAGCCGTCTTCCAGCGGTACCTGCACCGGCTCGCCGGGCCCAAGGTCGGCAAGTTCACGCGGCGCCGGGGGCAACACGTCGAACGACGGCAGCGACACGTCCGGGGGGGCCGCAGACTCCTCCGCCAGCGCCTCATCCAGAGGCTGGGTCGGCGTCGATGCAGGGGCCAGCATCCACCAACCGCCTGCAACCGCTAGGGAAACCCCTAGCATCATCCAGATGATCTCCGTTCTCGACGACATGCCGACCCCGCCCACCACGCACCTCGCGCGTCGGTTGAGTTGTAGAGCTTGCGTGCGTCGGCCACAAGTCGCGGCGGAGAGGGATGGGCCGTGGCCGTCGACCTGGGGCGCCACCGACCGCAAATTGACACGCCTCGAACCGGGGTGCTACCGTTCCACGGCCTGCCTTTTGCTCAGATTCGCGAAGGGAGAAGGCCTTTTACCGGTCGCAACGCAAGGTGGCACGAGCCCCGACCGCAGTACCTGAGGTTCTGGAGGAATCGATGGCGCGCCCCTCTACTTGCGTGCGGTCCGGCGCTCTGTCGCTTGCCGTCGCGTTTGTCCTGCCCCTGACCGCCGCTGTCGCCATGACGGGATGTGGCCAAGACGCAACCGTCGAGCCCTCGATCCAACTCGATGCGACCACCGACCCTGACGGTACGACGACCCTCGACACCGAGGACGCCGCCGTCGACCTGGACTCGACCGCCACACCGGACACCGCCGACACCGCCGACACCGCCGACACGACAGACACCCCCGACACGACAGACACCCCCGACACAACCGGCTGCCCCGGTGGCCCGACGTGCCCGTGCAAGGCCGACGCGGAGTGCTCCAGCGGCAAGTGCGTGCAAACGGCCGATGGCTCCCAATGTGCGCAGACGTGCCCCGACGGGACGTGTCCCAAGGGATCGACGTGCCAAGCCAACGGAGCAGGCCCAAAACTCTGCATTCCACAACATGTTTCGTTGTGCGCGCCCTGCCAGCAGCACAAGGACTGCCAGATTCAGGATTCTGCCGCGCGCTGCGTGACCTACGGTGACGCCGGCAGCTTCTGCGCCAGCGGCTGCATTGACGACGCGAGCTGCCCCGACGGCTACGGCTGCGTCGAGGTCACGGACCCTACCGACAGCGCTAAGACCAAGCAGTGCAAGCTGAAGCAGGCCGGGGGCAACGCCTCTGCCGTGTGCCCGTGCTCGCCTTGGGCCAAGGCCTCCGGTCTGTCGACCAGCTGCGCCGTCTCCTCCCCCGCCGGAATATGCAAGGCATCTCGCTCCTGTGGCGAAGCGGGCCTGAATGCGTGCACCGCCAAGACCCCACAGGCAGAGCTCTGCAACGGCCAGGACGACAACTGCGACGGCCAGACGGACAACTTGGGCCTTGCGACAAAATGCTCCCAGAAGGCGTTCTCCTCCGGCAGCGGCGGGGCGTGTGGCAAGAAGGACGACTGCCCCGGAGCTGAAGTCTGCGAGGCCGGCACCTGTCAGGTGTTGATCGGCGAGTGCTTCGGCACACCTTCCTGCAGCGAGGACGGCAAGGTCGTGTGCAGCAACGCGGCGACGCCACAGGCCGAAATCTGCGACGGCAAGGATCAGGACTGCGACGGACTGACTGACGAAGACTTCACGTGGAAGAGCCCAATCGACGGCGCCGCGCTCGCGGTCGGCCAGAAGTGCGGAGCAGGTCCGTGCGCCGGTGGCACGGTCGCGTGCATCGACGCGGGGTCCGCCAAGTGCTCGACGGCGGGCATGGCCAAGGTCGAGACCTGCAACGGCGAGGACGACGACTGCAACAACAAGACCGACGACAAGTCCTGTGACGACGGCAACCCGTGCACCAACGACGTCTGCAATCCGATCGCCGGCAGCTGCAAGAGCACTCCGTTCCAGGGCGCCTGCGACGACGCCAATGCGTGCACGTCGGGTGATGTCTGCACGACTGGCTTGTGCGTGGGTCAGGCCAAGTCCTGTGACGACGGCAACCCCTGCACCACCGACGCGTGCGACGTGCTGACGGCCGAGTGCCAAAACAAGGCCTACGCGGGCTCGTGCACCGACGGGAACCCTTGCACCGTCGGCGATGCGTGCGCCATCGACCCGCAAACGAACAAGTCGATCTGCGTTGCCGGCATCACCCCGCTGGCTTGCGACGACAGCAACGTCTGCACCAACGACACGTGCGATCCCTCGATCGGCTGCGCCAGCAAGCCCAACGCGGCGACCGCCCCCTGCTACACCGGCCCGGACAAGACCGTGTCGGTGGGCATCTGCAAGCCCGGCGTCCGCCTATGCGTGGCCGGTGCCCTTTCCGACGCCTGCAAGGACGAGACGCTGCCCGGCCTTGAGGGCTGCGACGGCATCGACAACGACTGCGACGGCACAGTGGACGAAGGCTGCAAGCCGACCTCTGTGGCCGTGACCTTCTCCAATGCCCAAGTTTCCGGCAAGTCGGGCAACAACCTGCAGATGCAACTGCTCGTCGGCGCGGCGGGTCCCAGCGGAGTGGCCAAGGGCTCCGGCAAGTACAACATCGACTTCGGGTTCATGGCTTGGCTGGTCTCGTTGCTGGGCGGCGGGAAGTAGCCCTTCCGCATGGACCCCGTCTTGATACTCAACCGCTCCCAGTTCGAGAAGCTGCTCGACGACCGCGTGTTCGTGCTCGACGGCGCGATGGGAACAGAGCTGTACAGCCAAGGCTTCGGGTTCGAGAGTGCCTTCGACGGCCTCTGCCTCACCCACCCTCACGTCGTTCGCCGCGTGCACCGCGAGCATGTCGATGCCGGCGCCCGTGTGCTATCGACCAACACGTTCGGCGCCAACCGATTGCGGTTGCAGCGAAGCCACTTGGGCGACAGCTTGGTCGCGATCAACCAAGCCGCCGTCCAGCTCGCCCGAGAGGCCGCCCAGTCCCGCCCGCCGGCCAATCGCCCGCTGATCGCCGCGACCGTGGGTCCGTTGGGCCAACCGCTCGCTCCCGTCGGTCACCTGACTCCGGACGCGGCCCGGGAGGTGTTCACCGAGCAGATCGACGCCTTGATCCAGGCAGAACCCGACCTGTTCCTGTTCGAGACCTTCAGCGATCTCGATGAGTTGAAGATCGCCACGGGCGTCCTGACCGCCCGATTGCCCGACGCTGCGTTCATCGCCTGCGCAACGTTCACGGATGACGGCAAGACGCTGTTCGGCCACAAGCCCGAAGAGGTCGCTCGCTCCATGCTCACCGCAGGAGCGGCTGCCGTTGGCGCGAACTGCTCGACGGGGCCTCAGGGCCTCGACAGCGTGCTTGAGCGCATGTTGCAGGTGCCAGGTGCACGGGTGGTCGCAAGCCCCAACGCGGGCATGCCTCGTCTGGTCGACGGCCGCTACGTCTACGTTGCGAGCCCGGACTACTTCGCTGAGTGGGCCTTGCGGGTCGTGGATCAGGGCGTCCGGGCCGTTGGCGGCTGCTGCGGGACCCGGCCGGAGCACATCGCTCGCATGGCAGAGGCCATCGGGATCCGCGCTCCGCGCCCACCACACGCGCGATACGTGTCGATCGAGGCGAGCGACCGCTCTTCAGACACTCCGGTGGCCGCCGCGCGCGCTGGTCAATCGGACTTTGAACGCAAGCTGGCTGCTGGGGAATTCGTCATCAGCGTTGAACTGGATCCCCCCCGCGGCGTCGATGCAGAACGGCTGGTCCACGGCGCAGTCGCGTGCCGTCAGGCTGGGGTCGACGCGATCAACATCGCCGACTCGCCACTCGCCACGGCGCGAATGAGTCCGCTCGCGCTGGCCGTGTTGATCCGTCAACAGGTCGTCGTCGAGATCCTGCTTCACCTGTCCTGCCGCGACCGTAACCTGCTGGGACTGCTCGGAGAAGCGATGGGAGCCCACGCTCTGGGCCTACACCACGTGTTGTGCGTGACGGGCGACCCTCCGTCCTTGGGCGACTATCCGGGAGCCAAGGGCGTGTTCGAGGTCGACTCGATCGGCCTGCTGCAAACGCTGTCTCGCCTGAACCGAGGTGAAGATGCCAATGGCAAGGCCCTGCCATTCCAAAGCGAATTCCGCCTGTCGTGTGCCGTCAATCCGACCGCTGTGGACCTGCCGCGAGAGATCGACCGCTTCCACGCCAAGGTTGATGCAGGGGCCCAATACGCCCTGACCCAACCGCTATACGACGTCGCCGACCTCGAGCGATTCGTCGAGCTGGCGCGTCCCACCGTCCCGCTGATCGTCGGGATCCTGCCGCTGCGCAACGCCCGCCACGCCCACTTCATCCACCACGAGGTGCCGGGCATGGCGATTCCGCAATCGGTGCGCGACCGAATGCTCCGCGCGGGCGACCAGGGGCCCCAAGAGGGCGTGGCCATCGGCCGCGAGTTCCTGGAGCAGGTCCGCACCCACGTCGCGGGGGCCTACCTGATGCCGCCCTTCAACAAATTCGAGATGGCGTTGGAGATGTTGCGCTGAACGGTCGTCGACGGTTGGCTACACGTCGAACTGAGTTCCTTCCCGCACGATCGTGACGTCGTCTCGGCCCGCCAGCAGTCTTGCTGCGATGGCGTCCAAGTCGTCGTCGGTACGAGCGGGTTCGTGGTGGAACAGCAGCAGCCGCTTCACACCCGCCGCATCGCTGTGCCTCAGGGCCGCCTCGTGGGTCGCGTGCCCCCAACCACGACGCGACGGACCGCGCACGCCGTTGTACTCGTCTTCGGTGTAGGTCGAGTCGATGCTGCAGATGTCTGCCCCACGAATCAGCTCGACAATCGCCGGGTCAAGGCTGCCGTCGGCCGGGTGCTCCCAGTCCGAGCAGTGAGCGTACACGCGCCCATCGAACTCAAACCGATAGCCCACCACGCCCCCCGGGTGATGCAACGACGTCGTCTTCACAGTGACGTCCCCGAACTGCAGGGAGTCGCCGGGAGTCAACCGAAGGAACGAGATGTCGGCCCGCAACTCCTCCATGCTGATGGGGAACGCCGGCTGGGCCAGCAGCTGCCGCAACACGTCCTCGACACCAGCATGGTTGTGCAGGGCAGAGTAGATCCGCAGGCGATGTCCGGGCATCAGAAACGGCGCGAAGAACGGGAACCCTTGCACGTGGTCCAAGTGCAGGTGCGTCATCAGGAACGTCAGGTCGACGGGTTTCCCAGTGCGCGCAAGCTCGTCTCCGAAGGCCCGCGCGCCGGTGCCGCCGTCGATCGCCAGCCGGATATCGCCACAGCGGACTTCAATGCAGGTGGTGTTGCCGCCATACCGAACGGTGGTGGGCCCGGGCGCAGGGATGCTGCCCCGGACTCCCCAGAACTTGAGCTGGAACGCGGGCGGGTGCGCTGCAGGGGTCATGAGACTCGCCGGCCCACGGTGTCTGCCGCGGAGACTCAACTGTATACGCGAATTTGGGGGAGGGGCAAGCGGGGTCCGGCAAGGACCCTCAAAGTCATGGCTCCATCCCGCAGAAAGGCTTGCCCTCCAAGTCCGCTGCGGTTCCCTTCAGGTCGCTGCGACACACAAGACCTGACCGACAATCGCCATCCTGCTCGCAGCTGCGCATGCACCAGGAGCCACCGGCGCCAAAGTCCACGCACACGGCCTCAGCCGGGCACTCGCCAACGCGACAGGGAGTCAAGGTGCAGTACCCGGATGGAGTCGCCAAGTCGCAGGTCAGGCCCGTGCCGCATTCCGTGTCGTTGACACAGGCGTCCCCAACGGCAGGGGCACAGGCGACGGCAAACCCGATGATCGCGCCAGCGATTCCCAACAGACTCAGGTGATGACGAATGGCGGTCATGTCGCTCCAATGCGGTAGGTCTCGACCTCTGGTGGCCGATGACCCGTACACCTAGTGGGAAGCGGCGCCGCTGGCAAGTCCCGCTTGGACAAACTCCCGCTGATGCTCAGCGAACGGGCGCGCTGGTGGCGGTCGGCGACACCGGCAGCCCGGCGCCGGCCCCCGTACACGATGCGGCAAAGGATGCAGCTACCGTTGCCTTGGCCCACTCGGGACGGACAGCAGCGTGCGAACGGAAGGCATCGAGATAGCCAGCAGCGTCGGGAAAGCCGAATTGTCGGTACAGCCCGTCGGGAACTGCGGCCCCTCCAACCAACGCGCACCGGATCCCGTGGTACGCCGCCGCAAGTCGCGCCTCTCCGGCAGAGTCCAGAACGCTGGGGCCGCGCTTCTCCTCCACCGCAGAACCGGTCGCTGAGCCGCGTCCACAAGCTCCAAGGGCCAAGGACAGGACAACAAGTGCGCCCGCACAGCAGATCGACGGGACCCGATGACCATTCATGCTGACCTCAACGCAGCGCAGCGCGACCGGGATAGGTGGCGGCCGAACCAAGGGCCTCCTCGATTCGCAGCAACTGATTGTACTTGGCCGTCCGCTCACCGCGCGACAAAGACCCCGTCTTGATCTGTCCGGCACCCGTCGCGACCGCCAGGTCCGCGATCGTCGAGTCCTCGGTCTCGCCCGAGCGATGCGAAATCACCGTGTTGAATCCGGCCGACTGCGCCATCTCGATGCAGTCCAGCGTCTCCGTCAAGCTGCCGATCTGGTTGACCTTGATGAGGATCGCGTTGGCGATGCTCTCATCGATACCGCGTTGCAGCCGCTTCGGGTTCGTCACAAACAGGTCGTCGCCCACCAGTTGAATCTTGTGCCCTGCCAATCGCGTGAGCTCTGCCCACCCGGCCCAGTCGTCCTCAGCCATCCCGTCCTCGATCGAAATGACGGGGTATTTGTCGGCCAGGCTCGTCAGATAGGCCGCGAAGGCGTTCGAGTCCATCTGCCGATGCTCACTGGCCAGCGTATAGAGCCCTGTCTTTGCGTCGAACAGCTCGGTCGATGCGACATCGAGCGCCAGTGCAATCTGCTCGCCAGGCTTGTACCCGGCCGCAGTGATCGCGTCCGTCAACAACTCCAACGCCTCGGCGTTGCTGGACAGCGCCGGCGCGAACCCACCCTCGTCCCCCACGGTCGTCGGCAACTTGCGGGCACCGAGGATCTTCTTCAAGTGATGAAACGTCTCGGCCCCCGCGCGCAAGGCGTCGGCGAACCGCCCAAATCCCACAGGAACCACCATGAATTCTTGGATGTCCAATCCACCAGCGGCATGGGCACCACCGTTGATCAGGTTCATCAGGGGAACCGGCAAAACCCGCGCCTTTGCTCCGCCAAGATAGCGATACAGCGGAAGGTGGTAAGCGTTGGCCGCCGCCCGGGCCACCGCCAGCGACACACCAAGAATCGCGTTCGCCCCCAACACGCGCTTGTTCTCCGTGCCGTCCAGGTTCAGCAAGAACGCATCGACCGCTCGTTGCTCCGCCGCGTCCCTGCCCACAAGCGCTGGCGCGATCAGGTCGCGCACATGTCCGACAGCCTTCAGGACGCCCTTACCCAAGAACCGTTCATCCTTGTCGCGCATCTCCAACGCTTCATGAGACCCTGTCGAAGCGCCCGATGGCACCATCGCTCGTCCACTGGCGCCACCCTTCAGAAACACCTCGACTTCCACCGTGGGATTCCCACGCGAATCCAGCACTTCCCGTCCCAATACCCGCTCGATTCTCGTCGTCATGCCGTGTTCCTCAGATGATGCGGCCGCGAACAGTACGCTCCGACTCAACGGTGGTCAATGTCGCTTGCCATGCGATTGGGGCTGAAGGAAAGTACTCCCTGCGGGCTCTTCATGCCCCCGCGCAGGAGTCCTTCCATGCAGCGATTCAAGGCGGCCGTCATCCAGCTCTGCTCGACCGAAGACGTCGACCGCAATCTCGCACGAGCGGCCGAGCTGGCCACCGCGGCCCGCGCAGACGGCGCCCAGTTGCTGGCCTTCCCCGAGAACGTGTCCTTCCTCCGCTACCAGTCAACCGACACCTACGCCGAACCCCTGAACGGAAGGACTCCCACCTTCTTCGCCGACTTGGCCCGCGAACTCAAAGCCGCCGTGCTCGTTGGCAGCTTTCCCCAAGAAAGTGACGACCCGCACCGGGTTTACAACACCTCGCTGCTGTTCGACGACGCTGGCCGAGTGGTCGCCCGTTACGAGAAGATCCACCTCTTCGACATCGACATTCCAGGCCAGGTCACCATCAAGGAGTCCGACCATATCCGCCCAGGCAACGACGCGGTCGTCGCAAGTCTCCTCGGAACACGCTTTGGCCTATCCATCTGCTACGACATGCGCTTTCCGGAACTCTACCGAAAGCTCCAAGACCAGGACGCGGAGGTCCTACTGGTCCCTGCAGCCTTCACGCTGATGACGGGCAAAGACCATTGGGAGGTCCTGCTCCGCGCACGCGCCATCGAAAACCAGTGCTACGTGATTGCTCCGGGGCAGTGGGGACCCCACGGGGGAGCTCGCCACTCCTACGGACACTCGATGATCATCGACCCGTGGGGCCACGTCGTTGCGCGAGTCTCGGATGGAGAAGGCTTCGCTACTGCATGGATCGACACCGCAAAGCTCGCCCAAGTCCGCCGCAACCTGCCCTGTCGAAGCCATCGCCGGTTCTGACGGGAAGACGTCGGCACTGGCAGTCTGCAGTGTGTCGGCTCCCTCGGAGCGAACACGGTTGTTAGCGGCTTCGCAAACCCGCACGAATCCGGTGAAGATCGCGTTCGCCGCCA
>CAYURO010000004.1:0-213500 GCA_964447285.1 uncultured Enterobacteriaceae bacterium | reverse complement strand
CTGGCCCGAGGCCGAGTACCTGGACCCCGGCCACATCCCCGGCGCCCACCAGTACTCGCCCAAGGCGAGCCTGCTGACCAGCGCTTTGCTGAACACGCTGCCGATGGACAAGAAGATCGCCGTCTACTGCTATACCGGCCAGACCAGCGCCCAGATCGCGACCTTCCTGAACGTCCTGGGTTACGAGGCCTACAGCGTGCTGTTCGGCGCCAACGGCATGATCTACGACCAGATGACCAAGCAGAAGTGGGCTGGTCCGGAGACGGGTCCCAAGGCGTTCACGTTCGAGCCCGCCGCCCCCAAGGTCAAGGAGTTCGACCTGCTGGTGCAGTACCTGGAGGGCGCCAACGGCAACTACGTCAACACCACCCTGCCCAAGGTCGTCGAGGCCAAGGACGTGATGCTCGAGGGCCTGGAGAACTACGTCGTCCTCGACACGCGCGCCGAGGACAAGTACGGCAAGGACGGCGACGGCGTCTGGCAGATGAAGCCGAACGGCAAGAAGGACTTCGACGACGGCCACATCGCCGGCGCCACGTTCGTGCCACTCGCCGAGGTCGGCGTCTATGCCCTGACCAACCTGAAGAAGGACGACAAGATCCTGGTGGCCTGCCACACCGGCCAGAATGCCGGCCACGCGGTGCTTGCGCTGAACCTGCTGGGCTACAACGCCTGGTCGCTGAAGTGGGGCATGTCGTCGTGGAACGCCGCGTTCGACCTCTGGACTGGCTTCAAGTCCTCGACCTATGCCGCGCAATTCGTCAAGACCGCAGAACCCGGCAAGAACGCCGCCGGCGCCTACCCGGTGATCGCGACGGGCAAGACGACCGTCGAGGAGATCCTGGCCGCGCGTCTCGCCGACGTCCTGGCCAAGCCGCGCCTGATGAGCGTGCTGGACCTGATGACCGCCCCCGAGGAGTTCTACATCCTCAACTACTGGCCCGAGGCGGACTACCTGGACATGGGTCACGTCCCCGGCGCCCACCAGTACACGCCCAAGACCAGCCTGCTGGTGACCGCCCTGCTGAACACCCTGCCCACCGACAAGAAGATCGCGGTGTATTGCTACACTGGCCAGCAGAGCAGCCAGGTCGCCGCATTCCTCGCCGTCCTCGGCTACGACGCCTGGAGCGTGAAGTTCGGCACCAACGCGATGATCTTCGACACGATGACCAAGCAGAAGTGGGGCACTCCGGGCACCTACGCCTACGAGGCGACTCCGTAGCACGATTGACGCGACCTGCGGCGAGCGTGACCATGGCCCTGCACACCCGGCCACGTCACGCTCTGCCGCCGGACGCGAGGTGCCCATGCCCGGCTTCCCCCCAGCCGCGCTCTCCGCTTCCTGGCTCACCGTCCTTCGCGACGCCACCCTTGTCGGGATCGCCTGCGTCGCGGCCGCCATTGCAACCAACGCCGCCCGCTCGAAGCCGCTGCCGTGGATCCAGCATGAGCCGCACGCCGTGCTGGTGCCCTGCCCCGAGACCACCGGCGAAGTGACGCAAGTGGCCGTATGGAACGTGGACCTGGAGTCTCCCGACACGCTGCTGCTCGACGCCCGCCCCACCGCCGACGTGAAGGCAGCTCCCCTGCCGCGGACCGGCACTCGCGTGCTCCAAGTGCCGTACGACTACCTGGAACCGACGCCGCCCGCTGCTCTGGAGCGCATCGCTGCCACTGGGGCCGCGAAGGTGGTGGTCGTCGGCGACGGCCTGGATCCCGACTGCGGGATGGAGTTGGCCAAGGAACTGTCAGGGAAAGGCATTCGCAACGTGCAATACCTTCCGGGTGGCCCCGCGGCGCTGACCTCACGGGGCGCGCCTACCGTGCCACCGGCCGCCACGACGGGAGAACAGCCATGACGCGCCTGCTCTCCTGGCCCGGTCACACCTGGGTTGCACTGCCCGTCCGGTGGTACCTCGCCGTCGTGTTTCTGCTCGCCTGCTGGCACAAGATCCTGGACCCGGGCGCCTTTGCCATCGACATCGCAACCTACGACATCCTGCCGACCGAGTTGGTCAACCTGATGGCGTTGGTGATGCCGTGGGTCGAGGCGGCCACCGGGGTGATGCTCATTCTCGGCTTCCGCACCCGGGCCGCAGCCTTGCTGGTCGCCGCCATGATGGCGGTGTTCGTCGCGGCGGTCTCGGTGGCGTTGTCCAACGGTCTGCAGATGTCCTGCGGCTGCTTCGCGTCGCAGGCGATGGTCGACGACCCGATCTCGGGCTGGACCGTCGCACGCGACGTCGGTTGGCTGCTGCTCGCGGTGTACGTGCTCGTGTTCGACCGGCGACCGCTTGGCGTCGATCGATGGTGGCCGAGGGGGAAGCAAGAGGTGCAGGCATGAAGCTCGGCGGTAGTGAATGGCTTGGATTCTTGTCTGGCGCGGTCGCCCTGGCCCTTCTGGCCGCTCCCGCTGCCGCACAGACCGCCGCGTGCGAGGCGCTGCCGGAAAAGGCCCGGGCCGAGGCCCGCGCGGCCTTCGCCGCGCTCCACCCGTATGCCTGCTGCGACGCCACGTTCACCGAGTGCCTGACCCGCTACGCCCCCGGCGACTCGACGCGGCACGCCTGCCCTGAGGTCGCGCGGGTGGCCGACGACCTGTGCCGCTTGGCCAGGGCGGGCAAGACCGCCGCAGAACTCGGCCACGCGCTGTCGCGGCGTGCGCAGACGATGCTGCCCACCGCCCGCCCGACCGTCGTCGCCGCCGATCCTGCCTGGACCGCTGGCGCTCGCGATGCGCCCGTTCATGTGGTGGTCTACGCCTGCACCCGCTGCCCCTTCTGCAAGGTCATCGTGCCGGCGATGTACGAACAGCTTGTCAACGGTGCCCTGAAGGGCAAGGTGCGAATGACGTTCCGGCCGTTTCCGCTGAAGGACCACCCGGGCGCAATGGAGGGGGGCCTGGCGCTCGTCGCCAGCGCCGCCCAAGGACGCGCATGGCCAATGCTTCTGCGATTGTACGCTCGCTTCGACGAAGCCCGGCCGGACCAGATGGCCGCCGAGGCCGAGGCGGTGGGCCTGAGTCGCGCCGTCTTCGACCAGTCCGTGGGCGCCCCCAAGACGCGCGAGTTTCTGGTTGCGTCGAAGCAAGAAGGGGTGCGCCACAAGGTCGCTTCGACGCCCACGTTCTTCGTCAACGGTCGGCGCTATGCCTATGACCTGTCGGTGTCCGGCCTGGTCGACGTGCTGCTGGAAGAGGCGGCGCGCAGCACGCCTGGCCGCTGACGGGCGCGGTCAGGAAGCGATCGGCACGGGGAACGACCGGCCACCTCGATCGGCAAGGCGTCACCCGAAAGGAGCGACTGCCCGGCGTTCGACATGAGCGTACTCGAGCAGGATCAGGCTGACGCGCCATGCCGAATGGACTCGGCCGGCCGGACCCGATGCCGAAAGCAGTGTCGTTCCGGGCTGGACCACCGTTCCGCTCGGCACCCACTCACAGACGGTCAGGCCCAGGCGCGCGCAAATCATCCGTACCTTCTCCAGTGTCCCCGGCAGGGACGGGTTCAATCCGGCAAACCTGCCAGCGCCTCGTCCAGCGCCCGAATCAAGTCCTCGACGTCCTCGATCCCGACCGACAGGCGCACCAGGCCATCGGTGATGCCGCCCAGCAGTCGTTTCTCGCGCGGCACGCACGCATGGGTCATCGACGCGGGGTGTTGGATCAGCGAGTCGACACAACCCAGAGACACCGCCAGCGTGAAGAGCTCGATCGTGTTCATCAGCCTGCGACCGGCCTCGATGCCCCCGACGAGCTCGAACGACAGCATCCCGCCGAAGTCCTTCATCTGCCGCACCGCGAGGGCGTGCTGGGGGTGTGACGCGAGGCCCGGGTAATAGACCGCGGCGACCTTGGGGTGCCTCTCCAAGTGGCGGGCGATGGCCATCGCGCTGGCGCAGTGCTTGTCCATGCGCAGGGGCAGGGTCTTGAGACCCAAGTTCACCAGCCAGGTGTCGAACGGGCTGGGCGACGCCCCCAAGTCCTTGATCAGCTTGTAGAGTTCGTCCTTGACGCGATCATCGGTTGTCGTGACCAGACCGCCCACCACGGTGCCGTGCCCGCAGATGTACTTGGTGGTGCTGTGGACGACGACGTCGGCGCACAGCTCGAACGGCCGTTGCAGGTAGGGCGTCGCGAACGTGTTGTCGACAATGACGTGGATGTCCGGGTTCACCTCGCGCACGACCCGCACGATGCCGGCGATGTCGGCCAGCACCATGGTCGGGTTCATCGGCGTCTCGAACAGGATCGCCTTGGCCTTGGGGTGGGCCAGGATGGCGGCGCGGACCGCGGCAAGGTCCGACACGTCGACGTCGGTTGTGCGAATGCCCAGGCGCGACAGCACGTTGGCGCACAGGTGCTCGGTTGCGCCGTACACGACGTTGCCGATCAGCAGCTCGTCCCCGGCCGACGCGCACGCCAGCAGCGCCCCACTGATCGCTGCCATGCCCGTCGAGAACGCCACCGTCGACACGCGCAGGTCGGGGTTGGCCAGCTTGACCGCCGCGCCCTCCAAGGCGTTGACCTTGGCTTCCAGCACCTTGACCGTCGGATTGCCCAGGCGCGTGTAGATGTAGGCCGGGTCCTCGCCCGAGAACGCCCGCGCGCCTTCCTCTGCGCTCGAGAACACGAACGTCGACGTCTGGTAGATGGCGTTGGTGTGCGACTTGGTCTGGGGCTGGCCCAGGTGCTCGCCGGCGTGCAGGGCGCGCGTGGCGAATCCGTAGTCCAGGCCGAAGTTCTTCTTGTAATCAGGTCCCTTGCTGTCTTCCATGACGGATGCTCCTGTTTTCGTCCCGCTCGAGGGTCCAGTCTGGGGGGGGGGCCGCAACGGCAGGGCTGTTGGCCGCATGCGCGGTGTGTCTCAGCCGCAGCCGCCCTTGGTCACGGTCTTCTTCTGCAGCTTCACCTTCTTGACGTAGGCCGGAGGGGCAGGGTGCTCGTGCTCAGGCCCATGGCCCGGCGCCTGTTCGGCGACCTGCGTCTCTTGGTCGTTCGCACACGTCGGCACCGGCTCCATGCGCGGCAGCTCCGGGTGCGCCGACGAGCTGCGGTCGCCCACGGCGACGGCAAAATCCCACGCAAGCGCGTCTTGGCCCGACGGAGAACGCGCCTTGCGCGCGACACACGGGCTGGGCGGATAGCGGTCGAGCCAGCCGTTGATGCCGCCGGCCAGGATGTACAGGTTCAGGACGCCCTGCGCCTTCAGCGCCTGCCAGGCCCGGGTCGCATCGATCTCGCCGTTCGAGGCGACGAAGACGATCGTGTTCTCCGGTGCGGCGACAAGTTCACGCACGAACAATGGGTTGCGGGTGTCGTCGAGCGTGATTCGCCGCGCGCCTGCCAAGTGAAAGCGGTTGAAATCGGCCTCGCTGCGCACGTCGAGCACCTCTACGCGCAGCGTCAAGTCCTGCCGCAGGGCGACCACCTCAGCCGGATCCGCTTGGATCTCGCGGTGCTGGACTTGCCTGCCGGCCATGGGCGCCACCCACTGCCAGCGGTCGTCGACCGTGGGCTGGCCCTTGACGGCGACCACACCGGCCAGCCCGAGCAACACCACAGCGGCCGCCGTACTCACGCTTCGCTTCGGCATCCAGTCGATGTCCTTCCAAGCCACCTTCGCGCCGAAGTAGGCTTCGGAAATCTCCGCGCCCCAGAACATCAGCAGCGCCATTGCGACGAGTCCCACGACCACGACGCCGTACGACAGTCCCAACCAGTCGGGGATCGTGAAGCGTCCCATCGACGTGGACTGGAAGAACCCCTCGAAGCTCGCCACGCTCTCGCCGAACAGCCCGACGCCAAGCACGACGCCGACCACGAAGAAGATGCCGTCGAGCTTCAAGGTTGACGCTGCGACCAGCGACGTGCCGGGACAGAAGCCGCCGACGATGAACCCCACGCCCATGATCAGGCCGCCGACGATGCCAGGGGCGAGAAACGTGGGGTTGACCCAGACCTTGCTGAAGTCGAGCAGCTCGAATGCCGATGCCAGGAACACGAGCACCGCCGCGACGACGATGGCCGTGAACATGACCTTGAGCACCGTCATGTCGCGCAGGTAGAACTGGGCCGCCAGCTTGCGCGAGTCGCCGAAGCCAGAGAGTTCCAGCACCGCGCCGAACCCCAAGCCGATCGCCAGGAAGATCAGGTCGTACGCCAGGGTGTGTGCCAGAGGGGCAAGATCGAACGGAGCCACGACGACCTCCCCTAGTTCCAAAGCCGGCGCACGAACCACGCCAGGGCATAGCCACCACCAAAGACGGCGAACATGAAGGCAAAGCTGCCGACCGACAGCACCGCGCCACCGCTGAGCGCCTGCCCCGACGTACACCCGCGGGCCAGGCGTGCGCCGTAGCCCATGATCAGGCCGCCCAGCAACGCGAAGACCCAGCGCATCCGGGTCGACACCTGCGGACCGCGGCGCGTCTCGAGGCGAAACCGCCGGTTGGCGATGCCCGAGAGCATCCCGCCCAGAAAGGTGCCGAGCAGCATGAACACGCCCGGGTGGTCCAAGGGGCTGCGGCTGCCTCCGCCAATCTCGCTCAGGTAGGCGACGCGATCGACGTGGTCGGGACTGACGAGCTTGAGCAGCGCGACCTCGACGTGGTTGACCGCCGCCGAGGCGCCCAGGCCGTTGCCGGTGATGAAGAACGACAGGAACAGCACGATGCCCAGCAGCGCGCCGCCCAGGTAGGGGTTGATGTAGGGGCGCGGGGCGCGAGGGCGAGGGGCAGCCTGCTCAGCCATGGGTACCATCCTTTGCGGGCGCGTCGGCGACATCGACTTCTTCCCAACCGTCGACCATTGCGGCGACGTTGGAGAAGACCGTTCGGCCAGTCGTGGTCAGGTAAAGGTGCAGCAGCAGGAACGACAGGAACAACAACGACCCCAAGTTGTGCAGCGGGCCGATGACCGTCAGCCCGCCGATCGAGGCAGCGAAGTCCGGCCAGCGCGACGCCCCCCAGATCAGCGCGCCGGACAGCACCTGGAACGGGAACAGCACGTTCAGCAGGGCCAGATAGGTCAACTGCTGCAGCGGGTTGAGCTTCCGTTCGCGGGACTTGGGCGTCGGGTGCGGCTGGCCCAGAAAGATGCCGCGCAGGTAGTACGTCGCCTGCGCCCTGAGCTCGCCCGCCAGGTTGTCCCGGGGGGGGAGGAACTGCCGGATCGCCTTGCTGGCAAGGTGATAGAACAGCGACAGGAAGGCATTGATCAGCAGGACCGCCGCGAAGAAGTTGTGGATCTGGACGGCCACGGGCAGTCCCAACAGCCCGAAGTGTCCATGGAAGTGCACCTCGAACCCGGTGCCCATCAGCACCAGCACGCTCGACGCCATCAGCCAGTGCCACAAGCGCTCGATGCCCGAATAGAGGTAGATCCGCTTGCCCGGCGCGTGGACCGGTCGGTGGCGTCGGCCCGCGCGAATGCGAAGACCACCGTGCACCAGGATGCCCGCCAGCACCGCTGCCAGCGCCAACCATCCCATGCGGTCCATCCACGCCAGGCGCGAGTGGCCAAAGACGTACAGCGAGGTCGACGCGTCGCGGCGCAGCACCCAGCTTCGCGAGCCCGCGTCCCAAACGACCGCCCCTGCGAGGCGCAAGGCGCCGCTGGCCGGGGGCGGCAGGCTGGCGCCGAACGGACCGGCCCCTGCCAGTTGGATGTCTGCATTCGTCCTGGAGTTTTCAGAGTGGCAGTCGTCGCAGTCGCGCCGCACCGACGTGCCGGCGACGACGCCATGCTGGATGGCGTACGGATGGATTTCGCCGCGGATCTCCGGGTGCTCGACTCCCAGGGCGGCCAACCGGGTCCGGACCAACTCGACCTTCGCCGCCGAGTCGAGCCGCAGCTCCGCGTCCGACAGACTTCCATCGCGGTCCGCATCCAGCGCTGTCATGAGATCGGGCCGGTAGCGGTCGCCGTCGCGCCATGCGGTCTGCACCACGTCCGCGGCGACTTCCTCGCCCGTCACCGCCGACGCCCAGTACCAGCGGGTCACGAAGTTGAACGGCGCGAGCCTGGCTTGGCCGTCGCGGTCGCGTCGCAGCGCGAGGAACGGGGCGTACCCCTTGGAGAAAGCGGAGTTCAGCGACTCCCCCGGCCTCGCCTCGACCCCGCGGTAGTCCACCAGTGGCTGGCCGTAGGTCGTGACGACCGTGGCATCGATCGACCGTGCGGCCGGCCCCATCAATCTCGGCACGTGGCAAGACTGGCACGCGAGCGTATCGAGGTGGCGCTGCCGGTAGGGCAGGAACGCGTGGATGGCGGTCGCGTCGTGGCACGACCGGCAGTCCGCGGCGACCAGACGGTGGTCGGGGCGGTGCAGGAACTCCGACGTGGCGATCCGGCGCGGATCCCGCACGAGAAAGTCGAGCGCGGTGTGCTGCAAGTCGGCCTTGGCCGGGTTGTTCGGGGCGAAGTGGCAGGCGGTGCAGCCGACCAGCCGCCGTGCGTGGACATCCCACGGATACGCGTGCGCGGCCTTGTCCTGCAGATTCAGGAAGGAGTCCGAGAGGTTCTGTGGCGACAGGATCTCTCCGGTGTGCAGCGTCAGCGCGTAGGTCCGCGGGCCCGGCGCGCCGGCCTGCGTGGCGGTGAAGTCGTCGGGTACCGCGACCGGGGCACTGTCCATAGGAACCATTCCGTGACAGTACGCGCAGTTCGCGTCTTTCGGTGCCGAAATTCGGATGGCTTCGCGCCGGAGCAGACCCTGCGCATCGAAGGCGACGGGGTCGACCGGCAGCCGGCTACCTTCGAAGTGGCACTCCACGCAGCCTGCCAAGCGGCCCTCTTGGTTGTGGTCGTTGTGGCGGTCGATGTACGCGGCGTCGTGACAGGCGCCGCAGGTCCGGTCGGACGACGGCGCCGCGCGGCTCGCAAGCACCGGCAGCCCCGCCGCGTCGAACACGGCAAAGGGCGGGTGCATCGCGTTCGGGGCACCCTGTGGAAGAGCCGCCGCGGGCAGCGAGCACAGCACGGTGGCGAGGAGGGCGAGGAAGCGCTGGGTCATCGGCGACCTCCCGTGACCATCGGGTCGCCCTCGTAGCCCAGGGCCTTCCAGTCCATGCGCGTCTGCTCGCCGTGACAGTCGTTGCACTGCAAAGCCTTCTCCTTGGGCGTCACCATGTGCGACAGCGGCCAGTACATCGCCGTCTTCGCGAATCCAAAGTCGCCGCTGAACGCAACGCCGGAGGCCGCCGCCCCCAAGCGCAGCGCCTTGTCCCAGTCGAAGTCATGCCAGAAGCCGCCCTCGCCGCTCAGCACGGGGGGCAGGAGCGTGCGGAGCTTGCGGTCGTAGGGCTGCAGCGCGCGGTGCACCTTGAACGGCCAAATCTGCGCCTTGCCATCGCCGAGATTGCCGCGCGGGCGGTTGATGTCGGTCACGGCCGTGGGGTCCATCGGGTCGCCGACCAGGTAGCGGTCCACGCTGCCGTCGAACCAGGCGTACTCGGGAACGATGTCGTGGTCGTAGACAAACTCTCCCTTGATTTTCAGGTAGGTGTGCGGGTCATCGGCGCGAGTCGCGTCGCCGCCTTTGCTCCAGTCCCAGTGGGTCTTCGTGGGGAGCTTGCGGGCATAGGTCGAGATGTGACACGTCTGGCAGGCGACCGCAGCCAAGTGCCCGTCGATGCGCGGATCCCGATGCGGGGGCGCCTTGTGGCAATCCCTGCAGCCGATGGCGCCGTCGCTGTTCACGCTGACCGAAAACGCTCGCCCCCTGATGTCGTGTCGCTCGGTCCGGTGGCAGTCGATGCACAGCAGGCCCACCTGCCCCATGTGCACGTCGTCGTCGCGGGTCGGATTCTCGAGGCTGCTATCGAGGTCGCCGTGCTTCACGCCTTGGCCGCCGCCGCCATAGCTGTGGCAAACCGAGCAGTTCTCGCGCTTGGGGAAGCCGACCGACTTTGCAGCCGCCAGCAGATCGGTGCCGTTCATCGGAAGGCCGCCTTCGCCCTTCACATAGGCGCCCGTCCGCTCGTGGCACACCAGGCAGTCGACGTTCTCGGCGCGGCTGAAGTCGTACGGGTCCGCCTTCCACCCATAACCGACGTGGCACTTGGTGCAGGATGCGCGGTTGCCGACCGTGGTCAGGCAGAAGTTGTTGATCAGGTTCTTCTTGCCGATCCGCTGGGGCTTGTCGTGACCGGGGATCTTCACCTCCTGCCCCAACCACTGCCAGTGCGCGGTCTGCATCACCTCTGCCGCGGCCCTTGGATGGCACTTCAGGCAAGCGCGCGTCACATCCTGGGGCGACGCGAACGGCTTGGTGAAGTAGGTGCCGTGGTCCAGGTGTACGCGGACCGGCTTCTCGAAGTCGACTGCGCCGGTTGGAGACGCGGCCCTTGAAGCGACGACGTAGACGCCCGCAGCGACGCCGACGGCAAGCACCACTGCGATCCACCCTTGTTTCAACTGGATGCCCACTCACCCTCCTGCCCGACGCCGTCGTCTTTCGGCTCGGCCGTATCACCCAGACAATCCAGTGCCTCGCTGAGCCGCGCGCGGTTCAGCCGGTACCACGCGAACCCGCCCTCGCGCCGCACGTCTACGAGCCCCGTCATCCGCAGGATCGCCAGCTGGCTCGACACCATGGCCTGCGGCATGGAAAGCGATGTCGCCAACTGGCCGACGTTCGTGTCGCCGCTGCGCAGAAGCGCCAGCAGTTCCAGGCGTGTCGGATGCGCCGCCGCCTTCAGCAGCACGACCACACGTCTGGCCTTCTCGGGGTCGAGAGCGAACGACGTCACTTCTCCCCCTGCGCCACCGGAGGCTGCGGCCGCGCGAGTCGAAGGAACGACTGACCCAACACAGCGCCATCGCGACCCGCCGGCTCGACGGGAACCGGCGCAAGGATGCCCAACCCCTCGCTCTCGACGTGAAAGGCGGCCGGACTCAGCGGAGTGACCGCAGCCGTGAGGATGGCGGCGTTCACCCGCGCCAACTGCCGCGCCAAGGCCATCGGCCCCCCCTCGACCAACCCCTCGTCCAGCACGACCAGGGCAGGCGGCTCGTCCTTGGCCAACGCCAGGATGCGCGACCAGCGGTCCTCGAACCGCACCGCCGCGCCGGTTTCTCGGGCAAGCGCCTGCGCAAAGCCGACCAGCCGCACGGGGCGAACGGTCGCGATGACGATCTCCATCCCGCACCTCCGCTGGACGCACCCATCGGTCGCGTCCGTTGCCGTCAAGGTCGGCAGTAGCCCTTGCCGTTGCAGCCGGTGCCCGTGGCGCCGACCGGGCACTGCGCATCCGAGGTGCAGGGCAGGGTGCAACGCTTGATGCCGTCGCCGTACGTGTAACAGACCATGTCTTCCAGGCACTTGCCGTCCGCCGGACACACGGCACCGAATCCGGCCGGCCTGTGCACGGCATCGCCGCCCGCGTCTGAGGCCGCCGCGCCGTCTTGGGTCTCCAGCGAGCTGCAGGCCAGCAGCGACGCGCACATCCACCACACCATCCCGCGCGACATCGACCACCTCCCCACCGTCACCGTGCCCAACCGGCTTGGATCATGCAGGTATTGTCGGTCACGGTGCCGCTCTTCAGTTCCGTCCGGCCGACGCCGCAGTGACCCCCCAACCACATCGGCCCCAGCGTCCGGCGTACGGAGAGTCCGATCCGGTCCGCCGCAGACTCGCCGCCCGCGAACTCGCCGGTTCGCACGCCCCAGCCCTCGGCACCAAAGGCCCAGTTGGCCAGACCCGTCCACGCGCCGCCGGCCTCGTAGCGCACGCCCGCCACGCCGCCGTCGTCGACCTCGCCCGACACCTGCGCGGTCGCCTTGACGGGACCTGCGTGCATCGCCACGCCGGCCAAGCCCATGCCGGTCGATGGACGACTGCCTTGGACCCGCACACGCGACCCGACGCCGACGAACGGCGTGATGCTCGCGGTCCCGGGAAGTTCCAGCGTCACCTGAGGCACATACGACCCGCTGCGGAAGTCCGACGCGGCCATCTGGCGCACGTTGGCTTCGAGACTGGCCTGCAGCCCCCACGGCAAGCCGACGTGGGCTTCGATGCGGTGCAACACGCCGCTATACCCGCCCGTGCCGGGTCCGGTGGGCGCGGTGCCCCAGGGGCGGCTGCCCTCGACGGTCGTCATCAACTGCACGTCGCCGGGGTCGACACTGACCACGTCGTCGACGCGCAGGAACGAGGGCACGGCGGCCGCAGCCGGGGCGGCCGAGAGCAGAATCGCGAACGAGATCAAGCCACGTGCGAACATACGGAACCTCAGCGCCTTACGGCAACATGGCCTCAGCGGCAACGGGCAGGAACAGCGGTTGGTCGTCGATCTGGCCCCGCCCGTACTCGGCCACCCACGCTTGGGTCGCCGTCGACCGCAGCCACGCCTGCAGCACCCGCGCCGCGGCGAGCCGTGCAGTGGGCACCCGCTGTGGATTCACGACCGCCACCAGGTAGGGCCGGCGCAAACGCGGATCGCGCTCGACCAGCGGCACCAGGGTCGTGTGCGGTTGCTTGCCATTGCGAAATGGGACGCGGCCAACGACCACGTACGCGTGCTTTTCCTCGGCCAGTTGCAGGACCGGGCGAAAGCGTTCCTTCAGCACGACCGTCGTCGCTTCTGGGTCCAGGTCGACGCCCCCCTCGTGCGTGAGGTCCCGCAGGACTTCGTTCACCCCCAGCGACGGGTGCAGCACAAACGGCGCGCGCGCGCGGACGATGCGCCGCATGGCCTCGACGGCGTCCGATCCGCGCACCTGTGCAGGGTCGTCGGGCGGGCCCACCAGCAGCAGGTCGTTGCGCAGCCAGGGTTGCAGGTCCAGCACGTAGCCATCCGCGGCCAGGTTCGCGAACGTGTCGCACGAGTGCAGCGTGACCAGATCGACTTGCCCGGCGCGAACGGCCGCAGCCAACACGTCCTTGGGACCCGTCGCCACGATGTCGACGGCGATGCCGGTGTCGTGGGTGAAGCGCGTGGCGGCCGCCTGGAAGAAGCCGGTGGTAGACATGCCGCCGATGACGGCGACCCGGACCGGGCCGGTGACTTGTGCGTCCGCGGCGGGTTCGGGGCCGACAACGACCGCAGGCGCACCGCACGCCGTGGCCCATGCCAACGCGGCGGCAAGCGGAAACCAGACACGGGCATTCTGCAGCGTATTCAGCGACATCGGGACTCCCGCGGCAGCCGTGTGTCGGCATCCGTGGTCGTGTACGGTTCAGGGTTTGCAGTAGCCCTTGCTGGTGCAGACCGAACCGGCCGACCCGGCTGGGCACTGATCGCCGGCCGTGCACGCCTGGGTGCAGCGGGGGATGCCGTCGCCAAACGTGTAGCAGACCCAACTGCCCAGGCACTTGGCGTCGGGCAGGCACAACTGGCCGAAGTCGCCGGTCGGCGCGACGACGTCGGGACCCGAGTCGGGGGTCTCTTCGACTTCGGTTGCGTCGACCTCGACGACGACGTCTGGCACATCCACTGCGATGTCAGGCATTTCCCCGATGTCGGCGGGGTCGCCGTCGTTCGCGTCATCGACCGAATCCGCGAGCGTGTCGAACGTCTGTGCGACTTCGGATGCGTCGCCGTCGTCGCTGTCGACCCACACCTCGACGACCTGATCGCGGGGCTCGACAACGTCGACCGAGTCGTGGTCCTCCGCGTCGGCAAAGGCGTCCGGCAGACCCTCGACATCCTCCCCCACCCCGTCGACGGCATCGAGCGCGACATCCGAACCGGCGTCGGGCGGTCCCACAACGTCCAGCGCATCAGGCAGGGAGTCGGCGGCGCCTTCCGTCACGTCCGCGACCGAGTCCTCTGTCGGTTGATCCTTGTTGGGAGCGGTCGAACCGCAGGCCACCAAGGGGACCCAGACCACCATCCATACCCAGTGTCGCATCGCCACTCCTTGCCCTACCGGTGAACAGGACCGGCGGGCCCGGCGTGACCACAAGCACGAGCCATGCCATGCACAGGACTCATGCTGCAGGTGACGGAGACTTGACGGGTTCTCGGCCGCCGCGCGACGAAGGGTACGCGCTCAGACGGTCGCAATCACGCGACCATGGTCGCAGGAATGCGACTTCAGGCGAGGGGGGGCTAGGGGTAGCGAACGGCGAACCGAGCCATCTTGCGAAGCAGCGTGGCCTTGTGAATGCCCAGCGCCGCCGCGGTGCGCACCCGGTGGCCGCCGTGTTCGGCAAGCGCGCGCCGGATGACCGCCACCTCGGCCAGGTCGAAGGCGTCCGCCGCGGCCGGCCCGTGGTCCGCGGGCGCAGCCCCGAGCGCGATTTCGGGCGGCAGCGCATCCACGTCAATGATGGTCCCGCGGCACAAGACGAAGCCCCGCTCGATGGCGTTCTCCAACTCCCTGATGTTGCCGGGAAAATCGTGCCGCATCAGGGCCGCCATCGCGCCGGGCGTGACCCCTTGGATGTCCCGACCGGTCTCGGCGGCGAATCGCTCGACAAAGAAGCGGACCAGCAGGGGGATGTCCTCTTTGCGGTCTTTCAGGCACGGCAATTCGATACGAACGACGTTGAGCCGATAGAACAGGTCGTCGCGAAACCGCCCCGTCGCCATCAACTGCCGCAGATCCTGGTGGGTCGCGGCGACGACCCGTACGTCTGCGCGCACCGGCCGCGAAGCGCCCAGTGGCTGGAACTCCTTCTCCTGCAGCACGCGCAACAGCTTGACCTGCAACGCGGTCGAGATGTCGCCGATCTCGTCAAGAAACAGGGTGCCGCCCTGCGCAGTCGCGAATCGACCTGGCTGGTCGCGCTTCGCATCGGTGAAGGCCCCGGCCTTGTGCCCGAACAACTCGGACTCCAGCAACGTGTCCGGAAGCGCGGCGCAGTTCACGGCGACGAACGGGCCCACGTGGCGGTGGCTCTGGTCGTGAATCGCGCGCGCAAACAGTTCCTTGCCCGAGCCGCTGGGTCCTTGAATCAGCACCGTGCTCTCGGCACGGGCGATGTCCGGCAGCACGCGCAAGATCTCTTGGATGCGATGGCTTTTGCTGACGATGTCGCCGAAGCGGAATCGTCCATGCAGCTGTCGCCGCAACAGCTCGAGCTCAGACAGGTCGCGAAACGTCTCGACTCCGCCGATGGCCCTGCCGGTCGCGTCGCGCAAGACGGCTGTCGAGATGCTGGTCGGCTTCTCCGTGCCGTCTTTGGTTTGAATCGTCACCCGAACGTCCACCGCGTCGCGTCCGGTCTCCAACGTGTTGCGCAGGGCGCACTTTCGCCGGCAGACGCTCGTCCGGAAGATGTCGCGGCACGGCATGCCCACCGCCTGGTCGCGGGTAAAGCCGGTGATGCGCTCCGCCGCACGATTCCACGTCGTGATGCGCCAGGCCGCGTCGACCGTGAACACGCCGTCGGCGATGGAGTCGAGAATCGGGTCCATGGGTTCGGGCATCGCCGGTACCTCCGGCGCACGAGGTAGCAGAATTGCGACCTGGGGACAATGGCGGACTCGCCCGGGCGGCTCCCGTTGTCGCCTGCCCGTGTCTGGGGCTAGCATCGCCGACCGCACGGCGGCCATGACGCGCGGCGTGTCGCAGCCAGGCGACGTGCTGCTGTGCGGTGGCGGTGCCCTCAACACCTGCTTGCGCCGCGAACTGGCCTCCGCGCTGGTCCGTACGGTCGTCGTGCCGCCCGAACCCCAGACCCTGGCCGCCCTGGGCTGTGCGCTCCTGGCTGTCCCCCTTTCCTGAGGCCGCCCGCGCGTCCACGAGGTTTCCCCCCATGACCTTCGTCTACTTGAATTCCGACAAGATGGGCACAGGCGACCCCGACCTGGGCCGCAAGCTATTGGCGCTGTTCCTCGAAAAGCTCGCAGCGTCGGAAACCCATGTCGACTTCCTGGGTTGCGTGAACGACGCGGTGTACCTGACGACCGAGGGCAGCACGGTGCTGGACTCCCTGCGCGCGCTCGAGACCAAGGGCACCCGGATCGCGAGCTGCGGCACTTGCCTGGACCACCTGGGGCGGCGCGAGCTGTTGCGCGTGGGCGGCGTGGGCGGCATGGCCGATACAGTGCAGCTCTTTGCCACGGCCGAACGGGTGATCTCGCCCTGCTGAGATGCGGGATGCGGATAGCGCCATCACGCGCCGCGCGGCCTCGCGTTCGTCGCGCGCGTGGTCAAGTTCTCGTGACGCGCCGTCGGCACCGTTCGAGACATTGGCCCATCACCTACCGCAAGCTCGCCATATCGATGACGAATCGGTACTTCACGTCGCTCTTGAGCATGCACTCGTAGGCACCGTTGATCGCTTGCATGGGGATCGTCTCGATGTCCGACACGATGCCCTTGTCGGCGCAGAAGTCGAGCATCTCCTGAGTCTCGCGAATACCGCCGATCAGCGAGCCGGCCAGGCTGCGGCGCTTGAGGATCAGGTTGAAGACCGCCAGAGCGGGGTGGGGTTCGGCCGGCGCACCCACGAGCGTCAACGTGCCGTCGCGCTTGAGCATCGTCAGGTAGGTGTCGAGTTGGTGCGGCGCCGCCACGGTGTCGAGGATGAAGTCGAGGCGTCCGGCCTGCGCGGCGCACTGGGCGCGATCCGTCGACAGCACGACCTCGTCGGCACCCAAACGCTTGCCATCCGCGATCTTGCCCGGCGAGGTGGTGAACAGCACCACGTGCGCGCCCATCGCGTGCGCGATCTTGACGCCCATGTGGCCCAGGCCGCCCAGACCGACGATGCCGACCTTCTTGCCGGGTCCCGCACCCCAGTGCCGCAGCGGCGAGTACGTCGTGATGCCGGCGCACAGCAGCGGGGCGACGGCCGCGAGTTGCGCTTCGGGGTGGCGGATGTGCAGGACGAAGGACTCCTTGACGACGATGGCCTGCGAGTAGCCGCCGAACGTGTTCTCGGCCCCGGGTCCGCCGTTGTACGTGCCCGTGAAGCCGTTCTCGCAGTACTGCTCTTCGCCCTCGGCGCACGAAGCGCAGTGTCCGCAACTGTCGACCATGCAGCCGACGCCGGCGAGGTCGCTGACACAGAACGCTTGGACCGCAGAGCCGACAGCAGTGACGCGGCCGACAATTTCATGACCAGGGACGCAGGGATAGACGGTGTTGTGCCACTCGTTTCGCGCCGTGTGGAGGTCGGAGTGGCACACGCCACAGAAGAGGATCTCGATCTTCACGTCGTCGGGTCCGGGCTCCCGGCGAGTGAGCTCAAACGGAGCGAGGGCAGCGGTAGGGCCGTGGGCGGTATAGGCGTTCGTCGGGACCATCTGAGGACTCCAGGGGAATTGCCGCAGTGAGACGAAGAGACCGTTCGCCCCGCGGCGAAGCACGCCTCAAGACCACTGAGCCGTGCACGTGTTGGCGTAGTGCTGGGGCGACCGGAAACGGGCGATGGGCAAGGCGGTCGCCCTATGCCGCAACACGGAGTCACTCTGGCACAGGCAGCGTCGGAGGTCACCCGCCACCGCGATAACCAAGGCGCGTACGACAATGGCCGACCGCAACACACCGCACCGGTTTCGCATTCTGCAGAGCGCGCCCAGCAGGGCTCGAACCTGCGACCCTCGGCTTAGAAGGCCGATGCTCTATCCAGCTGAGCTATGGGCGCGTTGACCGGGACGGGTTCCCGATCTCGGGGCGGAGGATCCCTTTCCCTCGCGGCCGCGTCAACCGCCTGAACCCTGTGGATGGACTTCCGGCGTGGTCGGCGTCGGGAGGTCGGGGCGCGCCAGAGCCTCGCGCAGCGCCTGCAGGACGTGGATTTCTGGCACACGCGCGCCGCCGGACACGGCTCCCGACGTGGTGACTGCACCGACGATGACCGCGAGCGCGATGATTCCGGACGAGGCCGCCGCCGCGACGCTCCACAGATACGATGCGGTTCGCGGCAGACCGTAGGTCAGATCCTGCACCGACTCGAGGTCCGCCGACAGCGAATAGCGGGCGACGGCGGCAATCGTCAGAGCCACCACGATGACGCCGACGGCCGCCCCTTGGGTGAACAGAATCCCCGGGTGGTCGATGACGGCGAGCCAGAACGCCTCCCCAATCGGTACTTTCTCGATCGCGCCATAGATGACGTCTGCGCACCGGATCAGTGCGGCCAGCGTCAGAATAAGGAACACCACGCGCGCAGCAAGCCGGCTGGAGGGATGGCGCGGATCCCGGTCGCGGGACACGGTCGCGGTCCACAAGCGCACGGCAGCGAACAGCGCGAACAGGATCGTGCCGTCGGCATACACGCCCCACATCGTGCCCCACGACCAGACCGACTCGGCATCCAGAACCCCAGTCGCCCCCAACCCGATCAGCCGCAATCCTCCGTACAGCCCAATCGTCAGAAACAGCCACGGCGAGGGCACAAAGAGCCCCGCGACCTGCATCACCGATAGCCAGCCCGTGCGGACCGGTGCGGGGACCTCCCTCTCCGGGTCACCGGCAGGCGGTGGAGGCGGCGGCTCGGCAGCCGGGGGCCCACCCTCGGACGGCTTGGGCGGTAGACGGGGCATGTTCCAGGTCATGGGACTCCGGAGACTCGCTTGGTAGGGCGACAATCGCCGCAATATGGCAACATGCCTTCGTCGCGTCCAGCCCGCGGGGGCTCTCGACCCCATGAAGGTGCTGGAGCGGCACGGTCCGCTGGCACGTCTCAGACCTGCGTGTTACCTTCGTTTCGGTTGACCAGTGGGGTTCCGGAGGTCGGATCATGGCCCAGAAACGCGACGAAGAACTCCTGAAAATGCAGGAAGACGCGTCGGTCGCTGCTGCTCAGGCCGGTGCGGATCCTGCTGAGCTTGCCGCGCAGCTGGCGGGGACGCAGAGCGCGGCCATGGGCGCCAATCTGGCAGACCGTTATGCGCAGATGGGTGCGAAGTGGCTGGCCGACCCGGTGCCGACCCGTCTGGACGCTGATCTGATCCAGCGGTTGAGCCGACATGGCTTCCGTTCCGAGACGCTGGCCGACGTGCGAGTCCACCGGGGAGCCAAGGCGCAGGCCGCGGCGGATGCGTTGGGCGCACGCGCGTTTGCGATTGGCGAAAACGACGTCTTCTTTGGCACCGGCGAGTTCGACCCCTCGTCCCGAACCGGTCGCGCAGTGCTTGCCCACGAGCTCGCTCACATCGCCCCACCCACGGACTTCGGCCCGGCGTCGTCGGCCATGACGGGTGGCTCAGCGTTCGGCGGCTTGGGCGCGCCTTTGCTGAACGAGCGCAAGACGGGTGACGAGGATGCGTCGGGAGCCGAGGCCCATGAGCGCCGGGCCCGGCGTGCGGAAGCTCAGGTGTTCGCTCAGGAAGATCAGGCCGGCGCGCCAGCGATGGCCGCAGGACCCGCCTCGATGACCGCGAGCCAGGGTGGTCAGGCCAATCAGGCGCAGATCGACCCGCAGGCTCTCGAATCCAAGGTGTTGTCGATCATCGCCCGGCTCGAGCGCACCGAGGTCGAGCGCGCCGGCGAGTTCTGAATCCCTTTCCCATTCAAGCTATTTCGGTGATCTGCAGCAGCGTGCGCCCAAGCTGAAGGCGCCGGCGAGCGGGCTGGCGAAGCTGCGACTGGACGTGCGGAGCTCTGGCGCGGTGTCCAGAGAATAGCCGCCGCGCGTCACCCGTGACGTTCCCTTGTCCGGGCCCAAGGGACCCTGCGCAACCCCGCCCTTGGCCAGCACAGCGTAGTAGCCGGCCGCGTACCAGTCGGCCACCCACTCCCGCACGTTGCCCGCCATGTTCAGGGCGCCGATGGGGCTGGCTCCCTTGGCGTTGGACGTCGCGGGCTGGATGCCTCCCGGGCACGCGCCGAACTGGGCCAGATCGCAGTTGGGGACGGTGTTGCCCCACGGGTACAGCCGGCCGTCGGCGCCGCGCGCGGCGAATTCCCACTCAGCTTCCGTGCACAGCCGCCCGCCTGTCCAGGTGCAGTACGCTTGGGCCTGCATGTGTTGGATGTAGTTGACTGGCAAGGCTTCTTTTCCTGCCACGCCGTAGGTGGCGTCCTTGCCCACACCCGGCATCGAGCACGCGCCGCCCTCGACACACTTCTGGTACTGCGCCACGGTGACTTCGGTCCGGTCGATCAGGTACGACCCCAGCGCGACCGGGTGGGCGGGCACCTCGTCGCCCTTGCACTGCGAGTCCAGCTTGGCGTTGCAACCCATCGTGAAGGTTGCCGCCGACACGTAGACCATCCCGGGGGGCGAGACCACCGCCTTGCACTGGCCGGCGAGGCACCACTTGTCCGCGCCGCACGGGGTTCCCTGGGTCACGGGCTCGGCGACGCATCCTTTGGCTGACGCACAACTATCTATGGTGCAAGGGTTCTTGTCGTCGCACCCCTTGGGCGATCCGGCCTTGCAGGTGCCCTCGAAGCAATGGTCATTCTCGGTGCACACCGACCCATCCGCGTTGCAGGCGACGTCCTGAAATTGGGGGCTGCAGCTGCCATCCGGCGCGCACACGTCCAAGGTGCAGCCGTTGCCGTCGTCGCACGGGTTGGCCCCCGAAACGCAGACGCCCGCTTGGCAGGTGTCGTCGGGGCTGCATGGGTTGCCGTCGTCGCACTGGGCGCCGTCTTGTGCCGGCAGCAGCACGCACGCGCCGGTCGCGGGCTCGCACGCTGCCGCCTGGCACTCGGGCCCCGCCTCGCAGACGACCTGCTTGCCGCCCGCGCACCCTTGCACGGTGCACTGGTCCCCGGTCGTGCACGCGTTGCCGTCGTCGCACTTCACGTCGGTGGCGACGCCGGTCACGCAGCCGTTGTCTACGTCGCAGAGGTGCGTCGTGCAAGGGTCGCCGTCTTCGCAAGCCAGCGGATCCGCTTGGAATACGCAGCCTTGCTTCGGTTGACAGGCATCGATCGTGCAGCCCAAGCCGTCGTCGCACGCCACCGGCTGGCCCGCGCACGCGCCATTGGCCCCGCAGACGTCGCCGGTGGTGCACGCGTTGCCATCGTCGCAGTCCTCGCCAGCGGCGGGAGAGGCGGTGCACCACCCCTCCGTGCAGTGCCGCGGCAGGCAGGGCTGCGCCGTCGTGCAGTCCGATTCCGCTTGACATGAGCAGGACGCCTTGCCCCCCGAGCAGCTGCCGTTCGCGCACGCTTCGCCCGCGGTGCATGGGTCGCCATCATCGCAGCTGCCGGTGCTCGGTGCAGACGTGCAGCCCGTCCCCACCACGCAGGTATCGGTGGTGCACGCGTTGCTGTCGTCGCAGGCCGTGTCGGATGGGGTGTACTGGCACCCGGAAGCGGGGGAGCATGTGTCGGTGGTGCACCAAAGGCCGTCCTGGCACGAGGTGTCGTGGCTCTCAGCGCCGCAGACACCGGCCAAGCAGGCGTGGGCTCTCAGGACGGGCACGCCTCCCCAAGTCAGGCATTGGACGCCGGGGCCACAGGGGGTGCCGTCGGCGGCCGGCTGGGTGACGCAAGTGCCTGCTGCGCAAGTCGCTTTCTGGCAAGCATCAGACGGTTGGGTCGGGCATTGGGCGTCGTTCTGGCAGCCGGTGGCGGTGTCGGGCAGGTCTTCGGCGTCTTGCGCGTCGTCGTCTTGGATATCCGCCGGCGCGGCATCCTCAGTGGCGTCGTCGGCGACATCCTCAGCGTCGGGAGTCGTGTCTGCGGTGGGCGTTGCGTCTTCGGCCACATCCACGGTGTCCAGGGCATCGGCATCCGGCGGGTAGGGGAATGGCGTCGAGATCCGGCCGCACCCGCCTGCGCCCACGGCGACCAGTGCCAGTGTGGCGACCGCGACAGCGATTGTCCGCGTGTGCATTGGGGCAAGTCGCATTCGCCAGTACCTCTCGGCGGGGCCCAAGTCAGCCGACCGCCGACTCCCGTTGTCGGTCCTTCCGGGCCGGTCTGCAAGAAACCTCCCGCCTCGGCGCCCTGTTGCTGCCGCCGCATTCGGTCCGTCGGCGGGTACAGTGGACGTGTGCGGGGCCGCCCCCTAGACTGCGCATCCTGCGACGGAGGGAATCCTGCTTGCGGTCGACGTGTTTTCGTCCCCGGAGCGTTGCCTTGGCCGCGTCCTTTTCCCTCCTCCCCCGCGACGCTGCCGGCGTCGGTTTGGTGCCATGACGTTCGCTTGCAAGATCCTGAGTCTCGCCCTCGCTGCGGCCATCCTGTCGCCGGCCGTCGCCTACGCGGGCGGGTGCACCGTGACCCTGTCGGCCAACGGCAACACCGCCGCCATCCAGCACGCCTTGGACAAGGCGGGGTCGCCCGTGGTGTGCCTCAAGTCGGGCATCTACAAGGGGGCGCGTCTGGTGTTGCAGAAGTCCGGGACTTTGCGGCGAATCGGCAAGGATCGCGCGATTCTGGACGCGGGCGGCCAAGGGCGCGTCATCACGATCTCGGACCCGGGCGCACGCATCACGCTGGAGGGCATCACGCTGACGCAGGGCAAGTCGCCGCGTGGAGGCGCGATCTCGCTGACCAAGAACTCGCGACTGGTGCTGCAGGACTGCTGGATCACGGGCAATGCCGCACAGCTGCAGGGTGGTGGCGCCATCTACGCCGAGGCGGGAGAGTTGGAGCTCATCCGCACCCGCGTCTCGCAGAACACGGGAGAGGGTGCGTCGGCCATCGACCTGACCGGCACCGTCCAGGCCAGATTCGTCAGCACGCTGATCGCAGACAACCGCAGCCAGGCCACCAGCGACGCCCCCGTGCGCCTCTCTGGCGATGCAGGTCTGGAGGTGCTGGGCTCGACCATCGCCTACAACTCAGGCAGCGGCATCTTCCTGCAGCCTTTGGGTCCCGGCCTGTCGCGCCTGCGCGTCGACTCCAGCATCGTGATGGGCAAGCTCGAAGCGATCGCGGTCGCCCGCAACGAGGCAGAACGCGTCTCCGTCTTCCGCTCGGTGCTGACCGGCGGCATTGGCTTCATCGCCTTGGATCGCTTCTCGATTCGCGACATCCCCGGCTTCAACCTGGTCGAGGCCGAGCGCTATCGCCCCAAGGTCGGCTCGGTGGCCATCGATCTGGGTCGTTGTGGAGCGGTTCGGCAGGATCTCGCAGGCGTGTCGCGCCCCGCCCGCTGCACGGCCGGTGCGCTCGAAGCCCCCGCCGCCGACGTCCGCGCCACGCTGCGCGACCGGGCCATGGCCCCCAAGCCGCCCAAGAACGCGTCGCCTTGGTAGGAAATCGTCAGGCGGATTAGGGCGTTTGGGCGCCCGGCACGACCACGAAGAAGCATCTGGGCTGGGTGTTCACCAGACCGCAGGTCTCGCAGTAGGGCTCGGTGTACGTCGCGCCCGGGACGACGATGCACTTCTCGGGGTTCTTGCCGACGCACTTGTCCGCCGAGCACGCGGGCTTGGGCGGGTTGCAGGTGCCGCACCAGCAGTCGGCTTCGCGGTCGGGCATCTTCACGCAGCCGCACCAGGAAGGCGGGTCGATGTCGACGAACGCGCATTGCTCTTGGGCGATGCAGCCTTGCGTCTCGATGTCCTTGTCGCAGATGTACTGCGGGCACAGCTTCTTGCCCTCGGCCAGGCACGCCTCGCCGCACCAGCATGTCGTCGATACGTCGGTGCACAGCGACGGCTCGCAGAGTGTTTCCTCAGTCTTGCACGACGCGCCGCAGTAGCAGTTGCCCGACTTGGGGCACACCGACAGGAAATCGCAGTCTTTGTCGTAGGCTGCGAACCCCGGCAGGATTGCCGAACCCATGCACGAGGCGGCGGGCACGGTGTCGGCGGCATCGTCGTCGGCGTCGAGCGAGCCTTGATGGTCCGTGTCTGCGTCCGCGGCGGCGACTTGCACCGGGTCGGTGGCTGCGGAAGACGAGCAGCCCCACGCAAGCAGCCCGAACAGCAGCGCACCGCTTCGCAGCCAAGGGGTCGTACGGGTCATGGACAGCTTCTCCTGCCGCGCCGATCGCGTGCGGCCAAAGCCTACACGCGGCGTCGTCCCGGGTCTATTCGCAGCGGTCCGGCGCAGCCTCGCAGTAGGCACGGTCATTTGCGCGCAGGGGGCGGCGGGGGGATGTCGGTGCAGGTCCAGGTGCTCTGGCAGGGGTTCAGCGGCCATGTCTTGCCGCCGCTGGCCAGGTAGTACGCGATCGTCTCCAGCACCAGCGCGCCCTGATCGAAGTGGCCGTCCGTCTTGGCCTTCTCGCACACCGGCGCCGTCTTTCCCTGACCCGCCAGTTGGCCGCACAGCTTGATCAGGCGATCGGTGTGGTCGCCCGGCATGTCCAGGTCGTGCTTGCCGGTCGGGACCACGTACGGAAAGAACGTCCCCGACACGCCGCCTTGTCCGTCGTCTCGCACCATCTGTGTGTGCAGGGGCGGGCTCAAGCGGGGCGCGGTGTAGCCGTCGTAGCCCAGCGCGTACTGACCGTCGCCGTCGAGACCCAGAGACCCTGAATTCGACAGGTCTTCGGGGTCGAACAGCACTCCCGTTCCGTCCGGGCTCGTGAAATGTGGAATGATATCGACGGCTTCCAACACCTTCTGGTCGATCAGGACCTGATTCGCCGTGCGGTTGCCCCAGGCCGGAACCTTGGTCAAGAAGTCCACCAGACCCGCAGCGCGCCCGATCGCGGTCCCGGTCGACACCGGCACGTTCATGTCGCCGATGGTGTTCACGACGACGGCATGGGTCTGCACCACCTCTCCCGTCGCCATCTTCAAGTCCCCCGACAGAAAGTGCTTTGCAGCCACGGCCGGGTCGCCCGGGTCCAGCGCCAGCTGTGCAAAGCCGATGAAGCGACGCAGCTCTGGCCGCGCGCGGTGCAGCCCCAACCCTTCTGCTATCGGCGCCAGCAGCTCGCCCTTCTTGAACGTCAACGGTGCGGACTGAAAGTGAAAATCGACGTCGAAGTCAAAGCGCTCGAGCACCGTCACCGGGTTCACGCCCTGGCGCAGCGTGCACGCCTTACCGCGGTCGGGGTCGCGCAGGCCGGGCACGAATGCGTTGCCCTTGAAGAACGAAAGACGATGCCGCTGCGGTTCGGCGCGGTTCACGTCCGATGCGATGCCGATGCGGAAGGCGCCGCCGTCCCTCAGGATCGCGCAGTCCAGCTCTCCGGTTGCCAGGTTCTCGCCCAGCACCGTGTCGCCCGGCGTCAGCGGGACCATCTTGGCCACGTCCACGCGCGCCGTGCCGTTCAGCCGGGGCACGACCTGCTTGACCAGCACGCACGCGGCGTCTGTGCCGCACGCCCCGCCGGTCTGCGGATAGCCGACATAAAGTGGCCCCATCACGCGCAATTCCACGGCCTCGCGCACGCCGCCTTGGATCGAGCGGATGCCGATGTCCGACAGCCCGCCGCCCGCACACACCGGCACCACGGCCGACAGGTGGGGCTCCACGCCGCCGGTAAAGGCCGCCATCATCCCGCCCAGCGACGAGCCGGTCATGCCGATCACCGCGTCTGCGCCGCCCACGTCGACCTTGCCGTCGCCGTCGAAGTCGCCTGCGATGTCCTTGGCGTCGATCGCGCCGTCGTGGTTGGCGTCAAAGGCCCAGGTCCGCTTGCCGTCAAAAGCGCGCAGGATCCGCATCACCTGCATGTAGTCCACCGCCGTCTGCCGCACGACGTCGCGGGTGTGGAAGGCATAGGCGGTCCAGAAGTCGCCGCCCGAGTCCTCCTTGCCGTCCAAGTCCTGGTCCCAGCTGCGGTTGTCCAACAGGCCGTCGATCAGGCCGTTCAGCCCCATGCCGCCGAACACCAGATCGACCGTGCCCATGATGTCGGGTCCGAACAGGTCCACGCCGTGGCTGACGTTGTCGATGGCCAGCGTGGCCAGGCCGTGGCGGGCGAAGTAGCCGCTGAACTCGGCGGCGACGATCTTGCTGCCCGTGTACCCGTGGCCCAGCAGCACCACGCCTGCGGGCTTGCCGTCCTTGCGCGGGCTGACCTCCTTGCGGGGCACAGCGAGCCAGAAGGTCACCCGCTCCGAATCGGCCTTGGCGGGTACACGGTCCATGTCGGCGGGCCACGACATCTGGTTGTAGCTCAGGTAGTTGCCGTTCGCGTCCTGGCGGCGGAACAGGCGCGGCGTGCGGTACGAGCCGAACATGTGGTAGTCCACGTACTGCAGCGACTCGATGTAGCGCTTGCCGTAGATGGTCTTCTCGTTGATCGACAGGCCGATGTCCGCAACGCTGACCAGACGCAGGATGTCGATCATCTTCTCGCCCGGCACCACGAACAGGTTGGGCGGCATGGGTTTGGCCGACTTGCGGGCGTCTTCCGTGTCCCAGACCTGGTGCAGCAGCTCGAGATCGGCGGGAAACTCCGTGGCGAGGTGCTTCTGCGCCCCGTAGCCGTACAGGCCGTTGCGCACCGCGACGATGTCGGTCGTCATCGAGCCCGTGGTAAAGCTCCACGCAAACGCCAGGTCGTTGAGCGCCAACCCGCCGTACTCGGGACGCTTCTCGGCCAGCACCGCGACCAGGGGTTGCAGCGCCTCGGTCTGTGCCGCGTGGTTCACGCCCTCGTACGGCGACCCGACGGGCTTGCCGTTCGCGTCCTTCAGGCGGCGCGTCACCACGACGGCATAGGTCTCGCGCTCGCGCAGCGGGATCAGCGGCCGCAGCATCAGCGTGTTCGTCTCGCGTTCGTAGAAGGTCATCAGGGCGTTGGCCCGTCCCACGAGATCGTCCTGGGCTGGGTTCAGGCCGGGAAGGCGGTTGGGCAGGTCCAGCGTGCCGTCCAGATCCGTGTCCTCGCCTGGGTCCAGCGTGCCATTGCCGTTGGTGTCCTCGTTCTCCTCCTCGAACAGCAGCGACAGCGTCTGGCCGCGGGCGTCGTGCTCCCAGAAGCCGTCGCGGTCCTCCAGCGTCACCGGGTAGTTGCCGTTGCCCACGTCCAGCGCCACCGGCTTGCCATAGTCGGGAGAATCCTTGGTGATGTTGACGACGTACACCAGGTCGTCGGCAAATGCGTAGTCGTCGCCGTGGTGCGCCGTCACGACCCCCGGCAGGTCGATGGCCCCCGTAAACGGCACGGTGATCGGCGTGAACGTCCCCCAGCCGTCCAGTTGGTCCACCCTCTCGCGGGTCAGGCGCTCGAACGAGGTCGGGGCGATCATCGACGCGTTGATCCGCCTTCGTGTTGCGGAGTTGGCGTCAAAGCGGGTCGCGATGTCGTTGGGCAGCGGGATGTCCGGCAGCGGCTTGTGCAGAAAGTCCATCTTCACCGTCACATCGGCCGGCTGCGCGGGCGCCAGGGCCTCGGGGGCCGAGTCGCATCCCGCAAGGGCAACGGCGGTCAGCACAACGGTGCGGAAGGATCGAAGAGAGAGCGGCAAGCGCGTCATGGTCGGCCTCGCGGGTCGTGGGGCGTGGTTCAGCGCGTCAGCAGGCCCAGCGTCATGCGGGCGGCTTGTACGGTGTCGGGCTGGCCGTCGGAATCCCGAAGTGCGCCGCCGGGTTGCAGATGGCCGGCCTCCAGCCCGAGCTGCACGACCTGGTCGGTCATGCGGGGCACCGCCCAGGTTGCACGAACGCCCAGATCCAGCTCGACGCCCAGCAGGTTGCCGTCCGCCTTGGCGCCCAGGAAGTTGCGCGGGTAGCCGCCGCCTTGGGTGCGGGTCAGGAACGGGTCGACCAGGCGCGACGGCGCCCATGCCGCCAGTGCTCCAGCGTAGATCTCCAGCCACGACAAGGGCTTGTAGCCAAGCTTGGGAAAGACCGTGATCGCGTCGAACACCGCTCCGTCGCTCGCCAGACGATCCAAGTCCTCGGCCGGATAGCCCACGAGCTCGGGGTCCGACGCGTTGCGCCGCGCCCGCCCCGTCTGGGTCGCCAGCACCTGTTCGAACAGCAGAAAGCCCTGCCGCAGGTTGCGGTCGGCGCGAAAGGCGGTGACGGTGCCGTCGTCCAGGTTCTCGTCGCCACTGAAGAATCCCGCGTCGAGCTGCGCCGTCAGTCCCGGCAGCGCGTCGGCCCAGGTGCCGCGCACCAGCGCCCCGAACTGCGCGACGTCGTGCTGCGGAAACTCCGGCGTGGGGCTCAGGGTGGTGTTGCCCTGGATCGCCGCGAATTCACCCTGGATCCGAAACCCTGCACCGTCAGCGGCCCGTTCGTCGAAGTCGCACGCGACGTCCAGCACCGTCACCTGCAGTTGCTTGCCGTCTTCGTGCTGCTGGTCGCGGTGGACGCCGTACAGGCCCACCCAACGCTTCTCCGCCAGGAACAGCCGCGCGGCCAGTACGCCCTGGGTCGCCTGCTGACTCTCCCGCAGGTCGGCCGAGTCATCCTCGAGCACCCGGTCGATCGCCGCCGACAAGTGCAGTCCACGCAGCGGGTTGTCCCGGCCCACGAACGGCATGCCGTACACTGCTGCGCGCATCACTCGGTCGCCGCTGCGCTGCAATGCGAACCACTCCTGCCGCCCCGCCTCGAGGTCCGCACCGCCGTCGTTCGCCACGAGTCCCAGGCCCCAGTGCGACGTCATCGCCCCGGCTCTCGCGCCAAACACCTTGCCGTGCTCCAGGCCCACCCAGGTCTCGTGCAGCGTGGGGCCTTGCAGGCGGTCTCCCGGCATCCGGTCGCCCCATGGCGTGCCCGGACCCCACACGGTCCCGTCCACCACATCGGCCGTCAGGCGCGACAGGGCCTTCCAAGGGCCTTGCGGCGTGGTGGCCTCAATGCGGAACCGCAGACGGGTCTCGACCGACCGGCCCTCAGACGACGGCGTCCCTGCCGCTTCCATGGGAAATGAGCTGACCTGACCCACCGACGTGCGCCCCACCACAACCGCTCGTATCGTGGCCGGTTCATCCGCCTCAACCGACTGCGCTGGCGTTGCGGCGAGTGGCAGCCCGGTCGCGGTCGCTTCGGCGGCGGTGGACACGGAGGCGACCTCCGGAACGGCCCAAGCCGCCCGCGGACTCCAAGCAAGCCATGCAAGCGTCAGTGCGATCATCGGAACCGGTCGCTGCGTCAGCGGTCGTCGGAAGGACATGGGTTCTCCTGCGCAAGCACAAGGGCCGGTCATGCCGCAGGTGCGGCCGAAGCGGGGAGTCGAAGGACCATGGGAGCGTATCCACCCTTGCACGGGACGAGCGGCCTCGGTACCGTGCGCGCACTCGGCCCGCGGGGACCCGAGCCGATCATCCGCGTTTACCACCACATCTCCGCCCGTGCAACGAACCGTCACGCAGACCTGGGAACCCCCGCGACGCGAACGAGCTGCTAGCGGAAACCTTCGACTTTCTGGGAGAATTCAAGATGCGCGCAGAAGGAATCGTCAGGATCAGCACCGTGATGTTCAGCGTAGTCCTACTCGCAGCCTGCGGTTCGTCGACCGGCGGCGGCTTTGTGGGTGCGATGTCGGGTGGACAGGCGGGTACGGCCTGCAACCCCCAACTCAACAGCGAAGGTTGTCTCTATTCGTCCACCACGCCTGCCGGCTACCGCCGCATGGTCTGCGACAGCACAACGGACCCCGCTGCGCCAAAGTGGGCCTTGAAAGAGTCGTGTACGACCGGCTGGTCCTGTGTCGAGACCGGCACCAATCCCAAGACGACCGAATGCAAGGCACCCGTCGTCGCGCCTGACGTCACCACGGGCGACACGGCCGGCGACACCACAAAGCCCGACACTACGGGAGACACGACCGTCGACCCCACCAACCCGTCGTCGATTGTCGCTTGCCTCAAGAACGCCTGCCCGACGGAGTACGCGGCTTGCCTGAAGTCCAGCGGCTGCGGCCCGACCTTTACCTGCGCCGAGAAGTGCACCATCGAAAGCTGCGCCGACGCCTGCCCCAAGCCGACCGAGGACGCGACGTTGATGGCCTTGTTCAGCTGTGGCCAGAACTGCTTCCAGATCGGGGTCGACAACTGCGGCAACGGTGCCTGCGACGCCGACGAGACGAACGTGACCTGCCCCATCGACTGCCCGGCGACGAACAAGTGCGGCAACGGCATCTGCGACGCCGGCGAGACCTCGGCCAGCTGCCCCATCGACTGCCCGACGGCCAACAAGTGTGGCAACGGCATCTGCGACGCGGGTGAAAACAGCGCCAGCTGCCCCAGCGACTGCCCTTCGGCCGGCTCCAAGTGCGGCGACCTGTTTTGCCAGTCGTCGGAGAGCGTCTCGACCTGCCCGTTTGACTGCAGCACCGACTCGCCCCAACTCAAGGAGTGCATGACGGGTTTATGCGCCAGTGAGTGGCAGGCGTGCAGTGCGGACAGCGGCTGCGCGATGCTCCTGAACTGCCTCATGCTGTGCAGCAACGACTCGGCGTGCACCAACGCCTGCGTCGCGTCCGCCCCCAGCGGATCGATGAACAAGGTCATCGCGGTGGGTCAGTGCATCGACGGCAAATGCACCGCTACCACGCCCAGTTGCGGCGACGGCACCTGCGATGCCGGCGAGACCTCAGCCAACTGCGCGGCCGACTGCGGCTCCGGCGGCGACCAGAGCTGTGTGGTCAAGGCGACGGCCGGTTGCCCCGGCTGCAAGTGCGAGCTTTGTGTTTGCAACCTCGATCCCTACTGCTGCGAGACGGCCTGGGACGATACGTGCGTGGGTGAGTGCACCAACGACTGCAACGGCAACTGCCCGTAGTGTAAAGCCTTCCCGGCTCGGCCCCAGAGCGTCACTTCGACCTCGGGGTCGGGCGGTCGGGACTTCGATTCTCCCTGCACTGACCACTTCCCGCCAAAAACACCAAGGCCCGCGCTGGCTTTCACCAGGCGGGCCTTGGTTCGTCACTCCCCTGCGGGACTAGCTCGGCTGACGCTCACGGCGCTCGCGGCGCTCGTTGGCGGCATCGCTGCGCTCGACGGGACGGCTGTCGCCTGCGGGGGCGCCACCGCGGTCGCCGCCACGGTCGCCACCGCCACCGCCATCGCGGCGCGGGCCACGGTCGCGGTCGCCGTCACGTCGTGGGCCGCGGCCACGGTCGCCGCCGTCGCGGGTCGGGATCGGGCGCGGCGCGCCGCCCAGAGCCTCGCGGCGGGACAAGCGGACCTTGCCCATGCGGTCGACGTTGACGACGCGCACCTTCATGGCATCGCCGACCTTGCAGAACGAATCGACGCTCTCGACGCGCTCCTCGGACAGCTCGGACACGTGCACCAAGCCTTCGGTACCCGGCATGATGCGCACGAACGCGCCGAACTCGGCGACGCGAGTGACCACGCCGTCGTAGTCCTTGCCGACCTCGGCCTCGGACGTAAACGCGCGGACCATCGCGATGGCGGCTTCCGCCACTTCGTTGTCGGTCGCGGCGACGCGCACGGTGCCGTCTTCTTCGACGTCCACCTGGGCGCCCGTCGTGGCGACGATCGACTTGATGTTCTTGCCGCCGGGACCGATGAGGTCCTTGATGCGCTCCGGGTTGATCAGGATCGTGAAGATCCGCGGCGCGTAGGTCGACAGCTCCACACGCTCGCGCGGCAGGGCCTTGGCCATCTCGCCCAGAATGTGCAGGCGTCCCTGCTTGGCCTGACCGAGCGCCTCTTCCAGGATCGCGCGCGACAGCCCCGTCACCTTGATGTCCATCTGCAGGGCGCTGATGCCCTCGGCGCTGCCGACGACCTTGAAGTCCATGTCACCGAACGCGTCTTCGTCGCCGAGGATGTCGCTCAGAACGCGCACCTGGTCGCCCTTCTGGATCAGGCCCATCGCGATGCCGGCGACGGCGCCCGAGATCGGAACGCCCGCGTCCATCAGCGCAAGGCTGGTGCCGCAGACCGTCGCCATCGACGACGAGCCGTTCGACTCGAGGATCTCAGAGACCGAGCGCAGCGTGTAGGGGAACATTTCGAACGAGGGCAGGGCGGGGCGGATGCCGCGCTCAGCCAGGGCGCCGTGGCCGATCTCGCGACGGCCGGGGCCGCGCAGGGGCTTGACCTCGCCGGTCGAGAAGGGGGGGAAGTTGTAGTGCAGCATGAAGCGGCGCACTTCCATCCCGGTCAGGGTCTCGATGCGCTGCTCGTCGTGGCCGGTGCCGAGCGTCAGGGCGATCAGGCCCTGCGTCTCGCCGCGGGTAAACAGCGCCGAGCCGTGCGCGCGGGGCAGGACGCCCGTCTGGATCGTGATCTTGCGGACCTCGTCCAGCTTGCGGCCGTCCAGACGGGTGCGGGTCTCGACGATCTGGTCACGGCAAATCTCGGACTTGAAACCGCTGACGATCTCCTTGATGTCCTCGTACCGATTCGGGAACTGCTCTGCCAGCGCGGCGGCGGCCTCGGACTTGACCTTCGAGACGGCGGCGTAGCGCTCCTGCTTCACGGGGATGACGACCGCGACCTTCATCTTCTCGTAGGCCGCGGCACGGCACGCAGCGACCAGTGTCTGGTCGACCTCGGGGGAGGTGAACACGGCCTTGGTCTTGCCGACCTCGGCCTGAAAGTCCTGCTGGAACTTGATGATCGGGCGGCACTGCTCGTCGGCGAACAGCAGGGCATCGATCATGACCTGCTCGGACACGAACTTCGCGCCGCCTTCGACCATCACCAGGCCCTCAGCACCGACCACGGCGAACACATCCAGATCGCTGACCGTGCGCTCGGCAAGGGTGGGGTTGCAGATGAACTTGCCGTCGATCAGGCCCACGCGGCAGGCGGCGATGGGGCCGTTCCACGGGATGTCCGAGATCGACAGGGCCGCAGATGCGCCAATTACGGCCATCACGGCCGTGTCGGCCAGCTTGTCGAACGACATGACGGTCGCGCCGACCTGGGTCTCGGCCATGAAGCCCTTGGGGAACAGCGGGCGGCACGGGCGGTCCATGATGCGGCTGTTCAGGGTCTCGGTCTCGCTCTGGCGACCCTCACGCTTGAAGTAGCTGCCGGGGATGCGGCCGGCCGCGTAGAACTTCTCGAAGTAGTCGCAGGACAGGGGGAAGAAGGCGGCGCCCGGCTTGGGCTGCAGGGTCGAGACGGCGGTGCACAGCACGCGGCTCTCGCCAATCGAAACGAAGACGGCGCCATTGGCCTGCTTGGCCATCAGCCCGGTCTCCAGGGTCAGGGTCTTGCCACCGAACTCGATGGACTTTGTCACGTGAGCCATTGGGAAACTCCGCGCGGGGATGGGATCCTTACCCCGCAAGTGGTTGCTCTGCTTGGGAATCGGTACGGCGTTGGTGCTCGCGCCGCGGGCGAGGTGCTCGAAGTGCCGTCGGGGGACCGAGATGGGGTCCTGATGATCCCGGGGCCGCGAAGTTGCGCAGCAGTCGGGGATCCTCGAAGGCAAGCCGAGCGCGGGAGGAGACGGCCGGCTTACTTGCGCAGGTCGAACGTAGCCAGGATCGCCTTGTAGCGAGCGACATCCGTGCGACGGACATAGTCAAGCAGGCCACGGCGAGCGCTGACCATCCGCAGGAGACCACGGCGACCGTGGTGATCCTTCAGGTGGACCTTGAAGTGCTCAGTCAGGTAGTTGATGCGCTCGGTCAACAGGCCGATCTGCACCTCAGGCGAGCCCGTGTCGGTCTCGTGCTTGCGGTGGGCGGCGACAATATTGGCCTTTTGAAAAGCGAGAAGCGCCATGTGCTATCGGTTCCTTGGTGCGCCCTTCTGGACGTCGGGTGGGCGGTGCGTTCCGACCGATTGGGCAGTCGGCATTCCGCTAGGCATCGCCTCAGGTTCTGGTGCCCTTTCTAGGGGGCGGAAGGATACGTGAAGTTGCCCCGTCCTGTCAACCTTGACCGTGCTCCGGTTCGTCAGAATCCGGCGGAGTGCCCGCCTTGTCCACGCGCTCGGTCAGGCGTTGGGCCGCAATGAAGCCGCGGACCGTCTTGAGGCGACGCGTCCCGTCCTCGTCGTCCGCAATCGCCATGGCTACGCACACGAGTCCCATGTCGTCTCGCAGGACGAGAAGCACCTCTTGTTCGGTGTAGATCGTCACATCTTCAGGCACGTGCGGGTGCTTGCCCTGGACCAGCTGCCGGGCCACATCGCGGTCGATTGGAAACGTCGGCAACAGCCGCGGCATCAGCGTCTGCAGCGGGACCAAGAGCGATCGCCGCTCCTCGAACGACAGTTGGCCTAGCGCGTCGATGGTGATCCCCTGCGACACGTCGAAGCCACCCGCGTGCGTGCGACGCAGGGAGGTCAGGTGTGCCGCGCTGCCCAAGTCCTCGCCAAGATCTCGTGCAAGCGCGCGGACATAGAATCCGGCACCGCAGGTCACTCGCACCCTCGCGGAAGTCTCGCCGACCTCCAGCACTTCGCTGGCGCCCAGCCACACCTCGCGGGCTTCGCGCACCACGATCTCGCCTTGCCGCACCCGCTCGTAGTCCCGAACACCGTCCTTTTGCAGCGCACTGACGACCGGGGGAACTTGCAGCGTCGTGCCGGACCGCGCGTCCAGGGCCGCCTGCAACCTCTCCTGCGTCAGCGGCTGGGACGGGGTGGCCTGCCGAATCACCGGGCTGGCTGCATCGTCTGACAACGTGGCGGAACCAAACGAGATTGTTGCGTCGTAGGTCTTGGGGGCGTCCATTAGCCAGCGCACGGTCTTGGTCGCCTCGCCGAATGCGACCAGCAGCACGCCGGAGGCGGCGGGGTCCAGCGTTCCGGCGTGGCCTGCCTGTCGATCGCCCACGATGCCCGAGACCTTGTTGACCACATCGCGCGACGTCCAGCCAAGCGGCTTGTCGATGCACAGCACGCCTTCGGCGGGGATGCGGGCGGACTTCGGGACTGTGGGGTTCATGCTTGCGCGGGGTCTTCCGCGTCGCCGGCGGTGGGCGCGGGAAGGGCGGCGTCACCGTTCGCAAGGGCTGCAGCAGCCGTGGCGGCCTTGGCTTCGTCCAGCAGTTCCTGCACGCGCTGCATCCGCATGGCATCGCGGTCGAAGTGGAACGTGATCGAGCATTTGTTTCGGGTCTGCAGCGTCTCTTGCACCGTGCGGGCGATGTAGCCGGCCGCCTGCTCGAGGACGGTCTGGACCGCGGGTGTGCCTTCGGTGCCGTCCAGCATCACGTACTGCACGCGCATCGAGCTGAGGTCTTTCGCCAAACGGGCGTGAACCACCCGGACCTTCTGTGCGAGAGGACTGCGGATCTCATACGAGAGCAGCCGCTCGACCTCGTCGGCCATCAGGTGCTCGAGCCGGTCGGCGCGGGAGAACGTGGGAGCGCGGCGCATGGGAAGGGCCTAGTCCTCGCTGCGGGCGGGGCGAGCGGGCGAGTTCAGCTTGCGGGCGATCTTCTTCAGCTCGTAGCACTCCAGCCGGTCGCCGATGGCCACCTTGCTGAAGCCCTGCAGGCCGACGCCGCAGTCGTAGCCGGACGAGACTTCGCGGACGTCGTCCTTGAACCGGCGCAGCGAGGCGACTTCGCCTTCCCAGACCTGATCCTTGCCGCGGAACAGTCGCATCTTCGCCGACCGATTCAACACACCATCGGTCACGTTGCAACCGGCGATGAAACCAAGCTTCGGCACTGCGAAAGTCTCGCGCACTTCGGCGTGGCCCAGGATGTTCTCCTCGATGATCGGGGTGAGCATGCCTTCCAGCAGCAGCGTGACGTCGTCGATAGCGTCGTAAATGACCGAGTACTGGCGAATCGACACGCCCATGTCGTCGGCCAGGCGCTTGCCCTTGGCTTCGGGACGGACGTTGAAGGCGATGATGACGGCCTTGGACGCCGACGCGAGCTGGATGTCGCTCTCTGTCACGCCGCCGACTGCAGAGTGCAACACACGGACCTTGACCTCTTCGTGCTCGATCTTCTCGAGCGCGGCCTTCAGTGCCTCGGCGGAGCCGTGCACGTCTGCCTTGATGATGAGGTTCAGGTCCTTGGTCTCGCCGGCCGCCATGTCCTCGAACAGAGAGTCGAGCGTGCGGCGCGAGGTCTTCAGCAGATCGCGCTCCCGCTGCTTCTCCACCCGGTGCTCGACGATGGCCTTGGCCTTCTTCTCGTCGGCCACCACGTAGAACTCGTCGCCTGCGCTGGTCACGCCGTCGAAGCCGATGACCTCGACCGGAGTCGCGGGGCCAGCTTCCTCCAGCGGCTTGAGCATGTAGTCGAGCATCGCCCGGACGCGGCAGTACTGCGATCCCGCGACCACGTATTGACCGCGCTTGAGCGTGCCCTGCTGGACCAGCAGCGTAGCGACCGGACCGCGACCCTTCTCCAGGCGCGACTCGATGACCAGACCGCGGGCGTCCGTGGACGGGTCCGCCTTCAGGTCCATGAGCTCCGACTGCAGCGCCAGCATCTCGAGCAGCTTGTCGATGCCCGTGCCCTTCTTGGCCGAGATCTCGCAGAAGGTGACGTCGCCGCCCCACTCCTCGCTGACGACGCCCTGGTCGGCCAGCTCGCGGCGCACCCGGTCGATGTCCGCATTCGGCTTGTCGATCTTGTTGACGGCCACGATGATCGGCACACCGCCGGCCTTGGCGTGGTTGATCGCCTCGATGGTCTGCGGCATCACGCCGTCGTCCGCCGCCACGACCAGCACGATGACGTCGGTCGCCTTGGCGCCGCGGGCACGCATGGCGGTGAACGCCTCGTGGCCCGGGGTATCGAGGAAGACCACGCGACCCTTGCCCGACACTTCGGCAACGTACGCGCCGATGTGCTGGGTAATGCCGCCCGCTTCGCGAGCCGCGGTGTGGGTCTTGCGGATCGCGTCGAGCAAGCTGGTCTTGCCGTGATCGACGTGGCCCATGACCGTAACGACCGGCGACCGCGGCTGCATCGACACGTCTTCGGCAGCCGGCGTCTTGAGGTAGGCGTCCAGATCGAAGCCGACGTTCTCCACGGTGAAGCCGAAATCGGCCGAAACCAGCTCGACGGTGTCCAGGTCCAGAGCGTGGTTGATCGTGGCCATAATGCCAAGATCAAACAGCTTCTTGATCACCTCGTTGGCCTTGACCGACATCTGGTGCGCAAGATTGGCGACGGTGATCGTGTCCTCGATGCGCAGGTGCCGCTTCTCTTGACGCGCAACGGTGACGGGGACGACGGGCATCATGCCCTTGCCCTTGCCACGCTTCTTGCCGCGCCGGCGGTCCTCGGCTGTCTGACCCACGGTGTCGCGGCGGCGGTCGTAGATGACCTTGCGTCCGCGGCCACCAGAGCGGTCGTCGACCGGTGCCGAAGGCGCACGCTCTGTCGCAGGGATCGGCCGGCCGCGCTCGACGTCCGGTGCGGGCGGGGGCGGGGGCGGGTCGATGAGCGCAGGCTTGGGCGTCGCCTTCGGGATGTTGACCAGATACTCCGGCATCTTCGTACGGACGAGGCGGGGCACCTTGCTGTTGCTGGGCAGCAGGGTCGTGGGCCTCAGCGCGGCGCCGATTTCGTTCAGGTCCAAGTTGGCATTCGCGGAGGGCAAGGCCAACTCCGCCGCAACCTCGACCACAACAGGCAAGGCAACAGGAACCTCTGTTGCGTGGACGACGGGATGCTCGACCGGGACGTCTGCCACGGGAACAACGACAGGCACCGGCTCGGGGGTGGCCTCATAGACCCGCAACTGCAGCTCGGGGGGGGGGGCCAGATCCTCGACCTTGGCGCGACGCAAGCGCGGACGATTGTCTGTCAACGCAGGCTGTTGCGGCGGCGCAGGGGGCGTTGGCTGCGCCACAGGGGGCGGCGCGGGAACGGCCTCGACGACGGCAGCAACGGCGGCAACCTCGCGGTCCGGTGCGGGCGCGTGGGTTTCCTCAACGGCTGCAGGTAGTTCAGCAACAACGGGCGCGATCGGCGGCGGCGACGGCGGCTCGACGGCGGCTGCGGGCTTGTCCGCGGGCTCAGCCGCGCGGCGGACCACAGGGCGCGGAGCGACGACGGGGGGCGCGACCGGAGCGGGAGCGGGCTCCGCGTGGGTCTCGGGCCCTTCTCCATCGGCGCGAGCGATGCGGCGGCGCACAACAGTGCGGCCGGTGCCCTCGACGGCAGTGGTGACGGGAGCCGCTTCCGCAGCGCGGGCAGGCCGAGCCGGCGCGAACATCCGCCGCAGCGTGTCCGACTGTGCCTGGTCCAAGCGCGAGATCGTCGACAACAGCATGCCGTTGTCACCCGCCCTCTTGACCAGGACGGCTTCCGGGATGCCCAACTCGCGGGCCAGATCAGAGACTCGAAGGGTAGTCGCGACCGCCAAGTGCAACTCCGAACGCGTGGTTACCCACGCCTGTGGCTCCCGTGCCCGTGATGGCGCTCCGCTTGCAGCGTCTGCGCTATCCTTGCGGCCAGGACCTTCCATGCCCCGATGCGCTCGTCTTCCGAGGCGTCGAGGCGTCGGCGGCGCAGTCCCGCTTCGCGTCGCTCGATCAGGCGCTGCGCCGTGTGCGCCGTGCCTTCGAGCCAAACCCGTGCGGGGCCATCGCCCCCTTCCCGTCCAGCCGAGGGGTCTGAACGAGCGTCTTTGCGCGTCGCCGACTTCCTGCCTGGACGCGTGAGCATCCGCAGAGCCTTCTCGACGCAACCGAAGTCCGGGCAAAGGTGCAACCCCTTGCATGACCTCGCGACCGGCGCTCCCTTCGCGGCCGGTCTTCTCACCGTGGGCACCCCGGCCAAGGCCGAAACGTCCAACTCACCCGCGTCCGTCACCTGAACCCGCACAAGCTCGAGGGCAGGCTTTCGTTGCCGGCACCCCACGCAAGTCCGGACCGGGCCGGTCCGCTCTGGGCTCACGCAGGCTCTCCCGGTAGGGCGTCGTCGCCCAGCTCGGCAGGCGTATCCGCCTGAACCTGCACTGTTTCTTCGCCTTCGACCGCTGCCGGGGCATCTGCCTCGACGGGGGCGGGGGCGGGCGGGGCATGGATGGCAGCAGCCGCAGCCTCGCGCGCCACCCGGGCGTCCTCGTCCCGGCGCTTCTTCACTTCGAACGCGATCTGCTGGATCTGCAGCGCCATCTCCTCGGAGACTCCGGGGATCGACGCGAGGTCTTCCGCGTGTGCGTTCAGCAGGTTGTCCGGGCTGTGATAGCCAAGCTTGAAGAGGTAGGAAATGAGTGACTCGTCGAGACCCGGCACGACGGCCAGCGCCTCCCCGAGCATCTGCTTCATGTCCTCGATCTTGCCTTCCGACTGGATGTCGATCTTCCAGCCCACGAGGCGACTGGCCAGACGGACGTTCTGACCACGGCGACCGATCGCGAGCGACAGCTGGTCGTCCGGAACGATGAGTTCGATGGTCTGGTTGTCCTCGTCGATCAGCACGCGGCTGACCTCCGCAGGCTGGATCGCGTTGCAAACGAACTTCGCGATGTCGGGGCTCCACGGCACGATGTCGATCTTCTCGCCGCGCAGCTCTTGGACGACTGCCTGAACGCGCGAGCCCTTCATGCCGACGCAGGCGCCGACGGGATCGACATCGGAATCCTTGGAGGCCACGGCAATCTTGGCGCGCTCACCCGGCTCGCGGGCGACGGCCATGATCTTGACGATACCCTCATAGATCTCCGGCACTTCCAGTTCGAACAGCTTCTCGATCAGGCGCGTGTCGGTCCGCGACAGGACGATCTGCGGACCGCGTGCATCGCGGCGGATCTCCTTGACGTAAGCCTGCACGCGGTCGCCGGCGCGGTAGCTCTCGCGGAACATCTGCTCGCGCATCGGCAGCACGGCCTCGGCGCGACCCAGGTCCACGATCACGTTGCCGCGCTCAAACCGGCGCGTGATGCCCGTGACGAGCTCGCCCTTGCGGTCCTTGTACTCGTTGAACACGACGTCGCGCTCGGCATCGCGCACGCGCTGCATGATCACCTGCTTGGCGGTCATGGCGGCGATGCGACCGAACTGCTGGCGCGCGGTCTTGATGCCGAGGATGTCGCCGTACTTGCGATCTTCCTCTTCGGCGCTCAGGCGGTCGCGGTCCAGATAGAAGATCTGGAAGCCCAGCTCGTCTCCCGGCTGGACATCGGCGTCGATGAGTTGTGCCGTCGCGTGGGCGAACTCGCGCTCGTGGTTCGACACGGCGCCGTCATCGACGACCACCATGTACAGCATGAGTTCCACTTGACCGATCTCGTCGTTGTACTTCGCCTCGAGCTCGCGGTTGTGACCAAAGGTCTTCTTCGCGGCGGACAGGATTCCCTGCTCGAGGGCCTCGACCAGCACGCTGCGGTCGATGCTCTTTTCCTTCGACACCTGATCGATGATCTGGTTGAGGTTGCCGATCATCGCACGATTGCTCCTTGCCGTTGCGTCACCGTTTCGCCGGACCCATGTGCCCGTCGACCCGCGCCACGCTACTCTTGTTCCGCACCTTCGTCCGACGACCCGTCATCTTCCGGTCCGCCATCGATTCCGTCACCGGCCGCTCGGCCTTTCGCCGTGTCTTCGGCCGCCAGCTTGCGTCCCAGCGCCTGCCACTCGTCGAACGTGGGGTTCAACGCCGCTCGCTGGATGTCCGCCACCGCGAACGTCTGCTCTTCGTCCTTGCCCGTACGCAACCGCAGCATGCCGTCCGTGCAGTCGACCATGACTCCGATCACCGACCTGCGGCCCAGACCATCGGCCCCCGCAAGCGTAACCTTGGCCGTGATGCCGGCAAACCGCAGAAAGTCCGCCTCGCCGCGCAGGGGGCGGTTCATCCCAGGGCTCGAGACCTCGAGATCGTACTCGGGCTCGATCGGATCCTCGACGTCCAACAACGCACTGACTTTCTTCGACACCGTGGTGCAGTCCCGCAGTCCCACGGCCCCATCGCCTTCGCGCCGATCGATCTGCAGCAGCAGCCGCAGCCCGCGTCCGGCAGGCGTCACGCGCACAACCAGCAGCTCGAGCCCCGCCGCATCGACGACGGGGACGAGCATCGCCTCCAGGCGGGCTTCCAAAGCCCTGAGGTCGGGTGCGATCGGGCTCACGTGCGGTCGGTCTCCTGCGTGCGTTTCGTCGTCAGTCCTTCGCTTCGGGCACCTGGCCGCATCCGTCGACGCGGTAGTCCGGTCCGCCTCGTGCGCCCGCGATTCCCGCGGAGCGACGGTGCCGGTCATCAGCCTGGGCCAATGGGGGCATCATCACCTGGGCGGTCGCGCAACCCTTTCCGGCAGACGGAACGCCCGCCGGGACCGGGGTCGCGAGCTTGGACCGCAGTCCAGGTCACGAGGCGCTGGTGAAGAGCGCCAGCTTCGCAGGGATCGGGACGCCGAACGTAGGACGGCGAGTTCCGACCGGACGAAGCACTCGGAGGCGGCACCCGGATTCGAACCGGGGATGGAGGATTTGCAGTCCTCTGCCTTACCACTTGGCCATGCCGCCGAGGGCGCGTGAGAGGTACTCCAAAACGTCTGACAGGTCAAGGGCCCACCGGGCGATCCCGCCGTTACAGCGGCCCTTCGCGGGGCGTCAGCCGGCTTGGGATTCGTCCCCTCGATCGCTAGAGGGAGGAACTCTCGATCCGCAGCGCACCCTCCGCCATGTCATCGCGCCGGAAGGTCACGGGGGGCGGCATCCGGCGCTCTGCGCGCAGGAATACCTTGATCGTCGCTGTGCGATCGTCGACCACCGCCGGGACCATCTGCACGATGTCGAAGCTCGACGGGTCGGCGGCGTCACGCAGATAGGAGGCGGCGCGCGTACACAGCGGGCGCCACTTGTAGTTCATCAACTCGTTCTCGAGTAGCGGCGAGCCCCGGCGCGTGTGATGGAACAGGTCACTGAAAGCGCGGTACCTCAGGTCAGCCTGCTCGTCGTCCTGTGTCGGGGGGCGCATGGCGAGATCGAACATGGCGGCGAGGACCGCGCGAATCTCGCCTTGCGGGGTAGCTGCGCGTGGGGGCGGTGCCAGGTGTTCGGCGGGCAGCGCAACTTCCGGCAGGGCGGGAGCCGCTGCAGGCGTCGTCACTGGCACGACAGCGGTGGCGAGCTGCTGCTCCAACGCAAAGACCCGGGCCACGACCTGTGCAAGCTCAGTCTCGAGCGCGGATAGGCGCGCCTCCGCGGAAGCATTGGGGACGGGATCAGGGTGCGAAGTCATGGGCTTCCTGAAAAGTAGTCAGAAGGGCGGGCGCGTCGGAACCTCAGGCGAAGCTACGCGACCTGCGGCTCGTCGTCCACCCGGATGCGGGGAAGTCGTCGGACTGTGGTCTAGCGGTCGGTTACCGGACGGGGGGCTGCGGCATACGACCAAGGCAGGTGACGTAGTCTGCAGCGCGCATCAGCTGGAAGTCGGGGTGAACCTGCGGCGCCGGCTCGCGCTTGGCGATCTGGACCGCAAGTCCCGAGGTCTCGACGCACCGGGTCAGAGACGGAATCGCGGGGGACCAAGGGGACTTGGACGCGCTCTCGATGGGTACAAGGTGGTTGTTCAAGTTCTCTTCCCGGAAACCGACGGGGATTTTGCCATCGGCCTCAGGAGCGACTTCGATGTCCGGGGTCACGCCGACCACTTGGATGGTCGCGCCGCTGGGGGCGTAGTAACGGGCGATCGTCAGCTTGATGTAGTACTCGGTGTGCAGGGCGGGCTCAAAGAGCGTCTGCACAGATGCCTTGCCGAATGTGCGCAGTCCGACGACCAGACCTCGGGCGTTGTCCTGGATGGCCGAAGCCACAATCTCGGAGGCAGAAGCCGCCCCGTCATTCACCAGCACGACCAGCGGCAGCTTGAGGTCCGAGCTTTGGCGTGAGGCGTCGTACACCTCCTCGCGGCGGTGGCGGCTCTTCACGCTGACGATGCGTCCCGAGCTCAGGAACATGTCGGCAACTTCGATGGCCTTGTTTAGCAGACCACCGGAATTGTTGCGCAAGTCGAGGATGACGCCGGTGAGCTTGCCGCCCGGTGCCTCCTTGGCAAGCTTGTCGATCATCTGGCGAAGGTCTTTGGTGCTGTCCGGGATGAAGCCCGTCATCTTGATGTGCGCGATGCCCGGGTAATCCTTCAGCAAGTGGCCGTCGACGTTCTTGACGTCGATGTGCTCGCGGGTGATGGCGATGTCGCGTGGCGCCGGGTCACTTTCGCGGCTGATGGTCAACTTGACTTGCGTGGCCTTCGGGCCGCGAATCAACTTGACGACCTTGGTCAGCACCCACCCCGATACGTCGACGCCGTCGACCTTGTGGATGATGTCTCCCGCGCGGATGCCTGCCCGCCACGCCGGCCGGCCCTCCATCGGGTTCTCGACGATCGTCATCTCGTCGCGCTGGGTCAGCACGGCGCCAATGCCCTCGAAAGAGGCATCCTGTGTCTCATCGGTCGACTGCTTCCATGCTTCTTTCGGGATGATGGACGAGTGCGGGTCCAGTGCGTACAGGTAGCCCGACGCCGCCGATTCCCACACGCGGTTCAGGTCCGGGGGGGGGCGTGGCCGGTCGTCGGGCTCACCTGGGTCAGCCGTCTTCGCCGCGGGCCCTACCGGATTGTCCTTGACTTGGGCGTCCTTGCCATCGGCGGTCTTGCTCGGTTTGACCTTTTCGGCGCCCTTCTTCGCGCCACCCTTTTGCGCGGGTTCCGGCTTGTGCGCGGGTTCTGGCTTGTGCGCGGGTTCTGGACCGGGTGTGGCGTCGGCTGGCTTGCCTTCGGCTACTGCTTCGGCCTTTGCGGCGCCATCGGCGGGAGCGGCTTGGACAACGGGCTTGGGTTCCGCGGCCTTGCGAGCAGCCTCGGCCTTGAACTCCTCGACCTTGTGTTCCGCATAGTCCATCACGCAGTCGAATTGAGGGCGAGAGAAGGCAAGTGACTTCCATGCCTCGTTGTACGAGTTGTTGCGCGTGCGGATGCGGTCACGAAGTTCGCGCACCTCGTCGTCGGTGAGTCTGCGGTGGCGCTTGGTCGTCTGGTGCGCCTTCAGGTACTCGTCGTTCGGGATGTGGTGCAGCACGACGCCGGGAATCGGCGCACCGCGGCATCGGAACGGCTCGGTAGAGCCATCCAGACGGCCTTCTTCGTCCACCAGACCCTTGCGCTGCTCAAAGAACGTCACGGGCAAGAGCTCGACCGCGGGTTCGAGCGTCATCAACGCGAAATTGGCTGCCTCGGTCCACGCGCGCTTTCGGTCGGCGGTGCTATCGATGTAGTAGGTCGCGACATAGTCCAACACCTCATCGAAGTTGTGCACGTCGAACGGCACGTCCTTCCAGTGGTCCACTTCGCCCCGATCTTCGTCGGTCTCGGCGACCCGGTCGCCCGCAGTGGGGGAACCTGTTGGGGTGCTGGCTTGCGCGGCGCCGCCCGGGCGATCGGTCGCGGCAGCCGTGGTCTTTGCCTGAGAGCTGCGCGGCGCGCGGGCATCGTCGGCCTCGCGGTCGCAGCCGGTGGTGAGCCACGCGGCGCAGACGAGGACGACTGCAACCCAAGAGATCGAGCCAAAAATTCGCGTCATCAGGTCTTTCGCGCCTCCCGTAGCTGCGCCTTCTGTCACGTCGTCGATGGCTTGGGTCCCGTTGTTTCGAGCGTGCCAGCCCCCAAGTCGCTACGCAAGTCGCATGTCTCTGACGAAGCCAGTACCTTACGGATGTCATCGGCATACGCAACGGGTGCGATCAGCCGCGAACGCATCTTTCGCACACGACCGATGGCCTGCAACGCGGCCTGCCGCAGCGGGTCGTCCGATGCCCGCCGCAGCACTTCGCCCGCGGCTTGGATCGCCTCTGCCCGCATGTCTTCGCGTCTGCACACCAGGAACAAGTCCACCCCCGCCAACAGGCCCGCCAAGACGATGGCACCAGGCTCCAACACCTTGGCGATGCCGGCCATTTCCAGATCGTCGCTGACGATGACGCCGTCGTATCCGCACTCGCCCCGCAGCAGCGGCCGCAGGATGTCTGGTGAGACGGTGGCGGGGCGGGAAGGATCCAAAGCCGGAAACAGCACGTGAGCGGTCATGACCAGCGACAGGTGAGGCGCAAGCTCGCGGAACGGGACAAGCTCGACCGCTCGCAGCCGATCGAGGCCATGGGGTAGCACCGGCAGCGCCAGATGGCTGTCGGCGTCGGTGTCGCCATGACCGGGAAAGTGCTTGCCGCAGCCCAATACACCTTCCGCTTCCATACCTTGCAGCAGTTCTCCGGCATACCGCGCCACCAGATGCGGGTCACGGGAGAAAGAGCGGTTGCCGATGATCGGATTGGCCGGGTTGGTGTCGACGTCCAGCACCGGAGCGAAGTCGACGTTGAAGCCCGCGGCCCGACACTCGCGCCCCAACTGGCGCCCAACACGGCGGATCAGGCCCTTGTCACCGTGGTCGCCCAGGACGCGCATGGGGGGGATGGTGGTGAATGGAGCCCGCAGGCGAGCGACAAGGCCGCCTTCTTGGTCGACAGAACAGACGGCAGGCAGGCCCACCGGGCAACGGTCGGCGGCGGCGTGGACGGCGCGGGTGTGGGCGGCAAGCGCCTCAAGATCGACGGCGCCGTCGGTCGTGAACGTCAGGTTGCGGCGAAACAGGATGACGCCGGCAAGTCCGCGGGCCAGCTGGTCTTCGACCAATGCGGGAAGCTCGGTGCCCTCGTAGCCGACGACGAAGAGCTCGAGCGCAAGGTCGGCCGCCTCCTGGTCGGTCAGGGTGCAGTCCTGCAGCGAGGCAAGGTCGGGGGACTTCATGCAAAGCCTCTCGATGGCGCATGGGAGCGCAGCAGGAGCCCGGCAAACGAAGGGAGAGGAAAGAAGCGTGTCAGTTCGAGCACTTCTCGAGCATGCCCTGCAGCGGCTGTGCGTCGCCGGCGTCCGGGTAGCGGTCGAGGTAGGCCTTGGCGTGTTTGGCGCAGTTCGCCTTGTCGCCGCGCTGGAAGAAGATGCGCGCGAGCTGGCCGTGGGCCTTGAAGTAACCGTTGGCGACGGCCTGCTTGAACAACGCGATGGCCTCGTCGGGCTTGCCGGCAAGGATCGCGTCGCGGCCTTCTTTGTGGAAGTCGGCGCCGGTCTTGCGGGCGGGCTCTGCGGCGGGCTCCGGGGCAGGAGCGGGTGCCGGTGCCGGCTTGGGTTCGACCTTGGGCTCAGGCTTCGGCTCGGGCTTGGCAGCGACGGCCTTGGGCGCAGGTGTGGGAGCAGGCTTGGCGGCCGGCTTTGGAGCAGGTGTGGGGGCCGGAGCAGGCTTGGCAGCTGCAGGCTTGGCCTTCTGGGGCGCCGGCGCCGTTGCCGACTCCGCCTTCGCTTCCTGCTTGGCGGCCGCGGCGATCGCTTCCTTGCTCTTGGCGAGCAGCTTCTCGGCGCGGTCGGCGATCGGCGTCTCTGGCTTCGCTTCGGCCACAATGCCTTGGACCCGGGCAAGCGCCGTCGCGGGGTCGGTCTCGATCAACGTCTCCGCTTCATCCAGATCCGCCAGTTGACCCAACTCGAGCTCGATGCGGCGCAGCAGCAGGGCGATCGAGGCGTTTCCGGGGTTGTCGGCTTCAGCGGCCTTCAGCACCGTGCGGGCCTCAGCCAACATCCCGGCTTCGTGCAGCTTCTCCGCCTTGCGTACTTCGGTCGCGGCATCGCGCGTCGCCGGCTCGGCCGGAGAAGACCCTGTCTCGTCGTTTGCGGTGGCCTGAACCTTGACGTCCGACTTCGGAGGCGTCTTGCCGCCGTCGCCCTTCATCGCGAAGAACGCAGCCACCGCAGCACCGACAACAAGCAGTGCAGCCACAGCCAAATAGATGATCAGGTTACTGGACCGGGGCCTGCCGCCGGAGGTTGCTCCGCGGGCGCCGGCGGCCAAGAAACGCAGGGACACGTGGCCCAACTCGACGAGGTCGCCGCTGCGCACTTCGCACTTCGAGTAGGGCTCGCCGTTGACCTTCATCCCGTTCGCCGACCCGAGATCCATCACCTGCCAGGTGCCGTCCGTCAGGCGAGTGAACCGCGCGTGCTTCTGCGAGATCGAACGGTGGTCGATGACCAGATCGCAACTCTCGCGAACGCGGCCGACCGTGACCGGCGTGCGGGTCATGCGCAGTTCCAGCCCGCGCAGGTTGTCGCTCTCGACCACAAGGCGCGGCTGGGCTGACTCGGGCAGGGTGCTGGCAGAGCCCGCTGGCTCATTCTTCAGCATCTCCTGGATGTCCACCAGGTTCACGACCGCCGTCGAGTTCTCGTCGACGGGACGCGGTCGGCCAACCGGCGCTGCAGCGGGACGGGGCGGCGGAGGCGGAGCCTGACCGGCGGGAGCATCGACCAACGCGTTGTCGCGCTTGGCCGGGCCGCCCTCGGACACGAGCTCAAGGACGTAGTCGCCAACCTGGACCACGTCGCCTTCCCGCAGCTCGGCGCGTTCGCGCAGCAGCAGGTTGTTGAAGCGCGTTCCATAGGTCGCGTGGACGTTCTCGAGCCAAACGTGGCCGTTCTTCGTCGTCAGACGCGCGTGTTGGCGTGAGACGTTGCGATCGGCCAAGCAGATCGAGTTGGCCTCATCGCGGCCGACGCTGAGCTCGCCATCCGTCAGGGGGACGATGGTGCTCCTGCCTTCACTATCTTGGATGGACAGCTTGAGCATGGGGCCTGTGGAACTCCCTGGCAGCAGTCAGGGCCGCGAGGCATTGGGCCGGCGCAGCGTGGCGGGCATGGTCAGCCCACCGGGGACGAGGCACAATCGGAATCGCGGCGCGCCAGAGCGCAGGCACACGAAACCGGCAGGATGCTAACACGCAGGCGAAAGCGCGACAAGAAGCGGTGAACGCGCACGGCGACCGCGATCGAGGCGCAGGGACCCCGACGATGCCTACCTTCGACACCGACCCCCTCCACTTGGCCCTGTCGGCCGAAGGTGTCGAGACCCGTCAGCGGGCGTGTCAGCCCTCAGCACGCGTGCGTGTTGGCCTGTTGATGAACCCCAAGGCTCGGCGGCTGCGGCGTTCGGGAGAGCGTGCGGCACTGGCCGACCTGTTGGGCGAGCGCGATGCGTGGATGGAAACGCACGATCTGGCGTCCCTTCGACGCGCGCTCGCTTTCCTGCTGTGCGTGCGGGCGGCGAACGTGTTGGCGGTGGCGGGCGGCGACGGAACGGTCCACCACGTCGTCAACGCACTGTTGGCTCTGGGGCGCGAGGCGGAAGCGGCGACCGGCGTGCGGCCTCCCCTGCCGCGGCTGTTGATCCTGAACGGTGGGACGTTGAACATCGTCGGTCGCACGGTCGCGATCCACGGGGCTCCGCGTGAAACCCTCCGGAACTTCTTGCGCTATTTTCAGGGGGCGCCGCTGTCCCGAGTGCCGGCGCGACGGTTGCCGCTGCTGGAGGTGCGATGCGGCGTGGCGTCGGAAGTGCAGACGGGGGGGGCTGCGGCGCCGTTCGCCTCGTCCTGGCCGGACCTGCCGCCGCGTTGGGGCTTCGTGTTTGGGTCTGAGGCGGCCTTTCACGCTTTGGAGCTGTATGGTCGCTTTGGCGCAGGCTACTTAGGGCTGTCCCGATTTCTGCTCGAGTTCTTCCGCGGAGCCATGGTGGGGGGCGAGCTCTGGGACACCGAGGGCTGGAAGCTGGGCCCGTATGCGGACTTGCGCGTCGATGGCGAGACTTTCGGCCGCTATTCCGGCGTTGTGGCCTCGACGGTGGACCTGACGCTGGCGATCGGCTCGGTGCGTACCATCCGACGGTCGCTGCATCGGCCCGGGTTTGCGGCGCGGGTGGTCGAGGAGACCGACCTCTCGCGGCTTTTGCGCGTCGTGCCAGGGCTGATGACAGAGCGTCCGATCGCGGGTGTCCGGGACTTTCCCGAAGCGACGCGCATGGATCTGTCGGGTCCGTACACACTGGACGGCGAGTGTTTCAGCGAGCCAGCCGTGGCTTCGGCACGTCAGCCTCTGGTCGTCACGGCGAGCACAGAGCGGCTGCACGCGGTCCCAGGCGATTTCTCTGCCGACGAGTGGTAGTCGCCGCGGCAGCGAACCCAGTCTGTCTTCTCGACGCGGCCGATCACGTCACTGTTCACCGTTCCGGCAGTTGCTTCAGAGGGGGCAAGCCGATACTCTTGTCGGTTCGCCTCAGACGTGGGCTGGCTGACAATCGGCCAGGCTCACCGCAAGGGGTTCCGGGATGACGACGGGGGGCAGGGGCCTGCCCGGGGGAAGGCGCATGAAGAAGCGGTGGAGCACTTGGCTGGCCGTCGGGGCTGCCATCGTCATGTGCAGTGCGGCATGCAGCTCGTCCGGTGGTGAGGACGGCGCGACGGATGCGGCGGGGGACGTTGCCGACACATCGGTAGACGTCGCCAGTGACAGTACCCAGACAACAGACGTGGACGGCCCCGAGGACGTCACGGAGATCACTCCAGATTCGGTCGTCAACGACACGACCGACGGGGATGGTACGGCTCCCGGGACCGACGTGATCGCGGACACCGATGTTGCCAAGGACACCGACGTCGCACCGGACACCGACACAACCAATCCCGATGATTTTGCAGAGTTGCTGGTCAAGATTCTGGGACCTGGTGGTCGCGAGTCGCTGCAGAGCGAGGGTCAGGCGATGCAGATCGCGGGCGTCGTCTACGGCGGCCCCGACACGATGACCTGGAGCAACAGCAACGGTCAGACCGGCAGCGTCACCCCGAATGCCAACTGGCAGAGCCCGATCATCCTGCTCGACCCGGGCGACAACATCCTGACCGTCACGGCAACCAAGGGCACCGTCGTCGTCACCGACACCGTGCGCGTGACCTACAACCCCTACTTCTCCTTCGAGGGGCCGCCTGAAGTTGGCCCCGACCTGATGTTCGTCAACGAACCGTCCAAGCTGGTCGTGCGCATGCGCTTGACCGCGGCGTCTCCGGGTCCCGATGGCTCCAGCGTTGTCAACCCCGCCACGATCCAGCTGATCGAGGTCGATGCGGCGGGCAAGCTGGTTCAGGAGCACACCAAGCTGCTCGACTCTGGCAGTTCGACGAACTGCGATGACGTTCAGAAGGACAGTGTGTTCTCGAACTGCCTCAACGTCGCGCCGAGTGCCCCGAAGACGATGTACTTCCGCGTTCGGGCGACCGTCACGCTGCCTGGCAAGACCTTCGAGGCCTTCTCCCCGGTTGCCCAAGTCGACGTCGTTCAGCGGTTCGATCAGACCGAGTGCACGCAGATCGTGTCGCTGCAGAAGCAGGTCAAGGCCGCGTATATGGCCGCGCTGCAGGCTGACGGCCCCGTCAAGGCGCAAGCGCAGGCGATCGCGTCGCTGAAGAGCAGCTCGATCGTTGCCGAAGCGGGCCCCGCAAGCGGCGGCGGCTACGGCGTGTGGGTGCGTTACCTCACCGGTCGTGTCGGTGCGCTGAATCTGGCGCCGGCCGGCACCCGTGGCGGTCCTGGCGAGCCGGGTCTGCCGAATGGGGCACCACAGACCTACAACGTCGGTACGCGCCGGGCCCTGACCCTGTCGCCATTCGCTCAGGAATTCAAGGTGGTAGGGGCTGGAGACGAGGCTGATGTCGCGGGCACGGTCCTGCAAGACAAGCAGTGCCCGCCGTTCAGCGTGGACGCTCTCTCGGGCTCCAGCGCGATGCTGAAGTACTACCGCGCCATGTCGACCTACGGTGTCATCGCGATCTCTGGTCACGGGGAGGCTTACTTCGGCGGCATGGATACCCAAGCCAAGCAGGGACTGGGCTGGGAGCACTTGGGCTCGCAGGAGGTCATCTGGTCGGGCGAGCCGGTCACGTGCTCGGCGCTCTCGACCGGCAAGAAGTCGTGCAATCAGCAGGGAGCGGGGTGTTCCGCCGGCGAGACATGCGTCAAGACCGAGACCGCCAGCGGCGTCTGCGTCGACCACACCCAGGGAGACATCATGCGCGGTCGGGTCGTCATCGGCGACGAGACGTATGGCGTCCTCCCCTCGTTCATCCAGCGCCACAGCATCGAACCCTTCCCTGCTTCGATTGTGTATTTGGGGACTTGCCGGTCGCTGTGGAACGGGTCGATGGCCGTGCAACTCCTGGGCAACGGCGCGGCGGCGGTCGTCGGCTACTCGGACTACGTGTCCAACGCATTTGCGTTTGCGGAGGGCGGCGCGTTCTTCGATGGGCTGCTGCAGAAGGACGAGAACGTGCTGCAGGCCTCCTCGACCGCGCAGGACCCCACTCTGCCGGGGCGGATGCGCTTTGTCGGCAACAGCAAGGCGCGCGCCAGCGAGGGCGGCTTGATGAATCCCGGCTGGGACTTGGGCAAGGTCACCGGCTGGAAGCAGATCGGCGATGGCCGCGTGATCTCGCGCCTTGGTGTCACGACGCCGGTGCAGGGCAAGTTCATGGGCATCATCTCGACGGGGCTTGGCTTTACCGCCCAGAGCGGATCGCTGGAGCAGCCGTTCTGTGTCCCGCCCGCCACCCAAGAGCTGTGCTTCTACTGGAAGTTCTACAGCGAAGAATTCTTGGAGTACTGTGGTTCCGCGTACATGGACCGCTTCACCGCCACGCTGACGGCCGAAACCGGCAAGATGACGCTGACCGACGTCTGGATCGATCCCCTGTGTCCGTACGATTGCGACGGCAAGTACCCGTGCGAGGCGGGCTCGCCCCAGTGCAAGTGCGGACAGCAGTGGAAGACCCTGACCAAGGCGGACGTCAGCTTCGATGTGGGCGGCGTGTTCATGACGCCGTGGCAGACCTCATGCAAGGACGTGTCAACCCTTGCGGGTTCCGGCAAGAAGGTGACGCTGAAGTTCTTCGCGACCGACATTGGCGACTCGATCCTCGACACCGCCATCTTGCTCGACGACGTGACGGTAAAGTAACCTCCCGAAACGCTTGAGTCCCTCGCTCGTTGTCCCCCCTTGCGGTTCCCGGACCGCCGACAGGAGCTCTCCCATGTTCCACGCGCACCGCTGGTTCGCAGCCCTCGCCGCGTCTTGTCTGGCGTTGGCTTTCTCCGCTTGCGGCACTCCCGAACAGGATCCGCAGGATGCGGCGTCAAACGACGCCACCGACGTCGGCGACGCGACCGATACCAGCAGCGAGACCGTGTTGCCCGGCGACGGCGTCTGGTTGACGTTTCAGGTCGACGACTCGGCCAACCAGACGTTTGGCGATGGCGACATGAAGTGGACGGGATCGTTCGCGTGGGACGAGGCGACCAACGAGATCGTGCAGGCGGACTCGTGGTTGCCTGCCGATGGTCCGTATCCGCTGCTGTACGACGATGGACCGCTGTCGGCGGGCGGCCATGAGAAAGAAGGCGCGGTCAAGGGCGACCACATCTTCAGCACCCAGGTGAAGTTCAAGGCTGAGGCCGAAACCACCTTTGAGTACGGTGTGTTGAATGAGTTCGACAACTGGATGTGGGTGGGGCCGAACGGCAAGCTGGTCGTCCCCGCCGGCGCCGCGGGCGTTATCGACGCGCCCGGCCAGACGCTGAAGAAGTTCGGCACCATCGACATGAAGGTCACGCTGGACACCCAGGCGCTGCACCCGAATTTCGCCTTGTGGAAGCCGGCGACGCACAAGTTTTACCTGAAGGGCTCGATGAACCAGTGGACGCCCGTGCAGCTGCTGGACGACGGCCAGAAGGGCGACACCGTGGCCGACGATGGCATCTACACCTACGTGCACCTGCTGAATCTCGGCAAGCACGACGGCGGGCTGCCTGCGGGTGATGAAGTGCAGTTCATGTTCGTCGCCACGCAGGGCGATGCGCTGCCTGAGGAAGGTCAGGAGTACAAGGGCGCGATGAAGGCCAACGCTGAGGGCGTCGAGGCTTGGACCGGCACTGGCGCGGGCGGCGCGTGGGAGTCGGCGGCGGTCCTCTTCGCCAAGGACTCCAAGGGCAAGTTCGAGAACACCGCCATCGTTGTTCCGGGAGGAGCGGCGTGCGACCCGGCGTGCAGCGAGACCGAGGCCTGCGTCTCAGGAAAGTGTGTGGCCATCGCGGGTTGTGTGCCGGCGTGCGAAGGCAGCTTGCAGTGCGTCGAGGGCAAGTGCGTGGACCCCAACACTTGTGATCCGGCATGTGGCGACGGTCAGGTCTGCAACGCGGGCAAGTGTGAGGACAAGGCGTGCGACCCCGCGTGCAGCGAAGGCCAGCAGTGCGTCAAGGGCGCGTGCCAGGACCTGCCGTGCGAGCCGGTGTGCGGCGACGGCTTCCAGTGCAACAAGGGCAGCTGCGAGGCGATCCCTTGTAATCCCACGTGCAAGGACACCCAGGAGTGCCTCGCTGGCAAGTGCGTGGCGGTCGGTCCCGCGTCGCTGACCGGGCTGGCTCCCGACTGGGCCCCGGCAAAGGGCGGTGGGATGGTCGTGCTGAAGGGCGACAACCTGAAGCCGTGGTACAAGGTCACTTTCACGTCGACAGGTGCTTCGGCCTCTTCGGCCATGGGCTCCGATGCGGCGGCCGTGGCGGGGCAGGGGATTTCGGTGACGGTGCCGGGCCTGCCGATCGGCTGGGCGGACGTCACGGTCGTCGTCCCAGGGCAGCTGACCCTGAAGCTGACGGCCGCGCTCGAGCTGCTGGCATTCGAGTCACCCGCGCTCGACGGCAACCTGAACGATTGGGACGCGACGTCGCTTGCCGGGGCCTGCACCGTCGTCAGCGATTGGGGCGTGGGCAAGAACGAATTGACCTCGCTGCAAGCCGCGTTCGACGACAAGAACGTCTACTTCGGCATCCAGGGCGTCTGCGAGGCAGGCAACGCCATCGTGCTGTACGTCGACGTCGACCCCGGCAAGGCCACGGGCCCCAAGAGTCCGGCGCTGCTGAAGGACCAGTCCGGCGCGGTGGACGACGCGATCAGCAACCTGCTCGTCGGCGCAAACACCAGCAACGGCTTCGAGTTCGCGTTCGCCACCATCGGCATGGCCGGCTTCGACGGCGGCGACGCGGGCCAGTCGACAGGCGCAGGTTGGCGCGGGCTGGGCAGCCTCGAGGACTTCTCGTGGCTTGCCTTCCCGGTCAAGGCGCACTTCGACAACAAGGTGGTCGAGGCTTCGATCCCGATCGCCACCTTGTTCCCGGGCGGCGTGCCTGCGGGCGGCGCGGACATCCAGTTCTTTGCCGCGCTGGTGTCCAAGGACGGCAACGGCAACTCGAATCAGTTCCTGCCCACCCAGACGAACCCGCCCGACGGCAAGACCGTGACCACGCTGGCCACGCTGCGGATCCGCAAGTAGTCGTCGCCGGGAATCCTTTGCTGGGCTTGTGGGCTCTGACACCACAAGCCGCGCATGGACCGCTGCTTCGGGGGATGGCGATGGCGATGGGCAACGGACTGGGTGTGGGGCAGTGGCTGGGCGCGGTGGCGATGGGCGTCATGGGGCTGCAAATGGTCCGCAAGTACATCGGGATGCGTGCGCAAAAGCAGCGCGTCCGCCAGAGCGAGCAGCGCCGCAAGTCTCCGGATGCTCAGGGCTAATCCGACCTACTTCAACTTGGCCGGTTCCATGATCTCGGGTGCCTCGGGCGCGGCCGACTTCCTCTTCTTAGGGTCAGGCTTGCGGGGCTTCACGGTCTTCTTTGCCTTGCCCGCAGGCCCCGGTCCTCGCAGTGCGCGCCCCCACAGCAACAACAGCCAGGCCGCAAGTGCCAGCAGGGGCCAGTCGCCGACCTTCGCGTACAGCGTGCGCTCTTCCAGCAGCGGCACATCCTGCAGCAGCGTCTCGGCACCATCGATCGACGTCTCTGCCACCCGCCGGCCGACGGCGTCGATGAAGACGCTGACGCCCGTGTTGGTCGACCGCAACAGCCATCGCCGGTACTCCACCGTACGCATCAGCGCGAGATTGAGGTGGTGGTAGGGCTCCGCCGTCTTGCCGAACCACGCGTCGTTGGTCAGGTTTACGAAGACATTGGGGTTGTGGGCGGCGATGCGGCGGGCATAGCGCGGTACCAGGTCCTCGTAGCAGATCAGCATCCCCATGCGCGCCTTGCCCAGTTCCAAGGGGGCGGTGCGGGTGCCGGCTTGGAAGCGTGACGTCTCGGGCGACAGGTCGTACAGCCACGGGAACCGCTCTCCGAACGGCAGATACTCGCCGAACATCAGCAGAAACGCCTTGTCGTGCATCCCCAGCACGTTGCCCGCGCCGTCCACCAGCAGCGCGCTGTTGTAGTTGCACTCGGTACAGGTGGAGTCCGCGTTCTCTGGACGTCCCCCTTGGGTCATCGCGCCAAACAGCAGGGGCACGTGGAAACCCCGCACTGGAGAAGACGATTGCTGCAGTCCCTGCGACAAGTCGGCTTGGACGTCGCGCGGGAAGGTGAGTGCCGCGTCGGGCAGCGGTCGGTCTGCCGGCAGGATGCGCTTCACGCCGCGGGGCAGCACCCAAGCGGGCTGGGCCTGAAAGCCGACAGCAGCCGTGATCTCGCCGCGGCTCCCGGCGTTGACCTCGCGCGGCACGCCGTTGTCGTCGGTCAGGAACACGCGTCCACCCCGGCCGACCAGCAGCACGCGTCCCTCGGCGTCGGTGGCGCCCGCCAGCAGGTCCACGTCGGCGGGGCGGGCGGGCGTTTGCCATTTGCCACGAGGGGTTCGGGTGTACCAGGCGCCGTGCTTGCCAGCCACGTACATCGAGCCGTCGGGACCGAACCAGGTCGCGTAAAACGTCTCGACGCCCACGCGCTGCGCGGTCCAGCGGTCGCCCTCTCCCATCACGACGGTGCCGCCGTCGCCGGCCGCCAGAAAGGTCACATCTCTTGGGTCACCCGAGATGCTCCACAGGTCCGCCAGCGCTGGCGCCGGCATCCGCACCAGAGCGTCGCCCTGAACCTTCAGCAGCGCACCCGAGCGACCGACCAGCACCACGGTTCCCAAGTAATTGCGTGCTGCAGAGGTCACGTCTACCGGCCCGGCGGCACCCGCGTGCGCCAGCGGCAGCAGCTGCGGTCGCGGCGCACCCTGTCCTGGCACCTGCACGCCTGCCGGTTTGTTGGCTGCAGCCACGGCCGGGACTTCGAAGTCCAGCTTCCAGACCCGGCCACTGCGGGAAACCACGAGTCCCGACAAGAGCTTGCCATCACCGTCGACGTTGGGTGACACGGTGGCGACGCCCGTCTCGCCCTGCGGCAAGTCGACGCGCCATGCGCCTTCTGGTGTGACCGTCACGACACGTCGACCGGCGTCGATGGCCCGCCACAGGTCGCCACGCGGCGAGGACAGGGCGCTCAGCAGCCCCAGGTCGCGCGGCAGCCCCAGCCGGTCCGGCGGCTCCGACGTCAGCTTCTTGCCGTCGTGCCTCAGGATCGCGCCGCCGGCCCCAACCAGCAGGAAGTGGTCGGTCGTGTGCAGCACCGGGTTGTCGCTGAACGGCTGGTAGGCGCTCTCCGGCCACACCACCAGCTCGGCGCCCTTGGCCTCGAGAATCCGCGTCATCTGCTGGTGTTTCAGCAGGTTGTGACGCAGCGTCTGGGCGCGCGCTGGGCCGCTGAGGTAGCGCGCCTCCTTCTCCCAGATGCCAATGTCGCCCTCGACCATGCCGATCTTCATCTTCGGCGCGGCCTTCTGTGCTGCATCGACCTGCGGGATGCGCAGGTAGCCCCAGCCCGCCGCCAGCGCCACGCCCGCCGCCGTCACGGCCAGAAAGCGCCACGCCGGGCGCCGTCGCTGCAGCAGCGCCAGAAACGGCTCTGTCAGCGCAGCGTTGGCCGCGTAGAGCATCGCAGACACCAGGTGCACGCCCCCGAGTTCGGCGATCTGGATCATCTGCAATTCCGGAGAGATCGCGTTGCCCAGGAACCATGGGAAGAGCATCGGCGTGACGACTTCGCCCAGCCACAGGCACAGAAACGCGGACAGCGCGACCGGAGCCCCACGCGCCACCAACCACCGCCAAGCGAACAGGCTGATGGCGACCGACAGCCCTTGCGTGACGGCTTGCACGGACAGGATGGCCCAAGCGGGCAGGGCAGACATGTGCCCGAACTCGCCGAGCATCTCCGTGATCCAGTGGAAGCCGCCCAAGTTCGTGATCGTGCCGGCCAGCAGGCCCAACCAGAAGCCTTGGCGCGGGGTCGTGCCGCTCGCGGCGATCAGCAGCGGAACGTACGCGAACCATGCGAGATAATGGTGGTTCCAGTCTGGATAGGCCAAAAACACGGCGACGCCGGTCGTTGCGGCAAGCGTCACGGCAGCGGCGCGGACGAGGACAGAAGGCATCATGGCTGGTCGTGCTCGTGGCCGTCGGAACCGTGGCCGTGCGGGTCGCTGCCAGGCGTTGGCTCGCCGGGCGGGAACACGGGTGTCCCCCCGAGCTCAGGTGGTAGCGGCGGAACCTCCGGCAGCCACGGCAGCTTGCCGTCGGGCCGAGGCCGCGGCGTGACGACCTGGACGATGGGTCGAAGGAACAGCAGCGCCTTGGCCGGCCGCGGGAATCGCATCGACTCGCCCTGCAGCTTGGCCAGCAACGGCTGAATACGTGCCTGCAACTGCTGCTCGAGGGCGCGCCGCTCATCTTCCGGGAGCTTGGCCCCCAGCGCGTCGCCATCCTTGCGCAGCTGCACGATCTCGGCGTAGTGGTCGGCGCGGTACCGCATGGCCAGACGCACGAGCTTGGACTCGTCCCCCTTGGCCTGCAGCATCAATGCGATGCCGTCTTCGACCCGGCGGGCGCTGCGCTCTACCAGCTGGTCTGCGGGGGACTTGGCGCATCCAAACAGGGTCAGCGCGAGCATCGCGGTCGGCACAAACGCTGCACAGCGCCGCAGCAAGTGCAGCAAACGGGAGCGGGGTTGGTGGTGCAGATCGTTCATGGAAGTGCGCAAAAACCAGAAGCGCCACGCGAGCACGAGTCTCGGTGGCGCTTGTCTGTGTCGCGTGGCTGTCCAGCCCCGGGAAGGGCTTGGTGCGAAAGGCGGGACTTGAACCCGCAAGGGCTTGCACCCACTAGAACCTGAATCTAGCGCGTCTACCAATTTCGCCACTTTCGCATCGGTCTCCGGGCGCCTTGCTACTGCTCTCAAGAAGGTTGAATCTCTTGAGGGAATTGGCTGGTGTGCCCGGGTGCTCTCGACTGGCCGCGCGGGTTGCGAGAGCGGCGCTACAATGCCCCTGGACGGGTGGGTTGTCAAGGTCAGTCGTCCCCGAAATCGCACCAGGTGGCGCGAATCCTCGGGCCGCGGCTAGCGGCGCACCTTGCGAACCGGCTTCTTGCGCTTCAGCAGCACCGTGTCGCGGAACGAAGGGCTCAGGTCTTCCAAGTACATGTCCGCGGTCGGAATGGACGATGGAACCTTGACGCCGATGTACTTCTCGATCGGCGGCAGGTGAACGACCAGCCCCTCGTCGGCCAGCGCGACCGCCTTGCCCTTCTTGCCCGCGCGCCCGGTTCGGCCGATGCGGTGCACGTAGTCCTCTGGATCCATGGGCAAATCGAAGTTCACGACCAGGTCGACGTCGTCCACGTGCAGGCCGCGGGCTGCGACGTCGGTGGCGACCAGGACCTCGATCTTGCCGGCCTTGAAGTCCTTGACCAGACGCAGGCGCTTGGCTTGCGCGATGTCGCCCGACATGTACTCGGACTCCCAGCCGTTGTGGTACAGCTTGAACTGCAGCCACTCTCCCGCGCGCTTGGTATTGATGAAGATCAGGGCCTTCTTGGGCTTCTCCTCTTCCAGCACCCACAGCAGCAGCGGCAGCTTGTCGCGCTCGGACACGTGGTACAGGACCTGCTCGACGTTGGCGGCGGTGACCTGCTCCGGCTCGATGCGGATCTCGACGGGCTCGTGCATGTACTTTTGCGCCAGCCGCATCACGTCGAACGAGAGCGTGGCCGAGAACAGCATCGTCTGGCGGTCGGAAGCGCAGTGCGAAAGGATGAAGCGGATGTCGTCGACGAACCCCATGTCGAACATGCGGTCGGCCTCGTCGATGACCACGATCTGTACATGGCGCAGATCCAGCAGCTTGCGCCGCATGTAGTCCATCATCCGGCCGGGTGTGCCCACGACGATGTCGACCACGCCTTCGATCTGTCTCGCCTGCTTCTCCCAATCCATGCCGCCGAACACGGCGACCGTGCGGAAGTCGAGATAGCGCCCGAGGTCTTCGGCGTCGCTCGCGATTTGCAGGGCAAGCTCGCGGGTGGGGGCGATGATGGCGGCGCGCGGGGCGTTGGAGTGCTGTCGGTCGGTCTCGAGCAGCTCCTTGAAGATGGTGATCAGGAACGCCGCGGTCTTGCCCGTGCCCGTCTGCGCCTGTCCCGCGACGTCATAGCCGTGCAGGCTCTCGGGCAGGCACTTGGCTTGGATCGGCGTGCACCGTTCGAAGCCCAGATCCGCGATGGCGCGCAGCACCGGTTCGGGGATCGGCAGGTCCGTGAACGGCACGTTGGTGCTCGGGACGTAGCTGCGGGGCTTGTCGTTGGAATCGTCGGGATCGGAACCGTAGTCCGCTTCCAGGTTGTCGGGCAGGGTCATGGTCACCTTGGGTTGGCAGCGGACGGGCTGGCCGGCATCGCGGTTCCGGCTGGCGTCCCCGACAGGAATCGAACCTGTGGCCTTTCGCTTAGGAGGCGAACGCTCTATCCTTCTGAGCTACGGGGACCTCGAGCGCGCCGCCGGAGTTGCTGCGGCACGTTAGCAGCAGGGGGCCGATCCGACAAGGTTTCCCCGGAAAGAGTCCTCCGCCAAACACCGCTTGTTGCGAGAGGACCATGTCGCCCTCCAGCCCGGCTGCACCGCTAACGCCCATCGAGCTCGCCGCGATGTCCGACGCCGCCCTTGCGGCCGAGATCGAGCGACACAACCGCCTCTACTTCGCCGAAGCGAGTCCCGAGATCTCGGACGCTGAGTTCGACCGCTTGGTGGCCACACTGAAGCGGCGGGCTCCCGAGCACCCGGTCTTGCACAAGGTGGGGGCGGCGGTCGAGGACGCGGCCACAGACAAGGTTGAACATCGGGTTCCTATGCTTTCGTTGGACAAGTGTACCAACTCGGAGGAGTTCGACTTCTGGTTGGAGGGGTTGTGGGAGGACTTCACCGGCGAAGCGCGAGCGTCGCGGGTGCACGCGCCGAAGCTGAGGAAGGAAGAAGCCCAGGAGGCGCTGCACGACCGGCAGGTCGAAGCGACTCGGCGCCGGGACGAGCAGAAACAGAAGTATCGCGCGTGGGCGGCGGAGTGCCAGGTCGTCGCGACTCCGAAGATCGATGGCCTCGCGTGCTCGCTGACGTATGACGCGGCGGGTTTCTTGCGGCTTGCGGCCACCCGCGGTGACGGTTCGGTCGGCGAGAACGTCACGGAGAATGCCCGCCGGATCCCCTCCATCCCCGGTCGCCTCGCGGTGACTGCCGAGCTCGAGGTGCGCGGAGAGGTCTACATGGCGCTCTCCCGATTCCAGCTCGTGTCGGACAAGTTTGCGAACCCGCGCAACCTCGCAGCCGGCGCGCTGAAGTCGAAGGAGAACGCGGGCATCTCGCTCAGCGACCTTGGCTTCCTGGCTTACGACGTTCTGGGCTTGGGGCTGACCACCGAGGCGGAGAAAGCGCCGGCGCTCAAGGGGTTGGGGTTTGTCGTGCCCGAGCTGCGGATGGGCTCTGCGGCGGACAGCGAGAAGACCTACTTCGAGTTCATGCGGCTTCGCGAGTCGCTGGACTTCGAGCTCGACGGTGTGGTCTTCAAGCTGAACGACACCGAGGCGACCAGTCACCTTCGGTCCACCGCCCACCATCCGAAGGGCGCCATCGCCTGGAAGTTCCCGGCGGGTCTGGAGAAGACGAAGCTGGTCGAGGTGGAGTGGAGCGTGTCGCGCACCGGTACGATTACCCCGGTGGCGATCGTCGAGCCGGTGCAACTGTCTGGCGCGACCGTGACCCGGGCGACGCTGCATAACCTCTCGAATCTCAGGCGTTTGGGACTGCGCATCGGCGACACGGTCGACTTGGTCCGGCGCGGTGGCGTCATTCCGCACCTCGAGTCCACTTGGGGCGGCGGATCAGACCCGGTCGAACCTCCGGCGCTGTGCCCGTCGTGCGGAAGCCCGACTCGGGAGAGGGAGAACACTCAGAGGCGCCCGGGCGGGGAGGAAGTCCGCACGGAAGTGTTGCAGTGCACGACGCCACACACGTGCGTGACCGCAAAGCGGCGACAATTGGTTCACTACTGCGCGGCTTTGGACATGCGCGGTTTTGGCGACAAGGTCATCGAGATGCTCCACGAGAGCGGCTTGGTGACCGACCCCGTTGATCTGTACCGACTCACGGCCGGCGATATCGCAGCGCTTCCCGGTATGGGCGAACTCTCGGCTGCCAACCTGCTCGCTGAAGTCGAGAAGGCGCGCCGGGTTGAACTTGCGCGATTCCTGGTGGCCCTCGGCATCGACGGCCTGGGCGACCGGACGGCCGCAGACCTGGCAGATCGGTGGACTCTCCCGGAGATCCGAATCCTTACAGTTGAAGAACTTGCCGGAGTCCCCGGGTTCGGTGGCGGCGCGCGGCCGAAGGACCCGGAGAAGGCGAGGACGTGGGAGGAAGAGAGCAGGAGGAAGGCCAGAGCGGTGATCAACGGGCTGGAAGGTCAGGCCCTGCTTGTGGATCGGCTGCTTGAACAGGTCAGGATCCTCCGGGTCGAGCGCCAGGGCCCGCTGGTCGGCCAAGTCGTCGTATTCACAGGTGGACTCGAACGAACGAAGCACGAGGGCACGTCAGGCAAGACGCGCCGCGTGACGCGCCTGGAAGCCGAGACCCAGGTTCGCGCACTCGGAGGCGTCGCCGGCTCTGGCGTCACGGCCGAAACGACCCTCCTCGTGGCCAACCCGACACCAGGGCCAGAGTCAAGCAAGCTCAAGGCAGCGCGCAAGTTGGAGGCGACAGGGCGCCTGCGCATCCTGACCGAACGCGAGTTCTGGGACCTGATCGGCGACCCGATGGAGCCCGCATGACCACCCGAACCCCCGAGTCCCGAAGGGACTTCTCGAACGGTAGCCCACGGACTTCAGTCCGGGGGCCCCACGCCCACGCCACCCTTCCCGCCCTCGTCCTCCTGGTTCTGCTCGGACACCCCACCCAAGCCCAAGCCACAGCAGCCGAAACCGAGTGGACCGTGGGCGCCATGGCCGGCACAGAGTCAGCCGGAGTGTCCGCAGGCGTGGACTTAGGTGGTTTGTACAACCTGAGCGATTTCTGGGCCGTGGGAGGAGCGGTGCGTGACCGCCGGTTCCTATGGGACGTCCCGGCTGGCGTCACGGCCGCGACCGCGGATGTGCGCATGGTGCTGGACGCCCTGACCTGGGTTCCCTCGCTGGGCATCGCAGCGGGTCCGTCGTGGGGTGCAGACGGCTTTGCCTGGCAGGGACGCGTCGAGGTGGCCATGGGCTATCGACCGGCCCGCGACTGGGGTTTGGTCTTCCGCGGCGGGGCGGAATCCGATCTGGCCGCAGGGACTCCCCTGCGCTGGACCTTTGGCGTCGGCTGGGTGTGGTACCGCGGCGCCGGAATTGGTCTGGATTTGTAGGGAAGCAGCCTAGCGCTTGGCGGGCGTGGCGGCCTTGGGCAACGGTGCCGCGGTGTCGTCCATCGGCATCATCTGCGGTGGCACCTCAATCAAGAATTCCTTCTGGATTGGGCGTTTGGACTTGGCTGCATGACCGATGGCCCGGGCGTCGGAGGCCGTGGGGGGCGTTGCCGCGGTTGGCGCCGCTTCGACTTGGACAGTCGGCACGGGTGTCGGCTCAAGCGACATGCGACCCGCCGCGAAGTTCCACAGGTGCCCGGAGTGCACGGTGGTCTGGGTCTCGCTCGGAGGCGCCTGCGGGTCGTCAGCGGCATCGATGCGGACGGCACCCTCGGTGACCTGCACGGCCACGCCGGCTTCCTCGCGGTTGTTGACGGTGAACCGGGTGCCCAGCACTGAAGCGCGGAAACCTGCGAACATCACACCAAATTTATGACCCGGCCGCAGTTTGACGACCTGGCACTCGACCTCACCCTGCCGCACGCGCAGGAAGCTGAGACTCGGGCTCATGGTCAGCAACTCCAGCTCAGTCCCCGCGGTCAGAATCAGCTCGAAACGACCCGGAACCACCACGCGCGCCGGCACGCCCTGTAACTTCACGGAACGCAGCTTGTCGCCCGTCCGCAACGCATCGCCCGCCCGCAGCGGCCTCCAGCGGCCATCGACGCCGGCGAACTGCACATCGCCTTCCACGCCAGCGGTCTGCACGCCCTTCTGCGCCGCCGCCACCGCTTGCGCGAAGGTATGCTTGTCCGAATCAGGGGCCGACCGGAACATCGGCGGCACGAACAGAAACACCAGAGCAGTCGATGCCGCGAATGCCACTGCCCAGCCGACGCGGGCCGGCACGCGCGCGGGGGCCCGCCACTGACCGGCGAGCATGCGCACCCGCTCATCGAGTGACTGCCGCTGCTCTTGGGTCAGGCCAGGCGCGCGACCGCGTTGCAAAAAGCCGTGGTAACGCCGCACGTCGTCGACCGTGTCCTGACAAGCACCACACCCTTCGAGGTGTGCGGTCAGGTCGGGGCGTCCGGTCAGCGGGACGCTCGTCCCGTGGGCGTCGTCGAGCAGCTGGAGCCACTCGTCGCGGCCGGGACAGCCCGGAAGTTGTGAAATCTGCTGGCTCATCGCACCACCTGCAGCGCGTGGGGGGGCAGAACGCCCCGCAGTCGCGCCGTCTCGAATACATCCTTGCGGGCATGAAACAGCCGGGACTTCACGGTGTTGACGCCGATGCCCAGCGCCGCCGCGATCTCGTCCAGACTCATGCCCTCCAGCTCGTACAAGGCAAACACGGTCAGCTTCTTCTCAGGCAATTTGCCCAAGATGTCATAGAGCTGCCGGCACGTGTCGCGCGCCTCGAGGCGGGACTCGCCCGCGTGGAAGGTTGCCGTCTCCGCTTTCTCCAAGCCTACCCAGCGCAGGAACCCCTTGCGTCGGCCACGACGCAGGTACTGCAGGGCCACGTTCACCGCGATGCGGTGCAGCCAGGTCGTGAATCGGGCGTCGCCGCGGAACCGATAGAGCGCACGCTGCAACTCGATGAACACGTCCTGCACGATGTCTTCCAACTCGCTCGAGGGGCCGACGATGTTCCGCGCGATCGACTCGACCCGGCGTCCGTGCCGTCGGTACAGCTCCGTCAATGCGTTGCCATTGCCGCGTTGGTAGGCCTCAACGAGCGCCACGTCGACGGTGTCCGCCTGCGCTTTGTCGTCGTCGAGGTCTGGTACCGCGCTGATCATCGTCTGGACTCCCGCACACGACTGAACGTTGGGTTGCATCCTGGCCAAGAAAGGTTCATCGGCGGCGCTTTGCACACGTTCGTGGCCCACCGTTGCTTGCATTTCGATGGCGCGCAAGGGGGTCCAGCAGTATACTCACCGCCCGCGTTCGCGGCGGTCTGTTTGTGAACATCCCGTAATTCCAAGTGAGTTAGCACGGAGTCGACATGCTTCCGATCCCGCGGCGGTCTCGTCCCGCCCTTTTCCGGCTCGCCGCCGCCACGATCGTCGTGATGCCGCTGCTGTGGTCCTGTTCCAACAACCAGACCGACAACGGCGCGGGGACCGAGACCGATGCGACGACCGGCGCCGACGACGGGTCGATCGGCAACGGCACCCTGCCCACGTTTCAGGCAAGCAGCCCCGCGACCGGTGCCCGCGTCGACCTCGAGGGTGCCTGGGACGACGCCACCCAGCACGTTCGCGTTCGCCTCTACATCGCTGGTTTCGCCAACGTGCTGGGGCTTGCCGGCCACCTGCGCTTCGATCCGGCGGTGCTCAAGCTCGTCACGCTGACGGGCTCCCCGGTGCCGCTGGGGCCGGCGAAGGATGCGCTTACCTGGGAGGCGCGGACGATGGCCAAAGAGAGCCCGGCAGGCCGCGTACTGCTCGGCGGGGCGCGGTTTCGCAAGAAGCCCAATCCTTATGTGGGCCCTGAGGGCGCGGTCGTCGATCGCGAACTGTGGGTCACCCTCGAGTTTGAAGTGCTGCAGTCCGGCACGCACACGATCGCCTTCGATCCGGGCAGCACGACCGCGCGCAACGATGGAAACGAGGAGGTTTCGGCCACCTGGGGTTCCGGTCAAATCGTGTGGAAGCAGGGAGGTGTGAAATGAGCACCCACCTGAAGCTTCTGGTGGTCGCCGCCTTAGCCACGCTCCTTGCCGCCGGTTCCGCGCTGGCTGCTCCCGTGCAGCCCGCCGCGTCGGTCGACCTGCCGCCGCTGCCTGGCACCGCATTTGCCCGCAAGGTTCAGGCGCAGCACCGCGAGGCCCAACAACAGCTGAGTCGGTTGCCGCAGTACACGCCTGCTGCCTGGGCCGCGCAGGACTTTGCGGGCCTTCCGGCGCAGAAGTGGACGATCGTGCACCAGGACATCACGGCCGAGGTCGTGGCAGCGACGAAAACCCTGTCCACGACGGTCAAAGTCACCGTGCGAGCGAACAAGTCCGGGATCCAGAAGCTGGATTTCGTCAGCCTCGAGGTGACCGGGGCGACCGTGTTGGACGCGGACGGCAACACGCTGACGGCCACCACGGAGTCCGCGGGTCAGGGCTACGGGTTGCTGTCGATTGCGTTGCCGGCGCCGCTGACGGTGGATCAGGACCAGACGTTCGAGGTCATCTCGCAAGCCGTGCTGGACTGCAACGGCGACGAGGGGCTGATGTCCTGCTCGTTCGACTCGAGCTTCAAATCTGTTGTCCTTGTGCGGTATTACTTGTGGTCGGCGGTCGCGTCGTACTCGCCCTTCACCAGCGACCTGCACGTCATCACGGCAGCGGATGAAGTCGCAGCGGCGCCCGGCGAGCCCAGCGGTCCGGTCAAGCTGGAGAGCGGCAAGCAGGTGTGGTCGTTTGCCCAAGAAGAGGTCACCGACAACGCGGGCTTCAGCGTTGCCGAATACGAGCCGCTGGTGGTCGATGCGAAGGGCGACCTGCCCACCGTGCGCGTCTACGCCATTCAGCCTTCCGCCAGCAACGCGCAGACGATGGCCGACTTGGGGCAGCAGATCCTCGCGGCCTATGGCGGCTGGTTTGTGAAGTTCCCGTGGAAGGGGCTGAACATGATTCAGCTCGCGAACAACTTCGGCGGCGGTTATGCCCCGCTGGGCGCGGCCTTCCTGTACGGCGAAGTGTTCGGGATGGAGCCCTCGGACCAAGATTACGGTCAGTGGCAGTCGACCGTCGAGCTGGTCGCCCACGAGATCGCTCACCAGTGGTGGGGCAACCTGGTGGCACCGCTGGGGGCGGGCAACGTCTGTTTGTCCGAGTCGCTGTCGGAGTTTGCGAGCTGCCTCTACACCGAAACAGCGCTGGAGAACCGTTCGCAGATTTTGGGGGACAACCTCAGCTACATCTTCACGGTGCCGGATGAGTCGGACCGGCCCATGACCTCGTCAACGGTCTACTACTCCGCTGCGTACATCCAAATCATCTACCACAAGGGCGCGGTCGTCTTCGACATGCTGCGTCGTGAGCTGGGGGACGAGGTGATGCTGAAGGGCTTGTCCGCCTTCGCCCAGAAGTACCATAGGGATTACGCCAAGGTAGAGCAGCTGCGGGCCGTGCTGGAAGAGACGTCTGGGCAGGACTTGGGCTGGTTCTTCAAGCAGTGGTTCAGCGGCAAGGGCGCCATCCGCGCGCATCTGGCGGCCCGCTTCGTGCCGAACGACGACGGCACGTGGACCGTGCGCTTCCAAGTCACGCAGAACGTCGACAACCTGAAGCGTTTCAAGCTGGTGTTGGCCATCGACTTGGCCGACGGCAAGACCGAGGAGCGGGTCGTCGAGGTCGCCCCCGGTGCCACAGACACGGTGGTGGTGGCTGAGGTGCAGGTGCCCTCGCAGCCCGTGCGCGTGCGTGCGGACCCCCAGCGGATGCTGCTGCGCGCGTTTACGGTCACCACCCCCGGCGACGTGAACCTCAGCGGTCTCGTCGATGGCCGCGACCTCGTCGACATGGCGATCCGTCACGGTCGCGGCGTGGTGTTTACAGCCAAGAACGGCAACGATTACTTCATGCCCGACACCGGTTTCAACGAATTGTATGACGTCGCACCGGACAACCGCATCGACATCGACGACGTCGATATCCTGATTCCCTGGGCTGGCGTTGAGGCCGAGCCCTTCTGACCCTTTGCGGCCCAACCGCGCCCCAACCCACGGAACACATGACGCTTCCCGAAGCTCCCCAGACGCCGCGCCGCGTCCACCTCATCTCGTTGGGGTGCCCCAAGAACCGCGTCGACAGCGAGCACCTGCTTGGGCAGCTGCAGCGCGCGGGCCTGGAGCCGACCGGCGATCCGAATGAAGCGGACGTGCTGGTGGTCAATACCTGTGCGTTCATCGAGGCTTCCAAGACCGAGAGCATCGACGTCATCCTCGAGATGGCCGACCACAAGGCGTCGCGGCCCGGGACGCGTCTGGTTGTGGCAGGCTGTCTGGCCCAGCGCCATGCGGCCGACCTGAGCCAGTCGATGCCCGAGGTGGACGCATTTGTCGGCACGGGAGAGTTGGACCAGATCGTCGCAAGGTTGGGGCTGGGGCTGCCGGGAGCGGGCGCATCGGTGCTGGGGGCCGAGCGAAAGCCGCGCCCGGAGTACCTGGCCGACCACTTGGAACCTCGCTATCTGGCACCGGAATCCTTCTCGACCTATCTGAAGATCGCCGAAGGGTGCTCGCAGGCGTGTGCGTTTTGCATCATCCCCAAGCTGCGGGGAGTCCAGCGGTCGCGGACGGTGGAGGACTGCGTGGCCGAGGCGCGGCAGCTGGTCGCCCGTGGGGTCATCGAAGTCAACGTGGTGGCTCAGGATTTGACGCACTACGGCGAGGACATCGGCGAGCCCGACGCCCTTGCGCGGTTGGTGCGCGAGCTGGGCAAGGTCGAGGGGTTGAAGTGGGTGCGCCTGCTGTATGCCTACCCGGAAAACATCACGGACAATCTGATCGACGCCATCGCCACCACCGACAACTGCTGCAAGTACTTGGACATGCCGTTGCAGCATGCCTCAGACGCGGTGCTGTCGCGCATGAAGCGCAAGACGAACCGGGCAGAGATCGAGGCCATGCTGAAGCGGCTGCGCGACGGCATCCCCGGCCTGACGCTGCGCACGACCTTCCTTTGCGGACACCCCGGTGAGACTGAAGCAGACTTTCGCGAGCTGATGGAGTTCGTCGAGCAGCAACGCTTTCACCGTGTCGGCGCGTTTGCCTGGAGTCGCGAGGAGGGCACGTTGAGCGCCCGTCTGCCCGGCTCTGTGCCCACCCCGGTGCGGCGTGCGCGGGTCAACCAGCTGATGAAGCTGCAGGAACGCATCTCGACCGAGCGGCTGCAGGAAATGATGGGCCGCGTGGTCCCGGTCTTGATCGAGGGTCTGAGCGACGAGACCGACCTGCTGTTGCAGGGGCGCACCCAGGGCCAGGCGCCCGACATCGATGGCGTGGTCTACGTGAATGACGCGCCGAAGGACATCGGCCGCGGGCAGATTCGTCTGGTCGAGATCACGCAGACCGGGCAGCACGATCTGGTCGGCCACGTGGTCGGGTAGGGCGGCCTCCGGTCACGCGAATTGACACCCGGCAGGTCGGCGTCGAGACTGCGAAGGGTCAGATGGCTTGACGCGTGCGGGAGGGTCGGATGATGCGGTGCGCAGCGACGGCACGACGGGCGACCCTGCATGGGATGATCTGGGCGATTGCAGCGGGCTTGCTGGCCGTCGCGTGCAGCGACTCATCGACACCCAAGGTAGATCCGCCGCCGCTGGCCGGTCTGACCCACCCCGAAATGGCGCGCGTCGGCGATGCCGTGGCGTTTGCGTCAGCGTCCGTCGTCGGTCTGACGGACGGCGTGGCCGAGCACCCGCTGACGCGCTTTCGCTTCACGTTTGCCGACGGCACGTCAGTGGTGGACCAAGCCCAAGCGACGACCACGCATACCTTTGCAGCCGCAGGCAGTTACGCCGTTGCCTTGACGATCACCGACAGCCGCGGTTTGACCTCGACCGTGCAATCCACGATCCACATCGTCGCCGACTACACCGCCACTTGCACCGAAGGCAGCTCGGACGGGTGCTCGTCCGGTTTGTGTTCAGGCGAGGTGTGCGCGGTGGTGGCCTGCACGGGCGATGCCATTTGCAAGTTCTCGGGAGCGCAGGGAAATCCCACCTGTGAGGCCGGTCTGTGCGCGCGGACCGAGCTGCCGCCGCTGCCCGACGTTTGGGTCGATCCCGATGCCTACGACACGGCGGACGATGCGACGGCGACCGATGCTGCCGACGATGCGACGCCGACGGATGTCGAGGATGCGAGCGACGTCGAGAGCCTCGCAGATGCGATCACGCCAGTCGACACCGAAGACGCGGACAGCTGGAGCGCGCCAGACGGCACATGGATAGAGCTGTAGGCAGAGGACGTCCCGGGACTCCCGGATTTCCGGCCGCCATCGGCGCGACGCTGACGCTTCTGCCTTGACGCCAAGCGCGGTTTGCCCTACAACAACGGCCCCGCACGCGCGTCTGCCGCCCCTTTCGGGTGCGCCCCAGACCCGCGACACCCTGCGGACAGCCGACAGCAAGCACTGATTTTCCCAAGAGGATCCCGTGGCGAACCATCCTTCCGCCCTTAAGCGTGCCCGTCAGAACGAGAAGGCCCGCCTGCGCAATCGCGCCGGCAAGGCTGTGAATCGCACCATCATTCGCAAGTTCGCGGCGGCCCTCGAAGCCGGCGAGGCCCAGAAGGTCCTGCCCGAGGTGATGTCGCAGCTGGCTGGCAGCGCTGCCAAGGGGGTCATCCCCAAGAAGCGCGCTTCCCGCAAGATCGCTCGCCTGTCGCGCTCCGCCGCCAAGGCCTAGCCGTTCGCGGCGAGGTGTCCCGTGGTCGAGCCGACTGGCGCCCCTCCTGGCCTCGAGCTCGTGCGCCACTGGTGCCACGTCGCTGCCCAAACTACTGAAAGCCAGCGCTTTCTGCTGAGTCACCTGGCCTCAGGCCTTGTGGGACGCGGTTGGCTGCATCCCCTCGACAAGCTTCGCGAATCTGCGGCCGACGCCTTGGGCGAGCCGGTCGATCGCGTCCAAGCCGATCTCGACGCATTGATCGCGCTTGACCTCGTGACTGTGCAGGACGGCAAGGTGACCACGGTTGGGGCCTTGCTGGCTGCGCGATCGACCGGGATCGACTTCGTGCTGGATGCCCAACACGCCGTGCATTTGGTTGGTCCGTTGGCGGCGCTTGCCGCAGCAGTCGCGCTGCACCGCAAGGGTGAGGTGCGAGGCGTATGCACGGGAGATGGAACCACCCGACTGGTGCTGGTCTGCGATGCGTCAGGCATCTACGAACGGCGACCTGAGTCGATAGGCCTGTTTCTGCCCGCTTGGGATGGCCAGAGTTCTCCGGCGGCACAGTCGGCGGGCGGCGGGCTGTTCCGCGACGACGACGCACTTGGTCGCTGGCAAGAGCAGCACGGGGACCCGCCCGGGATGCCGGTGGCGTCGTTCCTGTTCCCGATGGCCGCTGCAGAGTTGGGGGAAGAGCTGGGGCGTGGCCTGGCGCCCCTGTTCGACCGTCTGCCCGACTACGACTGAGGATTTCCGGACATCAACGGGTTGTCGGAGGCGACGCGAACGCGCAGCGCTGCCTCAGCTCGTCGGCCCACACCGGGCGTCCGTCCAGCACTTCGGACTGCGCCCGCAGCCAGACCTCCAGATCCTCACAGCGACCCTGACGCGCTCTGGCCAGCGCCACCAGCCGCACCGTCTCTTGCGGGATCTCGGCGCAGCACGCTTGCAGGGCGGGCAGGGTGGCCTCCAGCGTTTGTGGCGCCTGCGTGAACTCGCCCCGCAACAGGTGGTAGCGCGCCCAAAGGTATGTCGCGACAGGGGAATTCGGCAGAGCTGCGTGCAGCCGGTCGACGACCGGTCCGGGTTTGCGGTAGGGGCCGTGGGCTCCCAGCAGATCGCGGATCGCGTCGCGCCCCGGCAGCGTACTTGCCAGCAACCGTCTCACCTCCAGCGCCCGCCGCGCAGCCCTGTGCACGGGTAGGGCCAGTGCCGCGTGCCAGTCGGCTTGCGCCCGCTGCAGGTCGCCCGCGCCTAGCGAGAGATCCCCATGGACGACCAGGGCTTCGGCCCGCTCCAGCCGATTCAGGCCTTGGGTTGCGGTGACGGCGTCGGGCAGGTCCAGTACGGCCTGGGTGATCCGAAGCGCCTCCGAAAACCGACCCATCCGTCCCTTGGCTGCGGCAAGGCCCAGCTGCAGTCCGGGCTCTGGCGTACAGACGGCACTCAGGCGATCCAGCAGGCGTCCCCACACTTTCTGGGACCCCTGCAGGTCGTCGTCGCGCCACAGGTCCGTTGCGCGACGGACGGATCGGCCGACTTCCAGCGCACACGCTTGGCCAAACAGTCCTGGACGTTCGAACCGAGCGCGGGCCCTGTCCAGCTCGTCGGGAGACACCGGGTGAGCGGCCGCGTCGTCCACGAAGCGCTCCCACTGCACAACCAGCTGGTCCACCGCAACGCCGGTCGCTTGAGGCAGATCGGCCGTCCGGTAGACCTGCGCAAACACCTGCGGCCCATGGCGATCCCGCAGCCAGCGCAGGAACGAGCCTGCCAGCGTGTAGGCGCGGGCACTCGACTGGCCGAAGAAGCCAACGGGCGAGAACAACTCGCGAAGCGGCGGCGCCAGGCCCAACATCCGCATCGCGCGGCTGGAGCGGTGCGGGTCCATGCCATCGGTCTGCGGCCACTCGGCGGCAACCGCGGTGCCCTCGATCAGCAGCGCGTCCGGCAGCACCCCGCCCCGCAGCGGAACCCGGAAGGGGGCAGGGGCCAGCACGCCGGCAAACACGTGCGCCAGCTCGTGGGCCAGCACCGACGCGCCATATTCCGGAAGCGTCAGATGCACTTGCGCAAGCCAAGGCTTGGCCATGTCGACGTGTTGGGCGCCCATCCAGCGCCGCTTCTGCTCTGCGTCCTCATACAGGTACACCTGCACCGTCGGCGGCGTGACCCCAAACCACTGTTGCAGCTGGTGATGGCGAAAGCTGACGTCGGCCATGATCGCGCGCCGCAGTGCCGGACCGTCGGGACCGCCGGCGTCTTTGGGGGACAGGTGGACGACGGCGGCCGCGGCGTCCTGCAACCTCGCGCCCGGTATACGGATCTCCAGACGGACCGACAACACCTGCTCGACGGCGGTGGCGGGCAGGCGCCAGCCCATCGGCTCGGCCAGCCACTCTCCCGCCAGCAGACCCAGCACGACCGATAGCGCGCCGACGTGGGCCGCCCGCGACCTGCGCAGCAGCACTGCGACCGGTCGCAGGCCGTACCCCGCTTCACCCCGTCGCAGTGCTACGAATAGAACCAGCAGCGGCCCCCAAGTCGCCAAGCCGACGATTCGCCAGACGACGTAGGGAGTTCCGACCGCCACCGCGTTTTCGTACAACGCCCCGGCCAGCCAGCCGACCAGCCCGTGCCAGGCCTGCACCTGTGGCTGGGTGTAGAAGTGCAGCAACGGTCGCACCAACGACAGCAGCACCAGACCCGCAAAGGTCGCTGTCGCCCGGCCGACGCGCGGTGCCCCCTCTGCGGCCGTTGGCCATGCCTGCAGGGATGCCGCCGCCCACGACGCCCCGACCAGTGTCGAGCAAACCGGGCCAAGCGCGTAGAAGGCCAGTCCTTGGGCGAGGTTGCAGTTCGGCACCCAGGCACCCGCGACCAGCAGCGTCAACAGCGGCAGAATGACCACGGCCGCGAGCTCAAAGGCCAGTCGCTGTAGGGACTTGCGGGTCCCGCAGAGCACGACCCAGCCGCCGGCGAGACCCACGACGGGCGCAAGGAACAAAGACGCGTGGTAGTCCAGCACCCCCAGACCGGGAGAGGTCGTCAGCACGCAGGCGACGCACAGGGTGGCGAGGGCGGGCCAGGGCAGGGTACGGAGGCGTCGGGCAAGCAAGGGCATCCGCCGACGGTAGCAGGGGCGACGAACAGGGAGCAACCCGGCGTGCAGACCCCGGTTGCACCGACACTGCGCCATCGCAATTGACAGGCCGTTCGCGGGCGGTGGTAAGCTCGCGCGTCCGCGCTGGCCGCAGTCGCTGTCGGCGGCGGTCGATTGGGCTCCACTCCCCCAGAGAGAGACGACGCATGGGTTCGACCCGGCTGGTCCGCGTGGACATCGAAGACTCCGAGCAGGAGATCGTGCTCGCCGACGTCACGACGATCGGCCGACAACCGACCAATACCCTGCAGATCGTCGATCGGCTGGTGTCGAAAGAGCATGCAGTTCTTCAGCGCCACCCCGAAACGTCGTCGTGGACGCTGCGCGACCTGACCAGCCGCAACGGCACCTACTGCAACGAGGTATTGGTAGAGGGGCAGATCGCCCTTCGCAACGACGACATCCTGCGGATCGGCAGCACGTCCTGGCGCTTCGTGGCCGAGGTTCCCCGGTGGATTCCTGAGGAACCGGTGGTCGAGACGGCGTGGGACGAGCGCTCGGCCAGCGTTCATGCGACGGTGCAGATCGACCTCGAGAGCGACTTCGTGCCCAGCGAGCTCGTGTTCGATGACCACACCCTGCGCGCCGACTACGACAAGCTTCGCCTCGCCTACACGCTGTCACGCGACCTGCACGCGGCCCCCGATATCGAGGCCGTGCTCGATCGCCTGCTGAACCGCATCTTTCAGTGGATGCCGGTCGACCGCGCCGTCGTGCTGTTCGTCGACGACTCGCTGGCGGGTGACCCGGCGGACCGGTTGGTGCGCGCTGCCCTCAAGACACGTCCGGGAGCCAACCTTGGCGATGATCAGGGGTATTTGGTCCCGCGCTCGATCCTCAAGCAGGCCGTGGGGCGGCGCGAGGCGATCTTGAGCACCGATGCGATGCTCGACGCGCGCTTCAACCAAGCCGAGTCGATCCTGATGCAGGGCATCCGGTCCAGCATGACGGTGCCGCTGCTGACCCACGACCGCATCATCGGCGTGCTGCATGTGGACTCGCTGATCTCGTCAGGTCTGTTCACAGAGAAGGACCTGGCGGTGCTGGCGGCGGTGTCTCAGCAGGCGTCGATCTCCATCGATAACGTGCTGTTGCAGCGGAGGGTGCTGGAAGAGGCGGCCCTGCGGTCGTCGCTGTCGCGCATGCTGTCGCCCAATCTCGTCGAGCGAATCGTGTCGGGCGATCTGGTGATCGAGAAGGGTGGTGTGGTCAAGCGTGTCACGGTGCTGTTTGCCGACATCCGCGGCTTCACCAGCCTGACCGAGCGCCTGCCGCCGCCCGACATGGTCGCGATGATGAACGAGTATTTCGAGCGGGTGAGCAACGTCGTGTTCGCCCATGACGGTACCCTCGACAAGTACATCGGCGACGCGGTGATGGCCCTGTGGGGCGCGCCGCTGGGCACCGAGCATGACGAATTGCGGGCAGTGCGGGCGGGTTATGAGATCCAGCAGACGGTCCACGCCTTCAATCGCGAGCGTCTGGCTGCGGGACAAGAACAGATCAGCGTGGGGGTTGGCATCGCCACCGCCCAGGTCATCGCGGGTTACGTCGGGTCGACGCGCACCATGAGCTACACGGTGTTCGGTCGCGGCGTGAATCTGGCGGCTCGACTGTGTGGCGTAGCGAACCCGGGAGAGGTCCTTCTGGCGCCCACCACCCATGCCGCAGTGCGCGATTGGGTCGACGCCGAGGTGCTGCCAGAGCGGTTCCTCAAGGGCATGGCCGACCCGGTGTGTCCGGTGCGCGTGCGGCGCATGGTGGACTCTCCGGCCACGTTCGCCATGCCGGACGAGTCGCTGTAGCCGTTCCACGCCAGCGGCGGCAGGGGCAAGTCGCTATTCGTCCAGCGTTTCCAGCCGATCCAACAGCGCCAGCACCACCCGTGCCGGTGCCGGGGAAAACGCCAGGTGCGTGGCGGTCCGGGCGCGGTCGAGAGCGGCCACCAGCTCCGCTCGAGTCGCCGCTTCAGCGCCGCGCACCTGCAACCATTCGACCCACTTGCGAACTTCCATGTCGTCGGGCACCTCGCCCTGTCTGGCGCGGACCAACAGCGCCTGCAGCCCGGCCACTTCCGCAGGCTCGGCCCCCTCGCACGCCAACAGGACCGGCCAAGTCGGCTTGCCCTCTCGCAAATCGGCGCCTGCCTCGCCACGTCCCTTGCGCCCCATCAGGTCCAGCAGATCGTCGCGGATCTGGAAGGCCAGACCGACGTCGGCGCCCAAACTCTCGGCAGCTCGCACCTTCTCGATGGGAAGCTGCAACAGCATCGCCGCTCCGGCAAGGCACGCGCCAAACAGCGGCCCCGTCTTGCCGATGTCGACTGCCTCGACCGTTGCTCTCGATGGGGCCGGGTTGTCCCGCAGCTCCAAGTCAGCCACTTGGCCGCGGACCGTTGCGATCAGCGCGCGCGCAGCAAGGCTGGTGAGGGGCGCCCGCAGGTGTTCGGGGATCGAGGGGGCTTCGAGCAGTGCCGCCAGCGGCCCCACCAGCAGTCCGTCGCCGCCGTTGATCGCTTGCGCAACACCGACTTGCGTCCACAGCGTCGGCTTGCCACGCCGCAACCGGTCGTTGTCCTGAATGTCGTCGTGGACCAGCGTTCCGTTGTGCAGAAGCTCAAGGCACGCGCCCAGGTCCAGCGCCGCCTCGACCGGACCGCCGCCCGCGGTCACCAGCGCCGCCGGCAGCAGGCCGCGCAGCCGCTTGCCGCCAGAGCCCAGCTGTTGGCGAATCATCGCCTGCAGTGCTGCAGCGCCTGCGTCGTTGGGGGCGCCCCGAGAGTGCAGGTGTGAGAGCAGTCCCAGTGCGCGCGCTTCCAGTCCGGCGCGGTGTGGGGCAAGCAGGGCGTCGAAGGTCATCAGCAGCTCCGAGGGGCCAGGTCATGCGGCAACAGGGCGACGGTGCGGCCGCCGATGGCCGTCCAAGCCGTGACGGCCTGTTGAACGGTCTGCGGCGAGTCGGACAGGGCGAGGACGCAATCGCCACCACCCGCGCCCGAGGTGCGTGCTATGCAACCGGTGGACTGTATGAGGGTTCGTAGGTCTCGCAGCGGCGCAGGATCCAGATCGGCCACGTGGACGGCTGCACCGGTGAAGGCGCGCTCACAGGACCGCAGCGCATCGAGGATCAGCTCTGGCCGGCCGTGGCTCCATACCTGCAGCAGCGCGGTCGCGGCACCGGCGATGTTGTCCAAGTCCGCGTCCGACAAAGGGTCCCGCGCAAGCGCGGACGTGGTGGCGGCCGGCACCCCCGAAAACAAGGCGGCGCCGTGCAGACCCTCAGGCCACGCAAGATGGACCGCCTGCGCGGGCTCGTGCTGCCACGCGAGCACGCCGCCGTGCGAAATCGTCGCGACGTCGTAGCCGCTGCCGCGTTTCCCCTGTCCTAGCGCATGGATCGCACGGCCCCAGGCGGTAACCGTGGTCGGCGAGGTCGAGGCGCCCTCGACGCCGGCGCGCCGCTGGGAAGCCAGCACCGCCCGCAGCGTTGCGACGGTCACCGCGGCGCTGGTCCCCAGGCCCACCTTGCGACCCTCCACGTCGCCGCCCACCTGCAGGTGCAGATCGTGATGCAGCGCGAGGTGTTGGTGCAACTCGAGCCAGTCGAGCGCGGCCGACGCAAACCCCGGCAGACCCGGCAGCGGCTCCGGCCGAGGTTGCAGCGCTTGGAAGACGACGTCCTTGCCGAACGCGCGCACTGTCACCGTCGGCCTGTCGCTCGCCGCTCCCAGCATCCCTTCGACCAGTCGACCCACGGCAAGCGCCAGACAGCGCCCACCCGGACGCAGCACCGCATACTCCCCCGCCAGCATCAGCTTTCCGGAGACTGTCCAAGTGATGGGCTCAGGCATGGGTCCTCGTCAGGCGGGCACCGGACCCGATGCGCGTCTGCAGCACCTGCTCGATGCCCTCGATCTCGCCCAGAGTCTCGGCCACCGAGCGCGCGTCGTCGGGCTCGACCAGCACGACCACACTGGCACCTGCATCGATGGTGAAGCAACACCGCGCGCCGTCCATGCGCAACCGCCTGACTTCGTGAAGGATCCGTAAGGTGGTCGGCTGCCAGTATAGCAGAGGCGGCCGGCTGGCCATCATCGTCGCGTGCATGGCCAGTGCGTTGCCCTCGACGACGTCGGCCAGCTTGCGCATGTCACGCTCGGCCAACGCCCGCTCGCAAGCCACCACGTCCATCTGGCACTGCTGAATCCACGCTTGGAACAGCGGCGAGCTGGTGGCACTGGCCGCCATCCCCGACGTCGACGACACGTCCTTGCGGCCGCCGACATGTGCCACCAGCACCCGCAACGGCCAGTGCTCGGCCGGAAACACCTGATGCGCAAAGGAATCCAGACCGTCGGCGCGCTCTCCCACCTGCCACTTCACGAAGCCGCCGGCAATCGACCGGCTGGCCGAGCCCGAGCCGATGCGGGCCAGACGCGAGAGTGCGGGCTCGTCCAGATCCAGACCATAGGCCTTGCTGGCGGCAAGGGCGAGCGCGGCAAAGGCCGACGCGCTGGAAGCCAGGCCTCGGGCGGCGGGCACGGTGTTGACCGAACGTAACCCCGCGTGCACGTTGGATCCGGCGAGCTCACGCACCGCGTTCAGCACTCGGCGAACCTTGACCATACCGGCTGTGTCCAGCGGCTGGTCGTCCAGCAGCATCACGTCTTCTTCGAGCTCCAGCGCTGGCGACACGACGGTGAACGAGCCCAACTCCGCAAGCGCAATCGAGATCGACGAGGCGAGCGGCAAGTTCAGCGAAGCGTCGCGCTTGCCCCAGTACTTGGTCAGCGCGATGTTGCTGGGCGCGAAAGCGGCGGCGACTTGCAGGGACATGGCATCTCCATTGGGCGCAGGCGTCAGGCGACGACGGGCACCACGAAGCGGGCGGTCGTCCAGAGTTGCATGGCGCGGCACAAGTCGTCCGCGGTGGTTTCGTCGGGCACCAGTGCGAGCAGCATCCCGCCCAAGCCGGCCCCGGTCTGCTTGGCGGCCAGCGCACCGTGTGCGCGGGCAACGGCAAGTGCGTGCTTCATGCGGTCATCGACGACGCCAAGGGGCGTCAGCGCGTCGCCGGCCCGTCGCAGGGCGTCGGCCAGACCCGCCACGTCGTCGGTGGACAGGGCATAGGCCGCGTCCAACGCCGCGCGGGTGGTGGCATCTGCAAGTGCCTGCGCCTTCTCGGGTCCCATCGCTGCACGGGCGGCGTTGGCGACCTCGATGGCGCGTCGCGTCGCCGCCCCGGGACCACTGTCGAGCATCACCCAGCGCGCGCGGGCCAGATTCGCGCCACCCACGTCGGGCCGCCCCTGCACCCGTCCCTCGCGGAACAGCACGGCGCCAGACGACCATGCCGCGGCAGGGTCCAAGCCAGACGAGCGTCCGTGCGCCACGCCCTCGACCTCGCGGGCCAACACAAGTCCCTGTGTCTCTTCCGGATCCGTCCCATGGCCAAGCCGCCACGCCGCCCGCACCGCGGCCACCGACAGCGCCGCGCTGGACCCCAGCCCGCGCCCCACCGGCACCGTCGACTGCGCCAAGGCCCGCAGCTCGCCGCGGACGCCCGCGCCTTCACAAGCGACTTCGAGCATCCGGCGCGCAAGAGCCAGTGCGGTCTCGTCCAAGCCGGCGTGATTCTCCAGATGGATCCGCAGGTTGTCGCTATCCTGGCCCACGCGCTGCAGGGTGAGGTCGGTGCGCAGGTCGCCCAGACCGAAGGCCAGCGCCGTCGCCCCGACCAGCACGTGGTGCTCGCCGACCAGAATCATCTTGCCGTGCCCGAACCCAGTGGTCTGCGGGCGCGCGTCTGCCATGCCGATCATGCGGGGTCGTCCTCGGCAGAGCGGTGCCACAGGACCGGCGGGGCGTCTTCGCGCAGCGGCACCGTGGCCAGCCGCGCCAGGTCGGGAGCGCCCGCCAGGAACATCGTGATCCGCAAGGTCTCGATCACGCCTTCGATCTCGGTGACGACAGCGTCCACACCGCCCTGTGCTGCAACCAGGAACGGCCACGCCATCGCGCACGCGGTCGCTCCCAACGCCAGACACTTCGCGACCTCCAGCCCGTCCCGCAGGCCACCGGAAGCGATCACGATGCGGCCGGGAAAGGCCCGCGTCGCCAGCACGACGCTCTCGGCCGTCGGTGTGCCGAAGTCTGCCAGCACGTGCGCGGCAATCGAGCACGGGGTGCGGGTCGCATGGCGCATGGCCTCGATGCGCGCCCAGGAAGTCCCTCCCACGCCTGCGGTTTCCACCCCGGCGATGCCCGTGGCCGCAAGCTGCCGCAGCGTGTGGGGACCCAGACCGGCACCGACTTCCTTGACCAGCACCGGCACGTAGCAGCGCGCCGCCGCCTCGCCTACCGCATCGATCACGCCAATCCAGTCGCGGTCACCCTCGGGCTGCACGGCCTCTTGCAGTGGGTTCAGGTGCACCATCATGCCGTCGGCGCCCACCGTCTGGGCCAGCTGCTCCAGACTCCGGCCGTCCAATTCGTTGCGCAGTTGGATGCCGCCGATGTTGCCGAGAATGAGGGTATCCGGAGCGATGTCGCGCAGTTGGAAGGTGGCGGCGACGTCACCGCGCGCCTCCAGCATGGGCCGCTGCGACCCCAGGCAGAAGCCCACCTGACACCGCTCGGCCGCCTCGGCCAGCACGCGATTCACGCGCCCCGCTTCGGAGGTGCCCCCGGTCATCGCCCCCACCAGCAGTGGCGCGCGCAGGCGCTTGCCCAGCAGCACGCAGCCCGTGTCGACGCGGTCCAGGTCCAGCTCGGGCAGGGCCAGGTGCTCGAAACGATAGCGTTCCAGCCCGTTGCCCTGGCCCGGCCGTTGGACGCCAGCGTCCTCCAGCGCGATGCGCAGGTGGTCGTTCTTGCGGTTCTGGTGCGAATCGTGGGTCATGTCAGAGCTTTGGATGCGCCGGGCGGGGTGGCGGGTGCGGGGGATGCTCGCCCAGCCGGAACTCAGGGTCAATCCGCTAGCCCCCGGCCCCACTTTCTGCTATCTCGCGCGCCCTCATGACCGCCACCCTGCCACCCCCCGATTCTCCTCTGCGCGCCACGGCGCTGGGCCCCGCGCTGTCTGCCGCGCTCGTCCCCGGCGCCGACCCGGACGACTGGGCTGCCGAGGGCTTGGGCGACCTGCTTTCTGCCGATGTGGACGCCGATTCCGTGCCTGCGCTGCGTTCGGCGCAGGCGGGCATGCCGTACTTCACGCTGCTGCGCGACCTGGTGCGACTGGGCGAGGCGAGTTTCGTTCTGCGCTTGGCGGTGTTGACCGAGTTTGCCAGCTCGGATCGCACCCGCTGGGACCAGGACACCCTGGCCAGTCACTTCGCGTGGTTGCAGCCCGAGGCGCGCGCGGTCGTGCTGCGGTCGCTGCGCAAGGGCGGCTGGCTCGAGGTGATCGAGGGCTCCCACCGCCTGACCGATCGGGGCGAGGCGCTGTACGCCGTCATCAGCCGCATCCTGGGCATCGAGGCGCAGGAAGGCGATCTGGCGCTGGGCGTGGTCAACGTCGAATTGTCGAGAGATCTCGGTCAGGAAGCCACCCCGGCGCTGAAGCACCTGCACCACAACCTGCGACGCATCGTGGACGGGGCGGAAGAAGCCGTCCGCAGCCACTCCGAAGTTCGCGTACTCGAAGCCCGCGATCGCATCGGCCGCAACCTGGCGTGGGCCAAGCGCGCGCGCGCGTGCATGGAGGGGCTGGACCTTGCGGACGACGACCGCTATCGCGTGGCCCAGGAAGTGGGCCAGACGCTTGGCGAATTGCACCAGTGGCAGGCTGTATTGCAGCGCGCGATCGGCGATCTGAGCGCCAAGCGGCTGCAGCTCGGTCGGACGGGGCTGTCGGTGACGGACGTGACCTCGTTCCTGATGCGCTGCGACCTGGAGACCCTGGCTGACTTTGGCCGTCCGCTGGTGTCGATGCCGGTGCAGCCGCTGTTCCTGATTCTGGACAACGCCTTGAGCGAGGCGGAATACGAGTACACCCAAGCGCCGGACTACATCGAGGGCATCGACGGTGTGGGCTGGGCGGAGGGGCCGCCGCTCGAATCGCCTGCTGGCGATTTGGAACTACCGGAATTTACGGCGCTCGACCGCTTCGTCGCCGACATCGCCGCGCTGGCGACGAAGGGGGGCAGTCAGAAGCTCTCGACGTTCGTGCCGCGCCGCACGTGGGCCGAGAGCGCGTACCGCCTGTCGCTCTTGGCGCTGGGCGAGACGGTGGGGGGCTACAGCGCCGCCACGGGAGCCCCGGACGCGGCGACGGCCGCCGTGCTGCACGCATTCTCGGAGCAGCCGTTCGAGGTCGAGATCGCAGGCGACGGCTCGGACCGCGACCGGATCTACACCGAGTCGGCCAGTGAAGTGTCGCGCGGTGTGGTGCGGATCCGCGTGCCCGGCCACTGACGGTCAGGGGGCGGGACTCGCCAGCTTCGCGTAGTCCATCATCGACCAACGCTGCCAAGTATCGTGAAACGCTTGGGTATCGGCTCGCTTCCAAGCGGCGTCCAGCAACCCCAGTCGCTTCTCCAGGTGGGCAAGGTGCGGGTCGTCGGGGGTCCAGTCGCGGGCCCTGTCGAGCTCGGCACGCGCGATCGCCATCCACCCGCGGCGCAGGGCGTGGGCGGCCTGAAGGGCGTGCTGCTCTCCCAGCATGGCGCGGGTGGTCGAGTCCAGTTGCTCCCGGGGGCCCAGGCGCCTGTCGATGGCGTCCCAAGCCTTCGTGCGCTTCTCGCGCAGGTCGACGAGGTCGTAGTCGATGCCGCGCTCGTCCTCCGACAGCAGACGATGCACAAAGCCATGGAACCCAAAGTATGGAATCGGGATCCGCAGGTCGGGATCCTGCTCGGCAAACACGGGCTGCTCCTCAACACGGTCCAGCAGCTGTCCGACCGGCGATCGCTGCAGCTGCGCCGCCGCCACCGCCAGCTTGCGCCACTCCGGATGCAGGCGCGCAAAGCCCGTCAGCCACGCGAGGCCGTGGTCGCTGTCTTCGGTATGGAAGCCCAGCGGTACGGTGATCACATCGGGGCGGCGCCCTTCGGCCACCTGCCACGCAAGTCGATTGTCCAGCAGATTCGCATCGTTGGCCAACAAGAGCGCGCCGGGCGACAGCACGCCATCGGTCGCCTGTTGCACGCGGTCCGGGGCCTGCAAGTCCGCGAGGTTCGTCTCGGGGTCCGACACAAGCCGCACGACCCGCTGACCGCCGAATCCCAACGCCGTCGCCAGCACCAGACCTGCGAAGATCCGTTGCAGCCGCGGCTGGTTGTGCGTCGTCACGTCCACGGCTGCGGCGGCAAGGGCCACCCCCACCGCAACCAGCAACGACAGCATCGGCGCCCAACCGTCGTCGGGCCAGCGCAGCAGCGCGTCGCTCCATGGCCGTCCGGCCTGCACCTGAATTGCCGCCAAGTGGCGAAGCGGAAAGGCGAACCAAGCAAGACCCAGCGTCACCGCTCCCGCGAGTTCGAGGATCAGTGTCGATTTCGCTTGACGCCAGGCCCACTTCAAGGCCGCAGCCGCCGCCAGCAACACCACCGGCAGCGCGATCGCCGCTCGCAACGGCTCGTTGGCGAACGCCATCGCCAGCGTCGTCAGGGAAAGGGCAAGCGGCCCCAAGACTTCGCGTGCATGACTTGGCGCCGTACCGACCGCGCGCGAGGCCGTGACCGCAGCCAACAAAGCCGCCGTCACCGTCACCAGCGTGACGCCGTGTACGTCGGCGTGCGTAGCGACGGGCCACAGGCTGCCGCTGACGAACCATCCCGCGGCCGCCAGCATCGCCCACAGCCCCGGCCAACGCACCGGGCGAGCCGTCCAAGCGAGCAGGTGGCGGACCAAGCGCACCGTCAGGAACAGCGCGAGTCCACACAGCAAAGCGCCGCTCCACGTCACTCGCGCGGCATACGGTCCCAGAGGAAGCAGGTCGGCCACCGCGGACCACGACAGCCAAGCGGGAGCGGCATGACCCAGCTCGCGAGCGGCGGCGGTCAGCGTGCCCGAGCCGTGCCACGCCGGACCGGGCGCGCTGACGAGCGCAAGTGCGGATGCGCCCAAGGCTCCCACGCTCCACGCGACGCCATCCTGGGCCGCAGGCGGAACAACGGAGTGCGGCGGTAAAGGGGCGGCAAAGATGGTCATGCGGGGCTATCCCTGCGGGGCGGCGGGCGTGAAGACCCGCTCGCAGTGGGCGGACTGACCGGGAGACTCTTGCACCTCGACCAGCACCCGCTTCAGGCGAAGCTCGGGCAGTGCCGTGGCGACCTGTGCGACGAAGCGTGAGCAAAGCAACCGCGCCAACAGCTCGCTGGACGTGTTCTCGATGTCCAGCAGCGTCACGTCGCGGCGCGGAAACAGGTACTCGTCGCCGCCGTGCCACGCCCGCACCGACACGTCGTCCGCCTGCACGCGCAGAAACGGGTTGCGTAGGGGAAGCATGGTCCGGTGGTCCAGCTCGTCGCAGACGGACTTGAACAACGGCTTGACGACCAAGAAGTCGGCGACAAGGTATCCGCTGTCCAGATCTGCGTCGATCTCGACCGAGGCGCGGTAGTTGTGGCCGTGCAGCTCCTCGCGGTCGCCGTTGGCAAAGATCAGGAAGTGGGCGGACCCGAAGTTGAAGTACTCCTTGGTCACGCGAATGCCGAAATGCTCTTGATAAGTCGGGGACATGCGGTGCGGTCCGTCCTGGGCGCGAAGGGAAGAAGCGGGGCAGGGTGCCGTTGTTCAGATGCCGGTGGGACCGCGATAGACGCACGCGTTGGTGCATGTCTCGCCGATGCGGACCGAGGTGAGGCCGGGCAGCTGCGGCGCCAGGCGGTTCCAGATCCAGCGGCTCAGCACCTCCGCCGTGGGATTGTCCAAGCCCTCGATCTCGTTCAAGTAGCGGTGGTCCAGTGCGTCGATGACCGGACCCGCGACGGCCTTGAGGTCGCCGAAGTCCATCACCCAGCCCAGCTTCGGGTCGAGCGGTCCTTTGACCTTGACGACGCAGCGGAACGAATGCCCGTGCAGGCGCGCGCACTTGTGGCCGTCGGGCACATGCGGCAGGCGGTGGGCAGCTTCGAAACGGAAGGTCTTTTCGAGTTCGAACATGATTGGCGAGCCTAGCATGGGTTGGGGGGCTTCACCCAGATGGGAAGCGTTTGGGGCCAGCAGCCGGAAAGCGTTTGGGGCCAGACGCCACCTCAGGAAGTCGCTTGCTCTGGCGGGGCAGGGTCTTCAGGCTCGGGCAGTCCCGCCAGCCGCCTCGCGCGGTCGTCCCACGCGGCCAGCAGCGATACCGCAAGCATGAACGCCAGATTGGCGTAGAACAGCCACAGCATCAGCGCGACGATGCCGGTCAGCGCGCCGTACAGCGCGTCCATGCGGATGACGTCGCGCACGTAGATCGAGAACAGTCGCTGTCCCAGGAACCACAGCGCGCCGAACCCCAGCGCCATGACACCCAGCCTTCCCTTGCCGACGTCTCGCACCGACCAGCGCACTTGCAGGAAGAACAGCCCGGCAACGGGCAGCACCTGCGACGCCCCCAGCAACAACGCAATGCCGTCCACTCGGCCCAACGACAGCGTCGTCATACTCGCAGCGGCCAGACGCATGCCCCACTCGGTCAGCGGCGCGACAATCGACAGCAACAGCGCGGCCAGCGCCATCACGAACACGATCATCGTCGCAAATCCGGCCGCGCGCAGGGCTGACCGGCGTCGTCGCCCGAACACTGCGCGCACACCTGCGTCCAGCCGAGCAAACACCCCCAACGCCAACGAGATCGCCAGCACGGTGCCGACCACGCCGTTCGTCGTGCGGTCCTCGACCAACGCCGTAGCGAAGTCGCCAGGGTTCCAGGTCACGCCCGGCAACGCCTCTTGCAGCCACATCGACAGCCGCTGCAGCGTCGCGCCGCGCATCGCTAGGTCAAGGCCCGTCAGGCCGGTCGCCTCATCCACGGCTCCCATCACGAACCCGACGACAGAAAACGCAACGAACAGGGACGGAACGGCGGCGAACATGCAGTACATCGCAAGCGCAGCCGCACGGTCCAGCACATCGGCGCGCAACGCGATCACCACTGCGTCCGACAAGACCGGCACACGGTTGGAAACGGCCGACGCCCACGCCTTCACCGGCGGAAGGAGCCGGGCGCGCAAGCCGCGTGGATTTTCGGAAGGGTGAGGCGCCATGTCCGGACGATGCAGAGGGTTTGGGTGGTTTTGGCGGTCGCGGGCAAGACGCGCTATCCTAGCACGCTCTGACCCGGGCTGCATTCTGGCGCCAACTGCTCGGACCCCGGTTTGCATCGGGCCTTGCGGTGACCGCCGCCGCCCGCACGCGGTCTGCCTATTCGACCTCATCCCCGGCTGATGGAGCTCCATGGAAACGGCAATCCAAGATCTCTTCGGCGGCACCGGCTCGGCGCCTCTTGCCATCGTCGATCTGCTGATCAACCTGTGCATCGCGGGGGCGCTGGCGTTCCTGCTCGCCCAGCACTACCGGGTCTTCGGGTCGACGCTGGCCAGCCGAGAGACCTTCGGCAAGGTGTTCCCGTTCGTCGCGCTGACCACGGCCTTGTTGATCGCGATCGTCAAGTCGTCGCTGGCCCTGTCGCTCGGCCTCGTCGGTGCACTGTCGATCGTACGCTTCCGCACCCCGGTCAAAGAGCCCGAAGAGCTCGCGTACATGTTTCTGGCCATCACCATCGGTCTGGGGCTGGGCGCTGACTACCGCATCGCAACCGTGTCGGCCGTTTTCGTGATCCTCGCGATCGTGACGTTGGTGCAGCTGCGATCGCGTCGGGTGGCAACCCGTAACCTCTACGTGAACTTGGGAATTCCCATGGGCGAGGGCGAGCTCTCGTCGGGCGCCATCGAACCCGTCCACGAGATTCTTGGGCGCCACTGCCGCGCGGTCGACCTGCGGCGCATGGACACGGAGCGCGAGCGGATCGAGCTGACCTATTTCATCGACGTACCTTCGGTCGACGCCCTCAGCGGGCTGACGGCCGAGCTCGAGAAGCGCTTCCCCAACGTCCGCGTGACCCTGCTTGATCAGGGCCGCATGCCGAGCCTGTAAATGCGCGTCCCCCTGCGAAAACCTGTTGTGGCGGCGCCCAAGCGTTCGGCGTTTCGACGCGTCTTGCGCGCGGCTTTGGGCGTGCTGTTGCTGCTGGTCGTCGGCGGTGGCATTGGGTTTCTGGTCGCGGTGCTGACGACACCCGAAAACGCCAAGCGCGGTGCGGACATCAAGACCTACGCCCGCACCTTTGCCCAATGGTTCGAAGTCACCCCGTCGGCCCCCGTCACGCCGCTGGGGATCGACATCAAGTTCAAGAATCTTCAGGTTCTTCGGGACCGGCGCGCCAGCTGGGTCGAGGCGGGCGTGCGGCTGTCGGGAGAAAACGACCCGACGACCGCGCGGGTGCGGTTGGACGGCGCCTCGACCGACGTCGCCATCAGCTTGGCCGGTGGCCCCGAGGACAAGGGGCCCGGCGACTTGGGCCGGGTGCGAATCAACGTCAAGGGCGACGGGACGTTGTTCGGCATGCGTCGGGTGGTGCTCGACAGTCCCAGTCGTCCCGGTCTGCAGCACGAGGCCTATTACTTCGCGTCGCTGGAGCGGGCGGGAGTGCTTGCGCCGCGGATGCACGCAGTCGATCTGGAAATCAACGGCAAGGCATGGGGTTACGCTGTGCTGGTCGAGCAACCTGGCGTCGAGGGCATTCTGGCCCACGGGCGACCCGACGGCGTGATGGTCGGCTGGGACCCGACCCTGCCGGCCGGGGCGAACGCCGATGCCGCCGCGCTGCTGGACCCACGCACCATCGACCCGCAGGTCGAGGGCGGAGCGAAACGCTTGGTGGGAACGCCCCTTGCCGCGCAGGCAGGCTTGGCGATCTCGATGTTGCGCGATCTGGTCAGCGGCCGCGTCGCCCCCGAAGTCGTGCTGGATATCCCGCGAACTGCGCGGTTCGTCGCACTGTCAGAGCTTTGGGGCCTCGAGTCGGCCCTGCACTGGCAGGGACCGCGCTGGGTGCTGCATCCGCTGACTCTGAAGCTCGAACCCTACGCGCGCCTCTCGGCGACGACCGGCGGTCCCGCAGGCGAGGGCCGGCTGTTCGTGCAGAAGCTGATGGAGTCCAAGGTCTTCCGCGCAGAATATCAGCGTGCATTGCAGCAAGAGGCTGAGAAGCTGCGTTCCGCCGACCACATGAACCGCCTGCGCAAGGACGTCGCGGCTCTAGTGCCCGTGTTGTCTGCCACCGCGCTCCCCGACTCGCCCCCGCCGGTGACCCGGGTCGCGCGTCAGGCGATCGATGCGCGGTCGGTGCAGGTCGTTCGGCCCCCCGCGGTTGTTTCGGTGCCAAACCCGCTGCTTGTCAAGGTTTCGCCGCAGCAGGCGCTGCCGTTCGCGCTGGTCGATGCAGTCCGTGGCACCGTGCAAGTGCCTGCAGGGACGTGGGAAGTGCCTGGTCACGTGCTGTTGCCTCAGGGCTGGTCGTTCACGGCCCAGGCAGGCGCACGCATGCGGTTCGCCGCGGGCGCGTGGCTGATGGTGCGAGGCCCGTGCGAGCTGGCCGGCACGCCAGAGGCGCCCGTGGTGCTCGAGGGCCGCGAGGTTGAGGGCAAACCCCAGACCTGGGGCGGTGTTGCCGTACTCGATGGGGGCAGTTCGCAGTGGACGCAGGCCGTGATTCGCAACGCGACGGGCAGCCCGATCGGCGTCTGGCAGCCCCAGGCGGCGGTCGTGTGGGTCGGGGGCGATGTGCAAGCCGCGAACTTGTCGTTGGAAGCTGCGGGGGGGGCGCTGGCATCGCTGCGGGCAATGGGCGGCACGGTGCGCATTCAGGACGCGGCGATCCAGGGCCAGAACGGCGGCAGCGGGCTGAATCTGACCAGTGTGAGGGGAACGGTCGACCGGTTGCGGAGCGACAGGGTCGGCGGCGATGGCATCGACGTCGTAGGCGGACAGGTCGATGTCAACGACCTGCAAGTCCAAGACGCGGGCGGGGCCGCAATTCGGGCCGGTGCTGGTGGGCGTGTGCGGGCAAACCGTGTGTGGGCGGAGAGGGTTGGCAACGGTCTGGTGGCCCGCGACGGTGCGCGGATTCTGGCTCAGGGCGGGCGGATTGGCACAGTGCAGCACGTCGGCTTCCTTGCGTACCAGCAGGCCCCCGGCGACCACGCGCAAATCGACGTGCGCGACGTCACCGTCCAGACCGCCGGTCAGGACCACTTGTGCACGGGGGGGGCTCGCGTGTCCGTGCAGGGAAACCCACAGACGTGCTCGCCCGTGTCGGTCCAACAGCTGATGTCGGCCGGAATCGCAAGACCCTGAGGCAAGGCATGGAACACGGACGCAGCCACCGCCTCGCCTCTCTCGACGTCCCCAAGGACCTGTCGTTCGATCCGGCGCGGTTGCCGCCCATCGACGACCCGCGTTACGAGGTCAAGTTCACGGCCGACGTGACCGACCTGCCCCACGTGCTCGCGTGGATCGGCTCGCATCGCTTGGGGTTTCGCCTCAGCTATCCGGACCGGGTCGTCAACAACGTCTATCTCGACACGCCTGCGCTCGACGCCTACTACGAGAATCTGGCGGGCGTCAGTCGACGCGAAAAGGCCCGCTACCGCTGGTATGGCGAAACGCACGCGCCGACCAAGGGTACCCTTGAGATCAAGTGTCGGCGCGACAGCATCGGGTGGAAGTGGAACGCGCCGGTGAACCACCCGATGGACTTGGACCAGCTGACCTGGATGGCGTTCCACGACCAGCTGCGCAGCCACGTCGACGTGCCGTTTCAGTTCCTGCTGGACTCGCAGCCCTTTCCCGCGCTGATCAACCGCTACCGGCGGACTTACCTCGAGTCGCGGGACCGCGTGCTGCGCGTGACGGTCGACCGTGACATTGAACTGTATCCTCAGGTCGGTCGAGCCAGACCGTCGTTCCGGTTTCGTGCACACAGCGCCAAAGCGTTGGTGATCGAGGTCAAGTGCGCGGCGAGACATAGGAATCTGGCCGCGGAAGCGCTGATGCAGATGCCCTGGCGGGTCTCACGCCACTCGAAGTACGCGTTGGGGATCGAGTCGCTCGAGAACCTGTGATCTGCGGGTCATCTCGGACCCTCCGCACCCGTGTCAGGTTGCGCGCCCACGCCTCTGCATGGTAAGAGGCGCGCCGCTGCTCCCCCCAGAGCCCCCGCGTCGTCCCGCCCGGAGAAGCCATGAAGATCCACGAATACCAGGCCAAGGAACTCTTTCGCCAGTACGGGGTTGCGTGTCCCGACGGGTACCCGGCGTTCACCCTGCCGCAGGCCATGGATGCGGCCCGCAAGCTCCCCGGGCCCATCTACGTCGTCAAGGCGCAGATTCACGCCGGCGGTCGCGGCTTGGGCGGCGGCGTCAAGGTGTGCAAGTCGCTGGCTGAGGTCGAAGAGCGCTCGCGTCAGATCCTCGGGATGCAGCTGAAGACCCACCAGACCGGTCCCGACGGCCAGAAAGTGCGGCGCCTTTACGTCGAGAGCGGCGTCGACATCCGCCGTGAGCTCTACCTCGGCATGCTGCTGGACCGGGATCGCGGCGAGATCGTCGTGATGGCGTCGACTGAGGGTGGCATGTCCATCGAGGACGTCGCGCACAACACCCCCGAGAAGATCTCCAAAGTCTGGATCGACCCCCGCGTTGGCGTCCAGGGCTTCCAGTGCCGCCAGATCGCGTTCGCGCTGGGTCTTGAGGGCAAGGCCGTCAACGCCTTCACCAAGCTGCTGACGTCGCTTTACCGACTCTACATCGACAAGGACTGCTCGCTGGTCGAGGTCAATCCGCTCGTCGTCACCGGTGACAACTCAGTCGTGGCGCTCGATGGCAAGGTCAACTTCGACGACAACGGTCTGTTCCGTCAGGCCGACATCCTCGCCCTGCGCGATCTCGACGAAGAAGACGCCCGCGAGATCGAGGCCAGCAAGTTCGACCTGAACTACGTACAGTTGGACGGCAACGTCGGCTGCCTGGTCAACGGCGCCGGTCTGGCCATGGCCACCATGGACATCCTGAAGCACTACGGCAGTGAGCCCGCGAACTTCCTGGACGTCGGCGGCAGCGCCACGGCGGAGAAGGTCACCGCGGCCTTCAAGATCATCTTGTCGGACGCTCGGGTGCACGCGATTTTCGTCAACATCTTCGGCGGCATCATGAAGTGCGACACGATCGCCACCGGCATCGTGACCGCTGCGCGTGACGTCGGGCTCGACCGTCCGCTGGTCGTCCGCCTCGAGGGCACCAACGTCGACTTGGGGCGTCAGATCCTCGCCGACAGCGGCCTGCCCATCATCTCGGGCGCGAACATGAAGGACGGCGCACAGAAGGCCGTCGAAGCGGCCAAGAAGTACGCAGCGTCGCTCGCCACCGTCGCCTGAACCACCCGAAGAACCCGTCCAGCACAGGGGGCCCCACATGGCCGTACTCGTCGACAAGAACACCCGTCTGCTCGTCCAGGGCATCACCGGCGCGACTGGCGCGTTTCACACCCGTCAGGCCATCGCCTACGGCACCAACGTCGTCGCGGGCGTCACGCCGGGCAAGGGCGGCACCAAGTTCGATGACGTGGTGCCGATCTTCGACACCGTCGCTCAGGCCGTCGCCGCCACCGGCGCCAACGCCAGCGTCATCTACGTGCCGCCGCCGTTCGCCGCCGACGCCATCATGGAAGCGGCCGACGCGGGCGTGCAGCTCATCGTCGCGATCACCGAGGGCATCCCGGTGGCCGACATGGTCAAGGCCAAGGTCTACCTCGAGGGCAAGCCGGTTCGCCTCATCGGCCCCAACTGCCCCGGCATCATCACGCCCGACCAGTGCAAGATCGGCATCATGCCCGGCCACATCCACAAGGCCGGCCCGGTCGGCGTGGTGTCGCGGTCGGGTACGCTGACCTACGAGGCAGTGGGCCAGCTCACGTCGTTGGGCGTCGGCCAGTCGACCTGCATCGGCATCGGCGGCGACCCGGTCAAGGGCACCGACTTCATCGACGCGCTCGAACTCTTCCAGAACGACCCCGACACCAAGGCCGTGATCCTGATTGGCGAAATCGGTGGCAGTGCCGAGGAACTCGCTGCTGAGTGGATCCAGGCGAACATGACCAAGCCGGTCGTCGCGTTCATCGCCGGACTCACGGCTCCCCCGGGACGCCGCATGGGCCACGCGGGCGCCATCATCTCAGGCGGCACCGGCACCGGTCAGGGCAAGGTCGCGGCCTTCGAGCGTTGCGGAGTCATCGTCGCTCCGACGCCCGGCGACCTCGCGTCCACGCTGCTCAAGATTTGGAAGCCCTAGTTTCTTCACTTCAATTGCATCACTCAGGAGATTGCACCGCATGGCCATCGAGTCCACGCTTTCCATCGTCAAGCCCGACGGCGTCGCCAACGGCCACATCGGCCACGTGATCAGCCTCTTCGAGTCGAACGGCCTGCGCATCCGCGCCGCGCGCATGGTTCGTCTGACCCAAGCCCAAGCCGAGGGCTTCTACGCAGAGCACAAGGGCCGCGGATTCTTCGGCGAGCTCATCGAGTTCATGACATCGGGTCCGGTCGTGCTGATGGTGCTGGAAGGCGAGAATGCCGTGCTGCGCAACCGCGAGCTGATGGGCGCGACCGATCCCGCCCAGGCTGCCGACGGCACGTTGCGCAAGCTGTACGCCGAGAGCAAGGGCCGCAACACGGTCCACGGCTCGGACAGCCCCGCCAGCGCCGCTCGCGAACTCCACTACTTCTTCAGTGAGTGCTTCGACTTGGTGTGACCGACCGGCCCAAAGCGTCGGACCGGCCGTGATGCCACACGTTCTTGGAGGTGACCCATGCGTGAGGTTTGGATCGTCGGTGCCGCGCGCACCCCCATCGGTTCTTTCGGCGGTTCGCTCGCGTCCGTGGCTGCTCCTCGGCTCGGCGCCGTCGCGATCAAGGCTGCCCTCGAGCGCGCCGGTGTGAAACCCGAGGCGGTCGAAGAGGTCTACATGGGCTGCGTCCTGCCGGCCAACCTGGGCCAGGCGCCGGCTCGTCAGGCCGCACTGTTCGCAGGAATTCCTCAGTCCACCCCCTGCACGACCGTCAACAAGGTCTGCGGCTCGGGCGTGAAGACCGTGATGCTCGCTGCGTCGCAGATCCGTGCGGGCGACGCCGACATCATCGTTGCGGGTGGCATGGAAAACATGAGTCAGGCGCCGTACTACCTCGACAAGGCGCGAGATGGGTACCGACTGGGTCACGGCCAGGTGATCGATGCGATGATCAAGGACGGTTTGTGGGACGTCTACAAGGACTTCCACATGGGCAACGCGGCCGAGATCTGCGCCACCGACAAGGGCATCACGCGCGAGGCCCAAGACGCATTCGCCGCCGACAGCTACGTCAAGGCGCAGAAGGCCGTTGCAGAAGGTGCATTCAAGGTCGAGATCGTCGCCGTCCCCGTGCCGCAGCGCAAGGGCGACCCGGTGATGGTCGACACCGACGAGGAGCCAGGACGCGGTGACCCCAAGAAGTTTTCCAGTCTTCGTCCCGCTTTCGACAAGAACGGCACGGTCACCGCTGCCAATGCCTCGTCCATCAACGACGGCGGCGCAGCGGTCGTCTTGGTGTCAGCCGAGAAGGGCCGCGAGCTGGGGCTGAAGCCGTTGGCGCGTATCGTGTCCTACGCATCGTTCGCGCAGGCTCCCGAGTGGTTTACCACGGCACCGGTGTTTGCAGTGCAGGGCGCACTGGCCAAGGCGAAGCTGGAGATCGCTGACATCGACCTTTTCGAGATCAACGAGGCATTTTCCGTTGTGTCAATCGCCTGCGCCCAGGGTTTGGGTCTCGATCCGGCCAAGGTCAACGTCAAAGGCGGCGCCGTCGCTCTCGGTCACCCAATTGGGGCCAGTGGCACCCGAATTCTCGTGACCCTGCTGCACACCATGGCAGAGCGCAACGTTCGGCGGGGCTTGGTCAGCCTGTGCATCGGCGGCGGCGAGGCGGTGGCCTTGGTAGTTGAGAGGGACTGACCGCGTGCCCAGCCGCCCCGGCCTCTGTGCTCGACCCGCGTTTCGCATCGGGTGGATTGGGGATCACTGGGGTGAGTCATTTTTGACGTAGGGTGACCTCGGAAGAAGTGATGGATTGCGCGGCCCCCTGACTCCAAACAGGTTCAAGTCAGCCGTTGTGTGCGGCCTGCCTCGCTTGACAGTTTGGCGGGTTGCCATAGCCTTCGCGTTCCGCCCTCGATCAAGGGCGCTTTCAACGTGGTGGTTCGGCCGTGTGCGGACTCGTAGGCTTGTTCGATCGTCAGGGCCATGCGGCGCGCCACCGTGATGCGGTGGTGCGGGCGACGGACGTGCTCGCCCACCGCGGCCCCGACGATTCCGGCTACCTCGACGACGGACCCATCGCCTTCGGCTTCCGCCGCCTGTCGATTCTCGACCTGACGCCTGCGGGTCACCAGCCGATGACCTCGCATGACGGCGAGTGGTCTGTCGTATTCAATGGCGAAATCTACAATTACCGGGAACTGAGGGCTGAACTCGTCTCGGCGGGCGTGGCTTTTCGCAGCGACAGCGACACTGAGGTGTTGGTTCAGGCCCTGTGTCTTTGGGGACCGCGCAGCTTCGACCGCTTCAATGGCATGTGGGCCGTCCTCGCGTGGCACCGCCCATCGCAGACCCTCTACGCGTGCCGCGACCCGTGGGGCATCAAGCCGCTCTACACCGCCGAACTGGGCGACGCGACAGTTTTCGCTAGTGAGATCAAGGCGTTGAGGTCGATGGGGTGCAACACCCGTGAAGTCGACCCCGTGGCTGCCCGACGGTTTCTGGACGAAGGCGAGCTCGACGTCGACACGCGCACGATGTTCCGGGACGTGAAGCGCTTGCAGCCGGGCACGCTGTACAGGTATCGCGCCGGCGAACCGGTCTTCCTGAGCCGATATCAAGAAGGAGCGCTGACGGCGAATGTGCCGCAGTACGACCGTAGCGAGCAGTCTGAGCAGACCTACATCGAGCTCTTCCGCGATGCGTTCCTGTCGTCCGTGCGCCTTCGCATGCGCGCCGATGTCGAACTGGGCACCTGCCTCTCTGGGGGGCTGGACTCCACGGCGATTGCGTGTGCGACGGGACGGTTCCTCGATGAAGTAGGCGTTCCGGAGTGCCGTCACGCGTTCACCGCGCTGTTGCCGGAGTACGACGAGTCGGCGTTCATTCGTCCTGTCGTCGAGCAAGTGGGGGCCAAGTGGCACGTCACGGTCGCCAGCGACGACCAGTTGATGGCCGAGGCCACCCGCTTCTTCGAGATCCACGACGAGCCGGTACATAGCCTCAGCCCGCTGGCCGGCTTTCTTGTGATGGGGTTGGCTGCGCGCAGTCAGGTCAAGGTGTTGCTCAACGGTCAGGGTTCCGATGAACTGCTGGCGGGGTACAACTCGACAGTTCTTCCGCACTTGCGGTCGCTCATCCGTGAAGATGGCCTTGGGTACGCTTTTCGCGAGGGACGGGCGGAAGCGGACTCCGCAGCGATCGGCGTCGGCCTCATTGCACGGGCACAGGCGGGCCTACTCCTGAACGCGCTGCCTACTGGCGTTGAGACAGGCCTTCGCAGGGTTTGGGCTACCCTTGAGCCGGGGGTTGTCCACTATGCGAGGCCCGGAGGGCCGTTGGGGGCGCCTCTTGCCCAGACGCATCGGCCGTCCGAGGACCTGCAGGTCGCGTTGCTGGACCAGGTCTACCGCTCGCCGTTGCCGCTCTACCTGCGAATTGAGGACGCGAACTCGGCTGCCTTTTCCCTTGAGGCGCGACTGCCGTTTTTGGACCCGAACCTCGTCGCGCTAGCTCACGCGGCGCCGGCCCGGCTGTTGCGCCGCAACGGCCTGAACAAGTATCTGCTGCGGCAAATCCTTCCGGGGCTGGTTCCCGAGGTCGTGTGGCAACGCCGCGACAAGATGGGCTTTCCGGTTCCCGTGGGCCGGTGGCTCCGAGGCCCCTTGCGCGAGCTCTTCACCGACACGCTGTCGGAGGACCGGCTTCGGCGACGCGGTTGGTATTCCGTGCCCCAGGTGACACGGGACGTCGAGCGGTTCTTGAGAGATACCACTTCGGGCGCCCCGCCGTCGACCGCGCTGATGCGCCTGTTCCTGCTCGAGCGCTGGGCACGCAATCAGCTCGATCAGTGACGTTTTTGTCTTCAATTCCAGACAATTGCCGTGCGGGCAAGGCTGCCGGTGCCGCTTGACTTTCTTGGGGCTGTCCGCCTAGCTTGTGTTCCCTTCTCCCCCGGTTCCTTTCATGTGGAGGACTCGATGCACCGCCTCTCTCGCCCGCAGAATCCGATGGCCGCCTGCTCCACCCACCTACGACTCATCGTCGTCGCTTTCGCCTTGGGGACGGTTGCCTGCGGTGGGGGCGATGGCGACGCCGCCGCGCCGGACACGACGGTTGCGGACTCGGCGACCGACACGACCAGCGACGCAGTGACCGACATCGCTGACACGCTGGACGTCGCCGACTCTTTGGGGACCGACACGCAGTCGCCGGACGCGGCAGACACCGCGCCGACGGGCGACCCCTGTTCAGCGCTCGTGGCCTGCGCAGTGAAGTGTCCGGCCAAGGGCGACGACGCGTGCCTGACCAACTGCGTGGCCAAGGGTTCGACCACGGCAAAGGCGGAGCTTGCGACCTACAACGACTGCGTCGTGGCGGAGTGCGCGGACGCCACCGAGACCCAGGCGCGAAACGCGTGTGGTCTGCAGCAGTGCTGGGAGCCTCTGTCCGCGTGCGCTGGGTTGGGGCAGGGAGACTCGGACTGCATGGACACTGCAGCGTGCGCGGCTCAGTGCGTGACCGGCGATCTGCCATGCCAGTTCACCTGCCTCCAGGGCGGCACGAAGGACGCTGCGGTGGGCTATGCGGGCATCAGTGCCTGCATCCTTGCCAACTGCGGGACCAAGCAGCCCGGTGCACAGACCGACGAGTGCATCGCGACTTCCTGCGCAAACGCCGCCGCGGCGTGCACCGCTGAGGGCGGCCTCGACTGTCTCGAGAGCGAGAGTTGCCTCAGCCACTGCCCAGCTTTCCTGCCCTCCAAGCCCAACCACTGTCCTGCCGTTTGCGACCTCGTCACCAGTGCTGGCGCGATGGCGATCCGCGACAGCTTTGAGGCTTGCAAGGCCACCTGCGACACCCAGACCAACAAATTTGCTTGTGTTGTAAAGACTTGCACGGTCGAGCAACAGGCGTGCTTCGGCGGTACCGGGGTCGACAACTGCAACATGGTCTACAATTGCGTGAAGGCGGAGTGCGAAGGCGTGGGCGGATCCCCGGCTTGCGTTCGCGCCTGCTTGGACAAGGGCACGGCAGCTGCACAGGACGCGTTCGTGCAGTACGAAGGCTGCCTGTTGAACCAGATGGACACGACCGCAGCCCAAACGTACGGCTGCGCGTTCCCGTACGACGAGGTCACTTGCATCAAGCAGGTTGCCGGCTACTGCAGTCCTGAGTACGCAGCCTGCTTCCCCAACTGAGCTTCGGGCCTGATCGCCCAGCGAGGCACATGTCCAAGCATCGCGAAGGCGACCTGACGCCTGTGGGCGACGCGCTCCGCATCGTTCTCGAACAGGCGCATCCGCTGTCCGCTGAGGTCGTGCCGCTTCACGAAGTCTTGCACCGCACCGTGGCAGCTGATGCTGTTGCGGATGTCGATCAGCCCGCTTTCGACCGCGCTGCCATGGACGGAATCGCAGTTCGGTCCCACGACTGCAGTCAGCCCGACACTGTGCTGCGCTCGATTGGCGAGGCGGTGGCAGGTCAGCCGTTTGTCGGTGAGGTGACCCCCGGCACATGCGTGCGGACCATGACTGGGGCCATCGTGCCAACGGGTGCCGACGCAGTGGTCCCCTTCGAGAAGGTGACTCGCGAGTCCGAGGGGAGCGACGGGGAGGCCCTCTGGCGCGTGCCTGGTCCCGTCAGGTGTGAAGCGAACGTCGCACGCAAGGGCAGCGAGGTGCGGCAGGGAGAGGCAGTGGTCTCGGCCGGCACCGTGCTCGACGGGCCTCGCATGGGGGCACTTGCTGCGTTTGGCCATGCACGGGTGCTCGTCCACCGCCGCCCTGAAGTGACGCTTCTGCCCACAGGCAACGAAATCGTCTCCGTCGACCGGACGCCGGGTCCCGGGCAGGTCCGCGACTCCAATCGTTGGGCGCTAGCAGGGCTGTTGCAGATGGCTGGGGCACGCGTGCGGCACGGTGAGGTGGTGCCCGACCGACCGCAGGCGTTGCGCGACGCGTTGGAGGAGGCGCTCGCCAGCTCCGACGTCGTGGTGCTGTCTGGCGGCGTGTCGGCGGGGGACTACGATCTGGTGGCCGCGGCGCTGTGCGATGTCGGCGCTACCGCGTGGGTGCATCAGATCGCCATCAAGCCGGGAAAGCCGTTTCTATTCGCGGTAAAGGGCGACAAGCTGATCTTCGGGCTACCAGGCAATCCGGTCAGTGCCACGGTCTGCGCCGTGCTGTTCCTGCTGCCTGCGCTCGCCAAACTTCAAGGCGAGACCGCGCCCGGATGGCGGCTGATGCCGGTCGCCGCAGGTCACGCTGTCGGTGTGGGCGGGCCGCGAACCGAGATCTTGCCGTTTCGCCTTGTCTTTTCGGCGTCCGGGGCCGAGGCGCACCGAATCCGCACCGCCGGGTCCGCCGACCTGACACACTTCGCCGCCGCAGACGCATGGATCCTTCGCCCGGCCTCGGCCCCTGAGGTTCCGTCGGGCGGGCAATTGGCGATGCTGTGGTGGCCGCGTCCTTGAGTCGCAACAGCCGGTCGGTCAGTAGGGGGACCGCAGCAGCGCCGCCCGCAGCTCGCCGATGGTCGCAAACGCGTTGTCGCGGAAAATGACCTCGTCGCCGTCGCCGAATCCAGCTTTGCTGACGCCGGCCAGCACCAGATCGACGGTCACATTCAGCGCGAGTTGGTCCTTGGTCACGGGCTCGCCAGCGCGTTCGGTCGCCTTCCAGACGTGGCCAGAGAACTTGCCGAACTGCTTCTTGATTTCACACTTGTAGGTCGCCATGGGGCTCCTGGTGCAAGGGGAGGTTCGGTCGGAGTGCCGACACATTCGCTGTTCTGCCGTGCCTGCGGCGTTGCAGGAGATAGTAGGGTGGGTATCCCACGTTGTCGATGGCCGGCGACCCCGCCTTTGGATTGACTTTCTCCGCCGCAAGACTAGCATTTACCGCTTCCAGCGCGTCGCCTCGCCAGGGCACGCCGAACCTTCCAGCCCGATCCCGCGCGATCCGGACGACCAGGAGCGACCACGATGAAGCGTCTTTCCCTTCAGGCACTTGCCCTTCTTGGCGTGGCCGCATTGGCCCTGACCGCTTGCGGTACGACCGAAAACGCCGACACCGACACCACGGCTGCCGCTGACGTTGTATCCGACACCACGACCGGCGATACGACGCCTGCCGACACGACCCCGGTCGACACCGTTGTGCCCGTGCCTTGCGACGGCAAGTGTCCGGAAGCCATGTGCGACACGGCCACCAACACCTGCAAGGTGCCCTGCGACGGCAAGTGCCTGGCCGACGAGTCCTGCAACGCCGAGAACAAGTGCGTCAAGCAGATGTGCAAGGACCCGACGTTCGGCACCAACCTGCAGAAGATGTCGAAGCTCGAGATCGGCGTCGCGGACGACGGCTGCGACTTGAACGACGACGGCCTGGCCGACAACGCCCTGGGCAAGATCCTCAAGCAGCTCAACTTCCTGACGAAGGCCAACGACACCCTGACCGAGCAAATCGCCAAGGGCACGCTCGTGCTCATCCTCGAACCCTCCGCCTACAAGACCGACGGCACCCCGTTCGACATGAACCTGCTGCTGGGCGACGGCGACGCCGCCGCCGGCGAGTGCGATTACACGACCGGCGCATGCAAGTACACGGTCAAGAAGGCCAGCTACGACCTGCTCGCCCAGGTCACCGGCTTCTGCCCGGCGCTCGTCAACTTTGCGGGTGCCACGATCACCGACCTGATGATCAAGGCCGGCGGCAAGGACCAGAAGTTCTCGCTTTCGTTCCCGATCCAGGGCATCCCGCTCACGCTGACCATCAGCCAGGCTCAGTTGGAAGGCACCGTCACGACGGCGGAGAAGTGGGTCGACACCAAGACCGGCAAGGTCTGCGGCGTCATCGCCAAGGAGGACCTCGAGAAGGCCGTCGACGCGATTCCGGACGAGACCATCGCGGAGCTTGGCATCGGCGACAAGGCGACGGTCAAGGCCCTGCTGCAGACGATCATTCAGCCCGACATCGACCTCGACGGCGACGGCATCAAGGACGCCATCTCGATCGCCCTCAAGTTCGAGGGCGTTGAGGCGACGGTCACCGGCTTCACGCCCGAGACCACCACGCCGTAATCGCACCGACCTCTGATCCTGCGGGTGGCGGGGTGCCTTAGGGTGCCCCGCCACTCGTGTTTTTGGCGTGGGCGTAGGGCAGGGAATCGCACCCGGCAACCTTGCTCCAGAGGGGACAAATCGGGCGCCGCGCCTTGACAGAGGGGGCCTTTGCCCGTAGCTTACCGCGTCGCTGAGCGGCATGTGCTGCTGCCCGGTCGCTCTTGGAGTGGTAGTTCAGTTGGTTAGAACGCTGGCCTGTCAAGCCAGAGGTCGCGGGTTCAAGTCCCGTCCGCTCCGCCAATCCCTGACCGTGCCTTGCAGCCGGAGCCGCACCGCGGCGCATGGGCGAATAGCTCAGAGGTAGAGCTTCGGCTTTACACGCCGCGGGTCGCAGGTTCGATTCCTGCTTCGCCCACCCTGTCAGGGACCCCCTTGGAGTGGTAGTTCAGTTGGTTAGAACGCTGGCCTGTCAAGCCAGAGGTCGCGGGTTCAAGTCCCGTCCGCTCCGCCAAGTCCCCAATATCCCAACAGGAATTGCGCAACGCTGCAGGAATCTGGCAACGCTGTTGCGCGATTGTGTCGTTCCTGCTTGTCGTTGATCTTGCGTCCGTCAGACCGGATGCAGGCTTGTCGCGTAGACTTGCGTCGGTCTCGGCTCAGGCAGCGTCGTCAACCGCACCAGCGCCCTTCGGCCAGCCCATCGCGCAACGTGCTCGTCGACGCGGATCTGGCTTCCTGCGGCAATTCTCAACAAAAGCAGCGGGTCCAGTGCCTGCTCGACCACACCGGCCACCATGGGTCGGTGCCCGACGAGCGCGGCTCGAAGCTCCAGCCGCGGTTCGGGAATGTGCGACAGCTGCAGGTGCATGCTCGCGATGGCATCCAGCAGGTGGCAGACCGTTCCGCGCTCATCGCCGTTGCAGGGGACGCGCACCTCGATGTGGGCTCCTGCGGGTCCGGATACTTTCGCGCCCCACTCCCGCAGGTCACCCAGACTGCCGGCGAGGACGTGACGGGCAATTTGCTCCAGCGCCTCAGGACCATAGCTCATGCCGCCCGCTCGCAGCTGGCGCACCTCGATCAGGGCGTGAACGGCGGCGATGTCGAAGTCGCTGCGACGCGCATCGGCGCGCACGGCGGGCATTCCAGGCGGCGTCCGGCGCAACAGCGGCGCCGACGGCGGTCGCAGGTTGACGCGCTCGACGGGTTCTCCCGCCAGCTCGCGGCGGTGGGCGAGGCGAAGGGTGCGCAACGCCTGACGAACGCCGTGGGTCGTTGCAGGACGCGCGGCGGGGTCCTTCTCCAGCAGGGGAGCGAGCCAGGCTTCAAAGCCGCGCGGCAGCAGCTCCGGAGAGATGCGGCTGGAGAGCGGCGGCGGTGGCGTGTGCAGGTGGTGCTGGCACAGCTCGAACGAGTTGCTTCCGATGAAAGGGGGCTCGCCGGTCAGCAGCTCATACGTGACACAACCCACCAGATACAGGTCGGTCCTGGCGTCGACATTCAAGCCGCGGATCTGCTCGGGGCTCATATAGGCTGGCGTGCCGACCACGCCGACGTCCTCGGACTGCACGACGGGACCGGGCGCCTGCGCGATGCCGAAGTCCACCAGCTTGCATTGTCCAGGAGTGCCGTCGCGCGGCAGCATCACGTTCTCAGGCTTGACGTCGCAGTGGACCACCCCGGCGTCGTGGCACGCGGCCAGCGACCCCAGCAGGTTGTCCAGCACCATCAGCCCCAGCGTTGGGTCCAAGCCGCGTCCTTCGCGCAGCACCCGGTCGCGGACGCTCTCACCTTCGACCAGTTCCATGTCGATCAGCAGCCTGCCTTCGCGGGTGCGGCCGAACCGGTGCAAGCTGGCGACGGACGGGTGGGTGACAAGCCGAACGAGCTTGGCCTCTTGGAAGAAGCGCTGTGCGCTCGAGGCGTTGCTGGCGTACTCGTCGTTGAGCAGCTTCAGTGCGACCACGCGCTTGGTCAGCCGGTCTTCGGCCCGGAACACCGTGCCCATGCCGCCGACGCCGATCTGCTGCACAAGCTCGTAGCGCTCATCCAACACGTCCCCCGCCTGCCCCACGAATGCCGTCACCAGCTCCAGCGACGAGCCGTCGGACGGGCAGACGCGTCTCTGTCCGCGGAAATGCCGACGGCACTTGCGGCAGAACAACAGATCGGGTTGGAGATTCAGGCTCTTCATGCGTCCGAAACAGGCGGAGTAGCAACGCGCCCGCTATCGGCGACGGTAGACGTGATCGGTCGAGGCGCAAGAAATTCGCCTTGCGCGGTCTGGGGCTCTGCCGGTCGGTCACTGCGCCCCTCTTTACACATCGCCGCCGCTGCACTACCAAGGCGCCTCCCTTTCAGGCCCAAACGGTCGCCCGAGCCCAACGGACCCCATGCGCATCCTGTTGACCAACGACGACGGCATCCACGCCCTCGGCATCGCCGTACTGGCTCGCGTCGCTGAACGCTTTGGCGAGGTTTGGGTGGTCGCACCCGACACCGAGCGAAGCGGCGTCTCGCACGCCATCACCTTGTTCAAGCCCCTGCGGCTGCGGCAGATCCAGCCCCGCTGGTTCGCCTGCGACGGCACGCCGACGGACTGTATCTACTTGGCGCTGCACCAGATGCAGATCGCGCCGGACTTGATCCTCTCGGGGGTCAACGCGGGTCCGAACCTGGCCCACGACGTGCTGTATTCGGGTACGGTCTCGGGCGCGTTGGAGGGGGCGCACTGGCGCGTGCCCAGCTTGGCGATCTCGCACTGCAACAGCCAGGAGGCGGACATCGCCGCGCTCGAGCCGATGCTGGGGGAAGTTCTGGCGACCCTGCTGCCGACCGCACTCGAGCTGGGCGGGGCGTTGAACGTCAATCTGCCCTCGGTGCACCGCGCACCCTACGCCGGCATCGCGGTGACCAGCTTGGGTCGCCGCTACTACTCGAACGAGGTCATCGAGCGCAACGACCCGCGCGGTCAGCCCTATTACTGGATCGGCGGAGCCAAGGTGACGATGCCGGACCTCGAGGGCAGCGACTGCAACGCCATCCGCGACAACCTCATCAGCGTGACGCCGTTGGGCGACGACCTGACGCGACACGCCTCGGTGTCCCGGGCGGCAGAGCTTTTGGCCCAGCACGGGATGCGCCCCGCCACCACCACCTCCGCCCCGGATGCCGGTGCCTGAGGACCCGTCTAGCCCCATCGGAGAAAGCCCATGCCCCTCAAGCCCTTCACCTCCCTCATTCGCGATGTCCCCAACTTCCCCAAGCCAGGCATCCTGTTCAAGGACATCACGCCGTTGCTCCAGAGCGGCCCGGCCCTTCGCGCAACGGTCGATGCGCTGGTGCACGAGAGCCGGTCTCTGAACGCCGACGTCATTTTGGGGATCGAGTCGCGCGGCTTCCTGTTCGCTGCGCCGATGGCCTATGCGACGGGGTCCGGCATGGCCCTTGTTCGCAAGCCAGGCAAGCTGCCCGCGGACACCATCAAACTGAGCTATGCGCTCGAGTACGGTTCCGACCAGATCGAGATGCACGCCGACGCCATCCTTCCGGGCCAGCGTGTTCTGGTCGTCGATGACGTGCTGGCGACCGGCGGAACGGCGCTGGCGACCGCCCAATTGGTACGCTCCGTGGGCGGCGTGGTGGCGGGCTTCGTGTTCCTGATCGAGCTGGACGGACTGGGTGGGCGCAAGCGGCTCGAGGGCACCCCGATCGTGTCGCTTTTACACTACTGAGGCAGTGTCGGCTTGCGTTCTCGCGGTCAACGCCGCGCCCCAAGTCACCTCACGCTCGGGGGACGCGTCGGGCTTCAGTCGTGCCTTTCTTTCCCAAGCCGTTCGCCGACCAGAAGTCGTTGACACCTGAGCGGCGCGTGTGCGTTACTCCAACGTCGCCCCGTCGCGCCCCTGTCGACAAGAGGATGTGCAGTCCCATCGACAACAGTGGGCATGTGCGGCGGGGGCCGTGTCGAGGCCGAAGCGTCCGAACCGTTGGGAGTGGCATGAGCCAGTTCGAGGTCATCCGTGACCTGGGAGAGACGCTGAAGGACCTCCTGAAGGAGGCCTTCAAGTCCTCTGGCTTCACCACAGTCACCGTGACGACGGACCGCCCCAAGAAAGACAACATCAAGAACCTGCCGATGGTGAGCAGCTACCTGTATCACGTCGGCTTCGCCCAGAATTACCGCGAGCGCACGGAGTCGTTGGTGTCCACCCACGACAAGCAGGGGAACATCGTCGAGTTCTTCCGAGACGCCCCTGTCTACTTGAACGCGCATTACGTGGTATCTGTCTGGGGGAACTCGCCCGGCGAGGAGAACCTCCTGCTTGGGCTGATCATCAAGACGTTCCTGGAGAACACGATCCTGACAGGAGAGAATTTGCGCGGCGAGTCGTTCTATCCGGACGACAAACTGAACATTTATCCGAACCTGCAGGCGGACCACAACGACCTGATGTCTTTCTGGCGTTCAATGAACGAGGAGATGCGTCCGGCGTTGTTCTACTTCGTGCGATTCCGGGTCGAATCCGACCGCAGGTCTTCCGAGGTGCGCCGCGTGATTGGCAAGGACATTGCCGTTCATCGGTAGCTGAGGAGACCAAGCCCGGGCAGACGTGCCTCCCGGGTCAAGCGAGCGAGCCCGGCGGCGCATCCGGGCGGAGGGCACGAGTGGACTACGGCAGCCGTCGGGGCTGTCCGAGGGAGTTTCCTAGCAGGGGCCATGGGGGCTCCACGACAGAAAGGGGATGAAGCAATGGCAACTTCTTATCTTTCGCCAGGTGTCTACGTCGAGGAAGTCGATCGGGGCACAAAGCCTCTCGAGATGGTCGGCACGAGCACCTGCGCCTTCTTGGGCGAGTGCACCGTGGGTCCTGTCAACGAGCCCATCCTGTGCACCAACTGGTCGCAGTTCACGAAGCACTTCGGTGACTTCCAGAACAGCGAGTACTTGGCTCACGCGGTGTATGGCTTCTTCAATAACGGTGGTTCGCGCGCGTTCGTCCTGAACGTGGGCAACTGGGAGGAGGTCAGCAAGGCCGAGCCCAAGGATGGCAAGCCGAAGCTCGCCAGCAAGGCCGCGCTGTACATCGGCTCTGACAACGGTCCCGGCACCCGCACTGGTCTCAAGGCCCTTGAGGACATCGACGAAGTCAACATCGTCGCCGCCCCCGGCCAGACCGACCCGGTGATCCAGGACGCCGTGCTCAGCCACTGCGAGAACATGCGCTATCGGTTCGCGGTCCTCGACTCTCCGGAAGTCATCGAGAAGGGTGGCGTCGACAAGTTGCCGAAGCCCCGCGACTCGAAGTACGGCGCGTACTACTTCCCCTGGGTTGAGATCTACGACCCCTTCAAGGGCAACATCTTCCAGCCCCCGAGCGGCTACATGGCCGGCGTCTACGCCCGCAGCGACTCTGAGCGCGGCGTGCACAAGGCTCCCGCGAACGAGATCGTGCGCGGCGCCATCGGCCTGAAGTACAACATCACCCGCGGCGAGCAGGACCTCCTGAACCCCAAGGGCATCAACTGCATCCGCAGCTTCCCGAATCGCGGCATCCGCGTTTGGGGCGCCCGCACCGTGTCGTCTGACGCCTCCTGGCGTTACGTCAACGTGCGTCGTCTCTTCAACATGGTCGAGCAGTCGATCGAGCTCGGCACCCAGTGGGTGGTCTTCGAGCCGAACGACCAGCGGCTGTGGAAGCGCGTTACCCGTGACATCAGCGCGTTCCTGCTTCGCCTCTGGCGTCAGGGCGCCCTGTTCGGCAAGACCCCCGAGGAGGCCTTCTTCGTCAAGTGCGACGACGAGACCAACCCCCCCGAGGTCATCGACGCTGGCCAGATGATCTGCGAGATCGGCATGTGCCCGGTGAAGCCCGCGGAATTCGTCATCTTCCGGATTGGCCAGATGCCCGCCGGCGGTGACGTCAGCGAGTAGTCGACCGGCCTGAGCCAGGTACTGAAGAGGACCCCGCTCCGGGTCGGACCTCGGTCTAGCCCGGGGCGGGGTTCTCGCTTTCCCCCTCTCCACTCGCGTCAGGAGACCAAGATGTCGTTCGTCACGCAGTTCGAGTTCACGCTTCCGCGCGGCTATGTCGACAAGGACGGCAACGTCCACAAGAAGGGTGTCATGCGGCTGGCAACGGCCAAGGACGAGATCCTTCCGCTGCAGGACTACCGCGTGCAGAACAACCGCGCGTATTTGGTCATCATCCTGCTGTCGCGGGTCATCGAGACGCTGGGCAGCCTGAAGTCCATCAACCCGTCGATCATCGAGTCGCTATTCTCGACAGACCTTGCCTATCTGCAGGACTTCTATCGTCGTATCAACGAAGAAGGCACGGCGATGGTCAAGGCCAAGTGCCCCGAGTGCGGTCATCAGTTCGACGTCGATACGGGAGGTGGTCTGGGGGAATCGTGAGCTACCCCCTGGACCGGCTCTACCAGGAGGTAGCGTACATCGGCTATCACTTCCATTGGGCGCTCGACGAGATCCTCGACATGGAGCACAAGGAACGGCAGCTCTGGGTCAAGGAGATTTCCGAGATCAACAAGGAAATCAATAAGTCGCGCAAGTAGTGAAGGGTGCCGGAGTCGTCGGAGCGATCGCGCGCTGCAGGAGCACCCATGGTGATGACCAGACCCCCAGGCGTGCGGTTTGAGCGAGGCCCCGCCCGGGCGTCCGCACTCGATCTTCTTCCCAGCGGCGTCCCCGTGTTCCTCGGTCTGGCCGAGCGGGGGCCGACCAACGAGGCCGTGCGGATCACCGGCATCGGCGAATTTCACGAAGTTTTCGGGCGGTTAGACGTCGGATCGTACTTAGCCCCGTCGGTCGACGGCTTCTTTCTGAACGGCGGCACGGAGTGCTACGTCGTCCGGATCGCCCATTTGTTCGAGCGTGGTCGCAAGGAAATTGCGACCAAGGCCTCGGCTCGGCTGCGCGACGCCGACAAGCAGAACACCCTGATGGTGCAGGCGATCTCTGAGGGCGGCTGGGGTAACCCCATTCGCGTGGGTATCTCGCACCCGCCCCCAGCCATGCAGACTTTCATCACGGTGGACGCGCACGTCGACGACAACAGCGTCATGGTCAAGAGCACCTACGGGTTTTCCCGAGGCACGTTGGTGCGCATCTTCGACGACAACGAATCGGCCTACCGCGTGCTGACCCACGTGGAGGGACGCACGCTGTGGTGGAACGAAAAGGAGCCTTTGGACCGGGACTTCCTGTCGTCTGCGCCGACGATGGTCGAGCCTGTCGGCTTCGATCTGACCGTCGAGACCCACACAACGCGCGAGGTGTTCCGGTCGCTGAACCTCGCCCGCCAGTCGCCGCAGTTCATTGAGCGGGTGGTGAACGGCCGGTCGCGGCTTGTCACGGCGACCGGTCTCGACTCGGCGACGCCGATGCCGGGCAACATGCCGGTGGCCGTGCAAGACGTCGTGCTCGAGGGCGGTGAGGATGGCCTGTTCACCGTGGCTGCAGAGGACTTCATCGGAGCCGACCTGGGACCCGGCAACCGCTTTGGCTTGGCCGGGGTGGCGGAGATCGAGGCGGTTGACCTGATTGTCCTCCCCGACCTGCCGTGGTGCGTGCAGAACTCAAGTGGCTTCAAGTCAGTCAAGGATATGGAGATTGTCCAGCAGGCGGCGATCGCTCAGTGCGAGGATCGACGCGACCGGATGGCGATCCTGGACTTTCCGCCCGACACCAACCCGACCGGAGCGATGCAGTGGCGGCGGCTGTTCGACACGTCCTACGCGGCATTCTACTACCCTTACGTCATCCCCAGCACGGGCACAAAGGGTCGGCCGATGCCCCCCAGCGGCCATGTGGCCGGAGTTTACGCCAGGTGCGACCACGAGCAGGGCGTGTACCGTGCGCCGGCGAATGAAGAGGTAGAGGGCGTCGTTGACCTCGAATTGTTCTTGCAGCAGCAGGACATCGGCACGCTGAACGCCGAAGGCATCAACTGCATCCAGGTCTTCTCGCAGCGTGGTATTCGGCTATGGGGCGCGCGCACGGCGGCCTCGGACCCGGTCTTGCGATTCGTCAACGTGCGCCGGACCATTGTTGCCATCTCGCGGGCCCTGAACAGCGGTCTGCAGTGGGTCATCTTCGAGAACAACGGTCCCGATCTGTGGGCGACGATCTCGCGAGACGTCTACTTCTTCCTGGACCAGCTCTGGCGTCTGGGATACCTGCGCGGCAAGGCAGCGGACGACGCCTTCTTCGTCAAGTGCGACGACGAGTTGAATACGGAGGAGACGCGCAAGGCCGGGCAGGTGCTGATCGACGTCGGCTTGGCTCCCTTTCGCCCAGCAGAATTCATTGGCATTCGCGTAGTTCAGGAAGTCGATGTGCTCTCGCGCGAGGACAGCATCTGACCTGACTCTCCCCGCGGGTTCAACCGGGGCCAGCAGACCACAGCCCGCACCGCCTTTGCGCGTTTCCCGCTACGGGCGATGGCACGCAACGTGCAATATTCGCCTGCGATAGGGGACCCGCGCGTGGCGGACCCTGGCGGCTCCAGCGGGAACACGGAGGCACGGACATGGCAGCGACTGCAGCACGCAAGCGAACCGCGAAGATGGTGGCGCCTGAGGCGACGCGCGCGACGGGACGGATGCAGGTCCTGCCTGCCGGTTCCCCCGAAGTGGTTCCCATGTCGGTCGACGAGCACGTCGCTGTGGCAGCGATGGTCGACAAGAAGACGACGGCGTCGACGGCGATGAAGGGGAAGACCTCGTCGACCACTCCCGCGAACAAGCCGGATGCGAAGAAAGGGGCTTCGGTCACCTTGAACGACACCGGAATGACCAACACGTCGAAGCCAAAGGTCGACGGATATGCCGGGCAGAGCCCCGCCGGTACGGGCGGTTCCGCGTCCGGCAGCACCGGCCGTGACGGCGACCCCGACGTTGCCTACGCGTTCGAGGTCAAGATCGGCAGCATCTCTTACGGGATGTTCAGCGAAATCTCAGGGTTGTCGTGGAAGGCGGAGCCGGTGGCCATCCGCTCCGGTGGCAACAACGAATACGGCCTGAACATGCGTGGCCCCGGCAAGTTCGAGCCGCTGGTCATGAAGCGCGGCTGGTTTGCCTCCAGCGGCGAGTTCTTCGACATGCTCCTCGAGTCGCTCTCCGGCAGCGATCCGCGGGGCACGACTCAGACCGGCCGGGTCAACATCACCATCGCGGTGCTGAATCGTAAGTACGTGGAAATCGGCAGCTATCAGCTCAAGAACGCCTTTATCATCGAGTATACGGGGCCGACGCTCAACTCGATGTCCGGCCAAGTGGGCTTCGAGCAGATTCGGATGGCCTACGACAACTTCATCTACCAGTCGAAGTGACCGCGGCGCATTGGGGCGGGCGACACAGGCAGAGAGGTGAACCGTGACAGGCCAGATGCCGACGACGGAACAACAAGACGCGCTGACGCTGCACAAGGGCATCCTGCGTCGTTTGCAGTCCAACGACGCGATGGCGGAGCGCCACCAGACGTCGGGCGGCGCGCTGACCGGAGCTGAACGCCTGATGGCGGGATTGCCGGGCCTTGCGACGTTGACCGGAACGTTCGGCACGCATGCGTGGGAGCTCGCGACCTCGATGGCCAGCGACCCGCAGATGCTGCAGCGCTTCTCGCTCGATGCGCGAACGATGTCGGTGTCTGACCTGGCCGACCTCATTCAGCTGGTCCTCGAAGAACAGGAAGTCGCCAGCGATGCTGAGGTTGCTTCGCCCGGCCGGGCTCGCACGACGGCGACGACTGCCCAAGCGAAGTCGGCCAAGCCTGCGCCTTCAGCACAGGCCAAGCGGCGTCCGGCCGCCCCGGGCATGGCTCGCAAGCTGAAGGCTGTTCGGCGGCTGGTCGCTGAGCTGAAGGCGACGCAGAGACAGGTCGCCTCTCCCCCCGGACAACAAGCGGGCCGCGATACCGATGCGGCTGTGGACGGTTCTCTGGGTGGTGCCTCCAGACCCGAATATGCTGGGCAGATGGGGTCCGTGGACCCCGCTCGCGGACTTGCAGACTTGGCTGCGGCTCGACCCTCCAGTCGACCTGCGGCAGCTGCGGCGCGAGTCGACCGTTGGCTGGATCCGTTGTCGACTGGCGTCGATCTGATGACCCGCGCGCCTCGCTCGCTGCGAATGGCTCAGGAAGCTGCGGACTTCGCGTTTCTGGCTCCTCTGGCGGACGAGGCTTCCGTTCAGGCCGTGTCTTCGACCGCCCGTCCTTCCGTTCCGCGTGCCGCCTCGATGTTCCCCGCCACCGCGGGTGTGGCCGGTCGTCTCGGATCGACGGCCCCCGTGGCTCCGACCAGTCCGAACGTCGAACCCTCCGCGGCCAAGCAACCTGGCGTCTCTGCTGCAGGTGCTTCGCCTGCCCGCTGGGCGGCCGCGGTCGCTCGAGCCGATGCCTACCGTGCCGATACGCGGGACGCGGCGTCGTTGCGCCCGGCCATCCCGGCGCACTCAGCCTCGCCGCTGGCCGCGCTGGCGCCTGCGGTCGCGTTTGCGGCTCGCAAGCTCGAGTCCCTGCGTCGCTGGGATACCCGTTCCGATGCTCGTCCGGTTCAGGCGCAAGCCTCGTCGGCCGCGACTCCGGCCGCCGGTGCAGGGACAGTTGCCGGTGCAGGGACAGTTGCCGGTGCAGGGACAGTTGCCGGTGCAGGGACAGTTGCCGGTGCAGGCCGGGCGCCCAGCGCCGTGGACCTGTCGACGGATTCTCAGTCCTCGCCTCGCTCTTCGGGGCAGCGTTTCCCCGCGAGTGCGGGTTCCGCTGACCGCTATGCCCAAGTGATGGGTGCGGCGGACGCGCCGGCCTCCCGATGGGGTCGATTGGTGCCTCGGCTGGCCGCTTGGCTCGAGCATTCCGACACCGCTCTGACGCACACATCGCCTCCGACTCAGCAGCTGCGACCGGCGTATGCAGCAAGTGAGACCGGAGCGGGTGACTGGTTGTTGTCAGGAGCCGACGAGACGCCGCAGACTTCTGAGCCAGCCATTCGCACTGCTGCCGTGCGGTCCTCCGCCGCGAGCGCTGCGGCGTCCAGCGTCCCTGCCTGGATAGCTCCACAAGCCGCTCGCCGCGCCGACGCCGGTCGCGCCGAAACTGCGCGTGCGGCAGCCGCCCGTCACCCCGCATCCGCCAAGGCAACAGTCGCACCCGGCGTGGCTGAAGCTGGCGCAGCGCTTGGGAATTCGCCGGTGACTTCATCGGCGATAGCCTCGACGGACGCTGCTTCGACGGTCCGCCCGCGCTCGCTCGGTTTTGCAGCCCTCGCGGCTGCTGGGCTCTCGCGTCGTTTGGCCGAGCGGTGGACCGGTGGACTCGAACCCCGAGTTGAAACGCCTTTCTGGCAGCCGCGTTCCGCACAGGCGACGACCGTGACCGGTGCCGCAACCGCGAATTCGGCGGCCGCCGGAGCGTTCAGTTCCGGCGAGACCGGGGCGCGCGCGTATTCAGGAGAGCTCGCGGCCGCGGCGGGAGCAGGCGATTGGCTGGTCTCCGAGGCGGACGCGGTCGAGGCGATTGCCGCACCCGCTACAGCCGAACGCCGCGCGACGGCACCAGCCGCGCGCAGTGCAACGGCCTATGGTCGACCTGACCTTGGCGATTCCCGCTCGCAGTCTGGCCTGATGCCGCGCCTTGGTGTGGGCCAGACGCTGCGCTCCGCTGGCGCTGTGCTTGCCCATGCTGCGGCGGCGGCGATTGAGCGGGTCGTGCAGCAAAGCCTGCGGTCGGACCGGCTGCGTTCTGCGATGGCGTCAACAGCCGTCGACCGGACCCAACTTGGCACGTCCGCGATGGATTTTGCCGGGCTCGCCGACACGGGACTGCTGGCGTCAGCTCCAAATGGTCTGCGGGATGTATTGACACCCTGGTTGGCCGCCCGTGCAGGTGCTGCGCGCACTTCAGCGGCGGTCGGTGACCGGACTTTGGCGGGTGTTGATGCTGAGTTCGTGCAGCTCGAGCCGGGCGAGGAAGCGTTTGGACCCGCTTCGATCGGAGGTAAGGCTTCGGCCAGAGCCTCGGGTACGCGTTCCGAGTCGGCGTCCATGACCCAGGCAGTCGCGTCGGAACGGACGAGAACTGCAACCAAGTCCACGCCGGCTGAGCACCGATTCGCCCAGTTGGCTGCTGCCGTGACGGACGCCAAGGAACCCGCTGCCTTGCGCGCAGCCCTTGCCTTGTTCGGCACACAGGCATCGGCCGTCGCGGGGACTGACGTTGCTCGCGCGTTCCTTGCTCGCTGGTTCGGTCGCCCCGAGGCCGCGAGGGCCAGTGTTGCTGCAGCGGCTCCGTCCGGTGCCGCCGAGATGGTGGCGCTGCGCCGGGAGATGACCGCGGACGGTTCGCCAAGCGCAAGTGTGGTCGCCGTTGGCCGGGCACCGGAAACCAAGACCGCGTCCTCCGACCAGATCGTACTCACGGGGCTGGCTGCTCTGGCGGCTTTGGGCAAGCCAACCGCAGAGCGCGAGGCGGCCTTCCACGAAGCCGCCGGCCGTCAGATGCGGACCGGCGACGTCGAGCGAGAGCTATTGGCGCCAAGCGCCGAGACAGGCCTTGTCGACCCGACCGATGCAGCGACGGTCACTTCGCCTCGTGGCCTTGGCCGCAGCCTGTCTGGAAAGTCGACCGCCGTGCAGCTTCACGAGTTCGTCCCAGTCGGCCTGCGCCGTGGACGCGGACTGGTCAGCAGTCATCGGCGTTCTGGCGGCCTGGTACGCATGTCGCCGCGGACTTCGACTTCAGGCAGGGTCGGCTACGGCGACTCAGCGTTGGGTGCTGGCGAGATGGTGGGCCTGGGCATGAGCGATGCCGCCACTTTCCACGGCGACGTCGGCCCCATGCCAGCAGCGTTGCGAGGCGCGGACCGGCTCGGTGGAATCGTCCAAGCTCGCAGGGCCATGCGAGGTGCTGGTCAGTCGGCGCCGCTGCCGCTGCCGGGTACGCGAGGTGAGGGCCCGGGCAGCGCGCCTTCGAACTTCACCTACGGTCAGCCAACCGAGCTGGTGAATCCCGCCGCAGCCGTGCAGAACGCAGTCGCGCAACAGGGCCGCAGCTCAGGCGCGACCGCAGCGGGCCGAAGCACGCAGGCCTCCGCGATGGCTCGGGTGCTGTCGGTGACGGCGGCCCCATCGGAAAACATGTTGCCCTTGGTGGCCCCGGCCGCACACGCGATGGTCGCGGCGGCCGCAGCCAAGCCGCTGAGCGAGTCGATCGTCACGAGTGGCGCCGATGCGACGCTGGGCATGCCCATGATGGGGCAGTCCAGCAGCAAGCACGGTGGCGGCAAGGGGCAGGAACAGGGCGGCAAGGACGAGGCCGGTGGGCCGGGTGCGGCGCAGGATCTGGACGCGCTGGCCATGAAGATCGCGCGCTCGGTCATGATGCGACTGAAGCGCGAGCGTGAGCGAAGGGGGATCCATGGGTGAGATGGCGCGGATCGCGATCCACAAGGACGATAAGGCCAAGTCCAAGTTGGGCAAGAAGTTCGAGTTCGTCGACTTCGCCTTCAATCCCGAGGCCGTGCGCGTCGCCAAGACGCTCAAGCCCAGGGAACAGAAGGTGGCCGGACAGAACGCGCCTTCCCCCCAATTCACGGCGGGCGATGCGGCGACGATCGAGTTCGGCGATCTCGTGTTCGACACGTTCGAGACCCGAACGAACGTCTACCACGAGCATGTTTCGAAGCTCGAGGCCATGATCCTTGTCGACGAGGACTTGCATCGCCCCGTGCGTGTCATGTTCACGTGGGGTCAGGGCTGGGGGTCGGGCGACGGCCAGATCAACACCGGCATCTGGTTCGTCACGGGGCTGGACGTCAACTACACGATGTTCCTGCCGAATGGCACCCCAGTGCGAGCGACGTGCAAGCTGACGCTGACCGAGGTTCCGACCGAGACGGCGAACAAGAACAGCCCGGACACTGCGCACGTGCATCTTGTGGACCGCAGCGACACGCTGCAGAGCATCGCCTTCCGTGAGTACGACGACGCCGGCCAGTGGCGCCGCATCGCCGAGGCGAACGGCATCGACAACCCCTTGGAGCTGCAGCCGGGCCGCCGCCTGCTGATTCCGCCGATCCTGAAGTGAGCCCCGGCTCGCCCTGAGGAACGGAGGCGGAAGCGCGACTGGCGCGGAGGAAGGCCCCCATGGACAAGAATACACCGACCATTAACGTCAAGATCGCGGGCAACACCAAGATCGCGACCGACTCGGGCGACAAGCTCGAGACACGCGGAGGCTCAGGCATTCTGTCGGTGACCGTGGACTTGCGTCTGGACAATCCGGACATGTTCTCGGTCGAGTACGACATGATGAAGCTGGAGAGCCTGAACTTGATCGACTCGTTCAAGCCCGGCGATACGGTTGAGATCTCGTTGGGTTTGACTGAAGAGTCGGTCCTCTGCGAGGGCGAGATCGCCTACATCGAGCCCAGCTTCGACGTCGATGCCGGATACCGCACGACCATCTCGGGCTACCACAAGCTTCACCGCTTGACCCGCGGCCAGCGTTCGCGCGTCTGGGGTGACGGCCTGGCTGCTGAGACCGCTCCCACGACGGCCGTGCAGCAGGTCTTGAACGAGTCGAAGGCCAGCGTTGGCGGAGCGAGTGACAGCATCAGCGCGGGAGAAGTAACCGCGGCGCAAGTGAAGCTGAACTACATCCCGCAGCTCAACATGAGCGACTTCGAGTTCCTGCGCGCGATCGGTGCCAACCTCGAGTACAAGGCCGACCGCAAGGACGGTCAGGCCGTCAAGTTCACCAAGCCCAATCCCAAGTCGGAGGCGGTGGCCAAGCTCTCGCGCGACCGCGCTGATCCGTCGGCTGGCGAGGACAGCCTGATTCTGTCGGCGAACTTCCGCCTGTCGACGGTGCAGCAGTACGCCGCCGTCGAGGTGCGAGGTTGGGACCCGATCAAGAAGAAGGCGATCGTCGAGAAGGTCACGTCCAGCACCTATGTCTTCGACGAGTCGGTCAAGGGCCATCAGGACACCGGCAAGGGCTTGTACAACAGCGCGTCCGCAGGGCGGAAATACACCGTCGTCGACCAGCCGGTCGAGTCTGCCGCGGAAGCCAAGCAGATCGCCCAAGCGCTGTTCGACCAGTTCTCGATGGACTTCCTGACGGGAGAGGCGGTGATCAAGGGCGATCCCAAGCTCATTCCCGGAGCTACGGTCGAGTTCGTCGGGTTTGGCAAGGCGTTCAGCGGCAAGTACCTGATCACCTCCGCGACGCACAGCTATCGCCCCGAGGAAGGCTACCGCACGGCCATCGCCTACGCCCGCAACGCAAAGGGCGCGTAACCCATCAAGAACACGTATGAAGTGTGCGATGTCTGCCGTCAGGTCGGCGACGTCGTGTGGCTTGTCGTTCAACTGCTGGATCGTGCGGGGTTCTTCTCCTGAGTGGAAGGGAATCCTGACCATTTGGTCAAATCGCACTTGGTGCGATCTCGCCAATTCCAGATCATGCCCAACAAGCCAACTATATGGAATTGCAGGATACTGTGGTTTGCCAAGGGACGACCGGGCCCGTTCAGAGGCAGGATAGCGTCCACTTGCGGCCACTGTGCGTTGACAGGCCCAACCCCGTAGCTAGCATGGCCGACTGCACAAAGCGTTCAGCCGGTTGTCCCGGAGGGTGGTTATGGCCAAGAGCTTTCTCGGTCGGGGATTGAAGTTCCCGCTGCAGATCAATGCCTTCGGTGGCATGGCCACGTCTGACGGCGACGAGAACATCGAGGACGGCGTCCGCTGCATCATCGGCACCGCCGTGGGTGAGCGAGTGATGCGCCCCTCATTCGGTTGCCGCATCCACGACTTCGTGTTTCATCCGAACTCAGCCACGACGGCGGGCATGGTGTCGTTCTACGTGCGCGAAGCCCTGCAGAAGTGGGAGCCGCGCATCACCGACGTCCAGGTCAGCGCCAACCCCGACCCCAAGAACGAAAACGTCTTGTCGGTTGAGGTGAAGTACAAGATCCGCTCGACCAACATCGACAAGAACTACGTCTATCCGTTCTATCTCAGGCGGGAGCAAGACCTATGATCCCGAGTCCGAATCTCGACGACCGCAGCTTCGAGGACATCGTCCAGGAAGCGATTCGCCTCATTCCGCAGTACTGCCCGGAGTGGACCAACCACAACAGGTCGGACCCCGGCATCACGCTCATCGAGCTGTTTGCCTGGATGACGGAGATGTCGCTGTACCGGATGAACCGGGTGCCAGAGAAGAACTTCCTGGCGTTCCTGGAACTGATGGGCATCTCGCTGACGCCTCCGCAGCCTGCACGCACGGTGGTCAAGTTCGCGATTCACCCCAAGGCCGACCGGGTGGTCGTGCCGTCGGCGACGCGCGTGGGCACCAAGCCCGGAGTCGATGGCTCGTACGCGACGTTTGAGACCGATGCCGACGTCGTCGTGACGAACAACGATCTCGTGAAGTGCATGAGCCAGCACCACGACACGTTCGCCGACAACACGGGCCTGCTGGGCAAGCGGCGCGAGGGCGTGGCGCTGTGGTCGGGTGTCCGAGCGGTCGAGCGTTTCCTGTACTTGGGGGACAAGCGGCTCGAGTCGTTTGACGAGTCCAGCATCCTGACATTGCGCACGACTTCGACGCTGGACGTTCCGCAGGCGCTCGTGCGGATGCTCGAGTGGGAGTACTTCGACGGCGAGCGGTGGCGCGAGCTGCAGAGTCCGTCGATCGAGACCGACGAGGACCAGGTGGCGCTGATCGGCCCGCCCGCCATCGCACCGACGACCGTGGGCGAATCGACGGGCTTGTTCTTGCGCGGCCGCCTGTCTGAGGTGCCGAGCGCGCCGTCCGACACCGTCTGCGATCTCGTCAAGATGCGTCTGGAGCTGACGGGTGAGGGCGAGCGGCCCGAGCTGGCGATGGCCAACATCGACGGCGGCCTGTTCCTGAAGCTGGACCTCGACCGCAACACGCAGCCGTTTGGGCGTGCACCGGCGGTCGACAGCGCCCTGTACTTGGCCTGCGACAAGGTGTTGGGGCATCCGGACGCCGATGTTCGCATCGACATCGAGCTGGCGGACCCGTCGATCGTGCCGCTGCCACTGGCCTCACCCGACTTGGTGTTGGGCTGGGAGTACTGGAATGGCAAGCGCTGGAAGCTGTTGGGCCGCGTGGGCTTTGGCGACTTCGACGAAGAGGATCCTGGCCTCGATTTCCGCGACGAGACGCTGTGCTTGACCGCAAACGGACACGTCGCGTTTCGCCGGCCCAAGGACATCAAACCCGTCGAAGTCAATGGCAAGGAAGGCTATTTCATCCGTGCCCGCATCGAGCGGGGCGACTACGGCGTGGCGGGTACCTACGAACTCGAGAACGACCGCTGGGTCTGGAAGGACCCGCGGCCGCTGCGCGCCCCCACGCTGAAGAGCGTTGCCCTGCGGTTCGTGGAAGCGGAGCACCCGTTCGAAAAGGTCATTTCCTACAACGACTTTGTCTACTCGGACCACACTTCCGTCGCCGCCGAGGAGATGAAGCCCTTCCAGCCCTTCCAGCCCGTGGCCGAAGAGAGCCCGACGCTGTACTTGGGCTTCAAGGACCCGTTCCCGAATGAGAAGGTGCAGCTCTTCTTCGACTTGGCGGAGGCCGAAGGGCCGGGGCGTCGCCTGCGCTCGGGTCCGGGGCAGACGTCGAAACAGCTGAGCCAGGTGCACTCCGAGCAGGTCATCCACTGGGAATTCTGGAACGGCAAGGACTGGATGCCCCTGCTCGCCCGCGACCACACCCACGGCTTCACTCAGTCGGGGTTTGTCGAGTTCGTGGGGTCCAAGGAGCACCGCAGCAACAAGCGTTATGGCGAGAACCTGCACTGGCTGCGGGCGCGTCTGGAGTTCGGCGGCTATGACGAGCCGCCCATGCTGCGAAACGTGGTGTTGAACTGCGCCTACGCCAGCAACGTCACGACGTACGGCGAGACCATTCTGGGTTCGTCCAAGGGCACGCCCAACCAGAGCTTCAAGTTCGTGCGCGGCCCCGTGCTGCCGGGGCAGGAAGTGTGGGTGCGCGAGCGCGAGCGGCCGCCGTCCAACGAGCTGGAGGTTCTGACCTCGTGGTTCGGGGACAAGGCGCTGATGGACGACCCCGACGGTGAAGGCGTTCTGGTGCAGTGGAAGGAGGTGGACAGCCTCTACGAGTCCGAGCCTGCGTCGCGCCACTACACCAAGGACGTGGTCACCAACACGGTGCGCTTCGGCGACGGCATCCACGGCATGGTTCCGCCCAAGGGTGACCGCAACGTCGTGTGTCGGCGCTACCAGACCGGGGGCGGCGAGGACGGCAACGTGCCTCCCGAGGCGATCACGGTGATGTTGCAAGCGGTGCAGTACGTCGAGACGGTGCGCAACATCTTTGCGGCGTCGGGCGGTTGCAATCTGGAGACGGTGGACGAGGCCAAGCTGCGCGGTCCGCACTCGCTGAAGGCGAAGGGCAGGGCGGTGACGGCGGAGGACTTCGAGTGGCTGGCCAAGGAGGCGTCGAACTCGGTCGCGCGGGTGTGCGCACTGCCCGCGTACGAGCGCGAGGGCGAGATCGCCGTGGTCGTGGTGCCCAAGGTGGCCGAGAACCACCCGGACTTCATGGACAAGCCGATTCCGTCGACAGAGCTGCTGCGCAAGGTCCGCAACCACCTGTCTGACCGCAAGCTGCTCAGCACCGTGCTGCATGTGCAACGGCCGAAGTACCGCGAACTGTCGGTTCACGTCGAGCTGATCGTGCTGCAGACCGCGGCAAGCGACCGAGTGAAGGCGGAGATCGAGAAGCGAATCCGTGTGTTCCTGCACCCGCTGAAGGGCGGCCGCGACGGCAAGGGTTGGCCCTTTGGACGCGCCGTTTACCGCGTGGACCTGTACCACGTGATCGAGGACGTGCCGGGCGTCGACTTCGTCGATCGGGTGCGACTCGTCGACGAGAACACCAAGATCGAGGTCGACCAGTTCAAGGTCGGCGCCGGTGAGCTGGTGCATGTCGTGCGGGTCGAGACCATCGAGAAGGCGCACGAGCGTATCGTCTAGTCGGGAGGGCCCCCCAAGGTCCACGTCAGCGAGGAACGGATGGTCGAAGCCCGCCCCACCACGCGAAGTAGTCTGCCCCCGCGGGCCGGCGAACGACGCGCCAAGAAGATCATCGTGCCGGAGCTTGCCGGCATGGCGTTCCAGGACGCGTGCATCGTGCTGGAGCAGGCTGGCTTCGGTCCGCCGCTGCCCCGCTATATCGAGGCCTACGTCCCTGAGAACACAGTTGTTTCGCAAGCTCCGATCCGCGGCCAGCTGGTCGACAGCACCACCACGGTCGAGTTGAGTGTCGCCAAGGCGAGTTGGGTGCGGTTTCTGCCGCAGCTGTATCAAGAGCAGGGCTCGGGCGACAACGCGATGTTGCACGAGTATCTGTGGATTTTTCAGCAGTTGCACGACAAGGTGACCCACAATCTGGACCGGCTGCCGCAGCTGTTCCGGCCGCTGGAGACGGAGCCGCGGTTTCTGGATTGGCTGGGTTCTTGGATTGCCCTGCAGCTCGAGAGCGACTGGCCGGAGCAGAAGAAGCGCAAGTGGCTGAAGTTCGCGCCGGCGCTGTACAGCATGCGCGGCACCAAGGCGGCGTTGACCGAGCTGCTGGAGATGTACATCGGTGTACGCCCGGACATCCGCGAAAACGAGTGGCCTTTCGAGCCCTTCCGCGTCGGCGTGTCCAGCGAGATCGGCGTGACCTCGACCGTTCTGCCGCCGATGAACCTGTCCCACTGCTTCGTCGTTCACCTGCCGATGGCACCGCAGGACGTCAGCGACGACACGATTGTGCGGATCCACCGCGTGATCCAGGCCGAAAAGCCTGCACACACGACTTACTTTTTGACCTTCCAGACCGACGAGGCCTTTGTCGACCTCGACCCCTTCATGACCATTGGCGAGGATTCCCTTGCCGACGAGTCCGCTCCCGAGTGACCCACGCTGCATACGCCCGCCTCAGGCGGTAACCACGCAAGGACACGAACATGGCCGATATCTCTGCCCGCAACTACAAAAGGCTCAACTTTTTCCGTGGCTTCCGCACGACGGAAAAGGACTGGAACGACGGTGAGCAGTACCACACCGAGAAGCGCAAGCTGCACAACCGGATGATGCACGGCCCGGGCATCGTTCCTCAGGCGCTGGGCGGACTTCGCGCGTCCGGTCGCGGTCGCGGCGAGCTGGCGGTCGAGGTCCAGAGCGGCTACGCAGTCGACGCCGAAGGGCACGACATCTTCGTGTGGGAGCCCGAGATCAAGCAACTGAACCCGGCGGACTTCAAGCTGCCGGCGACGGTGTATCTGGTCGCGCGGTACATCGAGGAGTTCTCGGACTTCATCTCCTACAAGGAGAACCTGGACTTCAAGGGCCATCGCCGCATCACCGAGAGCGCCAAGGTCGAGTGGATCATCACGGAGCCCGACATCTTCAGCGAGGTCGAGCTGGCGCGCGTCAGCCTGACCAAGGACGTCAAGCGCGTCGTCGACGCCAAGGACCCCTTCAATCCGCAGCCAAACGAGCTGGACCTGCGGTTCGTGCCGGTCGCGGGCATCACGGGCAGCTTCATCTCGCCCGCGCTGCTGTGGGAGATGCTGGAGATGATCCGGCGCTCCAAGACCGTCTACCAGTACATGTACCACCAGATGAAGATCTTGCCGGCGTCGGACGTGCTGCACGGCTTCCTGACGCTCGAGATGCTGTTGCACGCCCAGTTGGTAGACCTGCGCAACGTCTTCTCGCTGTACCTGATCATCCTGAACCATCAGTGGACGCTGGTCGGCGACATCGAGGCCAACGTTCCGCAGATCTCCAGTCAGCGCGACTTCGCGAATTTCAAGAAGCACGTCGAGATCGCGATGCAGAAGTACGAGGAGCGGCACTTCAGCCTCGAGTTCCTGAACTCGCTGATGAACTACCAAACGGAGTGCTACAAGTTCATGGAGGCGATGTTCGACAAGCACCTCAAGGCGCCCAAGAAGATCGAGGCCAAGACGACCGACACCAACGCCTTGATCGAGAACCTGAAGGTGCGGTCGGCGCAGTTCAGCGACAACATGAGCCTCGAGGGCGAAAACCTTGCACTCGTCGACATGATCGACCCCATCGATCCGGAGAGCGAGAAGACGCACAACTGGCGCGTCTCGGGCGAGCGCGACAAGTACCGCACCCGCCAGAAGCTGAAGTACCCCGACGGCGTCATCGTTGAGGACGCGGGCATGGCGTTCGAGGGCGGTCAGCTGGACTTCGAGCTGCGCAACATCGAGCCGGGCAAGGACGTTTACGTCGTGTGGCGCATGGACTACGTGCACGGCGACTGGGAGGCGGAGGTCGAGGCCAACGAGCGGCGCCTGGCGAACTGCATCTGCGCCGGTTCGGACCGCAAGTTCCGGTGGCGCAACTGGGTCTACGTCATTCCGGCCGAACACGTTCGTGAGGTCGGCCTGCGCCTGCGTCTGAAGCCCGTGACGGCCGACCGCGACGTCAACGTGTTCAAGATGTGGGCTTACCAGCCGACGGCGCGCAAGGCCTGACGCTGCTTGCTCGCGTCCGCGCGGCTGTGCCATTCTTGACGTGCTTCAGGCCGACGCGACCGTGACGACCGCAGCAACGCGACCAAAGGGTATGGGAGGACGGCGTGATCTGGGACTTCTTCCGTGCCCTCGGTCAGGGACGCATCGACAACGTCGTCAACACGGCAAACGCCAAGAAGGCGGGCGTGCTGACCAAGGCGAAGACCGGCGCGGCCAAGCAGTTCAACAAGGCGGTCGACGCGCCCGGCAAAGCGGTCAAGGGTGCGGTCAAGGGCGGCAAGAAAGACGAGAAGCCGAAAGAGAAAGCCAAGGGAGGCGCCATGGGGTGGTTCAGCAAGAAGCGCTCCGAGCCGGAGCGTCAGGATTCTCGTGGCGGTGGCGGTGGCGGTGACTACGCCGAGCCTGAGAAGACCGTCGCCATCGACTTGAATCAGATCAACCGCGGCACCTTCAAGCCCGTGGTCGGTTGGGTCGTGGTGATGAATGGCGAGCTGCGCGGGCGCGACTTTCGTCTGGTCGACGGCAAGAACGTGATGGGCACCGCCGCAGACTGCGACGTCGTGCTGACGGACCCCTACCTGTCGTCCAAGCACGCGGTCATTCGCCATGAAAACGGGGTGTTCACCTTGGTCGACCTCGACTCGACCAACGGCACCTACCTGAACGAGCGCCGGGTCTCGAAGGAGGACTTGATCGACAACGACAAGGTCCGCCTCGGCCGCTCCGAGATGAAGTTCAAGTCCGTCGAGTAACGGAGGAAGCCATGCTGCCCTGGAAGCGCTGGAGCCTGGCTCTGGCTGCGCTTGTCCTGCTCCTGCCCGGTCTGGCCCTGGCCGACAGTCGCGTGGTCATCGATCACGTCGCCTACGATGCCAAGGAGAAGACGTTGACGATGTACGTCGACGTGCTGGACGTGAAGGGCAACCCGGTCGAGAACCTGTCGCCCGCCGACCTGAAGCTCACCGCAAGTGGCAAGCCGCTCGTCACGTCCGACATCCAGCTGCAGACGGCGCAGGACGCCGGCGAGCCGATCGCGGTCGTGCTATTGCTGAATGCGTCGCGGGCCTACCAAGCGATGGGGGAGTCCGAAGAACACTCGACGTATCAGCAGGAGAAGGAAGGCGCCGCAAGCTTCATCAAGATGCTGTCGGGCAACGACAAGGTCGCGGTCGTGCAGTACCGCGAGGGCTTCCCCCACGAGGTGGTCTACTCGTTCGCCAGTGACTTCAAGCAGGCGGCAGAGGCTGTCAGCAACGCGACCGTGCCCGACGGGGATGCCCTGCCGGAGAACAACCTGGGCAAGCAGGTCGGCACGCAGACGCTGTCGCCCGAGATCGTCCGCGCCATCGACAAGTCGATGAACTATCTGGCGGAGAACCTGGAGAAGCTGGGCTCAGCGCGTCGGCGGTTCATCGTCATCATGTCCGACGGCAAGGACCGCGAGACGCGCAAGGACAAGCTGATCTCGAAGATCCAGAACGTGTTGGACAAGTACGAGGAGTACAAGATCCGCATCCACGCCATCGGCTATACGGCCGACGACCCGATGTATCTGCCGCTGTTGCAGACCGTCGCGAACAGCACGGGCGGCGTCTACAAGGGCATCGACCCCTCGGCAAAGGAAGGCTTCGGCAGCATCCCGTCGGTGTGGGACAGCATCGCGGGGCGCATCAAAAAGCAGTATGTGATCAAGGCGGTGCTGGCCGACATCCCCGAAGGCGGCGAGCCGGTCAAGGGCAAGGACGAGGTCAACCACGTCATCGGTCTGAGCGTCGCCATGAAGGATGGTGCGGTCTCCGAGGCGGTGTTCAACGACGTCCGCATGCCCAAGCCAAGCATCGCTTGGGGCGCGATCCTCAAGTGGGTCAGCATCGTGGTCGGCGGCCTGCTGGGCATCGGCCTGATCATCTTCCTGATCGTCTTCGTGTCGCGCCGCAAGGGATCGGACGAAGGCTCGGGCTCGGGTGGCAACCAGCGTCAGGAGTACGACGGCCCCTCTCGTGGCAAGCTGGTCGTTCTGGCCGGGCCGCTGGCGGGCGAGACCTTCCCGCTCATCGACGACGTCACCACCATCGGTTCGATGAAGGGCAACACCATCGTCATTCAGGACGGGTCGGTGTCTCGTCGCCACGCCGCGATCAAGATCGATCAGATGCGCTATGAAGTCGCGGACATGAACTCGACGAACGGCATCCTCGTCAACGGCCAGCGGGTGCACAAAGTGTTCTTGAAGGACGGCGACCGCATCCACATCGGCTCGACTGAGGTTCAGTTCAACCTCAAGTAGCTGCGGCCCCATCCACCCTTGCGCCTTCAGCCGATCAACGCCGAGCGTGTCAGGTTTCCGCTCCGCTGACTCAGCGCGTGATGGCTGGCCCGCAGCACCTCGGATGGCGTGCCGCAGTCGTACCAAGCGCCCGGCGGCTCGACCCAGCGCACTTCGACCCCCGCCTGCATCGCCGGCAGCAAGCCGTGGCTGACGAGGCCGCTCTGCACTTGGGCGGGCAGCCAGTCGAACACCTGCACACCGTACACGGCGATCCCTGTATAGATCGCCATAAACTCATGTGGTTGTGGTGACGGCTTGCCGCCGATGTGCGCGATGCGGCCGACGTCCGCGCCCTCCATGTTGCAACCGACCGTGTGCAGTTCCGGGCGCCGCGCCGTCCGGTGCATCGCCAGTGTTCCCAGCCCGCCATGACGATGAGCCGCGATGACCCCGCTCAGATCAAAGTCATGCCAGACGTCACCGTTGACCAGCAGGAAGGCGTCGGACTCGCCCCCGCGCAAAAAATCCTCGGCGTTCTTCAGGCCGCCGCCGGTGCCCAGAATTTCCGGGCGTTCGTCGAACCAGGTCAGCCGCACACCCAACCGTTGCCCGTCGCCCATGTAGTCGCGGATCTGCTCGCCCAGGTGAAACAAATTCACGCCGATGTCCCGCACTCCCGCCTTTGCCAGCTGACGCACGGCGCGCTCGATCAGCGGCTCTCCAGCGATCTCGACCAGCGGCTTGGGAACCCGGTCGGTCCACGGTCGCAACCGAGTGCCCAAGCCTGCCGCCAAAATGAAACCGCGCATCTCGCTCTCCTCTTCGCGTAGGTCGCACGCCGGCTCCGGCTCCGGCGCCGGCTGGAGTTTCGGACTCTAGGCTGGGGCGCTGCATCACGCAAAAACCAAGACTTGCACAATACCTGACCGAAAGGTCAAAGATCGCCAACCCCGCATGGCGCCACGAACCTTGTGCTGCGACGGGAGGGGGTGCCTTGACATTCGGCGGACCCCCGTCTAAGTAGCCGCAGTCCGTTGCCGTCGTTGTTTCGGCGGAATCGGGCTCCCCGAATTGAGAACGTCCGCGGCCGGTGACTGCTGGGAAGGGTCCTGGTCGGCGTTCGACAGCATCATGTGTTTCGCCCCCGGCCACGCCCGAGCGCGCTTCCCGTTTGGCGTGGCCCGTTCCTTCGGTCCAGACGACGGCGAGCCCGCATCCCGGCCGCCGCACGCGGTCACCCCCGGTCCGAGGTCTTCATGATGGGTTCCTTGGCATTCTCGAGCGCCTCAAAGCAGAGGATCGCCGAGTTGGTCGCGCGCTATCCGCGCAAGCAGGCAGCGTTGATTCCCACGCTGTACGTCGCTCAGGACCAGTTCGGTCATCTGTCAGACGCGGTCATGCAGCTGGTCGCCGATGAGTTGGAGTTGCCGCTCGCGTCGGTGTTTGCGACGGCCATGTTCTACACCATGCTCCGCAAGAAGCCGGTGGGGACGTGGCACTTGCAGATCTGCGCCAACGTCTCCTGCGGTCTTCGCGGCTCTGACCACCTGGTGGGTCTGGTGCGCGATGTGCTGGAAATTGGCCCCGGCGAGACGACGCCCGACGGCCTGTTTACGCTGGAGATCGTCCAGTGCCTTGCGGCCTGCGGCTATGCCCCCGCGCTGCAGGTCAACAAGAAGGACTATTTCAACGTCACGCCCGACGGGCTGAAGGCGCTGATCGAAGAGTTGCGCACCCAGCGGACCGAAAAGTCGCCCGAGACGGAGGCCGCCCATGCCTGAGCATCGCGTACTGCTGCGCAACCACCTGGGCAAGGACCTGACCAAGCTGGACGAGTACAAGAAGCTCGGCGGCTTCGGCGTCTGGCCGAAGTGGGTTGCCCAAGGTCCCGCCGCCATCCACAACGAGGTCAAGGCTGCCAACCTGCGTGGTCGCGGTGGCGCCGGCTTTCCTGCGGGCGTGAAGTGGGGCTTCCTGCCGAACGACGGCCGTCCCCGCTACCTGGTCGTCAATGCCGACGAAGGCGAGCCCGGCACGTTCAAGGACCGCTACTTCCTCGAAGACGACCCCTTCCGGCTGATCGAGGGCTGCCTGCTGACCTCGTACGCCCTGAACATCCACACCTGCTACATCTACATCCGCGGCGAGTTCTGGCGCGCCATCGACGTGATGGAGAAGGCGATAGCCGACGCGCGCAAGGCCGGCTGGCTGGGCAAGGACATCCAAGGCTCCGGCTTCGACCTCGAGATCTACACCCACCCCGGCGCGGGCGCGTACATTTGCGGCGAAGAGACGGCGCTGATCGAGTCGATCGAGGGCAAGCCCGGACAACCCCGCCTGAAGCCTCCGTTTCCCGCCAACATCGGCCTGTTCGGGATGCCCACCATCGTCAACAACGTCGAGACGCTGGCGTGCGTGCCCGTGATCCTTGAGATCGGCGCCGACGGCTTCAACGCCTTGGGAACGCCCAAGAACGGCGGCACCAAGCTGGTCGGCGTCAGCGGCCACGTGAAGAAGCCGGGGCTGTTCGAGGTCAAGTTGGGCCTGTCGTTGCGCGAGATCATCTACGACCTCGCCGGCGGCATCCTGGATGACCGCGAGCTGCTGGGTGTGATCCCGGGCGGCTCGTCGTGTCCGTTCCTGACCGCCGAGCAGGTGGATCAGGTCACGTCGATGGACTTCGACGGCTTGAAGGGCGTGGGTTCGATGTTCGGCACTGCCGGCATCGTCGTCATGCACGACGGGACCGACCTGATCGACGTACTGAAGCGCGTCACCGGCTTCTACCGCCACGAGAGCTGCGGCCAGTGCACGCCCTGCCGTCAGGGCACCGGCTGGCTCGCCGCCATCGTCGAGAAGATGGACCAAGGCCTTGCTGACGAGTCCCACATCGACCTTCTGATCGACGCCTGCACCGGCATCGAGGGCAACACCATCTGCGCACTGGGAGAGGCCGCGGCCTGGCCGGTGCGCTCGGTCGCCACCCGATTCCGACCGCAGCTTGCACAGGCGATCGCCGCCCGTTCCGCCGCCATCGGCAGTTAGTTTCGTTTCACGTCCTCCGCTCCCAGAGGAAGCCATGCCCACCGAGCTCCTCGTGTTCTACGTTCTGGCCGCCGGCGTCGTGCTGTCGACCGCCGCGATGCTGCTGCCGCCGATGGGTCGCAACCCGATCCACTCGGCCATCGCCCTCATCGTGTCGTTCTTCTTCCTGGCGGGGATCTACGCCCTGCTGTCGGCGCACTTGCTGGCAGCCGTGCAGATCATCGTCTACGCCGGCGCGGTCATGGTGTTGTTCACGTTTGTGATCATGCTGTTGAACCTGACACCGGACCAAATACGCGAGCCGCGCATCACGGCCACGACCCTCATCGGCAGCGGTCTGGGTCTGTTCGTGTTCGGCAAGCTGCTCAGTGCCTTGGCTCTGGCCAGCAATGGCGCGAAGGCAGTCAACCTGAACGACGGCTCGTACGCAGCGTTCGGCTCGGTGACCGAAGTGGGGCGCATGCTCTACACGACGTTTCTGGTGCCGTTCGAGCTTGTGTCCGTGCTGCTGCTGGTGGCGGCGGTCGGCGCCGTCGTGCTGGCCAAGCGCAGCCTGAAGTACAAGGACCGGCCGAAGAAGGAAGCGCCCGCCGCGCACGCCGTCGCAGCTACCGACCACGACACGCACGCCGCCCACTAGGCCCCGCAGTTCCGACCCGTCGAGGTTCCCATGACCGCCATCCCGCTCGGCCACCTGCTCGGACTCGCCGCGATCCTCTTCACCATGGGGCTCGTGGGCGTGCTGACCCGGCGCAACCTGCTGCTGATCCTCATGTCCATCGAAGTCATGCTGAACGCGGTGAACCTGACGTTCGTCGCGTTCTCTCGCTACAACGGCTGGACCGAGGGGCACGTGCTCGCCTTCTTCCTGATCGCCATCGCTGCTGCCGAGGCCGCCGTCGGACTCGCGCTCGTGCTGTCGGTCTTCCGGCTCAAGAACTCCACTTACGTCGACGACATCCGCCTCCTCAAGAGGTAGCCGCTTCCGTGCCGAGAGGATCGCACCTGCATCCCGGAGAGCCCTTCCGATGACGTACAACCCTTCCGCACTGCTGCCGGTCATCGTCCTGCTGCCGCTGCTGGGCGCCCTGTTCAACGGGCTGCTCGGTTCGCGGCTGTCGCGCCAGACGGTCTACGCGATCTCGAACACATCGGTGCTCGCGTCTTTCCTGTTGAGCGTCATGGTGTTCCTGGGCCTGCGCGGCGCCATGGTTACCGTGCCCGACGCCGCCTTCCGCTATACGCTGTACGAGTGGATCGCCGCGGGAAGCTACAAGTTCGAGATTGCGTTCCTGGCCGACCAGTTGAGTGCCGTGATGCTGCTCGTCGTGACCGGCGTCGGCTTTCTGGTGCACCTGTACTCGACCGGCTACATGCACGAGGACCCGGGCTACGCGCGCTACTTCTCGTACCTGAACCTCTTCATCTTCTCGATGCTGATGCTGGTGCTGGGCAAGAACCTGGCCATGCTCTTCATCGGTTGGGAGGGGGTCGGCGCCTGCTCGTACCTGCTGATCGGCTTCTGGTTCAAGGACATGGACAAGGCCGCGGCAGGCCAGAAGGCGTTCATCGTCAACCGCATCGGCGACGTCGGCTTTCTGGCCGCGATGATGCTGTTGCTGGCGTACGGCAACGGCTCGGTCGACTTCGACCACCTGCGGCTGGTGTTCTCCGACTCGGCCCACATGCTGGACCACGCGCCGACGGTGACCCTCATCGCGCTGCTGCTGTTCGTCGGCGCCGCCGGCAAATCCGCGCAGATCCCGCTGTACATCTGGCTGCCCGACGCGATGGCGGGCCCGACGCCCGTGTCGGCCCTGATCCACGCTGCGACCATGGTGACGGCCGGCGTCTACATGATCGCCCGCATGAACTTCCTGTTCGCGCTGACGCCGCACGCCATGACCGTCGTCATGATGGTGGGCGCCACGACGGCGCTGGTGGCTGCGTCGATCGGTCTCGTGCAGAACGACATCAAGAAGGTGCTGGCCTACTCGACGGTGTCGCAGCTCGGCTTCATGGTCGTGGCCGTCGGCGCTGGCGCCTATGCGGCCGGCGTCTTCCACCTGATGACGCACGCTTTCTTCAAGGGCGCGCTCTTCCTTGGCGCCGGCGCGGTCATCCACGCCCTGCACCACGAGCAGGACATCCGCAAGATGGGCGGCCTGAAGAAGAAGCTGCCGATCATCCACTGGACGTTCCTGATCTCGTGCATCGCGATTGCGGGCCTGCCGCCGCTAGCGGGTTTCTTCTCCAAGGACGCGATCCTCGCGGAAACGCTGGCCTTCCGTCCCAACACCGAGAAGATCGCCACCTATTACGGCGAGTCGTTTGAGCGTCAGGCCCGCGTCAAAGTGATGGCTGACAAGGCGCCCGACCAAGCCAAGCTGGCCGTCGCGGTCAAGGCGGAGCGCGATGCCTACGTGAAGTCGGTCGAAGGCCTGGCGATCTGGCGCAAGGTGGCCTTCGCGCTGTGCCTGCTGGCCGCGTTCATGACCGCGTTCTACATGTTCCGCCTCTACTTCCTGACGTTCAGCGGCGACTACCGCGGCGACCACCACACGTGGGACCACGCGCACGACGCGCCCTGGCCGATGGCGACCGCGCTGGTGTTGCTCGCGTTCCTGTCGTTCGTCGGCGGCTGGGTCGGAACGCCCTTCTTCCACAACCAGTACAACTTCTTCTTCCATTGGCTGGAGCCCGTGCTCGCCCGGGGTGAGGAGCTGTTGGACGGTCACATGACTCCTGCGCTCGAGTACGGCCTGATGGCGGCCTCGACGGTCGTGGCGGCCTTGGGTGTGACGCTTGCGTGGTGGATGTACCGCAAGGGCCCTAGCGAGCTTGGCGCCGCCTTGGCCGGCCGAATGCGCTTTGTCTACGACGCCTTGCTGAACAAGTATTACGTCGACGAGTTCTACGACCGGGTCGTCGTCCGCCCGCTGCGTGCGGTGTCGCAGGCGGCGTTCCAGGTCATCGACCGCATCATCGTTGATTTGGTGATGGTGCGCGGACCCGGCTACGTGCTGCTCGGCGTCTCTCACGCCGGTCGCTTGCTGCAGAACGGCGAGGTTCAGACCTATCTCGTCGGCGTCGTCTTGGGCATCGCCCTCCTGGCCTACTACCTCGTCTGAGGACCGCGATATGGAAACCACGTTCGCGCAAGCCTGGCTCGAGCTCAACGGCGTCGGCGGTTTTCCGCTGCTGACGCTTCTGACTGCGCTGCCACTGGTTTTTGCCGCCATCAGCCTGATGCTTCCCGGCGATCAGCCCGGCGCCCACAAGGCCCTGGGCTTTGCCGGCTCCATCGTCACGTTTCTGGTCAGCATGGTGGTCTGGTCGCGGTTTGACACCGGTCTGGGGCACATGCAGCTGGCGGACGACTTTGCCTGGATTCCGGGCATCGGCGCGCGGTGGACGATGGCGGTCGACGGCCTTTCGCTGCCGCTTGTGCTGCTGACCACGTTCCTGACGCCGCTGGTGTTCGTGGGCGCTTGGTCGGCGATCGACAAGCGGTGGAAGGAGTTCACGATTGCCATGCTGGTCCTCGAGACCGGCATGCTCGGCTCGCTGCTGGCGGTCGACCTGCTCGTGTTCTACGTGTTCTGGGAGATCATGCTGGTGCCGATGTACCTGATCATCGGCCTGTGGGGCGGCAAGGACCGCATCTACGCGACCCTGAAGTTCTTCATCTACACGATGTTCGGCTCGCTGCTGATGCTCGTTGGCATCCTGTATTTGTACAGCAAGACCGGGGGTTCGTTCTCCCTGCGCGAGTTTGCTGCGTTGCATTTGACGGACAAGGAGCAACTCTGGCTGTTCGGCGCCTTCGCGCTCGCGTTCCTGATCAAGGTGCCGGTCTTCCCCTTCCACACGTGGCTGCCCGACGCGCACACCGAGGCCCCGACGCCCGGCTCTGTCATTCTGGCCGGCGTGTTGCTGAAGCTGGGGACCTACGGCCTGTTGCGCTTTGCCATTCCGATGTTCCCGGCGGCGATGGGCACGTTCTCGCCCCTGCTGCTGTCGCTTGCGGTCATCGGCATCGTGTTCGGCGCGATGATGGCGTACGTCCAGACCGACGTGAAGCGACTGGTCGCCTACTCGTCCGTCAGCCACTTGGGCTTTGTGATGCTCGGTATCGTCATCTACAACGAAGAGGCCTTGCAGGGCGCCGTGTTGCAGATGGTGAACCACGGTCTGTCTACCGGCGCGCTGTTCCTTCTGGTCGGCTTCCTGTACGAGCGGCGTCACACCCGTGAGATCGCGGACTTCGGCGGCATCGCCAAGCGCATGCCGGTGTACGCGACGTTCTTCGTGTTCGTCACCATGTCCAGCATCGCGCTGCCCCTGACCAACGGCTTCGTGGGCGAGTTCCTCATCTTCGGCGGCTCGTTCAAGGAAGGCATCCAGTCCGCGATGCTGCAACCCGAGACCGGCATCGCCTGGCGCACGACGGTGCTCGTCGGGGTCAGCATCGCGACCTCGGGCATCGTACTGGGCGCGATTTACATGCTGTCGATGGTTCGTCGCGTGTTCTTCGGCGCCATTGGCAAGCCGGAAAACGAGGCGCTGCACGACCTGACGCTGCGCGAGAAGCTGCTGATGTCGGTGCTGGCGGTCATGATCGCCTGGATCGGCTTGGTTCCCGGCGGGTTCCTGAAGGTCAGCGAGGCGACCGTGCACGCGATGGTCCAGCCCAACCGGCCGGCCATCCTGCAGGTTCGGTCGCCCTTGGACTACCAACGTGAGCAGTCGCGCCGGGCCCCTGCCCAGCCGGCTGAAGAGGCCAAGGCCGAATAGCGATACGCCCACGCGGACCTGCATGACGCAGGCGCCACGAGAGAATCGACATGCTGCACGATCTCGCCCTGACCACTCCGCTGCTGATCCTGCTGTTTGCGGGGCTGTTCACGCTCGTCGTCGACCCGTTCCTGCCTGCCGGGGACCAGTCGCGCCGCTTCTGGGGGCCCTTCAACGCCGCCATGTCCGCCGCCGCCATCGTGGCCGCTGCGCTGATGTGGAAGTCGGGCCAGCACGGCATGGTGACGGTCGCGTTCGGCGCGCACCTGTCGGCCACCACGTACTCGCTGTTCTTCGTGTCGCTGGTGTCGCTGGTCGGCATGATGACGCACCTGTCGAGCCCCAAGTACATGCTCGAGCAGGGCGTCGGCTACGGCGAGTACTTCGCGATGGTCAGCTTCGCGACGTTCGGCATGGCGACGATGGTCTCTGCCGAGAGCGTCATCACGCTGTTCATCAGCCTCGAGATCATGTCGATGGCCATCTACGTGCTGGTCGCCTTCAAGCGTACCTCGATCGCCTCGGTCGAAGCCGGCATGAAGTACTTCATCATGGGCTCGGTCGCGTCGGCGCTGCTGCTCTACGGCATGGCCTTCCTGTACGGCCTGTCCGGCGGCACCACGTTTGTCGAGATCCAGCGCGCCCTTGTGACCGCCAAGCCCGACCAAGCCATTTGGCTGAGTCTCGCCGTCCTGCTGACCCTTGCTGCCTTCCTGTTCAAGGTCGCCGCCGTACCTTTCCACATGTGGGCCCCCGACGCCTACGAGGGCGCCCCCACCACCGTCACCGGCTTCATGGCCAGCGGCGTCAAGGTGGCTGCGTTCGGCGCGCTGCTGAAGATCCTGTACGCCGCGCTGGCGGGGCAGGGCATGGACGACCTGCACTTGCCCGTCGCAGCGATTCTCTCGACGGTCGCGCTCGTCACCATGACGGTCGGCAACTTGCTGGCGTTGGTGCAGAAGAACGTCAAGCGGATGCTCGCCTACTCGGCCATCGCCCACGCCGGCTACCTGTTGCTGGGCACCGTCGCCTCGACTGTCGACCCCGTGCTGGGCGCGCCCTACGCGGTTCCCGGCGGTGCGGTGCCCTTCTACCTGATCGGCTATTCACTCGCGTCTCTGGCCGGCTTTGCTGCGCTGGCCTCGCTGGGCAAGGATGGCGAGGAACTGACGACCGAGCACCAGCTGGCGGGCATGGGTCGCCGCTATCCGTTCGCCGGAGCAGTGCTCAGCTTGGCGATGCTGTCGCTGGCGGGCGTGCCGCCGACGCTGGGCTTCTTTGGCAAGCTCGAGCTGTTGCGTGAGGTTCTGGCCGTCGACAACGCCAAGTACCTGCCCCACGCGATCATTTTGGTGCTCAACTCGGTCGTGAGCGCGTACTACTACCTGCGCGTGACCGTGTACGTCTACATGCGCCCCGAGCCCAAGGCCGCGCGCGAGTACGTGACCGAGCCCTCGCTGTCGTGGGCCATGGGCCTTGCCGCCGCCGCCATCCTGGCCATCGGCGTGATGCCCGGCAAGGCGATCAACGTGGCGACCCTGTCGGCCCACGCGGTTCGCACGGGCATCGCCACGAAGAATCTGGTGCACCTGCGTGGGCCCGACGCCCCGGTCAAGGTCGCCGAAGTTGTCGCCGCACCTCAGGAAGCGCCCGCCGCTCCCGCCGCTGAGGCTGCCGTCGTTCCCCAGCCCTGACGTCGGTTGCGCGGGCGATTGCGGCTCGCGGGCAAGCGCTTGCGCCGGCGATAGCGCCCACTCCAAATCACATGAGACCAGGCGGGGAAGGACTCGTACACCAGCGACCGGTGGCCGTCGACGCCGCATCGGGGTCAACGATCGCCGGGCGGCTGCCCAGCCACTGAACTGGCCGGCTATCTTTGCGGCGTCCACCGCCGTGGACGCCCCGGGCCCGAGCCGCCCGCGGAGGCGGTCGGCGCAATCATGGCCCGGGGGTCAGCCCCTGGGATCTGGGATGCGGCGACCGATCAAAGCCACTGTGACGAAAAGCTAGTTGAACTCGACCTTGTCGACCAGCACGGCGGTGTCGTAAATCGAGTCGCCGACGTCGGTGGTGAACAGGCGCAGCATCACGTTGCCGTTGCCCGCAAACGGCGAGACGTCGGCCGTCGCGTTGACCCACGGCGTCATGAACACGCCGCCCTGGTCGAACTGGACGTCAGAAGGCGTCAAACCCTTGGCCTGACTGCCACAGTTGAAGCAGCCGTTGTCACCCTTGCCGCACAGGTCGTCGACCTTGGTGTTGACGACGGTCTTGGCCCCGACCTTGCCCTCGAGCTTGCACAGGAAGGCATCCTGGTACGTGGTGCCGCAGTACTCCTTGAACTCCTCGCTGTAGAAGCGCCACCAGAACGAGTAGGTCTTCTTGCCGGCCGGGACGCAGAACTTCTGGCTCAGCTCGCCCGTTTGCGTGGTGTAGCCCAGGCCCGTCGAGATGATGCCCATGAACTTGCCGGCCACCGGAACCGACGAACCCAGCTTGGCAATCACGCGACCGTCGCCCTTCTTGGTCCAGCCCTGCAGGTTGCCGCTCTCCCAGCTGGGATTGATGATGTCGGAACTGGCCGCGTCCAGGTTCTGCGCGCCAACGAGTGAGAAGTAGGTGCCGGCGTTCTTGTCGTCCTCGATCTTCACATGCGCCACGCCGGAAAGCTGCTTCTGCGTGATGACGTTGGCGAAGAACGACGTCCCCCACTTGGTCGCAAACTCGTTGGCCACCGGGCCGTTGTAGCCCGCAACCGCTGCAGCACCAGCTGCAAAGAACTCGCCGGCCATCGAGCCGTTCCACAGTGACTTGCAGGAGCCCAGATAGACGAGGCTGCGAGGGTAAGACTGCTCGGCGTGGCGTCGGACGAAGCCGGGCGTGATGCCGTAGGTGCCGTCGCTGCCGAGGATCGCGCGCCCGCGCCGCAGGTCGGCCGTCAGGTGGTCGACACACACGCCCGTACCGCCCGTCTTGTTCAGGAAGCACTCGGACTCAGGGCCGCACGCCTGAGACTCGCTGCAGGACTTGACGGTGCTGCTGGTTGCGAAATACGCACAGCTGACGGCATGGCCGGTCCAGACGACCTCTTGCGAGCCCTGATGGTGGAAGTCGTAGGTGGCCTTGGCGTCGGCGGCCATGTCGCGGAAATAGGCATCGCCGTGGCTGGCGACCGCAACGACACCGTAGTCACCCATGCGGCGGAAGGCGCTGAAGTTCGCGGTGCTGTCCTTGAACGTGTCGACGGTGTACGCGGGGCAGTCCTGAGCGCTCATCTGGGTGGCAGCCGTAGAGATTTCCGTTGCGCCGAGCGAAGCCGCGAACGGATCGAGCATCAGCGCGTTCTTCGACTGCACCTGCACGGTCGTCAAGCCGAGCTCAGCGCTGGGGACATGCAAGCCAGCAGGGTCGGCCGGCGCACCGCGCTGACCGGCTGCGCCCAGTTGCACCGCGCCCAACAGGCCGGACTTGAAGCGCACCCAAACCGCAGTGCCAGACGCAGTACCCGAAGCAGTACCCACCTCAGCAACTGCGGGGTTGCTCTTCAGCGAGGTCATCGCCTCATCCTGCCCGTCGACCGGATTACCCGCGCCGGCAGCCATGTTGCGTGCCGACTTCAGGGCCTCGACGGCGGCTTCGCACTCGATCTTCAAGATGTCCTCGACCACTTCGAGCGCGAGGATGTCGGTATAGGCCGTGTAGACCTGACCCCCCAAGTCAACTTGGACCGACGCGCGCAGACGTAGCAGGCCCGCCATCGCTGGGTTCACTGTCACCTTGCGGGAGTAGAGGCCGTCGCCCGAGATCTCGTCGCCCGAGGTGTTGACCTGACCGTCGTCGACCATGGGGCCGTCGGCGATCATCGAGGTCTTGTTGCCATCCTGATCCACGCTGAAGAGCTTGATGCTGTTCTTGACGATGTTGCTGGCCTTGCCCAAGGCGAGCACGGCGTTGATGGCCGTCGCCGCGCCCTTCTTGATCACGCGCGGATTGGCGCGCAGGCGATCCTGGAAGGCGAATGCGGGGTTGTACGTGATGGTGATGGTGTCGGTGACGGTCGCTTCGGCGTTCTTGGCGGTGACCGTCACGACGTTGTCGCCGGGCACCAGCGTGATCGGGCTGGTCTGGAAGAACGGACTGCCCGAGGCGGAGCCGGAGCCCGTGGCGCTGGACCAGGTGATGTCGTCCGCGTTGCCGAACAGCACGCCGTTGACCTCTGCGATCGAGCCCGACACCGTGGCGTGGCCGCGTCCGCTGGGGCCGACGATGCGCAGCCGAAGCTCGGCCGACGGGTAGCCGGTGAACTTGGAGCCGGTGCCGATGGCGTCGGGGTTGGTGTTGCCGTCAGGATTCACAGTGCCGTCGGGATTCGTGGTGCCGTCGGGATTGGTGGTGCCGTCGGGATTGGTGGTGCCGTCGGGCGAGGTCGTGTCGGTGCCGTCTTGGGTGTCGGTGGGCGTGATGATGCCGTCGCTGCCCGTCGTGTCCGTGCCCGTGGTGCAGCCTGGTGTTCCGGGAATGCAGTAGCTGGTGGACGGCGTCGTGGTGTCCGAGCAGGCCGTGCCGACGCCCGCGAGGACGACGAGAAGGGCGCGGGCGATGACGGCAGGCGTCGAACGTGCGAACATGGGGGGCCTCGTGGCAGCTCGGTTGGACACCCGGTTGGGATGTCTGGGGAAACGGAGGAGCGGAGCCGGACTCGCTGGCCGTCCTGACAGGGGGGCGCCGCCCTGATCCACCGCTGGAACAAGGCGCAGCAACGGCCGCTGAAGTCTACCGACCGGGGGCAGTAGCGTCAAACCCGCAAGGACCCGGAAGTGACGAAGGAAACGGCCGCCCCGGAGGGCCACGCGAGGGGCATGGACGACCGCCGCCATCACAACCGCAACGCTTCCGTCGCCCCGACGTGCTTTGCTGTCGCGGCGCCCGGATTTGAGCCATGGGTCACCCAAGAGCTTCGGGACCTGGGCCTCGAGTCGCGTGAGGTAGAGGGCGGGGCGGAATTCCAATTAAAACTCGAGCAGTTGGCAACGATCGTGCGGCAGTTGCGGATTGCTTCGCGCGTACTGGTGCGCATGGCCGAGGGGCGCGTCGAAGACCCGGCGAGCGTCCGCGGGCTCCTCGATCGTGTGCCGTGGAATGTGCTGCCCGCCGACCCGACCAGAATCGCCCTGAGGCTCTCGGCGCAAGGAGCACCCTCCGATCGAATTCGCTGGGTGCAAGCAGAGTTGATGCGTGCCTTGGGCGAGCGTTTCCGTGCTGACCGGGTGGTGGCGTCGGCCGTGACCGAGGCACCCGACGATGTGGCACTGGTGGCGAGATTGAACGGACGCAGCTGTTCGCTGTCGGTGGATGCCGGCGGCAAGCCCCTGCACTTGCGAGGCTATCGGTTGGAAGCGGGCCCGGCGCCCATGCGCGAGACCGTGGCGGCGGCGATGCTGCGGGCGATCGGCTATCACGGTGAAGGCACGGTTTGGGACCCGATGTGCGGCAGCGGAACGGCGCTGGTCGAGGCGGCGCTGTGGGGGAGAGACCTCCCGCACGATCTGGGTGAGTACTGTGTAGACTACTGGAGAATCCGTCACTTATCTGTGCCGTCGGTTCAGGGGGGCGCGGAACGGGATGACGGTTCGGTGCGGCTCGTCGGCGGTGACATCGACCCCGAGGTGTTGCAGGTCGCCCGTCGCAACGCACAGCGGGCTGGCGTCGCGGACCGGATCACTTGGCTGGACGCGGAGATGGCAGCGCAGCGGTTCGAGTCTGTCGGGCCCGGCTTTGTTGTGACCAATCCCCCGTACGGCCAGCGGCTGGGTGGGCGCAACGCGGCACGGCGCCTGTATGAGCGACTGGGGGCCGTGCTGGCGCGACGCTGCGGCGGGTGGCGAGCGGCCGTACTGGTTCCGGAGCGGGAACTGGCGCGGGTGTTGCCGTTTCAGGAAGTGGAGCTTTGCGCCATCGACAACGGCGGCCTGAAGGTCTGGCTGGCGACGGGCGAGCTCGCCTCAGGCATCAGATCCGGGCAAACAAGAACGCGATGATCCTGAGGACCGATGGCGTGTTTGCTGAGTTTGCGGAGAATTGGCTCAGGTGTCCCGCTCGCGCACCAGCGTCCGCACGTCGGTCGGCGTAATGAGCCGAATGTGCACGTGGTCGCGGTGGCCGGGCGACTGACGAATCAGCGTGCCGCCGCGTGCCGGGCTGGGCGGGTATTGCAACAGGATGTCCAAGCGCTCCAGCGGTTCGCCCTGCTTCTTGGCATAAGCGTGCAGCCGACGCTGGATGTCCGGGCTCATGTAGACCGCGGCCATCAGACCGGTGCGCTCGAGCGAGTCGATCAGGAACCACAGGCGCTGGTAGTCGATCTCGCCCAGACCCGGACGGCCCCACTGCTTGCGGTTCGACTCGAGCGTCGGGTAGCCGATGTCGATGTCCTGACCTGAGCGGTGCGACTTGTGGTGGCCAAGCCGGCCGCCCTTGGTGCGAGAAAGAGAACCTGCGAGCAGGGGATGGCGGGTCGGCCAGCGCTTCTGCATCTCGCGGAAAGTCCTGCGGAACATCTCGACGGTCTCGGGGCGCCCCCAGTTGCTGTCGGGCTTGCCAGAGACGACTCCCGGTCCCGTCAGCAGCTGCACGGCATTGGGAAGGCCCGACGGCGCTCCGAATGCCAGCGGCACCTTGACCTTCGTGCCGGGGCGCACGGGAGCATCGGACGAGGGGTCGAAGGGCAGGGCATTCACGGCGGCAATCGCGGCGGGTGAGGTGCAATACCGGTAGGCGATGTTCCGCAAGGTGTCGCCGGCCTTGGCGTTGTAGGTGGCCAAGCTGGTGCGCGTGCGGACGTAGCCCTTCGCTGGCTCCGTCGTTGCAGCCGTCGTGGTGGCCAAGGGGGTGTCAAGGTCATCGTCGCCAGCAAACTCAAGCTCGCGTAGGTTCGTGCCGACGGGAAGCTGCAGCTCCGATGCGGCCTTGGCATCGATGCCGTCGGAGTCCTGGATGATCAGCTCAGCGTCTTCGGGTTCAGCGGCGGCGCGGCGCGGCTGGGCGCTGGCGGCGGCAGACCAGAGGAGCAGCGTGCCCATCGCCATCAGCCCCAAGATGCGCTGGAAGTGCTCGAGCGGACGCCCGAACACGTGCGGCATCAGAGAGGTGGTGGTGGGTGAAATCACGCAAGTCCTTGGAATCGTTGGGTTTCGTTCGCGGCAGCCCTTGTGGGCCGGATCGCCACCTTACCTCAGGCCGCTGCGGACGATCAATGCTTGGTTGCTGGGGATTTGCTTTCGGCCGCTTGTGATCGGACGTTGTCAGGTAATTTCAGGCGCTTGTGCGAATGCATCCACAGGTCGACGGAACACCTGACTCGCGGAGTCAAAGGCTGGCGAATGCCTTGCGGTATTGCGTTTGGCTGCGCAAATGCGGACAACGTGCCGGGGGCTTGCTGCGGACGGCCGATCTCGACAAAGCGCGTCTCGGAAAACGGCGTCATCCAAGCAGGTTGGGCTGGTCGATGGCAAGACCGTCGTGAAACGCGGCTCTGGCGATCGCCACGGCGATCATCGCTGCCGTCTCCGCACGCAGCACATGTGGACCGAGGGTGACCGCCACCGCACCGGCGGTCCGAGCGCGCGTCTGCTCCGCCGTGGCAAGCCCGCCTTCCGGCCCTACCAGCAGGGCGAGCCGGGCTGGCTGCCTGTCCTGCACCAGATGCAGCAACGACGTCGGCGGACCGGTCTCGTCGCAGGCGCACAGGATGGCGTCGCCGAGAGAACCCAGCCAGACATCCAGCTTGGCAGGCGGTTGAACCTGGGGCAGTCGATCGCGCCCGCACTGCTCAAAGGCCTCGATGGCGACCGCTTGCCAGCGCTGGACCTTGTCCGCGGCTCGGGACGGGTCGATGCGCACCACGCAGTGGTCCAGCTGCAGCGGAACCAGACGGTCTACGCCGGCTTCCACGCACTTTTCGACCAGCCACTCCCAGCGGTCACCCTTGACCAGACCGATGCCCAGCTCGATCCAGGGACGGTCGGGCGATGACTGCAACGGACCATCGACCTCGAAATGGTCGACGTGCCAGCGCACCGGCAACCGCCGGCCAGAGCCGTCGGCGACCACCAGCCGGGCACCTTGGGGCAGCCGCAACACGCGCTCCAGACGGTGCCGAACTTCCGATGCGACTGGAAACGGCTGCGTTGGGTCGCTGGGTAGGGGGTGGTAGAGCTGCCTCAAGCGGGCGCCCTCAGCCGCAGCGAGCACCACTCGCCGTCGCGTTGGGTCTCCAGCCACGTCAGACCGGCGGCCACAAAGGCGTCCCGCACGTCATCGACCTCGCGATACAGGATGCCCGACAACACCAGCACGCCGTTTGGCGCCGTTGCGGCGACCAGATGCGGCAGCAGCTCAAGCAGCACGCTGGAGATGATGTTGGCGATCACGAGCTCGAACTGCCCCAAGCCGGAGGGATTTTCGCAGTGCAGCAGCCGCACGCGGTCCGCCACGCCGTTCAACCGCAAGTTCACCGCTGCGTTTTCCAGGGCCTCCGCATCGTTCTCGGTACCGACCGCAGAGCCCGCCCCCAGCAGAACTGCCTCGATGGCCAGAATGCCGCTGCCGGTACCCACGTCCAACACGCGCTGTTGATGCAGGTTTTCGCCCGCACCGAGGGCAGCATCGGCCCATGCCTCTACCGTGCACAGCGCCAGCCGGGTGGTCTCGTGGGTGCCCGTACCAAACGCCATGCCGGGGTCAATCGAAATCGACACACGCTCCACCGATGCCGCGGCAAGGGCCAGCGCGTCGGCCTGCTGCTCCCATTCCGGCACGATCCGGAGGCGACGACCCATATCGAACGCATGGAAATGGGCCTTCCACACACGATTCCAGTCTTGACGCTCGATGTCTTGCAGGTGCGGGGCAAACGGGGCGCCGTGGCGGGCCAGAGCCGCGCGCAGCTGTTCCAGCGTGGTCGGCAGGTCGGCAGGGGCGACGTACACGGCAACTCGACAGTCGCCGGCTGGAAGGTCGCGCGCGCCAAGGGTTCCTGCGTCCTCGGTCAGGATGCCTCCCGGCGACAGCGTCCACAGCACGGGCTCCAGCAGCGGCAACACCGTCGCGGGCAGACTGAAGCGGACCTCGACGAACTCGGTCAGCGACGCGACCTCGTCGGCGGTTTCTAGGGGGGAAGTCATGGGGTTCTCGCGCCTCTGCGGCAGGCAAGGGGGGATGCGGAAGGCAACTACTCGGCTTCGACCGGTTCCAACTGAACCAACAGGGCTCCGGACTCGACGGCTACACCCTCGCGCACAGCGATGGCCGTCACGCGCCCGCCACCCACCGTCCGCACGTCGTTTTCCATCTTCATCGCCTCGAGCACGGCGACCACGGTGCCAGGGTCCACGATGTCGCCAACCGCGACCGACAACCGCACCACTCGGCCCGGCATCGAGGCCGTCACGCGGCCACTGCCGTCGCCATGCCGTCCGCCCGTGCCGTGCAGCCAGCGCTCGCGCGCGTCGGTCAGCTTGAAGGCGTGTTGGGTCCAACCCCGCACCACGACGGTCTCTTCTCCCGCGCGGAAGGTTCGGTACAGCCGCCGCTGGTCGTCTTGGCTGACGGCGATGCGGCCGTCCGGCAGCGTGCGCAACGTCACTTCCAGCCGACGGTCACCGACCTGCACGACGGCGCGGTCGCCGTGGTCCTCCATGACCGTGACCGACTTGTGGTGCGTGCCGTGTTCGAGCAGGTACTCCGTAGGCATGACAATTCCTTTCGGCGACGGCGGCTTCTAACGGGTGCGCAGGCCAGCTTGGCGCGCGGCGCGGGCCCAGGCGGACTCGTCGGCGGCGGGTTGGGTCAGCACGGTCTGGCGGCGCTGGCGGTCGTGAAGCAGCACGGCAAGCGCCTCGGCGAGCTCGTCCTCCTCCGGGTCGCTGTGCAGTGGCGGCAACGTGCTCACGATGCCGGTGTCATAGCGTCCGGCAACGAAGCGCTCGCTGCCCAGAACCTGCAGCAGATGCTCGATGTTGTGCTGGATGCCGCCGATCTCGAACGTGTTCAGCGCCGCACGGATTCGCCCGATGCAGGCGGGGCGATCCGACGCCCATGCGCTCAGCTTGGCGATCATCGCGTCGTAATGGTTCGAGACCACGTCGCCCTCGACCACGCCGTCGTCCACCCGTATGCCGGGACCAATGGGCGGACGATACACGCGCAAGGGTCCGGGAGAAGGCAGAAAACCGCGAGACGGATCTTCGGCGTACACCCGGCACTCGATGGCGTGGCCGCGCTGCGACAGCGTCTCTTGCGAGATCGACATGGGCTGGCCCATCGCGATGCGCAGCTGCTCGACCACCAGATCCACGCCCGTGACGAGCTCGGTGACCGGGTGCTCGACCTGCAGGCGGGTGTTCATCTCCATGAAGTAGAAGCGCTCATCGGGATCGACCAGAAATTCGATTGTCCCCGCGCCCACATACTGCACCGCACGCGCCGCTTGAACGGCGACCTCTCCCATGGCCAACCGGGTCTGGTTCGACAGCCCGGGAGCCGGCGACTCTTCGATGATCTTCTGGTTGCGGCGCTGCACCGAGCACTCGCGGTCGAACAGATGCACGGTGTTGCCATGGCTGTCGGCCAGCACTTGGATCTCGATGTGGCGCGGTCGAACGATGGCCTTTTCGATATACACGGTCGGATCGCTAAACCACGCTGCCGCCTCCCGTCTGGCGCCGTCGAACGCCGCTTCCAGTTCGCGCTCGGCCTGAACCAGTCGGATGCCACGCCCGCCGCCGCCCGCCGCCGCCTTCAGCATGACGGGGTAGCCGATCTCCAGACAGACGCGGCGGGCCTCGTCGAAGTCTCGCAGGGGGCCCTCAGAGCCCGGCACGACCGGAACGCCTGCCGCCTTCATGGTGTCGCGGGCCAACGTCTTGATGCCCATCTGGCGCATCGCGTAGCTGCCGGGCCCTACGAAGGTGACTCCGGCGGCGTCGCACTGCTCCCGAAAGGAAGCGTTCTCACTGAGGAATCCGTAGCCTGGGTGGATCAGCGTCGCCCCAGTGTCCTTGGCTGCCTGCAAGATGCGCGGGCCGGAAAGGTAGGACTCGGCCGATGCGGCAGGACCCACTCGCACGGCTTCGTCGGCAAGCCACACGTGACGGGACTGGGCGTCCGCATCCGAGTAGACGGCGACGGACGGCAGCCCCAGCTCCTTGCAGGCCCGGATGACGCGACAGGCGATTTCGCCACGGTTTGCGATCAGCACCTTGTGCAACGGGGGGCTCCTTGGCGCAGTGTTGGGGGGGAAAGCGGGCGGTATCCTGCCGATGCGCGAGGTTCGCTGTCAACGAGTGCGCGACATCAGGACGCGGAACCGTTCACCAGCGCTTGAATTGCCACGGGAGTCGACCTACCTTGCTGGCCCTCCGAACGCCCGGGTCGCCCGAACACGCCCCGCCCAACAAGGCCTGCGACGACATGCTCGACTCTCTGCAACTCTTTGTCTCTTTGCCGCTTCTTCCCGCCCAGGCCGCCACGGACGGCGCCGTTGACTCGACCGGCTTGGCGATCGGCCTTGCTGTACTGGTCGGTGCGGCGATCGCCGCCTACGCGATGCTGAAGTCGAAGTCCGGCGGCGTCGCACCGCCGGACGAGACCCCCAAGACGGCACCCGTGGTTGAAGTCGATGTCCCGAGCGACGAAGCGCGTCAAGCGGCCAGGGCCTTGCGGCGTGCGGCCCGTGGCGGCGTGAAGGTGGGCGCCGACGGCGAGCTGAAGCGGCTGGATTCGTTCGATCTGGATCAGCAGACCCGCCGCGAGCTCGAGGATGCGGCGACCCGTCGTTCGCAAGTCCGCACCCCGCAAGCGGATGATGGGGAGCAGCGTGCCTATCTGGAGGCCGGGCTGTCCAAGACGCGGTCCGAGGGCTTTGTAGCGAGGCTGGGCAAGCTGTTTCAAGGCAAGCAGATCGACGCAGCACTGCTGACCGAGATCGAAGAGGTGTTGTACCGCGCGGATCTGGGTGTGAAGACTGCCGACCGGCTGCTGGACGCGCTGAAGGTGGCGTCTTCGCGCAAGGAGCTGGAAGACACTGAACACGTCTGGAAGACGCTGCGCCAGAAGTCGCTGGAGATCTTGCGGTCCGTCGATGAGCGGCCGCTGCAGGTCGAGAACGATAACGGGCCCGCGGTGTTGATGGTGGTGGGCGTCAACGGCTCGGGCAAGACGACGACGATTGGCAAGCTCGCACACCGCTATGCCGCTGAGGGCCGCAAGGTCATCGTGGCCGCCGCCGACACCTTCCGCGCGGCGGCGGTCGACCAGCTGGAAGTGTGGTGCCAGCGCGCCGGCGTCGAGCTGTTCCGCGGCAAGGAGAACGCCGACCCGGCCAGCGTGGTTTTTGCCGCCATCGAGAAGGCCAAGACGGACGGAGCGGATTTGGTGATCATCGACACCGCCGGGCGTTTGCACACGAACAGCAACCTGATGGAAGAACTACGCAAAGTGGGCCGGGTCGCCGCAAAGGCGCAGGCGGGAGCGCCGCACGAGGTGCTGCTGGTCCTGGACGCCACCATGGGGCAGAACGCCGTGAAGCAAGCCGAACTCTTTCGCGAGGCCATCGACGTCACCGGTATCGCCCTGACCAAGCTGGACGGTACCGCAAAGGGCGGCGTGGTGCTGGCGATCGCCGAAGCCTTGAAGCTGCCGGTCAAGCTGGTGGGCGTGGGCGAGCGGATGCAGGATCTGCGCGATTTTGATGCGGATCTTTTTGTCGAGACGCTGTTCGACGGCAAGGACGGCCATGCCGCGGGTCCCGTCTCTTGACCGGCCGCTGCGCGAATCCGAAGCTCCGGGCCATGCGCACTTCGAACCTTGCTGCAAAGGTCCTGCTTGCGACGACCACCGTCTTGGCCGCTTGTTTGGCGTCGGCTGCTTTCGCCGCGCCTGTCGAGTCGTGCAAGACTTGGATCGTCTTTCAGAATCCGTCGAAGTCCCCGGTTCGGCTGGAGCCAACGGGCGAGTCAGCCCGGGTGCTTGGACCTGGCCAAACGGCGCGGATCTGTCCGTCGGCGCCCGGCGACAAGCTGACCTATCGCGTAGTGGCCGATGCCGGTTGGGTCTATGAGGGAACCGTCCAGCTGACCGGACTGCAGACGCGCGAGGTACCGGTCATCGTCCCTTGCGCCGGCGTGCGGGTGCGCAATCGCACGGGCGAACCGCAGACTCTGGAGATCGACGGGCGACCGATGGGCGTGGTCGAGGATGGCGCTCAGAGGACCGTGACGCAGCTGGAGCCCGGCACGGTGACGGTCGTCGCTCGCAGTGCCCGTAGCGCGACCCTGACCGCCTTGCGCCTCAACGTGGCCGCGGGAGAGGTGGCCGAGGCCGCTCTGCCGGCCCCCGCCTCGCGCATGGCCGTGGTCAACCCCTTGACGGAGCTTGCGACACTGTACGTCGACGGCCATGCCTACGGTCGCATCGGCCCGGCGGCCGCGACGGTGGACGTGCTGGGTCTGGCGCCCGGGATGCACCGCGTTCGTCTGGTCGGTGTGACGTCAGGCGACGTGCGTGAGTTCGAAGCCAAGGCCACCCTGACATCGGAGCCGCCGGGGCTGTCCCCCGACATCCGCATCCGCGTCGAAAACCAGACCGGCGAGGTGCTGGAACTCGTTGCAGCCATGCGGGATCTGGGCTCGCCGATCGCGCTTGGTGCCAAGGCCGAGTGGGTCGTGCCGCGGTCGGCGTTTGGTATCTCAGCCACGGGCGCCGATTCGGGGCTGACCTATCGGCTGGAGGTGCAGCCCGACGGCCCCGCGCAGCTCGACTGGCGCATCGAGCGCCCGCGCGCGAGCGTGAAGCTGATGAACGTGACGGGTGAGTCGCTGACCGTTCACGTAGGGGCGTGGGGCAAGGTGGAAGTTCCGGCAAACGCCAAGCGTGTCGTCGGGGTCCCGGCGGGGCGACTTGCACTGACGGCCGAGGCCAAGGCCAGCGGACGAAAGCACGAGACGGGACTGTTTCTCGAGGCGGCGGCACAGGCGGCCTGGTCGATCCGCGCAGAAGAGACGACGGTGACGCTGGTCAACGGCCACGGCGAGCCAGCGACCGTTGCGGTGGACGGTGCCGTACGCGGCACGATCCCGGCGCGAGGCGAGCTGCGGACGGCCGTGACGCCCGGCAAGCACCGAATCACCTTCGTGACGCAGTGGACCGGGACCCGTTTGGCGGCTGAGCTGCAGGTGGCAGACGGCGCGCGGGCGCTGGTCGGTTTCGAGCCGCCGTCCGGTGCCTTGCATCTCGACCAGCGCACGGGAGAACACACCCTGGTCGTGTTGGTGCGGGGCGTGCAGATGGCAGAGGTCGCGCCGGGCAGTCATGCGGTGCTGCCGGTCGTTCCTGGCCGCGCGACGGTCGAGGTGCGGGACCCGAAGACCGGACGGTCCGCGTTCTACTCCGACCCGATCACGCCCGCCGAGCAAGTGCTCCTCCCCAAGCCCCCGCTCGTCCACGCGGATCTCGAGATCGCGTTGGCTGGCGAGGCGTCGGTGACCGTCGCGGTGGATGGTGGAGAGGTCCAGCCCTTGAAGCCCGGCGAGACGCTGAAGCTTTCCGGCGTTCCCGTGGGCGAGCACCTGATCGACGTGAGGGTCGGCGGCAAGTCCCTGCGGCGGCGGGTGGAAGTGCGCCCCGATCGCCCGGTGACGCGCGTAGAGCTGCGGCCTACTCGCCCGTAAACTTCGCGGGACGCTTTTCCAGGAACGCCGTCATCCCTTCGCGCTGATCCGGCGACCGGAAGCACTGGGCAAAGGCGGCGGCCTCTAGCCGGAGAGCCTCGTCCATCGGCACGTCTTCTCCCTGCAGGATCACACGCTTGGCTTGAGCCACCGCCACCGGACCGCGCTGACCCATGCGGTCGGCCAACGCGACGGCGGCATCTAGCAGCGTCTCAGGCGCATGGAGTTCGTGCGCGACGCCCAAACGCAGCGCCTCTTCGGCCGGAAACACGTCGCCGGAAAGTACCCAGCGGCGAGCAGCGTTGCGTCCGATCAGTCGTGCGAGCCTTTGCGTGCCGCCAAATCCAGGGATGACGCCCAAGGTGACCTCGGGCAGGCCGAATTTGGCGCGGGTCGACGCGAGGATGACGTCGCAGGCGAGCGCGAGTTCCGTGCCGCCGCCCAGCGCGTAGCCGTTGACCGCCGCGATGACGGGCTTAGGCATCTGCTCGATTTTGCAGAGGATCGCCTGCCCAGCCAAAGCAAAGGCCAAGGCCTGTTCCGGCGTCAGGTGTGCCATCTCGCCGATGTCGGCGCCCGCGACGAAGGACTTGTCGCCGGACCCTGTCAGCACGACTGCGCGCACCGAACGGTCGGCCGCGACTTCGTCCAGCCGCTGCGCCAGCGCCGTGAGCACTTGCCGATCGAGGGCGTTGAGCGCCTTGGGTCGATGGATCGTCAGCAGAGCCACTGCCCCGCGACGTTCGAGGAGCACGAGGTCGCCGTCCATGACCCGATTCCTTGACTAGTTGCCGCCGCGCTTCGAGGCCTTCAGCGGGTTCAGCATCTTCGAGGACTTCGCCTTTTCGATCTTGGCGTGCGTCGCGAAGTTGCACATGCCGGCGGCCCACTTGCCGGCGGGGCTGGCGTACGCGTGGCAGTAGCCAACTTCGCCGAGCAGGCGCACGTGCGCGCAGCCGACGCACTGGTCGACGATGGGCGTGAAGCCGTTGCTCTGGATGCGGGCGGCGACGGCGGCTTCGGCGGCCGGGGCGTTGATCGGGTCAGCCATGTCTCGTTCCTCGGAGTTCGCAGTAAAAGGTTCGTGCACGGGGTCGCCGGCCTGAATGGCACCTGACCCTGAAGCGCGCGGCAGGATAGGGGCAAGTGGCCCCGGTGTCAACGCGCAAGCAGCCTCGGCGTCATCGGGAAGGCATCATCGGGACTGCGGAAAACTCAGCAGCCGACCGGACATGCGATAGAGGATAGGCGGCGGCTAGGCCTTCTCGGCCCGCAGCCCATCGACCGTCTCGGCCAGCACGCCAAGCGCGCGGGCAAGCTCGCCGTGGATGGCCTGGATCTCGTCCTTGCCCCAATCGGCGGTGTCCTTGCGGATGAAGCTGGTCTTGTCGAGGCGGTTGTCGAAGCGGGCGACCGGGATGTACCACTTGCGCAGCACGTACTTCTTTTGGCCGTTCTCTTCGACCACAAGGATCCGCTCGACCTTGACCGTGTTCGGCTTGTCGGACTGCGACATCAGCCATTCCATGTCGTCGCAGCCGTAGTCGGCCAGCATCACTTCCCACGGTGCTGAGTGGTGCAGGATCGATCCCTGACCGTCGGGACGACCGCGGGCGATGTTCTTGCGGCGCGATTCCTCAGGGCTGACCCAGATGTAGAGAATCACCGCGCGGTCGAGGATCTCCGGGCGCAGCTGGTGAAACTGGTTCAGGTAGCCGCGGGGCGGAGTCAGCGGGAACGCGGCGCCGTTCGGGCCACCACGGGCGGCTTCCATGAACAGCGTCTTTCCGGCGCGGTCCTGGCTGACGGTGAGGTTCTTTGCGGCGAGATCTTCGGCGCACTCGGCTTCCATTGCCGCGGCGATTTCGCAGCGGATGCGGTACGGGACGTTCCCAAGGGCGGGGGCGACGCCAGCCCGGACGCGAGCGGCGTCCAGACGGTCGAACAGCAGCTGCGCGGCTGAAGCAGGATGCGCGGTGCGTCCGGCGACAAGGTCCGCGTAGTCCTCGTTCAGCATTTCGGTCAGCGTCAGCCAGTCGAAGGGCTCGCGGAACGGGCGGTTGGCGCCGTGGTAGAACACGAAGTCCTGGCCGCGCTGCTTCAACTCGTCGTCGATGCGGTGCATGAAGTGCACGTAGGGGTAGTCGTCGAGCTGCAGTGTGGGCCCGATGTGGAACTCTTCGCGACACTGCGTGGGCGTCAAGTACTCGAGGTAGCGGCGCACTTCGGACTTGCCGGAAGCGGGCAGCGAGAAGAGGAGCACGGTATCGAGCAGGGTTGTCATGTCGATTCCTCCGGGGGGGATGGGTGCTTGCGCCGGCGAAGCGTCGTCCAGCGTCGCGCCCTAGTCAATGGCTTGCAGGCAGCGGATCTTCAGACTCAGGTCGGCTTGCACAGGCCGTTGACGCAGCTGGTGCCATCGGGACAGATGTGCGTGAGGCAAGCCTTGAAGCCCAAGCACTGGAACGCGATGGGCGGGGCACAGATCATGCCGATGTTCGAGGGGACGCAGAACGTGGCCCCCTCGCTGGCGTAAGGGCAGTCCACGGCGGCGGTCTGAGGGGTACAACTGCCCGGCTGGACGCAGAAGCTCTCGCCCTCCTTGGTGGCGCAGCGCCGCGAGCCGCACTCCCAGGTCTCGTCGCAGTGGTCGCAGTAGCCCTTGTCGCCGCTCTGGCAGGTGGCGATCAGGCCATAGGGCTCCTCGAACTTGCGCAGGCACACCGACGAAGCGGCGCCCATGACCTTGCCGCAAGTGAATCCGTTGGGACACGTCACCCCGGCGAGGCCGCAGGTTGCCGCGCAGTAGCGCTCATTGGTGTCGGGCGAGGTGATGCACAGGTTGCCAGTGGCGCACTCGGCTTGTGACGCGCAGGGGCTGCAGTGCTCGCCGCCGCCCGAGCACGCGCCGTAGTCGGGACGACACGCAAATTCTCCAAGCCCCGTGCCGTATTGCGCGCACGATGAACCCGATGCGCACTGGGCGCTGGAGGAGCAACCCTTTGTGCAGTAGCCCTTGCCGTTCTTGTCCTGCCGGCACTCGGGGGCGGCGGGGCTGCAGTCTTTGGGGCTGAGGCACGGCGCGCAGTAGGGGCCGGTTCCAGGGACGGCATCTGCGATCGTCGCGTCGGTACCGATGGGAGGATTGTCGATGGTGTTCTGCGCGTCGCTGGGGCCGGCGGCGGTCTCGTCGGAGCACCCGACGAAGAGAAGCAGCGCGAGCGCGATGGGCAGGGCGGGCAGGCGGTGGCGCATGGGTGGCAGTTCCGTAGCAGTGGGGCCAGCAGGGCGCTCGCGGCCGGCGACGTGCGGACGCGGGGGCAAGCGCCGGAGCGTAGTCGCGCCCGCGTTCGTCGGCAACCCGCAGACGTTCCTGCGGCTTGTCCGCATCGTCTTGGGGCCGTATCATCCGGGTGCTCTTGCCGGCGGGACCATGGCGACGCTCTACCACTACATGGACTGCCCCTACTGCTTTCGCGTTCGCGCCTATTTGGCCGAGCGCGGCATCCCGTACGCCAGCAACGCCGTCGAACGCGACGCCCCGCCCCCGGAGCTGCCGAGCCTGAACCCCTTGGGCCGCTTGCCGATCTGGGTGACGGATGCGGGGCGGCCCGTGTTCGGGTCCTCGACGATCCTCGCTTTTCTGGACGCAACCGAGACGGCTTCACCCGGTCTGCTACCTCTGGACCCGCTTGCGCGCGCCCGCTGCGCCATGGCCGAGCAGATGGTCGACGAAGGGCTGCTGAACCCGCTGATGCGCATCGACCGCGAGATGGTGGGCCGCGAGGGGCAGATGTGGAGCCTCGAAGTCTACCGCGTAGAGACGCGCCGGGTGCGCCAGATGCTGCACGTCTTCGAACAGCTGCTGGGGGGGCGACAGTGGCTTGTCGGCGACGCGCTGACCCCGGCGGACTTGGCACTGGCGCAGCCGCTGACGATATTGGAGCGATTCGGCTTGGATCTGCAGGGCCTTTCCGGACTTGCCGGTTTGGCCGAACGCTTGAACAAACGCACTTCGATCGTCTCTGCCCGCAAGAAGCCTGAGACCGAGTTGACCCGCGCCGAGGGCTGACCCGCCCGCGCCGCCCCCGCCCGTTGCGGCCCCTGCCGCCCTACGGAGTTCACGATGCCCCTGTCTTACCTCGATTTTGCCAGATCCGGACTTGTGACCGGGCTGTGTGCACTTGCCGTCTGGCCCGTCGCTGCCGGTGCCGAGCCGTCCCCGCCGCAGCCGACCGTCCCCGCTGTTGTTGAGGTCGCGCCGGCGGCTCCTGGCACGCTGGTGGTCGTCGTGGATGTGGACGGGCTCGCGGCCGACGTCGCAGGGGCCGTCACCGGTCTGAAGAAGGGCGAGAATTCGCTGCAGGTGGCGGCCGGCACCGCGAAGGTGGTGGTGCGCAACGCTGCTGGCGCGGTCGTCAAGGCGGCAGACGTCGTCGTGGCATCGGGTGCAACCGTGCGGCTCGAAGTCACCACCCGCGGCCGGATTGAGGTCGCCACGGTGCGCGGTGCCAAGATCGAGCTGGACGGCAAGGAAGTGCCCGCCAAGGACGGCAAGGCGGAGGTCGACGTCGACATGGGCAAGCACAGCCTCTTGATCACGCGTCCCGGCTACTTCGGCCGCAAGGGTGACGTCGAGTTGGGGGCTGGTCAGCGGGCGACCGTCACGGCCGACCTGGCGACATTCGAGCCAGAGAGCGACCTGAGGGCCTACGCGTGGGCCGGCATCGGGGTCGGCGGAGCCCTGCTCTTGACCGCCGTTGCGATCGACGCCTTCGCCGATTACGACTCGGTGGGTGGCGACACCGTCCGCTGGACGATGATGGGCTTGGGCACGGTGGGCTTCGTCGGTGGCACCATCCTGCTGAAGCAAGCCGCCGAAGCCAACGCCAACCCACCGGTGCAAGAAGTGCCGACGTTCGACATTCGCCTGTCACAGACCCCGGGTGGTGCAGTGGCTCGCTTGGGTATGCGGTTCTAGATGGAACCCGCCTTTGAATTCAATGAGGTCGACTCGGGTCTGTGGGTGGGGCCCTGTCCCAGCTCTCCCCACCGCATTCAGCAGCTGCGCAAGGCCGGGATCGACGGGCTCGTCAGCCTGCAGACCGATGATGACCTGATGGGGATGGATCTGGACTGGAACTTGCTGTGGCGGTTCATGATGGGGCAGGGCATCGCGGCCCGCCGTCAGCCGATCACCGACTTCGACGACCGCGCCCTGATCCAAGGTCTGCCCGCGGCGATCGTCGCCGTCGCTGAGCTGCGAGACGCCGGACGAGTCACCTACGTGCACTGCACTGCCGGAGTCAATCGCAGCCCGACTGTGGCGATTGGTTACCTGATGAAACACAATGGGTTGAGCTTGGACCAAGCGTGGCAGCAGGTCACCACGCGCCGTCCTTGCGACCCCAACCGCGCGGCGCTCGAGCGTTGGCATCTGGGGCCGCCCAAGCGCGGCTAGCCGCAGCGCGTGCAGAAACTTGCCGGTCAGTGGAAAGACCCTAGGCTCCGTCTTGGCCGTGGGGCCGTGATGCGGAGGGTGAAATGGGCGGCTTGGTCTTGGTTGGAACGATTGCGGCGGGAGTCGGTTTGGCGCTGTTGACCGCCAAGTGGTCGTTGGCGCTGATCATCCAGCACATTCCGCAGCGCAAGCGCTAGGTCGTCTAGCCGGGGGCCGTCAGAAGCCTTCGCACGTGCCTTCCGGGCGCACCTGGTGCACGAAGTCGCCCATCCGGCTGAGGGTGGGGCTGTACCACGCGTCGTTGTCAAACGCCCACCACAGCAAGCCGGCCTTGCCCTTGACCGTGTCGAGGGGAACGAGGCCGAAGAACCTGCCATCCTGCGAGTTGTCGCGGTTGTCGCCCATGACCAGCAACTGGCCGGGCGGCACGACAAAGTCTGGAAGGTTATTTCGCTCTGCGCGTCCATAGCGGCGTGCGTGCGGGAACTGCGGATCTGATTCCTCTGGCGGCCAGTCCTTGACGTCGCCACCGGTGCCGTGTTGCGTCGTGTAGACGATGCCGTTGATGCACTCCTGCTCAGCAACGTAGGGCCAGCGCGCGCGACCGATGTCGCGGAATTCACCGGGCTTGGCGATGACTTTGCGCGGCACCGGCTTGTCGTTGCGGAAGATTTGGTAGTCGACCATGCGGACGCGGTCGCCGGGGGCGCCGATGACGCGCTTGATCAGGTCGTTGCCCGTCGACGAGTCGTTGTCATACGGGTACTCGAAGACGATGACCTCACCAGGGCGGGGATCGCGGAAAGTTAGGAACTTCACACGCGTAAATGGGATCTTCAGCCCGTAGATGAACTTGTTCACGAACAGGTGGTCGTGGATCTGCAGCGTCGGGATCATCGAGCCCGTGGGGATCTTGAACGCCTCGAACACGAAGGCGCGGATCACCAGCGTCAGCAGCACGGCCCAGAAGATGGCCTCGGCGTACTCTCGCACCACGGACTTGCGATAGCGGCCCAGATGCTCGTCCAGCCCGGCCTCGAACGCGTCGGCGGCCGCCGTCAGCACCTCGGCGTCGGCGTCCTTGAGATCCTTGGGGCGAGCGGCACTCAGGGTGGCCAGCTGCGCCTGCAGTGACTCGCGCACCGGCTCGGACAGCTTGGCTCCATGCTTGCTCAGCAGGGACTTGCCCACCGAGAGGAGTTGATCGGCACGCTCAGCCTGGTCGCGGATGAAGCGTCGCAACGCCTTGGGAGCACTGGGGATGGCGGTCCGGGCTGCGGAGCGTGTCTGGGGGGCGGGACTTGGGCTCATCGGACCTCGGGTGGGCAAAACGCGCGCCGGCGGCTGCGGGCAAGGGAGCCTACAGCCGCCGGTGCAGGAATCAACTCAGTCGCTTTGAGCTACTTGTCTGCGCGAATCATCACGTCGTCGATGAAGACGCCGGCGCCGGTGTTGAAGTCGCAGTCGTCCGAGTCGAAAGCAAAGGCCAGCGTGACGACGCGTCCCTGCATCGGCGTGACGTCGTACGTGAAGGTCGTCCACTTCTTCAGCGCCGCCACCTTGTCGACCGCCGTGCCCCAGGTCTTCGGCAGGATCGGCGTGGCCTCGGTCAGGCCGACGGTGAACTTGTCGAACAGGCTGCTGGTCTCTGCGTCGACGTATGCCGTGAACGTCAGCAGCGTCTTGGCTCCCACCGTTGCAGGCACCGGGATCTGGAACTTGCCGGACGTGGCGGTGCCCTGAACCTTGGGCGACGCGGAGCACGCGTAGTCCTTGCCGTTGTTGAAGTTCAACGAGCAATCGGGGCTGAGGGCGGTCACGCCGTTGTTGTCGATGGCCCAGCGCGGCCCCGTCGGGTAGGCGCTGGCAAGGGTCCAGCCGCTTGCATCGCCGCAGGTGATGCCGTCGGCGAAGGAAGGAACCGGGCGGTGCTCGAGCACCACGTCGTCGATCAACCAGCCCACGCCGTCGTTGTAGTTGAGGTCGACCGAGTCGAACACGAAGCGCAGGCGGATCTTCTTGCCCTTCATCTGTGAGAGGTCGACCGTGTTGTAGCGCCAGCCCGACATGACGTTCGCCGAGTTGACGAACAGCGGCTTGATCGGGACGGTGACGAAGGCGTCGCCGCTGATTTCGACCCAGCGCTTGTCATACGAGCCCACGTTGTCGACCTCAGTGCCGACCCACTCGCGGAACACGATGCTGACGTTGCCGGTTGCCGCCTCGAGGTCGATGACGGGCGAGAGCACGCTGCCCGACACGGTCCCGGCGTAGTCCTTGCCGTTGTTGAAGTTCATGCTCGCGGGCGCCGACAGGGGCGCAGGAACCGCAGGCGTCGCGTCGATGGCCCAGACCGACCCGTTGACGGCGGCAGAGGACTGCCAGCCGTTGACGTTGTTCCCAAAGCCCTCGATGTAGGTCTTGCCAGCTGCGACCACGGCGACGGGACCGGCGTAGATGTTCAGTTCGTCAACGAACCAGCCGGGACCAGAGGCACCGACGGCCACCGAGTCGAAGCGGAAGCGAACCTGGAAGGCCTTGCCTACCAACGAGTTCACGTCCAGCGTCTCCATGTGCCAGACCTTGGAGAACTTGGTGTTGTCCAGCGTGTAGGCCTTGGCGATGGTGTTGAAGCCGTCGGTGCTGAACTCGATGATGCGCTTGTCGACCGTGTTGATCGTCGCCATGCCGTGGTAGGAGTAGAAGACAAACGTCAGGTAGGTACCGGTCACCTTCGTCGCGTCCACCAGGAACTTGCTGTAGGCCGTCGCCTGGACCGGAAAGGTGTCGGCGTAGTTCGTGCCCTTGTTCACGTTCAGCGAAGCCGCGCCCGTCAGCTTGCCGGGGATGGCGGGCGTCGCGTCGGTCATCCACTTCACGAACGTGCTGTTGGTGACGCCCGTCCACAGCGGGTCGGCATAGTCGATGGCGAGTGACAGCGGAACGGGCAGGCCGGGGCAGGCGGACTTGCCGACGGCCAAAGCGAAGGAGCACGCTCCCGTCGTCGTGTTGCAGTTGTCGAGCGTGCAGGGGTTGCCGTCGTCGCAGTCCTTGGGGGCGCCAGCGCCGCAGCTGCCGTCCTTGCAGGTGTCGATCAGCGTGCACGCATTGTTGTCGGAGCACGGCGCCAGGTTGTTGCCGTACACGCACTTCTTGGCGATCTCGTCGCACTTGTCGTTGGTGCAGAGGTTGCCATCGTTGCAGTTGGGGACGGACACCTGGCACTTGCCGTCCTTGCAAGTGTCGGTGACGGTGCAGAACTTGCCGTCATCGCAAGCGGACGTGTTGTTGACGTAGAGGCAGCCGAGCTTCGGGCTGCAGCTGTCGTTGGTGCACGGGTTGATGTCGTCGCACTTGACCGGATTTGCGCCCACGCATACGCCCTTGCCGTTGCAGGTGTCGGTCGCCGTGCAGATGTTGCCGTCGTTGCACGTCAGCGTGTTGGCCGTGAACGTGCAGATATTGTTCGAGCAAGTGTCGGTCGTGCACGGGTTGAAGTCGTCGCAGATCTTGCCGATTCCCTGGCACTTGCCGGCACCGCATACGTCGCCCTTGGTGCAGGAGTTGCCGTCGTCGCACTTCGAGCCGTTCAAGGCCGAGGTGTACTGGCAGGCCAGCTTGGGATCGCAAGTGTCGGTGGTGCAGGTGTTGTTGTCGTTGCAGTCCATCGTCGCGCCGCCTGCGCACTTGCCGTCGGTGCATTTGTCGTCGAGGGTGCAGATGCTGCCGTCGGTGCACTTGATCGTGTTGGCGGCAAACAGGCAGCCCTTGGCGGGGTCGCAGGCGTCGTCGGTGCAGACGTTGCCGTCGTCGCACTTCTTGGCGGTGCCGGCGCACGCTCCGTCGGCGCACTTGTCGTCGATGGAGCACAGGTCGTTGTCGTTACAGATCTGGGTGTTGTTCGCGTTCACGCAGCCTGTGGCCGGGTCGCACGAGTCGGAGGTGCAGGGGTTGGCGTCGTCGCACTTGGTCGGCGAGGCTCCTGCCTTGCAAGTGCCGTCGAGGCAGGCGTCGCCCGCGGTGCACGCGTTGCCGTCGTCACAAGCGGCCGTGTTGTTCTTCGCCGCGCACCCGCCCACCGGGTCGCAGACGTCGTCGGTGCAGGGGTTCCCGTCGTCGCAGGTGATCTTGACGCCGACGCAGCTGCCCTTGTCGCAGGCCTCGTTCTGGGTGCAGACCGAGCCGTCGTTGCAGCTGGAGCCATCGGCGCGCGCCACGTTGCTGCACTTGCCGGTGTCGGCGGTGCAGGAGTCGAGGGTGCAGTCGTTCTGGTCGTCGCACACCTTGGGCGTGCCCGAGCACAAGCCGCTGGCGCAGATGTCGCTGGCAGTGCAGCCGTTGCCGTCGTCGCAGGCAGCGGTGTTGTCGGCAAATCCGCACGCGCCGGTCGCCGAGTCGCACTTGTCGGTGGTGCAGGGGTTGCCGTCGTCGCAGGGGATGGGCTTGCCGGGCGCGCACGCGCTGTTGGCGCAGACGTCGTTCTCGGTGCACTTGTCGCCATCGTCGCAGGGCTGGGCGTTGGCCACGAATACGCACGCGTCGTCCTTGCAGGAGTCGTCGGTGCAGGCATTCAAGTCGTCGCAGACCTTGCCGTTGGTGCCCTCGCACTTGCCGCCCTTGCACAGGTCGGTCTTGGTGCACGAGTTTCCGTCGTCGCAAGTGAGCGCGTCGTCCGCCGTGTTGACGCAGCCCTTTTCCTTGTCACAGGTGTCGGCAGTGCAGGACTCCTTGTCGTCGCAGGACAGGACGGCTCCGGTGCACTTGCCGGCCGCGCACTTGTCCTCGATCGTGCACGCATCGCCGTCGCTGCAGAGTGCGCCTTCGTCGACGCTGGCGTGCACGCAGCCTTGAACCACATCACAGCTGTCGATCGTGCAGGGATTCGAGTCGTCGCACACGGTGGGGGCGCCGCCGACGCACACGCCCTCCAGACACTTGTCATCCGCAGTGCAGGCGTTGTTGTCAGAGCAAGCCGCAGTGTTCTTTGTGTACTGGCAACCGGCTTTTGAGTCGCAGGTCTCGTCGGTGCAAGGGTTGCCATCGTCGCAGACTTTGACCTTGCCTTGGCACTTGCTGTCCGCGCAGCCGTCGTCCGTCGTGCAGGCGTCGCCGTCGTCGCAAGCGATCGCGTTCGCCGTTGCCACGCACCCGGTCTTGGGGTCGCACGTGTCGTCGGTGCAGGGGTTGGTGTCGTCGCAGGTCACGGGCGTGCCCAAGCACTGGCCTTCCTTGCAGGTTCCCTTCTCCGTGCAGGCGTCTTCGTCCTCGCAGGCACCGCCGTCATCGGCGTCGGCCAGACCGCACAGGCCGGTCGCGAGGCAGACGGCCGCTTGGCATGCGGGCACCGTGATCTTGCCGGCGCAGTCCGCATCGACCTTGCATGACGGGACGGTGGTGTCTTCGCCGGTGACTCCATCGGAGTCGGTGCCGTCGGGCTGCTCAGCGTCACCGAACTGGACATCCGTGGTGCCGCTGCCGTCTGAGTCGGGCAGCGCGATGTTGTCCGAGGGGGAGGTGTTTGTGTTACCGCAAGCCGAGATGGCAAGTGCGAGCGTTGCAAGACACATAGCAGCCCAGAAGCGCTTACACATGCTGGTACCTCGGTAGTCGAATGGTGCTGAGGGGCCGCCGGTCGACGCGCACCTGGCGTGGCGGCGAAGAATCCAAGAACCCCGGTCCCTTCTTCCAAAAAGCGGCGCAGATCATAATCCGGCATGGGTTCGTATGTCCACATGAATTCTAGCAGTCTCGGCCACTCCACTTCTGACCGTGGCCCTTTCAGCGTGCGGAGAAACGGCTGCTTGACACGATCGCGCCGCCGGTCTATCCGCCGATCGATGTGTTGACGCCCCCGTCGACCCGCCGCGAAGGAGCGATCATGTCCAAGGCAGTCAAGGTTACGCTGATGGGCAAGCCCTTCACGCTGCAGACCGATGAGGACGAGGCCCATGTGCAGCGGGTGGCGGCCCTGGTGGATGCCCGCGTGGCTGAGCTTCAGGTGCGCGCATCCTCCTTGCCCCCCCAGTCGCTTGCGTTGCTGGCCGCGCTGACGATCGCCGATGACCTCGAAAAAGAGCGTGCTGGCCACGCCCGACGCGACGACGGTCTGCGCGACCACGTGCAGCAGTTGCGGATGCGGATCAAGTCCGCGGTGGGCGACGCTTAGGCGCCTCGCCCCCTCTCCCACCCCACAAGAGGACCCATGCACGAGTTCCCGGCGGCCATACCGCCTTCCTTGGGCCCGGCCGTGCGTCAGGATTGGCTGGCGTCGCTGGCCGCAAGTCCGGTTACCGTCGTCGCTTGTCTCGGTGTGGCAGGCGACGAGTCAGGGTGGCGTGCGTTGGCAGAGGCCGCACTGCGCTCTCGCCCCGATCCCATCCGCAGGGCCCATGCCCTTTGTCTTGCGGAGGTGGGGCTCGGTGCCGCGCAAGCGCTGGGTGTGCGCCGCGTCGGTCTCTACAGTCCGGTCGGCGCAGAGGTGGACACCCGCGAACTGGCGAACCGATTACTTGCGCACGGCTTTCTTCTTGCCTATCCGCGGTTGCGGCCTGCTGGTGACGCACTGGACCCGGCGGCGTGCGACGGCCCCACGTTCCTTGCGCCTCGTCCGCGGACGCGGCTGCTAGAGCCGACGGGTCCGGTGCTGGACCCGCGCGAGCTGGACTTGGTGTTTGTACATGCACTGCTGGTGCGGACAGATCTGGCCCGCTTGGGACGACCGGACGACCTGCAGGACGCCTACCTTGCCGGACTCCGACCCGAGTGTGTCGTGGTGGGCGTCACAGCGGCAGCTTGCGTGCTGGACTGGACGCCGCGCTCACCCTCCGACCGTCGCGTGACCGCAGTGTGCACGGAGCACGGGTTGTTCGGCCCGGCGGCCCAAAAGGCGACGGCATGAGCGAAGCCCAACGCCAAGGAACCCTGAGCCGCATGGTCGCCATCGCCTTGCGACACAAGCAGTTTCTGACCTTTTGTGCGGTCGGAGCCTCGGGCGTACTCGTCAACATGGTCGTGTTTGGCGCACTGAGCATTGCTTTGGAAGCGACCGGCAGCCCGGGCACTTGGCTTGCGGCGAATGCAGCCGTGGTGGGCGGTTGGGCGGTGTCGGTGGCGACCAACTTCTTGCTGAACGATTGGCTGACGTTCCGCCATCGCGCCGCAGACTACCAGTCATCGCGCCGCCGCCGCGTGCTGCGCTACTACGTCATGGCATCGGTCGGCTTGGCCCTGCAGTCGCTGGTGTTCAATGCGCTGTATGGGACCTTCCTGTGGATGACCCACCAGTGGTCGGCCGACCAGTGGATGGCCCTGGAGCAGGTCCAGACGGGCATGGTCGGATGGGTCTGGCTGCGGCTGGTCGAGCACTGGTTGGCGTGCGCGAACCTGGTTGGCATTGGCCTTGCGACCATCGTCAACTACTTGATGTCCAAGCGCTGGGTGTTCCGCTAGGCCAGACCTTACGGCAGCGGCAGCGAATACGTCACGCCGCGCAGCAGCGGAGGCGAGACCGCCGACGTGTTCGCGCAGGCGTTGCCGACGAACAAGGCACCGCCCGACCGTGCATCGGCGGCGACGGCGGTGAAGGCGCTGTTGGCGCAGGCCGTTCCGCTGAAATTCGGGGTGGCCAGCACGCGAACGGTCCACGTCGCCTGGTTGAGCTGGGTGCCGATGATGTCCTTGTGGATCAGGACGACGGGCTCGATGACACCCTTGATCGTCCGAGAACCCCACAGGAACACGTAGCCGTTGTACGTCGTGACGGCGCGGATCGCATACGCGCTGACGATGCTGTTCGCGCTGTAGAAGGTCGCAGCGTTGCCCTTCTGGAAGGCGAGGAAGCCCGACGGTCCGATGAGCCACCGGGACGTGTCGTCCGAGAGGAACATGCCTTGATCGTAGACCAGCGCGTCACCGAACGTTTCCACGGAGTTGGCGTACGCGCCCGCACTCGTCTTCGCATACGCGCCTGCCGACGGATCCCAGACCCAGTCGACGATCGAGGGGTTGGAGGTGCTCAGGGCAGGCATGGTGGCGACGGCCACGTTGTAGACGGCCGTGGTCGAAGACATGCAAGGCGGCAAGCAAAGGGTCTTGTAGGTGGAGACCGTCGCGGCGACGGGGAACTGCTTGCTCGACACTAACGTCCCCGCGCAAGTGAACTTGACGGTTCCGGAATCTGGACCGTAGCACCGCGCCACGGCAGCCGGGCCAGCAAGATGCACGTACAGCGTGGTGCCGACCAACCTCGAGCCCACGGTTCGCCAGTCCAAGCCACCCATGCCGGCAGTGTTGAGTCCGGCGACAAGCGGGTTGGACGTGCTCCAGTTGTTCAAGGCGGGCATCCACATCCAGACCGCGCCCTTCAGGCCGACGACCACTTGGTCAGACGCGTGGAGCAGCGTGCTGGGAATGACGAACCCCGAGTCGACCACCTTGCCGTTGGCGGCGAGCGTGGTGATGACGTACTCCGAACTTGCTGCCGGGTCAGCGACTGGCTTGGGCGCCATGACCGCGGCCCAGCTGCTCTTGAACTTGGACTGATAGGCCAGACCGAGGACGGGTCCGGGAGTTCCGTCCATCATGGAGAAGCCAACACATGCTGCGTTCACGCAGACATCGCCGGAAGTCGTCGACTTGCCGTCGCTGCAGATGGCGAAGTCCGCGACTGGCGAGCCTCCGGAGCAACTACCGGCGCCGTTGCACACCTCACCAACGGTGCAGTCGTTGGCGTCGCTGCACGCCGTTCCCTTGACGAGTGGGGAGTTCTTGCAGCTTGCCGACGCATTGTCGCACGCAGCCTCTTGGCAGGTCGGTGCCGCCGGGCACACCTTCGCACTGCCGCCACCGCACTTGCCGTTGCTGTCGCAGACCTCGTTCTCCGTGCAGTACAGGCTGTCGTTGCAAGTCGTGCCGGTCGCCTTGGGCTTGGTGCCGCAGTTGCCGCTCACCGGGTCGCAAGTCGCGTCGTTGCACTGGTCGCCGTTGCAGACCTTCGCTGAGCCGCCGACGCAGGCACCTGCCGCGTTGCAGGTGTCGCTTAGGGTGCAGTTGTTGCTGTCGCTGCACGCAGCGTTGACCTGCACGGTGTTCTGGCACTTGTAGATGGACCCCGCGATCACACAGGCGTCCGCCGTGCAGGCGTTGCCGTCGTTGCAGTCCTTGGCCTGGTTCGCCACCGTGCAGGCGCACGTGTACGAGCCCGACTTGCAGGCACCCGCCAAGCACTGGTCGCCGCTGGTGCAGGCGTTGCCGTCGCTGCAACTGGAGCCACCGGCCTTGGGATTCAGCCCGCACGCACCGGTGTTCGGGTCGCAGGTAGGGTCGTTGCACTGGTCGCCTGTGCAGGCCTTGACCTGTCCGCCGCCGCACACGCCGGCCGTGTTGCACTCCTCAGACGACGTGCACGCGTTGCCGTCCGAACAAGAGGTGCCTAGTGCCGCGGCCGTCGTCGTGCACTTGTCGTTCTGTTCGTCGCACTGTCCGACCAGACAGTTGCCGCCGGGGCAGGACTGCGTTGCGCCTGCGCACGTGCCCTTGCCGTCACACATGTCGCCGACCGTGCAGAACTGCCCGTCATCGCACAGGGTGGCCGCAGCCTTGGGGACCTTCTTGCACTGGTCGGCGCCGTCGTCGCACTGGCCGACGTTGCAGGCGTCCGCGACTTCGGCGCAAGTCTTGGCCAGGCCGCCGACGCAGGTACCGTTGGCGCTGCAGGCGTCGTTCAGCGTGCAGTACTGACCATCCTCACAGGAGGTTCCCTGAGGTTTGGGTGACTTGCCGCACTGGTAGGTGGCGGCTCCGGTCGACCCGCAGGAACCGGTGTTGCACACGTCATTCTGTGCGGAGCAGTCCGGCGCGTCGCCCGGCTGGCACTTGCCCGCCTTGCAGCCGTCGTTGACCGTGCAGCCGCTGCCGTCGGCATCGCAAGGGGTGGCGTCCGCCTTCGGGACCGAGGTGCACGCACCCGTTGCGGCATCGCACGCGCCGGTGTTGCACGCGTTGGCGGACGCGCTGCAGTCCTTCGCCGTTCCGCCCGTGCACGCGCCGGCCTGGCAAACGCCGGAGCCAGGGTTCTGGCACTTGCTCGCGGTGTCACACGCCTTGCCGTTGGCGGCGGCAGCCTCGTTCTTGCACTTCTTGGTCGCCACGTCGCACGAGTCGACGGTGCAGGGGTTGTTGTCGTCGCAGTCCTTGGCTCCGGTGGCGGGCTGGCACTGGCACTCGTTGATCGAGACACACTTGCCGCCGCTGCACGAGTCCTTGGTGCACGCCTCGCCGTCGTCGCACGCAGCCTTGTCGTCGGGGGTCTGCAGGCAGCCCTTGGTCAGGTCGCAGGTGTCCACGGTGCACGGGTTGCCGTCGCCGCAGCTCTGGGCGTTGGCAGTCGTGGTGCACTGGCCGGTCTTCGCGTCGCAGCCGTCCAGCGTGCAGGCAACGCCGTCGTCGCATGCCTTGGCCACGCCCACGCAGCCACCCTTGTCACACGCGTCGGCTTGGGTGCACGCGTTGCCGTCGTTGCACACAGCGGCCATGGGGGTGAACTGGCAGCCCAGCTGGGGGTCGCAAGTGTCCGCGGTGCAAGCGTTGTTGTCGTCGCACGGGAGAGCCGCGCCGCCGCCGCACTGGCCCTGCAAGCACTTGGAGCCGGTCGAGCACGAGTTGTTGTCGTCGCACGCAGCGCCCTCGTTCACCGCGGTGGGCGTGCACAGTCCGGTGCCCTTGTCGCACTGCGACGCCACGCATGCGTTGTCGTTCGCCGGGTCGCACTTGACGGCAAGCGCGGGGTCTGCCTCGCATTTTTGGGCAACGCACTTCAACTCGCCCAGACACTTGTTGTCGCTCTGGGCCGCACACTCGACGTCTGTCTGGCAGGTGCAGATGGACGAGCCAACGCACTGGCCGTCGGGGCCGCACGTGTCGCCGTCGGTGCAGGTGCTGCCGTCGTCGCACGCCGCGCCGGGCTGGAATCCCTCGACGAAGCAGCCTTGCAACGCATCGCAAGTCTGTGTCGTGCAAGGGTTGCCGTCGTCGCACAGTTCGTCCGACAAGGCGTGCGTGCAACCGAGCTGCGGGTCGCATGCGTCGAGCGTGCAGTCGATACCGTCGCTGCAATCGGCCGACTGACCCTTGCAAACGCCCCCAGTGCACACGTCGGCGATGGTGCAGGGGTTGCCGTCGTCGCACGATCCGGTCACGTCGGTGATCGGCTGGTGCACGATCTCTTTGCCCTGGTTGCAGAAATCCTTGGTGCAGGCGTTGCCGTCCTCGTAGTCGGCGTCGGTCGCGGCGACGCACTGGCCCCCGGTGCAGCGGCTGCCGCAGGCTCCGAAGCCGCAAGGGGTCGCGTCGTCCCGGTCGCGCTGGATGCATTGGCCCACGTCGTCGCAGGCGAGCTTGCGGCACTCGGAGACAGGACCCTGCGCGTCATCCACGCAAATCTCGCCGACCGACTTCATTTTCTTCGTGCAGAAGCCGTTCTCGCACCAGGGGATCGTGCAGGGGGTTTTGCCCAGGATCTTGTCGTTGCAGTCGTAGTTGGTCTCGCACTCGTTACCCTGAACAACATCGCCAGGGGTGACGTCGTGGTCGGTCGAGTCCGGGTCCGGCGCGTCGGCGCTTGCGTCCGTCCCTGCCGTGTCCGTGGTGGTGTCGTCGGCATCCGCCACAGCGTCGGGAGGGGACCCGGCGGGCACGACGAGCTGGCCGCAGCCAGCAAATCCGAGGATGATGACGAACGGAACGAGCCACTGGGTGCGCATGAGAGACTCCTCGCTGAAGACCGGCCCATCTGCACGGGGCCCTTCCTGACGTGTCGGGGGGACCTCGGACGATAGCTTCCCCCCTCCGGCGCGTCAAAGTCGGCAGGAGGTCCAAGGGCGAACGGGCCCCACCGCCTCGTTTCAATCCCGTTCCGAGTCGATGTGCGGCGCAATCGCTTGTCGCATCGTGGCCTTTGCACGCATCGTTGACCGGCCTGCCCTCGGCGGCGATGCTAGCAACCAGTCCTTCAGGCCATCAAGGAGCGCGCAATGTACGACGTCAAGCTGATCTCGCTGCCTCATCACCGTCACGAACGCGCTGAGCGCGTCGTGCAGAAGCACAATCCAGGCTTGGACCACGGCGCGCGGTTGGCTCTGCTGGCCAAGCTGACCGTCGGCCCCCAGAACGTCGCGCGGTACGAAGAGAAGGCGTCGGCCGAGCACGTCGCCGCGGAGTACCGGCTGTTGGGGGGCGTGGTCGAGATCGTCGCAGCGGGCGGGGAGGCGGTGTGACCGACCGTCCGCTTCAAGGGGGAAAAGCTTTCCGTGCAGCCACTTCTGCGCTCTCGCTGGGGGCGGGCGCTTCCACCGACCCGGCGTTCAAGCCTCTACTGCCGGTTGTGGCCGGACGGAATCCCTACGATTTGGTCGATTTGCAGTCGCGTACCGTCACGTACCTGCGCATCAGCGTGACCGACCGCTGCAACTACCGCTGTGCCTATTGCATGCCGGTCCAAGGCGTCGAGGTCGTGCCCCGCGCCGACTTGCTCTCCTTCGATGAGATTGAGCGGCTGACCCGGCTGTTCGTGTCGCTGGGCGTGCGGAGGGTGCGCCTGACCGGCGGCGAACCACTGGTACGGCGAGGGGTTGTCGAGCTGGTGGCGCGGCTGTCGGCGATCCCAGGGGTCGAGGACCTGGCGATGACGACCAACGGCCACCTGTTGGGCGAGCTGGCTGGCGACCTGCGCCGGGCGGGCCTGCAGCGCCTGAATGTGTCGATCGACACGCTGGACCCCAAGCGATTCGTAGAGTTGACACGGCAGGGCGACGTTGCCGCCGTGTTGGAGGGGCTGCAGGCGGCGCAGTCGGCGGGCTTTCGCGACATCAAGCTGAACATGGTCGTGTTGCGCGGGATCAACGAGCGCGACGTCCTGCCGTTGGCCGACTATGCCGCGGCGAATGGCCACATCCTGCGTTGTATCGAGTACATGCCGGTCGGCATCGACGCCGCTTGGGGGCCGGACAAGTGGTTCCCGGCTGCAGACGTCCGCGCGTTGCTTGCCGAGCATTGGGAGCTTGCGCCTGAGTCCGGGCCGCCACCCGTCGGCGGTGGACCTGCAGTGGCGTGGCGCGGGCGACGGCGCAGCGACGGGGTCGAAGTGCGACTGGGCTTCATCTCAGCGCTGAGCGAAAAGTTCTGCCAGACGTGCAACCGCGTGCGCCTGTCCTCGATCGGTACGTTGAGGGAGTGTCTGTCGGCCCCGGGGACGCTGTCCCTGCGAGACCGGATACGAGCAGGTCAGGACGATGCCGACATTCAGGCGGCGATCCGGGGTGCGCTGACGGGTAAGGTAGACGCGCATCGGTTCGAGGTCGCCGTCGCCACGCCAGAGTCGATGAGCGCGATTGGCGGTTAGGCAATTCGTCAGGAAGTGAGGCTACATCCGCACCAGGCTGGAAGCGAACTGGAACGCGATGCCCAGCACCACCAGACACGCCGACACGGCTGCAGCTCGGCGGATTCGGCTGGGCTGCGGCGCGGGCGGCAGGTCGCGCGACAGGACCACGCCCGAGGCAAAGCCGACCACGAGTCCGCCGATGTGAGCGGCGTTGTCGATCATCGGAAAGCTAAGTCCAAACGCGACGGTGACTACGGTGAACATCAAGGCCGAGCGGGTCAGTCCGCGGAACACCTGGGCCGGCACAGAGCCTCGCCGCGACAGGGCGAACCCCAGCAGGCCACCGATCATGCCGAAGACGGCGCCGGAGGCCCCCAGACTGGGCAGCTGCGGCGAGTCGGCGAGCGTCCACCCCAACGAGGCGATCGATCCGCCCAAGCCCGCCAGCAAATAGAGCACCCCGAACATCGCGGACCCGAACAGCCGCTCAGCCGTGTCGCCGACGGACTTCAGCACCCACATGTTCATGCCGATGTGCAGCAAGTTGGCGTGCATGAACGTACAGGTCAGCAGCCGCCATGCCTCGTTGGCGCCCACCGTCAGCGCCGCGATGTTCGCACCGGTCGCCGCGAGCTGCTCGCGACCGAACTCGCCCAAGAACCCCGAGATGGCGTCGGGGCGCATCGCCATCATCGCCACAAAGACCACGACGTTCAGCGCGATGAGCGCGATGGTCACCGGCGAGCCCCGCCCGGTCCGTTGCAGTCGCTCAAAGAACACATCGGGATTACGGGGATCCCCCAGCGCCGCAAGATGGTCCAAGGGGTTGATGTTGTTCAGGGCCTGTCGCTGCTGCGGGTGAAACAGCGTCTGCACGGCCGCCGCCGTGGTCGGGTCGCCATACGCCATGGCGTCGATGGCCGACACCGCGACGATTCGAACGCCGTATTGCCGGGAAAGCTGCATCAACGGCGCCTCGCGCAGCACCGGGGTCAGCAGCACCAGCACGAAGACGGTTGGCATCATTCGGGCGTCGGCGAGCTGTTGCAGCCAGGCCTCGACCTGCTCGTAGCTGGGGGCGTCCCATGGCAGCACCAGCCAGGTGCCGGGCAACAGAGGGGGGGACTGCACACGAGGCGCGGCCATGTCGTCCGCAGAGGGTGCCGGCACCTGCAGCGTCACAGGCACTCGCTTCCAGTTGTCCTCAGACGCGCGACTGACGTAGCGGGCGCCATGGTAGAGCAAGAAGTGCTGCACCAGAGCTGAGGTGTTGGCGGTCGTTGCTGGCATGGACGGGGACATCGGCCTGCTGTGCGCCCGGACGGGACGTCCTGCAAAGAGAAGCAGCCGCAAGGTCGACGCGCAAGGTCTCGGCTGTCGAAAGGACGATGTGGCAGGGGCTCCCGGTGTCGGCGGCTTGGGTGTATCCTCTCGCCGTCGGCCCGCCCCCGGGCCATGGGAGCAGACGATGATCAAGCTGCCTTTCGCCGTACAACATGCGGCGGCCGTGTTCCTGGGGACGACTCTTGTTGTCGCGTGCGGCAATCCGATGGTGCAGCCCGCGCCCGACCCGTCGACCGTCCAAAAAGCGGACCGGCGTGAGGAGGCCCCGCCCAATGCGTGGAGTTCTTTCCGCGGCGAGAAGTTCAAGCTGGGCGACGTGTTTCGCGTCGGTCGGCACCCGACCGGCATCGATGGACCGAACGTCGTGATCTCGCTGGTGCGCACCGATTGGCAGACGATGCAGGCGCCCAACGGCAAGGAGCTGCGAACGGCCACGGCGTCGTTGGTGGTCCAGCAGGGCGAGGATGACCGCAAGGTCATGATCAACGAGAAGGACGACCGTGTCGTGTTCGACGTGCGTATCGAGGTCGTCGCAGCGGGCGAGGACTACGATGCTGAACACTTGCTGTACCTTCCATGGGTTGACTTGAAGGTGACGATGGCCGCCCGCTAGGGTGTGCCCCCTGTTCTTCCCGCGACCCTGATTTCACGGAGTCCCATGACAGAGACGAGACGAATGCGGTGCCTGTCGGGCATCAAGCCGACCGGGCAGCCGCACTGGGGCAACTATTTCGGGATGATCCGGCCCGCGCTGGAGCTTGCTCGCGAGCACGAGGCCTTTTACTTCGTGGCCGACCTGCACGCGCTGACGACGGTGCGAGATGCCAGCCAGCTGCGCAAGGACAGCCTGGGCATCGCCGCGTCGCTGATCGCTAGCGGTCTGGACCCGGCGAAGTCGGTCTTGTGGCGGCAGTCGGATGTGCCCGAAGTGCTCGAGCTGACGTGGGCACTCTCTTGCGTAACGGGGATGGGGCTGGTCGAGCGGGCGCACGCCTACAAGGACGCCCGCGCCAAGGGCAAGGACCTGAACTTGGGCGTCGTCACGTACCCCGTGCTGATGGCGGCCGACATCCTGTTGTACGACGCGGACTTGGTGCCGGTCGGCAAGGACCAGGTGCAGCACCTGGAGATGGCGCGCGACATGGCCACCTACTTCAACGTCGCCTTCATGGGCGCGCCGGAGGGGGGGACGGTCGAAGACGCCGCATGGGACGGTCGGCTGCTGAAGCGTCCGCAGGCTCTGGTGCAGCAGGCGTCGGCCGTGGTGCCGGGGCTGGACGGCCAGAAGATGTCGAAGTCCTACGGGAATACGATTCCGATGTTCGCGGGTTCCAAGGAACTGAAGCAACGGGTCATGGCGATCAAGACCGACTCGACGCCGCTGGAGGAGCCGAAAGACCCGACGACCTGCAACGTCTTCGCGCTCTACTCGCTGTTTGCGACCCCGGAGGAGCGAGAAGTGTTGGCGGAGAAGTACCGCGGTGGCAATTTCGGCTACGGACACGCCAAGTTGGCGTTGTTGGAGCTTGCTGAGCGCCACTTTGGCCCTGCTCGCGTGCGTTACGACGAGTTGATGGCTCGTCCCGACGACCTGGAAGACATCCTGACCGACGGCGCAGCCCGCGCCCGCTTCGTGGCCCGCGGCGTTCTCGAGCGCCTGCGGGCAGCCTGCGGTCTATCGTCCGTCGCCCACACCCGGCCGCCCACGGCCTGACCCTCCCGGAACCGATGCAGAACGGACCGCACGACCCCGAGCGTGAACCCAAAGTCGAGATCCTGCCCGCCGACCCGCGGTGGCGTCAGGCCCGGCCGTCCGTCGTGTATGAGGTGGACCCCTCGGACGGAGCGTTGCCCAGCGAGCCCCACACCGTCCGCCGCGTCGAGACAGCCCCCCCCCGTCCGCTGGTGCTCTCGCAGCTGTGGAAGGTCGCCAAACGATTTGCGATGTTCGTCGCGCTTGCCCTGTTCGCGGTGTGGCTGTTCGAGCCTCTGGGGCCAGAGCCCTTGGCCCGCGCGACGGTGCTGCTGCGCGACGCGGGCTGGATCGGTAAGGGTATCGTGGTGTTGAGTGTGGCCGCCTTGGTGCCGACGTTGGTGCCGGTCGGGCCCTTGGCGATCGTTCCCGGCTATGTCTGGGGCACCGTCGAGGGCACGGCGCTGGCGATTCTGGGCGCGGTGCTGGGCGGCCTGCTGAACCTCTGGATCTCTCGCCGCTTTCTTGGGCCGCATGTGCAAGCGTGGGTCGGCACGAGTGAGTTGCTGGCCTCGCTGGCGGACACGATTGACGCCCGCGGCCTGCGCATCCTGTTGGGCCTGCGCCTGTCGCCGGTGATGCCGTATGGGCTGCTTTCTTATCTGACGGGCGTGACGCGCATCGCGTGGTGGCGGTTTGCGCTTGCGGCGGCAGTGGGCGGCATCCCCTGGACGTCGGTCTACGGTATGGCAGGTGCGATGATGGCCGAGTCGGCCCGCGCGGTGTCCCTCGATGGGGTCGTGGCTAGCCCAGAGACGACGTGGCTGCGGTGGATCGGTTTGGGCTTCACGGTGTTGGTCGCCGTCTGGATTGGCCGGGTGGCACGAGCGGACCTGACACGCAATCGGGCGATGCGGAGGCCCGGATGACCAGCGCGGCGCCGGTGCGGTCCAAGCCTGCCCGCCGCCCGCTCGACCAGACCTGCGTGACCGTGTTGGGGTGCGGAGGGCTGGGCGTGCCGGCCGCGTGGACGTTGGCGCTGGGCGGGGTGAAACGGCTGCGGTTGGTGGACCCAGACGTGGTCGAACTGGCCAATCTGCATCGGCAAGTGGCTTTCGGCCAGGGCGATTTGGGCGTTCCCAAGGTCGACGCGCTGGCCCGCTGGCTGCAGTCCAGGGTGCCGGGGCTGGTCATCGAACGCGTGGTGGCTCGGGTGACGGCCGACACCCTCGACGAGCTGCTGCAGGGCTGCGAGGCCGTGGTCGAGGGGACCGACGACACGCTCTCGAAATTCCTGGTGAATGACTGGGCCATCCGTCCCGGACCGGATGGGCGCACCCGAGTCGCCACGATCGCCGCCGCCATCCAGCGCAAGGGCCAGGTGTTCACCGTCACGCCCCACGGCGCCTGCTACCGTTGCCTGTTCGAGGAGCCGCCCCCGCCTGAGTGTGTCGGCACATGCGCCGTCGCCGGCGTGATGGGACCCGCGGTGGGGCAGGTCGGCGCTTGGGCCGCGCGGTCACTGCTGGCCGTGCTGCAGGGGCAGGTGGACCCGGCCGAGTCGGCGTTGCTGCGGCTGGACCCTCGCGGGGTGCACCGGACGGCAGTTTCCCCAGCCGCCGACTGCCCTTGTGCAGCGACACGGGTGATCGGCGCGAGGGCCCATGCGTGACCCCCGCAAAGTGTTCGCGCGCTATGGTCGGCAGCTGCTCGTGCCGGGCGCGGCGTTCCACGGCCAAGCCGTACTGCACGGCTGGGCGGCCGTGTTCGGGCACGACGGCTCGCCGGTCGCGGTGGAGGCCGCCGCAGTCGCCGCCCGCTATCTGGTCGGTGCCGGACTGGGACGCGCGGCGATTCCGCAGGCCCAGCTGCTGGCGTTGGCCGACCTCGACCCGGCCGTCGAGCAGTTGGACGGACCCGCGCAAGCGAGCCCGCCCGCCGCGCACTTCTTCTTTGCCCGGAAGGAGTTTGGCATGACGGTCGATGTCGTGCGGGTGGATTCCGCCGACACGCCGACCCAGGTCTGCACGCTGCGCTGGGACGTCGGTCATCCCGCCGGCACGGCGGATGCGGTCGCGGTGGGCGCGGCGGCGGCGGGTCTGCTGCTGGACGACGTGTTTGAGCTGGACCCGCTGCCCTTGTCGCTTTGCTGGGACTGGACCGACCCGTTCTTGCCGCGCCTGGCGCGCACGCCGCAGTCCGTGCGTCCGCAGGGAATCGTTCGAGTCGATGCGGCGCTGCAGTGCGAGCTGCTGGCGGATTCCGAGGCGATGCGCGTCTTGGAGGACGAGTGTCTGACCCGAGCACCGGCTGAAGCCTGCGGTCTGTTGGTGCGAAACGGGGCAGGGCGGCTCGAGGTCGTGCCGACAAGGAATCTGCAGGACGATCGCCATCTTGCGGACCCAGACTGTTATCCGCGCACGTCGCGGACGGCTTGGCAACTGGACACCCGAGCCGTGGCGAGGCAGGCCGAGCAGGGGCGGTCGCTGGTCGCGTTCTGGCACTCGCACGTCGACACCGACGCACGCTTCTCCGCCGAAGACCTGACCGGAGCGGCGCCGAACGGTCAGCCCCTGTACCCCGGCGTCGCCCAAGTGGTGGTGGCGGTGAGCGCAGGCAAGTGTTCGGAAGTCAAGGCCTATCGGCTGGGAGACTGATCGCTTCCCGGGTCACCACTCGGTGTCGCTGTCCAGCTCGTCGCGCAGTCGCTCGCGGGTTCGCGCGTGTGTCGCCGCTTGCGTGGGCGTGTCAGGAGCCGCCGCGGCTGCCGCAAGGTCCTTGGTCGCCTTGTCGCGCCGCCCCTTGCGCACCCACCCTGCCAACAGGAACAACAGCAACAGCGCGCCGCCGGGAACGACGACGGCCGGAACGAACCAGCCGTATTCCTTCTGCTTTTCGGGCAGCAACCAGTCGCGGGTCGCTTGCTCGCGGGGCGCCTTGTCGGCGTTGTACTCCGCCAGGTAGTAGTCCACGAGCTCGTCGCGGGAAAAGCCCATCGCCATGAACACCCGCGCGCGCAGCTTGTACAGGATCGCCGGCGTACACGTGAGCTGACACTTATTGAAGAAGACCGTGGCCTTGCAGCCCTCGCACACGCAGCGCACGTGCTCCATGAACCACAGGTAGTCGGCCTGTGGATACCGGAACACGCGCTCGTACTCTGGGCGCAGCGGAACAAACGTACCTTCCAGCGTCTCCGCGACCTGTCGCTTGTCGGCCAGCTGGGGCGTAGAGAGGGGCGCGAGGCTGCGCTCGAGGTCTTCGCGAACGGTCTGCGCGTGGGGGCAAGCGCACTCTTGCGCAAGCACGCTTTTGTCCGCTTCGATGACAAGGTCACCGTCCTTGTAGCAGGTGCAGGCGATGCGCTTCATCACCGCGGCCATTGCGTCGGCTCGGGTCCCTTCGCTTGTCGGCACGGCCACACCGGTCAGGGACACGGCCTGGCGCTTGCGGATTCCGGTGGCTTCGTGAAATGCAGGGTCCTCAGTCCCCGGCAGTGGGGCCGGAACCGGGGCGGCAGGCGCATCGGTGGCCATCGCGGTCGCGGACCAGACGGCAGCAGTCAACACCACGGTGAACCAGACGGCAGTACATGGCGACAGTCGAACGATCACGGAGACCTCGCGGGCAGGGAGCAACGTCGCGGACTGTGCGGACAGCCCACGGCGAATGCAAGTCGATCGCGTGCAAGGTGGCGGGTCTGCGGGCCTGTCCGTGATCAGCCGACCTCCATTTCGGGCTTGAGTGATGGGCCGGTGAGGCCTATTCTATTGGGCCCGTGAGGCGGCGGGTGCACGACATGCCGCCAGGAGACCATCCGACATGCAGCGATTCACCCAGTGTGCGGCGTTCTGTGCCCTCTCCGTAGCCCTCTTCAGCGGCTGCGGCAGCTCGGCCGGCGGTTACGGCGGCGGCTATATCACCGACGCGACGACTGACCAGACATCGGGCGATACCACCATCATCACCGACACCAAGGACACGACCACGCCGGCTGACACGACCACGCCCCAGGACACCACACCGGGAGGCCCGACCGTCGCCCTGAAGTGCGTCCAAGCGGCCTGCGCGTCGCAGTGGGACGGCTGCAAGAGCGACGCATCGTGCACCAAGGGCATCACCTGCATGGACGCGTGCCCCCTCAGCAATCAGGCGTGCGTGCTTGCGTGCTACGACACGTCCGGCAAGCCCCAAGCGCTGACCAACTTGCTGATGTGCGCCCAGAACACCGACTGCATCGGTCAGGGCCCCACGTGCGGCGACGGCAAGTGCGAGACCGGTGAGACCCAGGCCAACTGCGCCGCCGACTGCGGCGCTGCCAACCAGTGCGGCAACGGCAAGTGCGACACCAACGAGACGTCGTCGACCTGCCCGCAGGACTGCGGCACGACCGGCCCCGTCTGCGGCAACGGCAAGTGCGAGTCCGGCGAGAACAAGACCAACTGCGTGTCCGACTGCGGCTCCACGGGTCCCGTCTGCGGCAACGGCACTTGCGAGTCCGGCGAGACCAAGAGCAACTGCGCGGCCGACTGCAGCACCATCACCCAGTGTGGCAACGGCACCTGCGAGTCCGGCGAGACGGCCGTCAACTGCCCGGCCGATTGCGGTGGCAGCACCGGTTCGTGTGGCGATGGCACCTGCAGCGCCGCCGAGTCCGCCCAGACCTGCCCCCAGGACTGCGATCAGGTGATGGCTTGCGTCGCCCAGAAGTGCGCCACTGAGTACAGCGGCTGTTTCAACAGCGCGGCCTGCAAGGGCATTTTCACCTGCTTCGACACCTGCCCGGACGGCTCGTGCTATCAGACCTGCTATGATCAGGGCACTGCGGCGGGTCAGGCGGGCTACGACGCGCTTGCCTCCTGCGCGCAGGCACAGGGATGCGTCAGTGGCGGCGGCGGCGACTCGTGCCAAGGCCTGTGCGACAGCCAGCCGGCGTCGGGCGCCTGCTACTGTGACGCCGGTTGCGTAGACTACGGCGATTGCTGCGCAGACTACGAGCAGTATTGCGGCGGCGGCGGCACCCCTCCCGGCGGCGATTCTTGCCAAGGCGCTTGCGGCGGCCAGTCCGGCGCCTGCTACTGCGACACGGAGTGCGCGCAGTACGGCGACTGCTGCCCGGACATCGCGCAGTATTGCCCGTAGGTACCTGCGGTTCCTCGACGATTCCCAGATGGATACCTCGCCACGGTGTTTCTGACCGGGTGGCGGGCAAGTTGTGGGCGACCGCTGCCTGGCACCCACCCCGAAACAGGTGGAGTCGCCGCGCGAATTCGACCCGCTTGGGCACATCGCTCCAACTGATCGAAACCGCTGCGAGCGTGTACCAGTCCCCGTGCCGATTGGTACCGGAAACCGAGTGCCCCATCCCTATTGCGCCAGCGAAATCACCCAACGTCGCGAAAGATCATGCAGTGGGGAGGGGGCGAGCAGCAGCGACGGGAGGGGCGCCGAGGACCCACCGCACCGCCCCGCACCTGCCGGGACCCACTGCGTCTACAGCGCCTTGATGACCGTCTTGGTGCCCTGCTGACCCGACACAGGCGGGCGGTCGGCGAATACGTCCGACACGCTCATCTTCTTCTTGGTCGGGTCCTTGGTGATCTCGATGCCGCGCTCGGTCAGGGGGAACTCTTCGGTTCCGGCCCACTGGCCCTCATTTTCTGGCAGGCCGATCGTGTACTTGTACTTCAGGCTTGCACCCTGCGGGAACGCGAACACGCCTGACCAGATGCTGTCGCCCGCCTTCTCGTCTCCCGACAGACCATCGTCGCGCAGGCCGATCTTGTTCGGCACCCACTTCGCCTTCATGCCCAGCTTGGGGTCGTTGCCCGTGATGTAGACGATGCCCTTTCCGTTTGGCGGCGGCCAGTTGTAGATCGGTCCGAAGGCGTCCAGCGGGGGATTGCCTGCCGTCGCTCCCCTGGCGTCGCACTGGAAGGTCACGAACACGGCCAGCGTCGGGTCCTCGACCAGCAGCCGGGCTTCCAGCGACGGGGCCAGGTCCTTCGTCACGCCGTCCTTGGTGAACACCAGCTGCATTTGCAGCGGATCGCCGGCCGAGATCCCCAGATCCGTATACGGGATGAAGACTTCCAGCAGCTTGCCGCCGGTCACCGGGCCTCCGACCTTGCCGCCGAACGCCGACGCCGCGATGCCCGTCCAGTTGGCCGTGCCGTCGCTCTTGCGCCACTCAGGCGTCGCCTTGCCGCTCTTCAGGTCGATCCACAGCTCGCGGGCGGCGCCCTTGCCCTTGAAGTTCAGGGTGTCGCCGTTGCGGCTCTTGTTCACGCCCGCTTCCTCCGTCACTTGGCCGGTTGCGGCGTTCACGATGTGCTTGTTCGAGAAGTACAGGCCGATGCCGCCCTTGGACAACGTCGTCAGGTTCCAGTTGTGGGCCAAGCCGACGTACACGCCATCCTTCGCGCCCTGCTTGCCGAAGCCGTAATAGACGGTCGCGAACCAGTCGTTGGGAGAGGCCTCTGCCCCGGATGTGTCCGAGTCGAAGAAGAAGCCGCCGTCGACCGTCCACTCGCCCTCGTTCGGCGTGAACAGACCGTCCAGCGTCGGCGGCGGATCCAGAGGCGCCAAGGGGGCTTGCGGATTGGCCTGGATGATCGGTTTGAACTCCGGCGGCGTGATCGTCGGCTTGCCCAGCAGCGTCAGCGCCTGATTCATGTGCATATACATGCCGCCCAGATGCGCGCGGAAGCCCTGATCGAACGGCGAGTCGTCGTTGCTGGGCGACGTCATGTCGGATCCGTACCACCAAAACCAGTCCGACCCCTCTGCCGCGTAGATTTCGTCGAAGGCGACCCACGTGTGGTAGTCGATGGACTTGGTGTCGACCGGGCGCTTCAAGTACGGGTCTGGCTGCACAAGTCCGCTCTTGGCAAGGTCATTGCGCGCCTGCAGCAGATAGCCCCACGCGACGTTCTCTTCTCCCTCGCCGATCCAGGTCGAGAACGTGCCGCCGATCCACGAGCCGGGGAACAGGGGCTCGAGCTCCTTGAGCTTGTCGACCGGGTGAGCGGGCACACCACGCTCCGGGTTGCCCATCAAGTACTCGCTGCCGGTGACGGTGACGATCTCGCCCGTCAGGAACGCCAGTTCCAACTTGCTGTAGAGCTTGTGGAAAAATCCCTTGCCATCGTGCTCGATCACGAACGTCTCCCACGCGTTCTCGCCGTCGAGGATCAGCGTGATCACGCGGTCTTCCGACGATCCGAACGACGGGGCCTGGGCGTTGACGTTCTTGATCAGGTCGTTCGACGAGTCCTCGCCCGCCATGCCCTGGTACTTGAAGCCGATGTCGTTGGACATCTGGGTGTTGCGGAAATAGACGCCCAGCACGTCGTCGATCGAGCCGCCGGAACCCGACGCCGTGTCCACGTCGACTTGGAAGGGGTTCTGCGGGGCGCCGCCGGGCGACTGGCCGCTTTGCGCCATCACCTGCTGGTCGGTGGCGACCCACATGACCTTGTGTTGGACGAAGTGCTGCACGACCGCTTCTGCCACCGACCCTTCGCCAGGCCACATGCCGCGGGGCTTCTCGCCGAACAGGTCCTCGAAGTACGCCACCGCCCGGCCGACCTGCGCCGCGGCGTCCTTGGGATAGCTGTATTGCGACGCGGGCTTGGCGTCGAAGGGCTGGCCCTGACTCATCAGGTTCGTGTCTTGCACCAGCGGCAGGATGGGGTGGTAGAACGGCGTCGTCGTCAACTCGATCTGGCCCGTGTGCTCGATCGGGTGATAGGCCAGCTTCTTGTGGATGGGCACCACGGCCTTCATGATCTTGTACTCTTCCACGACGACACGGCGCGCCAGTTCATCGGTCAGCGGCACCTTCAAGCCATACTTGCCGCCCGCAAGCGGCTGCAGGAAGTCGGTCAGGTTCACCACGTCGCCGGTCGCCAGCGTCACCGGACCTTGCAGGAAGTCGGGGTCCATCCAAGCGATCTCGAACCAAAACTTCAGCCCCAGGAAGTCGGCCTTGGTGTAGGTCGCCGGGTTCTTCTCGCGCAGCTTCTTGTAGTCGGGAAAACGGTCCATCAGCACGGGCGCGGTCGACACGCAGCTCCACGGGTCGGCGTACAGCAGGCCCAGCTGCTTCTCGGTCGCGGTCTCTGGCGACGGTGTGGGTTCCAGCAGCAGGTCGACCCACGGGTCGGTGTGCCCCTTCCACTTGGTCAGGAAGCCCGTGACATCCATGGTGGTGGCCTTGGTGTCGACGTACGGACCCAGGCGGTCGACGTAGTAGGGCAGCAGCTGGTTGAGCAGCACGGCCGTCAGGTTCATCGTCAGGTGGACATTCGGATAGCCCTCGAGGATCGAGGCCATGTCGTAGTAGTCCTTGGTCGCGTGCTTGCGAACCCAGGGCGACATCAGGACGTCGCCGACCGGATCCAGGTAGGTGGGCTGGTGCTGGTGGAACAGCAGCTGCAGGTAGACCGTGCGCGTGATCTTCACCTTGGTGGTCGACGACGAAAGGGCTTGGCCGTCCGCGGCCTTGAGCTTGGCCTTGCTGGGCAGCAGGTAGTACGTCACGGCGGGGTTGGGCTTGGCGTTGGCGGCCAGCGTCAGCTCGGCGATCGGCTTGTCGATCAGGACCTTGACAGAGGCCACGGCCAACGACGAGTTGTCGGAACCGGTGATGCTCCAGGCCGTGGGGTCCTGGCCTTTCTGCACGTCCAATGGCTTGTTGAAGCGGGCGCGCACCTGAACGCCATCGGGAGACGCGGCGCTGAGGAAGGTCGCAGGGCCCGTCGGCCACGTCACGGTGTCGGTGTCGATGACGTCGGTATCGATGATGTCGGTGTCGGGCAGCCCGGTGTCCGAGCCGTCAGCGAGATCCGGCGTCGTGTCGGGTAGATCGGTGCCGTCGGGCAAGGTGTCGGGCGCGGCGTCCTGGGGCCAGTCGACGTCGGTGACCGGCACGTCCAACAGAGCGCTACCGTCCAGCGTTGCGTTGTAGTCAGCGGCAGGCGAGTGCCAAAGGACGCCCGAGGCGTTGCGCGCAAGCTCATCGGGCGAGCGCACGCAACCCGCTGAAAGCAGAAGGAGCGAAAGCGTCGTCAAGACGGCGGTCCGGGCGGGCGGCAGGAAGATCTTGGCCACGGGATTGCCTCGCGGGGGGAGGGAGATTCGCGGTCGCTGAGTATAGCCCACGGCAAGGCCACGCACAGGGCGCTGTGACGCTTTCGGTGCGGATTCGGGGGGCGCGTACCCCGCCGGGCCGTCGGCTTGTCCGTTGCCTTTCCCGCCAAGCATCCGCATGATTCGGGGCACCGGCCCGGCCGGCGTCCATTCTGGGGGAGCGTTCCGACATGCGACTTGCCACCTGTGCCGTGCTGGCCCTTGCCATGTCCGCTTGCGGAAACGAGATCGTCCTTTGTCCGGTGGGCTACTACGCCGTCGGCAAGGAGTGCCGCGAGATCGCGTCCGAGCCACAACCCGACGTCAAGGATGCCACGGACATCAAGAAGGACACCACGCCAACCGACACCACCATCGTCGACAGCTTCACCCCCAAAGATGGTCAGGACACCGAGGACACCGCCGAGGACGTCGACCTCGACGCCACGGACGACGCCGTCGATGCAGGTCCTGACCTGAAGCAGGACGTCAAGGAGCTGCCCCCGACCGGCACCATGGCCGTGGGCTCTGCGTGTGTCGACGACTTCGACTGCCTGCCCGGCCTGTCGTGCTTCAATTGGCCCAAGGGCTACTGCACCATCACGAATTGCGACGCGCCCGGCACGTACTGCCCTGGTTCGTCGGTGTGCTGGGGCCAGACCGAATTCACCCAGTCCTGTGCCCAGGGCTGCGACACCGATGCGGACTGCCGCAAGGGCGACGGCTACGGCTGCAAGCGCATGACCCAGGACTTTGGCGGCATCGAGGCGTCGATGTGCCTGCCGGGCGGCTCCAGCCCTCTCGGGTTCGCTTGCGCCAAGGCGCTGGATTGCGCCGGCTCGTCGACCTGCCTGACCGACATTCCCGGCGGCTACTGTGCGCGGGTAGGCTGCGGCGTCGAAGACCCGTGTGACGCGGGCTCTGCGTGCGTGTTGCGCAACGGCAAGCCCATGTGCCTGAAGTCGTGCACCGTGGACGGCGACTGCCAAATCCCCAGCAAGGATCCCCGGTCATGCGTCGCCAAGACCGATCTGGGCAAGAAGGCGGTCAAGGTGTGTCTGGACACGGCCAAGGCGTCGCCCGTCGGCGGTCCCTGTCTGGCCGACCTCGACTGCGAGTCCAAGCTCTGCAGCATCTTCGCCAAGGGCACGTGCACCATCGGCGGCACGTCGTGCCTGAACGACGCCCAGTGCGGCGCCGCCGGGCCGTGCAAACTCGCAGCCGCTGCTGAGAAGGGCATCTGCGGCGCACCTTGCTCTGGCGACAAGCCGTGCCCGTCAGGCGGCGTGTGCGTGCCCGCCAGTGGCTCCAACTACAACGGCAGCTGCCAGCCGAATTGCCAGGGGCCGGGCGATGTTGCGAGCTGCGGCGGTGTGCCCGACCTCGAGTGCCTGTACGGTCAGCCGATTCCGCCCCCGGGTACCCCGGCCATGCTGGGGTACGCCTGCGCGCCGCGCCCCAAGTCCACCGCCGGAGCGCCCTGCACGGCCTCGTCCGATTGCCTGTCCAAGAACTGCTTTGCCAACAAGCCAGGCACCGCGGGCTACTGCGCGGCGAACTGCGGCGGCGCCGTGGCGTGTCCGTTCGGCACGATCTGCGTCGACATCGGCGTGTCGCTGTGCCTGCGCACCTGCAGCGTGGACTTCGACTGCCCGTCGCTGATGACGTGTCAGTCCAGCGCCTCGGCCAGCTCGAAATTCTGCATGAATCCCTAGAGATCTAGGCGGTCACCGCTGCCACAGCGGCTCGGGCTCGCCGTTGCGTCGGGCGATCCACCGGCTGGCGACGAACAACAGGTCGCTCAGGCGGTTCAGGTACATCAGATCGTCGGGGCTGACGGGCTCCAGCCGCGACAGATGCAGCGCCTCGCGCTCTGCCCGACGGCACACCGTGCGCGCCAGGTGCAACGTCGACGCCACCGGGCCACCGCCGGGCAGCACGAACGACTTCAGCGGCGGCAGCTCGGCGTTCAGCTCGTCGATCGCCTGCTCCAACGCGGTGACATCGTCCGCCACGACCACGGGCTGACCGGCGAAGCGGCTCTCCAGACGGGTCGCCAGGCTGGAGCCCAGATCGAACAGCTTCTGCTGGATGCCGTACAGCAATGTTTCCAGCCGGGCGCGCGCCGGATCATCGTGGCCATACCGCACGTTCTGGTCGCGGGCCATGCCCAGCGTCGCGTTCAGCTCGTCGACCGTGCCGTAGGCGCAGATGCGCGGGTCGTCCTTGCCGACGCGCTCGCCGCCGACCAGCGAGGTGGTCCCGTCATCGCCGGTGCGCGTGTAGATGCGATTGAGGAGGACCATGCGGCTCCGGCTAGCGCAGGATCGATATCCTGGCGAGATCATTTGTCATGTTCTTGTGGTGCGCCTCGTTGGTGCCGCCACCGATCTCCAACAGCTTGGCATCGCGCCACAGCCGCTCGACGTCGTACTCGCCGACGTAGCCATAGCCGCCCAGCACCTGGATCGCGCGGTCGGCGACGTTCTTGGCCATCGCCGCGCAGAACAGCTTCACGCCGTCCGAGTCGATGCGATTGCCGGTGCTGTGCAGGTCCAGCGCAGCGGCCGTGGCATACGCGTACGAGCGCCCCGCCTTCCACTCGGCGTACGACTCCGCGATGTGGCGCTGGATCTGACCGAACGAGCGCAGCGGTTGGCCGAACGAGTGACGCTCGCTGGCGTAGCGGTTCATCACCTCGACGCAGCGGCGGGCGATGCCCAGACTCATGGCGGCAAGGGTCAAGCGTTCGATCTCCAGGTTGCGCATCATGTGCAGCGTCGACTCGCCCTCGGCCCCCAGCAGGTTGGCCACCGGAACCTGACAGTCCTCGAACACGAGCTCGGCCGTGCCGGACGCGCGCATTCCCAGCTTGTCCTTGATCTTTTGTCCCAAGCGGAAGCCGGGCATTCCCTTCTCCACCAGAAACGATGAGATGCCTCGATGGCCCGCAGAGGTGCGCGCGTAGATCAGGAAAACGTCGCCCAACGCGTGGTCGTCGATCGCGCCGTTGGTGATCCACATCTTCGCGCCGTTCAACACGTACACGTCGCCCTTGCGCACGGCAGAGGTCGTCATCCCCAAGGCGTCGGTGCCGTACTGCGGCTCGCTCAGGCCCATGCCCGCGACCCACTGGCCCGAGATCACCTTGGGCAGGATGCGCTTGCGCTGGTCGTCGTTCGCGTTTTGAAAGAAGTTGTGCACGAACAGCATCGAGTGGGCCAGGTACGCGAGCGTGAAGCCCGGGTCCACGGCCGCCAGCTCCTCGTGCGCGATGACGGCTGCCGTCGCGTCCATGCCGGCGCCGCCCCACCGATCCGGCACCGTCAGGCCCAACAGCCCCAGATCGCCCGCCTTGCGGAACAGGCGCAGGTTGAAGCGCTCTTCGCGGTCGAATTGGGCGGCTTGCGGCTGCAGCTCGCGCTCGGCGAACTCACGGACCATGGCCCGCAGCGCAACATGCTCTTCGGAGGGTTGAAACAGGTCGGACATGGGGGACCTCGGCCTTGCGAAAAGGTCAAACGGCTCTGCCGCCGGCCGGGGGGAAGCGGTGCGGGAGATCTCCTAGCACGAAGCGGGGGTTGGCGGCTAGCGGTCTCGGCCTGAGAGGATCAGGGCCACGTGCTCGCCTGCCAACAGGCCGTCCTGCAGCGCCAGCAAGCCGCCGAGGCCCGCTGCGCCGGTCGCACTGATCGTCACGCCGGTTGCATCGCGGCTGTACGCGCGCGCGCGCACGATGGTCGGATCGTCGATCACGATCGGCCAGCCTCCGGTCCGAAGCATCGCCTCGACCAGCACGCGCCAGTCATAGGTCTCGTCGTCCAGGATGCCGTGGGCCACGCTGTGCGGCACTTCTTCCCAGGGCCACATGAATTCGGAGCGATGGGTGCGCATCCGCTCCAGCACGCGGTCGGTGCAGGAGTTGTCGAAGTGCCGTTGCAGCCACGCCGCCCGCTTGGGCAGGGGGGCCGTCGCGCCCGGCAGCTTCTCGCCACAGCCGCACTTGTCGACCTCCGCCTCGATGGCCGCTGCCGCCTTTTCCCAAGCGCGTGCAAGGGGATAGCAGCCACGGGTCTGCACGGCGTGGATACGGGGCAGCGCAGGCAGGGCGCCCACCGCAACCGCGTGCTCCAGACCTTGCACGATGGCGCTCATCAGGGCGCCGCCGCCGACCTGAACCAGCAGGCGGTCCAGTCGCGCACCCTGCTCGTGCAGCTGCTCGACCAGCTCGTACCCCAGCGTCTCGCCGCCTTCGATGGTCAGCCCGTTCTCGTTGCCCTGACAGCAGAACGGCAGCGCCCCCGCCACCACGGCCTCACGGAAGCGCAGGACGGTGGGGTCGCCCGCCTGACCGGGCTGGCGCGCGCACAGCTCGACTGAGGCACCCAGCTTTGCCAGGCGCTCCAGCACCACGGATTCCGCGTCGGTTGGGACGAACACCTGCAACGGCCAGTTCGCCGCCCGAGCCACCACCGCCGCCGCCAAGGCCGCGTTGCCACAGCTGGCGATAGCGAGCGGCCTGCGTCCGACGGTGTCGCCCAACCGCTCCCGCACCAGCAGCGTCAGCATGATCCCGAAGAGATGCCGGGCCTTGTGCGACCCCGACACGCTCGTCGCATCGACCTTGCCGAACAGCCGACCGTCCGGGCCCAGATTCAGCAGGGCCTCGACCTCGCCCAACCGCACCAGAGGCGTGCGCGTGAACGTGGCCTCGTCGACTTGGATGATGCGGGCGTCCAACTCCTCGACGATCTTGACGAATTCCGCGTCAGACAGCCCCCGCGCTCGTGCCACCGCGTAGCTGTACAGGCGATGGCGGTAGCGCAGGAACGGCTCGAACGTCGCTGCATCGGTCCACAGGGGATCGCCTGCGTTGGACGGAAGGGTTCGGAACAACAAGTGATCCGCGTCATCCCCTGCGTCGGCTTGGGCACAGCGAAACGGCAGAACGACGTCGGACCCGACCGGCTGATGGCAGCCGGCACAGGCGACGCGCACATCGAGGTGGCTCATGGTGCATTTCCCTGTCGGGTGGGGATCAGAGGACGCCAGACTCGGCGTTGAACTCGTTGATCAGGCGGTCCCACTCGGGGACGACCTTGCGCAGGTCGCGCCAGAACTTCTGGTCCCGGCGGGCGATGAACTCGGGCAGCGAGACGCCCTGTTGCTCGACCCAGGTGAAGTAGCCGAGGTTGAAGATGCGCTCGCGGTCCTCGCGCGTCAGCTCCTGCAGCCAGTCGACGCCCTGACCCAGCATGTACTGGCCGAACACCTGGCCCGCGTCGACGTCGTCGAAGCGGTTGTGGAAGCGCTGCTCGAGGATCTTCTGCTTCTCCGTCGAGTACATGGCCGAGCCGTCGGTGGCGACGGTGATCAGTGCCTGATCCGGGCCGAGATCGTAGTACTTGGCGACCTTGATGGCGGCAAGTACGTTGGCGATGCCCGAGAAGCCGAACGACGGCAGGGCGGCCAGAACCTCAGCCGGAACCCCACGGCGTTGCGCCAGATACTTGCGGCCCACGTCGGTGTTGAACAGGTAGAACAGGCTGTCCGACGCGGCATCCGACACGCCGACCACGAAGTCGGTGTTGAACACGTTGTGGACGTACGGCACGTGCTTGTCGCCGATGCCCTGGATGTTGTGGGCGCCGAAGCCGTTCTTCAGCAGCGTGGGGCACTCGGCGGCTTCGACGGCGACGATGCGCGCGCCGTACTCGTCCTTCAGCCGATCGCCGGCCGCCAACGTACCCGCCGAGCCGGTCGCCGACACATAGGCGAACAACTCGAGGCCGGGGCTCGACTTGCGCACGTCCTCGTAGATGTGGCCCAGCGCGCGGCCGGTCGCCTGGTAGTGCACCAGCACATTACCGAACTCGCAGAACTGATTGAAGATCACGTTCTCGGGGTGGGTGTCCAGCTCGGCGCATTTGTCGTAGATCTCCTTGACGTTGCTCTCGCTGCCAGGAGTCTTGATGACGTCTTCGGGCTGGGTGACCCAGCGGTCCAGCCAGGCGAAGCGCTCCTTGCTCATCTCCTCGGGCAGGATCGCCACGCCGCGGCAGCCCATGATGCGCGACACCGCCACGCCACCGCGGCAGTAGTTGCCGGTCGAGGGCCAGATCGCCAGGTCTCGCGTCGGATCGAACTGGCCGGTGACCAGTCGCGGCGCCAGGCAGCCGTAGGCCGCAAGCACCTTGTGGGCCTCGATCATCGGGAAGCGCTCGCCCAGGGCCACCAGGATGGGGGCCTTGACGCCCGTGAGCGATGGCGGCAGGACCACATAACCCGGTACGTTCACAACGCTCTTGCGATCCGCGCTGTTGTACCAGTGGATGCGGAACAGGTTCAGGGGGTGCGCCGCGTCGGGCTCGACCTGGGCCAACTGCTCGCGGATGCGGGCGGGAATGATCGAGGGATTCTCGAGCTGGGCGAACGTCGGCAGGGCGATGCCCTTCTCGCGGAAGCGCTGCACGGTGCGCTTGTGGACGCCCTGGTCGATGATGTGGTTTTCGAGTCCTAGCTTTGCCATGAAATGCCTCTAGTGGGGGGTGGCGATTGCCAACGGGGCGCCTGCCTACACGCGGTGGGCGTCTGCGTCAACTCTGCGAAGGGTCACGTTCCAGATCTTCCTTGCGCGGCACCGGCGAGCCGATCGCCGGGGTCTCGTCGTTTGCGCGAACCCGTTTCACACCGTCCACGGGGGTCTTGGCGAACGGGCGCACCATGCGAAGGGTGGGCTCCACCGATGTGGGCGTCTGGGGGGCGGGGGCGCTGTCCGGCAGCTGCACCGGCTGGCTGCTTGGCCGCGGTGGGGCGATATCGGTGCGCGCAAAGCCCCAGTTCGGTTGCCGCGGCCTCACATCGGGGGACGTGCCTGGCATCGTGTCGCCGAACGCGGACCTGCGGACGTCGAAGCCAGGACTGGTATCGCCGAAACTGGCCGTGTAGGGCTCAGTCTTGCGGCGGTGCGAGGCGACGGGAACGTGGACGATGATGCGAGCAAGCAGGACGGAGACGTTGTCCTTGCCCCCGGCCTCCAGCGCCAGCCGAATCAGCTCGTCGGCACCCTGCTGCAACACCTCAGAGCGGTCGCGCAGCACCTCGGCGATCTGCTCGTCGCTGACCATGTCCGTCAGGCCGTCCGTGCACAGCAGGTACAAGTCGCCGGCCCGGTAGGGGATCGACTGCACCTCAGGCTCCACCGTCTCGTGCAGTCCAACTGCGCGCACGATCACGTTCTTGCCCTGAAACGTGTTGATCTGCTCCGCCGTCATCGTGCGGGTCCGCAGGTAGTGGTTCAGCAGGCTGTGGTCGTCCGTGACCTGCTCCAGCTCGCGGTCGCGCATCCGGTAGATGCGGCTGTCCCCGACATGGACCACGCCAAGTGCGTCGGGGCCGGCCAGCAGACTCACCACGGTCGTGCCCATTCCCTTGTGCGCCGGGTGGCCCAGAGAGTGGACGTAGACCTCGAGGTTCGCTTGGCGCACGGCGGCGTCCAAAGTCCGCGCTTCTTCCGTGGGCATGTGGCGCGAGGCCGCCGGCCACTCAAAATCGGGGCGATGCCGGTCCAAGGCGACGAAGCGCACCATCGCGTCGGCCGCGATCTGGCTCGCCACTTCACCGGAAGCGTGTCCGCCCATGCCGTCGCAGACCAGAAAAAGGCCGGCGTCGGGAGCCAGGCGGAACGTGTCCTCGTTGTTCTTGCGCACGCAGCCGACGTTGGTCGCGCCATGTGCGAGGACCTTGTACATCGCTCGATCTTCCTCGCGGGGGCTCGCCTAGGCGAGCAGGCCCAGGGCCTTCATGTCGTTGCGCAACTGCTCCGTCGTCGCAGGCAGGGCGGTCAGCAGGGGCAGCCGCGTCACCGGCTCCATCAGCCCCAGCAGGTGCATCGCCATCTTGGCGGGTTGCGGATTGGGCTCAGAAAACAGGGTCTTGATGAAGCCATGCAGCGCCACCTGACCGCGTCCCGCCTCCGCCGTCCGTCCAGCGCGGAACAGGCGGTACAGGGCCGTCGTCAGCGCGGGCGCGGGGTTCGACGCAACCGAGATCGCACCTCGGCCGCCTACCGAGTAGATCGGCACATTCAAGCCGTCTTCTCCCGACACCACGCCAAAGTCCTCGCGGCCAAATGCGGCCACCCGCCCGACGATCTCCTGGACCTGATCGAGCGAGCCCGAGGCCTCCTTGACGCCGACGAACCGCGGATCCTTGGCCAGCTCGGCGGCGGTGGCCGGCAGCAGGTTGCAGCCCGTGCGGCCCGGGACATTGTACAGGATGATCGGGGTCTTCACGGCGTCGGCGACGGCGCGGAAGTGCGCGAGCAGGCCAGCTTGGGTGGGCTTGTTGTAGTACGGCGTCACGACCAGCAGGGCATCGACGCCCAGCGACTCGGCCAAGCGCGCGTTGGCGATCGTCTTTGCCGTGCTGTTCGAGCCGGCACCGGCGACGACCGGAACGCGACCGTGCGCCAGCTTGACCACGCCGCCGACCACTTGGGCGTACTCGTCGTCTGACAGCGTCACCGCCTCACCCGTGGTGCCGCACGCGACCAAACCCTCGATGCCGCCTGCGATTTGCTGCTCGATCAGGCGCGCCAGTGCCGGCAAGTCCAGGCTGCGGTCGGCGTCGTCCCGCATCGGGGTGACGAGCGCGGTCATCGTGCCTTCGAGTCGAAAGGTCATGGGGGCAGGCTCCTGAGCGTGGTGGACCGGCTGCAAACCGGAGGGGGAGAGAGGACAACAGAGAATCCGTGGATTCGCAAGTTAGCGACCGCGGTTCGTGCGGGCGGCCGCGTTGGGGCGGGCGCGACTGGCCTCGCGGTCCTTGATGCGCTGCAGGCTGGCCATCACGGCGTCGCGCACGGTGGCGTCCTTTTCGCGGTCTACGTGATCCACCAAGATCTCGCGCACCCGCAGGTCGTCAATGTCGCCCAGGGCCAAAGCGGCGGCTTCGCGTACCAGCGGATTGCGACTCTCCAGGTGCTCGCGCACGACCGGCAAGACCTCGACGCCGAACGCGGCAGACAGCGCGCGCAGGCAAATCCGCTGCTCCGTTACCCGGGATTCGCGGGCGCGCAGGATATCGAGCAGCACTGCGCGGGTCTGCGGGGTCGGGAAGTGCTGCAGCCACGCCATCGCGCGCAGGCGAACCGGAGGCTCAGCCGTCATCGAAGTGGCGAATTCCACAAGGATTGTGTTGACGTCGGGGCCGATGCGCTGCAGGTGGCGTGCCTCGACCTTGGGGTGTGGCGCCTGCAGCAGTGCCAGCACGGCACCGGTCTGCGCCGAGCGAGACGGAGGCGGCTCGCTGGACGGGGCCTGAGCGAACGCCGTTGCCAGCCACACCACGCAGCACAGCAGACTGGCGGGAATCAGAAGTTTGCGATTCATGGGTTCTTCCTGGGCGGCAGCTTCGGCACGGGGGGCGCTGCGGGGCGACTGGGGGCGGGGATAACGTGTCCTCGTGTGTCGTGATGAACAACCTTGGGGCACGCCGCATTCAGATCGGCGCCCATTTCGCTGATCGGTCCGACGATCACTGCGGTTTCCGGGCCCTGACCCAGATGGTCGCGTGTCGCCGCCTGCACCCCCTCCGGCGTCGCTGCTCGCAGCGTTTCCGGCAGGCGGGTCCAAGCGTCTGGCGGCAGATCATACAGCCGAATCGCGGCGAGTCGATCCGCGACTTCATCACCCGCAGCAAGGGCAAACGCAAATTGCCCCCCAAGGTATCGCCGCGCCGCCAGCACCTCGTCCGGAGACGCCGCGACTTCGCGCGCCCGACGCACCTCTGCGCGAATCGCTGCCAACGCCTCGCCTGCGGAGTCCGGCCGCACCGAGCCCGTCACCGACCACTCGCCCGCGTGGCGACGGCCCGACCAGCTGCTGTAGATGCCGTACGACAGGCCGCGCTTCTCCCGCAGCTCTTGGAACAGTCGTGACGAGGCCGACCCGCCCAGAACCTGATTCGCCACGCCGATGTCCACCCGATTCTGCACCTGACGCGGCGGCGCGGGCCACGCGATCACCAGCGCCGCCTGACCCGCGTCGGCAACGTCGACCACATGGCACGCGGCGGCTTCGGCGACCGGGGCCGGTGGTGCAGCTGGCAAAGGTGCAGTCCGATCGAGCGCCTTGCCGAACACGCGCTGCAGTTGCCTGGCCAGATCCGCGGCGTCGACGTCGCCCACGATGACCAGCGTGCTGCCGCCCAGAGCCAACGCATCCAGTGTCGCCGCGCGGACTTGTGCTGATCCGATGGCCGCCAGTGAGTCGAGCGTCGGACCCGACGAACCGTAGGGGTGCGGCACGCTGGCCGTCGTGACACCGAACACCAGCCGCTGCGCCAGCTTGTCCGCGACGGTGGCCGGGTCAGCCTCGTCATTCTCCAGCGAGGCGCGGTAACGTCGCTTCAGGCTTGCGAGATCCTTGGCTGTCAGCGTCGGCTCCGTCAGTACCTCGCGCAGCAGGCCAAGGTAGGGTGTCAGCTGATGGCTCAACACCTGACCGTCCACCACCACTGCGTCGGCCAGCGGCGTCAGGGAGATCGCGCCACCGTGGGCCCCCAATGTCTCCGCGAACCGTGTCCCCGGGTGGCTGCGTGTGCCCTGCAGCGCCAGATCGGTAGCCAACTCGAGTGTGCCCTCGGGCCACCGCAACTTGCCGTCCTTGCCAGAGAATTCTCTCGTCTTCCCGCCAGGCAGCACCCAACGCACGAACACGGCGGGGGCCTGGCGGCGTTCGACGACGACCAACTGGACACCGGCGATCTGTCGCACGATCGGCGTGGGGAAGGTCGCGTCGGCGAGATCGGGCACCGTCGGCCGCGGCATCTCGGCGGGTGGCACGCCAAGCGGCGTTTGGGCCTGCCGATGCTCGGCGGCGCGTCGTGTGGCCAGATCACGGGCGGCGATCTCTTTCAGGGCAGCCGGCGAAGGCGGAGGCGGTGCCAGGCGCGGCACGACGGCTCCTTGCGGCGTCGGGAAACCTTGAGGCAGCGCCTGCACTTCCACACCAAGGTCCCAGTCCAGCAGGTCACGCGCGACCCGCTGCACGTCGGCCGCCGACACCGAGCGGTAGCGTGGCAGCACTTGACCCAGCGCATGGGCGTCGCCGGTCGTCAGCTCAAAGGTCGCCAGCAGCTCTGCCCGCCGTCCCACGCCCAGCGACGCGAAGACATAGCCGGTCTCGAAGGCCACCTTGGCGCGGTCGAGCTCAGCGGCGGTCGGCCCACGAAGCGCCAGATCCTCGAGTTCCCTGCGAATCCGCTGCCGGACCTCGGCCAGCGCCTTGGGCCTCGCGTCTGCCAGCTCGATGTAGATCTGGAACAGGTCCAGGTCGCGCCGTCCGTGGGTGGTCGCATAGTAGCGTGTTGCAAGGGGTTTTTCGCGCACCAGCCGCTTCTCCAGCCGACTGGCGTCACTGCCCGCCAACACCTCAGCCAGCAGGTCCAGCACCAACGCGTCGTCTTGGGGAAACGCAGGCACGCGCCAGCCCAGATGCAGGGCGGGGGTCCTGCCCAGCTTTTCCTCGTGGACGCTCAGCACATGCGTGCGCGTGGTCGCGGACGGCAGGTAGACCGCCGTGGGGGCGAGGTCCACAGGCAGCGGTGGCCGCTCGATCGTCGCACGCTTCGGCAGGCGTCCCAACGTCTTGCCCAACAGGGACTTGGCCTCGTCGACGGTGATGTCGCCGGCCAGCACGCAGATCACGTTGTTGGGCGTGTACCACTGCTCCCAGAACCGCTGGAACGCCTCGACGGGCGCGCGCTCGAGATCCTGCGGCTCGCCGATGACGGGGTGCCCCAGCGCCCACGAGGTAAAGGCCAGGCGCTCGAGCGTCTCCTGCGAGGCGGCGTAGGGCGTGTTATCGTTGCGCTCCTTGCGCTCTTCCAGCACCGTCGCCCGCTGGTTGTCGACGTTGGCGGGGTCGATCTGCAGGGCGGCAAAGCGGTCGGACTCGAGCCACAACGCCAGCTTCAGCGCGGGCTTGGGCACCACCTCGTAGTACCAGGTGCGGTCGGTCGAGGTCGACGCGTTCAGGTCCGCGCCCACAGCCTCCAGCGCGGTGAAGTGCTCCATCTTGGCGACCCGCCGCGACCCCTGGAACATCATGTGTTCGAAGAAGTGGGCAAGTCCGGACAAACCGGGCGTTTCGTCGCGGGCGCCCACGTCGACCATCAGCCCCAGCGCGACCACAGGCGCCGAGGGGTCGGTCTGCACGATGACGCGCATGCCGTTGTCGAGCGTGAAGCGGTCGAGGGCAAGCGGCGGGGGCAGTGGCCAGACGGCGGGCGCGGCCGGGGCTGAGATGCCGAGCAGCAGGACGCACAAACCCGCGGCGGCCGAGGCGGTGGTCAAGTGGCGAAGGCCTTGAATCTGCAAGGGTCGCGTCCTCTGGCCGGATGCGGTCGGCGTTGAGGCGGCAGCGTAGGTGGAGAGGCAGGGGAAGTCCAGTCAACCGCCGCGGTCCTGCAGTCCTTCGGGCCGGCAGGCAGGCGCAAGTGGCGGTGCGAGGGCAACGAGAAGAATCCTCGCTGCGACACAAGTGATTACAGGGCCTTGGGCACCAACACGCCGTCGACGACGTGCACGACGCCGTTGCTGGCGGGCACTGAGGCCACGATCTTGGCGCCATCGACCGTGACGACGCCGTCCTTGACCGCGACCGTGACCTTGCTTCCGTCGGCCATCAGCAGCACTTCGCCATCCTTGAACTCGCCAATCTGGCGCACCGGGACCATCGTATGGTGCTTCAGGATCCCTTGCAGGGCCGACTTGCTCTCCGGCTTCAGCAGGCCCTCGACGGTGCCCGCCGGCAGCTTGGCGAAGGCGTCGTTGGTCGGTGCGAAGACGGTGTATGCGCCGCCAGGGCTTGCCAGCACTCCCAGCAGGTCGGCTGCCTTGACCGCAGCCACCAACGTCGTGTGGTCCTTGGAGGCGGCCGCGATGCCTGCCACCGTTTTGCCGAAGTCCGGGCGGCTCTCGGGGCCAGGGGCAGGCGCAACCGCGGCAGCCTCCTCGGCTTGCGCCTCGACCTTGGCCGACTCTGTGGCAGTCGCTGCGGGAGGCGGCTCCTGCTTGCCGCACGCCACGACGCCCATCAGTGCCACGACACATCCCATTCGCTTCCAGTTCATCGTCTTGCTTCCCCCGGGGCCCTCTGGTGAGAACCTCTTGTCCCTAGCCCGTTTCGCAAGTGTCGCCCCCCTGGACGGCACGTTCCCCCACCCTCACGTCGGCGGTGCTACGCCACCGCGTCTCGCTTCGCCACTCGCCGCCCGGCCAGCAACACGGCGACGGTGCCGACGACCGCAGGCCAGCCCAGACCAAGCCCGTACGTCCACTGCGGCCCCAACTGATTCGCGATCCAGAATCCCACCGGCCCAAGCAGCGAGAGGTCTGGGTCGACGGCGGCCAGCACCGCCAGGCGGGCAGCCTCTACCGGGTTCAGTGCCGCCAGGCCGAAGACCACCGGAGTCGGCATGCGCCACTGAAGGAGCAGGCCGATCAGCGCAAAGTCGTGCAGCGCCGCCGAAGCCAGCCAAACCAGCAGGGCCAGCACCACGGCGCGCTCAAGCGTTTTCGCCACCGACGAAATCCACAGGCCGATGCCCAGGTACGCCCACAGCAGCGTCACGGAGACCAGCAGCGCGTGCACCGTCATCGGCACCAGCGCCTGGTCCAGCGGGTCCAACAGACTGCCGGCCAGTGCCGCCACCGCAAGCATGGCTGCCAGGGGCGCGACCAGCACAGCCGCCCGCGCCAGCACCAGACCAGCGAACCAGTCGCTTCGTCGCAACGGCGCCACCAACAGCAGCTCCAAGTGCCCGGATGCTCTTGCCTTCGTCACCGCTTGACAGGTCGCGACGAGTGCCACCAGCGGAACGGCCAGCACCGCGGCGTTGGCCATGTGCAATACGACCCGCGACAAGCCGGTGAAGCCCAGCACCGACGACTCGCGCAGTCCAAGCCAAATGAACGAACCGAAGACCAGCGCGTAGATCGCCGTCGTGAACTGCAGCCACCGTGACCGCAGCGAGTCCGCCCCTTCCAGGCGTGCCACCACCAGAATCCGCCGCCAGCGAGGAAGCATCTACTTCACCCCCAGCCGTTTGTGCACGGCCGCCACTACCTGCGACCACGGGACTTGTGGCTGGGAGGAACGAAAGGCGTCGGGATTGGCCACCCCAGCGAAACCAAAGGCCATTGGCGTGCCCGGTACACGGACGTAGGCCGCCTGCTCGGCCCGCAGCCAACCGGTACCTAGGGGGGACTGGTCGAACTGGCGCACCCAGCGTGACCCGGTCTCGTGCGGGTGTTCGGCGTCCCAAGCGACCATACAGCCGAGATCGTCGAAGAACAGGCGGTTCCCGTCCGCGGTCAGTTCTTGAGCACCATGCAGGCGATCGGACAGGAGCATCGCGCAGTGGTCGCACGGCTGCTTGCTCCACACCGGCTGCTCAGGAGCCGGCACGTCCTGCCGACACCCCACCAGCGCAAACCCGAGCAGTATCGCCAACTTCATGATCTTGCGAACCATTCTCAACCTCCCACGGTCACGCGCCCGCTGGTGCCGCGTCACACCAACGCTCATCGTCGACCACCTGCAGGTCCTCGACCTCGGCACCCAACGTCAACACAAGCGCCGTCACTTCGAGTTTCTCTGCCTGCGTGCACGCCCGTCGCCAAGTTCGCCCGCCCACCGCTTCGAAGCCCCACTGCCGCAGTTGCTCATCCGCGCGCAGGGCGTCGGTCTGGACACGTGTTCGGATCTGCACGCGGCTCAGCGCTCGGTCGCCCAAAACGCTGGCCAGACGCGCATCTCGTACCAGCCGACCCTCATGCAGCTCCACCACGCGGTCGACCAACTGCCGGACCTCTTCGCTGCGATGGGAGCACAGCACCAGCACGCTGTCGGACGGGCGCCGCTCGACCAGAGCGAAGAAGGCCCGGCGTGCGGCCTCGTCCAAGTTGGCCGTCGGTTCATCGCACACCAGAATCGGGCTGTCGGACGCAAGGGCCAGCGCCGCCAGCACCTTTTGCTTGGTGCCGCCGGACAAGTCGCGCAGCCGCACGCCCGCGACCTTGCTGTAGTCGATGCCCAAAGTCTCGGCCAACTCGGCCACACGACGGTCACTGCCTCCGCGCAGGCCGGTGCAGGCCCGGACCAGCTCGCGCACCGGGGCGTCCAGCGGTGGCGCCACTTGGGGGATGTAGGCGACGTCGCGCAGGGCCAGATCCGGCCGCTTCCGCACGTCCACGCCCCCGACGGTCGCCCGCCCTTGCATGTCCAGCAGGCCCAACATCGCGCGCATCAACGTAGTCTTGCCCGATCCATTCGAGCCCACGAAGGCCACCCGCTCACCAGCACGCAACTGCACAGACACGTCGGTCAACGCCTGTACCGCGCCGAACCGCTTGCTGACGTGCTGGATGTCGACCAAAGGGTGCACGTTCCTCCTCCGCGGCGCCGGCGCGCCTGTCACCGATCACCGCATCGCGTGGTGCGTTTGCATTCGTGGGCTGGCGTCGATCAAGAGGCGCTGGGATGTCAGCACAGGCACCGCTTGGGCGATCACGTCCAGGCTGGCGAGGGCGGCCGTGCCCCTCAGCACTTGCAGAGCAGGATGGGCGTCGGTCAGCGCGGCCGACAGCCGACGGATCTCGTGCGCCACGTCTCCCACCCCGTCGCCGTCCAGATCGAAGCCCGCGTAGTCAGACCAGTAGTTGCCGCTCACCTCGACTGTAGTCGCGTCGCCGCCACCATCGATCTGCGCAACTTCAGCGTTCTGCACCAAGTCGTTGTCGCGCAGGGTTACCCCGTGCGGTTGGGAGTGAAACCGCAGGGCAACTTGATTCAGCGCCAGCACGTTGTCGGCAAGCAGCACCGGGTGCTTGGGGTCGCGTGGACTGGAGTCCAAGTAGCTGCCAACCGTGTTCGCCACCAGCCAGTTGCCCGTCACCGTGATGTCGTCGCTGTCCTTGAACCCCAGGCCTACACCTGCTGCACCGCGAGCCCCGGCCAGTACGTTGCCCTCGACGTGCAGCCGCTCGCTGTACATGACGAACACGCCGACCACGTTGTCCAGCAGCGCCGACCGCAGCATCCGGGCGTCGTGCGCGTACATGAAGTGCGTGCCGTAACGGCTTCCGCGCACCACGTTGCCGTCCATCAGGACGTTGCGTGAGTACCACACCACCACATCGCGTACGTTCTCGACCAAGCAGTGACGAACGCTGGAACCGTGAGATTCCCAGAGCTTGATGCCGTCGCCCTTGGCCTCAGCCTCGCCCTGGATGCCGCGTACGTGCAGCCGCTCTGCGACGCAGTCGTGACACTCGTTCAACACAGCGCCGAACAGCACGCCGTCCAAGTCCAGCCTCTCCAACCGATGGCCCTGTCCCCGCGCCTTGACCGCCGAGTCCTCGTGCAAGTGGCTGCTGCCGGCGCCCCGCACCGTCAAGTTCGCGACCACGCTGTGGTGACCGTGCAGCTCGACCACCGTGCCTCGGCCACTGCCCTGAAGCACGGTGGCTGCACCGGCACCGCGCAGCTCGACCGTTCGCTCGATCGTCCAGTCGCCGTGCCAAGTTCGCTCTGGCAGCCAGATGCGTGGCGGACCGTCGGAACGAACCAGCCACTCGCGCAGCTGTTCTTCGTCTCGCGGGACGACGAAGCCTTCTGGTCGCCTGGCAGGCTTGGGCCCCACATCGAACCGGCCGTTTTGCAGCAACCCTGAAATCGGCAGACGCGTCAGGTCCTTGATGGGCCGCACCGCAGACGTCTCGCCCGCGCATGCCGCCAACAGTCCCAGCAGCGACACGGTCAAGAGGGGGGGGCGCAGGGTCATTGTTGTTCCCTGCCGGGCGCCGTCGCGGGCGGTTGGGGCGGCGCGATGACAAAGTGGCTGGGACAGGTGCCGCTGCAGGTGCTGGTCAGCGGGCAGGTTCGACAGATGCGGTAGCGCCAGAACGTAGCGGCCAGCATCGCGGCCAAGGCGGCCAGGCTTAGCCAGAAGCCCGCCAGCGGCATCGCGTAGGTGCTGAACTGGCCGATTCGGCCCCAACCGAAGAACGCGGGGGTGAACGCCGGGATGTTCAGCGGCGCGTGGCGGTCCAGACTGTGCCCGAAGTGGTAGAGCCAGGCCATGCTGTCGCCCACGAAGCCGACGGGAAGGCCCAAGGCAGGCAGCAGCACGGCCCAGTTCCATCGCTTGCCCAGCACCAATACCGCCACGACCGACGACAAGGCCACGAAACCGAGGGCATAGACCGCCAGGCGCCGCTCAACAGCTGCCGCCTGGTCCAGGCCCTTCATGCCGATATAGTGATTCAGCATGTTGATTTCGCGGACGTCGCGCCCCAGGCCGGTCAGCGAGATGTCGAGCACCAGACCGTTGGGGTACTGCGGCGCGAACAGGTGCAACTGCCACCAGGGCTGGAAGAAGGCCGCGACCCAGAGGCCGACCGCCAGCCCGCACAACAGCAGGACGAACCGACGCTGCCACGACAGGTGCGGCCGTGTTGGCGGCCGAGACTCGGGCGTGCGGGGCGATGAGTAGATGCGCGTGGCCATGACGAATCACCGTGTCTTCAAGAACGCAAGCAAGTGCGGCAACTCGGTATCGACCGCCACGTTCTGGTTCGCCATCGCGACCATGTGGATGCCCAGCAGCAGCTTGGCCTGCGGGTCCTCTTTCACCATGACCTCAGGCTTCAGCATCATCCGCGCCATCCAGCGAACCGACCGGCGCTTGCCGACCCCTTCCAGACCGGGACCGACCAGCTTGACTGCGGTCAGGTTGTGGCAGGCTCTGCAGCCCTTCGTAGCAAACAGCGCTTCGCCCTTCTTGGCGTCACCGTCGGCGACCAGGTCGTCCAGATTGTCCGGCACCACGATGGTGACGGGGCCGTCGGCGGGGTCAGGTGCGTCGCTGCCTGGGGCCTTGCCGCACGCGGTTGTGAGGCTCGCCGCGCACAGCGTCCACACAAGGGTCATGTATCCGATCTTCATGGTGTTCCTGTGCCGACAAGCGCCGACCGGGGGAGACGAAGGCGTGGCTGCAGGGGGAGCCGGGTCCCCCAGGGAACTCCCCCGCAGCCCGCATGTGCTATCTGTGTCCAACCGGGGCAGCGGCCGCGCCGGGTCCGCCGGGAGCGGTGGCCGGTACAGCTACCGGGGGCGCAGCGGCAGCCTTGGGCTTGACGAGGAAGTACCCCGCCATTTCGAGGTGGAGCGCTGAGCAGAACTCCGTGCAGTACATCGGGAACACGCCAGCTGAGTCGGCCACGAACGTCACGTTCTCGTGCTTGCCCGGCTCCATGCTCAGGTTGATGTTGTACATGTTCAGCGCGAAGCCGTGAGTCTGGTCCTCGGCCTGTTCCAATGAGGTCAGGTGCAAGTGCACCGTCTCGCCCTCGTCGACCTCGATGCGGTCTGGAGTAAAGTGGCTGCGGATCGCCGTCATGTAGACGTGGACGCCGTCCGCCTTGCGCTCGATGCGCTCCTGACCCGACTCGACCGCCAGGGGATCTTTCTCTCCGGTGTAGATGTTGGTGCCCGGCTTGTAGATCTTGATGGGATGCAGCTTGTCTGCCTTGATCATCTGCGAATAGTGGGGCTCGCCGATGCCAATGGGGGCGTCCACCAGCAGTCGCATCTTGTCGCCGGTCGTGTCGAGCAACTGGAAGTTCTGCGGGTACAGAGGTCCCACGTCGTTGAAGCGGTCGATCGCCATCTTGTTCATGGCCACGACGTACTTGCCATCCGGACTGACCGTGTCGCCCTCGGCTGCCATGATGTGGCCGATGTTGTAGTGGACCGGCAGCTTCTCGACGACCTTCATCGTCTTCAGGTCCCACTTGGCAACAACGGACTCCAGAAACACGCTGGTGTAGGCGAAACCCTTGTCGTCAAACACGGTGTGCAGCGGTCCGAGACCGATCTCGACCTGCCCGTCGATCGCATCCTTGAAGGCGAGAATCGGGATGCCGTACGCGTCCTTGCCCTCGAACTTCTTCTGGTCGATCAACGCCTTGATCTTGGCGAAGTTGAAGATCGTCCCGTGGGTATCCAGCTTGCCGCCGACCACGATCTGCTTGCCGTCCGGCGTCACGTCGCAGCCGTGGGGCGACTTGGGCTCGCCGACCAGCGTCAGCACGCCCTCTGCGGCGGCGACGCTCATGCGCAGGACCTTCACGCCCTCAATGACCTCGTACTTGCCCGCCTTGACCAGTTCCTCGGCCTTGCGCCAGTTCATGATGTGCAGGTAGTCCATGTCGTTCTGCGACGCGCCGGCTTCGATGGGAGGCTGCTTCTCAAGCGTGCCGCCGGTCGCCATCTCGGTGTTGAACGAGTTGACGAATGCCCAGCCGTCCGAACCGATCTTGCCGGCGTCCGCCAGGTCCTGCGTGTACGGAGGCAGTTCGATGGCCCATGAGTTTGCGACGTCGATGCGGCCCTTGGCGCGGTCGAACTTCCAGTACATCGCAAGTCCGCGATACTTCTCCTTGTACTCGCTGATCGGTGCGTACTTGCGGCCGAACGGCACGGGGTACTGGCTCGTTTCGATGATGTAGTTCGTGTTCGGGTCGACGAACGCGCCGCCATGGTCACTGCCGACCAGCGGGTTGGCGACAATCTGCTTGGTCGTGAAGTCTTCGAGATCGACCACCGCCACGCGACCGTTCGACTTGTCATTCACGAACAGGTATTTGCCGTCGTAGTCCCCCTTTGTTTCGCTCAAGTTCGGGTGGTGCACGTCGGCCCACGTCAGCTTGTGACCGTTCTGGCTGCCCTGCTCGAGGACCTTGTTCGACTCGCCGCCATAGCCGTAGCCCTGCCAGGGCTCTGGTGTGAAGACGGCGATGACCTTCAGCAGGCGCATCGACGGCACGCCCATCACCAGCACCTGACCGCCATGCCCTCCCGAGGCGAAGATCAGGTAGTCGTCGCGTTTGCCGGTGGGCACGTAGGTCTTGAGCGCGCCCTCGACGTCGGCCTCGGTCAGGCCGCGCGCCTTCATCAGGTCTTTCAGCGACGCAGATGCCCCCAGATTGCTTGAGGCGGCGGCCGGTCCATCGGCCGAAGACCCCGGCTTGGGGGGCGGCTGGCAGGCGACCAGGCCGACGGCACACGCCAGCCACAGCGCGGTGCAGCACATTCTCACGACGCCTGGATGGTGATTCGCGCCGGACAGTTTCCGGGGTCCGACGGCCACAGGCCGGACCAAGAGCTCGATCCCGTTCATGCCCCCCCCTTCAACAGCGTCCGGCATGGTCCCGGCCGCCGTGCCCCTGATGAACCATCGCACGCGGGCGGTCGTTCGCCGCTACGCCTCAGGTCCGGTCGAAGGCCGTCAGCTGCCGCGACCCCGCGGTGCCGTTTTGCCTTGGACGGGGCGGAGTGTAGACGGACCGAACCAGCTCGTCTACATGTTAAACGCTATAAGGGTCTTGTGAAAAAACGCTAGAAAAACAACAGAAGTGTGTATCTTGTGTGCAAACGATGGATGTGTAGATCGATAGAAAGCGCATCGACAGACCCGAGAGTTGGCCGTTCCCCTCCTGTGATGCCGGGGTGGCGCGGTCCATGCGGTCTTGCCGCCCGCCACCGTGGGCCCTACCATGTCGCCCTTCGCTCTCCAGCACCTCGAGCACACAGGATCAGCCATGGGTTTCATCGGTCAGCACAAGCGCACGCAGGGCAACGGCAACTACCGCATCGGCCAGGTCGGCCAGCAGGTGGTCGTCTACGGTTGGGTGCAGTCGTACCGCGACCACGGCGGCGTCATCTTCATCGACTTGCGCGACCGTACCGGCTTTGTGCAGCTGCGCTTCGAGCCGTCGCATCAGGTGGAAGCCCACAAGATCGCCAACATGGCGCGCACCGAGTGGGTGCTGGCCGCGCGGGGCGAGGTCATTGCACGCGGCGACAATATCAATCCGAAGATCCCGACGGGAGAGGTCGAGATCTTGGTCGATGAGATCGAGATCCTGTCCGAGGCGCTGACGCCGCCGTTCGAGATCAAGGACGGCATCGACACCGGCGAGACCACCCGCCTGAAGTACCGTTACCTGGACCTGCGCCGCCCAGAGCTGAACCGCAACTTCGTCGCGCGGTCCAAGGCCACGCAGATCACGCGCCAGTACTTCTGTGGCGAGCACGAATTCCTCGAGCTCGAGACCCCCATCCTGATGAAGTCGACACCGGAAGGCGCGCGCGACTACCTGGTGCCCAGTCGCGTCCACCCCGGCAACTTCTATGCGCTGCCGCAGTCGCCCCAGCAGTTCAAGCAGCTGCTGATGGTCTCGGGCATGGACCGCTACATGCAGATCTGCCGCTGCTTCCGCGACGAGGATCTGCGCGCCGACCGGCAGCCCGAGTTCACCCAGATCGACCTCGAGATGAGCTTCGTGTGCGCCGAAGACATCTACGAGATCTTGCAGGGTTACGTGGCCCGCGTGTGGCGCGAGATGCTGGGGGTCGAGCTGCAACTGCCCCTGCCGCGCCTGACGTACACCGAGGCGATGGACAAGTACGGCTGCGACAAGCCCGACCTGCGGTTCGACCTGCCGCTGGCCGACCTGACCGAGATCCTGCGCGGCCGCGTCGAGTTCCGCGTGTTCGCCGACGTGCTCGAGCGCGGGGGCATCGTCAAGGCGCTGTACCTGCCGCAGGGCGACGCGTTTACCCGCAAGGACCTGGACCGCACCTTCCCGCAGGAGGCTGCTCCGTACGGCGCCAAGGGCGTGGCGTGGGCCCGCATCGGTGCAGGCGGCGAGTGGTCCGGCCCCGTGGCCAAGGGCCTGACGGACGAGCTGCGGGCGGAAGTGGAAGCCAAGCTGGGCACGGCAGAGGGCGGCCTGGTGCTGTTCCTGGCCGACAAGGCTTCGGTCGTCAACGCTTCTCTCGGGCGGCTGCGCCTGGTGGCCGCCGAACGCCTGGGGCTGCTCGACCCGACCAAGTGGGCCTTTGCCTGGGTCACCGACTTCCCGATGTTCGAGCACGACGAGGCCGAGAACCGCTTCGTGGCGATGCACCACCCCTTTACCAGCCCGCGGCTGGACCACCTGGACAAGCTGGACACCGACCCGGGCAGCGTGCTGGCGCAGGCGTACGACCTGGTGGTCAACGGCGTCGAGCTGGGCGGCGGCAGCATCCGCATCCATCGCAGCGACGTGCAGAAGAAGATCTTCTCGCTCATCGGGTTGTCGGACGAGGAGGCGCGCGAGAAGTTCGGCTTCTTCCTCGACGCCTTGAAGTACGGCACGCCCCCGCACGGAGGCATCGCGTTGGGTCTGGACCGGATGATGATGCTGATCACCGGCTCTGACTCGCTGCGCGACGTGATCGCCTTCCCCAAGACGCAGAAGGCCACGTGCCTGATGAGCGAGTCGCCGAACGTGGTCGACGACAAGCAGTGGGCCGAGTTGCATCTGTTGCCGCGGCGGGACTAGGGGCGCTTCACAGGCGGCCGCGAACCCAAGCCATTACCCATTGGAATGATGTGCCTATTGTGTTTGGCGCGGGTGGACGCTGGCCGTGGCCGGTCCTCCTGCCGACACTGCCGGTCAGGTTCGGGTGCGAGCCCGCCTTCAGCCACACCGAATCCCCAACCCGCTCCCCGCGTCTTGCATCACGTGCTAGGCTTTGCCCGGCTTTCCCCCGGAGGTTTCCGATGCGTTCCGCCCGCCTGTTCTTCCTGGCCGCAGTCCTTGCCCTGACGCTGGCTCCCGTCGTCGCTCGCGCCCAGATCTCCGCAGATGACCTGGGCTTTGGCGTCAAGACCAAGGCCCTGTTCGGCAAGGAGAAGCCCGAGATCATCCTGCAGCCCACCATCCCGCTGGCCTTCACCAAGTTCGACTGCACCCGCGCCGACGGCAAGAAGGTGTTGCTCGGGTCTGGCACCATTCGCGCGGGTGCCGAAAAGCGCATCGTCATCCCGCAGGAAAAGGGCGTGTTTGTCTACAAATGCAACCTGTTCGGCAAGTCCGGGCGCGAGTCGTTCGGCCCCTTTCCCGCCGAATTCGAGGTCAAGGTCGGCCAACCGCCGCGCATCGACATCAAGCCCGAGGACGTGGACACCGAGAACCACCGCATCACCGTGCGGCTGTCCGAACCGGCGTGGAAGATCGAGCTCGACATCATCGGCGACAACGGCAGCCCGATCGCGACCGTGGTCAAGGAGTTCCAAAGCGCCCCCCCAGGCACGCCGCTGACGGTCGAGTGGAAGCAGCAGCCCGACGAAGTGATGGCGCGCTTCATGCTGCAGGCGTTCGAGCCCGCCGAGTTCTTCAACGGTCTCGAGTCGGTCACGTTCGTCGACATCCCGCACGATGACGTGGTGTTCGAGACGAACAAGTGGGACATCCTGCCGTCCGAGGAGGGCAAGCTGATCGCCCCGCTGGGCGAGATCATGGGTGAATTGCGCAAGGTGGCGGGCGCGGTGCCGATCGAGCTGTACATCGGCGGTTATACGGACACGGTGGGCCAGCCGGCGGACAACATCGAGCTGTCGAAGAAGCGTGCCAACTCGATCGCCCAGTGGTTCGCGAAGAAGGGCTTGAACGTCCCGATTCACTTCCAGGGGTTCGGCGAGGGCGTGCTGAAGGTGCCGACGCCCGATGGGACCGACGAGATCCGCAACCGCCGCGCCTCGTACGTGCTGTCGACGCAGCCGCCACCCGCCAACCGCGGCTTTCCGACCAAGAATTGGATGCGCGCGCGGTAGTTTGCGTGTGGCGACGCCCGCGGGGGTCACGGCAATCGCAGGAAGCCACAGGGCGCAGAGGCGGGCGGACGCGCCCGTGTCGAACTGGCCGGCCTGGTGGGCGAAGGCGACTCGGATGGTGTGAGCGACCGGTCCCTGGCGCCCCTCCCCCCGCTTCCGCGCGCCCCCTCCCCATTGCGTGATCTTTCGGGGCGTTGGGCAATTTCGTTGGCGCAATAGGGATGGGGCTCTCGGTTTGCCGTCGTCAGCACCTGGTTCGGGCCGGCACGTTTGCGACGCCCTCGTTTGCACCGTCAAGGCAAGGACGCCGCACCCCAAAGTGACACGACCGGTCGGGCGAGTTCCCCTCCACATTCCGCCACCGAAAGCACTGAACGCCGCAAAAATACTACGGAATGTGGAGGGGAAGGCGCGGCAGCGCCGGGGAGGGGCGCAGGTCGGCGGTGTGTCTTGCGATAGCCCTGCCGCGGAGTTCCGCCCGACTGCGACGCGCGGTGCCGCGCGACGCCGCCGTGTGCCAGGTGCGGCATCGACGCAAACAAACGCAACTGCACACCCGTCAGTTGCGGGCGAACCTGCAGGAAAGTCAGGGGATTGTGCGCAGGCTTAGTGCTCGGCGGACTCGGCCACATGCGTTTCGTACGCGGCGGCGGTCAGCAGGGCGTCGAGCTCGGACTTGTTGCTCGGCTGCATGCGAACCATCCAACCCTTCTGGTAGGGCTCGGCGTTCAGCAGGTCGGGCTGAGAGTCCAGCTCAGAATTCGTCTCGACCACTTCGCCGCTGATGGGCGCGTAAAGCTCAGATACGGACTTGGTCGACTCGATCTGGCCGATGCTCTGGCCGGCGCTGACGGTGTCGCCTTCCGCGGGCAGCTCGACGTAGACGATGCCACCCAGCGAGTTTTGCGCGAAGTCGGTGATGCCGATGGTTACGGTGCCGTCGGCTTCAATGCGGGCCCACTCGTGGTCTTGGGTGTAGAGCAGGTTGGCGGGAATGCTCATGATCCTCTCCTTTCAGGGTGCGGGGGAAGCGCCTTGGCGGTGCGACGGGACCTAGCCCGCGCTGGTGTGGCGCACGAAGGGATAGCTGCAGACCTGGGCCTTGCGATTGCCGCCGCGCATGCCGATCTCGAAGATGCGGCCGTCGGTGGCGAGCAGGCTGGGAACGTACGCGAGGGCCACGCCCTCCTTCAGGGTCGGTGAGTGGGTGCCGCTGGTGACCTTGCCCACCACCTCGCCGTCGAACAGCACGGGGTAGTCGGCGCGGGGGACGCCGCGGTCGATCATCTTCAGGCCGACCAGCTTCTTGCGGGGACCCTCGAACTTGACCTGCTGCAGGGCCTCGCTGCCCACGAAGGGGCCCTTGGCCAGCTTGACGGCCCAACCCAGGCGGGCTTCCAGCGGATTGGTCTGGTCATCCAGCTCGTGACCGTAGAGCGGATAGCCCATCTCGAGCCGCAGCGTATCGCGGGCACCCAGACCGACGGGCGACAGGCCAAAGGATTCACCGGCTTCCATCAGGGCGTTCCACAGGTCGACGGCGATCTCGGGGGGCGTGTAGAGCTCAAAGCCCGCCTCACCCGTGTAGCCCGTGGTGGCGGCCAGCACGTCGGCGCCACGGAACGAGTGGACGCGGATGAAGTTGCGGGGTAGGCCGATCGCCTCACCGGGGGCGACCTTGGCCAGGATCTCCGATGCCTTGGGTCCCTGCAGCGCGATCTGCGCGAAGTCGTCCGACCGATTGCGCAGTCGCTCAGGCTTCAGCGCCATCGCCTGCATGTGCGCGAAATCCTTGTCGACGTTCGAAGCGTTGACGACCAGCAGGAACAGCTCGGGGGCCAGACGATACACGTACAGGTCGTCGACCGCGTTGCCGTCCGGCTGCAGCAGCAGGGCGTACATCGCGCCGCCGTCGATCAGCTTCGACGCGTCGTTGGTGACGAGGTGGTTGACCTCGTCGACGGCGCCCGGGCCCTCCACCAAGATCTCGCCCATGTGGCTGACGTCGAACAGGCCGCAGGTGTTGCGCGTGGCCTCGTGCTCGGCGACCAACCCGCGGTTGGCGTACTGGACGGGCATTTCCCAGCCAGCGAACGGCACCATCTGGCCTCCCGCGGCCACGTGGGCGTCGTAGAGGGGAGTGCGCTTCGGCAGGGCGGTGGAATCGGTGGACATGGGTCCCTCCAGGGGGGGCTGGGGGCCTGGCCGGCTGGGCCAGATCGGGGGGAGCGGATTCGACAGCGTGCGCCTTGAAGGCGAGGTTCGCGGTGTCCTCGTTTCGGGGGGCAAAGTCAAGGCGTGGGCCCGCGGCGGGCGCGGCAGGCAGTCAGGGTGTTGCGCAAAAGCAGGGCGATCGTCATGGGTCCCACGCCGCCTGGGACCGGCGTGATCGCCGAAGCGCGGGTGACCGCGACGTCGAACTCCACATCGCCCGTCAGCTTGCCGTCCGGTCCCCGGTGGATGCCGACATCGATCACCACCGCGCCGGGCTTGATCCAGTCGCCCTTGACCAGGTGCGGCGAGCCCACGGCCGCGACCACCAGGTCTGCCTGCCGCACCAGATCGGCCAGTCCCACCGTGCGGCTATGGCAAACGGTGACCGTGCAGTCCTGCGAAAGCAGCAGCAGCGCCATGGGCTTGCCCACCGTCACCGACCGCCCGACCACCACTGCGTGCTTGCCTGAAAGCGACCAGCCGTGGCGCTGACCGTGACGCAGCAACAGCTCCAGCACGGCCGCAGGGGTGCACGCGATCAGCCGCGGTTGCCCGGCCACCAATCGCCCCAAGTTGTCGAAGCCGAAGCCGTCCACGTCCTTTTCCGGCGCCACTTGCTGCAGTACGCGTTGGGCGTCCACGGAGCGTGGCAGGGGCGTCTGCACCAAGATGCCGTCCAGATCGTCGCGGGCGTTCCAGTCGTCCAGCAGCTGCAGCAGCTCGTCGGTCGAGGTGGTTTCCGGCAGCTCGCGCTCGATCGACGCGATGCCGACCTCTGCACACGCCTTGATCTTGTTGCGGACGTAGATGGCCGACGCGGTGTCCGCACCGACACGGACCACGGCCAAGCCGGGGACGACGCCAGCGCGACGCAAGACCTCGACTTCCGCGGCGATCTCGCTGCGGATCGCGGCGGCGGTCGCCTTGCCGTCGATGACGATCGCGGGGGGAAACTCGGGCATCGGGCACTCCGTCGTCAGGAAAGGGTCGTCCAGCCCCGCAGCGGCAGCACCTGAACCTGCGGTGCCTGTGGGTGGCGGGCCACGTCGGCCAGAAAACCCTCGAGATCGTTGCCGGGAATCTGTCGCGCCGGGGCCTGAATCGGCCGCCAGAACTGGTCCCAGTGGCACGGGATCAGCAGCTTGGGGCGAAGTGCGTCGATCACGCGGTGCACGAACCGCGGCGTGGCGTGCCGGCCGATGGTGCAGCACAGGACCACGTCTGCCTGCAGTCCTCGCAGCTCCGCGTCGATCAAGGCGGCACTGCCCACGTGGCACACACTGGTTCCCGGAGCTTGCAGGTGCAGGCCGAACACCTCGCCTACGCGATAGGCGGACAGAGGCGCTGGCACGTCGAAAGGCTCTGTGATCCTGCCTGGATAGGGAACGTGACCGAGGGCGAGCGGACTGTGCTCCGACCGCACTGCGCGCAGGGTGAAGGGACCGACGTCGAAGGTTTCTCCCCAACCGCGCAGCTCGTGCAACTGGCGCTCGGGTACCCCCTGGCCGCGGCAGATCTGCAGCGTGTCGCGCGAACCATAGACTTGGGCGCCGTGCAGCCGGGCAATGGCGGGCGTGTCGATGGCGTGGTCGTAGTGGCTGTGCCCCACAGCGACGGCGTGCGCGAGGTCCACCTCTGCGAGGATGCGCTGCAGGTCGGGCGACACGCGTCCGGTCGCCAGCTCGGCGGGGCGGTGGCGGCTCAAGTGCGGGTCCAGCCAGAAGTGGAACCCTTTGTACTGAAGCCGGAAGCCAGCGGTGCCGAGCCACTGCAGCATGAAGCTCGCAGCGTCGGGGGCGGGCCGATCCTCGCGGTGGAACAGGGCATCGGGGACTCGCGTCGTCAGCCGCGAAAGCATCGACATCTAGCGGACCTGCGAGTACTTGAAGCGCACGTTTGCGGTCAGCGCCACGGCGGGCTCGGTGGGCAACGTCTGCACCTCAGCGTCCGCGCGGGCCTTCAGCGTGTAGGTCACCGGGTGCATCAGTGCGCCCACAGCCTTGCGGGCCAAGAAGTTCAGGTCGGCCAAGTCGTCTTCGCGCAGGACTTGCTTCTCCGCCGTCAGCCGCACCGCCGCGCGCCCCTCGCCGCGCTTGGCCAGCACCGAGACCGTGTACGGCACCTGGTAGTCGATGGCCGAGTCTACCTTTTCGTTCTCACGGGTCTCCGACGCCACCTCGCCGACAAACGTCTTGCCCTTGCCACTGACCACCACGAACCCGAACGGCTTTCCCCCGCGCGAGGCGGGCGTAACAATGTAGTCGACGATCATGTAGTTGCCGCCGATCAGCGAGTGCAGCTGCACGGAACGGTCGAAGACTTGGTGGGCCGTCGCCGTCGAGGCCTCGTGTACGCAGAAGCCGGTCGCGGTGACGGTGGCGTTGCGGGTGGCGTCCTGCGCCTGAACGGTGACCCGGCCAATCGGGACCAGCAGGGCGCGAGAGATGTAGCCGGGACCGCCACGGTTCATCAACGCCAGCGACCCGGCCGAGGTGGTCATCGTCACGCTGGCCTTGGTGGTGCCGAAGTCGAACGTGCCGACCAACTGGCCGCCCTTGAGCTCGAACAAATGCTTGCCGGCCTTCAGTCCCAAGTGGTCGGCGAACACGGTGTAGTCGTCTTCGTCAAACGTTTCCTTGGCATAGATGGTGCCGTTCGCGGTTTCCTGACGGAACGAGATGGTCAGCTCGCCGTCCTTGAACCCAGCGTTGGCCATGGCGAAGCGGATGAAGGTGTCGAGACCGCCGGACTTGGCGCGGATCGTCAGGCTCTCGACCGCTTGGCCGTTGTCGCGAAACGCGGCCTTGGACCAGTGGAAAGGCTGAGCCGTGACGCCAGCTTGCGCAGGACGAGCAGCGGCCACCAGCGTGATGGCGGCGCAAAACAGCGCGGCGGCGAGGGGGGCGAAGCGAAGGGGGCGAAGGGCAGCTTGCATGTGCGGGCCTCGGGTGGCAGTGCGGTCGACGACCGGCGGGTTCCACCTGACAGTACGAAAGCGGGACAGGGCGGATTCACTTGGGGTGCGAGATGACCACTTGATCTGCGAGGTGTCGAGTGTAGCCCGAATGACCGGCGCGACAACCCGACGGTTGGCCAAGACATCGCAGCGGGGCGATACTCCCGGTGACCGGCAACGGTCGGAAGAGGTGCGGGATGACGAGGGTCGCAGGCTTGTTGGGCGGGTTGGCGTTGTTGGCGGCGTGTTCGGGCGGGGGGGCCAGCACCCCCAGCGGGGCGGACACAGGAGACGACACGACCTCACGCTTTGGCGACGTGGTTCTGGACATCCTGGGCGACACGGCGACCACGCCCGACGTGAAGGTCGACGTGCCGCCGGATGCGCTGGCACCCGGCGCGTGCGAGCCGATGGTCGTCTGCCGCAAGGATGGGCGTTGTACTGAGGACGGCATGAAGTGCATCGCCGCCAGCGACGAGGACTGTTCGCTGTCGGAGGGCTGCCGCATGTGGGCGCGCTGCAAGGCGAAATCCGGTGCGTGCGTTGTCGGTTCAGCGGAAGACTGCGCGGCCTCGCCCGGGTGCGCCGAGCAGGGCCAGTGCGGGTACGACGGCGTCGAGTGTGTGGCCGATGACCCGAAGGAGTGCAAAATGTCCGACGCGTGCTTCGAGTGGGGCCGCTGCACGCTGGACGCGGGCGAGTGCAAGGTCATGTCGGACGCCGACTGCGCGCCCTCGACCGCCTGCGACGTCAAGGGCGCGTGCACGGCGGACAACGGCTGGTGCCTGGTGGGCAAGGACGCGGACTGCCAGAAGTCCAAGGGATGCGTGTACTTCGGGTTGTGTACCGCCAAGGACCTGGGCTCGCTGAACCCCTCGTGCATCGCGGCATCCGACACAGACTGCGCCGGGTCCTCCGACTGTCAGCAGGTGAACAAGTGTACGGCCAAGGACGGCGAGTGCGTCGAGACCCCTGCGAACCCTTGAATACGCTGAAATTTGCAGAGTTTTCTGGGCCTAGCGCGTCTGTGGAGCTGGGTAGGGCTGTGGAGTTGGGTAGGGCTGTGGCGCGGGGTAGGGCGGTGGCGTGTCCGAATAGGGACTCGTGTTGCGGTAGTTCACGTCAGGCGCGCGGCGTTTCAACGAACTGAACGATGGCCAGGTGACGGAGATGCCGACCAAAGCCGTGAAGGCGGGCATCTCGATCGTCGAGCTCATCGACCCCGACTCGCGGGCGTTGACCTGAAAGCGACTGTCGGTCAGCAGGTGCAGCGTCTGGTCCTCGTTGCCCGAGTCGTCGTGGGTCGTCAGCGTCAGGTCCTCGCCGCGGTCGGCGCCTTCGCCCAGCAGCGCGTTGAGTTGGATGTAAAGGTGCAGCCAGTCCGCCAGCTCCCGCTCGACGCCAAAGGTGGCGTAGAAGCCGGTGCGCATGTCTGCCGCTTGATAGCGAACGACATCGCCGTTCCGGATCACCATGCCGTCGACCGTGATCGGGTCTGTCAGCACCAGCGATTGGCTCGTCTCGACGCGGGACTCGAGGATCGCAAGCGTCAGGCCGCCCATCCACTGCCAGGTCGGGTCGTCGCCAAAAAGCTCGTGCTTGTACAGCAGGTTCATCTCGATCAGGTCGAGGTTCGGGTCGTCGTCCACCGCCACGGCCACCGACGCACGGGCAAACGGCACATCCAGACCCAGCATCAGCTGCGTCGTGGTTCGCACGCTGTCGATCCGCCCTGAATCGCCCGGCATTTGCACATCGAAGGCGAGGGGCTGACCCGTGTCGGACTCTGTGCCGGCCGTGAGATCGACGCCTGAGAAGTGCCACGTCCCTTGCACCGGCGGCACCAGCATCGACTGCTGCAGACCCAAGGTGCAGCCGGTGAGCCACAGCAGCAGCGGCAGTGCAAGTGTCAGGCGCTGGGGCATGGGTTCAGACCTCGTCCAAGCTCGAGATCAGCCGCGATCGGCCGCCTGCGATGGCGGGGTCGGAGGCGCCTTCCAGCCAGCCGGCACAGTTGGCGTAGTCCCAGATCATGTCGTCGATCACGCCCAGCACCTCGTCTGCAGCGATGGCCGCAGCGGGAGCGCGCCGACACAGCACGACCGCGATCTCATCGTCGTTCAAGGGCATCAGGCCCACCGCGCAGGTCATCAGTCGGGGATTCAGGGCGAACAGCTGCGCGCCGCCCTCCTTCTCCTGCGCTTCCAGCCAGTCGCCGATGACGATCGACACCAACAGCGTGGGCACCGAAGTTTCGTTGTCCGCCGCCTCGACCAGCAACACGACGGTCGCTTCGTGAACAGGGTGCACGAAAGTCAGCGCGGAGGCGTCGTCCCCTGGCTCCTCCGCCACGTCGACACCCGTCAGGGTCTGGGTCAGCGCGGCGCGGATGGCATCGGCGAACTCCGCGCAATCGAAAGGCTGATTCATCTGGCGACCTCGGTTTCGCACGCGCCGGGGGGATCCGCAGCGCCGCCGCCGGGCAGCGTAGAGGCCCAGACCCCCGTGTGCAAGGGGAGAACGCCCGCGCGAGTGCCTTGCCCCTTGACCCCCCGCGGCGGCCAAGGAACGATGCGACCGGCCCGTCCGCCGTCGGCGAATGACTGGCGTCGCGGCGCGTTGGGGAAGAAGAGTCGCGCTTGCAGCCGACCACCGACGCTTTCCACCGAGAGGCTCCGAGGTATTCCATGCGTCACCCCCTGACCCACTTTGCCCTGATCTTGAGCGGACTTGTGCTCGCCGCTTGCGGCACCAGCTCGGTGCAGATGGTGGTCGTGCAGCCCGCCCTGCTGAACGCCCGACCGTACGGCGGCTCGGTCAGCCTGGCCGGCTTCCAGGCGATGCACCCGGACTACGTCGAGGTCGCGGGGCAGATGCGGCTTGAGCTGCAGCAAAGGATCCTGCAGTCGGTGGGCGGGGTTGTCACCCTTCGCGAGTTCGGCGGCGGTCTGGTGGCCACGGGGCAGGTCGACGACTACTCGGTGCGACTGGTCGAGGGCACGCGCGCACAGAAGTGTCAGGAGGACGTCGAGGTCGAGCAGAACGGCGTGAAGGTCAAGCAATCGGTTGAGCGGGACTGTCCGATGAAGTGGTTTGATTGGCACGCGCGGGTGGTCGTCCTGCTGCGGGTGACGACGGCGCAGGGACAGGTCCTGTATCTGCGCCATCACGTAGCGGAAAAGACCGGCAAGACCGACGAACAGCGCGACCGACCACCCCTGCCGAAAGAAGCCCACGCCACGCTGCAGAAGCTGCGGGCACAGGTGGTCGACGAGATGGCCCAGGTACTGTCGCCGCAGCGCGTGCAGGTGACGGCGACCTTCTACGACTGCGAGGACCCGGCGGAGAACGTGTGCGAGCACGCCGTGAAGTTTATGGCGAATTCCCAGTACGATCAGGCCGTTGCTGCCTACACTGAGGCGATTCGCTTGCTGACCGATGCCAAGGTGGACCGCGACGAGCTGGCCAAGGTCTACTGGAACCGCGGCGTCGTTTACGAGTACAGCCGCCAGTTTGATCTCGCCGTCGCCGACTACCGCAAGGCCGATGAGCTGGACCCCGGCGAGGGCTATCTGCATGGCGTGGACAGCGTCGAGCGCACCCGGATTCGCCACGAGCAGCTGATCGATCAGGGCCTTGGTGCCCAGTGACCTGCAACTTCAGGACATTGCGATGAACGAGGCGATCATCTCGCACCGCGGCCCGGGCCACTTGTGGCTCGCATCGCTTGGGCGCCGTGGCATGGAGCTGGGCCTCGAGCGGGTGCAGACCCTGCTGGACCGCCTGGACCGGCCTGACCGTGCGCAGCCCAACGTCGTGGTGGCGGGGACGGACGGCAAGGGGTCCACCTCGTCGATGCTGACGGCGCTGTTGCAGGCGTCGGGGCTGCGGGTGGGGCACTATACGTCGCCGCACCTGCGGGAGACGCGCGAAAGGGTTTGGATCGCAGGGGCTTGCGTGACGGCAGAGGAGCTGGACGCAGCCCTGGAGCAGACGAGCGTGGCTTGCGCACGGCAGCCCGCGCTGGACCCGACCCCGTTCGAAGCCCTGACCGCTGCCGCGTGGATCCTGTTTGCCCGAGCCGAGTTGGACGTGGCCGTGATGGAAGTCGGCCTCGGCGGGCGTCTGGACGCCGTGAATGCCTGCGAGCCCATCGTCAGCGTGGTCACCCACCTGTCGCACGACCACATGGCGGTGTTGGGGCGGACGCTGGCCGAGATTGCGTTTGAGAAGTGCGGCGTGGCCCGCGACGGTCGGATGCTGGTCGCGGCTCAGCCGAGCCTGTGCAAGTCCGCATTGCGCAAGCATGGTCGCTCGCCGCGGCTGGTCGGTCTGGCGCACGAGTTGGTCGTCGGTCCGTTTGCGCTGCGGGGGCCAGACTGGCGCTCAGCCGGCGTGCTGTCGGGGCCTGCGCTGGCCGAGCCGTTGGAGCTGGAGGTCGGACTGCCCGGCGCGCACCAGCTGGAGAACGCGGGGCTTGCGGTCGGGGCATGGCAGGGTGTGGCCGAGTGGTTCGCGGCTGAACAGGGGCGGACGCTGCCGCCGGTCGAGGACGTGGTGTCGGCGCTGGCGCACCTGGACTGGCCGTGCCGCGCCGAGGTGGTCGAGCTGGGGCCGCTGCTGGTGCTCGACGCGGCCCACAACCCCGCAGGAACAGGCGCGTTGGCCGCGTTGCTGGCCGAGCGCGGGCGGACGTGGCAGGTCGTGCTGGCGGTGCGCAAGGACCGCGACCCGGCCGAGGTGGTGCGGGCCCTTGCGCCGATTGCCGCGACGTTCTGGCTGCCGCGCATGTCGGGAGAAACGCTGCTGGAGGCCGACCTGCTGTCCGACGTGATCGACGCGGTGGCGCCGGGGGCGGGTGTGGCGGTGGGTTCGTCGGCCAAGTGTCTGGCCGAGGCGCGGCGAGAGGTCGGCAAGGGGCCCGGCGTCGTCGTGACCGGCAGTCAGCACGCGTTGGGCGAGTGGCTGGGGCAGGACTTGATCCGCAGTCCGCGGCTGGAGCGGCGGTTGGGGCGCACGCCGGACGCCCAGCAGGCGATCGACCGACGATAAGCATTCGTTTGTGCAGGGAGTTTGGCCGGGCCCACGGGCGCGGTCAGGTCACGACGTCAGGAGCCGTGCGGCCGGTGCGTGCGCGAATGCCCGCGAGCTCGTCGGCGATGGCGGCCAGGTCGCGCAGCGCATCGTCGGCCGACACGCCCTGGCGCGCGGGGTTCGGCTCGAAGCGTTCGAGGTAGACGCGCAGGGTCGCGCCCGCGGTTCCGGTGCCCGACAGCCGATAGACGATGCGCGAGCCGTCGGCGAACAGGATGCGGATGCCCTGCTGGGTCGAGACGCTGCCATCCACGGGATCCGTATAGGCAAAGTCGTCGGCGTGCGCGACCTCGTGGCCGCCGAGCCGGTGCCCCGCAAACTCGGGCAGCCGGGCCCGCAGGTCGGACACCAGCTTCTCGGCGACGGCGCTGTCGATCGCCTCCCAGTCGTGCCGGGCATAGACGTTGCGGCCGTATTGCCGCCAGTGCTGCTCGACGATGGTCCGCACCGACGCCTTGCGCGCCGCCAGCACGTCGAGCCAGAACAGCACCGCCCACAGCCCGTCCTTTTCGCGCACGTGGTCCGAGCCGGTGCCAAAGCTCTCTTCGCCGCACAGGGTGGCCATGCCCGCATCCAGCAGATTGCCGAAGAATTTCCAGCCCGTCGGGGTCTCGTAGCAAGCGATCCCCAACTGCTCGGCCACGCGGTCTACGGCCTGGCTGGTGGGCATCGAGCGGGCGACGCCGACCAGGCCCTTGCGGTACCCGGGCACCAGCGTGGCGTTGGCGGCCAGCACGGCCAGGCTGTCGCTGGGCGTGACGTAGAAGCCTTTGCCCATCACCATGTTGCGATCGCCGTCGCCGTCCGATGCCGCGCCGAAGTCGGGTCCGTCGGGGGCGTACAGCGCCTGGACCAGCTCGTGGGCGTGCACCATGTTGGGGTCGGGGTGGCCGCCGCCAAAGTCGGGCAGGGGCGTGCCGTTGCGCACGGTGCCGACGGGGGCGCCCAGGATGCCCTCGAGAATCGTGTGGGCGTACGGCCCGGTGATGGCGTGCATGGCGTCGAACTGCATCCGGAAGCCCGAGCCGAACAGCGCGCGGATGCGGTCGAAGTCGAACAGCGTCTGCATCAGCAGGGCGTAGTCGGCGACGGGATCGATCACCTCGACCGCCATGCCGTCGAGCGTCGCCTCGCCCAGCACGTCCAAGCGAACGTCGGCCGCGTCGCTGATGCGGTACTGCCGAATCTGCTGGGTGTGGGCGTAGATGGCCTCGGTCACCTTCTCCGGGGCGGGGCCGCCTGCGCCGATGTTGTACTTGATGCCGAAGTCGCCGTCGGGGCCGCCGGGGTTGTGGCTGGCCGACAGGATCAGGCCGCCGAAGGCCTTGCGCTTGCGGATGACGCACGACGCCGCGGGGGTCGACAACAGGCCGCCGCGACCGACGACGACGCGGCCAAAGCCGTTGGCTGCGGCCATCTTGACGATCGTCTGGCACGCCTGCAGGTTCAGAAAGCGACCGTCGCCGCCCAGCACCAGCGTCTGGCCTTGAAAGTCTGCCAGGCTGTCGAACACCGATTGCACGAACGCTTCCAGGTAGTGCGGCTGCTGGAAGACCGGGACCTGCTTGCGCAGGCCGCTCGTGCCGGGTTTCTGGCCGGGAAAGGGGGTGACCGGGATGGTAAGGGTGGCCATGGTCGACTCCTGATGGGCGCGGGGGGGGGGCGGCGGGGTACCGGACGCGGCCCCACTTCTACCCGTGCGGGGTTGCGGCTGTCTAGGTGCGGGGGGGGCGGTTGGGGTCACGCCTCAAGCGCTGCCAGCGCGCCTTGCAGTTGCGAGAGCGCGGCCGTCAGTTCGCCGCGCAGCGCGGTCCGTTGCGCGGGCGTCAGTTGACCCAGTCCTGCGTGCAGGTCCTGGGCGTCGCGCGCGGCGGTCACAACCCGGCGCCACGCCTTGACTGGGGGCGGCAGCTTGGGGCGACCGCGCGGCGGGCTGCCGGGCGGTGGCGCGCGCTCGGCCTCGATGGCGCGGTCGAGCTCGCGCGTGGGCCACCGCTGCTCGGCGGCCTCGTGGGCCAGACGGGCGCGGGTGATCGAGTCCGGGATGGTCGCGAGCAGGTGCAGGTGCGTGAGGTCCAGGCGGGTTCGGACGCTTTCGGGCAGTTCGCGCCAGACGGCATTGGCGAGCATGTAGTTGCGCAGGGTGTAGGGGGATAGGTTCAGGTCGGCCAGGGCCTCGCGGCGTTCGCGGAGCAGGGACTCGAACGCGCCGTGATGGGGCGAGCGGCGGTCGCGGTAGGCCTTCAGGTCGTCGTCGAACCAGGTGGCGATCAGGTAGCGGCCGACTTCGAGGGCGTAGGTCAGGAAGGCGGTGCGGTTCAGGTGGCGCAGGTGACCGAGCGTGGCGTCGAAGGCGGCGGTTAGGGCGGGGTCGGTCGTGGGGGTGGGGGTGGCGACGGGGGTGGGTGCGGGGGCAATTAGGTCGGACACTTGGCGTGATTCCTTTGTCTGAACAGCAGGTTGTCGTCCCATTGAAGCGCTTCTCGGGCGGGTGCTTCGCAGTCGCTGCGACGAAGGTGACAGGGTGTTTCGTGTGCGTCAAGTGCCGGTGGGGGCTACGACGGGCTGAGGGCGGTGGGGTCGGCCGGCCCCGTTCGGTTGCGGTCGGGCGCGGCGTTTGCTGCCTGCGAGCGATCAACGGGGCATGCCGAGTCCTGCGTTCACGTACCGCCGTCGTACGCCTGAGGAGACGGTGGTGTACCGTGCCGTCCAAGGTGAGCTGCCGGCGGTGCGGGCGCTGCTGCGCGAGGCGGGCGACGGGCAGGGATTGCCCGCGTTCATCGACCGGGCGGTGGCGGCGTACCTGGAATGTGGCTTGTTGCGGCATGGATTCGTGCACGCGAAGTGCGACGCGTGCGGCGAGTCGATCGCGGTGGCGTTCTCGTGCAAGCAGCGCGGGATCTGCAGCAGTTGCGGCGGCAAGCGCATGGTCGAGGAAGGGGCGCATCTGGTCGACCACGTGTTCCCGCAGGTGCCGGTGCGGCAGTTCGTGCTGACGTTGCCCTACCAGCTCAGGTATGTGTCCGCCTGGAACCATGACCTGCGCGATGCCGTGCTGCGAGCCTTCATGCGGGCGCTCGAGCGGCACTATCGGGAGGACGCGCTGGCGCGGGGCGGCGTGGACCCGA
>CAYURO010000003.1:0-233553 GCA_964447285.1 uncultured Enterobacteriaceae bacterium | reverse complement strand
CTCGCTCACGAGTCGCCGCGACGCCCCTTGAACGATGAGGCGAAAGCGCAAAGACGTCTCGACAGGGTTGACAGAGGGCTGAGGTCAATCGTAAATCGACGATAGACCAAGGAGACCCGCCCGCCATGCCCTGCGACGCCCCGCCCCCCCCCACCTGCACCACAGCAAACCGCCCCGCCCACCCGACGACGCCCGAGCTACCACCGCTGGACGACGACGGCTTCAACGAAACGCTCGCCCGTCTGGCCAAGGCGCTGGGTCACCCGGCGCGGGTGGCGATCCTGCGCCTGCTGCTACGCCGCAACGACTGCGTGTGCGGCGAGATCGTCGACGAGCTGCCGCTGGCCCAGTCTACCGTCTCGCAACACCTCAAGAGCCTGAAGGAAGCCGGGCTGATCCGCGGCGAGATCGACGGTCCCCGCGTTTCGTACTGCGTCAATCCGGCGACCATCGCCCAGCTGCGCGTGCTGGTCGCTCTGCTGTGAGCCTGAACGCCCGGCCAGGCCGTGTCGATGCCCTGAGGTCCCCCATGCCCCCGAAATCCCCCGCAAACGAAGCCAGCATCGTCCAACGCCTGTCGTTTCTGGACCGCTACCTGACGCTGTGGATCTTCCTGGCGATGGCGGTGGGCGTGGGCGGCGGCTACCTGTTCCCGGGCGTCGTGCCGTTCGTCAACCAATTCAACGTGGGCACGACCAACATCCCCATCGCCATTGGATTGATCGTGATGATGTACCCGCCGCTGGCCAAGGTGCGGTACGAGGAGATGGGCGCCGTGTTCCGCAACAAGCAGGTGCTGGCCCTGTCGCTGGTGCAGAACTGGATCGTGGGGCCGATCCTGATGTTCGCGCTGGCCGTGGGCTTTCTGCACTTCCTGCCGCTGGCGCTTGGGGCGTCGGAAGCGGCGATGGTCACCAACCACGAGTACATGGTCGGCCTGATCCTCATCGGTCTGGCGCGCTGCATCGCCATGGTCATCGTGTGGAACGAGCTGGCCAAGGGCGACACGGAGTACTGCGCGGGGCTGGTCGCGCTGAATTCGGTATTTCAGGTGCTGCTCTATTCGGTATACGCGTACGTGTTCATCACCGTGGTGCCCATCTGGTTCGGCGTGAAGGGCACCGACGTCGCCATCACCATCGGCGACATCGCCAAGAGCACGTTCCTCTACCTGGGCGTGCCGTTCCTGGCCGGCATCGTCACGCGTTTCACCCTGATCAAGCTCAAGGGCAAGAACTGGTACCACGCGGTCTTCATCCCGAAGATCAGCCCGCTGACGCTCGTCGCCCTGCTCTTCACCATCGTCGTCATGTTCTCGCTCAAGGGCGAAACCATCGTGCAGTTGCCCCTGGACGTGCTGCGTATCGCCGTGCCGCTGCTGGTCTATTTCGTACTGATGTTCTTCGTGTCGTTCTGGATGTCGAAGAAGGTCGGCGCGACGTATGCCCAGTCGGCCACGCTGTCGTTCACTGCGTCGTCGAACAACTTCGAGCTCGCCATCGCTGTCGCGGTCGCCACGTTCACCCTCCACCACGGCGCAGCGTTGGCGGCGGTCATCGGTCCGCTGGTCGAGGTGCCGGCGCTGATCGGCCTGGTCCACGTGTCGCTGTGGCTGCGCAAGAAGTGGTTCGGTCACGAGGCCGTTCCGACGGCGGCGCGCTGATCCCGTTCAGAATCCAGGGGGTTGCATGAAGGGCATCCTGTTCCTGTGCGTGGCCAACTCGGCCCGCAGCCAAATCGCAGAAGGCATCGGACGCGCGCTGGCCCCGGCGGGCGTCGCTGTCTGGTCGGCCGGCTCGCACCCCACGCGCGTGCGTCCAGAAGCCGTGCAAGTGCTGGCCGAGGTGGGCATCGACGCGACGCAGCACTTCTCGAAGCACGTCAACGACATCCCGGCCGACCAGATCGACACCGTGATCACGCTGTGTGCCGAAGAGGAGTGCCCGCTGTTCTTGGGCAAGGCAGAGCGACTGCACTGGGGCCTGCCCGACCCGGCGGCGGTCGCGGGGACGGCAGACGAGCGGTTGGATGCGTTTCGCGCGACGCGGGACGAGATCCGGCGGCGGATCGTGGGGCTGGTGTCAGGACTTGACACTTGACATCTTTTGGCACGGGTCCGGTCCGACGCGCCGACATGGCAACGCCTTCAGGGCCTTCTCGCCTGCTTGCTGACTCAGAATACAGACCAGATGCCACTCGGGCGGCTCCACCCCGCGACGACCTGGGCCACGCGCAAGTCGGCCCTCGCGAGTTCGCGCCAAGCGTTCACAGCGGCGGAATCAGGCAGTTGCATCAAGCCTCACCGCCTCGGTCGTGATTTGCCGATCGAACCAGCTCGACGACGCCTTCAGTCCTTGCCAGTCCTCTGGCGTCAGCACCAGGAGGTCGAAGCCCACGTCCATGCCGCACAGGCTGCGGCGTGCGCGCACGTCGTGCTTGACCAACCCGAACTCGATGCGACAAGGTGGCCGCCGCGATCAGTCCACGGGAGACGCGATGCCGGGCGACGTCGACAACATCCTCCCCTCGAGCGAGACGTTGTCCGGGCACATCTCGGCCTGCCTGCCGGCGGCTTGGCGTCTCGACCAGATCACCGCGCACGCGCAGGGCTGGCTCGTCCATGTGCGCGACGACGCCCACACGCCCCACATCCTTGAGATTGGCGTTGGGTCTGCCGCCGACGCCCTGACCCGCGGCCGGGCGTTTGGCTACAGTTACCGCGGGCGCGATGTCGCCCCGGAAACGGTCGCGCGGTATCTCGGGATCTTCGAGCAACTGGGTGCGCGCGAGGCGAAATTTGCGCCGCTGCTGCCCCAAGCGACGACGGCCAAGGCCACGGCCAGACCTCCGCGGCGCTCGGTCACTTGGGGGGAGCGGTCGCTCTTGAAGCGGACCGCAGGCCGCCCCGCGCGGGTGGCGAGGCTGCTGGAGGGCATCCCGGACGACGAGGCGGTCGAATTTCGCCTGTATCTGGAGAGCAACTGCCGCCAAGCCTGCCAATTCTGTCAGCAACCGGCCCTGCGTCGCGGGCTGCGGCACAAGGTGTTGGGCAGGTGGGTCGAGTGGCAGCGGGCTGCGGGCCATGGCCTGGTGGGCACTGGGGGGTTTGCGGCCCTGCTCGACGTGCTGGCCCGGCGCCCTGCCCCCAGCGCCCTGATGCTGGTCGGGCACGACTGGGCCGAGTCGTCTGAGCTCACGGCCATGCTGACGGCGCTGGAGGCACAACCGGGCGTGGGTGTGTCGTTCATGGGGCCGTCCACTCGGCTGGCGGATCCGGCCCTTGCGGCCCGCATCTGCGCGCTGCCCGGGCTGGAAACCGTCACGCTGACCCTGCAGTCGACGGTCCCTGCCGTGCATGACGCCATCGTCGGGGCTCCGGGCGCTGCGGTGCAGGTCCTTGCCGCCATCGACAACCTGCTCGCGCACGGGGTTACGCCCGGCGTCAACGTGGTGCTGACCCTCGACACCCTGCCCGGTCTGGGCGCCCTGCTGCGCTGGACGGCGGCTCGGCACCTGCCGACGGGCCTGCTCGGCTTCATTCCCGACCCAGGTCCCGGGCGAATCGAAGGCCAGGTGCCGACCCGTGATGCGGTCCGTCAAACGCTGGAAGCTGATCTGGAAGTGGCGATGCAAGCCGTGGTTTGGCTGCGTGGGCTGCCGGCAAGCGCGATCCCGCAGCCGCTGCGCGACCGGGCCCACTTGCTGGCGGAGTGAAGGCTGTCGCCGACTGCTGCGGCCGTCCGGGGACTGGTCGCTCAGCAACACGGGCACTCGTTCGAGGGCGGGTGTCGGGCCTGCCGCACGAGGCGACCCTTGGCACGGTGTCGCTGGAGAGATCCTTGCCGGCGGTTCACAACGCCCGTCACCAGAATTCGGTCCGGCCGCGCCGCCGTGAACACGCGCGGTCAGGTTTCGTCTGTCGAGGCCTCTGCCGTGCTTGGTTCGTTCGTCGTCTCGCCAATGAACAATCGGACGTCTTCATCCAGCTTTTCGGCACACTGCGGACAGACACCGTGGGAGAACAAGACCTCGGAGTGGTTCGAGAGATACCGCTCCAGTTGCTCCCACACTTCGTCGTCGTTGCGGGTCTTGTGACAGTACGAACAGATCGAGATGATCCCCTTGAGGACCTTGATCTCTTCTTCCAACTTGGTGCGCAGAGCTGTCTGGGCATCCACCCGTTCGGTGACGTCGATGCAACTGCCGATGAAACCGGCAAAGTGACCGTCCGCATCGTGGTAGGGAACGCCGCGGTCGAAGATCCAACGATAGGAGCCATCATACCGCTGGAGTCGGTACTCCATCTCAAAGGTAGCGCGGTTCCGAAAGTGGGTGAGGTAGATGTCCAAACAGCGGTCAAAGTCGTCTGGGTGCACCCCTTCGGCCCAGCCGTTGCCGTACTCTTCCGCCATGGTGCGCCCGCGGAAGGCGAGCCATCGTTCGTTGAAGTAGTCGCAAAGGGCTTCGGCGTTGGCCCGCCAGACCAGGATGGGTGACTGCTCGACCAACGCCGCATATTCCGTCAAGCTAAGCCTGTCATTTGTCAAGGCAATTCCCCCCCTCGATGCTGCTTGCGCTTCCGCTGGCGGGCGTCGTGCCGATGGGTGTCAGGACTTGACACTTGACATCTTTCCGCCCGAATCCACCGCCCTCGGCAAACCCCGCGTCAGGCCTCGACACCAGGCATGTCATGCCCCGGCCGAAGTCCATCGCCCTCCGCCGGCCCCGCCATCATCGCGTCGACCCATCCGGCAAACCTGGCATCGGTGTGCCGCCTGGCCTCGAACCGGCGAATGTCCCGGCTGACCGCGTCGTGGCCCACGCCGAAAGCCGCGCGAATGCGCCCGTGTTCGACGCCTCGCTTGCGACTGAGCCACCACATCGCCAGCCAGCGCGCCGGCACGCGCACGCCACGGCCAGACGGCCCGACGAGTGTCTCACGCGGCGTGCCGGTCACCTCGGCCACCTGATCCAATGCCCGCGCGACGTCGAGAAGGTCGTCCTGGTGGGGCATTGCCTCGGTGCCGGCAGAGTGCTGATGCGTCCACAGCCGGTCGGGGTCCAGGCCAGCAGGCGGTGCGAGCGTGCCCCCGACGTGTTGCCGCCAGGACTCGGCATACGCCGCGACCGATCCGTAACCTTGGGTGAGCGAAGCCGTCTCGAGCCAAGGCGGCGCGGGTTGCGTGCCAAGGTACGTCTGGTGGCTGGTCCAGTCGGCAGTAGCGAGTCCAGCCTTCACGGGATTGGCGTGGAGGTACAGCAAAAGGTAGCGCCAGTGGTCGTCCGTCTCGACCAGGCGGTTCTTGTACCGACCGCGGAACAGCGGACCATCCCAGCCCATGCGCTCGTTGGTGCGACGGGTGAATTCGGCACTGACGAACCGCATGGCGCGGTCGAGTCGGCCTCGACGCGAGGTGACGAGCAGGTGGTAGTGATTCGGCATCAGGGCGTAAGCGTGGACGTCGACGCCAAAGCGCTCGGACAGCGGGGCCAACAGGTCGAGGAAGAGCCGGCGGGCGACGTCGTCGGGGAAGATGTTCTCCCGGCGCGAACCGCGGTTCATGAGGTGGTGGCGGGCGTTTGGAAAGTCGATTCTGGGGTAGCGCATGGCGCCGGAGCGTTGCGTGGCGACCGAAAGGTGTCAAGTGTCAAGTCCTGACACCCTTACGCCAGTGCCTGCTCCAACGCCACGGCCACGGCCACGCTGGCGCCGACCATGGGGTTGTTGCCCATACCCAGGAATCCCATCATCTCGACGTGCGCGGGCACGGACGACGACCCGGCGAACTGCGCGTCGGAGTGCATGCGGCCCATCGTGTCGGTCATGCCGTACGACGCGGGGCCGGCCGCCATGTTGTCGGGGTGCAGCGTGCGCCCGGTGCCGCCGCCCGACGCGACCGAGAAGTACTTCTTGCCCTGCTCGAGGCATTCCTTCTTGTAGGTGCCCGCGACGGGGTGCTGAAAGCGCGTCGGGTTGGTCGAGTTGCCGGTGATCGAGACGTCGACGCCCTCGAAGTGGTTGACGGCGACGCCTTCGCGGACGTCGTCGCAGCCGTACGAGCGAACCTTGGCCTTTTCGCCCTTCGAATACGGGATCTCGCGCACGACCTCGAGGTTGCCCGACAGGTAGTCGAACTTGGTCTGCACGTAGGTGAAGCCGTTGATGCGCGCGATGATCTGCGCCGCGTCCTTGCCCAGGCCGTTGAGGATCACACGCAGCGGGTCCTTGCGGGCCTTGTTGGCGCTGCGGGCCAGACCGATGGCGCCCTCGGCCGCCGCGAACGACTCGTGGCCGGCGATGAAGGCGAAGCACTTGGTCTCTTCCTTCAGCAGCATGGACGCGAGGTTGCCATGGCCGATGCCGACCTTGCGGTCATCCGCAACCGAGCCGGCGATGCAGAAGGCCTGCATGCCCTCGCCCAGCGACGTGGCGATGTCGACGGCCTTGGTCTGGCCCTTCTTCAACGCAATCGCGCCGCCGAGAATGTAGGCCCAGCAGGCGTTCTCGAAGCAGATGGGCTGGATGCTTTTGACGACGGCGTAGATGTCGACGCCCTTGTCTTCGCTCATCTTGCGGGCCGCCTCGAGCGACGGAATCCCGTACTGGGCCAGCACGACGTTGATCTGGTCGATTCTTCTCTCGTAGCTTTCGAACAGTGCCATGGAGTCCTCCTGCGTCGCCTACTGGTGCCGGGGGTTGATGATGCGGGTGCCTTCGGCGAAGCGGCCGTAGCTGCCCTTGGCCTTGGCCAGAGCGACGGCGGGCTCTTCTCCCTTGGCGATGGACTCCATCATCTTGCCGATGTGGACGAACTCGTAGCCGATGATCTCGTCGTTCTCGTCGAGGGCGCAGCGGGTCACGAAGCCCTCGGCCATCTCCAGGTAGCGCGGCCCCTTGGCCACCGTGCTGTACATGGTGCCGACGGTGCTGCGCAGGCCCTTGCCCAGGTCTTCCAGGCCGGCGCCGATCGGCAGGCCACCCTCGGAAAACGCCGTCTGCGTGCGGCCGTACACGATCTGCAGGAACAGCTCGCGCATCGCCGTGTTGATGGCGTCGCACACCAGATCGGTGTTCAGCGCTTCGAGAATCGTCTTGCCCGACAGGATCTCCGCCGCCATGGCAGCCGAGTGGGTCATGCCAGAGCAACCGATCACCTCGACCAGCGCCTCTTCGATGATGCCTTCCTTGACGTTCAGCGTGAGCTTGCACGCGCCCTGTTGGGGAGCGCACCAGCCGATGCCGTGGGTCAGGCCAGAGATGTCCTTGATTTCGCGCGACTGGACCCACTTTCCCTCTTGCGGGATTGGGGCGGGGCCGTGGTTGGCGCCCTTGGCCACGCGGCACATGTGCTCGACTTCGGTGGAATAGATCATGCCCGAGTCTCCGTTGCGCGCCCAAAGGCGCCGTGGTGCATAAGCAATGTCAATCGGGTGGGAAGCAGTAACCGCACGGCCCGAGGGGGGGAACTCGCCGTGCAGCCGTCCGGCGGGCCGTGAACTCAGCCAACCGCGGCGCCCAGATAGCACAACCGACGGCGTCTGCCCACCGGAAAGCGGTTGAACGCCAGGGCTATCGCAAGAAGCCAGGCGGCGCAGAGGCGGGCGGATGCCCTCGTGTCTCGGCCGCAGCGGGCAATCCGACCTTGGCGCCCCTCCCCTCGCTTCCGCGCGCCCCCTCCCCATTGCGTGATCTATTGAAACGTAATGTATTTTCGCTGGCGCAATAGGGATGGGGCTCCGGGTTGTCTGTCGTTAGACCCCCGGGGCCGGGCCGCGCCGGCACGCTTGCCATGTCCTCGCTTGCACCGTCCGAGCTGGGACGTCGCACCCCAGAGTGTCACGACCGGTTGGGAGAGTTCCCCATCCACATTCCGCCATCGAATGCACTGAACGCGACAAAAATACTACGGAATGGGGAGGGGAACGCGCGGCAGCGCTGGGGAGGGGCGCAGCTCCACGGTGTTTCTTGCGATAGTCCTGGGTTGAACGCCCGTCTACCGAGCCAGCGCGACCAGCCGCGACGCGACGACCAGCCCCAGCACGCCGGCCGCAGCACAAGCCGTCACCGTCAACAGCACGTTGGCCGCAGCCAGACCCCAAGCGCCGCCCTGAAACAGCTTCAGCGTCTCGTAGTTGAACGTCGAGTACGTGGTCAGGCCGCCCATCACCCCGGTCACCAGAAACAGACGCACGGGGGTCGAGATCGCGCCCGCTTCGAGGCTGAGCCCCATGATCAGCGAGATCAGGAACGAACCCAAAACGTTGACGATGAAGGTGCCATACGGCAGGCCGGCGCCTAGCGCCTTGACCGCCCACTGGCCGACGAGGTAGCGCGCCCCCGTGCCCACCGCGCCGCCCAAACAGATCCATGCGAACTGAAGCATTGGGCCTCCGTCGGACAGCATTCCCGATGCCTGTTGTCTGCGCCTACCGATAGGTGAACGGATGCTGGGCCAACGCGATGCCCGCGCCGCCACACACGACGATGACCGCGTGCTGCGCCTGACCGATGGACCCCAGCGACTCGTAGGCCACCGCCAGCGCCGCACCTGCCGCCGGTTCCACCAACACCCGATGGTCCAAGGCGAATCGATGCACGGCAGCCAGCGCTTGGTCGTCCGTCACGACGATCGACTCGACCCGATGCGACTGCGCGCGCTCGAAAGCTCCGGCCGCCACCTGGTCCGCACCCAGCGTCTTGGCAACCGACGAGATCTTGGCCAGTCGCACCAACTGCCCCGCCTGCAGCGCCGCGTGCAGCGAGGCGGTCCCCTCGGTCTCGACGGCAATGATCTGCGTGTCCTGCAGCCCGTGACGGTCCAGACCCTCGAGCACGCCGGCCAGCAAACCGCCGCCGCCCACCGCAAGCACCATGTGCGACGGGCGCACGCCGTCCGCGACGAGCTCGTCGACCAGCGTGGAGTGACCGGTCCAAATCTCAGGGTGATCAAAGGGATGGACGTAGAAGGCGCCCGGCGCTTCCGCAGCCTGAATCGCCGCGCGGTTGGCGTCGGCCCACGTGGCACCGGCCTGCACGACCTCAGCCCCTTGGTCCCGAATGCGGTCCAGCGCGGTCGGCGGCACCCCGTCAAACACGAAGATCGTCGCACGCACGCCCAGTTCCCGCGCCGCGCTGGCGGTCGAAATGCCCGCGTTCCCGCCCGAAGCCGACACGAGATGCCGCGTGCCGTTGGCGACCACCTGCGCACACAGCCGACCGATGCCGCGGATCTTGAACGACCCGTCCGGCTGCAGCGCCTCCATCTTCAACGACACCGGACAGCCCGCCGCCCGCGAGATCGGCAGAGATCGCCACAGGGGCGTGCGAACGTGCAGCGAACGCGGCTCAGTCGGCATGGCGAAGTCCCTGGCTCTGCTGGATAAAGTCGGCAACGGCAAGACGACAGGCATCGATGTCCAGCGCGTGGAAGATCAGACCGTGCTTTTGGACGTAGACAATCGCGTGCGTCCGGCAGGCCTCTGCCACCCGGCGTGCCAGCTCGACCGAGGCATACTCCTGCGGCGGCACAATCGCCACTCCCAGCGCCTCTGCCTCCTGATTCGACAGCAGGTAGTGGGTGTGCGCCACCGCCCCAGCGTCGGTCGTCTGGTAGATCAGGAAGTGCATCAGCGACTCGGACGACGGCACGCCGGTGCCCGCGTACTGCAGCACGCCGTCGCGATAGTTCAGCAGGCGAACAAAGTGGTGGGCTTCCAGGTGCTTGATGTAGCAGCCGCTGGTCGTGACCAGCACGTCGTCGCCATCGCGCGCACTCAGGTTGCCGGTGGCGTCGGTCTGGTTGGGGAACGCGCCCGCCAAGGCTCCCAACTCGCGGATCTGCAGGACCTTGGAGGCGTCGATCTGGAACGGCGCGGGCTGCCGCTCGAAGTCGACCCAGCGGTCACCGGCATCGGCGACGGCGTCTTTTGTCGCGACAGTGGCGACCGGCGACGCAACGGCGGCTGCGGTCACGCTGGGCGCGTCGCCGGTGAACAGGATGTCGCGTCGGCTGCGGGCAAGGGCCATCACCAGCGGGGCGATTTCCTCAGGTGGTGTTCCCCCCAGCACGATGGCGGCGAACCACTCGGCGATGCGGTCGAGATCCGCGTGGGTGTAGCCGCGCCGCGTGATCTCCTGCACCCCGATGCGCAGCCCATCGACGTTGCGAAACGGCACGCCGCGGTGCACCGACAGGTGGGCCCGCAACAACCGCTCCATCGCGTGGCTGGCAGAGGTTCGTCCGGTCATGTCGAGGAAAAAGTGGTGGTTGGCCGTGTGCTCGCCGTCCGAGCGCGCCAGCACCGGCAGTCCGGCGTCGGCCATGCGGGCAGCCAGATAGCGGGCGTTGGCGATCACCTGACGGGCAAAGGCAGGCCCCACCTGCTGCATCTCGTGCAGGGCGATGCACAGCGACAGCAGCGACGCGGTGTGCTGGCTGGACACCAGACCCTGCGACAGGCTGTAACTGACCCGCTCGAGCAACTCGCGGTTGCGGGCCAGGATGATGCCTTTCTGCGGGCCGAAGAACGTCTTGTGCGTGTTGGCCTGCAGGATGTCGGCCCCTTCCAGCAGCGGGTTCTGGAACTGGCCGCCCGCGATCAGGCCCAGCGTGTGGCTTGCGTCGTACAGGATGGGCGTGTCGCCGACGATCTCGCGCAGCTGGCGAATCGGGAACGGAAACAGGTAGTTCATCGCGTCCAGGTACAGCAGCTTGGGCCGGTCGCGCTTGAAGATCTGCTCCGTGGCGTCCAGATCGATGGTCAGCCGCTCGCGGTCGAACGCGTACGTGGTGCTCTTGCGCCCGAACAGCTTGATGATGTTCTCGGTCGCAAAGTGCCCGCCATCCGCCACGCCAAACCGCATGACCACGTCGCCCGGCTCTGTCAGCGACACCAGCGTCGTCTGCATTGCGTGCAGACCGGAGATGCAGCGCAGCTCGACCTGCTCCGCCGCGAACATCTGGCGACAGACCTCGATGGCCGACCGCTCGATGGCGTTGACGCGATCCAAGCCCCTGAACAGAAAACCGTTCAGCCGCGAGGGCGAGTCCTGCCGCATGTCGATGTGTTCAAGCAGATAGCGGTTGCCCAGCGGCGACGACAGCACCTGGCTGGCCAGCGGCGACATCAGCGTCTCGTTCGACGTCAAGTGAACGAAGTCGCGGTCTTCCGCCTCCTCTTCGCGAATCAGGGCATCGATCTCGTGCAGGGTCAGGGTCATCGCGTGGGCTCCGGTTGTCTACCTTATGCATCGATAATGTGGTTGATCGTCGGCGTTCCCGCCCCTGCCTGTCAAGCCGCATGACCCACTTGCCTTCCGAATGAACGTGTTACCGGTCCGGCGTCGCAACCGCCGACACGGCAAAACGGCCGACGGGCCAGCGTCGACGGCGAAGGAAAGACCAGAGGAGTTGGGAGGTTGCGTCGAGCGGGCCGCTCAGCGGGCGAGACTTCGGGCAATCCGCACCCGGTGCCACGCGCCCGAGCCTTGCAGCAGCTTCAGCACGGCCGCGTCGCGGTAGGCCCGCTCGACCGGAAAGTCCGTCGTGAAGCCATAGCCGCCGAGCACCTGAATCGCCCGGTCGGCGATGCGCATCGCCACGTCGCAGGCCCGCGTCTTGGCCATCGCAATCGCGGCCGGTGAGGGCTTGCCCTGCGACGCCTGCCACGCGGCCCGTCCCACCAGCAGCCGGGCCGTCTCGAGCTCGACCGCAGCGTCGGCGATCATCCACTGGATCGGCTGAAACGCGCTGATCGGCTTGTTGAATTGGTGACGCTCCTGACTATAGCGCCCCGCCTCGCGCAGGGCCGAACGTGCCACACCCAAAGCCACCGCCGCCGTACCCAGCCGCGCCGCGTCCAACGCCGGCTCCAGCGCCGCCGCCGCACCGCCCACCGAACCCAGCCGCGCGGAATCGTCCAACTGCACGTCCTGCAAGCGGATCGTCGCGGCGCCCGCCGTCCGCAGTCCCATCATGTCGGCCACCGGCTGACGAGACACACCCGGCAGGTCCAGCGGCACCAGAAACGCCGACAGCCCGGCCTCGCCCGCGACCTGCGCCGTCACGACCGCCAGCGATGCTCGGGAAGCCCCCACCACCGCAGGCTTTTCGCCGGTCAGCCGCCAGCCGTCGCCGTCGCGGGTCGCCAGCGTCTTCACCTCGGCCGAGTCCAGATTGTCCACGTCCTCGCCGTGTGCGTGACAGCCCAGCTGTTTGCCCGACGCCAGCCGCTTGGCGGCCGCATCCTGCCCGCCGGCCCGCACCACGTGGTCCAGACAAAGCCCATGCTGCACAACCAGTTGCGCAAGCCCGGCCTCGGCCGCACCCAGCTCTTCCAGGGCCGCCGTGACGGACTGCGCGTCCAGCTCGATGCCCCCCAGACGCTCTGGCGCCGCCATGCCGAACAGACCGAGATTACCCAGCTCTTTCAGCGCGCTCGCTGGCAGGTCGGCCTGACTGTCCCACTTGCCGGCTGAGGCACGGACCGCGCCCTCGGCGAAGTCGCGAACAGCCTCGCGGATCATCTGTTGGGATTCATCGGCAACGAAATCCATGGGTTCCTCGCAGGCACGGGTCGCGGTCGGGTCAGCCGGCGGTGGCGCCCAGAAGCGTCACGCCCTTCTTCTCCAGCACCTCGCGCACCTGCGCCGAGATCGACTGCAGCGTCGCACCGGGCGTGAACACCGCCGCCACGCCCTTCTGCATCAGCGGACCGATGTCGGCCTCGGGGATGATGCCGCCCACGAACACCGAGATGTCCGACGCGTTGCGATCGCTCAGCAGCTGCAGCACCCGCGGCACCAGCGTGTTGTGGGCGCCGGAAAGGATCGAGATCCCAATGATGTCGACATCTTCCTGCACGGCCGCCGACACCAGCATCTCGGGCGTTTGGTGCAGCCCCGTGTAGATGACCTCGAACCCGGCGTCCCGCAGCGCGCGCGCAACGACCTTGGCACCGCGGTCGTGGCCGTCCAGCCCGACCTTGCCCACCAGCACGCGACCCCGACGGGCGGTCTTCTCTGTGTTGTCCTGCATCGTCATGGTTCCCCTCGCGTCACGGCTGCACGAGGCTGCGGGCGATCACCAACCGCTGCACCTCGCTCGTCCCCTCGTAAATCCGGCTCACGCGCACGTCGCGGAAAGCCCGGGCAATCGGCGAGGTGCGGTCCAAGCCGGCAGCCCCCGCCAGCTCCATCGCCATGCGGCACACGTCGTTCGCGGCCTCGCTGCCCATGACCTTGGCCATGGCCGCCTCGCGCGACATCTTCTTGCCCGCGTCCTTCAAGCTGGCGGCCCGCAGGACCATCCACCAAGCCGCCTCGAGCTTGACGGCCATGTCGGCGATGCGGAACTGGGTCAGCTGTTCGGTGCCTTGCGCGCGGTCCGCTGCCTTGCGCCGCTCGACGTGCTTTGCGCACGCCTCCAACGCCGCACGGCCCATGCCCAATGCCTGCGCGCCGATGCCACAGCGACCGCCGTCCAGCGCCGTCATTGCGACCGAGAAGCCCGCGCCCTCGGGGCCCAGCCGCTGCGACTGCGGCACAAACAGGTCGGTGAACGACAACGACACGGTGGACGACCCACGCAGGCCCAGCTTTTCCTCGTGTCGCCCGACCTCGAAGCCCGGCGTGCCCTTCTCGACCAGAAACGCCGTGATGCCGCGCGCGCCCACGGTCGGGTCGGTCTTGGCCATCACCAGCACCAGACCGGCCACATCGCCGCTGGTGATCCACATCTTGCTGCCGTCCAGCACGTAACCGTCAACGCCGCCTCGGTTCGCCTTGACCGCGCGCGTGCGCAGGGCGGCCGCATCCGAGCCCGCACCCGCTTCCGACAGCGCAAACGCGCCGACGACCAGCTCGCCGCTGCACAAGGGTCCAAGATACCTGGCCTTTTGTTCATCGGACCCGAACGCCAGCACCATGTCCGCCACCATGTTCGACACGGCCAGGGCCACGGTGGTCGACGGGCAAACGGAAGACAGCTCGCGGATGACAGAGCAGTGGGCCACCATGGACGCGCCCAACCCGCCGTACTCTTGCGGGATCTTCACGCCCAATAGACCACGGCGCCCGGCCTCTCGCAGACTCTCGAACGGAAATGCCCCCAGATCGGTCTCGGCGATGCGAGGCGCCAACACCTCGCGGGCGAACGCGCGCGCGTCCGCTTCCATGCGCGCTTCTCGGGGACTGAGCGAAAAGTCCATGATCCACCCGTCCTTGCGTCAAGCCTGCGCGGCGATCTCGGTCAACACCTCGCGGGCGATGACCAGACGCTGGATCTCGCTGGTGCCCTCGTAGATCTCGGTGATGCGCGCGTCGCGACAGTGGCGCTCGGCGGCGTAGTCCTTCACGTACCCGTAACCACCGTGGATTTGCAGCGCGTCGTGCGTCACCCGGTGCGCCATCTCGGCGGCGTACAGCTTGGCCATCGCCGACAGCTTGCCGTACTTCTCCTTGCGGTCCTTGGCCACGGCGGCGCGCCAGATCAGCAACCTTGCGGCGTCGATCTCGGTCGCCATGTTCGCAAGCATCTCTTGAATCGCGCCGAAGTCACCGATGGGCTTGCCGAACGCCACGCGCTCGCGCGAGTACTGCAGCGCCTCTTGGTACGCCGCCCGCGCGATGCCCAGCGCCTGCCCGGCAATGCCGATGCGCCCGCCATCCAGCGTGGACATGGCGACCTTGAAGCCGTCACCCTCTTCGCCCAAGCGGTTCTCGACCGGCACGCGGACGTTGTCGAACACCAGGGACGTGGTCGAGCTGCCCTTGATGCCCAGCTTGTCCTCGACCTTGCCGATGCCATAGCCGGGCGACTTGGCCTCGACGATGAAGGCGCTGATGCCCTTGTGGCGCTCGACGGGGTTCGAGTGGGCGATCAGGATGCAAATGTCGGCTTCCTTGCCCGTGGTGATCCAGTTCTTGGTGCCGTTGACGACGTAGTGGTCGCCGTCGCGGATGGCGGTGGTGCGCATGCCGGCGGCGTCAGAGCCGCTGCCCGGCTCGGACAAGGCAAAGCAGCCCAACAGCTTTCCCTGCGCCAGGGGCTTGAGGTACTTGGCCTTTTGCGCGTCGTTGCCGAACTTGCCGATCGGGTCGCAGACCAGCGAGTTGTTCACGCTCATGATCACGCCGGTCGAGGCACAGCCCGCGCTGATCTCCTCCATCGCGATGGCATACGACACGTGGTCCAGACCGGCGCCGCCCCACCGCTCGTCGACCGCGATGCCCAGAAAGCCCAGCTCGGCCAGCTGCTTGACTTGGGCCCGCGGGAATTCGCCGGTCTTGTCGGTCTTGGCGGCGATCGGCGCGAGCTCTTGCTCGGCAAAGCGGCGCGCCGTCTCGAGGATCATCTGTTGGGTTTCGTCGAGCGACAGGTCCATGAAGCACTCCGGGTCGACTGCAGCGCATAGGGTGCTGCGGGGGCCGGAGCATACGCTGGAACGCGTCCGAGTTGAACCGGTGGGTCACTCCCCGAAGGGCAAGGAACCTTCCAGCACCAGTCCCAGCTTCGGCGTGAAGTAGAGCTCGGCGGTGCCGTGCAGCCACCGTACCCCGATTGCGGCGGAGACGAACGGAATCAACTCGCCCGAAGGCAACGCCGGCCATGGCATGATCGGCGCGCCCTCCCAAGCCCCCAGGCAAAGTCCGACGTCGTCATCTGCCGAGGAGGAAGTGACGCCAAGCGTCCCGCCCAAGTAGAGCCAAGGCTCGACGGCAAAGTACGTCACGCTTTCTTCGTCAAGGAATTCGGTTGGGTCCGCAGGCAGTTGTACCGCCTCGTCCCGATCGTCGACCAGATCGACCTCGGGCGCGCGAAACGACTGGCCGACGACGCCATGCAGCAGTCCGTGTCCGCCGCTGACTTCCCACCCGACCGTGCCACCGCGGTCGAAGGCATAGCCGAACACCGGGCCGACCGCCGAAAAGCAGCCGGAGCAGAAAGAAACCGCGACCAGCAGCCCGGGGAGAGCCTTTGCCGTGTTCATGAAGCCCCTGCAGGAACAGGCGGAGGGCTCGTGCCGTCAGCCCGGTCGCCGCTTTGCTACGGGTTTTCGCCAGCATCCTGCGGCGACAGGAACAGCGGCACGGTGATCTTGCCGTTGACGTTGCCCTGGACCTGAAATTTGGTGCTGTCGATGGCCGTGCGCACACAGGTCAGGTAGGCCGGGTCGGTGAACTGCGTCTCTTTCAAGAACAATTCACCGGTGCTGGCTTGCCCTGCATCGGCAGCGGGCTTGACCGAGAACGTCATCAGCATGCGGCCGCGGGCCTGCGGGGCGCGCTTGCGCAGCTCGACGTAGCAGTCGCGGATGGCGGGGAACAAGGCGCGCACGGCCTTTTCGGCGTCGGCTTCCTGCACGTCGCCTTCCAGTTCCAGCTGGCCGTGTGGCGTCGTCGGTGCCTGGGGCAGCACGCCGGCCGGCACGTTCAAGTTGGGCAGCGCGCCGGGCAGCTGCAAGTTGGGGTCGCTCTTGGCCGTCGGGGCGTCGCCACGCAGCCCTTCCTCGCCGCCCGCGACCGGTGCCTTGCCGCCGCTGGCCTCGGACCCCTGGGGGCTGCCGTCCTTGCCCGCAACCGCAGCGCCGTTGTCGTCGCCCTTCTTGTCGGACCGGAAGCCCCAGACCAGGAACACGAGCGTCGCGACGACCAGAATGCCCAGCAGAGCCAGACCGAGTTTGCGGTTCATCGAGGATGCCTCAAGGGGGATGGGGGAGGGGGGGGAACGGCGACCGACCGGTATGGGCGGTGCGCCTACAGGTGCTTTTCAATCAAAGCGGCGAGTGCGGGCTTGGGGCGACCGCCCATGATCTGCTCGACCACGCGGCCGTCCTTGAAGACCATCAGCGTGGGGATCGAGCTGATCTGGTAGTTGCCGGCGAGACTCTGATTCGAGTCAACATCGACCTTGCCGACCTTCACGCGGCCGGCGTACTCGTCGCTCAGCTGCTCGACCAGAGGCGCGATGGCGCGGCACGGACCACACCAGGCAGCCCAGAAGTCAAGGAATACGGGGATCTTGGACTCGAGTACCTCAGCCTTGAAGTTGGCTTCGGTGATCGTCACGAGGTTCTTGCCTGCCATGGATGCTCCTTCGGGGGGTGCGCGTGGGTGTCCGCAAAGATAGGGGCAGGACCCGGCGCACGCAAGGTGGTCAGGCCACCCGCGTGATCGGCACCCGCACGCCGCCCTCTGCAACGGGGCGTGGCGACTCGGGAATCACGAACCTCTCACCGGCCTCGATGCGGTCCTGCAGCGCGATCATTGCCTTCTGATCGTGGCCGTCCAGCCAGAAGTCGGGCGCCGGGCGCACAAGCGTCACCGTCGGATCGCCCATCGACGCGCGCAGGGCCTCGTCGGTCACGCGAAAGCCGTACGTCAGCGTCTCTGTCTCCGAGTGCGCCGGCGTCCACGCGGTCGACAGGTTCAAGGGTCCAAACTTCACGTGGATATACAACGCCTTGGACAGCCACTGCGTCGCGCCCCAGAACTCCTGGACTTGAAACGCCTTCAGCGCCAGCCCCTTGGTCAGGCTGCCCAGTCCGCGCAAGTCCAGCTCGGTCACCTGTTCCTGCTCAAACACCGGCGCCAGCGACGACAGGTTGTGGCCGAACCACATCCCGGCCTTGGGCATCGGGATTGCGACGTACATCGAGACGGGCACCAGACCCTGGTAGTCGTCCGGCACCCGGAACAGGTCGCGCGCGCGCGGCCACAGCGTCTGCGCGGGGCGAGCCAGACCGTAGATCGCCCCCGGCAGCTCGGCGCAGTCGTAAAACACCCAGCGCGGCATCGGCATCCCTTCCGGGCCAAAGGTCAGGCCGTCCAGGCGCTGCAGCAGCGTCAGAAACGTCTCGCTGTCCAGCCGCAGCGGGTCGATCACGTGCTCCGGGAGCGTGGGGACACCAAACGGATTCAGGTTCAATTGCGGCAGGTTGAATGGCGTCGCCACCACGTACGGCACGAGCTCGTCGAGCAGCGAGGGGTTGCGGATCTCGAAGGGCAGGCGCATGGCGGGGCTCCGGCGCGGGGGCGGGAAGCGGGGTTCAGTCGGCAGGGGCAGCGTCGGGCGGCTGGCGGAAGAGGGGAACGCGCACGGAAGAACCGCGCACAACCGGATGACCGGCCACGTGAATTCGGCAGCCAGCCTCGATGTCGCGCTGCACGGCCTTCAGCGCAGCCACGTCGTCGACCTCCAGCACCAGGTTGGCGTGGGGGGCAGAACGCGGCTCTGCCGCCAGCAGCTGTTCGATCGACGCGTCGGCCATCCGCAGGCGAAAGCTCAGGGTGCGTGGCAGCGAGTGCGCGGGCGTGTAGGCGGTCACCAGCTCCAGCGGCCCCAAGTCCGAGTAGGGCACCAGTCGGGGCGAGCGCCACTGCGTGGTCCCATGCAGCTCGTCGATCGGAAACACCCGCAGCCCCAAGGCCATGGTAGCGCGCAGGGCGCCTGCGGGGGCGATGCCGGGGGACACGAGGTTCAGCGACTCGAGCGTGTACAGCAGCCACGACCGCGGCGTCGGCGCGCCTCCGGCAAACCCGGCCAGCATCGGAATCGCGATGAACTGCGACACCGGCACCAGACCATCATACGTTGCGGGGACTTGCATCGCCTCGCGGGCCCAGTCCTCCAGCCGGTCGGCGCGGATCCCCAGACCAAACACTGCGCCCGGCATCACCGCGCAGTCGTAGAACACCCATGACGGCATCTGCATGCCAAACGGGCCAAAGGTCAGCTGGTCAACCAGCCGCAACATCGTCAGGAAATCCGCGTTCTTGCGCTGCTGCGGGTGAAAGACGTTGCGGTCGGGGATACGCACCCCCAGCGGCTCGCGGTCAAGCAGCGGGGCGATGTCGGATCCGGCGATCAGGAACGGCTCGCAGCGATCGAGCAGGCCGTGGTACGGGGTCAGCATGGACATGGGGGGCTGCCTTGCGTGGGCGCCGTCGGCATCGGCGCGCCTTCGGTGTCCTTCACCGCATCGAGGCTGTCAACCCGGCCCCGGTCCGCCCGTCGCCACCGGACCGGGCGATGGGTCGGAAGCGACTGGCAGCAGGCGCAATTCGCCGATCAGACCGGTGTCGAGCCACAGCCACTCGGCCTCCAGCGGACCGCGCCAACCGCGCAGCCTTCCGACGCCGACCTGCGCTCCAGGGCGCGCCAGAAAGCCCTGCGTCTCGCCGAGCAGCCGCTTGGTGTCGGGACCAAGCTCAGGGGCGCCGTCGGGCTTGCGCGCCTTGCTCACCAGCGCCTCGCCACGGTCGCGGGTCGCGCGGTCCGTGCCGATGACCAAGAATCCGTCCACAATTCCTTGGGATTGCGGGTTGTCGCGCGGGGTCGCCAGCCAGTCTTGCACCACAGCCGCGTCGCGGATCTGCAGCAGCACCAGACCGGTCGGCGTCGCCTCACTCCCCAGACCCGTTGCCGGCAGCTCTTGCCAGATCGCTTGTCCGGTCAAGCCCTTGGACAACTCAGTCGGCAGTTGCCCGGGCAGACTGCCCCACGCCGCCCACGTCGCCAGCGGCAACCGCACCACACCGGCCACAGAGGCCTGCGCGTCCACGTAGGGCGACGCATCCAATGCACCCGCCACGTCGAACGTCTGCTTCAACCACGCCGCGCCCTTTTCCGTCGTCCCCACATGCGCGTGGATACGCACGCCGGCCGCATCCGACCGCAGCGCCACGCCCAACCAGCGCAAGCTCGGCAGCCCCGGTTGCCAAGGCGGCACGCCCGCCCCGTGCCCCAGACCGGTGCGCTTGGCAAATGCCCGTGCCGCCTCGCCACCCACGTAGAGATGCAGTTGACCGCCCCCGGCGCGCTCGATGGCCGCCCGGAACTCGTTGTCTTCCTTCAGGGGCTTGCGACTCGCCGCCACCCGGGCCTCGTCCAGCACCGCAGTTGCCTCGACGTCGCCATAGCTCCACGCGACCAGCACCACGCCCTGCTCTTGACTGACCGCCGCGCGGCTGCGCCCTTGGTCGTCGCGCAAGACGGCCCGGCCGCCGGACTCGCTCCACGACCCGATCTGTAGCCCCTGCAAGGGGTTGAACACGTCGGCCGCCGCCAACGTCCGGGGCCACTGTGCCGCCCGCAGGCGGTCGAACCACGCCCGCGCCATCGGCAGACCGCCGCCCGCGTCAGGCAGCGCCGCCACCGCGCCCTGCCCCAGCCCGCACACCGCCCACGCGCCACCGCGCGCCAGCCCCGGCACGGTCGCCAGATCGCGAAACAGGTCGTGCAAGCCTCGCGTATCCTTGGCCGTTTCGTCAGGCAGCGCAGGGTGTTGCGCCATCGCACGCCAGGCACCTGCCAGCTCGCCCGGCAGGTCGGACTGCACCACCCAGACGCATCCCGCAGGCAACGCCTCCAGCGCGATCGACACCTTCTCGCCGCGGATCAGCAGCCACGCGCTGTAGATCGCCACGCTGGCCGACACGGTGATCATCACCAGCAGCAGCGTCGCCATCACGCCGATTCGCAAGGGCGTCTTGACGTCGGCGGCGGTGGGAGGTGGCGGGGTCTCGATCGCGGCCATGCGGCTCCTGGCGGGATGGGGCGGCCCGGGGTCGGCGCGTTGTCGCCCGTGACGCAGTGCGCTATGCTTCTCTGCCTCATGGCGATGCGCAAGTTCCAGGTTCTCGACACCCCGAACGCCCTCGCCACCGATCCGCCCGACGCCCAGCGCCAGCGCGCCAAGGCCTTGATTGGTGGGTCGATCGAGAAGCGCCGCGCCCACGGCACCCCCTCGCCCCTGAAAGGCCGCTACGTCGTCGACCCGATCTTTCGGGTGGAAGACGAGGACCGTCTGCGCGCCTACTGCGACCCGACCGACAAGCGGCGGCTGGTGGTCGAAATCGGCTTTCAATTGGGCCGGTTCGTGGCGGGCTACTGCGCGCTGCACCCCGACGACCGTTTCCTCGGCTTCGAGGTCCGCCGCAAGTTCTGCGAAGAAGCCGACGTCTGGCTGCAGCAGCACGGGGTCGAGAACGCCGTGCTTGCGCTGGTCGACGCCCGCGAGATGCTGCCCCGCGTGCTGGTGCCCGGGACGCTGGACGAGCTGTTCGTGTTCTTCCCCGACCCCTGGTGGAAGCTGCGGCACATCAAGAAGCGCCTGATCTCGCCTGAGTTCGTGGCCGATGCCGCGGGCTGGCTGCGCGACGGCGGCCGGCTGCTGCTGAAGTCCGACGTGTCCGACTATGCCGACTGGGCCGAGGAAGAATTCCGGCGCCAGCCCGCCTTCGAAGTCACAAGGCTGCAGGACCCCAGTGCGGGGCTGCCGCCGACCTTGCGCGAACGACGTTGTGGGCTCCGGGGGGAGCCGACTTGGGCCGTGCAGGCCATCCGTCGTCCGCGAATCGAACACCCCTGAAGCGGGCTCAAGGTCCTGCGACCGGGGTGTCCTCCGTCCGGGAGCGACCATGAGCTTTGACTATCGCGTGATCGTCGCGTCCGTGCTGCTGTTGGTCGGTCTGGGCATTTTCGCCCGCACCATCGCCTTGCGGTGGAAGGTGTTGCGCGCGGCCAAGCCCGAGACGCGCTGGGACCTCGTCGCCGCCCGCGTGCGCAAGCTGCTGGTCGTCGGCATCGCGCAGAAGAAGATGTTCAAGGAGCCGGCATCGGGCCTGCTGCACGCCTTCACGTTCTGGGGCTTCTCGATCCTGGCCGTGCGCACGCTGCAGCTGTTCGTGCAGGCGTACGCCCCCGAGGCCGCGCTGCCCGGTGTGTTGCAGGCGGGCTACGACTTCGTCAAGGACATCACCGAGGCCGTGGTGCTGGTCGCCATCCTGGGCTTCGTCTGGCGCCGACTGGTGGTGCGGCCCAAGCGCATCGCCTACAGCGGCGAGGCCCTGCTGATCCTCGGCTTCATCGCGACGCTGATGGTCACCGACTTCCTGTATGACGGTCTGCACTTCGGTGGCCTCGCCAAGACCGACCCGACTCGGCTGGCTGAGATCGCGCACGCCCCCATCGGCGGCTGGCTGGCTGCCACGTTGGCGGCGGGCGGTGCCGAGGCCAGGACGCTGCTGCTGTGGGCTGAGGTGAACTACTGGATCCACCTGATCGTGGTCCTGATCTTCTTGAACCTGCTGCCCCTGTCCAAGCACTTCCACGTGATCACGTCGCTGCCGAACGTGTTTCTGTCGCGTCTGGAACCCAAGGGTGCCCTGCCCTTCGTCCCCGACATCGAGGCCAAGCTCGAGGCTGAGGAGCCTCTGGGCATCTCGAAGTCTTCCGACTTGACGTGGAAGCAGGTGCTGGACCTGTACACCTGCACCGAGTGCGGCCGCTGCGAGGTCAACTGTCCGGCGTGGCAGACGGGCAAGCCCCTGAACCCCAAGATGATCATCCTGGATACGCGGGACTTCGTGTACGCCGAGGCGGCCGGCAAGCCGATGGCTCCTCTGGCAGCGGCGGGCGGCGAGGATGGCGAGGGCGGCGACCTGCCGGCGCTGATCCAGGCGGTGAATCTGGACGCGATCTGGGCGTGTACCACCTGCCGGTCGTGCAGCGAGCAGTGCCCTGTGATGATCGAGCACATCGACAAGATCGTCGGCATCCGTCGGCACATGATGATGACGCGCAACGAGTTTCCCAAAGAGCTCGGCACCACGCTGAAGAACCTGGAGTCCAAGTCGAATCCGTGGGGCCTTGCGTCGGGCAAGCGTGGCGAGTGGGCCAAGGACGAAGGCATCCCGACGCTTGCCGACAACCCCGAGGCCGAGTGGCTGTTCTTCGTCGGCTGTGCCGGGTCGTTCGACGACCGTGCCAAGACCATCTCGGTCGCCACCGCGCGCATCCTCAAGCAAGCCGGCGTGTCGTTTGCGGTGTTGGGCAAGAAGGAGAAGTGCTGCGGCGACCCCGGACGGCGCATGGGCCACGAGTACCTGTTCCAGGACCAGGCCAAGGCCAACATCGAGACGTTTGCCGAGTTCAACGTCAAGAAGGTCTTTACCGCCTGCCCGCACTGCTACAACACGATCAAGAACGAGTACCCGCAGTTGGGGGGGCAGTACGAGGTCGTGCACCACACGCAGCTGATCGCCGAGCTGATCAAGGCCGGCAAGCTGAACTTCAAGACCGACGCCGCCGCGCAGAAGGTCGTCTTCCACGACTCGTGCTACCTCGGCCGCCACAACGACGAATACGACGCCCCGCGCGAGACGCTCAAGGCCGTTCCGGGGCTGGAATTGGTCGAGATGGAGCGGTCGCGAGCGTTGGGCATGTGCTGCGGAGCCGGCGGCGCGCGGATGTTCATGGAAGAGAAGATCGGCAAGCGGATCAACCACCTGCGCATCGAGCAGGCGATGGAGACCCAGCCCGAGGTGGTCGCATCGGGCTGCCCGTTCTGCGTGACGATGCTGGCCGACGGCTTGAAGGACAAGGACTTGTACGACGCCGTGCGCACCCGCGACATCGCCGAGATCGTGCTGGACGCTTTGGAAGCACCCGCCGGGCCGGCAACGCAAGATTTGGACCCGGAGGCCGCCTCGACCTAGGATGCGGCGTTCGGGCAACGTCTTGTAGCCCCTGAGTGACCTGCCATGCCCACGCCCTTCAAGCGCCCCGTGGAACGGCCGCCCGTTCGGGGTCCTGAGTCCCGCGCCAACCGCAAGAAGCTTTGGCTCATCGTCGGCGCGTCCGTCGCTGCGCTCGTCCTGTTGGGCGGCGTCATCGGCTCGGTCGTGGCGGGCGGCGTCGTCCGCGGCAAGCTGGAGCGGATTGCGAAAGAGGCCAACCTGCGTCTGGAGCTGACCGATGTGTCGGTCAGTATGATGGGACGCGTTCAGATTCAAGGGCTTGCATTCGTCCGTGCCGACAACAGCAAGGTCGTGGCGGTCGAGAGTGCGGAGGCCAAATTCTCGTTCCTGAGGATTCTGGCCGGTCGTCGCCGTCCCCAGAGCGCGGACCTCAAGGGCTTTCTGATCGACGTGGTCGTGGATGACGGCAAGCCCAAGGAGATGCTGGATCTCTACCGCGCCGCTCGCACCGTGTTCCCCCGCAAGGAGAAGGAAGACGACAAGGACGACGAGAAGTCCACGACAGCGTCGGCATTCTCGATCGAGCGCGGCCAGATCGCCCTGCGCGTCCGCGGCAAGGGCAGCGAGTACCTGCCGCAGGGCCTGCGCATTCGCGACATCGCGGCGCATGTCGACCTGAATCACGACGTCGGGGACCTGACGGCCGTGGTCGACGGGTCGGTCGCGTCGAAGCTGACGGCGTCGATGGTCGCGCAGAAGGAAGGACCGCCTCGGCTGCAAGCCCGCTTCGCGCCTGAGTTCCGCCTGAAGGTCCCCGCGACCTCGCCCCTGCCGCTGGGAGCCGATTCGCTGTCGGTGGGCGGTTTCGGCTTCGACGCGGTGGAAGGCGGAGCCGTCGAGGACGTGGTCCTGCGCAAGGGTGACCAGGTGCTGCTGTCCGTGCGCAGCGTGCGGCCCGACAGCGTGCGTGGTTTGGGCGTGACGGCTGAGGACATCGCGTTCGCCGTGCCGATTGCCGCCGAGAAGCCCGCCGCCCCCGCCAAGAAGCCCGGCAAGGGCAAGGCCCCGCCACCGCCGCCAGCGCCCGCCGCCAAGATCTGGTCAGGCAAGGCGAAGTCGCTGTCGCTGGGCGTGGGTGCCGTGGTCGGGACCGAACTGCCGCTGGTGGCGCGTCTCGAGGCCCTGCAGGTGACACTGCCCGGCGAGATCGGCGTGCTGGGTCTGGCCGCGGCGGAGCTGCGCACCGACCGCATGCCTTCGGACAAACCCTTGGAGTCGTTGGTGTTGCTGAAGATCGAGAAGCCGTCGATCGACCTGCCGTGGCGTGAGGATGCCCTGAATCAGGTGCCGCTGGGCCGCTCGATCTGGGGCGCGGTCAAGGCCGCCGAGGAAGCCAAGCTGCGCAGGCAGATGCAGGGAGAGGCCGAAGACGAGATCGACGACCCCGAGCTGCCACCCGAGTCGCGTCGCAAGATGGTGCAGGAGAAGGTCGCACTGAAGCTGGAGCAAGCCGGCGTCGCTGCCGCCAAGCCCGCCGCCAAGTCGGTGGCCAAGGGCGCCAACGGTCAGAAGTCGGCTGTTGCCAACTATGCGGAACCGCTGAAGGCGCTGCACGCCAAGCTGCTGGGCGGCGAGGCGCTTGTGCAAAACGTCATCGACCGCATGGCGCAGGCCCCCCGCTTGAAAGTCGAGGTCATCGGTGGCCGCGTCGGCTTTGTGCAGCCTGGCTCGACGCAGCCGTTCGGCGGCGTGTCCGACATCACCGTGCAGTGGACACCCGTGCTGGCGGACGGCACGCGGGGTCTGACCGCCAGCGCCAAGCCCTTCGATGCCGAGCGGGTTTGGGGCGAGCTGAGCGCCGACGTCGTCACCGGCCCAGGGGCCAAGCTGGACCGCGCGAAATTCAAGATGGCGGGCAGCCAGTTCGCTCAGGCGCTGCGGGTGGTGTCGTCCGGTGTGTCGGTCGCCGAAGACTCCGACCTGTCGGCGAACCTTGAGGTCCGGCTAGGCGCGGGGCCGTCGCTGAACATCACGGGCGATTTGCTCTTGAAGAAGGTGGGCGTCGACTGGTGGCGGCTGGCCCCCGAGCCCGTGGATCTGCAGTCGGTGACGACCAAGATGCAGCTGACGGCTTCGGCGGCCGATGGCTCGATTCGTCTGGAGCTGCCCGACCTGAAGATCGGCGACGCGCAGATGCGGGTGCTGCTCGAGGCCACCGACGTCACGAACAAGCCCATCGTCCACGCCCGTGCCGAGATGGCCCGGCAGGACTGTGGCGCCGTGGCGCGGTCGATCCCCAAGGCGCTGCTGACGAGCATCGGCGCGATCGAGGCGACTGGGCAAGTGTCGTGGATGGTCGATCTGGCCGTGCCGCTGAAGGACGTCTACAAGGCGACGATGGACCTGACGCTCGACGACGCGACGTGCGAAGTCAGCAAGTTCGCCAACATCGACCTGGACGAGCTGGCCGGCGACTTCGTGCGTCCCGTCAACGAGAACGGCACGATGCTGGACGACGTGCTGGTCGGACCGCAGTCGGGCTACTGGGTTGCGCTGGCCGACATGCCGCCCTGGCTGCCCTGGTCGATGATGGCCACCGAGGACGGCGCCTTCTACAAGCACCGCGGCATTCGCCCGGGCCTGCTGCTGCGCGCCATTCGCATGGACCTGGACTACGGCCGGTTCGTGTACGGCGGCTCGACCATCACCCAGCAGCTCGTCAAGAACGTCTACCTGTCGCGGGCCAAGCACCTGTCGCGCAAGTTTGAGGAATTGCTGATTGTTTGGCAGTTGGAGCGACGGGTCCCCAAGGACCGCATCCTCGAACTCTATGTCAACATGATCGAGTACGGCCCCAAGATTTACGGCATCGAGCGCGCCGCACAGGCCTATTTCGGCAAGTCGGGCAAGGACCTGTCGCCGTTGGAGTCCGCGTTCCTGGCCGCCAACAAGCCCTGCCCGCGCTGCGGATATGCCCGCTTCACCAAGAAGCAGTGGGACCCGTGGTGGCAAGAGCGCATGATCGGCATCATGAACAAGATGCGCGACGAGGGCGTGATCGACGACGAGAAGTACCTGGCCGAGGCGCCCTACGTGCCCAAGTTCCTGGGTTGGCCGGCACCTGTCGCGGCTGAGCCCGGAGCACCTCTGGGGGGCGTTGCGGAGTAGCCGAACCAAGCGTCCTGGCTAGGCTCCGAGCTTGGCGCGAACCAGCCGACTGACGACGCCAGGGTCAACTAGACCCTTGTAATCCTTCATGATCAACCCAGTCGCCTTGCCCGCCATCTTGGGGTCGGTCAGGCCCTGCTCTGCCACGATGCGATCGACCAGCGCCTGGGTCTGCGCCTCGTCCATCAGCTTGGGCAGAAAGCGGTCCAGATAGACGATCTCGCCCTTGGCTTGGACCACCTGCTCGTTGTCGCCCGCACCCGCCGCCGACAGCTCGTCGATGCCGCCCTGCAACATCTTGACGTAGGCGCGAATGGTGTCGACGACGAGCTCGTCGGTGATCTCAGGGGCGTTCTTGGCGGTGCGACGCTCCATGATCTTCGTGCGGACCATGCGGACGGCGGCCAGACCGACCTTGTCCCCCGACCTCATGCAGACCTTGAGTTGTTCACCGAGCTCGAGCTCAAGTGGCGTGGGCATGTCTCTTTCCTTGTATTTCTAAGGTATTCCAGCCCCGCACGACGAGTGCCGCACATGTGGGACGTGTCAAATGTCGGGGTCAGAACGGCTTGGCGGCCGGTGCGGGGGGCGCGCCCGGGGGGACGGCGCCGGGAGCAGGGGCGGCCGCACCGGGAGGCACCGGGCCAGGCATCGTGCCCGGAGGCGGCAGCGGCTGCAGCGGAATGTTGCCGGGAGGGCCATTCGGGTCCGGCGCGGCGGTCGGGACGGCGGGGGGCAGGCCGGCGGGCATCGGCTGGCCGGGAGGCACCGCGCCGGGGGCGAGCTGACCCGGGGGCAGCGCACCGGGAGGAACGGCACCGGGAGGAACGGCACCGGGAGGAACGGCACCGGGAGGAACGCTGCCAGGGGCACCCTGTCCAGCAGTCGCGGCGTTCTGAAGGCGCTGCCGCTCAGCCACTTGGGCCTTCAGACGGTCCAGGGGCTCACGAGCGCGCGCCAGGTGATCGTTGGCGGCGCGCAGACGGCCGATCGCCTCCCCCGGCGTAGTCGACGGCCCCGTCTGCAGCGAAGCGCGCACCTGCTGCACCTGCCAGTCGGTCGCCTGCAGCACCGGATTCAGCTGATAGGCCGGCAGCACGACAAGCGACGGATCCGTGCGGAGTTGGTCGATCTCGCGGAACTTGCGGTCGATGTCCTGTGCGGGCGTCAGCATCACCGTCAGCAGCTCGTTGGCCTTGCGCATCTCTTGTGCGCGTTGGTCCTTGTCGGTCAGCGCCTTGGCCTTGTCCCAAGCGACTTGCGCCTCTTGCTGTCGGGCCTCGAACGCGGGCTTCAACGCCGCGAACTTGCTTGAGAATTCCTGGACCATCAGCTTGTTGGCGTCCCACTTGCGGGTCTCGCCCTCTTCGCTGGGTCCGCAAGCAGAAACAGCAAACGCAAGTGCAGCCAGCGCGACGAGCGGGCGGGCCAACCGGGGCATCCAGACGGTCATGGCAGACTCCTTGGCGTGGGGGTCAGACGGGCCCCGAGTGTTTGCCGTTCCGTAGGGTGGATGTCAAGGCGCGGGCTGGCCGGCCCGCTTGGCCTTGCGAAACTCCCACGGCGGCTGCGGATCCACGTCGCGCCACAGCCCGAGCTTCGCTGACCTCGCCTGCTGCTCCGCGACCTCGATGTCCTGCGCCTTGGGCGAGTACTTCTGGTACCACCACGCCATGCCCGCGCGCACCATCTGCAGGTTCACGTCGGTCGCATCCACGTAAATGCGCCCGAGCGTGCGGTCATAGCGGTCACGCCCCCACACCTCGACCCGCACCTGCCTGCCAAACACCAGTGACGAGACGTGCTCGCGCGACCGCTGGCCGAACGCCTGCGCCTTCTCGGGAGCGTCGATGCCCCACAGCCGCACCTTGACCTGCACGCGGTCGACCAGGACCGTCACGGTGTCGCCGTCTGCTACGGCCACCACCTTGCCCTCGATCGTCTCCTTGGGTCCTTGGGCGCGCGGTCCCGCCAGTGCGGCGACGGCGTACCCAGAGGCCAACGCGGCGGCAACGGCGATGGCCCACAAGAACCACGTGAGGGTGGTGCGTTGGACGCGAGAGAGCAGAAGTGCGGGCATGGTCGAAGCCTCCGGATGCGGTGCGGGGCCAAGGTGTCGCACGGGGCGGGTGCTGTAAAGGCAGAGCAGCGGCCGACTTGCGTGCATGCGACAAATGACGTCGCAAACCGACACGGCCTAGAGGGTCGCGGCCCAAGCCCCCAAGGTTCGCACGTCGTGGGTGTGGGCCAAGTCCGACAGAACCTTCTGGAACAGCGGGCCTTTCTTCGCCAAGGGCACACGCTGGTCGGGCTGGGTCTTCAGCCGGTCGGGGATGCCGTCGCCCGCGTGGTCGGTCAGGTCGATGGCGTGGCACTCGAAGTTCATCCAGTCACTGCGGGCGATCACGGGCGCCAGCACCTTGCGCCCCGCCTCGCCCCACATCAGCACCGAAGTCCCGATGAAAGGCACGCGCATCCCGGGCAGCACGCCGACCGGCAGCTCGACCAGCGTGCGGCCGTCGGGCAGGCGATCGCGATAGGGCTTGCGGGGGCCGACCCAGACGCCCACCGGCTCGATCAGGCTGCCGCTGGGGCGCCCCAACAGCCTGTAGGCTTGGATGAAGGTCGCCTTGGCCAGCTGGTAGGGCGGACAGGGAAAGCGCGAGCTGTCCCACGTGTGGCCGGCGTCGGCGATGGCCGTCCGCAGCGCGTCGCTGAGCACGTACCCCGGCGCGCGAAACCCCAGAACCGCTTGCCCCGTCGCGTCTTGCAGGGTGTGGCGGGCGCGCACCAGCTCCTCGCCCATCGCGTCGGGCGGCAACCGGCTGAGGTTGTACGGGTGGGTGAACGAGTGGCTGCCGATCTCGTGCCCCGCGGCCACGCAATCTTTCAGCACTGCCCGCACATCGGCGTGGGCAAGGTCCTGAGCCACAACAAAAAACGTAGCTTGGATGCCAGCTTGCCCAAACGCGTCCAGAAAACGTGGGATGCCGCGCGTCCAAACCGTCGGGTCGTGGGTGGCGGGGTCGAAGCCGACGGCGTTGCCGCTGCCGCCCGCGTGACCGTGGATGCGGTCGTACAGGTACAGGCCGTCGATGTCGACGTTGACGGCGGCGCGGGGGCGAGAGGGGGTCATGGCTTGTGGCCTAGCGGTTGCGAATGCGCACCACGTAGACCAGCTTGGCCAGATTCTTCAGCACGTTGGGCACGCGCTTGAACAAGTGGATGCTGGGCGGGCGCTTCTCGTGGATCTGGATCGGGATCTCGACAACGCGCACGCCGTAGCGCTCGGCCCGGATCACCAGCTCGCTGGCGAACAGGTCCTTGTCGACCACGCAGCGCTGCACGGTGTTCGTCAGCTTGACGCGGTCGAACGCTTTGAGTCCGTGCGTGTCGGTGCCCTTGAAGCCCAGCATCACGCGCAGCAGGCCGTTCATCACCATCGTGGCCGCGCGCCGCGTGACGGGCCGCTCGTCGTGGGCCTGCGGGTGCGCCTTCGAACCCACCACCATGTCGGCTTCGCCCGCGTCCAGAATCTTCAGCGCGCGCTTGTGGAAGTCGAGATCGCACAGGTCGATCTCCTCGCACAACACGAACCGGCCCTTGGCGGCCTCGATGCCCCGACGCAGCGCCTTGCCGTAGTTGGGCTCATCGGAAGTGACCGCGCGCACCTCAGGGTACGCACGCGACAATTTCTCGGCGATGGCGCGGGTGTCGTCCTTCGACCCGTTCTCGCTGACGAGGATCTCGAAGCTGCGGTTCAGGGTCTTCAGGCCCTCATGGAGCTCGACGACCGCGCCCCACAGGATCGCTTCTTCGTTGTAGCAAGGGATGACGACGCTGAGATCGAGCGCTTTTGAGTCGCGGGACGACGATGCCACCGGGAGCCTCCGGAACCGTTCAAGGCGTACGCGCAAGTCGAGTGGCGGCACGCAACGGGGCAAGCACTTTCGACAATCACGGCGGGAAGGTCAAGCCGACCGCCGCGCCTCCAGCCCCATGGCCACGCCGTAGCCGTCCCACAGCGCGTCTTCCATGCTCGAGTAGACCCACGCGCCATAGCGGCCCAGCGAGTGCACACCCTGCTGCTGCAGCCACGGAAAGATCGCTTCCTTGGCCGGGAAGTAGTGCTGGTCGAACACGACATAGCCGTACTTCAGATGCCGCGCGACCTCGACCTCGACCTGAGTGTCGTCGTCCAACCAGCCCCGCTCACGCAGGAAGGCCCGCACCGAAGCCTTGACCTCGTCCAAGCGGATCGGCCGGTCATTCGCCACCTCGACGTACAGCCCCGACTTGCCGGCAGGCGCCAGGCTGGGCACCGCGTTCGAGAACGAGCCGATCCGATAGAAAGGCGTTTCCGGATCGGGCACATACAACCATTGGATGTCGTCGAGCACCGGCCGCGCGATGCCGTACAACAGGTACGTCATCTCGGTGCAGCGCAGCTTCGACCGCGCCTCGGCCACGTCGGCGGGCACGTCGGTTGCCAGATCCAGAAGATCGGGCAGCGCCACCGACGACACCAGCTGGTCGTACTGCACCACCTGACCGTCACTCAACACGCAAGTCCGCTTCTGCAGGTCGATCGTCGTCGGCTGCGTGTTCAGCCGCACCTTGTCGGTCGGAATGCCGCGCACGATGGCCCGCGCGAACGTCTCGATGCCGCCCGTGCGCGGATACACGAAGCTGGCGTTGTAGCCCGCCTGATCATCGACAAGCCCAAGCGCACCCGCCGTCATCTGCGACAGGTTAGGCTGCGGCAGGAAGCGGTGACACCAATCCGCTGCGATATCTTGCGGTTGCACGCCCCACAGCTTGGTATTGTACGGCACCATGAACGCGTCGGTGATGCCGTCGCCGAACTTCTGCCGACAGTAATCCTCGAAGTGCGCCGGCGGCCCGAACTCGCCCCTCGCCTCCTTCAGCGACGCGTCGATCGCACCCTGCAAGCACTTGTGCACGACCGGCAGCGGCAGACCAAACAGGTTGGCCTGAAAGGGAAAATGCGTCAGGGCCCCGTGCGACCAGATGCGACTGCGGCGCGCGACCCGGTGCATCTCGTCGCCCATCACCTCGTCGACGAACGCCTTCATCTCGGGATAGCGCAAGTGCAGCCAGTGGCCGGTGTGGTCGAAGAAATAGCCTTGGATCTCCTCGGTTCGGGTCAGCCCCCCCAACCGGGCGTCGCGCTCGACCAGCAGGTACGACGCCATCGACGCATCGCCCGTGTCGCGTGCACGTCGCTCGAGGTGCCACGCCGTCGACAGACCGGTCAGCCCTCCGCCCAGGATCAGCGTGCGGACTCGGATCACGGGTGGCCTCCGCCCTCAGGCACGTGTACGCGAACAACGCCGGTGGGGTCGTCGTCCAGCCCTTCCAGCCAGTGCCCCATGCGGTCGCGCTTGGTCTGCAAATACCGCACGTTGTCGCGAGTGGGGGCGATCTCGATCGCGACGCGCTCGGCGACCTCGATGTCCAGCCGCTGCAACGCCCAGACCTTGGCCGGGTTGTTCGTCAGCAGGCCGATGCGGGTCATGCCCACGTCGCGCAAGATCTGGGCCGCCACGGCATAGTCGCGCTCGTCGGGAGCGAATCCCAGCCGCAGGTTGGCCTCGACCGTGTCGGCGCCCTGATCCTGCAACGCGTAGGCGCGGATCTTCTGGATCAGGCCAATCCCGCGCCCTTCCTGCCGCAGGTACACCACCGCACCGTACCCCGCCCGTGCCACGCGTCGCATGGCCTCGTGCAGCTGGTCGCCGCAGTCACAGCGCTGCGAGTGCAGGATGTCGCCGGTCAGGCACTGGCTGTGCAGGCGAACCAAGGGCAGCGCATCGGGATCCTCAGCTGGTCCCTCGCGCGTCAACGCGATGTGGCTGGTGCCGTCGATGTCGTTCTCGTAGATGCGAATGCGGAAGGGGCCGTCGCTGGTCTCGACCATGCCGTCGGACACCACGTGCACCAAGCGCTCATGGGCGGCGCGGTAGGCCAGCACATCGCTGACGCGGACGACCGGCCAACCTCGTTGCTCAGCAAACGCCTCGGCGTACTCGGGTTGCAGCGGGTCCAGGCCGTCGACAACGTGCGATAGCGCCGCAGCGGGCTGCAGACCGGCCATGACGACAAGGTCGTGCGCTGCGTCGCTGCCATACGGTCGCTCGAACGAACCAAGAACGCCCACGATGCTGGGCATGATGTGCCCGGGACGCACGAAGTCGTCCGACGTGGTGTGCGGGTCCGCAATCGCGACGATGGTCTGCGAACGGTCGGCGGCCGAGATGCCCGTCGATACGCCACGGGCCGCCTCGACGCTGACGCCGTAACGGGGCGTGGTCACAGCTGCACGCCTTCGCTCGAGGGCCGGACACCCGAGCGTCTGGGCGCGCGCCTCGGTCATCGTCACGGCGATCACGCCCCGGGCATGGTGGGCAAGTTCATTGACGGCATCGCCACTTGCGTGCTGTGCCGCCAACACCGCGAACACGGAGGATCCGCCTGCCAGGTCCTCGATCAAGGCGACGATTCGCCCCACGCGCAGGGCTGCAAGGGCGAGCTCGACCGGCGTGTCGACGGGGTCCGCCAAACCGGGATCGTGGGGGGGGACAAGGGCATGGGGGTCGCGCATGGAGGCTCCGTTGGGGCGCGGGATTGTCACCGCGGTGCGCCCGCGAGTCAAAGCGAAGCCGCCAGACGACGCTTCGTGCTTGAGGATTCCGCCACGGTTTCCAGCCGGTCACGGCCCCCCGCGCTGCCGATCGTCCCCAACGCGGGCAACTCTTGGGCCTTTCCCGAAGTCCCAAGCCGTGATAGCTTCCCGCCGCCCGCGTCCCGGCTGCCTCCCTTGCCGCACCGCAGCCATCCCGGAAGGCACCGCCGCCGCTCTCGAGGACGCGCATGGCGGAAGACGCACAGGACAACGATTTCTCGGAGCCGATACGATGAGTGGACATAACAAATGGAGCACGATCAAGCACAAGAAGGGCAAGGCCGACGCTGAGCGCGGCAAGATCTTCACCAAGCTGATCAAGGAGATCACCGTGGCGGCCCGAATGGGCGGCGGTGACATCGCGGGCAACGCCCGGCTGCGCAAGGCCGTGCTGGAAGGCCGCGCCAACAACATGCCCGCGGAAAACATCAAGCGCGCGATCATGAAGGGCACGGGCGAGCTCGAGGGCGTCGTCTACGAAGAGTACACCTACGAGGGCTACGGCCCGAATGGCGCCGCGGTGCTGGTCGACGCCATGACCGACAACAAGAACCGGACCACCGGCGAAGTGCGCCTCGCCTTCAACAAATGCGGTGGCAAGATGGCCGTGGTGGGTTCGGTTGCCTACCTGTTCCGCACCGCGGGCCACATCACGGTCGACAAGGCCAAGGTCAACGAAGACGAGCTGATGCTGGTCGCGTTGGACGCCGGCGCCGTCGATGTCGAGGCGGAAGACGACCAGTGGATCATCGAGACCGGCTTCGAGGACTTGTGGGAAGTCCGCGAGAAGCTCGAGGCCGCCGGCATCGCCATCGCCGATACCAAGACGGTCAAGCTGCCGTCCCTGACCGTCGAGCTGGGCGGCAAGGACGCCGACACCATGCTCAAGCTGATGGACATGCTCGAGGACAACGACGACGTGCAGCACGTGTGGTCGAACTTCGATCTGGACGACGCCACCGTCCAAAGGTTGAACCAGTGATGAACACTCGCTTTTCTCGCTCTCACCTTCTCTCCCTCGTCGCGCTGGCCGGCCTGCTCGCCGTCGTTGCGGTCCAGTCGGGCTGCCGCGGCTGCAGCGACAAGCCCAAGGAGCCGACCGCTGCACCGACCGCCCCGGCGGGAGCTGAGGGTCTGCCCACGGCCGCCACACCCAGCGAGCTGCCGGCGGACACCACGCTCGTCGAGCCCAAGTACTTGGGCCCCAGCTCCGAAACGCTGGACGGATGGCGCATCACCACCGGATTCGCAAACGCTGAAGGCAAGGCCGTTTCCGCGCCCGCCGCCTACGAGCAGACCAAGATCTACGTGACGGTGCTGGACCCCGAGAATCGCCCGATCGGCAAGTTCGACAAGCTCGAGCGCGGCGACATGCACGGCTTCCTGGTGGCCCGCGACCTGCGGCAGGCGCTGTATGCCTCAGCCAACGGCTCGATCCGCGAGGGCGCCGACGCCCGCGAGCTGTCGTTCAAGCCCGGCGAGGGCGGCGACCACGCGCTGATCGTCGTGTTCCGTCCGGTCGGCGGCAGGCCCAAGGTCGTCTCGTCGCCCGTGACCATCAAGGGCGCCCTGCCCGAGGTGATGGGTCCCGGCGTCGTCGGCATGGCGCAGCGCGCAGAGGCCGGTCAGGACAAAATGCTGCTGACCCCCACGCCCGCGCAGCCCATCGTCGGCCAGCCCGTGACGCTGCTGGTGCAGGATCTGGACGAGAAGGGCGCGACGCGCAGCGAGATCAAGCTGCCGTTCGTGGTCGTGCTGAATGACCAACTGGGCATCGGAGAAATCGTCGAGTGGGACGCCGCCGGCAAGGCCGTCTGGACGCCCCGCAAGGCCGGCGACTATCTCGTGCTCGCGCCGCCGACCAACGGCGCCAAGGCCCTGCCTTTCAAACTGAACGTGATCGCGCCGCCCGTGCCCGCCAAGCCCTAGGGGCGCGGCCGCTCTGCCCTTCGACCGCAGCCCTGCCCGCGCGCAGCGGTCGCCCGACCGCGTCTCCCTACGCGTGAGGCTCGACATGCACCTTCTTGACGAACTCGCCTGGCGCGGTCTCGTGCATCAGGTCACCGACCCCGAGGTCGCCCGCGAGGCCCTTTCCGGCCACATTCGCGCGTATATCGGCTTCGACCCTTCGGCCGCCAGCCTGCACATCGGCTCGCTGCTGCCGATCCTGACACTGCGGCGCCTGCAGCTGGCCGGACACACGCCCATTGCGTTGGTCGGCGGCGGCACCGGCATCATCGGCGACCCCAGCGGCAAGTCCGCCGAGCGCAAGCTGCTGGACGCCGACACGGCCAAGGCCAACGCGCTGGCCATCCGCCACCAGGTCGAGCACTTTCTGGACAAGGACGGCCCCAACCCCGCCGTGTTCATCGACAATCTCGAGTGGCTGGGCGAGGTTCGGCTGCTCGACTTCCTGCGCGACTTTGGCAAGCACTTCTCCGTCAACGCGATGGTGCAGCGCGACTCGGTCAAGAAGCGGCTGGAGGAACGCGACCACGGCATCTCGTTCACCGAATTCAGCTACATGCTGCTGCAGGCGTACGACTTCTGGACGCTATGGCGCGACCACGGCTGCAGGGCACAGCTGGGCGGGTCGGACCAGTGGGGCAATATCGTGTCGGGCATCGACCTGATCGGTCGGCTGGCGCGCGAGGACGGAGCCGACGCCGGGGCGCCGTTTGGCGTCACGATGCCCCTTGTCACCACCCGCAGCGGTCAGAAGTTCGGCAAGACCGAAGCTGGCGCCATCTGGCTGGACCCCAAACTGACGACGCCGTATCGGTTCTACCAGTTCTGGATCAACGTCGAAGACGCCGACGTCGGGATGTACCTGCGCTACTTCACGTTCCTTTCCCGCGAGGCCGTCGAGACGCTGGAAGCTCGCCATGCCCTGGCGCCGCACCTGCGCGAGGCCCAGCGCACGCTGGCCCACGAGGTCACGATGCTGGTGCACGGCGAGGCCGAGACCGTTGGCGCGGAGCAAGCCAGCATGGTCCTGTTTGGCGGCGATCCGCGTGAGGCGCCGTTGAGCACATTTGCCATGCTGGCGGGCGAGATCCCCTACCAAGACCATCCGGCGCTGACCGACCAGACGCTGGCGACCGTGCTGGTGGGCGAGACCGAGATGCACCCCTTCCGCAGCAACGGCGAGGCCAAGCGGGCCCTGCAGGCGGGCAGCGTGTCGTGGAACGGCGTCAAGCTCGGCCAGGATCTGCAAGCGCCCATCGCCGGCTTGGGCCTGTTGCACCATCGGCTGGGTCTGGTGCGCGTCGGCAAGAAGCAATACTACCTGACGCGATTCTCCTGATCTCTTGAAGTGTCGCGGAGTTCCATGACCGACATGGCCCCCACCGCCTGGCTGCGCGCCGCGCTAGAACACCCGCCCGCGGCCAGGATCGAGGTCGGCACCAACCGTGCGTCGGCGGTGCTGGTGCCGGTGCTGCGACGGCCCGATGGCCCCACCGTGTTGTTCGTGCGCAAGTCGACCCAGTTGCACCGCCACGCGGGCCAGATCGGCTTTCCCGGCGGCGCGGTGGACCCGGTGGATGCAGACTTGATTGCGACGGCGCTGCGAGAGGCGCACGAAGAGGTCGGACTGGACGCCGCGCGTGTCGAGATCTTGGGAAGGTTGAATGAAGACAGGACGTTTGTAACCGACTACCACATCGCTCCGATCGTCGGCTGGGTGTCGGAACCGCCGCCCGCGTGGCGCTTGGACGAGAGAGAGATCGAGGCCACGCTCGAGATCCCCTTCGACGAGATTGTCGAGACCGACCCGGCGGGATGGCTGGAGTTCACCGCGTACGGCCAGCAACTCCGCGCGCCGCGGTTCGAATTCCGCGACGGCACGGTCGTCTGGGGTGCGTCGGCGCGGATCCTGATCGACCTGCAGCAGCGGCTGCGGAACGCTCGCACGGGGCGTTGACGCAAGGTGTCATTCGACGACAATGCTCGTGCCTCTTTCGGCACTTCCGGCGGACAACATGAGCGGTGCCCGAGTCATCAAACGCTATGCCAACCGGAAGATGTATGACACGGAGCTATCCTGTTACGTGACGCTGGAGGAGGTCGCGGCCATGGTCCGCGCCGGCCAGGATGTGCAGGTCATCGACAACAAGACCAAGCGCGACCTGACCGAAGTGACGCTGACCCAAGCGTTGCTCGACTCTGAGCGCCGCAACCGCGGCTCGGTGCCGCTGACCGGTCTGCGGACGCTGATCGAACAGGGCAACGAATTCCTGCACAAGCGGATCGCAGAGCCGGTGCAACGGGTGCGCACCGACGCCGAGCGCACGGTCACCGCATGGAAAGACGAAGCTGAGCGCACCGTGACGGCGTGGAAGTCCGAGGCCGAGCGCCGCGCTGAGCGTGTGCTGCACCGCAAGGGTGCCGGTGACGACGAGACGGAAGAACCGTCACAGTCCTCCGAGTCCGAGGCGACCTCCAAGCGCTCGTCCGCCGTCAGCCAGACGTTTGTCGGGCAGACGCAGAAGGCGGTCGACGATCTGCAACAGCGCCTGGATGAAGGCATTCGCCACGCCGTCGCCGCCCTTGGCCTGCCTGTGCGAGAACAACAGGAGCTTGCAGACCTCAAGCGGCGGGTCGAAGCTCTGGAGGCCCGGTTGGCCGCGCTGGAGACCCCGCGCAACCCGCAGGACGCTGCAACCTGAGACTTTGTCGTATGAATCCCGCAACCGCCGCCTGCGTCCCTTTGGTTGGGGACCGGCCGGACGAAGCGACCCAACCCCCGAACGACTGACATGCCGCCCGAGCAACCCCGCGGGCAAAGGAGCTTCCGATGAAGATTCGAGCCTATCCCCTTTGGATCGCCCTGATGCTCGCGATCGGCGCCACCGCCGTCGTGGGCGTGAAGGCCTATGCGGCCCCCGAAGCCACCTCAGAGGTCGACGAGGACGAGATCCCCGGCGAGGCCTATATCCGCATGAAGCTGGAATTCGTGAAGTTTACGCTCGACGGCAAGGAGTGGGAGAACCACGAGTACGTCGATGGCGCCAAGACTTTGGTCATCCGCGGCATCGGCCGCGACGAAGAGCACACGGTCGTCCTGAGCCCGCGTGACGGCATCTCCGAGCCCAGCACGCTGCTGCTGGCCAAGGCCGACTTCAAGCGCACCATCCTGAAGGCCAAGGGCAAGACGCGGTTCGTGGCCTATCGCGCCAACTATACGGTCGACTTCGGCAAGTCCGGACAGCCGGCTGAGCCTGAGAAGAAGGTCGAGAAGGCCAAGGGAGACGAGACCGCGCCCGCTTCGGACGACGACAACCGGTCCAAGCCCAAGGTCAAGAAGAAGGGCAAGTAGGGACCCGGGAATTCGCCGCCGGTCCGCTAGCGCCTGTTGCCGAACAACCGCAGCAGGAACAAGAACATATTGATGAAGTCGAGGTAGAGGTTCAGGGCGCCCCGGATGGCCCACTGGCTCGCATCGCGCTGGGTCGAGAACCCCGACCAGCCCAGCTTGCGGAAGCGCTGCGCGTCGACGGCGGTCAGCCCTGTGAAGATGAGGGCGCCGAGCACGCTGACGGCGAAGTTCAGGCCTCCCGACCCGATGAACATGTTCACGACCGACGCGATCAGGATCGCGATCACGCCCATCATGAGGAACGAGCCGATGCCGCTCAGGTCCTTCTTGGTGACGGTGCCGATGAAGGCCATGGCGGTGAAGGTGCCGGCGGTCACGAAGAACACGTTGGCGACGGACGCGCCAGTGTAACCCATGAGCACCGGGGCGAGCGTCATTCCGTTGAGCGCCGAGAAGAGCAGGAAGCCGGCCGCGGCTGCGGTCGCCGAGAGCTTGTGCAGCATCGCACTCAAGGCGAACACGAGCACCAGCTCCGCGATCACCAGGGGCCAGCGGAGCGACCATGCAACCTGGAGCAGCGACTCGGATCCCAGCACTGTCCAAGCGATCGCACCCGACAGCGCGAGGCCGCCCGCCATCCAGCCGAACACCTGATTCATGAAGCTGGCGGCAAGGGCCGTGCGGTTGGCGTGGTCGATGTCGGAGCTGCCCCATGCGGCGGTGTGGTCGTGTTCGGGTTCGAAGGCCATCGTCGGTCTCCTGTCTTGGCGGTCGTTGCTTGGGGGCAGCCGCGTTGGCTGGCGGTGTCCGCAAAGGGTAGGTCGCCGGGCGTCGCGGTCAAGCGAATCCGCAAGACTCTCGCCGGGCGCGCCTGTCCCCTCGGCAAGGCCAACACCTGAGCGGCCAAACCATTCCGGATGTCGGGTCGGAGGGGAAGCGGCTAGGAAGCCGAGCGATCGAAGCGCTTGCGCTCGTTGATGCTGAGGTACTTCTTGCGCAGCCGCAGGGACTTGGGCGTGACCTCGACCAGCTCGTCGCCGTCGATGAACTCAAGCGCCTCTTCCAGGCTCAGGCGCTTGGCGGGCGTCAGCAGCAGCTTCTCGTCGGCACCGGCAGAGCGGATGTTGGTCAGCTTCTTCTCGCGCCCTGGGTTGACGGTCAGGTCGTTGTCGCGGTTGTGAATGCCGCAGATCTGGCCCTCGTAGACGTCGATCGTCGGCGAGACGAAGAACTGACCGCGATCCTGCAGGTTGAAGATGCCGTAGGCCGTGGTCGTCGTCTGCTCGAGCACCACCAGCACGCCGTTGTGCCGCCGGCGGATGTCGCCGCGCCACGGGCCGTACTGCGCGAAATTGTGATAGATCACGCCGGTGCCACGGGTATCGGTCAGGAACTGCGAGCGGTAACCGATCAGGCCGCGCGCGGGCACCAGGAACTCCAGACGCACCATGCCGTCGTCGCCCACGTGCATGTGCCGCATGTCCGCGCCACGCTGGGACAACTTGTCGATCACGATGCCGCTGTAGGCCTCAGCGCACTCGGCGACCACGTCCTCGTAGGGCTCCAGCCTGTGGCCATGCTCGTCGTGCTTGACGATCACCTTGGGCTGCGACACCTGCAGCTCAAAGCCCTCGCGCCGCATCGTCTCGATCAGGATCGACAGCGACAGCGTGCCGCGCCCTGAGACCTTCAGCACCTCCGGCCGGTCGGTGTCTTCGACGCGCAGCGACACGTTGTGCTCGAGCTCTTTGGCCAGCCGCTCGCGCACGTGACGCGACGTGACGAACTTGCCCTCGCGCCCGGCAAACGGCGAGTTGTTGACGATGAAGTCCATCGACAGCGTCGGCTCGTCGACCGGAATCGCGGGCAACGGGTCGATCGTGTCTTCTGCGCACAGCGTTTCGCCCACCGTCACGTCGCCCACACCCGCCAACGCGATCACGTCGCCCGCGAACGCCTCTTCGGCGTCGATGCGGTCGATGCCCGAGAAAAGCATCAGCTTGACGATGCGGATGGGCGAGGTGGTGCCGTCGAGACGCACCTGCACCAATCGGTCGCCGCGCGCGATGCGGCCCCGGTAGATACGGCCAATCGCGATGCGGCCCAAGAAGTCGTTGCGGTCAAGGGTGGCCACCTGCAGCTGCGCCGGCCCTTCCATGTCAAAGCTGCACGGCGGCACGTGGGCGAGGATCAGGTCCAGCAGCGGCCGCAGGTCGGTGCCTTTGACGTCCGGGTCCATGGAAGCCCAGCCGTCACGCCCACTTGCGTAGATCACGGGAAAGTCGAGCTGCTCGGGCTTGGCCTCGAGGTTCACGAACAGGTCGAACACGGCGTCGAGCACGCGGTCCAGCTGCCGGTCCGGGCGGTCGACCTTGTTGATGACCACGATGGGGCGCAGGCCGAGCGCCAGCGACTTCTTCAGCACGAAGCGCGTCTGCGGCATCGGCCCTTCGCACGCATCGACCAGCAGCAGCACGGAATCGACCATCCGCAGGATGCGCTCGACCTCGCCGCCGAAGTCCGCGTGTCCCGGGGTGTCGACGATGTTGACCACGTGTCCGTCGTAATGGACGGCCGTGTTCTTCGACAGGATGGTGATGCCCCGCTCACGCTCCAGATCGTTGGAGTCCATGACGCGCTCTCGCAGCATGCCGCCCCGACCAAATGCGCCGCATTGCTGCAGGATCTGGTCGATGAGCGTGGTCTTGCCGTGATCGACGTGAGCGATGATGCCGATGTTGCGAACGCGTTCCATGGTGATCTCGTGCTGCCGGTCGGGCAGAGGGCGCGGGAGAGTGCCACAGTTCGCCGGTCACGACCAGTGCTTCATCGCGAAGTAGCTGGGAGAGTTGCGAGGTCCGGGGCCAGTTGATCGGCTAGTCCAGGTCGCAGGGGCACTGGCGCGGTACCTTGGTGCGGTGCACGCGGCAGCGTTCGCGGGTCACGTCGCAGCGTGCCTTCAGGGGCTTGGTCTCCGGATAGCGCTTGGCGACGTTGCAGACGTTCGACGCAAGGTCACAGCTCTCGACAGAGTGAGCGCACATCTCGAAGCACAGGTCCATCGCGTTCTCTTGGGCGGCGATCGACGCGATTTGAAAGCCGATTTGGATCTGCCGGTTGGTGGCGACGTCGACCTCTCGGCGGTCGCCATCGGTGACACCGTCCAGCCGCTCGGTCTGCTTGTGGCCCGAGCAGCCGGCAAGCGTCGCGAGTATCGCCGCGATCAGCACCAACCGTCCCATCCGCTTCCCCTTGTCGAACAGAGAGAACAACTCGCGGCAGTGTAGGGTTCTGAGCCGTAGAGGGCAAGTCGCCGCAGGGGTTGCGCCGCCTGAGGCGAGAGTTGACACTAACGCTCGCGCTTCCCAGCCCGTTGGAGCCCTCCATGGCCGCCCTTCGCACCCTTGTCGACCTGTTCGAGACCGCCGCTGCCGAGTCCCCGGACCGGGCGATGCTCAGGTCGCGCGTGGGCGTCGAGTGGCGCTCGATCTCGTTCGCTCGGTTCCGCCACACCAGCGCGACGTGGGCCCGCGCCCTGTGTGCACTGGGCCTGCAGAAAGGTGACCGCGTGTTGGTCGCGGCCCAGACCAGCCCTGAGTGGGTCATCGCCGACGTGGCGGTGCTGCTGGCGGGCGGCGTGACGGTGCCGGTGTACCAGTCGGCAATGCCCGACGAGATGCACTACATCGCGGAGAACTCGGGCGCGCGCTTCGCCTTTGTCGAAGACCCGCTGCAGCTCGAGAAGCTGCTGTCGCACCGCGACCGACTGCCGAGCCTCGAAAAGATCGTGTGGTTCAAGGCAGCGGCTGAGCTCGACAAACCCGACGCGCACGGTCGGACGTCGCTGCAACTCGACGCCATCCTGCAGCAACCCGACCCGTCGGTGCTGTCGGTCGATGACCTGGGCAAGCTGGCGCGCGGCGTGGACGAGGCAGTGCTGCGCGAGCGGCGAGCCGCCTTGGACCCGCTCGACCCTGCGACCATCGTCTATACCAGCGGAACGACTGGCTTTCCCAAAGGCGTGGTGCTGACCCACGACGCGTTTGTGTTCGAGACAGGGGCCGGCGTCGAGGCGCTGGACATCCGTTCCGTCGACACGCTGTTCCTGTTCCTGCCGCTTGCTCACATCTTCGCCCGGTTGATTGCGTTCGGCTGCATCCGACAGGCGACGGAGATGGCGTTCCCGCGCTCGATGGCGACCCTGCTGGAGGATGTAGCCGCCGTGCAGCCGACGCTGATGCCCAGCGTGCCGCGCATCTTTGAGAAGGCGCACGCCAAGATCCTGAGCAACGCGCACCGTGCAGGTGGCGTCAAGAAGCGCATCTTCGACCTGGCGCTGGCCACCGGGCGCGAGATGAGTCAGGTCCAGCAGCGCGGCCGCACCCCCGGGCCGTTTTTGGTCGCCCGCCACAAGCTGGCGCATGAACTCGTGTTCTCCAAGATCCACGCCACGTTTGGCGGCAAGATCCGCGCGTTTGTCTCGGGCGGCGCTCCGCTGTCGAAAGACTTGGCTGAGTTCTTCCACGCCTGCGGCCTGCTGATCCTCGAAGGCTATGGTCTGACCGAGAACAGCGCCGCAGCGACTGTCAACCGCGCGGAACACTACAAGTTTGGCACCGTGGGCAAGCCGCTGACCGGGGTCGACGTGGCCATCGCACCCGACGGCGAGGTGCTGATCCGCGGGCGCAACGTGATGACGGGCTATTGGAACAATCCCGAGGCGACGCGCGAGGCCTTGATCGACGGCTGGCTGCACACCGGCGACATCGGCGAGCTGGACGCGGACGGCTTCCTGCGCATCACCGACCGCAAGAAGGACATCATCGTCACCGCGGGCGGCAAGAACGTGGCACCGCAGAACTTGGAGAGCCTGATCAAGTCGTCGCCCTTCATCTCGCAGGTGCTGGTGTACGGAGATCGGCGCAAGTTCCTGTCGGCGCTGGTGACCCTGGACGAGGCGACCATCCGCAAGTGGGCAGAGGACCACGGGGTCGCCTTTGCGTCGTTTGCCGAGCTGACCCAGAACGCCGAGGTCTACAAGCTGGTCGAGGGCATCGTCGCCGCCAAGAATCGGCAGCTGGCAAGCTACGAAACCATCAAGAAGTTCGCGATCCTGGACCACGACCTGACGGTCGAGGAGGGCCACCTGACGCCGTCGCTGAAGATGCGCCGGAAGGAGGTGACCCTGAAGTACCAGGACCTGCTGGACTCGTTCTACAGCGAGCACTACTGATGCCCCACCCCACCGCCGTCATCTGCCTGCCGACCTACAACGAGCGCGATAACCTGCCCCTGATGGTGCAGGCGGTTCACGCGGTGGTGCCGGGCCTGCACATCCTCGTCATCGACGACAACAGTCCCGACGGCACCGGCCAGCTTGCGGACGAGATCGCGGCCAAGGACCCGCGTGTGTTCGTGATGCACCGCGAGAAGAAGCAGGGCTTGGGGCGTGCGTACGTCGCCGGCTTCAAGTGGGCGCTGGCACGGGACTATGAGCTCATCTTCGAGATGGACTGCGACTTCTCGCACCGCCCCGAACACCTGCCCGAATTCCTTGCCAGGGCAGAGACTTGCGACGTGGTGCTGGGGTCGCGCTACATCCCGGGCGGCGGCACGCAGGATTGGGGCTGGAAGCGGCGTTTCATCTCCAAGGGTGGCAATACCTATGCCCGCGCGATTCTTGGGCTTCCCTTCAAGGACCTGACCGGCGGCTTCAAGTGCTTCCATCGCAAGGTGCTGCAGACGCTGCCCTTGGACCAAATCCTCAGCAATGGCTATGTGTTTCAGGTTGAGCTGACGTATCGCTCGCTGCTGCTGGGCTTCCGCATCGGCGAGGTGCCGATCCAGTTCCCCGATCGCACGCGCGGCGAGTCCAAGATGAGCGGAAGCATCTTCACTGAGGCGATGAAGAACGTACTGAAGCTACGGCTGGCCAGGGGTCGGCTGAAGTCTGAGCGGCAAGACACGCCTTGATTTCCAAGCAGTTAGGACACCTCGCGCGGGCCACTTCTCCACTTGTCGCTGGACAAGCCCTGGACGAGGTGCCACCGTCCACCACTGGTCACGCGGGGCGCGGTGCCGTACAGTATCCGGCCTCTCCGACCCACGGACAGCGCAAGCCCTTGGGATGGTTGTCCCCACATCGGCCAACCTGACGGAACCCAACGCGAACGACCCCGGCGTGTGCCCCACGCGAGACAGGACTCCATGAGCAACGAACTGAACGCACTCCTCGGCAAGGGCAGCGAATTCAACGGCAAGCTGAACTTCGAAGGCAGCGTCCGCATCGACGGTCGCTTCAGCGGCGAGATCTACAGCGACGGTACCCTCATCATCGGCGAGGGCGCCGTCGTCACCGCTGAGATCAACGTGGCCACGGTCGCTGTCTACGGCGAGGTCACCGGCAACATCACCGCCACCGATGGCGTCGAGCTGCACGCCCCCGCATCGCTGCGTGGCAACATCACCTCGCCCGCCCTGCACATCGACAAGGGCGTGTACTTCGACGGCGCTTGCCAGATGACCACGCCGCAAGAGCGCCCGGCACCGCCCGCCCTGCCCAACCGCGCCGCCCAGCGCCCGCTGGCCCCCGCACAGCCGCTGCCGCCCGCCGCGCCGACGTCCATGCCGGTCTCGCAGCCGGCGCGCAACACCGGCGTGTTTACCGTCGATGGCGCTCGCACCACCGGCGAGCTGACGCACAAGTTCTAGTTTCTCCAGCGCAATGCTCGCTCCCCCACGCGCTGCGCCTGCAGCGGCCGCTGCGCTGCATCCCCCCACAGCCCCCCCCAAGCGAGGACCCCATGGCCCTGAAGCACTTCCTCAGCGTGTCCGACCTGTCCCCCGCGCAAGCCGCCGACATGTTGGTGCTGGCCGACCGCATCAAGCGCGAGCCGGCCAAGTACCGCAAGGCACTGGAAGGCCAGACGCTCGCGATGATCTTCCAGAAGAAGTCGACCCGGACGCGCGTGTCGTTCGAGGTGGGCATGTACCAGCTGGGCGGCCATGCGCTGTTCCTGTCGGCGACGGACATCCAGATCGGCCGCGGCGAGACGATTGCCGACACCGCCCGCACCATCAGCCGCTACTGCAACGGCATCATGGCGCGCGTGTTCGGCCACGAGATCCTGACCGAGCTGGCCGAGTTCGCGTCGATTCCCGTCGTCAACGCCCTGTCGGACCTCGAGCATCCGTGCCAGACGATGTGCGATGCGCAAACGCTGGTCGAGAAGTGGTCGCCCGCCGGCACCTTCGACGTCAACGTGCTGAAGGGCCGCAAGCTGGTGTACGTCGGTGACGGCAACAACATGGCGCACTCACTGCTGGACACGGGCGCCGTGTTGGGAATGGATGTCACCATCGTGGCGCCCAAGGACTACGAGCCCAGCCCGGCCATCCTCGCGCGCAGCCGCCAGATCGCCCTGCAAACCGGAGCCAAGCTGTCGGTCAGCAACGACCCCATCGAGGGCGTGCGCGGCGCCGACTGCATCTACACCGACGTCTGGGCCTCGATGGGTCAAGAGGCCGAGCAGGCCAAGCGTGTCAAGGACTTCGCAGGCTTCCAGGTCGACGAGGCCATGATGCAGCGCGCCAACCCCGGCTGCCTGTTCATGCACTGCCTGCCCGCCCACCGCGGTGAGGAAGTGTCGGCCGAGGTGTGCGACGGTCCCCGCTCGATCATCTTCGACGAGGCAGAGAATCGCCTGCACATCCAGAAGGCGATCCTTGTCTCGCTGATGGGCGCGCATTGAGCCGAGCCTGGTCGTCGCTGGGGACGCGGGCGCTGCTTGCGTTCGTGTCCCTGACGCTGTCGCTCGCCGCCGCCTGCAGCCGTAGCTCGCTGCCGCCTCCCGGAAAACCGCCCATCGCGAAAGCGGAAACCGACCCTGTCGTCGCACAGGTCGACCTGTCCGAGCTTCACCTGTCGCAGGTGCAGGACCGGCTGGACACGACCGTCTACGCCGACAGCAAGGCCGACGCCGCCGCCCAAGCGCTTCAGCTGGCCGCCTCGGACGTGCTGGTGGTGCGCGAGATGGCGGTCATCGGACAAAAGCCCCTGCCCGGCGAGAGGTTGTCTCAGGCGACCGACCGCTTCCTTGCTCAGGTGTGGACCGGTCGCAACGCGTGCCCGGCAAGTGAGCCCGACCTGAAGTGGGCCTACCTGAGCGAGATGGGGCGCTACAAGCACCCTCCCAGCTTCACGCTGTGGGACGCCCAAGTGCAGTGCTGCGAGGACGTGGACGCCTGCCCAGAGACCACGCTGCTGGCCTGCCGAAGGGACTTGCGGGCCATGCTGGACGTCCTGCGGGCCGCGGCAGCCAAGGAGCTCGCTGCCCTGCCCCCGCTGCCTTTGGACGTGACCCAAGTGGCGCTGGACCAGAGTCCGGTGCGCGACCGGCACGTGCCGGCTTTCGAGGGCCTGGCCGCCGACGCATCGGCCCGCGAGCCGCGTCTGCAGCTGCGCCGGTACACCGCGTTTGCCGCGGATCCGGCCTTTCCACGCAGGGGCTTCCGTCGCACCGATCCTCAGCTGGAGCGAGAGGCCCGCGACGCCCCATTGGGCTCCGTACTGGGTCCTGTCGAGACCGTCTGGGGCCTGTCGGTGGCCCTGGTCGTCGCCAGAGAACCTCCCGCGGAGGGCGGCTTGGAGGACCCGGCCGTGCGCAAGGCCGTGCACCTGCGCCTGTGCGAGCTGTCGGCGTTGGAAGAGCGTCAGGCCTACCGCGGCCGGTTGCTGAAAGGCGCGGTGGTGAAGTGGCGGGACGACCTGATCCGCAAGCGTTTTGGTGACGGGGTGCTGCGGAAACTGCCCAGACGCGAGCCGCTCAACCCTTGACGCGCTCAACCCTTGACGCGCTCGACCCGGGTGACCCCGCGCAGGCGCGACAGGTTGGCGATCACCTCATTGAGCTGCACGACATCGGTCACCAGGACCTCGAAGTCGTTGATCGCACGGCGACCATCGATCACGCGGCAGTTGGCCTGCTGGATGCTGACGCCGGCTTCCGTGAAGCGCTGTGACATGGCGGCCAGCAGCCCCGTCTCGTTTTCGGTGAAGACGCGCACGGTCACGACGGCGCCAGAACCGCCTTCCGTGTTCCAGTCGCAGTCCAAACGCCGCATCGGGTCGGCGTCGAGCACGAAGTGGCAACCCCGTGCGTGAACCGTAATGCCGCGACCGCGTGTCACGACGCCCACGATGGTATCGCCCGGCACCGGAGAGCAGCACTTGCCCATGCGGACGACCACGTCGTCGATGCCGTCGACCGTGATGGCTGCGCCCTTCTTGCCGGGCTTGCGCGGCCGCCGGATCTCCTCAGGCTTGGGTTCCTCAGCCGGCCGCGACTCGGGCAGCAGCTCCTGCACCGCATCGGTTGGGGACAACTTGCCGTAACCGACCAGCACCGCGAGGTCATCCAAGGTCGAGACCTTGAAGTGCGCCAACAGCTTGGGAAAGCGTTCGTGCTGCTGCATCCGAACCATCGACCACTTCACGCGGCGGAAGGCCTTCTCGAGCAGATCCATGCCGATCTCTAGCGCTTTGGCCCGCTGCTCTGCGTGGATGTACGTGCGGATCTTGGTCTTTGCGCGCGCCGTGACGACGAACTCCAGCCAGTCCGGGCTGGGCCGCGCATCGGCACGGGTCATGATCTCGACGATGTTGCCGTTTCGCAGGTGGTGCTTCAGCGGCACCATCACGCCGTCGACCTTCGCGCCGACCGCCCGCTCGCCGATCTTCGAGTGGATCGTGAAGGCGAAGTCGATGGGAGTCGCCCCCCGCGGCAGCACCTTGACGTCGCCCGCAGGCGTGAACGTGTAGACCTCGTCGCTGAAGAGGTCGATCTTCATGCTGTCCAGGAACTCGTCGGAGTCCTTGACGCCCGCGTGCCACTCCAGCAGCTGCTTGAGCCAGCTGAACCGCTCTTCGTCGCGCACGCTGATCGACTCGCCGCGCTCTTTGTACCGCCAGTGCGCCGCCACGCCTTCCTCTGCCACCCGATGCATGTCCTGCGTGCGGATCTGCACCTCGATGCGCTCAGCGCGGGGACCGATGACGGAGGTGTGCAACGACTGGTAGCGATTGGCCTTGGCCAGCGCGATGTAGTCCTTGAAGCGCCCCGGAATCGGCTTGAAGTGGGTGTGGACCGCCCCCAGCGCCGCGTAGCACTCGCGCAGGTCGTTCACCAGCACCCGAAAGCCCTGCGCGTCGTAGATCTGGTCATACGGCAGGTTTTGCACGGTCATCTTGCGGTAGATGCCGAACAGGTGCTTGGGGCGACCGTAGACCAACGCGTCGTTCATGCCCTCGTCGGTGAGGATCTTTTTGAGCGTCTCGACCACCTCAGACACATACGCCTGTCGCGTGGCCTGGCGTTGACCGACCATGCGCGCCAGCTTGTGGTACTCGTCGGCGTACAGGTGGCGAAAACACAGGTCTTCCAACTGCGCCTTCATCCAGCCGATACCCAGACGGTTGGCCAGCGGCGCGTAGATCTCGATGGTCTCCTGCGCGATGCGCTTTTGCGCCTCGGGCTTCATGTGCTGCAGCGTCGTCATGTTGTGCAGACGATCCGCGAGCTTGATCAGCAGCACACGGATGTCCTTCGACATGGCGACGAGCATCTTGCGGAAGTTCTCGGCCTGCTTGTGCTCGCGACTCGAGAACGTGATGCGGTCCAGCTTGGTCACGCCATCGACGATGAGGGCGATCTCTCCGGAGAACCGTTTCTCGATCTCGGTGACGGAGATCGTGGTGTCTTCGACCACGTCATGCAACAGCCCGGCGCAAATACTGGCGCTGTCCAACCGCAGGCGTGTCAACAGAAAAGCGACCGCTACCGGATGCGCGAAATAGGGCTCGCCACTCTTGCGGGTCTGCCCCATGTGGCAGCGCGCGGCGAATGCGTAGGCACGGCGGACGATGTCGTGGTCACCCTCTGGCAGGTAGCTGCGCACGGTGGCGACCAGTTCTTCGGCAGTGGGTACGCCTTCGATGACGACAGGAGCCTCGGCGGGGTCGCCGGTGTACGGCTGGTCGGGACCCTTGGCAGGCGATGCGGCTAGGGGCGCGGGCCGGACGGCAACCTCCGCCACGGCCGGCGGGGTGTCGGCAGCGACGACGCGCAGCTGCACGGAACCCTTCGACTGCGAGGCCGAGAGAACGGGATTCAAGGGTTTGTCGGTCAGATTCGGCTCCATGCGGAGGTGTCCAGATGCCGGGGGGCGCATCAACGCGACGCCGGAACGCAGGCGTCAGCCATCCCCCAGCTTGCATACGTTCGGCACCGCTGTCACCATTTTCGCCGTTCGTCCAACCGTGATTCGCACAACTAGCTGACTTTGCTGGTCAACATTGCGAACGATATCCACTCCGCCCGCACCATTCCGTGCCGGTTGCCCGCCGTCGGCTGGTGCACGGGTCGGTGTCTCGTGGCCCGCCGCCATCTCGGTGCCGGTCTCGAGAGCGGTCTCGAGACTGCGGGTGAGACCAGCAGACCGTCTGGCGGATCGAAAACTACCCTTCATTAGGCGTGGTTGCGACACCTGGCGACTGGCACGCCTCTTGCTTTGCCTTCTTCCCGGCGCCATGCCGCGCCCGGAGGACCGCCATGCCGCCAGCCCACCGTCACCGTTCCCCTTCTGTCGACGCCGGGGCCTGGGTCGCCGCCGCGCTGGTCGCTGCAGCGCTGCTGCTGGGCGCCTTGGTGCAGCAGGCCCGAGGACAGCCTCGGACACCCCCAGAAGCAGAGCCGCCGCCCAGCCACCCGTGCGAGGTCGAGGACCTGCCGGACGGCCTGCTCGAGTCGGCCCTTGCCACCCTGACACGCCCCGTGACCGTGACGGCTCCAGGCTGGCGCTGGACGGCGCTGCTTCCCGACCGCGTGTCGCTGGGTCTGCGAGAGCAATTGCAGGAGGGGACCGGGGCTTACCTTGGCTCGACAGGGCTGCTGTCTGAGCGTGCTGCGGCCACGGCTGCGACCGGCTATAGCCTCAAGTTGGACTGGGACCTGAAGCCGCTGTGGACTCCGCCGCCCCGACCGCCGCCGCTGTCCATCGAACAGAGGCTTGATGTGTCCCAAAAGACCGAGCAGTTGGCCGCAAAGCTGGCCGGGCACCTGCGCAAGCTGCGGGCAGCGCAGGCCGTCGCCACCCAGACGCAGGCGGGCGAACCCGCGTGCTTCGACGCGCAGGCGGACGCCGAGGCGGCGCTGGTGGTCCTGCTGGCGGTGTTGCGGAAGTAGCTGTGAAGACTAGGCTTCCTGCGTCTCGGCAAGCTTGCGCGCCCGCTCGGCAGCCTGCAGGGCCTCGACCACCGCCCCCAGCTCGCCTTCCATCACCAGATCCAGCGAGTGCAGCGTCAAGCCGACTCGGTGATCGGTCAGACGGTTCTGCGGGAAGTTGTAGGTGCGGATGCGCTCGCTGCGGTCACCGCTGCCGACCTGTTCCCGGCGCGCGCTGGACATCGCCGCGTCGGCCGCCTGCTGCTGCGCATCGAACATCTTGGCGCGCAGCTGGGTCATGGCCTTGGCCTTGTTCTTGTGCTGCGAACGCTCGTCCTGACACTGCACGACGATGCCGGTGGGCAAGTGCGTGATGCGCACCGCCGAGTCGGTCCGGTTGACGTGCTGCCCACCCGCGCCGCCCGCACGATAGGTATCGATCCGAAGGTCCTCGGTCCGAATGTCAACCTCGACCTCCTCGACCTCAGGCAGAACAGCGACGGTACACGCCGACGTATGGATGCGCCCTTGCGACTCGGTGACCGGCACGCGCTGCACCCGGTGAGTCCCCGACTCGTGCTTGAAGATCGACCACGCGCCATACCCGTTGACCAGGACAACCGCTTCCTTCAAGCCACCTTGCGCTGCCTCGCTCTCGGACATCAACTCGACCTTGAAGCCGCGCTTCTCTGCAAATCGCGTGTACATCCGCAGCAGGTCACCCGCAAACAGCGCCGCTTCTTCACCGCCCGTACCGGCGCGCACTTCCAACACCACGTTCGCGCCGTCGCGGGGGTCGCGGGGCACCATCAGGTCGCGCAGCTTGCCCTCAGACGACTCGGACTCGGCCCGCAGCCGGGCCAGCTCGTCGCGCGCCATCGCCCGAATCTCCGGGTCGCTGTCGTCGAACATCGCTTCGGTTTCGACGATCTGCTCGTTGACGGACTTCCAGGCGCGATACGCCTGCACGGTCTCGTCCAGCCCCGCGCGCTCGCGCATCAAGCGCAAGGACAGCTCGGGGTTGCAGGCCACTTCGCTGGTGGCCAGGGCTTCGCTCAGCTCGTCGAACCGTGCGACCACGGACTCGAAACGCTCGTACATCGGGGCCTCAAAAGGGGTCGGTCGTTGGGTCAGGCCGCCAAGGTGTCGACCGGCGGCGGCGGCAACGTGGCGATGCTGGACACGAACGCGTCGTAGGTCGGAAAGACCAAGGGCTCGGCGTCGCCCGCAGGCAGGCCGGCAGCAGCGTTCTGCAGCAGCTGTCCCTCGCGCCACAGTGTCTTCTGCAATGCGACAAGGGCAATCTCAAGCTGGGTGTCGTCCGGCTCTTGAGTGGTGATGTTCTGCAGCATCAGGCCCGGCCAAGTGAAGCCGCGGACGAACAGGTTGCGAGGATGGCGGGCCGACAGGCGGGTGGCCTCGTAGGCGATGCCCGCAACCGGGAACATCAACGGGATCTTGATGAAGACGTAGGCCAGTTGGTTCAGCCACCCGGTCTGCGAAATCGTGGGAAGAAACGGAAACACGACGGAAAACAGCAGGATCGAGACGACCACGGTGATCAGCAAGAAGCTGGTGCCACAGCGCGGGTGCTGGCGCGAGAAGGTCCGCGCATTGGCGACGGTCAACGGCAGGCTGGCCTCGTAGCAATAGATGCTCTTGTGCTCGGCACCGTGGTACTGAAACACGCGCTTGATGTCCTGCATCCGCGAAATCAACGCCATGTACCCGACCAGAAACACGATCTTGACGATGCCATCGACGATCTGGAAGCCGAAGTCCTTGCCGGACGCAAGCGATTCGCTGCCCAACGTGACGCCTGCAAGCCAGGTGACGAAGTGCGGCAGCGCAGCGAACATGCCGAAGCCGAACGCCGCCGACAGCGCAATCGTTCCCGCAATCGCAAGGTTGGAGGCGCCGCTGTCCTGCTGGGGCTTTGCGTCCACCACCTTGCCGTCGGCCCCCTCCTCTGGAAGGTCACGCGCGGCCTCATTCGCACTGAACGTGAGCGCGCTGATCCCGTTGTGCAGCGACTCGAACAGCACGACGGCGCCGCGCAGGAAGGGCTTGCGCAGCCACCGCGCCTTTTCCCAGATCGAGTGCCACGCAGCTTCCTTGACCACGATCTCACCGTTGGCGCGCCGAACGGCGATCGCCAAGGAGTGGGGCGACCGCATCATGACGCCCTCGAGGATCGCCTGACCTCCAACGCTCATCGGACCTTCTGCCATGACACCTCTTGCCCGGGGGGTCGCTTGGGACGTCCACCGCCGGACGCAACCTGCTGCACGGTCTTGCTCGTGCTGCGAACGCCGCATCCTACACGATCATTCCGTTGCCCGACAGTTGCCGCCTCGGCGACGCTGACAGCCCGTTGGTCCTCTGGCACGATGGTCGACCTGTCTGGACTTCCCGCCGACCCGCCCCCGAGGCACCCATGGACGGAACCCCGCTGCCGATCCTCCACTTCCCCTCGCCCACGCAAGTTGTGCAGGCTCTGGCGGCCCTACCGCGTGGTGCCACAGTCGCCACAGACGCCGACAATACGGTGTGGGCCGGCGACGTGGGCGACGAAGTGGTCCTGCTTGCCGCAACCCCACCGCACACGCCGTGGCTCCCCGGTCAGGCGGATTTCGCGTGGTACATGGGGCAGATGGAGTCGAACTACCTCGGCGGCTGCCGGTTCGCTGCCGAGCTGATGGCGCGAGTCGACGTCCACGACGCGCAGGGTCCCGTCGAGGCAGCGCTGCGCGAGCGGGTGCGGCCCCGGCGCTGGCTGGTGCGGGCACTTCGCGACGCGATCGACCGCGGCGTCCAGGTCTGGCTGGTTTCGGCGTCGCCGCGGCCGGTGGTCCAGATGGGCGCGCGCCTGTTCGGCCTGGAGGGTGCCCATCTGATCGCCGTGGACTGTCTGGGCGTGGACCCTGCCCGCTTTGCGGAGCCGGTACCGATTGGTCAGGGAAAGGTCGACGCTTGGACTCAACTCGGCCTGCCGCCGCCGGATCTCGCACTGGGTGACAGCTCGTGGGACCTGCCGCTGCTGGGGTCGGCCCGCCAGGGCATGCTGCTCACCCGCGCCTGCGACGACCCCACCTGTGACCGCGAATTCCCGCCCGCTTCTTGACCCCGCCCGGAGGCCCCGTGCCCGCGCCCCGCAGTCCCGACCCGCTTGCCGGTACGCCCCTGCATCAGGCTTGGGCGGGCTTTCGCGCGGCCGGCGCCGGCTTCGCTTTCACCCTGCGCCACGGCGACTTGCTGTCGGTCGCCGGTCTGGCGATGGCGCTGTACTTGGCAGTCTGGGTCGGCTTCCTGTGGCTCGCCGCGACCTGGGACGGCGTCGCGGTTGCGGCCGTGATGGGGGCAGCACCCGAGTCGTGGTGGGCGTTGGCGTTGTGGCACGTGGGCCGGGTGCTGTTGTACGCGGCGCTGTGGCTGGCGGCGTTGGTGCTGGCGGCGACCGTCGCTCTGCCGGTCCTGTCGCCCGTGTTCGCATGGCTGGCCGAGCGGGTCGAGCAGCGCTGGTACGGCGCGGCGTTGCCGGGGCTGACGTGGGGGGCGTTTGCCGTCGAGACGCTGCGGGGCATCGGCCGCGGACTCGCGCTGCTGGCGATCGAGGTGGCCGGAGGCGTGGTGCTGTGGGGGATCGGAGTGGTGCTGTCGCTGGCCTTCGCGCCCCTGGGCGCCCTGTTCACGATCGCGGTGGGGGGCGGCTGGGGGGCCCTGGCCCTGGGCGCGACGATGTCCGGATTCGCGCTGGAGAACAACCGTGCGCCTCTGGCGGCCCAGTTGGCGTTGCTGCAGCGCCGGCCCGCGGTGTGGCTGGGCTTCGGGTTCGTGGCGCAGTGGCTCGTTTGGGTGCCGCTGACGGTGCCGTTCCTGGTCGTGGGCGCAACGCTGCTGGTGTGTCGCCTGCACGACCACGGCCATTGCCGGTTGCCCGCTCGCGATGACACGACGCAACTGCCTGCACCGCAAGCTTAATGGCCAATCCTGGTCCTGTCGCGACCCGGGCCGACGTTGTGGGAGCGCCCCGCGCAGACTATCCTGTTGCGGCAATGCTCCCACCTCAAGACCAACCGGACCCTACTCGGGCCGCCGACCCGTCCCAAGCGCCACAGCTCCTGGATCGCGCAGTGCTTCTCGTCACCGGCAAGGGTGGCGTGGGCAAGTCGACCGTCGCGCTCGCGCTCGCCAGGGCCGCCGCAGATACCGGCAAGCGCGTGTTGCTGCTGGAAGTCGAGCCCGTCTCTCGCGCCGCGCCGCTGTTCGGTTTGGAGACGTTGGGTCCGCAGCCCGTGTCGGTCGGGCCGAACCTGTCGGTTGCGCGCATCGACGCCCACGAGGCCCTGCGAGCGTTCTTCCTGCAGCAGCTCCGCATTCCCGCGCTCGTGCAACTGGCCCTGCGCAACAAGGCGGTCGAGGGCTTCTTCCAGGCGATGCCGGCCATTCGCTCGATTCTGTTCCTGTATCGCCTGTGGCGTCTGGAAGCTGAGCAGGGTCAGTCGGGTGACCGCACCTGGGACCTGATCGTGTGCGACCTGCCCACCAGCGGCTTCGTCGTCGGCATGTGCGCGATCCCCAAGGCGTTGTCGCAGATGCTGCCGTTCGGACCGGTCGCCACCTACGCCGACGGGATGCAGCAGCTGATCTCGGATGGCCAACGCACCGGACTGGTCCTGGTGACGCGCCCGGAGGAGATGCCCGTCGTTGAGACGCTGGAGCTGCACCACACCCTGCAAACGCGCTTTGGCCTGCGCGCCGCCGCCTTCGTGCTGAATGGTATGTACCCGGAATTGCTGGATCCTGCCGAGCTCGACGCGCTGTCGCGCGCGATGGAGACGGGCGAGTCTGGGGCGACGGACGACCGCTGGCTTTGGGCGGCGCGGCTGCTGGGAGAGCGGCACCGGAAATCGCGCGGCTTTCTGCCTGAGCTGCGGCGCACCGGCCGCCCGGTCCTCGAGTTGCCCTTTCTGTTCCGCCGCGAGCTGCCGCTGGACGCCATCGACCTGCTGGCACGACGGCTGGCTCCCTCGCTCAGGGGCGCCGCGTGACCTTCCAAGTCCCTGTCCATTCTATCGAAACGAGACACGGCCCTGGTCCACTGGCTGACGTGCTGCAGCAGACTCGATTGCTTGTACTGGCCGGCAGCGGTGGCGTGGGCAAGACGACGACAGCGGCGGCGCTGGCGCTGACGGCCGCGTGCATGGGTCGGCGGGTGCTGGTGCTGACCATCGACCCGGCGCAGCGGCTGTTACAAGCGCTGGGGCTGCTGGGCGAGACGGTGCCGGCCAACACGCCTCTGGAGATCCTGCCGCGCCTGACCCGCCAACTGACTGATCTCGGTCAGGATCCACCCACCGGCACCCTGCACGCGATGATGCTGGACGCCGAGTCGGGTGCCGAGCTGATGGTCGAGCGCCTGCTGCCGGACCCCTCGCTGCGCGACCAAGTGATGGGCAATCGGGTGTACCGGGCCCTGTTGCCGATGCTGTCGTCGTCGCCGGACTACGTGGCGCTGGAGCTGATCGCCTCGCTCTTGGCCGAGAACCGCTACGACCTGCTGGTGCTGGACACGCCGCCGATGCAAAACGCCGTCGATTTCCTGCGCGCGGGCGGCACGTTGTCGGCCTTCATCAACGAGCGGGTCCTGCGGTGGTTTTCGCGGGTGCCACAGCCGGGAGAGAAGAAGAAGTTCTCGCTGCTGGGGGCCGGCGGTTCGATGGCGATGGCCGTCATGGGTCGGCTGGTCGGCGGCGAGACCCTGCCAGACATTGCACAGTTTTTCGTGTCGTTTCGCGATGTGATGCCCAAGATGGCCGAGCGCGCCCGGGAGACCGACCGGATGCTGCGGTCACCCGGCACGCGGTTTCTGCTGGTCACGACACCGGGGGCGACCGCCCTGCGCGAGGCCAAGCACCTGCAGACAGAGCTGCGAACTCAGGGGCTGCCGTTCGCGGGCTTTGTCGTCAACCGCGTGCTGCAGGTGCCGGACGGCTTTGGCGGCGGGGACGGTCGAGACGTGGCGATGGGCGACCTGCGCGGCCGGCTGCAGCGATCGGGCATGGATGCGGCGCGTGCGGACGCGATGAGCCGGCGACTCGATCAGGCCGCCGCGGGCTTGCACCACCTGAGCCAAGCGGACGAGGCGCACATCCTTGCCCTGCAACGGCTTTCTGAGCCGCACGGGTTCTGTGCGGTGGCTGCTGAGCGCGAGGGCGACGTGCACACGCTGACCGAGCTGCGCGACCTGGGGGCCCGGCTGCTCGACGGTGTCCGCCCCGGCGTGGTACCCTAGCGACCTCCCTTGGACCGGCCCGGGCCATGCCTCCCCCCGCCCCTCAGCCGCAGCAAGTCCAAGGGCCCGCGAGGTTTTTTCTCCATGAACACGAACGACGCTCCCGTCGCCGCCGCGACCCAAACCGGAGGACATGTGTCCGACCCGACGCTCTCCATCGCCGCCCCCGCCCGCGTGAGGCCGACCGCTCCCGCCGGCTCGATGGCCCACGGCGATCTGCGCGAAGGCGCGTTCTGGCAGGTGCTGCCCGCCTGGCGCGACGTCGACGAAGCCACCTTCCTGGACTTTCGCTGGCAGGGCCGCAACTCGATCACGCGCATCGACAAGCTGCTCGAGGCCATTCAGGGCATCGCCCCCGCCGAGTTCATCGCCGACGCTGAGGCCGGGTTCGCCAATTCGCCCATGAGCGTGCGGGTTTCGCCCTATCTGATGAGCCTGATCGACTGGACGCGGCCCTACGAGGACCCGCTGCGTCGGCAGTTCATCCCACTGGCGTCGCGCCTGCTGCCCGACCACCCGGAGCTGACGCTCGACAGCCTGCACGAGCAGGACGACTCGCCAGTGCCAGGCCTGACGCACCGCTATCCCGACAAGGCGCTGTTCCTGGCGCTGGACACCTGCCCCGTGTATTGCCGTTTCTGCACGCGCTCTTACGCCGTCGGACTCGACACGGGGATGGTCGACAAGGTGCACCTCAACGCCGATGCAACGCGGTGGGAGAAGATCTTCGCCTACATCGCCAGCCGCCCCGAGCTCGAGGACATCGTGCTGTCGGGTGGCGACGTCTACAACCTGCCCGCCAAGCACATCCGCTTGATCGGCGAGCGGTTGCTGGCGCTGCCCAACGTCAAGCGCCTGCGCTACGCCACCAAGGGCCCCGCGGTGATGCCGCAGAAGCTGCTGACCGACACCGAGTGGACGCAAGCCTTGGTCGACGTGGTGGAATTTGGTCGCGCCCGTCGCAAGGACGTGGTGCTGCATACGCACTTCAACCACGCCAACGAGATCACGTGGATCACCCGCGAGGCCATCGGCAAGCTGCTGGAAAAGGGCGTGTTCGTGCGCAACCAGTCGGTGTTGCAGCGCGGCGTGAACGACACCACCGAGTCGATGAAGCTGCTGGTCAAGCGTCTGGGCCACATCGGCGTGCACCCGTACTACGTCTACGTCCACGACTTGGTGAAGGGTGTCGAGGATCTGCGCACCACGCTGCAGACGGCGATCGACATCGAGAAGGAGGTCCGTGGCTCGACCGCTGGCTTCAACACCCCCACGTTCGTCGTCGACACCTTGGGCGGCGGCGGCAAGCGCGACGCGCACAGCTTCGAGTACTACGACCGTCACAACGGCATCGCGCTGTTCCGCAGCCCCAACGTCGACCCCGACCGCCTGTTCTACTTCTTCGACCCCGTCGAGACACTTGCGCCGGAAGTGCAGGCACGCTGGGCGGATCCCGTCGAGCGGCAGCGCATGAAGGACGAGGCGGCGACCAACGCGAGAGCGCGGCTGCCCACCCGCTGACCCCCACAGGCCCATCTGCAGGTATCGGCTGTCTGTGGACATCGCGGCCACGCTTGGCCACAATGCCGCAACGGTCCGCATTCAGGCGGGAGAGCGGCGACAATCGCGCGCGGAGACGGCACATGGGTGGAACGCAGCGGCAATCGGTGGTCCGGGTCCTCGTCACCGCACTGCTTGTGCCTGCGGCGATGGGCCTTTCCGTGCCCGCGTTCGCCGGTCCGCTGGACTTGCATCTGGAGAAGTTCTTTGCGGGCACCCAGACCACTGCCCTGCAGCGCGTGCAACAGGAGGGCTACAACTCCCTGATGCGCGAGATCGGACTGGCCCTGGGGCCCCGCATGTTGGGTCCGGGCGCATCCGGCGGACCCTTGGGCTACAGCGCCACGTTCGAGAGCAGTTGGATTGGCATCCACGACAAAGCTGAGTACTGGCAGAAGGCCGCCGATGCCCCCAAGAGCCTTGTCACCAGCGGCCAGCTGCGGGTGCGCAAGGGTCTGCCGCATCAGACACACATCGGCACGGTGCTGACGAATCTGAACGACTCGGACCTGTGGGCGTTTGGCGCTGAGCTGGGCGTCTCGCTGATCGACGGCTTCAAGTACATCCCGGACTTGGGCGTGCGCGCCAGCCTCAACACCGTGCTGAGCAACTCGGACGTCGACATGTTCATCGTGGGCGCCGACGCTGCAATTTCCAAGTCTTTCGGCATCGCCGGCATCATGACGCTGGAGCCGTGGCTGGGCTACTCGATGACGTATACCTACGTCGGCACACACCAACTGCTAACGTTCGCCGACGAGAATGCGGTACGCCCCGACGTGATCGTCGTCGAGGAATTCGGCAGTTGGGGCAACGTCTCTGAGGCCTTGGGACACCGCGCCGCGGTGGGTCTGCGCACGGTCGTGATGCGCGCCCAGTTGGGTGCGGAGTTCCTGCGGTCGTTCACCGACGGACTCAACGTGGTCACGGTCAAGGTTGGCGCAGAGTTCTGATGCGCGAGCAAGCCGCCGCTGCCATCCTCTCCGGAGACCTTCGCGCGGGCGCCCGCCTGATGCGGATGCTGGACGACCGAGAGCCGGGCGCGACCGATGTCCTGCGCCTGCTTTACCCCCACACCGGGCGAGCCCGCGTCATCGGTCTGACCGGCAACCCCGGCTCTGGCAAGTCCACGCTGTGCAGTCGGCTGGTCGGTCACTACCGCCGTCAAGGTCTGAAAGTGGGCGTGCTGGCTGTGGATCCTTCCAGCCCCTTCTCTGGCGGCGCGATTCTGGGCGACCGCATCCGGATGATGGAGCACGCGGCCGACCCCGGTGTCTTCATTCGCTCACTTGCCACCCGGGGCGCACTGGGCGGTCTGTCGCGGTCGACCAGCGAGATGGTCCACGTGATGGACGCGATGGGCTACGACGTCGTGCTGGTCGAGACCGTGGGCGTGGGTCAGGACGAGATCGACATCGTGCGCACCGCCGACACCACCGTCGTCGTGATGGTGCCGGGCATGGGCGACGACATTCAGGCGATCAAGGCGGGCATCCTCGAGATCGCAGACGTGTTCGTGGTCAACAAGGCCGATGTCGATGGCGCCGACCGGACTGTCAGTGATCTCCGCGGCTTGCAGATGCTGTTGTCCGAGATGCCAGAGTGGATGCCGCCCATCGTGCGCACCATCGCGTCGCGGGGAGAGGGCATCGACCTGCTGGGCGAGGAAATCCAGCGCCACGGCCAATTCCTGACTTCGAGCCCCACGCGCGCCGAGCGGGAACGCGCCCGCGCCGCATTCGTCGTTACCGGCCTTGTGCGCGAGACCTGTACCCGCATGGCGCATCGCTGGCTGACCGCCACCGCCGACGGCCGGGATCTCGTCGCGGAAGTCGCCGACCGCAAACGCGACCCCTACTCCGCCGCCGACCGCGCGATGCTCCAGGCGATTGCGCGGCCGCCCGGCGCCGAACCCCGCGGAAGCTGACCCATGGCCAAAAAGACCCGCAGCCGAGTCCCCGAAGCAGCCCATCCTGCTGCGGAATCCCGCGACTCGGCCCCAGCGGCGTTGCCGGTTGCCGCCGACGCTACGTCCGCAGAGCCCGCTTCCCACGGCCCTGCCCCTGCCGCCGCAGTGTCGCCTCACTGGCTTCAGGCGTTGGCCGCCGCGGCCGCGCTGGCCTTGGTGGCGCTCGCCCTGCCCGACTCAGGCTCCGTCTTCCCGACGGTGCGGGTGCTGACGACGCTTGTGACGCTTGCCGCCATCGGTCTTGCGCTGGGAGGCAGTTGGCTTGCCCGACGCCCGGACGACAAGTTTGCCGATGCGCTGCTGGTGGGGTCGGTGGCCCTCGCGCTGCTGTCTCTGGGGCTGCGCGACGCGACCTCGGGACTGGACGCGTGGACGGCGCCACTGCAGACACCACTGTTCGGCATGCAACCGGCCGTCTTGGCTGCCATTTCTGCCGCTGGCGCCATCGCACTGGGACTCGCGCCCGCGTCGCTGTCGGCCCGCACCGTCCTTGCCGCTGGGACCTTTGGCTTGTGGCTGGTCGCGTTCCTGCCTGTCGGATGGGTCGGCAGCTCGACTCCCGCCGTGTGGGGAGCCCTGACCGGCGTGCTGGCACCCGTGGGACCCCAAGGCACGCTGGCCGCGACGGCTTTGGCCGGCCCGACGATGACGCTAGCGCACGCGGCAGTTGCGACAGGTGTGTTGGTGCTGTTGGCGACCTCACGCGACCTGTCGCGCACGCTGGCATGGGGCGCAGCAAGCGCGCTGCTGCTGCTGCCGGTGGCGTGGCCGCTGGTGGCGTCACATCCCGCACCCGGTGTCGCGCTGCACGTCGCGGGGGTGGCAGGACTGGCCGCGGTGGCGCTTGCGCTGGTGCTGCATCGTTGGGGCGAGCGGGGACTGTCCGTCGTCACCAGAAACGCGGAAGTTCTCGTATTTACCGTGCTTCTCATTGCGTTTCTGGTGCTGAAGACCAACGGCCTGCGCTACTCGACCACCGACGAGGCCATCTACTTCTACGCGGCCCGGTCCTGGACCGAAGGGCTGTGGCCGTACCGCGACTTCTTCTTCGCGCACCCGCCCTTGCACATCGCGGTGCCGGCCCTGCTGTACCTGGTGCTCGGCTCGGGCTTTCTGGTCGGCAAGTGGTTGTCTGTCGCGGCGGCGACGGTCGCAGGCGTATTCGTCTGGCGCATGGCGCGGCGGTTCTTGGGCGTTTGGCCGGGGTTGACGGCGCTGGCCCTGTACTGGACGTCGTGCGAGGTGCTGCAGGCCTCGACCAACCTGACCGGCATCAACCTGACGACGGCGTGGATGATGGCCGGCCTGTGGGCGGTGTTCTCACGGCGATTCCTGTTGGGCGGTCTGCTGTTGGGTGCGGCGGCTTCGACCGGGTTCTACGGCGTGGGCGGCTATCTGGCGGCGGTCGTGCTGGCGGCATTCCTGCCCTTGCCCCCGGCTGCGACGGTGGGTGAGCCCGTGTGGCGGCGACTGCTGCGACACCCTGGCACGCGGCTGACACTCGGGTTCCTGGCCGTGTGGGGCACGTTGAACCTGTTCTTCCTGTGGCTGGCGGGCGACGCGTACATCCAAGGCGCCTACACGTACCACTTTGCCAAGAAGGCCAAGGTCCCCGGCTTCTCGCCGCCGGGCGATGGCCCCGTTGCGATCCTCTCGAATTTCTTCCTGTTGCTCGACAGTGGCGACTTCACGAAGAACGTCTACTACCACGCCGCACACTGGTGGCTGGCCTTGCTGGCGCCGTTGGGCGTCGTCCTGACCATCGCCGTGAACCGCGCTCGGCACCATGTCCAGCAAGTCCGAGCACTTGCCGATGCTGCCGGCCGCCGCACCGCCGCCGCATTGCCCTCGTGGGAGCTTCTGTGGAACCCGCGCGCCTGGTGGCGTCAGCCGGCCGAGGGCGGGTTCACACTGCTGATATGGGCCGTGGCACTGGCACTCGTCATTGAATTCGGACAGTTCAAGGAGCGCTATGACTTCTACTACGCGCTGCTGATGCCAACGCTTGCGATGGCGGCCGCGTCCTGGATGGGCGCCGTGGCGCGACTGGTCAAGGTCGTGATGCTGGCCGAGTCGCTGCCGACCTCCGCAGATCAGGAACCGACGCGCCCGTTCACGCCGACAGCAGGCTGGGGCGTGGTGACCGTCGGGGCGGTACTGCTGACGATGGCGTGGGTGCCTGTCAACATGGCCGCCAATCGCAAGGCGTTTCCCAGCGAATTCAAGGCTGTGACCAGCTCGAAGGGCCTGGGCGAGCGGTTGGAGTTTCCCTGGATCCCGGCGCCCGGTCCGGCCGTGGTCGACGAATTGAGCCACGCGCTGTTCTGGCAAGGCGTGCGCCTGCGAGGCAGCATCGAGTCGGGCGTGCACCATTACCTGTGGAACAAGAAGCGCTGGTGGTCGACGGCTGAGGAGATGGCCGCCTACGTCCGCGCCAACACCACGGAACAAGACACGATCACGGGAGCTAGCGACTACGCCCCGCTGATCGCGATGCTGTCCGGTCGCCGGTTGGCGGGCAACGAAGTCGACACGAACTCCAAGGTCTTCAACACCGGCATGGTCACGCCGCAGGAGTTCTGGACCAAGGTGTGCGACGACCACGTGAAGTTCTTCGTCGCCGCGCCGATGTCCTACTTCGCGCCGCAGTCCGTGGCCAAGCGCCCGTTCGAGCGCGACAACTTCCTGCGCGACAAGGTCTTCGTCGATCGCACGCTGAAGCACTGGAAGACCCAAGAGATCGAGCTGTGGGTCCGCAAGGCGCAACCGCCCGCACCCGCCTGCGTCTACATGCAGAAGCCCAAGCCCGACGCCGCCCCGGACAAGGACGGCGCGGACGGGGAATAGCTCGCAAGATCAGGGAGTGGCGAGGGTCAACGGCAGGTCGCAATGAAGATCGGCGACGTGCGCGGGATCCGACAGCCCTCTTCCTCGCCGCACTTCACCGCCACGCCGTTCAGGGCCTCCAACAGCTTGGCATAGCCGGCCTTGGCGGATACGGCGACGACCATGGAGGCAGTCTGCTGGTCGGCCCAGGTCTCTAGCCGGTCGCCGTCGCCATGACCGGGTGCCGTCTGTGCATCGTTCAGCGTGCCGTCGTCGGCCAGACGCGCGGTCGTCACCTTGTCGCCGTCGTGCCAGACCACCGGCTTGAAACCCTTGGCCTCGAACGGGTCCTTGCCAACCACCGCCCACGCCGTGCAGGCCAGCGCCTTCTTTGCGCCGATGGGCTTGAGCTTGAACGGCACGGCCTTGTCCGCCGCAAGGACCGAGATCGTGAAGCCAGCGCGGCGGTTCGAGCCATCCGTTCGCCGGCGACCGACCAGAATCTGCTGCGGCCACTCCTTGGCGTTCGGACCCACGACGGCAGCGCGCAGCAGAGGCTCGAGGTAACCGACCGGCACGTCAGGCGCAGGCACGATGAAGATGGGCGACTGGTTGTACTGCGAGATGGTCGAGCTGCGGACGTCCTGCACCAGCGCCGAGACCTGCGCGGCCAAGGCCTCGTCGGGCAGCCAGTCGGCCTTCCACGGGGCACCAGCAGGCTTGTCGGCGACCATCGGCGCGTCGCCCGGCTTGCGCAGCTCATTGTCCATCAGGGTGATGCCGCGGTCGGTGACCCACAGCACGGCGTTGCCACCCAACGGCGCAGCCATCGTCGAGCGAATGGCGGGCAGCACCGGGAACTCCTCGAACTTCGGCACCTTTTCAATGCGGGTCTTGTAGTGCGCTGTGATGCGGTCGAGCAGCGGGTTGTAGGGGCTGGTCGGGAACTTCGCCTTGTAGGCCGCGATCTTGGCAATCGTGCCCTCGTAGTATGGCTTCATCACCTGGAAGGGCCGCTCCTCCATCGGGATGTCTTTGCAATAGCCGTTCAGCTTCTCGTCGCACAGGCGGTTGACCTCGTCCTCGAAGATCGACGTCTTGGGCACGAAGTCGAACACGTACTTCCAGTAGGTGAAGAAGCGGATCACGCGGTCGTCGTGCGCGTCCCAGGCGAACAGCGTGTGCGTGCGGGCCTGCTCGGCGGCGTGGAAGAAGATCGCGTCGAATTCCAAGTCCACAGCCCACGGCTGCCCCTGGGCATCGCGACGGGCGGGGGCCATCTCGCGCATGTAGTCGTTGGGCGCGATCTTCTCGTTCAGCATGTACTCGCGCTGGGCCTCGAAGTACTTGGCCAGCGTCTCCGCCTGATCAGCCACCGGCGTCTTCTTGGCCTTGATGGCGATCTTGCGCAGATCGTTCGACGGCGTGGTCGTCACCGAGCGCTTGATCCACGCAAGCCAAGGGTGCTCCTCATCTCCCGGGTCGTCCGAAGTCGGCAGCTGCTTGACGATGCGCGCGCGGCGAGCCGCCAGCAGGTCGGCGATGTTGGCCGTCCCCTCCTCAGCGCGGATCTCGGACTTCTTCTTCTGCTCGCCGCAGCCCTGCAGGACAGGCAGCGCGACGGCAAGCGCGATCAGGACGGAAAGCAGGCGCACGGGGGTGTGGAGCATGGCGATTCTCGGTGGCAGGGTCGTCAGGTCGGGCGCGCACTTGCGCGGCACTCGGTTCTAACAGGCAGGGCGAATTCGGACAAGGCGCGCGTCAGAAGCCGATCTTCTTCAGGACTTCCCGATTCTTCCGGGGCGCCTCGCACGCAGGACACCGCGCCAACGCTTGGTCGAAGGCCGCAGACGCCGCCGCGAGATCGCCCAACTTCACTTGGCAGATCCCAAGGTTGTGCCACGCCGACCACCCTGCCCCACGCGCCGTCAGCCCGGCCAGCAGGTCCTTGGCCAGCGCGACCTGCCCGGCACCCAGCTGCGCGGCGGCCCAGACCTCGGTCGGATAGGCGGCGACCGGGTCACGACGCACGGCCTCGCCGGCCTGCTCCAACGCCTTGGCGGATTCCCCTTGTGACAGCAGTGCTTCGGCCTTCAACGCCAGCGCCACTGGCGTCACCGCCTCGCCCTCGAGCTTGGCAAGCGCAGCGGTCACACCGCCCCAGTCGCCCGCGCCACGCGCCAAAAGCGCCTGCAAGATCGCCCGCTGTGGAGAGTCCGGGGCCAGCGCCAGCGCCGCAGTCGCCGCCGACGCGTCGCCCGTATTCCACGCAAGGGTCGCTCGCAGCAGCGCAGTGCCCGAGTGAACCTCGCCCAGCGCAAGGGCTTTCTCGTGCGCCTCGCGGGACTTCCCCTCCGCCGCCAGCAGCGCGACCTCGACCTCTTGTCGGGCCTGGGCCACATCCGGGGCGTCGTCGGGCAGCAGCGCGCGTCCGGCATCGAACCGCTTGCGCGCCAGCTTCGAGTCGCCATCGACCAGCGCGAGGTAGGCAGCAAAGGCCGCCACCGCCGGGTGACTCGCCTGCTTCTTCATCAGGTCCGTCAGCAGCTCGTCGGCTTCCTTGCGCCGGTCGGGCAGGCGCGCGAGCACCCGGATGCGCCCCAGCGCGGCCCCCACCAGCTGGCCGTTGCGCCCAGCAGCCTCGCCGTAGCGCAGCACTGCGGTGTCGTACTTGCCGTCAGCCTCAGCTTTGGCGCCCGCCTCCCACGCCAGTACGGCACGCGAAGTGGTGCAGCCCGCCGATGCCCCAACGAACGCCGCGCACAAAAACACAATAATGATAGATTGTTGCGTGACCCGCATGCGGTTCACGACTTCGAAGCCGCCACGCGCAGCCGCGTCTCAGCCAAGTCCAGGTCGTGACGCCGGGCCTGCCAAAGCAGCGTGGAGACGTCGTCCTTGATCGCGGACAAAGCAGCAGTCGCCTTCTCCTGATCCACGCGAGCGACGGTCGCGTCGATGTCCTTCCAGCCCTCGCACAGCTCGGTCGTGATGGTGACGTTCTTGCCGTCGGTCACGTGGACATAGCCGGCGTCGATCACCAGGTGCAGCGGGTCCTTGTCGGGCACGGCGACGATGCACACGCCCGTCCGCAGGGCCGCCATCATCGTGCGGTGACCGGGTAGGATGCCCAGCTCGCCCAGCGCGCCAGGGGCACGCACGCCCGCGGCCTCGCCAGAGAACTTGACGCCGACGGGGGTGACGATCTCGACCTTCATGGTGCCTCGCTGCCTGCTTTCCGCTTGCCCGACCCTGACTTACCGCAGGGTGCGCGCCTTCTCGATGGCCTCTTCGATGGTGCCGACCATGAAGAACGCCTGCTCGGGCAGGTCGTCCAGCTCGCCGTCGGCGATCATCTTGAAACCCTTGATGGTGTCCGCCAGCTTGACGTACTTGCCGGGGATGCTGGTGAACGTCTCGGCGACGTGGAACGGCTGCGACAGAAAGCGCTGGATGCGGCGGGCGCGGGCCACGGTCAGCTTCTGCTCCTCCGACAGCTCTTCCATGCCCAGAATCGCGATGATGTCCTGCAGATCCTTGTATTCCTGAAGGATACGCTGCACGCGCAGGGCGACGCCGTAGTGTTCCTCGCCGACCACATTCGGGTCGAGGATGCGGCTGGTCGAGTCGAGCGGGTCCACCGCGGGGTACAGACCCAGCTCGGCGATCTGGCGCGAGAGCACCGTCGTCGCGTCCAAGTGCGAGAACGCCGTCGCGGGGGCGGGGTCGGTCAGGTCGTCGGCGGGCACGTAAATGGCCTGCACCGAGGTGATCGAGCCGTCGCGCGTCGAGGTGATCCGCTCTTGCAGGGCGCCCATTTCAGTCGAAAGCGTGGGCTGGTAACCCACCGCCGACGGAATGCGGCCCAACAGCGCCGACACTTCCGAACCCGCCTGGGTGAAGCGGAAGATGTTGTCGATGAAGAGCAGCACGTCCTGGTTCTTCTGGTCGCGGAAGTACTCGGCGACGGTCAGCGCGGAAAGGCCGACGCGGGCGCGGGCGCCGGGCGGCTCGTTCATCTGGCCGAACACCAGGGCGGTCTTCGCGAGCACGCCAGACTCGGCCATCTCGACCCACAGGTCGTTGCCCTCGCGGGTACGCTCGCCGACGCCGCCGAACACCGACACGCCGCCGTGCTCCTTGGCCAGGTTGTGGATCAGCTCTTGGATGATGACGGTCTTGCCGACGCCCGCGCCGCCGAACAGGCCGATCTTGCCGCCGCGGCTATAGGGAGCCAGCAGGTCCACGACCTTGATGCCGGTCTCGAACGCCTGGACTTCGGTCGACAGGGTGTCGAACGGCGGCGGATCGCGGTGGATGGGGAAGTAGGCTGTGGCGTCGATGGGGCCGCGCTCGTCTACCGGCTCGCCGATGACGTTGATGATGCGGCCGAGCACGCCATCGCCGACCGGCACCTGGATGTACTTGCCGGTATTGCGGACTTCCTGGTCGCGGCGCAGGCCGTCCGTCGAGTCCATGGCCACGCAGCGGCACGAAGACTCGCCCGTGTGCAGCGCCACTTCGACCGTCAGGTTCCAGGGCTTGTCGTTGATGGACGGGTTGGTGATCTGCAGCGCCGTCAGGATGGGCGGCAGCTCGCCTTCCGGAAACTGCACGTCGACCACGGGGCCGATGACCTGGCTGATGCGTCCGTTCGCCATGATGTCCTGTTCTCCTGTCTGCTAGGGACTAGCCCTTGAGCGCCTCAGCGCCCGAAGTGATCTCGGTCAGTTCGGTGGTGATGATCGACTGGCGCGCGCGGTTGTATTGCAGCGTCAGGCGCGACATCAGGTCGTTTGCGTTCTTGGTCGCCGCGTCCATCGACGTCATGCGCGCGCCCATCTCGGACGCCACCGACTCGAGCAGATAGCGGTAAAGCTGCACGTGGATGTCCATGGGCAGGATCGCGTCGAGCACGTGCTTCTTGGTCGGCTCGAACAGCGTGTCGTCCAGCGTGCTTGCGTTGTGGTCGTGGTCCTCGGGGGTCAGCGGCAGCAGGCGGTCGATGCGGGCGTTCTGGGCGATGGCCGACTTGAACACGTTGCAGACAACGTAAACCTCGTCGAAGTTGCCATCGACGTACGCCGCCACGACTTCTCGCCCGATGCCGGTGGCGCGCTCGAGCGTGACCTGATTCAGCACGTCGGTGTAGACGTGACCGATCTCGAACTTGCGGGCCTTGAAGAAGTCGCGCCCCTTCTTGCCGACGACGCGCAACTCGATGTGCTCGCGCTGGTCTTTGTGCTCGAGGATCCAGTTCAGCGCCGCCTTGTTCACGTTCGAGTTGAACGCGCCGGCAAGGCCGCGATCCGACGTCAGCAGCAGCAGCAGCGTGCGCTTGGGCGGCCGCTGCGCGAGCAGGGGGTGCGCCGTTGCGTCCGTGCCGTTCGCCAGCTCGGCGATCATGTGCGCGATGCGGTCGGCGTACGGCCGCAACTGCACCAGACGCTCTTGCGCCCGACGCAGCTTGGCCGCTGCAACCAGCTTCATGGCGCGCGTGATCTGCCGCGTGCTCTTCACCGACGCGATGCGCCGACGAATGTTCTTGAGAGATGGCATCTTCCCTCGGCTCCCTGGACGCGACTAGGCCTGATACAGGCTCTTGAACTCGGACAACGCCGCCACCAGTTCCTGGCGCAGCGGATCGTCCTTCTTCTTGAGGTCGCTCTTGAAGATGCCGGTCGCCAGATTGCCCAGCAGTCCCGGTTGGTGCGACCGCAGCCACGCCATCAGCTCCGTCTCGTAGCGCCGCAGCACCGAGACGGGCAGATCGTCGATGAAGCCCTCGGGCGCTGACGCCGCGAAGAGCAGCACGACCTGCGTAACGGCATCGAGCGGCTGGTTGACGGGCTGCTTCAACAGCTCGGTCAGCCGGGCGCCCTGAGCCAGCGAACGCTGGGTGGCGGCGTCAAGGTCGGCGGCAAACTGCGAGAACGCAGCCAGCTCGCGGTACTGGGCCAGACCCAGACGCAGCGGACCGGCCACGGCCTTCATCGCCTTGACTTGCGCTGCACCGCCGACGCGGGACACCGACAGACCGACGTTGATGGCCGGACGGATGCCCTTGTAGAACAGGTCGGATTCCAAATAGATCTGGCCGTCCGTGATCGAGATCACGTTGGTCGGAATGTACGCCGACACGTCGCCAGCCTGCGTCTCGATGATCGGCAGGGCCGTCAACGAGCCGCCGCCGTCCACATCACGCAGCTTGCACGCGCGTTCCAACAGACGGCTGTGCAGATAGAACACGTCGCCGGGGAACGCCTCGCGGCCCGGGGGACGCCGCAGCAGCAGCGACATCTGGCGATAGGCCACCGCCTGCTTGGACAGGTCGTCGTACACGATCAGGCCGTGCATGCCGTTGTCGCGGAAGTACTCTCCCATCGCGCAACCGGAGTACGGCGCCAGGAACTGCAGCGGCGCCAGCTCGGACGCGGGCGCCGAAACGACGGTCGTGTAGGCCATCGCGCCGAAGTCGGTCAGACGCCGGACCACCTGCGCCACCGTCGAAGCCTTCTGGCCGATGGCGACATACACGCAGTACACGGGCTTCTCGCCAGTGCGGTGACCCTCGCGCTGATTGAGGATCGTGTCGACAGCGACGGCGGTCTTGCCCGTACCGCGGTCACCGATGATCAGCTCGCGCTGGCCACGGCCGATGGGCACAAGCGCGTCGATGGCCTTCAGGCCGGTCTGCAGCGGCTCGTGCACGCCCTTGCGCTGAACGATGCCAGGTGCCTTGACCTCGACGCGGGCGTACTGCACGGGGCTGCCGTCGGGGTTGGCGAGCGGACCCTTGCCGTCGATGGGCTGCCCCAGCGGATTGACCACGCGGCCGAGAAGCGCCTTGCCGACGGGCACTTCGACGATGCGGCCGGTGCGCTTGACCAGATCGCCCTCGCGAACCAGCGCCGCGTTGCCCAGCAGCGCCACGCCGACGTTGTCCTCTTCGAGGTTCAGCACCATGCCGCGGACGTCATGGGGAAACTCGAGCAGCTCGCCGGCGAGGACGCCTTCGAGGCCGTGGACGCGAGCGATGCCGTCGCCGCACGTCAGCACCCGGCCGGTCTCTTGCACGTCGATGGTGGCGCCGTAGCGGGCGACCTCGTCGCGGATGACCCGGCTGACCTCTTCCACGCGGATGTCCATCTTCTGACTCCCAGCCCCCGACTGTGCGGGGTTCTCTCGGTTCACGGGGGCGCTGTCGCCCATCCCGGTTCAGGTCGCCCGACCACTACTCGGCAAGCAGCCGATGGCGTAGGCGGTTCAGGTGGTTACGCGCCGAGGCGTCGTACACGGTATGGCCCACGCGCACGACCATGCCGCCCAGCAGCTCGGCATCGACGCTGGGGTGCAGCACGACGTCCTTGGCCAGCAGGCGCCCCAGCAGCTCGCGCAGCCGGTCCAGCGAAGGCGGGTTCATCGGGGTGGCCGACACCACTTCCGCCTGCACACGACCGGTGCGTGCGTCCAGCATGGCGGCGAATTCAGTTTCGATTCCAGGCAATTCAGCGATGCGCCCCTTGTCGAGCAGCACCTGCACGAAGCTGCGCGCCGTACCCTCTGCCTTTGCGGCGGCCAACACCTTGTCAAGCGTTTGGCGGCGCGTCTCGAGGGCGATTGTGGGGTTCGCCAGGTAGGCCTGAGCGCCCGGCGTCTCGGTCCAGACCTGGGCCAGCGTGCGCAGGCTTGCGCGCACCGCCTCGCTGTCCCCGCGCTCATCGCAAAGGGTCACGAGGGCTCGCGCATAGCGCCGGGCAAGCTTGGAAGAGGACGTCTTCATGCCTTCTCCACGGATGCGGGGGCATCGGAACCCTGCGTGGCAAGGGCCTGCAGGTCGGTCAGCGCGCGTTCCACGAGCTTCTGTTGACCTACCGTGTCCAGACGCTGCCGCAGCATCGTCTCGGCAAGCTGCAAGGCCAGCCGGGCGGCGTCACGCTCGAGCTCCTGTCGAAGGCGCTTGCCCTCCTGGTCCATGCGGGTCTGTTCCTCGGCCGTGATGCGCTGTACCTGATGCTCGGCGTCGGCAAGGATGCGCTGCACTTCGAGCTCGGTACCCTTGCGGACCTCCGCCATCGTGCGGGCCAGCTCCTCTTCCAAGTGCTCGACGCGGGCGCGGTACTCCTCGTAGCGGGCACGCGCGGCTTCTTGCAGGACGCGGGCCGCGTCGATCTCGCGGGTGACCTCGTCGTGACGGTCATTCAGCATCTTGGCGATCGGCTTGCGACCTGCCCAGACAAGGATCGCGATGAACGCGATGAAGTCGATGATGTAGTAGCCTTGGATCGGAAAGCAGAATTCCGACGGATTGCAGGTGCCCTCGCCACCGCCACCCTCCGACGCCAACGCCACGACGGGCAGCAAAAGCGCCACGACGGCCGCCAGCGACGGCGCAATCCGGTTCCATGCCAAGCGCGCGAACGACTTCATCTATCCCTCGGCGATCTTGTCGGCGACCTGGCGCGCGATCAGGGCGGCGTCCTGGGACAGGACCTCGCGGTGGCGAACGGCTTCGGCGCGCTGGCGGGTCAAGCCCTGATCGATGCGGGCGGCGGTCTGGGTGCGGGCGGTGGCCACGAGTTCCTCGGCCTTGCGCTGCGTCGATTGGCGGACCTCAGCCCGCTCGGCCAGCGCCTTGCGCTTCTCTGCAGTCATCGCTTGGTCGAACAGGGCAGCCTCTTCGTCGGCAGCGTGGCGCATGGCGCGGGCGTCGGCACGGGCGCCCTCGGTGCGGAATTCGCGTTGCTCGATGCGCTCGAGCATCGGCCGGAAGATCAGACGCGGCAGCACGAGGACCAACAGGAAGAAGAAGATCCCCTGAGTCACGATCGTGATGTCGAGGTCGATCAAGGCGGCCTGCTGCAACCGGGCGGCGAGCTCCGGCGCGGCGAGCGGCACGACTGCGAGCATGTTTCCCATCCTTGGCCGAACCGTGAAACGAAGCTGCCGCGGCAACTTCTGGACACGCGCGCGTGCGCCCCAGAGTGTCCGCCACACGGTCTGCAGAGCGGCGGCCGGCTGCAACGGGGCGGCGGTATACCGAACCGCGCGCCGCGGGTCAACGCTGGGGCGCGCAGTTGTGTTTGACGCAGAGGGGGTTGGTCCGACACACTGCGGGTCACTTCGACCGCTGCCAAGGCCGTTCTTCCCCCCCCCGGGGGCACCTTCAGGAGTCGCCATGCACCGCCCCCTTTCCGTGATCTGCGCGCTCTCGGGTCTGGTCATCGCCGCAGCAGGCTGCAACCCGGCCACCGAGGCGGGCGCGGAGACGGTCAAGTGCGGCACCGGTCAGGTGATCAAGTACGACGCCAACACGGGGGCACCGTACTGTGTGTTTCTGGACGACTTGGGCAACGTCGACGACGGCACGATCAGCGACTCGACCGTCGATGCGACGGTGGACTCGACCACCGACTCAACCGCCGTCGATGTCAAGATCGACTCCGCCACCGACACCGTCATCGACGCGGTCGACAGCACGCCGGACACCAAGCCGGACGTGCCCAAGACCCCGGATTCGTTCAAGTGCCCGATCAAAGCGCCAGTCCCCGGCGGCAAGATCGGCACGGTGTGCACGAAGGATGAGGACTGCAAGTGGGGTTCGTGCTACTTCGGTCCGCCGCTTGCGGGCTACGACAAAGCGATCGGCATCTGCGCCAAAAGCTGCAGCTGCGCCGGTGGCGACGCGAACATGAACAGCTGCTATTACGACGACACGAAAGACCTGACCGAGTCGTACAAGTGCGTGATGGAGAAGACCGGCGGCGCTGGCAACAAGCTGTTCGTGGGCCCCGACCCGATCAAGATGTGCGCCAAGGTCTGCAAGACCGACGCCGACTGCATCACTTGGAACCCCGAGATGCCGAACTGCATCAACGGCTCGACCAATGAGCTGTCGTCGGGCGCGGCGGTGTGCGGCAAGGCCCTTCCGCAATAGCACGAACCACGTCAGAGCGGACTGGCGGGCGTTTCAGCCGTCCAGTGTGCCCAGCAGGCGCTCGATGGACTCTTGGTCGGCGGGCGGGAAACGGTAGTCGCCAAACTCGGTTGGCTTGACCCAGCGAAAATCCCACACCCCGGTGCGCTGCAGCGTTCCCTGGTCGATCCGGGCTGAGAAGCTGTGGAAGTCGATGCTGTACGCGCCGTAATCGCGCACGGTGGACAGGCTGGGGGCCTCGATGCGGATGTCGACGTCCAGCTCTTCGCGGATCTCGCGCAACAGAGCAGCCTCGTCGCTCTCCCCCGCCTCGACCTTGCCACCCGGAAACTCCCACAGCATCGGCATGGCCGCATGAGGGTGGCGCTGGGCGATGAGGTAGTCGCCGTGATCGTTGCGGATCTCGGCTGCAACCACGCGGATGACGCGCTTGGATCGGGCATCGTTCACGGGCGAGCTCCAGAGAGAGGCGGCCGTCGGCCCCGCCGGACGCGGAGGTTGGGGCGGGTTGAGGAGGGCGTCAAGTGAGATCGGCATCCGCGACCGACGCCATCGCGTTTCAGGGCTTGCCCTTGCAGGTGGCGGCTTGGTTGCCAGGAGAGGCGATGCCCTGGTTCTCGTAGCACGCGGTGATGCACGGGTCACCCGCGGGCTGCCACATCTTGCCGCCCTTGGGGTTCGCCGGGTCGGTCTTCACCAGACAAGCGTCGCCGGTCTGATGGCACTCGGTCACGGGCGGCTGCGTCGTCCCCAACAGTTGATTCGGCCAATGGATCTTGCCGACGTACCACATGTCCAGTGGCTTCAGCTCGGTCGGGTCGGACTCGTACGTCAACACGCCCTGCAAGTAGATGCGAACGGTGGCGGCCGATCCGCCAAAACCGTGGTCGTTCCAATAGTGTACGCCCACCGCGTAGGCGATCGGGTTCGCTGCGTCGCCCTGGGGTTGGTCCAGGTTCAAGTTCTCGGGTCCCGCGCCGTTCGTGTCGTCCAAGGCAAGCAGCGGATCGTCGTCTACGTTCGGCATCAGATTGCCCCAGTTGGGGTTGGTGTTGAACCAGAAGACGTCGAAAGGATTCGAGAACCACGGGTCCAGTTTGCCGTCGCAGTCGCGGTCCGTCACTGCGCCGTCTGGGTGCGCGAAGTGCAGGTCGACGTCGGCGCCGTTGCCGTCGCTCAGGTCCGGGTCCGAAGGCGTGTTCCACACCAGCTCGACGTGAATCGCGTTGTTGGGCACCACCTGAACCGCCACGCAGGCGGGTTGCAGCGACTGGTTGCCGATGTCGTCACGCACGTCCAGACAGAACTTGTACTCGCCGACCATGTCGGGGCGGAAGGTCGGGTTGGGCTGTTTCGCGTTGGGCTGCAAGGACTTGTTGGAGCCTTGCGGCTGCTGCACCTTCCACTGATAGTCAGCGATCGAGCCCCCTCCCATCGCGTGCGACTGGTCGCCGAACAGGTGCAGCTCGGTCTGCGGCACGACCTCTTCACCCTCTGCCACCGACACGACCGCCACTGGGGGCAGCGCCTGAACGCCCCAACCCTCGACCGGCAACATCTTGACGGCAAAGGCGTTCGACTTCACCTCGAGCACGTCGGTGTCGGGTGACTTGGGCTTGCCCGCGGCGTCCAGCGGCGTCAGTTCGGCCGGGTCGTAGCGCACCGTCACCTTGGCCTCGCCCTGCTGCGTCAGCACCAGCGGATGGTCAACCGACGGCCCCGTTGCCGGCAGCCCCGGAAAGGCAGCGACCGTGCTGGCCCAGTCGATGGTGAACTCCTTGGAATTCCCCTTGCCGTTCAGTTGGATGGACGACACGATCAGGTCCTGCCCGCCGCAGCTGCGGATCGTCGCCTGCTTCGAAGCCGACTGGCCCAGCAGCACGGCGCCCATGCTCAGCTTGGGCATCGGCTCCACCAGGATGCAGGGCGTGTTGGAATTCCCCAGCAGATCCACTTGCAAATAGCGGTCGATGGGAACGTCCTGCGCGTCGTTCTTCGGCACCAGCGGCGCCGTCGGGTCGTTCACCAGCAGCCGCACCCACCCCGAGCGCGCCAGGTCATCAACGGGCGAGAAGCGCACCCGCAGCTCACGACTATGTCCCGTCGGGATCACGAATTCGGGGGCATACAGGCCGGGTTCCGCGTCGGGCGAGAACACCGCCTGCCCTCCGGACTGCACGAGCACCGGCTGGCCGTCAGCGCCCGGCACCTCGACCGCGAACACGTCGGCGCCCTGCAAGTCCAGACTGAACACGCGCAAGTCAGCATCACCACTGTTGATCACTTGAAACGCCTGCCACTTCTGCGCCTCAGGAGCGTCGACTGCCACGAACGGCCACACCACCTGCGGCGGTGACACGTGCCCCTTGGGCGCGCCCTGCCGTGTCGAGAACCTCAGCACGAATTCCGTGCGCGTCCGGTCGCCTGAGAACGCGATGCGCACCTTGGCCGTGCGGTCCATCAGGTCCAAGCGTGTGTAGCGAATGGCAATCGTCTGGGCATCGACCAGACCGACAGCGGAATCGGCCACGCCGGCGGGCACGATCGGCTGCCACGAGCCCTTCATCTTCTCGCAACTCTTGGACAAGTCGCCGTTGAGGCACTCGAAAGCGCGCACGCCGCTGGGTTCGGTCTCCGGATTGACCGGCTCGTAGATGAGCGCGACGGACTCGATTTGCAACGCCGCTGCGGCCAAGGCGGACGCCGTGTTCAGCACCCGAAACCGCAGCACCTGGGAGTCGCCGATGGCCACGCCGCCCAGCTCGACCACAAAGGCCTGATTGGGCTGGACAACGGCGTCGGTGGGCTCGGTGCGGACCTCTGCCCGCGCGGTGCAGTCCAGCTGGCTGCCGGCCTTCAAGCACACGATCGGCTTGGGGTCGTCGGTCTTCGTGTCGTCGGGACTGCTGCAGGACGGCGACAGCAGGATCAAGGCCAGCGACAAGAGAGCAAACAGGCGCGTGCGGGTCATGGCGGTGTCTCCCGGGTGCGGAACCTCCTGACCAGCCGCGGCAAACCGATGCGCGGCGCAGGCCATGAAGTCACCGTACGCTTGGGGAACCCCTCTCGCAACGCGTATTTTGGTCAGTCGCCGTGCAGGGGTCCGGTCACCCCTGCCCCACCGCCAACCCTAGAAGTAGTAGCGAATCGCGCCGCCGCTGCCGGCGAGGTACAGGCCGCCGTAGCCCAGGTCGCCGGTCACGAAGGTGGGGCGCCAGTCCGTGACGACCTCGACCGGGAACTGGCTGAAGTGCCAGCCCAATTCCACGATGCCCGACACGCTGAACTCGGTGTAGGTCGCGCCCGCCCAGGCCGTGTACATGTACGCGCCCACGCCCGCGCCAGCCCCCCAAAACAGGTGTCCAGCCTCGTGATTGAACAGCGGCTTGAACTCCATCACGTAATCGAGGTCGGCCGAGGTTCCCCAACCGTTGAGACCAACTGTGGCCTGAACGGCGGATTTCTCGGTCAGGTAGTACTTGGCGCTGAGACCGCTGGTCATCGTGCCGCCGCCCAGCCCGACGCCGAACTTGGAGGTGGTGCCGACCTTGGAAGCGCCGGTTTCCTGAGCCATGGCGGGAACGGCCAGGACGGCGAGCAGCGAGGCCGTGAGGACGGAGAGGACGAGGGTACGCTTCATGGGGACGGCTCCATGCGCCAAATTGGGGCGCGTAACGCGGAATGTAGCCGCGCAAGGTATCCTTTTGGACCCCAATGTCCAGCGATGGGACGCACAGTGCTGTTCAAGGGACGTGGGGCGGGGCAACCAGCTGAGGCTTCGCGTTCCCTCTTCCTATGCGACACAGTTCGTCGCATACCCGTAACGCTGCTGGCGTTGACACCGAAGGCGCGGCAGGACTACCTGCCAACGCACCACCCTCTGCCGCACAGGAACGCCATGAGCCCGGTCGACTGGTCCCAGATCACCAACGAAACCCGCGCGATGCAGTCGCTGGCCGGCATCTGCCAAGGTCTTGCGCTGGACAAGCGGGTCTCGGACGACGAGGCGACTGAGCTTGCGCGGTGGCTGTTGATGTACGCGGACCTCCTGGATCGCTGGCCGTTTTCCCAGTTCAGCCGCCTGCTGACCCGCATCACGCTGGACGACCGAATCGACGAGGCGGAGCGCGAGGAGCTGCTCGACTGGTGCCAACGCTACGTCGACGACAAGTCGGTGGCGGTGCGGACGACGACCGATGCCCTGCGGCGCCTGCATGGCGTGCTGCACGGTGTCGCGGCCGATGGAAGGGTGACGGCCGGTGAGGTCACGCAGCTGGCCGGGTGGCTGGGGGATTACGAGGCGTTTTCCGAAGTTCCGCTGTTTCGCGAGCTGCGGGCATTGATCGACCGCGTGCTGGCCGATGGCCGCATCGACGCAAGCGAGTACGCCGAATTGCTTGCGTTTTGCCGGCCGTATGTCGAGAGACCAGCCACCACCAAGACCACCGCCCCCGTCGGACACACGCTGACGTCGATGTGCGACCCGCAGCCGGAGATTGCCTTTGCGGGCAAGACGTTTCTGTTGACCGGCAAGGCGAGGCTGCCACGGGCGCGGTTGGAGCAGGAAGTCGAGGCGAGGGGTGGGGCGGTCGTCGACAAGGTGCGGCCAAACCTGGACTATCTGATCGTCGGGGCGCTGTCGCAGCCGGCTTGGGTGTACGCCGCGTATGGGCGCAAGATCGAGGCGGTTTTGGCGATGCGAGAGGCCGGCAGAAACGTCACCATCGTGCACGAGGACGTACTGATGCACGCGCTGGCTGAGGGACTTGAGGGGGCTGTGTAGGCGAGCGGTTGCGCCGGGAGCACCATCGGCCGACTACTTCGAATACATACCATCCGTGCAGACACCGCCGAGACCACAAGTCGCGCCGTTCGGCAAGTCCGCGTGCATGCAACCCTTTACCCCGTCGCACAGGTCGGCGCTGCACGGGTTGGCGTCGTCGCAGGTGGCGGCCGCGGTGCCGGCGCAGACTCCAGCGTCGGCGCACGTGGCGTGGCCCCAAGGGTCGGTGCGAATGAGCCAAGCGTCCGAGTCGCCGGAATCGCCGCTAAACGTCTCTCCCGCGAGGGCGAAGCCGTCCGGCAACTCAGCGATGGCGCAGGCCCGGTCGGTGTCAGCCCCCCCCCAAAGGTCTATTCCCACAGCACGTTGCCGAGTGAGTTCGTGGTCGAGGCACGGCGGCGCGTCACACGTGTCCTGTGGGCTGGCCGTGTCCAAATACACGTTCTGCTCAGCCGTCGGGTCGGACCCGCAGCCCAAGACCGCAAACGCCAACGTCGCCAATACGCGCCGCGGCGCCGAGCCCTCCCAAGAGGTGAGGCAGGGGACTACCACGCGGGCGGCGCGGTTGACCAGTCGCCGTCGTGATGTGGGGCGCAAGGGCGGTCGGGTATGCGACATGAGGTGTCGTTTGGCGGACGACCTGCCGCTGGCAGTCACCGCGGCTGCGGGCACTTTGCCGCGAGAGCAAGGGCGGCCGACTCCTGCCACGCGGCATATTACTCAATGGTTTGGCGGAAGTGCAGGAGAATCGAACTCCCCCGAGACGCTCGTCACGCCCCACAGCGGTTTTGAAGACCGAGGGGTTCACCAGAACCCACGCACCTCCGTCGGCGGGAGTACGGCTTTGGCGGCGGGAGGTCAAGCGAAACGACAGACCGCGTCCGCAAGGTAGGTCCTGCAAGCCGGGAAACCGCGCCGTCCGCTGTCAGGCCCTCGTCGATCACCGCGCCGCACTTGCCATCTGAACCCGGCGCAGGGCGCCTATTCGCCGCTAAACTGTAAACTGCTCATACCTGACACCTTGCCAACCATACGTGTTCGCTTGTGAATCACGGCAACGAAACCGTAAACTGCTCATACCTGACCCCCACCCTTCCGGAACCTCACGACCGTCCAGACCACACCAGCCACGGCAAGCCCCAGCAACGCCGCGACTGCCGTGGCGCTCTCGAACCCGCGCGCCAGCCACGCTTCATCGGCCGCCGCGGGCAGCCAGTGCGTCAGGTGCCTCTGCACGGAGACGACGCCCACGAGTCCCGGCAAGCTGGGTGCCACGACGTCACCGACCACGAGGTACAGCAGCCCCATCCCTGCCGCCGCCTTGAAATGCGCCGAAATCGCCATAAAGATCGAGGAATAGGCCATCGCGGCCAGCACCACTGCAACCGCCATCCGTGCCACTGCGGCCCAACTGGGTGCCAGAATCGTACCTGCCGTCGTCAGCAGCATTCCCCCCAGCATCAGCAGCCCCAGCGACGCCACCAAGACCGCCACCGCCGCCCACCGACCTACCGGCAGCGCCACCGACGCCCGCGGCCGCAGCAGGTGCAGGGCCAGCGCGCCCGAGTCCGCGTCGCCTCGCACCGCCGAGGTCGCCATGCCCAGCGCCACCAGGGCGCAAGCCCGCAGGACAAACACCGCAAAATACTCTTGGATGGCAGCACGTTGGGCCAAAGCGAGCTGAACCAGTCCCAGACTGCCCGCCACCACGGCCACGGCCAACAGCAGGTACGGCCACACGAGGCGCAAGGCCGCCGCCCGCCGCAGATGCAGCCCCAAGTGCAGCAGAATCGCACCCGGCAGACCGGGCGACGCGGGCGCGGGGACGCCGGTGTAGGTGAAGGCGGGTTCGGGCATCAGCGCACCTCTCCGCTCAGCGTCTTGAACAGGCCCACCAGGTCGTCGCCGTCGGTCACCACCTGCGTCACCCGCACACCGCTGGCCACCACGGCAGACGGAAGGGCACGGTAGATCGCTGCGATGTCGGGGGCTTGCACCGTGACCTCGTCGCCCTGAAAGCGCAGCAGGCCGACCGGTGCCCGCCCCAGCAGCTCGCGCCCCAGCGATCGCGGGTCAGAGCACTGAATCCGCAGCGCGTTGGCGCGGTTGTGCAACAGCTCGTGGATCTCGCGCAGCGTGCCCGCCGCCACCAGTCGACCGCGAAACAGCAGGACCAGCCAGGACGTCAGCGACTCGACCTCTTCCAGAATGTGGCTGGAGAGCACGACGCACGCCCCGGCCGCCACGGCCTCGTGCATCAGCGCCGCGGCCTCCAGGCGCCACACCGGATCCAACGCGTTCAGGGGCTCGTCCAACAGCACCAGCATCGCCGGCAGTGCAAAAGCCTGAGCCAACTTCACACGTTGCCGCTGACCGCGCGACAGCTTTCCCATGGGCGTGTCGCGCTGGCTGTCCAGACCCAGACGCCCCAGCACTGACTTGGCGCGCGCCTCAGCCTCGTGGGCGTTCAGACCGGCCGCCCGCAGCAGCACCGTACAGAACTCGAGCGGCGAGTCGCGGGGCGGCAGCAGCTCGCCGTCGGGTACATAGGCGATGCGGTTGTCCAGACGCGGGTCGTGGCGCTGCAGGCCGTCGAACCAGCGCACGTCGCCGCTGGAGGGAGCGAGCAGCCCCGCCGCCAGTCGCAGCAATGTCGTCTTGCCCGCACCGTTGGGACCCAACAGGCCGACCAAGCCGGGCTGCAACTCGACCGTCACGTCCAGCAGCGCCACGCGCGCCCCGAATTGCCGGGTGGTGCGCCGCAACGTCAGCACGGATGCGGGGTTGGAAGCGGTCATGAGCGCCCCCGGCCCAGCGGCGGATTCGCCAGAAACCGTTGCAGCAGCCACCACGCGCCAACGGCCAGCCCCACCCAAAGTGTCGCCCCCAAGCCGGCCTGCACCAAGGCGAACCGCGGCAGACCGTCAGGCTGCAGCAAGCCGAAACCGACGGTGTGGAACGACCCCAGCGCGTGATGCAAATCGACCGACCGCGCCACCGTGTCGCGCCCCCAGGACGCCTGCAGGATCCATGAGACGGCCAAGCTGCCAAGGATGCCGCCGCCCATCAAGAGCGGCGCCGTCGTCGGGTTGCGCACGGCCACGCCCGCCGCCAGCGACACCAGCGACAGCAGTCCCGCGGAAGCCATGGCGGCAACGAGGATCACCAGCGCCGCGCCCAGCCAAAGACCGGCCGCCATCCACCCTTTCAAGGGCGTCCCCCCCAGCTGCGGACCGAACGAGGCCAGATGCACCACCAGCGTCAACAGCACAGGCAACGCCAGGGCCGCCGTGCTGGCCAGCGTCACGGCCGTCAGGCGCGCGTACAGGTAGTGCGGCCGCTGCACCGGGCGCGAAAAGTAAAGCAGCAAGGCGCCTTGCGAGGCATCACGGGCGATCAGCGGCGCGACCTTTCCCGCGTGCGCCAGCATCAGCCACCCCAGATCGAAAGCGAACACGGCAGTCAGGTTCGACAGCAGGAACGTGGTCTGCTCCGCCGCGGGAACGGCAAACACCTCGACTTGGGTGCGCACGATGGCATATGCGCTGTAGCCCAGGGCCGGCAGCAGGAACACGGCCGCCCCCAGCTTGGCCGGTGCGCCGTCGAACAACGCCGACAGAAACACCCCGGTAAGCCTGAGGAAACGCGTCCGGTCGGTGTCCGTCCCGCCGTCGTAGGGCGTGAAGCCACCGGGGCGCAGAAACGCCTGAGCTCGGCCGGTCTGGGGCGCCGGGGTCTTCATGATGGCCCCCCGGGCGCCGTGCGACGCGGTCCGATCAGTCCCTGGCGACGCAACGGGTCGTCCAGTCGCAGGTGGCGGACGAAGGCGTGGGCCATGTCCTCCTCGACCGTTGCGAAACTGCGGATGCCGACACCGGATTCTGCTGCGGCCTGCCAGAAACGCGGGGCGGTATCGTCGGGCAGCTCGACCAGAAGGTCGCCGGCCTCAACCGTCGCCTTCAGCCCCACCGCTTGCAAGGCCGCCTGCAGTCTCGTCGCCTCGCCGACCACGCCCACGCGATAGGCCGCGCTGCCCGCCGCCGCCTTGAAACGCTGCAACGGCCCTGTGAAACCGACCTGACCGCGCGACAGCAGCGCCACTTGGTCGCACACCGTCTCGACGTCGGCCAGCACGTGGGTCGACAGCAGCACGGACACGCCAGCCGCGCCGATTTCCCGAATCAGGTCAAGCATCTGCACCCGACCTTCGGGGTCCAGACCGGCCGTGGGCTCGTCCAGCAATAGCAGCGCCGGTCCATGCACGACGGCCATCGCCAGCCGCAGCCGCTGCCGCATGCCCAGCGAAAAGCCGGCGCCAAGTCGATAGCGCGCGTCCGAAAGCCCAACCAAGTCGAGAGCTTGGTGCGCCCGCGCAAAGGCGTCGACCTTGGACACTCCGCACAGCCGGGCCGCGTGCACCACCTGACCGATGCCGTTCATGTCCGGGAAGAGACAGTCGTCTTCGGGCATGTAGCCCACCCGTGCTCGAATCTCCAACGACCGGTCCGGCAGCGGCTCGCCCAACACGTCCACTTGCCCCTCGTCGGCGTCTTCCAGTCCCAGCAACAGGCGAAACAAGGTCGATTTTCCGGCACCGTTGGGACCCAGTACGCCCACAACACCGCGCGGCAACTCGAGATCGAGGCTGCGCAGGGCCGTCACGTCGCCAAAGCGCTTGGTCACGCCACGCAGCACGGCCACCGGCGCCGTCTGGGCGCTGGCGGCGGGCGGCGGCGGGAAGGGGTGTGCGGCGGGCATGGCGCTCAGTGTGGCACAAGGGCCGATCGGGTCAAACACCAGGGGCAGCGGCAAGGTCCGCGACGGGACCGCTTGCCTTGTTCGGCCGTCGGTGGCTAGCCTGCCGCACATGATGAACACCAGAAGCTGGCCAGTCCTTCCCCTATTGCTGACCGTGACCGCCGGGCTGTCTGCCTGCGACAGCGCGACCTCCGACACCGGCGCCACCGCGGTCGCCAAGGCCGGTTTCGGCGAGCGCTGTGACGACGACGCCAGCTGCAGCACGGGACTGACCTGCCAGAAGAGCGAGTACAACACCTTCTCGTGGTGCACCCGCCCTTGTGACAACGCCGGCGACTATTGCTCTGCCGACGGACTGGGCGGCGGCAAGGGCTTCTGCGTGCAGATGACGGCGGGATGGCGCGGTCCCACACAGGCGTTCTGCGCGCCCTACTGCAGCAAGCTCTCGGACTGCAAGGGTTTGGATGCGGAGTGGGAGGCGTGTTCCAAGCCAGAGTACAAGGGCGATCTGCTCTACCCCGCGCTGCCGGTGCTCGTGTGCCAGTCGCCCAGCGCACACGGGCAATTGCTCGTCGATCCAGTAACTTGTGATTGGGAGCGCCACTACACCAAGACGCCGTTCCTCGAGGTCAAGAACGAGTGCAAGCTCTTCTGCCAGTTCCTGACCACCTGCAAGCTGCAACCGTCGACGATCAAACCTGAGTGCTGCAGTTGGCAGTGCTTTCGCTGGGTCACACCGAACGACCAGGTCGACTACCAGCGCCTGTCGGGCAGCCACGGCGTCAAGTGCTTCACCAAGTCGTTTACCAGCCACTCGGAAACCGGCAACGTGTGCACCGCGTGGCAGGACATCGACGACTGCGCTCCCCTGCCCTGGTGAGATGACGCAACCGCGCCGACTGACACGCCAAACGCCGCCAATCTGGCGAACTGTCCGAATTGTGGCAACCTGTCGGCGCGACGCTCCCCGCTACGGCTGTCCCCGGCATCGAATCGACCGCAGCGACCGTGCGTCCCCGAACCGAACCGCCACCGGTCCGCGCGAGTCCCGCCGCCCCGGCCGCCCAGGAGAAACCATGCGCACCCGCCTCACACTCGTCGCCCTCGCCGCCGGTTTGCTCGGTCTTTTGGCCGCCAGCCCCGCGTTCGCCGTCGACATCTTCCTCAACGGCACCAAGGTTCAGGACCTCAAGAACGTCGCACTCGAGAATTGCTCAGTGAAGTTCGATGCTCTGGGCAACTTGCAGATCCTGTCGCCGGGCTACCGCGTCGTCACGGACAAGGACGGCAAGGCGCGCGTCGTCGGCTCGTCCGACATGTCCGACGCGAAGAGTGCGCGCACCGGCAAGCTCGCGATGCGCTACGTGCTGCAGTACACACCGAATCCCAAGGTGAATTTCCAGTTCGATGTGATGGTCAACGGCAAGCCATTCCGCAAGATCGGGTTGGAGACGGGCGCCTTTGCAGTCGAGGTGACCCAAGAGCTGGTGGCCGGCGCCAATGCGATCCGCGTCGTCGGGCGACCGGGTGACGCCAATCCCGCCGGGCAAGAGGCGGACATCGCCGCCCTGAAGATCTTCAAGGGCTCTGAGAACGCTGACGGAGTGTTCGTAGCCAAGCCGCCAGCCGTCTGGGAGCTGGTGCGGTCCTCGGTTGACCGCGACCCGCTCGACCGCGTCTACAACGTGTTCGCCGAGTAGTCGGCATGTCACGCAAGTCCTCGCACTTGTTTCGCATCCTGTCCGTCGACGCCTCCGGCTTGTGGCTGGCGCAGCAGGGCGTGACGACCTTTCGTCCTTGGCCTGCCGAGCTGCCGCGCAGCGTACGTCCCGGCGACGTCGTAGAGCTGCGACACGACCGCGCGACGCTGGCCAGCCCCTGCACGTCGACGCAATTTCCCCATCCCGACGGCGACTTCCACCGCATCATCGACCGTGGAGGGCTGCGGTATCAGGCCGTCTTGGACCGCGCGGTGCTGTTGCGGGCGATCCGACGCTTCTTCGACCGCCGCGGCTTCATCGAGGTCGACCCGCCGGTGATGGCGCGCTCTCCCGGACTCGAGCTGCATCTGGACGCCGTGCGCGTACAGCTGCGGCAAGGCATGGGTGGCGAGCTGGTCGAGCGGTTCTTGGTGACCAGCCCCGAGTACCACATGAAGCGGTTGCTCTCGGCGGGATTCGAGAAGATCTACAGTCTGGGCCATGCCTTTCGGTCGGGAGAGCGCGGCGCGCACCACAACCCCGAGTTCGCGATGCTCGAGTGGTATCGGGCTGGCGAGGGCTACCTGTCGCTGGTCCGCGATGCCCGGGGTCTGATGCGCGACTGTGCGGCGGCGATCGCCAGAGGCCGCGTGGAAGTCGATCGACCGCCGCCGCCGAACCGGCTGGACCCGCGATCACCGTGGCTGCGTCTGTCGATTCGCCAAGCGCTGCAGCGCTTTGCCGGCTTTGACCCGGGACGTGGTGACGACGATGCGCTGGTGCGACAGCGGGCGCGGCAGGCGGGCCTGCAAATCGACGACGACGAGACGGCCGACGAGGTGGTCGTGCGGGCGCTGGTCGAGCGGGTCGAGCCGCGACTCGCGGACGTTCCGGCGGTCGTGCTGGACCGCTGGCCCGCGTCGATGGCGTCGCTGGCGCGGCGGTTCGACGACCGACCGTGGCTGGCGCAGCGGTTCGAGATCTACGTGCAAGGCATCGAGTTGGCCAACGGCTTCACCGAGCTCGTGGACCCCGTCGAGCAGCGTGCGCGCTTCGAGCTCGACTTGGCCGCACGGCGACGGGCAGGGCTGCCTGAGTACCCGGTCGACCAGCGTTTTCTGTCTGCGCTGGCCGAAGGGTGTCCCCCTGCCGCCGGCGTCGCGCTGGGCGTGGATCGGCTGCTGATGGCGCTGGGGGGCTACGGCGACATCGACGAGGTGCTGGCGTTTCCGTTCGAGCGGGCCTGAGGTTCCCCTCGCTGCCGGAATGGACAAAGGCGACGTGCGAGTCCAATATCCCGCCCCGCGCCGGCCAAGTTAGCTGCTGCCCGGACGCACCGACCCACCCATCGACCCTTTCTGAACCGGAGGAACATCCATGGCTTATGTGATCACCCGCCTGTGCACCGACTGCAAGGACACTGCCTGCGCCGACGTCTGCCCGGTCGAATGCATCTACGACTACAAGGGTGACAACCACTCGAAGTTCGCCAACCAGCTGTTCATCAACCCAGACGAGTGCATCGACTGCACCAACTGCGAGCCGGCGTGCCCCTGGAAGGCCATCTTCGAGGAGGACGAGGTCCCCGCCGTCTTCAAGGACGACATCGAGATCGGCCGCGCGATCGTGGACGAGATCGGCGACTTCGAAGTCGCGACGGTCGTCAAGGACCACTCGCCCACCGCCGAGCAGGTCGCCGCCAACTTCGCGAAGTGCGGCTACAAGCCCTGATCGCCCCCCTGCCAGCCTGACGCCCACTGGACCGCGGCCATCGCGGCCACCGCGTGCTGCGCCTCTCTCGCTGCCAGCCGCAACGGCGTCCCTCTCGCCAACCCCACCGCCAGCACTGTCGCAAATCGGCACCCCGTGCCCCGCGTCGGTCCTGGCCAATTCGCCTCGGGAGCCAGCGGCTCCAGCGTGCGGCCGTCCCACACCCAGTCCACGCCCAGCCAAGGTTCCGGCGCGTGCCCACCCTTGAGCACCGCCGCGCAAGGCAGCGCACGCAAGGCGATCTCCGCCTGTTGCGGCGAAACAGGCATGGGCGTTCCGGCCAGCCACGCCAACTCCGGCCAGTTGGGCGTGACGACGGTTGCGGCCGGCAGCAGCCGTTGACGCAGGGTCTGCAGCACGTCGGCCTCCGCCTCGCCCGGCCACATCCACCCGCCAGAAGACGCGCGCGCAATCGGGTCGACCACCAGCGGGAGCGCTCCCCTCGACTCACAAAAGTCTAGACAAGTCAAAGCATTGGCAATAGTCGCCAGCATGCCCGTCTTCACCGCCACGCCCGAAGAAGTGCCGGCGGGGCCCAGGTCCAGCCCCCGCGCCACCCCTGCCGTCTCGGCCGCATCGACCGGCCAGGCGGAGAGGAACCGCTGGTCGTCTTGCGCCGTTCGCGCTGTCAGCACCATGCGCGGCGAGGCCCGGGCATACGCACACGCCTGCAGGTCGGCCGCCAGCCCCGCTTGCCCGCCCGGGTCCAATCCGCCCCACAGCACGATGATGGGCCGCGGCACACTTACTTTTGTGTTCATGGTCATGGACTTGCCTGTGTTCGCCGCCCACATCCCCCCGGTGCTGGTCGGATGCGTGCACCGGTTGCAGTCGCGTCGGATCGCGGCGATAGTGCCCGGATTCCGCCCGCCGCGACAGGTGCCGCCTTGACCCCAGCCGCTGACGATCCCCGCCCCGCCGCCACCGAACCCGCCCTGGCCGAAGAGGCTGAGGAGTCGGGAGCGGTCCACGGTCTCAAGGACATCACGCTTGCCCCGGTTCGCGCGATCCAGGGCCACGCCCGTTGGCTTCGGGCCGCCTTGGTCGTCCATCTCGCCAGCACCGTCGCTGCCTGGCTGGTGGCCTGGCGCCTGCACCTGCCCGACACTTGGCTCTACGTCATCATGGGCCTTGCCACCTGGGTGCTGGTGGCCAACTTTGTGCGCTGGCGTTCCGAGGCGGGTGTGGTCCGGCGCTGGCTGGGAACGGTGTTCGGCGCTGTGACCGTGCTTGGCTGGGCCGTGCTGCTCTCCGACCGCGCGTGGGGGCCCGTCGAGGTCGGTGGGCAGAAGATCTCGGATCATGGGCTGTTTTGGGTGCCGACCGGATTGCTGGTGGCGTCTGCGTTGCTGCTGCTGCTGCACCTGGCGGTCAATCCGCGACCACACGCGCACGCGCATCCCCACGTCCACTGACCGCGCGCGGCAAGGACCGGACGGCCGTGGACGTCAACGGGACTGCCGGGTAGACTCCCGCGGCGGGTCCTCCCTTGGCACATGAACCGACCGTCGCACACAGGCCCTTGGAATGCTTCGAGAACTGTTGGCCCGCTACCGCCAGACGCTGCTGCTGACGCTGGCGCTCTTGCTGCCAGTCGCCTCGATGTATTTCCACGGCAAGACGCGGCCGGACACCAGCCTTCTCGAGCGCGCGCTGCTGACCATCACCTCTCCCGTCACCGGTGCCGGCAACGACCTGATCATCGCGGGTCGTGACCTGATCGCGGGCTACGTGACACTGACCCACACCGAGACGCGCAACCGGGACCTGGAACACGAGAACCGCATCCTGCTGGGCGAGGCGTTAAAGAGCCGGTCGCAAGCCGACGAACTGAGTCGGGTCAAGCGGCTGTGTGGCTTTCGCGAAGAACGTAAAGATCTCGCAACACTGCCAGCACGCGTGGTCGGCCGGGACGTGTCGCAGTTCTTTCAGGTGGTGCGTCTGACACTCGATGTCGAGGACGCGCAAGGCGTGCGCGAGGGCCAGTCGGTCATCACCCACGACGGCGTGGTCGGCCACATCGAGCGGGTCAGCGGTGGGCACGCCGACGTGATGCTGGTGACCGACACGCGCTCTCAAGTCCACGCCACGATCCCGGGCAAGGGTGTCATCGGTTCGGTGCACGGCAAGGGCAAGCGCAACGAATTCGAGGCGCGTTTCGTCTACTTGGACCGCGTAGACCGCACCGTGCCGATCCGGGCCGGCGATGCCGTGCTGACGACGGGTCACGATCGCATCTTTCCCCCGGGACTTGAGATCGGCCATATCGCCGAGGGCGCTGCCATCCAGAACGGGCCCTACCACGAGTTCGTGCTCGCGCCGGCAGTGTCGTACGCCACGCTGGAAGAAGTCCTTATCGTCACGGGTTTTGCAGCGCCACCGATGCCCGCCGACACGGGCAAGCCGGCCTCGCGCGTCATCGACCCGGCCAACACGCCGGATGGGCCGCCTTAGGGCAGGCAGGGAGCCATGAAGGAAACCACTTGGATCCTGCTGACGTTTCTGCTGCTGGCGCTGGTTGCGCCGCTGCTGGGCCGACTGGATAGTCAGTTCTTTGCGCCCGACATCGCCCTGCTGACGGCGCTGTTCGTCGGCAGCCGCTCGACACTCGGGTCGGCTCTTGTGGTCGGATTCGCCACCGGACTGCTGAAGGACGGCTTCGCACTCGCTGCGCCGGTCGGTTTGTACACAGAGATCAACGTGCTGGCCGTGTTGGCCGCGCGCCTGCTGGAGCGCCGCGTCGACTTGCGCAGCCCGGTGCCGCTGATGGCGACCGCTGCCGGGGCCTCGCTGGCCGCCACGCTGCTGTTCCTCATTCTCGAGGCGATCTTCCACCGCAGCTTCGAGGCGTGGGGCGAAGTCGTGCGCATGGCGTTACCGCTCGCCCTCATCACCATGCTCGTGGCCCCCGTGCATTTTGCCCTGTTCGACCGCATCACCCGACGCTTCGACGCCCAGCAGCGCGGCCTGACGGCCAGTGTCCTGCGCACCCGCAACCGTTGATCTCAGGAATTCCAAAGGCATGAGCGTCCCCCTGGGTCCATCGCACGATGCGCAGCGCTTTCACGGGCACAACCGTTTCGCGCTGGCCATCGTGTTCGTGGGCGTGATGCTGTTGGGAGCGCGGCTGACGCTGGTGCAGGTGGTGCGCGGCGAGCGGTACGAACGGTTCGCCGCAATCGAGCGCGTCGCCAAGGTCCGCGCACAGGCACCGCGGGGACTGATCAAGGGCGCGGACGGCACGGTGCTGGCGCGGAACATCGAGAGCCACCGCCTCGAGCTCCTGACCAACCGCATCAAGCCCGAGCGCATTCCGGAAATCGCCAAGACCCTGCGCAGCTTGCTGGACATGACCGACGCCGACAGCGACGGTCTGGTCGCCGACCTGAACCGCCCGGTCGACCCTCGCAAGCGACGGCCATTGGCGGTGCGCCGCGACCTCGTCTCTACCCACTGTCCCTATGACTCCAGCCAGCTGGAGCTGGTTGCTGAGACGACCTACGGCTTCTGTACGACCTGCGGACGCTACTACGAGCCCCTGCCCAAGCGGCGTGCGTGCCCGTTCGACCAGAAGAAGCTGCTGACGGTGGGTGACGGATCGGGCTTTCACTGCGCCAGCTGCGACCGTGAGTTTCTGGACGGCGACGTGTGCCCGCACGACCACCACGCCATCGCTCACGGCAAGCACATCCTGCGGTGTCCCCTGTGCCGACGGTCGTTCAACGACGAAGTGGCGGTGCTGCGCGCAAACCTGCACCGGCTACCGGAAGCCCGCGTCGTGGCTGAAATTCAACGCGAATACCCGTACCGCTACCTCGCCAGCCACGTGCTGGGGTTCATGGGCTTCGTCAGCCGCAAAGAGCTGGAGGCCTTGGGACAGACCTCGCAGCTCGGGTTGAACGACAAGGTCGGGCGCAGTGGCCTCGAGCGCGCCTTGGACGTCTCGCTGCGAGGCACTGATGGCGAACAGGTGCTGGTGCGCAGGGGCGGCGCGGAGGAGCAGGCGCGCGATCTGGACGAGCTGATTGCCGCGATGCGGCCCAAGCCGGCGGTTCCTGGCCTGTCGGTACGGACCACGCTGGACCTGGAGCTGCAGCGCGCAGCCAAGGTGGCGATGAAGGACGTGTACTCGGGCGCCGTCGTGGTGCTGGACGCGCACAATGGTCAGGTTCTGGTGATGTACTCCAAGCCCGGCTACGACCCGAACACGCTGTCGGGCAAGCGCACGCCCCAGTCGCGGTCCATGGACGAGGCCGCCGCCTACGCGCCACTGCTCAACAAGGCGGTCACGGCCTTTCCCCCCGCGTCTGTCTACAAGGTGGTGACGGCGGCGGCAGCGCTGGAGGAAGGCGTTGTGCGCCCCACGACGACGTTTTACTGCGGCGGCTATTTGGAGTTCGGCGGTCGACGCTTCCACTGCTATGACCGCAAGGGCCACGGCGAGCTGGACCTGCACGAGGCGCTGCGCAACAGCTGCGACATCTACTTCTACCATCTGGGCGACCTGTTGGGTCTGGATCGGCTGGAGAAGTACGCGCTGTCGATGGGCTTTGGCGAAAAGACCGGCATCGAGATCTCTGAAGCGGCGGGCAGGGTTCCCAACCGGGCTTGGTACCGCGACCACGTCAAGGGGGGCTATTTCCCTGGTTTCTCGCTGTCGACCGCGGTGGGCCAGAAGGACGTGACGACCACGCCCCTGCAGATCGCCCGCGCGTTTGTGGCGATCGCGACCAACGGCGTGCTGCCGCAGGTCAGCCTGATCCGCGGCTTCGAGACACCCGACGGCAAGCTGACGCCCCTGCCGACCCGACCGGGTCGCTCGATGGGCCTCAAGGACTCGACGCTGGCGTTCCTGCGCAAGTCGCTTGTGGCCGTGGTCAACGAAGAGGGAGGCACCGCCCGCAGCGCCCGACCGACCGTCGTGGACATCGCAGGCAAGACAGGCACCGCTCAAGCGGCTCAGCGCGCCCGGCCGGAGGTCCTCGAGAAGCTGAAGGACGACCCCGTCGCCACCAACCGCCTTGTGAATTGGCTGCAGAACGACCATGCGTGGTTTGCCGGCTACGCCCCCACGGAAAATCCTGAGATCATTGTGGTCGTGTTCGTCGAGCACGGTGGCAGCGGCGGCCACAACGCGGCCCCCATCGCCAAGCAGGTGGTTGACGCGTGGTTCGCGCGCTCCCGAACCGCCGCGCCGCCCATCGACACCCGCAAGCCGCATCCGGCCGCCACCGCCCCCGATCTGCCGCCGACCGACACGGCCCCCGCCGCAACCGCTCCCCTCGAAACGCAAGAAGAGGGTACGGCCGAGCCAGACCCGAACGCACAGCCGTCGGAGCTGCTGGACGCCCCGCCCCCGCCTGCCCCACCCGAGGCAGCTCCGGACGAGGGCTTGCTCGACGAGGCCCCGCCGCCGCCGCAGCTGGCCCCCGTGCCTGCTCCAAAGGAAGCGTCGCCCGCTCCCGGAGGTCCGCCGTGAGCGCGTGGAAGTCCCTGAACCGCCCGTCGACCTGGCTGGGCCTTGTCAGCGTGCTGCTGCTGTGCGGCATCGCGATTGAGAACCTGACGTTCACCGACACACTGACGGGGATGACCTACCACCGCACGCAAACGATCTGGATCGTGCTGGGACTGATGAGTGCCGGCGTGGTCGCCAGCATGGACGTCGCGTTCGTGCGCAAGCTGATCCCCACCCTTTATCAGGTTGTGGTGGTGCTGCTGGCCGCAGTCTTGGTCGTGGGACGCGAAATCAACTTCAGCCGTCGATGGATCGAGTTGGGTCCCGTCAACATTCAGCCCAGCGAATTCATGAAGTTGAGTATCATCCTGATGCTCGCCGACTTCTTCGACCGCAAGCGCTCCAACTCCGCGTCGCCGGCCCGACAGCTGCTCGCCCCGTTCGCGCTGATGATGCTGCCGGTCGTGTTGATCAACCTCGAGCCGGATCTGGGGACCTCGCTGTGCGTGGCACTCGTGGCCGCGAGCATCATTCTCTACGACGGCATCCACGGCCGCACGCTGATGGCTGGCTTGGTCGTCGTGATGCTGGCCGTGCCGATCGCGTGGGAATTCGGCGTCATTCGCAACTACCAGAAAGGCCGCGTCGAGGCGTGGCTCTCGCTGGACGAAGAGGCCGTCACCGACAAACGCTCGGCGCAGAGCTCGCAGGCTGAGCAAGCACTGTGGGCGGTCGGCTCAGGGAAGGTGATGGGGCGGCCGGATGGCGATGCGCGAAGCTCTGTGCTGCGACATTTGCCCTTCCTGCACACCGACTTCGCGCTGGCCGCCTTTGCAGAGCGGTTCGGGCTGCTCGGGTGCTTCTTCCTCTTCAGTCTCTACGCCGCCGTCGTGGCATGGGCGTTGCATCTGGCCGACCACGCGCAGGAACGGTTCGACGCTTTGGTGGCGGTCGGCGTGGCTGCGCTGATCTTCTGGCAATTCTTCATCAACGCGGGGATGGTGATCGGCCTGCTGCCGGTCGTGGGGCTCACGCTACCGCTCGTCAGCTACGGCGGGTCCAGCTCGCTGACGGTGCTGTTGAGCGTCGGCTTCCTGCTGAACATTGCCACCCGCCGCAAGTCGAGGTGATTCCTTGGAGATTCGTGATCCCGTGCACGGCCCGGTGGCCGTCAGCGCCGTCGAGGTGGCCGTCGTCGACAGCCCGTGGTTCCAGAGGCTGCGCAGCATCAAGCAGCTTGGGTTCTCAGAGCAGACCTTTCCCGGCGCCAGCCACACGCGGTTCCTGCACTCGATTGGCGCGATGCATCTGGCCGGCAAGGCCTTTGACGCCGTGTTTCGCAACGCGACCTGGTTGACCGGGGACGACCGCGAGCGCCTGCGCCAGACCCTGCGGCTGGCCGCCCTCTGCCACGATCTGGGCCACCCGCCACTGTCGCACACGTCAGAGGTGTTGCTGGCCCCGCTGGCGCTGCTGAAGGTGCCGCATCTGACGGGTCCGATGACAGGCAAGGGCAGCCACGAGCACTACACGCTGAAGCTGCTTCTGGATTCCGGTCTCACCGAGACGGTCTCGAGAGTGGGCAAGCCGATGGGCATCGAACCCTTGCATATCGCTGGGTTGCTGCACGCCGGGGTGAACTGTCCGGCCTCGGCCTACGAAGTGGCGGGGCGGGATCTGCGGGGCGTGCTGTCGTCGCTGATCTCCAGCGAGATCGACGTCGACCGCATGGACTATCTGCTGCGCGACTCGTACTACACCGGTGTATCGTATGGGCAATTCGATGCTGACTGGCTGATCGGCCACCTGACGCACTACGAAGCCTCCAGCGGTTCGCTGCATCTGGCCCTGCATGAGCGGGCCCTGTTCGCGTTCGACGACTTCATGCTGTCGCGACACCACATGTTCCTGATGGTGTATTTCCACAAGAAATCTGTGTGTTACGACCACATGCTGCGGCACTTCTACGACGAGTTTCCTGACCTTTGTCGCGCGCCGACCGACCCGGACCTGTACCTCGAGTTCGACGACCCAGCCATCTGGAGGGCGCTGCGAGAGAAGCGCAAGTCCTCTTGGTGGGCCGAAGGGATCTTGGGGCGACGGCCGCTGAAGCTGATCGCCGAGAGCACGCCATCGGGGCGACAGGAGCCCATCGCAGCTCTGGCGCAGCGTCTGGAAGAGACCGGCATCGCCCACATCCAAGTCACCAGCCAAGGGGCGCTCTCGAAATACCACGCGGCCGACCGGGCGCGGGCCATCTTCGTTCGCAAGCAGCCCGTCGTCGGCGAGCCCTACCACCTGCCACTGATGGAGGCGACGCGACTCTTTGAGCGCTACGCGGACCACACGCTGCTGCAGCGCGTCTACGTGGACCCTGCCGAGGTCGACCGCGCCAGCCGATGGCTGCTGGAACTGCGGGCGCCCATCCTCGCGACTTGACCTCAAGGCCCGGCGGTGGGTATTCCGTCGGGATACGTCTCCAGCGTGCCAACGCCGCTGCCCCAGCCAACCCGGGAAAGCCGAACCATGCCTGCTCACCGCCGCCCATCCCCAATCACGTCCGCTCTGGCTGGGGTTGCCTTCGTTGCCGGTCTGGCACTGCCGACCCTTGCCGTCGCGCAACCCACCGCGCCACCGATGACGACGCCTGCGGATGCGCCCGTCGACGACGGTTCGGGTCTGTATGTGATCGTTGAGGCGTCGTCCCGGCCGCTGGACGCCCTGCTGGTCCTGCCGCCGACCTGCACACTTCCCAAGTCTTCGTGCGATCTGGTCGAGAACGTGCTGGCCAACGACACCCGCCTGTCCGGCATCCTGCGACCGCTGCGAGGCAATTCCGGCCTGATCGCCAGCCTCGTCAAGGCCGCCCCCCCGAACTTGGACATTCGCCGACCTGCGGCACAGGGCACAGGCGCGCAGTACGTTTTGGCAACGATCCTCAAACCTTCCAAAACGGCGGGACTCGTCACGCTGACCGCTGGCGTGGTCGACGTACGGGACGGCAAGCGTCTGGATCTGGGTAGTTGGGCCGTGCAGGAGGCTCCTGCCGGAAGCCTGCGCTCGATGGCCCACCGGGTGATGAATGCAGTCCACGGCGCACTGACGGGCGTCGAGGGCAGCTTCGACACGCTGATGTTCTACAGCGCGCCCGGCCCTGGCTGCGACCGCTGCATCTGGCAAGTCGAGGCAGATGGCTTCAACCGCCGCATCATCGTGGGAGACAAGAGCATCCACATGTTCCCTGTGCAGTTTCTGGACGGCAGCTTGGCCTATACCTCGTTCCGCACCGATCTGCCGTCGTTGTTCAAGCTCGACCTGGCACAGCTGAACGCGATCGCGGACTTCGCCCCGGTGGTGCCCAAGAAGACCAAGGGCAAGGGCAAGAAGGCCGCGGCGGCGCCGACCGACCCGATGGCGGTTCCTGTGCCATTCGCCTCCGGAGAGGACCTGCAGTTCCGCGGCTGCGCCCAGAACGTCAACGGCGACATCGTCGCGACGATCAACGACGGCGATCAGGCCGACATCTGGCAGCTCGCGTACGACGGCAGCCCCTCACGCAACCTGACACGTAACGAGGCCGACGACCTGGGAGCGTCCTTCTCCCCCGACGGCAGCCAGATCGCGTTCGTATCCGACCGCACGGGAAGTCCTCAGATCTACGTGATGAATGCCGATGGCAGCGATCAGCGCCGCCTCACCTTCGTCGGTCCCTACAACTCAGACCCGGACTGGGGACACGGTGGCAAGATCGCCTTCTCCGGCCTGCGCGGCAGCGCCATCGACATTCTGACGGTCGACGTGCAGGGACGCATCCAGCGCCTGACGCCGGGGTTGGGGAAGCGGTCGCTGGAGCCCTCTTGGTCGCCGGACGGCAAGCGGTTGGTGTACTCGTCGAACGAGGACGGCAAGGGCTATCGCCTGTGGGTCACCAGCCACGACGGTGCCTCACGCGAGCCCCTCGACGTCCCAGCGGCTGCCGGCTACTACACGCCTTCCTGGCAGCGGATTCCGGGCAAGGCCCCCAAGGCGTTCACCGGGCACTGATCGCTGTTCGACACGCCCCCTGCGCCGCAAGGACCCCGGAAGATTCCGCCGGTTGGACATCCTGCCGACACGCCCCTAGACTCGGCCCACGCGGGGCTCCCAAGGATGAAGATTTGCGCCAGTTGCCGTCGAACCTACTCTGAGGCCAGCCAGTTCTGCCTTGAGGACGGTTCGCCCCTGCAAGCGCTCCCGCGCCCTGGTGATGAGCCCGCGGTCCACGGCCCATCGCCCGTACCTGTGGCCCCCGCCGACCTGACACTGCCCACCGCAGGACTGCCGCCCATCGGCCGGGTCGACCGCCAACGCACCCTCATCAACCCCAATCCTCCCGCGACGTTGTCCGAAGCGCAGACCTTCGTCACGACCTTGGAGCCCATCGAAGACACGCCGCCGGCGCTCAACGAGGAAGAGCAGAGCGCCTACATCGGCAAGCTGATCGACGATCGCTACTTGGTCGTGTCGCTCATCGGCCGCGGCGGCATGGGGGCCGTGTACCGCGTCGAGCAGATCCACCTGCGCAAGGTGATGGCGATCAAGCTGCTGCACGAGAACCTCGTGGCCCGCAAGCAGTTGGTCAGCCGCTTCACCCGCGAAGCACGCGCGATCTCAAGGCTTTCCAGCCCACACACCGTGATGGTGTACGACTTTGGCCGCTGGGGAGAGCTGTTCTATTTGGTGATGGAGCTGCTGGAAGGCGAAGCGTTGGACGCCCTGCTCGAACGGGAAGGTCCGCTGCCCGCGGAGCGTGTGGCCCGCATCGTGCTGCAGATGTGCGACTCGCTGGCCGAGGCCCATAAACACGGCGTCGTTCATCGCGATCTCAAGCCCGAGAACGTGATGATGGTGACCGGCGCTGCCCATCCGGACTTCGTGAAGATCCTCGACTTCGGCCTGGCCAAGGTCAAGGGCGCCGACGACCCGTACACGATCCACTCGCAGCGGGACATCTTCGGCACGCCTTACTACATGAGCCCTGAGCAGATCCGCGCTGGCGACGTCGACCACCGCGCCGACATCTATGCCGTGGGCGCGCTGATGTTCCGGATGCTGACGGGCCAGCACGTGTTCGGCGGCGAACGCCCCACGTTCGACATCCTCAAGGCCCACCTGATGGAGCCACCGCCGAAGATGGTGGAAGCGGCGCCCGGTCACCCCGTTCCCGCCGTGCTCGAGCAGATCGTCGCGAAGGCACTCGAAAAGGACCCCGCCAAACGATTCCAGTCCATGACAGAGCTGGGCGAGGCGCTGACGTTGGCGCAGAAGACCCGCTTCGCCGACACCGCCCCGCCTGCCGGTACCGGTCCCAGTGCCAGCACCAGTAGAACTCCTCGCAAAGCCAAGCTGCCGACGGCCGACTACGGCGCGTACCTGGTCGAGGACGAACTGCTGCGGACCAAGGCCAACCGGGCGCAAAGCCGCCGAGCGATTGCTTTTTTCGCAACGGTGGTTGTCGTGCTGGCGGGTATCGGCGGCTGGCTGTGGCTCGACTCGAAAAAGTCCATGGGCCGCGAGAGCGAACCCAACGACACATGGGACCAAGCCAATCCGCTGGGTCCACAGAACGACGCGACCGGCGTGATCGGCAAGCGCCGCTCAGGAACCGCCGCTGACCAGGATTGCTACCGGATGCCGCCGGTCAAGGACACGGACGACGTCACGGTGCAGGTGACGGGCGTGCCGAACATGGACCTACAGGTGTCGCTGCACGCGGCAGACGGCTCGGCGCTGCTGACCCAGTCGCACCGCGGCCGAGGGCGCGGCGAGGAACTGCGGCATCCCGGCCTGCGCAAGACCCTGCGAGCCCTGTGCATCACCGAGTACCTGCCGGCCGGCGCCGTGGCGAGCGAGAGCCTGAGCGACAAGTACACCCTGCACGTGTTGGTTCAGGCCGGCCACGCGGGCCTTGAGCAAGAGCCCAACGACGACGGACCGGGTAACGAGATCGCGCCTGACGCACTGGTCTCGGCCAGCCTGGACGGCGAGGGCGACCGCGACGTGTTCGCGCTGCAGGGCCAGCTCGAGCCGCACATCCTGAGCATCACGGTGGAGGTCGAGGGCTCCCAACCCGGAATGCGCCTTGCGCTTGTCGATGCCACCCACCGCATCTTGGCCAGCCAGGTGCTGCGACCCGACCAGCGAAAGGCCACGCTCGCCTTCCTCCCCAACCAGAACCAAATGCCCAGTCGAGTGGTGGTTCAGCCCCAGCCCGCTGTCGGCGTGCCGTGGCCGGGCGTTGCGTACACGCTGCGCTATGCCCACGCCGACTTGGCCGACCAGCCCGAGTCCGAACCAAACAACACGGCCGAGTCTGCGACACCGATGGTATTGGGCGCGTGGCACGTCGGGCAGGCAGATGACGCGGCTGGGGTCGATGCGCTGCGGATCGACGGCGGCGACCCTGCCATGCGGCGAATTCGCGTCGAGGCCGTGGCGCCCCCGGGCAGCTCGTACTGGCTCGTGGTGCACGACGTGGGCACCAAGGTGGACGTGCAGCGGGTGCTGGTGCTCGGTGGCTCTGTCGGCAGCGACCTGACGGTATCGGGGTCGGGCGAGGGCTTCCTGCTCAAGATCCAGCAGACGGGCCAGACGCCTACTCGCCGCGGCCAGCCTGCGCAGCTGTCCCGCTATCAGGTCCGCGCGCGCTTCCTGTCGGCTGAGGAAGCCTCGCAGCTGATGCCCATGCCCTGAATGGGAACCCCAAGAAGCTAGACGCCCAAGGTCAGGCGGCGGGCGAACTTCTCGTCGTGCCCGACCTCGCGGATGCGGGCCGAAGCTGTGGGCACGTCGTACGCCACGCGGACGTGCTGCAGCAGCTTGGTCTCCGTGTCGAACAGTACGAAGCAGGCGTCAGGATTGCGGTCGCGCGGCTGACCCACCGACCCCACGTTGACCAGATAGCGGCGCCCGGCGTGGAACTGGTAGTGACCGGTCACGTCCCGCACCTTGCGGCCCGAGTATTCATACATCGTGGTCAGGTGGCTGTGACCGATGAAGTTGTGGCTGAAAAGACCGGTCTTCATGCGGGTCAACGCCTCTGCTTCCTCGTTGCGGACCACGTAGAAAAAGCCCGACGGCTGGATCGGCGCCGAGTGGTAAAAGCCGACGTCAAACTCAGGGCGCTGGTTCGTGTACGGCAGCGAGTAGAGCCACCGGAAATTCTCGTCGGTCAGCTCCTGCCGTGTCCAGAACAGAACCCGCCGCGCGGACTCGTAATAGTAGTCTGCGTCCATCACGCCCACGGTCGCCGCGTCGTGGTTGCCCATCAGGACGATCGAGCAGTGCTCGCGCAGCAGGTCACAGCACTCGTTGGGATTGCCGCCGTACCCGACCACGTCGCCCAGACAGATGACTTCGTCGACCTGTTCGGCCTCGCAGCGCTCGAGCACCTTGGTCAGGGCTTGGGTGTTGGCGTGGATGTCACTCAGGATCGCCAGGCGCATTCACCCTCCAAAAGCCGCACGTCTCAAACCCGGTGCGCTGCATCAGACCCCCTCACCATAAGCCCGACTGCCCGACCGGGCAAGGTTGTTCCGCATTGACGCGGTCCAAGCCACCGTGCTTACTTGACCCGACGAACCCCGGAGGATTCCGTCCATGCCCACGCCCACGATTGGCACCCTCGCGCCCGACTTCGATCTCGCCGCAGACAACGGCACCCGCGTCCGTCTCTCGGAGCTGCGCGGTCGTCCGGTGGTCCTCTACTTCTACCCGCGTGACAACACGCCGGGCTGTACGACAGAGGCCTGCGACTTCCGCGACCGCGAGCCCCAGTGGCGCGGCCAGACCGACAACGGAGCCGTCGTTCTGGGCGTCAGCGGCGACAGCGTCGAGTCCCACGCGAAGTTCAAGGCCAAGTTCGGCCTGCCTTTTCTCCTGCTCGCCGATCCAAGTCACCAGATGATGGAGGCCTACGGCGCGTGGGGAGAAAAGACGCTTTACGGCAAGAAGAGCTTGGGCACCATCCGCTCCACCTTTGTCATCGACCGCGACGGCAAGGTTGCGGCCGCTTGGCCCAGGGTCACTGTGAACGGCCACGTCGACAAGGTGCTCGACGCCCTGAAGAAGCTTGGCTGATCCACTTCCGGCAATTCCCCACCACACCTCCCAACGCAAGGAGACGTGCCCCATGAGCGATTTCACCCCGACCGGTCGGCTGACCTCTTGGGACGGCCGCGCGCCTGACCTCCGTGACTGGTCCGACGAAGACCTGTTGGACGGCCTGCGCCAGCTGGGCACCGCGACCGACCGCGGACAATTTGCGGAACGCTGCGCGGCGGCCGGGATGCAGTCCGATATCGAGGAAGAGTGGCTCGACCGGATGCCCATGCAGGACGAGAACTTCTCAGTTTTCGTCTGGATGGCGGCGCGTGAACTGTGGGAGCGGTGGCGCGTGCCGGCGTGGCCCAAGGACCGCTTGGCCCGCGCATTCTTGTACCTCGTCGATGCCGACTACAGTGCCGAGTGGGCCGATACCTATCACGCGCCGACGGCCTTGGAGGTCATGGACGCGCTGGATGCCTGGTTGGGTACTGAGGGGCGTGGCGCTGAGGACTTGGAGGAGATGGTCGAGATGCTGGGCATGCCCGCGGCCGCGTGGCCCGGCAAGATGCTGGATGCGATGGCCGAGTGGGCTGAGATCGGCAACGTGGCACTGGCCTTGCGCGGCGGTGCGTTCATGGCGCGCATGCTGGGTAGTGGCCACGCGTTGGGCTTCTTGGCGGCGGCGCTGGTGTCGGCGCGCATGTTCGACCGGGCCCAGAGTGCGGCGCTCGAAGTCCCGCTGGACGCACCGCTGGTCCGCGGCTTCGACGAGCTGGTCGGCTACCTGTGCCTGTCCGCCGGCGACGCGATGCTGGGCAACCACTGGATTACACTGGCGGACAAGGCGTCGGGGATCCGCCATGGCGAGCTGACGTTCGCCGCCGAGGCCGTACGCGATTACCTCAAGGAGTGGCGGGCTGAGGGCGGTGACCGCAGCGATCCCGTCACGGTTCCCGAGAGGATTCGGCTCGCGTCACGCCAAGGGGGAGCCCAGGCCTGCTACTACGCGTACATGGTGTTTGCGGGCACCAACCGACCGGGCGGGCAGCCGGCCTAGTCGGCTTCATCGTCGGTGGGCACCGGTGACGTGCCACAACCCGGCGCGCCGTCTCGACTCGCGCCCACTTCGGCACGCGTCGGGGCCACGTGGTCGCCGACGATGCGCCGCACCACCACACTCGCCGCCACCATCCCGAACACCGACGTCACAAACACCGCCGAGCCCTCGATCAGGTTGCGGCTGTGACACAGGTCGATGTCGTTCTCGTCATGCGGACAAATGCACTGGAAGCCGTGCTCGCGGTCCCAGGACGGCGGAATCGGCATGCGCCTGGACTCCCGCGAATACACAACGGTCACGCCGCTGACGACGGCCTTCTCACGCTTGCCCACCGCCTCCGGCCACCCGTACTTTCGCCGCAGGTTGCGGCGCAGCGCGCGGGCCAGTGGGTCGGTGTGGCTCTCGTACAGGTCGCAGACCTCGATGACGGTAGGGTCGAGCTTGCCGGCGGCGCCCATGGACGAAACGATCGGGATGCCCAAACGCCGACAGCGGTCCATCAGGTGCATTTTCGCTGTCACGTGGTCGATCGCATCGACGACGAAGTCCGGCGGGTCATCGGCCGGCAGCAGCATCTCGGCGGTCGCTTCGCTGTAGAACTGCGGCACGGCACTTACCTGACATTGCGGGTGAATCGCCCGAACCCGCTCAGCCAGCAGCTCAGCCTTGGGCTTGCCGACGGTGTTTGCCAGCGCCTGAATCTGCCGATTCACGTTGGTCGCGCACACGACGTCGAAGTCGACCAGTGTCAGCTTGCCGATTCCGGACCGGGCCAGCCCCTCCGCCGCGAAGCCGCCCACGCCGCCTACGCCAAAGATGACGACGTGCGAGTTCAGCAGCAGGTCGAAGCCGGGCTCGCTGACCAAACGGACCAAGCGGTCGAAGCGGCGCGGGCCAGACCGCGACTTGGCGAGGCGGACGGGCTCCACAGGGATGGAGGCAGCGGCCTCAAAAGGGGCAGCGGGCGGCACAGAAGAAGTCATGCGGGATCCAAATGGCGCAAAGGGTAAGGGGAAACTGCGGAATTCACGCGGGATGCCCCCACAGGGCCCGAGCGTTGCGGTCGCTTCGTTCCGCGACCTCCAGCGGCGTCTCCCCGCGGGCGGCGGCCACTTGGGCGCACAGGTCCTGCAGGGCCTGAAACGCCTGACCGTAAGTGTGGTCACGCAGGGGCCAGTCGGTCTCGACCAGCAGCCGGTGTGCCGGGATGGCCCGCGCAAGCACGGCACGCTTCTCCGGATCTTCGCGCGGCTCGAGGGAAAGCGACAGGTGCAGCCCGGCAGCGACCCACGTGGGCACAAGCTCGACCGGTCCCGAATAGCGATGAACGACGCCACCGTTGGGCGCGCCGGTTCGGGCGATGGCGTCCAAGGCGTGACCATGCCACCCGACAATGTGCAGAACGACGGGCAGACTGCGCTCGACCGCCAAACGCAACCCTCTGTCCATCCAAGCCAATTGCGATGCGAGGGGGAACGCATCCCGCGCCCGGCGGTCCAGACCGATCTCGCCCACCGCCACGACGCCCGCTTCGTCCAGTTCGCTCTGCAGTGCGCGCCAGCCGACCTCCCGCGTCACCTGGTCAGGGTGCGCCGCCAGCCACTCCGGATGCAGGCCGCAAGCGCGCACGACTCGGTCGTCCGCGTCGCACAGCGCACGTCCGGCCAGAAACCGTTCGGGGCCGTAACCGGCGCACAGGGCACCGTGCCAGCCGACAGCACGCAACCCATCGAGTTCGCGCAGCAACTCCGGCAACGACACGTCGGGATCGTCGAGATGGACGTGGGTATCGAACACGGGCAACAACAGCAACCTCTTCTCCATCAGCACCCGCACAAGCCGAAGTCACCGCAGCAGTCGCCCATGTCGAAGCACAGGGAGTCGCACCAGCAGCCGCTTGGCGCAACATCCTGGCAGATGCCCGCGCACGACTCGTACAGGTAATCCCCGCACTGGGTCACGCCGGGGCAGCCGCTGACGTCGAAGTCGGCGCAGCAGTCGCCGTAGGTCTTGCAGTCCTGGTCGCAGTAGCAGCCGTCGATCGACTCGTAACCGCAGATGCCGTTGCAGGACCCAGGCAGGAACGCACAGCTGGCCGACGCGCCGCCGACCGCCACCTGACATGCCTGCCCCACCGGACAGGCCTGGTAGTCGGCCCAGGCACCCCAGACCAGATCCGTCGTCGCCGTCGAGCACACGTTCTGGCCGTTGCACGCGGACTTGCCAGAGCGCTTCTGGATCGTCGTACCCGAGCACTGGTACTGCACCTTGGTCGTCGAGCCGCACAACGTCCCTTGGGGCTTGGGGTAACTCGCCGCGAGATCGCAGCAGATCCCGGACGTACAGCCGCACAGCGACACGAAGTCCTGGCAGCAGTCGCCCTGCGCCTTGCATCCGCTGTCGCACCAGCAAGTGCCGTTCTGCGCCTGGCCGTCGCAGCTGCCCTGACACGACCCGTCTGCCTCGCAGACCGGCTTCTTGCCGACGCCCTGTTCCTTACACGCAAAGCCAGCACCACAGTTCTCGATGGTGGCCCACGGGCCCGGAGACGAAAATGCCGGCAGGTTTGTGCAGCCTTCAGCATCCGTTCCGTTGCAGCCGGGCTTGATCTCGCGCTTCTGGATCGCGAGCCCCAAGCACTTGTACTCGGTCGAGATCGGGTTGGGCGAGCACACCGTGTTGCTGGGCAGGATGCTGTTGGTCGGCAGGTCGCAACAGGTGCCCTGGGTGCAGCAGCCGGGTTTGACGGTCGACGCGCACATCCCCATGACCTGATTGCATTTTGCGGTCTGACAGGGGTCGTTCACCGGGGCGCAGTCCGCGTCCTTCTTGCAGCAGCCTGCCAACCCCGTGCCCTTGCACGTCCCTTGAGCATCGCACACGTCGCTGAACGTACACGCGTTGCCGTCGTCGCAAGCTACGCCGGGCTGCCCCGACCACGCGAGCGTGTTTTGCGCAGGTTCGCAGGCCAAACAACCGTCGTCCGGGTGGACGGTGCCTGAGACGACACATGCCCCGGCGATGAAGCACTGCCCCTCCTTCACCTCGGTGCCGCACTCACCAGTGCCGGAGTCGCAGACGCCCTTCTGGCAAGGTGAGGGCGACGGACAGGTCTTGGGCGTGATGGTGCAGTTGCCGGTCTGCACGTTGCAGCCATCGGTGGTGCACGCGCTGCCGTCGTCGCAGTCCGCGTCGTTCTTGCAGCAGCCCAGCATCATCTCAAATCCGCAAGTCCCCGTCGCGACATCGCAAACGGTCTCCTGACACGGTCCACCCGCCGGACACTGCGCGTCGGAAGTGCACCCTGCGTCGGACGGCGTCCCGGCGTCGGCAGCGTCCTCAGCGGCATCGGCGTCGTCAAGTGCCTGCGTATCCACTTCCATTGTGTCTTCGGGTTCCGCGTCCTTCGCGGCGTCGGTGTCTGTAGGAGCTGCATCGGTGGAAGCGTCCGCGATCTCCTGATCCGCTACGTCCACATCCTTCGCGTCGATGGTGGTGTCGGGGGAAGGCGCGATCACGTCGCCAAATTGCGCCACGATTTCCGGGTCGTTTCCGGCACCATCGGCGCCCGTATCCAGCGCGTACTCGTTGCCGCAGCCCGCGGTGACGGCCGCCAGCGCCGCCAACCAGGCGGCAAGAGACCCGGCCCCTTCGCGCCCCTGCACGTGCCGTTGCAGCGCCATGGTCCCCCCAGAGCCCGGTACCGTCGGTCCCCGCGCGGCGACGCGCCTGCGGTGTCGAAGGTCCATAGTCTAGTCGCCTCGGCTGCGCGCCGCCAGCCCAAAGGCTTGGAATGGCAAGGACTCAGGGCCTTGCCGCCCCCTTTTGGCCTTGACAATTCGCCCATCTGAGCGGATGCTCTTGGCCCCTTTTGCCCCCCGGCCCTTGGAGCCTCCTCAACGATGCGCGACTACACCTTCACTAGCGAATCGGTCACCGCCGGACACCCCGACAAGGTCGCCGACCAGATCTCCGACGCCATCCTCGACAGCATCCTCTCGCAGGATCCCTACGGCCGCGTTGCGTGCGAGACGCTGGTGACCACTGGTCTGGCGCTCATCGCAGGCGAGATCACGACCACTTGCTACGTCGACATGCCCCATGTCATCCGCAAGACCATCGCCGAGATCGGCTACAACGACCCCAGCGACCACTTCGACTCCAGCACTTGCGCGGTGTTGACCTCGATCGGCAAGCAGTCGCCCGACATCAGTCAGGGCGTCACCGAGGGCCAGGGCATGGACCCTGAGCAGGGCGCCGGCGATCAGGGCTTGATGTTCGGCTACGCCTGCGATCAGACCGCCGAGCTGATGCCGCTGCCGATCACGCTGGCCAGCAAGCTGACGCGCCGGATGGAGGAAGTGCTGCACGCGCAGACCCTTCCGTGGATGCGCCCCGACGGCAAGAGTCAGGTGACCGTCCGCTACGTGGGCAACAAGCCCGTCGCCATCGACGCGGTCGTCGTCAGCACCATGCACCGCGACAGCGTGACCTACGACGATCTGCGCAGCGCAATCCTCGAGCACGTCATCGCGCCGGTGCTCCCCGCGGACCTGCTGCATGCCGACACCAAGTACCACATCAACCCGACCGGCAAGTTCGTGGTCGGTGGCCCCCACGGTGACTGCGGCCTGACGGGACGCAAGATCATCGTCGACACCTACGGCGGCTGGGGCCGTCACGGTGGCGGCGCGTTCTCGGGCAAGGATCCCTCCAAGGTCGATCGCTCAGCCGCGTACTTCGCCCGCTACGTCGCCAAGAACATCGTCGCCGCCGGTCTCGCCGCCGAGTGCGAGCTGCAAATCTCCTACGCGATCGGCGTCGCGCGCCCCACCGGAATTCGCGTCGACTGCCACGGCACCGAGAAGGTCGATCCGGCCAAGATCGAGAAAGCCGTGCAAGAGATCTTCGATTTCCGTCCCGCGGAGATCATCCGTCACCTGCAGCTGTTGCGCCCCAACTACCGCGTCACCGCGGCGGGTGGCCACTTCGGCCGCAGCGGCGAGGGCTTCACTTGGGAGCGCACTGACGCCGTCGAGGCACTGCGCCGCGCGGTCGGCTAGGTCCACGGGCCCCGCCTCCGGGGCAGTTCCCGGGGGCACGACGACGCGTCGGCCTTGACACTTCCGCCACCTCCCTTTAGTCTTTCTGGCCCTGCCGCCCAGCGATCCAGCTTTCGGCACCGATAGAGGAACAGCCATGAGCCTGACCAAAGAGACCCGCCACATGCGCGCTCAGGACGTTGCCCACGCTTGGCACGTCATCGATCTGAAGGGCGTGGTGCTCGGCCGTGCGGCCGTGACGGTCGCCAACCTCCTGCGCGGCAAGACGAATCCTGCCTACACCCCGAACGGTGACACGGGCGACTTCGTCGTCGTAGTGAACGCCTCGCAGCTGAAGCTGACGGGTCGCAAGCTCGACCAGAAGATCTACCGTCACCACACGCAGTTCCTGGGCGGCATGAAGAGCGCCCCGGCCCGCATCTACCTGATCAAGAACAGCGAGCAGGCCGTGCGCGCAGCGGTTTGGGGCATGCTCCCCAAGGGTCCGCTCGGCCGCAAGCTGATCAAGAAGCTCAAGGTCTACGCCGGTTCGGAGCATCCGCACGGCGCCCAGAATCCCATCGCGCTCACGCTGTAAGTTAGCGCTCCCCGGCGGTTCGATCCGCCGTGTCTCCAGCGAACAGGTCCACAAGCATGGCAACCACCCGTCGCGTCACTGAGTCCAACGCCCCCGTCAAGCGGTGGTACGCCACCGGCCGCCGCAAGGAGGCCACGGCTCGCGTCTACCTGTCGGCCGGCACCGGCACGATCACGGTCAACGGCCGCGAGATCGCCGAGTACCTCCGACGTCCCTCGCTTGAGATGCTGATCGGCGAAGCCTTTGAGATCGCTGACCGCAAGGGCCAGTTCGACGTCGCCGTCACCGTCGCCGGCGGCGGCCTGTCGGGCCAGGCGGGCGCCATCCGCCACGGTATCTCGCGCGCCCTGACGGTCGCCGAGCCCGAGCTTCGTCCCGCGCTCAAGTCGGCCGGGTTCATGACCCGCGATGCTCGCGCCAAGGAGCGCAAGAAGTACGGCCGCGCCGCTGCGCGCGCCCGCTTCCAATTCTCGAAGCGTTAGGATTTCGAGGTCACGCGTCGCCGGGCGCCTTGGCACCCACGGCGCGATCGCTGGGTAGCTCAGGTGGTTAGAGCGAGCGACTCATAATCGCTAGGTCGAGGGTTCAAGTCCCCCCCCAGCGACCTCCTCCCGAACCGGGCACCTTGGTGTCCGGTTCGGTCGTTTTTGGCCCTGTTGTACCTTTACGCAGGCCGACTTCGACCCGATCCCCTCCCGCGCCAGCTGTTCGCAACTCCAGGTCAGCCGGCCGGGACTGCCGCGCTCGATGCCGCGCAGCGTCTCACGGCTCCGGCGCCAGGACCCGCCGGCCAGTCCGTCCGCACCCGGTGCCGTCCGCTCCAGTGCTCGCCCGGCCGTTGCCTTGGGCCACGGCCACTTGCGATGCCACTGCGCGACATCGACCTGCTTGCCGCGCCACAGCAGCTCCAAGCGCCCCGCTGCATTCGGCAGCCGCATTCCCCGCACCTTGGCCTCGGCAGGACCTGCTCCCAGCGGCGTGGCCACCAGCACGCCACCCGACGACAGCAGCGGGGTTGAAGGTCGCTCTGGACTGACGGTCTTGCCGGACGGCAGCAGGAACGCAAGGTCCGCCAGCCGCACCACGCCGTCCGACAGGTTGACCACCTCGACATACTCGCCGGCTGGGTCATCGACCAGCAGCGGGTCCGTCATGATCTCGCTAATTCGCAGGCGCGGTGGCGGTCCTGGGTCCACCGGAACCGGGGCGGGCGCGCTAGGGCGAGGGGCAGCCGCGCGCGAGGACGCTGAGGCGATCGGACGGGTCTCGGACGCGGGCCGGACTTCAGCGGGTGTGGTGCACCCAAGTAGCGCTGGGGCAAGGCATAGGACGAGTCGCGAGGCCGACGGGTGCATGGCTCCTCCGGTGAAAGACGACGTGGACGGCCGGTCGCGTCGCCGCAACGGCCGATCGGGACGGTATGCACGCTGCGTGCCAAGCCACATATTCGTCATATCAGCAGGTTGTGCGCGCAAACGGCGGTCTCGAGACGGTCTCACCCGGTGAGACTGCCGAGACCCGTGAATCCGCACGCGACGTGAGTTTCCCCAAATACCACGCACAGATGGCCGATCGGTTCGCTTGACACCCCCTTGCCTCGCCCTACAATCCGTCGCACGCTTCGCTTTCGGTTGCCGCGTCCACCTGGGGTCGTCCTGCACCGTCGCCACGTTCACAAAGGAAACTTCGATGCTGCAACGTTTTTGCCAGATCGCTGGATTCCTGACGTTCTGCGCGCTCATGGCGCCTGCGACCCTCTGGGCGGCCGACGCGGACGTCGAGCGCACGCTGGCGATCATCGAGCTTCGCGAAGGCCCTGAGGCCAACAGCCTGACCGCAGAGTACTTGGCTGAGGTCGTCGCCGCCTTTCAAGATGCCAATGACGGCAACTACATCCTGGTGTCGGGTCAAGCTGTCGCCGCCAAGATCGCCGGCAGCAGCGATCAGGTGCCGTCCCGCATCACCGACGAACGCCGCGCCGGCTTGGCCGACGCCAAGGCCAAGGGCGTCGAGTTTCTGGACAAGGCAGAAGCCGCCGGCGCCATCAAGGCGCTGCAGGGTGCCGAGGCGAAGTACCGTGCCGCACTTGCCGCCCCTGGTGCAGACGACACCATGCGCAAGGAGTACTTGGACGTGCTCGCTCAGCTGGCGACCGCGCACCTGATGAACAAGGACCGCGACGCCGCAATGGAGGTCTTCCGCACCGTCATCACGACCTTCGGACTCAAGGCGGCCATCACCGACGACAATTACCGCCCCGACGTGGTTGAGCTCTTCCAGACCGTCGTGAAGGAAATGAGCGCGTTGCAGAAGGGCGCGATCGATGTCACGTCCACGCCCCCGGGCGCCCGCATCGTTCTTGGCGGCAACGACCGCGGTGCGACCCCTGCGACGATTGCCGACCTGATTCCGGGCGTCTACACGCTGCGCCTGCAGTCGGGCAACGTTTCGTCGATGCTGCACCGGGTCAAGATCCTGGGGGGAGGCTCGGCCAAGATCGCCATCGACATCGGCTTCGAGAACAACTTGGTGGTCGAGGACAAGTACGTCGGCCTGAGCTACCCCGAGTTCGAGACCGCCCGCCAGCGCGTCGAGACGGATGGTGCGACCTTGGGCCGCACGCTGGGTGTCAATATGGTCGCCGCCGTGGGCGTATTCGACCAGAAGGTCGTCGCGTTCCTGATCGACGTCGGTCAAGGCAAGATCGAGCGTTCGTCCAACGTCAAGGTGCCGCAGGTCGGTGTGTCCAAGCGCGCGGTCACCAAGGTGATGGGGACGATCTTGGGTGAGAAGGCCGAACCGAGCACCGGTGCCGAGCCTGTGGCTGCGGCACCGTGGTACACCTCGAAGCCCGGACTGATCAGCGCAGGCGTCTCGGTGATCTCGCTTGCCGTGGGCCTCGCGTTCATCGGCTCGCAGTTCAACCAGAACGCCTATTACTGCGCCGACGCCACCCAGCCGTGCGCAGGCTCCACCGACACCTGGTCAGACCCCGCGAACGTGACGAAGTACGCCAGCAGTGTCGAAGACCTGCGCTCCTCGTACCAAAGCAAGCAGCTCATTTCGGGCGTGGGTCTCGGCTTGGGCGCCGTGCTTGCGGGCGTCGCGGGATACTTCTTCTACGCCCAAAGCGCCGAGACCCAGAACACCGACACTGCCATCGTGCTGCCGCCGGTTGGCAGCCCGCATCTGAGCGTCCTGCCGCCCGCACAGCTGGGCTTCCAGCCCGTGTCGTTCGTCGGCCACTTCTGATTCCGATGCCTCTGCCCCCGCCGCCTGCCCGACTGGGTCCCGTGCTGACCCCAGCCGAGGCCGCAGACTGCCTGCGTCACGGCGGACTTGTCGCGCACGCCACCACGAGCCTGCTGGGACTCGCCGCCGACCCGCGCAGCGATGCCGGACTCGACAGACTGGACGCCCTAAAATCCCGCGCCACTGCCCAGGGTTACGTGCTGGTAGCCGGACGGCTGCTGGACTGCTCCGGCTGGGTCGCTGCCGACGCATCCGAGGCTTGGTTCCTGCTCGAACACCCATGGTCGGGCCCGGTGACCGTGGTGGCTCCGGCGGGACCGGCCGCGCCGCGCCGCATCCAAGGCCCTGGTGACACGGTGGCCGTGCGATTGGACCGCCACCCCTCCTGTCTGGCTTTGGCGGCAGAGTTGGGTACGCCTTGGGTCAGCACCAGCGTCAATTTGCCCGGCGAACCCCCTGCACTGACCTGGGAAGACGTGCCGGAAGCGGTCGGTCGCTCGCTGTCGGGCGTGCTGTCCGCGGGTCCTGCGCCGCTGGGAACCGCGTCCAGTCTCGTGCGGGTGCTGGAGGGTGAGGTCGAGTTGGTTCGCGCCGGGCCCGTCGCCTTGGGCGAGCTGCGGCAGGCCCTGCGCGACCGACACGGTGTCCGGCATGGCTGACCCGAACGAGGGGCTCAGGCCCGGTCCCGATGAGACGCTGGACACGCTGCTGCGCGACCGCGTCCAGCTGTTGCAGGCACGCAAGGGCTACCGGACCTCGGTCGATGCGATGGCGCTCGCGTTCTTCGCCCTGCTGGACCCGCCGGTGCCGTTGCGGCGAGTGGTGGACTTGGGGGCGGGCTCGGGTCTGGTATCGATCCTGCTCGCGCGCAGTCGTCTGGATTTGCTCGTGGATCTGATTGAGCTCCAGCCAGGCCTGGCCGCCAGGGCCGAACGCAACCTGCGGCTGAACGGCGTTGGGGACCGGACTCTGGTGCACCTGCACGACCTCGGTGGAGCGTGGCCTACGCTGCCCCCCGCGCAGTTGGTCGTCTCGAACCCGCCGTACTTTCAGACATTGCATCGGCCGCCCCCGCTCCACCCGGAGCGATTTGCGGCACACTGCGAGACGACGGCGTCCCTGGAACGGTTTGCAGCCGCAGCGGCGATGCTGCTGGCGCCCGATGGTCGTGTGTGCTTCGTGTATCCAGTCGAGGGGCGACGGCGACTGCTCCTGGCCTTGCACCAAGCCGGTCTGGGCCACATCGAGGACTGTCGCCTGTACCACCGCGAAGGAGACGCAGAGCCAATCCGACTGCTGGTGCGCGCCAAAGCTTCGATGGAACAGGTGGTTGTGAAGGTCGCGCCGCTGTACCTGCACCCGACCGACAGCCTGGACCACACCTACGTCCCCGCCATCGAGACGTTTCTGGAAACGCTGTAGGCGACCCGATGCGGGCTGCGGGAATTTGCGGCAGGCTAACCCGACTGCTACCTTGAGCGTCAGACGGGATGCGGGAACCGACGAGCAGCGTGCAACACCGGGGACCCGCCGACGAGCTCAGGAACACGAGCGGCGCTTGCAACCCCGGAGGATGTCATGCTCGACGCATTCATCATCGAACAAATCAGGCGCCGGGAAGATCAGGAACAAGAGCGGACTCGCCGCCAGCCCGCCCTCGAAAGTCCCAGTCGTTTCCCAATGCAACGGCCGCCGGGCTGGTCGGACGCCGAAGCTGACCGCAGCGACCGTGACCGCAGCGACCGTGACCGCAGCGACCGTGACCGCGACTCCGACGAAGACCGCGACCGCGGCTTTGCGATCTTCGACATGTGACCGAAGGCCTTGAACGACGCGAGGTTAGACCTCGTCGCGTCCCGTCACCACCCGCGAGATCAGGCCATACTCGACCGCTTCTTCCGCCGTCAGCCAGTAGTCCCGCTGCGTGTCGGCCTCAATGCGGTCGAGCGACTTGCCCGTCTCTTCTGCCAGCAGCCGGTTGATGCGCGCGCGGGTCTTCATGATCTCGGCGGCGGTGATCTCCAAGTCGCTGGCCGGACCGTACACCGTCATCGGAATCAGGGGCTGGTGGATCAGCAGTCGTGTGTTCGGCAGCGACAGCCGCAAGTGCTTGGGCGCGCCCAACAAGATCACGGTCGCGATGGAGGCCGCCAGGCCCGTGCAAATCACGCGAATGTCGGGCTTCACGAAGCGCATCACGTCGTAGATCGCAAAGCCCGCCGTCACGCTGCCGCCCGGCGAGTTGACGTACATCGTGATCGGCGCGGCGGCGTCGTCGGCTTCGAGCACCAGCAGCTCAGAGACCACGCGCGCCGCGACCTTGTCGTCGATCGGCCCGGTGACCTGCAGGATACGCGACTTGATCAGGCGCTCGGCCAGGCCGATGCGAGACTGCTCTTCGAGCGGCTTGGTCTCGGGCGCAGGCTCGGGCGTCTCGGAACGGACGATGTTGACGAGATCGAACAGGACGGGACGGGTCATGGGCGGGGCTCCACGGGAAGGCGAGTGCGGTCTTGGCAGGCGCCGCGGCAGTCTAGGTGGGCGGTGCGGCGATGTCCACCCGAAGAACGGGACACGGCGGCGCTGCAAGGGGTTGCGCGTATGGGGAGTGGCACGCCGGGGCCAAGCTGGTATCGTGCACGACCGGAGGTTCCTGACAGATGAAGGTCCTGACCTTGCTCGCCACCGTCCTGCTGTGCGCCCTGCCCGTCATCCAGGCCCAGGCGAAGCCCTGCACCGACGCGATCCTGTCGTGCGGGCGGTCTGACGTCTTCGAGATCACAAACTTCAAGCACCTGAAACAACTTGGCAAGTCAGCCGCTTGGGTGCGCCGCCATTGCCGACTCGAGTCATCGCCCACCCCGCTGGGCTGCGACTGGAAGGGTACGCTGGCCGGCACGGCGGTGGCGGCGTATTCGACAGCCACGACGGTCCTGGACGCTGGTCCCGCCCCCGCGGAGGTCCCCCCCACCAACCGAGACCCACGCGGCCGCTTCGGACCGACCCCCGCACCCACGGAACTGCTTGCAGATACGGGCGTTTACGCCAGCGAGATCGCCGCCGCCGCCGAACGGTACCGCCTGCCCCGCCACCTGATCCGTGCCGTCATGCTGACCGAGAGCGGTGGCAATCCTGGCGTGGTGTCGGGGGCCGGCGCGCAGGGTCTGATGCAGCTGCTACCCGCGACGGCGGCCACGATGGGCGTGACCGACGCATTCGACCCGGCGCAAAGCATTCAAGGGGGGGCACGATTCCTGCGCGTGCTTGCCAACCGCTTCGAGGGCGACTTGGTCAAGGTGCTGTCGGCCTACCACGCGGGATCGACGCGGGTGAAGGGACGCGACGCTACGCCGTTTGCCGCCACGGACGACTACGTGCGCAAGGTTCTGAAGACCTACTACCAGTTGCGAGACGCGGCGACGCGATAGCCGTCCGAATCGAGCAACGCTAGAATCGGTGGACAACGACTTTCAGGAGGCCCTCATGACGACCGCCCGCCGTGCCCAGTGGCTGCTGCCTCTCGTCTGCCTTGCGCTTCTGTCGTGCGAGTCCACCTTGACCGACAACACAGGCGAGTGCACCAAGTCGACCTCCAAGTCCTATCCCACCGCAGGCGTCCACGGTTCAGCGTGCACGACCGCGAGTCAGTGCCAGTATGGGGTGTGTTCGCCCAATTCCATCCAGATGTCAGGTGTTTCGGGCAGCATCTGCACCAAGGACTGCTCCTGCGGCCCGGGCTCGCAGTGCTCGGCGGATGACGACCCAGCCAATGGTCTTGCGTTTGTGTGCGCCAAGGTGGGACCCCGCTCCGAGTGCGCGCTGAGTTGCACCAGCAAGGACGATGCCTTCTGCGCGAGCAAGCACAGCCACCTGCCCTACTGCGTGCCCAACGGCGCCGGCAAGATCTGCGCCGCTCAGCCCGCCACCTGACCCCAGCCCACGCGCCAAGGTCTGCGCCCCCCGGGATTCGTTGCACGGTCCCCGCGCCGATGCTATCTTGTGGAAACGGCGCAGGTTCGCGGCGAATTCAGGAATCCTTCCGGTGGACCCATCTCCCACAGGCGACGGCAGTTGGCTGGCCGGCCTGTTTCTCGCGCTGGCACTCGTTTTCTCCTTCTTCTTCTCGGGCATCGAGGCCGCCCTCTCCGGAATGGGCGAGACCCGTGTCCGCAAGCTTCTGGACAATCACCAAGGTCCGCGCGGCTGGCTCGAACTGTGGCTGCGTGACCCGAATTGTGCCCGCACCACGCTGCTGACTGGCCACACGCTGGCGACTGTTGCGACCGTCGCGCTGACGACCTGGCTCTCGCTGCACGGAACACGGTGGCTTGGCGTTGCCCCCTCGTGGGTCACCGCAGTGCTGGCGTTTGCGCTGGGAGCGACGGCTCTGCTGGTCCTCGTACTGTCCGAAGTGGTGCCCCGCACGCTCGGCCGCGCGCATCCGCTGCGGTTCGTGCCGGCCATGTACCTCGTGTGGCCATTCCATCTCGCCGCGCGCGTGCTGACGGTTCCGTTGGAGTGGACGGTGCGACACCTCGGCCGGGTGGTCGGGTCTTCGCCGGAAGGCGGTGCGATTCAGGTGACGGAGGAGCAGATCGAGGACATGGTCCGCATCGGCAGCGAGGCCGGTTCCATCGACGAGAGCCAAGGCGATATCCTGCAAAACGTGTTCGATCTCGCAGATTTGTCGGTTCGCACCATCATGACCCCCCGCACACAGATCTATGGCTTGCCCGCCGACGCGACGTTCGATCAGGTGTCGGCCGAGATTCAGGCCAGCAACTTCTCACGCTACCCGGTGTACGACCGCACGCTCGACCGGATCGTCGGCATCTTCTACGCCAAGGACTTGATTCTGCACGCCTTGTGTCGCACCAACGCGCCGTTTGTGCTGGCCGACCGCTTGCACGACGCCTTCTTCGTCCCAGAGACCAAGCGGGCGCTGCACGTGATGAAGGATTTCCAGACGCAATCCGTGCACATGGCGATCGTGGTGGACGAGCACGGCGGCACGTCAGGCATCGTCACACTCGAGGACGTGCTGGAAGAGCTGGTGGGCGAGATCTACGACGAGTACGACCAACCCGAGGAAGCGCCTGCGTTTCGCCAGGTGGCCCCCGAGGGCTGGAGTCTGGATGCGTCTGCCGAGATCCGCGATCTCGCCGACGAGCTGGAGCTGGAACTGCCCGAGACTTCAGCCTTCTCGACCGTGGGCGGCTTCATCGTCGACCAGCTGGGCCGCGTCCCCAAGGAAGGCGAACAGCTTTTGTGGCACGACCTGCGCTTTGAAGTGATGGAGGCCGACGACACCAAGGTCGTCCGCGTCGAGGTGCACCGCGACCGGACAGTCGGGCGAGGCCCGATCCGCACCGCGGCGAATTGACGAGAAAGGTTAGGGAATCTCAAGCGTGTGGTCAGGGGCGTCAGGTCGGACCACCGTCGTCTGCCCTGACAGCACGCCGGCCGCCACTCCGCCCACCAACACGACACCAATCGCACTCCAGAACCACCAGCGGCCAAGCAGCGACTTGTCTTCCTGCACGACTGGGTCGGGAACGAGCTGCAGCGTGATATCGACCGCCAGTTCCTCACCCGCCAACACCTCGATCTGCCGCGTGTCGGTCAGGTAACCGGGCGCTACGACCTGCATCTGGTGCTTGCCGGGAGAGACGTCGCCGTCAAAGGGCGTGCGCCCCAGTGCCTTGCCGTTCAACAGCACCTGCGCCCGGGTCACGTTGCTGGTAATGGTGACGATGCCGCCGGTGGGGACGAGATCGGCTTCGACCTCCGAGTCCTGACCGGCGCCCGCCATCACGGTATCGACGAAGGGCGCAAACCCTCGTTTCTGCACGCGAATCGTGTAGGTTCCGGGCTTGACCTCCAGCGGACCGGGCAGCGGCACCTCGCCCATCTCCTGATCGTCCAGGAACACCTTGGCACCGCGCGTCAGCGACGACACCGTGATCGTCGCTTGGTCGCCCGAGTGCTTGACCGGTGGTGCAGCGAAGACGGGAGACGCCCCAACGGGACCCAGCGCCAACATGCACGCGAGCACGAGCGACAGGACGATGCGGCAGGCGGATGGTCGGACCATGGTCGGGCTCCGGAGCGGGTATCTGGTCTTTGCGCATGATGAACGTCGCTCCCGGACAAGGCAAGGTCGTTCGCAGTGTCGGCCACCTGCGCGTCGGGGTTTGACGGCCCTGTATCGGTGCACTACAAACGCAACCCGCTCGCCGGACCGGAGGCAGCGCCACACGGACGCGCCGAACCCGGCCCTGCCCCCCCCGATCGAGGAACCTGCTCATGGCCGAAGGCATTCAGCTCCGCACTTTCACCCACATCGACAGCCTGCAGCCCCAAGTGGCCGCCTTCATCGCGACCGTCGCACGTGGCTTTCTGCCTCTGCAGGATCAAGCCGCGCTGTTGGTCGAGGTGGCGCCGGGCATCAGCATCAACCTCGTGACGGACGCCGTGCTCAAGCGCACTGAGGCGATCCCTGGCATGCAGATCGTCGAGCGCGCGTTCGGCATGCTCGAGGTGCATCACTTCGATCAGGGTCAAGTGCGAGAGGCGGGTCAGGCCGTGCTCGAGGCCTACGGGATGACGGTCGAGGACCGCCTGAAGCCCAAGATCATGTCCAGCCAGATCATCACCGGTATCGAGGGCTACCACACGATGCTGATCAACCGGATGCGCCACGGTGACGCGATTCTGCAGGGGCAGACGCTGTACACGCTGGAAGTGCACCCGGCCGGCTACGCGCTTCTGGCCACGAACGAGGCTGAAAAGGCCGCCGACATCCACGTGCTTGAGATGATCATGACGGGCGCGTTCGGCCGCGTGTGGTTGAGCGGCGACGAAGAAAGCATCGCTCAGGCGGTCAAGGCGATCGAGCAGGTGCTTGGCTCGGTCTCCGGTCGCGAGAACGTGGGCGACGGCAAGTCAGCAGGCTAGCTGCAAGCGCCAGCGGCACTGCAAACATCATCGGAAAGCTTATCGTATTGGGCGTTTGCCGGAGCGCCGGTCTGCGGCGAACCCTGCGGCGAACGCTACGGCGCGACCGGGGCCGCCGGGGGCGCCTTGCGCTGGCCGCGCTGGTAATACAGCAGCGCTTGGCCGGGGTGGACCATGTAGACTTGACCCTTGGGGCTGCGCAGTGCCATCGGCTTGCCGGGCTCCACCGAGATCAGCGTGCCGTTCAGGATCGTCTGCTCCTTGTTCTTCAGCAGAATCTGGTCGAAGCCATCAAGACCCTTGGGCTCGGCTCCCGATACAAACTCGATCTTGTCGATCTCGGGGATCTGCACGAACCGCAGCTCGCCGTACCTCGACACGACCCAGCCGTCCTGATTCTTCGCCACGACGTCGACAACGTGGACCTTGCCGTCCTTCATCGTCATTTTGTCGCCCTTTTCCGGGCAGTTCGGACAGACCGATGTCGTCGGGGTGAAGGGGCGGAAGGCGGCGAGTGCCAGCCAGAGGCTCGCCAGGGCGATCAGGCCGATGAGGGGGCGGACGTACGCGGGGCGGCGGTGGGCGATGAACATCGGGCAGGTCCTCCGGGGGCAGGCGGGTCGTTGAACGGACTGGAATCTAGCAGGGTCCGAGCGATGCGTCCAAGCCCCCCGCAACAGCCGTTTCACAGCCCGCCGGGGTCGGCCGGACACGGTGCCGCGCGGCAATTGCGACTTATTTGGTCGGGTTTGCGCGGTCGACCTTGCACGGCCCCCGTCTCGCCCTATCCTGCACATCCGATCGCAGCAACCGCCTGCACTTGCCGCCCCTAACGGGTTTGAGGTTTCGCTTGAAGGCCTATATCGAAGAGACCCTGCGCGCCGCCTTTCCCGACGCCCAGCTGCGCGTCATCGACACGACCGGCGGGGGCGACCACTTCGAGGTCGAGGTCATCGCCACGGAATTTGCCGGCAAGCGCATGATCGACCAGCACCGAATGGTCTACGACGCGCTGGGTGACAAGGTCGGAATCGAGATCCACGCCGTGGGTCTGCGCACCCGTGCACCGGTGGCAAGCTGACCGTTCCTTCCCCATCCACCCTTCCCGATTCAGGAGTTCCATGCGCGACATTCACGCCGAAATTGCCAAGCTGGTCACCGACAACCCCGTGGTCCTCTTCATGAAAGGCACGCCCCAGATGCCGATGTGCGGCTTCTCAGCGCGAACTGCGGCCGTGCTGCAGGAGTGCGACGTGCCGTTCGCCGCCGTCAACGTGCTGACGGACCCCGACATCCGCGAGGGCGTCAAGGTCTACGGCAAGTGGCCCACGATTCCGCAGCTTTACGTGGCGGGAGAGTTGGTCGGCGGCTGCGACATCGCAACGGCGATGTACGAGAACGGCGAGCTGGAGCCGATGCTGAAAGCCGCCACCGCCGAACGGTCCTAGCCGGCTCGCGTCAGGACGGCGGGTCCAGCAACACCCGAATCTGGCCCGGCCGGACCTGATAGCCCTTGCCGCAGTAATCGCAAGAGATATCGAGCAGTTCAGTGCCAGAGGCCAGCTCCTCGATCTCATGCCGGGGCAGCGTCGACAGCATCTGCAGGATTCGGTCCTCCGAGCATCGGCACTGGAACCGCACATCCTCTCTGGCACACGAATCCCACGTCAGTCCGCGCATCAACTGCTCGGCCCAAGCCCGGCCGTCGGGATCGTCTTCGGTCATGCCAAGCGACAGCGGCGGCAGGGTCTGCAGGTTCTCGACGATCTGCTTGAGGTGCTCGCGCGTCCCACCGGGCATCAGCTGCAGCAAATAGCCGACCGCGTGCTGGACCCCCCCGTTCCGCACCAGGACTTCGACGCGCAACAGCGACAGCACCTGCTCACTCTCCAGCAGGTACTTCATCATGATGTCGTCGATGCGCTCGCCTTCCAACTCCACCACGCTGCGGTGCGACCGCTTGGCAGTGACCCGGGAGCGGGTGACCTCCAGCATTCCCTGCCCGATCAGGAAGCCGAACTCGCCGCGCGTCGCGTCGGGATGGCGCATGTGGACGCGAAAACCGCCGGTCTCCCACACGTCGACCAACACCTGACCGACCGGACCGTGGTGGCGCAGGGCAACCTGTATCCGCTCCTCAGGATTCAGCGTCGAGCGCACCAGAAGCGCCGCCAGCACCACCTCGCCCAACAGCTGCGCCGTCTCGTCGTTGCAGTGGATGCGCTCGGCCACCTGTTGCACCGACGCGTGGGCACGCACCACCAGCAGGCGTACCTCACCGCCGCGCGACAGTCCGCGCCACAGCGTGTCTTGCGACAGAGGCGGGGCCTCGTCGAAGAACTGCGTGGGTCCGTTTTTGCGCTCGAGGTACAACCGGCGGGCGCGGCTGCCAGGGGATTCGGTCATCTCGGCTCCTGCGGTCAGGCGAAGGCGTCCTCGTCGCGGTCCTGGGCCACGGATGCGGTCTTCGAGAAGTCCCACAGGTTGCGGTCGAGCAGAAACCGGGGCTTCACCGTCGACAACGCATTGATCGCGCTGGGCATTGCCCCGGGATACCGCTCGTCCATGTCCTTGAGCAGCTGCTGCATCTGGGCGCGCTTGAGGTCCGGCTGCTTGCTGCAGAGGCCGCACGGCAGAACCGGGTACTGCTTGATTTCCGCCCACTTCACCAGCATCGCCTCAGGGATGTAGGCCATGGGTCGGATCACGGTGTTCACGCCGTCGTCGGCGCGCAGGATCGGCGGCATCGACTTCAGCTGTCCGCAGAAGAACAGGTTCAGCATCAGCGTGGCGATCATGTCGTCGCGGTGGTGCCCCAGAGCGACCTTGGTCACGCCCATCTTCTTGGCCGTGTCGTACAGGATGCCGCGGCGCAGGCGGGAGCAGAGCGAGCAAGTCGTCTTGCCCGGTTCAAGCTTGTCCAGAACGATCTGATACGTGTGGTAGTGCACAATCTCATAGGGAGATCCGCTGTCCTTCAGAAACTGCTCCAGCGTCTCGGTCGGAAAGCCTGGATGCCCCTGGTCCAAGTGCACGGCGATGATCTCGAAGTCGATCGGCGAGTGCTTCTGCGCGCGCTGCATGAAGTGCAGCAGGCCGTACGAGTCCTTGCCACCCGACATGCACACCATCACCTTGTCGCCGTTCTCGAGCATGCCGAAGTCTTTGCTCGCCTTGGAGAACAGGTGCGACATGCGTCGCTCCAGCAGCGCCGGGTCGTCCGGGATGATCGCGCGCTTGGGCACCTTGATGTGCACGGGCTCCGCCTCGGGATTTGCCTGTGGAGGCGGCTCCCGAAGACTGCGCAACGATGGGACGACTTGGGAGGCGCGGATGCCCGAAGGGGACGGAGTACCGGAATTCTGCTGCACAAAACCTTCCTGCGAGGACGGCGAATCCGCGCGACGTTCGCGGGGTCCAGCGTCCTTCGGCGGCCGTGATGGCTCGGCCTGCGTCTGCTTGTCGGCCTACTTCTTCTTGTCGGCCTACTTCTTCTTGTCGGCCTACTTCTTCTTGTCGGCCTTCTTTTCGACCGGCTTCTCTTCGGCCTCGGGCGCGGCCGCGGCTTCAGCCGCCTCGGGAGCGGGCTCATCGGTCTTGGGCTCTGCCTTGGGCGCGGCTTTCTCTTCACCCTTGGGCGCGGCTTTCTCTTCACCCTTGGCGGCCGGCTTCTCTTCTGCCACCGGCGCGAAGCTGCCCAGAATGACACCGGGGCGAGCGACAATCTTCTCGATGACCTGAGCGATGCGGGCAAGCGCCGCGGCATCGTAGGCGTCAGACTTCTTCAGGCCCGCGCCCTCGAGCACCTCGGCAGCAACGGCCCGCGCGCTGAAGTGGTCGAACCGACGCTCGAACGCCTGAATCAGGCTGTCGTGAGTGAAAGCGGGACCGGCCATCTGATGTTTCCTCCTGGGGTATCGTCGCCTGGGAGCACCCCGCAAATGGGGCAAAGATTGGATGTGCTAGCCTAGGTGCGGTCTCCGGAAATGGCAAGGCAAACCGCATTCAGGTTCGCAAGCGGACGCGTGCAAGCCGGTTGCGAAAGGCACGACTTGCCGTATGCTTGAAGATTGGTCAGCCGGCGGCGGGGGCGCGTCGGATCCAGCGAATGTCGTCGACGTCCAGGAGGACGAAACCCATGCTGCACCACATGCGAACCGCCAACCCGGCGATTGCGCTGCTCGTGCTGCTGGCCTTCGGGCTTCAGGCGTGCAGCGATACGTACGTGCAAGGCACGATCGTCGGCACCGACGCCAAGCAGGACACCGGCGGGTTCATCGGCATGGATCTGGGACTGGGCGACAACCCCGGTCCCGAAGACGCGTCAGGCTGGGAGGACGCAACCACCGGCGACATCGAGCTGAAGCGCGAGATCATCGTCCTGCTGAATCTGGACTTCCCGCAGGTGCTTGGCCCCAGTGCCTTCCTTCCCATCTACGCCAAGGTCGTGGACTACGGCGCCGGTTCGCCTGCCGACGGCGTGGCGGTGGACTGGGAGATCGTCGAGAATCAGGGGATCAACGGACCCGGACTTGGCGCGCTTGACTCGGCCATGACCGCGACCGACGAGAAGGGCCTGACCGGCAACGTCTTTCACGCCAACAAGAGCCCGGCGGTCGCGTACAAGCTCAAGCTGTCGTGTGAGGGTGCCGAGGACGTCTACATCGACGTCACCGTGACGGACCTGCCCAAGGGCACGATTCGCGTCACGATGGTCTACGACAACGAAGTGCCTCTGGGGCAGGTGATGGTTCGCCTTATGCCCAGCCCGTTCTCGTGCGCGTCGTTCAAGCCGGTCTACCCGCCGGCCGGCTTCGTGGGCTCGAAGACGACGCTGCTGGAAGACAAGCCGGAGTTCCTGAACCTCGCCGCCGACAAGAAGTACGGCATCTACGTCATCGGCAAGGACCAGAACAATCACCTGACCGCCGCGGGTTGTGCCGACGGTGTGCTGGTGATGGACAAGCAGGTCACCGAGGTCACGGTCACCGTCTACACCCTGCCGCTGATGGCGTCGGGCCCGTACGACATGATCAACCACTTCGACTTTACGGGAGCCATTCCCGGACAGCTCGGCAAGATCCTCGATACGGCGGTGCAAATCTTTTATGATCCCGGAGCGTTCATTATTTCTCAGGTCAAGAACCTGGTGAAGCAGATGCTGCCGGGCATCATCGTCGACCTTGCATTCGGCTTGTTCGAGGACGCGCTGGCCAACGTGGTGACCGACTGGCTGTTGAACAAGTCGCCGCCGTGGCTGCAGAGCTTCTTCACGATGGGTCAGGACGTCCTGCAGATCGTGAAGAATCTGGAGATGTTGGGCGACCTGATCATCAAGAAGGTGTCGAACGAGTACTTCGTGAAGGGCGACATCAACTTCACCGGTGTCAACCTGTACTGGAAGCTGGGCTGCGACAAGAAGGACCCGAACTACGCGACTTGCGGGCAAATTCCTCTCGATCTGAAGCAGGCGGTGGTCGACCCCAACTTCCCGCTCGACCTCGTCGGGGCCACGTTCACCGGCACCATCTCCGCGCAGACCAAGCTGACCATCGACTCGGGCACCGTCAAGCTCAACTACGGCAAGCTGATCCTGTTCGTGCTGACCCAAGTCGTCCTCAAGAAGATCACCGGCGAAACGACGTTCCTGGGCGCCATGGAGAAGCTCGTCAACTGCGAAGGCATCGCCAAGAGCATCGGTGGCTCGATCCTCGGCAAGATCGGCTTGTCAGAGGCGACGGTGAAGGGGATCTGTTCCAGCACGGTGTCGCTGCTCGTGATGCCGCTGGAGGCCTATCTGGGGGGCCTCGCTCTGGATTCCAAGCTCTCACTGAACGGCGGTTGCACGATGGTCGACGACACCGACGACCTGAAGGTCGACAAGCTGATCGACGGCTACTGGGTCGGCACGATCGTCACGGACACACCCGGCAAGCCGTTCAAGGGCGACTTCACCGCGACGCGCAAGCCCGGCTTCTGACCGAATCCCCTGTCCGCATGTCTGCCTGCACGCCTCGGGTCGCACGCCGCGGCGGCCCGGTGTAGACTTCTCGGCCGTTTCGTACCCCGGTGCGTGCCCGAGACTTGGGCGGTTGCCCTTGGAGACCCCCGCGATGCCCTTTGCCGCCTCTGCTTGCCCTCCTGGCCTGTCGCTGACCCTGTCGAGCGTCCTTGCTCTCGCATTCACTGTCGGCTGCGGCGGCACGCAACTCGACAGACTGGAAGGCGATCCGCCGTCGACCTTCGCGTACACGACTCCCGCGAGCGACCGCGTGCACCCTGCCGTCGATGGCGCCCAGCGGTTCCTTGCGGCGATGAAGGCCGGCAACCTGGACGACGCGTTTCGCCGGCTGTCTCGCGACACAAGGCAGACCTTGGACGACCGCGCGGCGAAGGCCAACCTGACCGGCACCGACCTGCTGCGGCTGGGCAAGATGCCCTTGGGGACTTCGCTGGAAGGCGCACTGCCCTTTGACCCGGTCGCGGTGTTCGTGGTGCCCGACGTCGAGACGTTTCAGGTGATCCCGACGCCCGGCGACGCGAATGAACAGCAGCTGAACGTCACCGGAAAGGGTGGCCGCAGCCGCGAGCTGGTCATGAAGTTCGAGGGTTACGGTTGGCGCATCCATCAGCCGGTGCTGCCGTTTCCGGAGCAGCCATGACCCTGGGCCCCGCGACCCCCGGCCCCGCGCCCGCCGAGTCCCCTGCCGTACCATTGAAGCGCCACGTCTACATCGAGACGATGGGCTGCCAGATGAACGTGTACGACTCCGATCGCATGTTCGACGCCCTGACCCGGCACGGCTATGTGCCGACCGAAGAGGTCGAGCTGGCCGATCTGGTGCTGCTGAACACGTGCAGCATCCGCGACAAGGTCGAGCACAAGATGATGTCGATGCTCGGGTCGCTGCGGAGGCTGAAGGCCCACAACCCGGATTTGGTTCTGGGCATCACGGGTTGCGTCGCCCAGCAAGAGGGAGAGCGGCTGCTGAAGCGCGTGCCTGGCCTGGATTTGGTGCTGGGACCGGACCAGATCGGCCGACTGCCTGAGCTCGTGGCTGAGATCCGCGCCGAGCAGCATCGGACGTCGGCCGTCGAGTTCGTGCACCGGCGCGACTACGTGTTTCCCGAAGCCCTGCCGCCCCAAGATGGTCGCGTGGCCGCGATGGTCACGGTGATGAAGGGCTGCAACAAGGTGTGCTCGTTCTGCATCGTGCCGTTCACGCGCGGTCGCGAGGTGTCGAAGCCGGCGGCCGACGTGGTCGCAGAGGTCGAGATGCTCGTGCGCCACGGCGTGCGCGAGGTGATGCTGCTGGGCCAGAACGTGAACAGCTACGGCAAGGACCGGGCGGGCGAGCTCGACTTTGCCGGGCTGCTGCGGGCCGTGGACGCGATCGACGGACTGCACCGCATCCGCTTCATGACCAGCCACCCGATGGACTGTACGGACGCTCTGATCGACGCCTTGGGCGACCTGAAGAAGCTGTGTCCGTTCTTCCACTTGCCGATCCAGTCCGGCTCTGAGTCGGTGCTGAAGGGTATGCGGCGGGCACACGGCGTGACGGACTATCTGGAGCGCATCGAGCGATTGCGGGCGCGGGTGCCGGGCATTGCGCTGTCGACGGACATCATCGTCGGCTTCCCCGGAGAGACAGAGGACGACTTCACACGCACGATCGAGCTGTTGGAGCGGGTGCGCTACGCATCGATCTACTCGTTCATCTACTCGCCCCGCCCCGGCACACGCGCCGCCGATCTGACCGACGACGTGCCGGACGAGGTCAAGAAGGAGCGGCTGGCCCGCGTGCAGGCCCTGCAGGACCGCATCACGGCCGACACGCTGGCCAGCTTTCAGGGCAAGGTGACCGAAGTGCTGTTCGAGGGTCCGGCGCGCGTGAACCAGGCCGCCCCGAACACGCGGCTGGGAGGCGTGCGCCTGGAGGGCCCCCCCCAGATGAGCGGACGCAACCCCGAGAATCTGAAGGTGAATGTTCCGACGACCGACCCTGCGGCGTTTGCCGAGTGGCCGGGGCGCTTGGGTCTGGTGGAGGTCGAGCGCGTCAAGGCGCACTCGCTGTTCGGCAAGCTGATCGGCTGGGTTTGACGGCGATCAGTCCTGAGATGCCGACCATCGCTCTGCGCGGGAACGACGCCGCTGCTCGGCGGTTTGAATCTGAAGCTCCGACGAAAGGCGTGCATATTCGCGCAGATCGCGGATGTAGTGCTCGACCAGTGTCGGCAGGTGCAAGCGCTGGATGAAGCGCATCGGCTGCGCATAGCCGGGCGGCGTGCGCAGGTCGGGCGGCAGTCCCGCGCTCTTGGCCAATGTCTCGACCTCGCCATCGATCGCCGACACGATCATCCAGACGGCCGGAACCGCCCGCAGCGACTTGATGTCTTCGATCTCGCTGTCTTGGCCCAGCAGGGCTTCCCACGGCTCTGGGCGCGACAGGGCGACCTGAACACTGGCGGAAAAACGCAGGCCCAGCTCGCGGGCCTGTTTGCGCAGCTGGTTGACCTGAGTGTCGGTCAGCTCGTCGGCAGCCTCAGAGTCCACGAAGCGGCGCTGCAACTCGCGCTCCGGATAGCCGGAAAGGTCCTCGACGAGCGCGCGTGTCATGTTCGCCGTCGTCTCGGCAAGGCGGCGACGGATGGGCAGCAGGATTTCGGAGTCGGGCGTATTTGCAGACATCTTGGACACTCCTGAGCGTGGGCGACGTCGGTGCAGGATAGCAGCAAGCAGAGAAATGGGGAAAGCGTGTCGACTCTGGCTTGACGACAGCAAGCGTTTCGCACTACCACCACAGATGCAACGGCTTGGATTCATGCCCCCCGGCAACACCGGTGCCTCGTGGAGCGCGCGCATGGACGCAGCACAGCATTTCCTCAGGTTCTCGCGGCACCTCCTGCTTACGGCGCTGATCGGCGCACTGGTGGGCTGTGGCGGCATCGACTTCACGCGCGAGCCCACCGCCCCCGCGTACAAGGCCCTGCCGTACACTTGGAAAGTGACCGTGGCCGCCCGCGTGCAAGACCTGCCGCAGCCGACGGAGGTCATCGGCGTGCTGAGCTACGTCCAGAAGGGCGGACTGGAAGAAAAGCCCTCGGCGGAGAAGGCCTTTCGGGGCGTCGCGCTGCGATACGGTTGCGATGCGGTCGCCGGTGTTACGGGTCAGGTTCGCGAGATCCGGTCAACCAAACAGGTGCGGGAAGTCGGCGTGGGTGGCGCTTCCGTCGTCAAGCAGAAAGAATCGGTCACCACCGAGACGACTTGGTCCGCCCAGTGCGTCCGAACCGCTGCCGCACCCGCAGAAACGCCGTCAGTTCAGCCCCGCGTCGCAGCAAAGCCGTCTACGGCGACGCCCGACATCGCCGCCGTCCCGGTCAGCACCGTCGACCCGGCGACTTCTGAGCAGATCAAGGCCACCAAGATCGTCGCGGACAAGCTGCTGACCTACCGCGACTCGTACACGCACGAGTGGCGCAACAAGCTGGCCGAGGCCAAGCCCGAGCCGATGGACGTGCTGGAGGCGATGTCGGAGCTGATGGTCCAGGTCACCGGCCCCGCGGGCTTCTGGCGCAAGACCGTCCCCGTGCAGTGGTTGGGCTGCCCTTCGGACCCCGCCAGCACCCCGTGCACCAAGCTGAGCAGCGCGTCTGAGGAATTTCGCATTTGGGACCAGATGCAGGCCGCGATCGTCGCGCTGCCCCGCGAAGAGGCGGGGCGGTTCCTGGCGCGCAATCAACGGCGATTGACCGACTACGTCGACACCTACGTGCCGGTGACCGCCAGTCAGGCAGGGATGCAAGGAACGCTCTTCTATCAAGCGAACCTGCAGTAATTCAAGAACAATTCTGGAGAGACCGACTACGCGTCCCGCTGGGACGTGCGGGAGGGTCGCGGCTGACGGCCGGTGACCCAAGACTCAAACCGCAGCCAGAACGCAACGGCCCAGACCAGCGGACGGCTGAGCAGATATTGCTCACAGCACTGCCGGCGGACCTCGATGGCTTCCGTCCGCAGGGACGCGACACCGTCGGGGTCGTCAACCGACACCGAGGGAGGCGTGACAGACTCATGGGCGGTAGCCAAGGGAACCATCGTGGTTTCAAGCTCCTTGCGGCCATCCTAGCTGGCGTGTCGCCCGCAAGCAACCAGAATCACAAGAAGCCTTCCAGCACGGCCGTGCACCAAAACGCCGTCGGGGCGGAGCAGCCGCAGGTCCTTCGACCCGATGCCGTCCGCCCCGAGAGCGCTTGGACACAGGAGACAGGCTACAGCGCAGCCTTCACGTCGATCTCGAGGACCACGTCGTCGCGGATCAAGTTGTCGGCCATGCCGGCGTAGACGATGCCGAAGTCCTTGCGGTTGATGCTGAACTTGGCCTTGCCGGTGACCTCGGTGGCGGTCTTCGCGACGGCTGCGGGGAACGTGACGTCCTTTTCGACACCGCGCAGGGTGAGCTTGCCCGCGATCGTGTGGGTCGCGCCGCCCTCACCGCCCGCCGAGATGGACGTCGACTTGAACGACGCCTTGGGGAACTGGGCGACGTCAAAGAAGTCCGGGCTCTTCAGGTGGCCTTCGAGCTTCTCGTTGCCGGGCGTGGCCTTGTCTGCGTCACCGATGACCGACGCCGTGTCGATCTCGAACTCGAGGGCCGACGCGTCGCCGTTGGTCAGCGTCAACGAACCCTTCCAGGTCTTGAACTCAAGAACGTGGCTGCCCGTAACCTTGCTACCCGTCGCACGAATCGTACCCGTCAGGGACTTGGCGTCACCTGCGGGAGCAGCAGCGGCAGCAGGAGCAACGGGAGCGACGACAGGTTCGGCAGCGGCAACGGGAGCGGCCTCAGGGGCGGGGGCCGCTGCGGGGGCTGCGGTGGGCTCGGCAACGGTGGCCGCAGGGACATCCTTGGCCGGGTCCTTTGCGCAACCGGTTGCGGCAAGCAGCGAAACGGCGAAAGCAGACACAAGAAGGGGGCGAGTAGCAAACGACATGGAAGTCTCCGGGAAATTGAGTCGACGGCGGCAGGGCTCGCGGCACAGTGCACGCGAATGGAGTCCGTTCAGCGGCTTCTGGGTCAATGTAAGTGCGCCTGCGCGGGAAGCAATAGCGGTCAATGGCAACGCATTGTTTCCCTGCAAGAACTAATCATAGGGACCGACCGAAGCGTACCGCTGCTGTCAGCGCCCCCGGAACACGGGGGGTCGCTTTTCGAGCAGCGCGGCGACGCCCTCACGCACATCGTCCGTGTCCAAGGTCGCGGCCTGGATGAACGACTCCTGACGGGCCGCCTCGCGCACCTGAGCCGCGACTCCCTGCTGCAACGCCCGCTTGGTCAGCCGCACCGCGATGGGCGCGTTGGTGGCGATGTCGCGAGCGAGCTGCCACGCCACGCTGCGGACGTCATCGGCCGCAACCGCCCGATGGTAGAGGCCCATTGCCTCGCCTTCGGTGCCCGAGAACAGACGTCCCGTCAGCAGCAGCTCAGTAGCTCGCGGCACGCCGACCAACCGCGAGAGCATCCAGCTGATGCCCAGCCCCGGATGCAGGCCCAGCCGCGTGAAGTTCGCGCCGTGCCTGGCATTCGCACAAGCGACCCGAATGTCGCAGAGCAGCGAGAGGCCGAAGCCGCCGCCGACCGCGTGGCCGTTCATCGCCGCGATCACCGGCACCTCGAGGTCCAGAACCTTCAGGAAAGGCTCGTACATCGCGAACGAGCGCTCCGCCGCCAGACGGTCGGGGCCTGACTCGCGCTGGACCGCCGCACGAAAATCGGCACCTCCGCAGAAGCTGGGACCGTTGCCGGTGATGATCACGCAGCGGGCGTCACCGGCGCGGACCTCGTCGATGGCCAACGAGAAGGCATCGAGCAACTCGGGCGTCATGCTGTTGCGGTTCTCAGGCCGGTCCAGAGTCACGATGGCTAGTTCGTCTTCGCGTTGGACCTGAACGGCGGGGCGGCTCATGGCAGGCTCTGTGTGCGGGGCGGGAAGGCATCGATCCGACTGCGCGTTGTAGCGCGAAATGGCCGAAGCCGTACACTCGATGCACACCGTCAGGTGCAGACGGCTGCTTGCCTGCACCGACGGCTGGAGTTCCCGTTGCGAAACGCCATCGCCAACCTGCTATGGGTCTTTGTCGCCGTCGGCGTCGGTTGGGGGCTGTGGAGTTGGGCGACCGCGGCTCCCTCCACCCAGGTGCATCCGGAGCGGCGTCGGGTGGTTCGTTCGGCGGTGGTCCGAACCAGGCCCACGCTCGAGCAGCCGGCCAGCGCTACCGCAGAAGCCGCGCCGGATCACGCGGGTCTGGGCGCTGGCCGACAAGTCACGGTCGAGCTCAGTGAGCCACCAGCGACCGCCTATTTGGGCGCCTGGCCGGATGACAACGACGCCTTTTACCGCAAGCTGGTGACGCAAGTCAGCCGTGGGCGGGCGGTGTATGACCCGGATCTCGGGCGTGCTGCTCGGGAATTCGTTTTTCAGTACACCGAATTTGGCAGCGACCCACCGTCTGATGTCCGCGACTTCCTGCTGGCCGGCTCGGGCGCCATCGCGGGCGACACGGTCTTTCAGCATCTGCGCACGACGTCCGAAGCTGAGGAGGCGCTGCGCAAGGCGATCGCCACCGTCGTGTCCGAACCGCCGAGCGGGACGGGGGACGTCCACGTCGGAGTTGGTGAAATCTACATGGCAGGAGCTGACTTGCCACGCCACATCGGCGTCGTGGGAACGCGGCTTCCGCTGCGACTGGACCCGATGCTGAGGCGCGCGGAGGTGGGCTCTGTCTGGCGGATGTCCGGACGCTTGGTGGCTCCGTATACGGGGCTGGAGGCGCTGGTGCTGCGTCCGGGCGGCGACATCGAAACAATGCAACCTGAGGTGAAAGGCGACCTTCTGACCCTCGACGTCGCCGTCGGTGACCGGCGGGGAACGCTGCAGGTGCAGTTGATCGGTGAGGGGCCGAGCGGACCGGGCAAGCTGGTGCAGGTGCGGGTCGAGGTTGGACAGGACCCACCGCGCCGCTTCACCACCCGCATCGCCCCGGACGAAGGGGCCTTGCAGACCGCCGACCAAGCCGCGCAATACGCCTTTGCGCTGGTCAACGCCGATCGCGCAAGACACGGTGTTCCTACGCTGATCTGGGATGGCAAGCTCGCTGAGGTCGCCCGCGACCATAGCGCAGACATGCGCGACAACGGCTATTTCGGGCATCGCTCGCCGACGACCGGCCTGCACACGCAGCGGCTGGAAGCGGCGCATTACCGGGCAATCGCATCGTCCGAGAATCTGGCCCACAACACTTCGATTGCCGAGGCGCAGGCAGGGTTGATGGACAGTCTGGGCCACCGCCGCAACATGCTGGACCCCAAGGTGACGCACTTGGGCATTGGGGTCGTGGGCGAGCAGGGGGACGACGGCGACCGGCGTTGGTGGGTGACGCAGATCTTTTCGAAGCCTGTCGAGGACTTGGACTTGCTGGCAGCGGCCACCGAGGTGCGACGGCGGGTGGCCGACCTGCGCGTGCGGGAGGGCCTGTCCGAGCTCCGGTCCGACTCGGGGTTGGACGCGGTGGCGTCGCAGGCGGCCGACGCAGCGCTGGACGGGGCACTGGACGGGGTGTCGTCGCGGGCGCTGGACGGGGCGCGCGCGCGTGGACTGCTGAAGGGCAAGCTGCGGGCCTGGGCGGCGCTGGTGCCTGAGTTGGACGCATTGGACTTGCCAGAGTCGGCCAAGGCAGTCGGCGCGCGGCGCATCGGCGTCGGGGTGGCCCAAGACGCGCGGTCGCTGGACGGTCGCGTGTCGGTGGTCCTGCTGGTTGGAGACTGACAGCCAACCCGGCTCGCTTTGGCGACACCGCCATCGAATTCATGTAGATCTGGAGCTTCCGGTTCGCCGGCAACGGTGGAGGTTCTGGATGAAGCGGGTCGCTGTGTTTTTCGTGGTGCTGGTCGCCGTGCTGTCGACGCTGCTGTACTGGCGTCTGCGGGAACAGCGGCTGGAGTCCGAGCGACCGTCGGGCGGCAGCGCCACCTTGGAGGGCATCGAGGTCGATGTGACCGCACGGATCTCTGCGCGCATCCTGAAGCTTCACGTGCGTGAGGGCGACGCGGTCAGCGCCGGACAGGTCGTCGCGGAGTTGGAATGCGATGAACCGCGCGCCACTCTGGCTCAAGCCACAGCCGCGGTCGAGGGTGCGAAGATCAGCGCGGAAGCGACCAAGCTGGGGGTCGAACTCGCCGCGCAGGCCGAAGTTGCTGCGTCCCGGCAAGCCACGGCAGCGCAGGCCGCGGCGCGTGCGAGCAAGGCTCAGGGCGCTGCGGTTCAAGTTCAGCAGGTAGCCGCCGCGCGCGAGGTGCGGCGAGTCGAGTCGCTGCGGGCCGTTGGCGCTGCCTCGGAACAAGCCCGGGACCAGCTGCAGACGCAGTCTTCCGGTCTGGGTCGTCAGGTCGCTGCGTTGGGTGCCAGCGCGCAAGCCGCGGAAGCACAGGCGCAAGCGGTCGAGGCAGGTCAAACGACAGCTGCGGTGCAGTCCCGCATTGCACAGGTCAAGGCGCGCGGTTCGCAGCAAGAGCTGGCAGCGGCCGAAGCGAACCTGACCAAGGCCAAAGCACTTGTGGCTGAGTGCACGCTGCGGGCGCCCGAAGACGGTCTGGTGCAGACGCGGGCGTATGAGGTTGGCGAGGTCGTGCTGCCCGGCACCCGACTGCTGACGATCGTCGACGCGCGCGTGCTCGATGCGACCTTCTATTTACCGAATGCAGAGTTGGCTGCAGCCAAGCCCGGCAGCAAGGTCACCGTGGTCGCCGACGCCCTGCCCAATCGGACGTTTGCCGGGTCGATCCGCCGCGTCGGGACCTCCGCCGAGTTCACCCCGCGCAACGTTCAGACCCGCCAGGACCGCGACCGGCTGGTCTACGCCGTCGACGTGCAGATCCCCAATCCGGACGGCCTGTTGAGACCTGGCATGCCCGTCGAGATCGCCATCGCCGCTCAAGGGAAGCCGCAGCCATGACCGCCCCCGGGTTCGCCATGGAGGCCCGCAACCTGCGCCGTTCGTTCGGAACCGAGCGAGCGGTGGACGGCGTAACCTTTGGCGTCCGCGCGGGAGAGCTGTACGGCTTGGTCGGTCCTGACGGCGCCGGCAAGACCACCACTGTGCGCATGCTGGTCGGCCTGATCACCCCCGACGGTGGCGAGGTCCGGCTGGAAGCTGCAGGCGGCGCCAAGGCTGGCAGCGAGGCGGCACGCGAGGCGGTGGGGTACATGCCCCAGCAGTTCAGCTTGTACGGAGACCTCTCGGTCGGGGAAAACCTTCAGTTCTTCGGGCAGTTGTTCGGCCTGACCAAGACCCAGCGTCACGAGCGCGAGACGCGACTGCTCGACGTGACCCGATTGGGGCCGTTTCGCGACCGACGCGCCGATGCGCTATCGGGCGGCATGTACAAGAAGCTCGCGCTGGCTTGTGCGTTGCTGCACCACCCCAAGGTCCTGCTGCTGGACGAGCCAACCAACGGGGTTGATCCGGTGTCTCGCCGCGAACTTTGGGATCTTCTTTACGAATTTGTGTCCGAAGGGATGGCCGTTCTGCTGGCGACCCCCTACATGGATGAAGCCTCGCGCTGTCACCGCGTGGGACTGATGCACCGGGGGCGCCTGATTGCCGAAGACGCTCCGGCCGCTCTGGTGAAGGCCTTTCCCCATCCTGCCTTCCTGCTCCATGCCGCTGATCGCGATCGTCTGGAGCGCGAGCTGACCGACCGACCCGATGTGATGGCGCTGTCGCCCCAAGGCACGGCGCTGCGGGTCGTCGTGCGCGTCTCCGAGCAAGCCGCGTTTCGCGTGTGGTTCGCGGCGCAAAGCCATGACAAAGAGCTGGAAGTGGTTGAGCCAGACTTCGAGGACGTGTTCCTGGGCTTGAGTTCAGCCCCGCGCGAGGTGGCTGAATGACGCCCACCGTCGTCGAGGTGCGCGACCTGACCAAGCGGTACGGTGACTTCACCGCGGTCGATCGGGTGTCGTTTGAAGTCGGACGCGGCGAGATCTTTGGCTATCTGGGGGCCAACGGCGCCGGAAAGTCGACCACGATCAAGATGTTGTGCGGGCTGGTGGCTCCCACGTCAGGACGTGCCAGCGTGGCCGGAGCAGACATCGCGCGCGAGCCGGAGCGGGTCAAGCGGTCGATCGGCTACATGTCGCAGCGGTTCTCGCTGTATCTGGATCTGACGGTCGAGGAGAATTTACGCTTCTTTGCAGGTGCTTACGGCCTTGGCGGAGCGCGGCGCGATTCCCGAGTCCAGGCGGCGCTGGAGCTGGCGGGGCTGACGGACCGACGAGGTGCCCTGACGTCAGCGCTGCCCGGCGGCGTGCGGCAACGGCTGGCCCTGGGGTCGGCGCTGCTGCACGAACCGCCGATCGTGTTCTTGGACGAACCGACCGCCGGCGTGGATCCCGAGGCGCGGCGCGGCTTTTGGCGCGTGATCCGCGATCTGGCCGGCACCGGCACAACCGTCTTCGTCACGACCCACCACCTGGACGAGGCAGAGCACTGCGCCCGCGTCGGCTTGATGGTCGATGGCAAGCTGGTGGCGCTGGACACCCCGGCCGGACTGAAGGCGACGCACGTCCCCGGAGCCTTGTACGCGGTCGAGCTGGCCGACTCGCGCAAGGTGCGACACGAACTGGCGAATTGGCCGGGCGTCGTCGAGGTCGAGCCGTTTGGTCCGCGACTGCACGTACGCGTTCAGGGCGAGCTGGAGGACGACGGCCGGCTGGAACACGAGCTCAGGCAACACGGACACAGCGATGCCGCGGTGTCTCGCGTCGAGCCGACGTTGGAGGACGTGTTTCTGGCTCTGGTCGGCACAGGTCGATCGAGCAAGGGGGCCGCATGATGCCCCGCGCGCTGGTCCGCATTGTTGCGATGGCGAACAAAGAGATGCGGCACATCCTGCGCGACCCGCAGATGCTCGCCTTCGCGCTGATCATGCCCGTGGGACTGCTGCTGCTCTTCGGCGTGGCCGTTTCGTTCGACATCGAGCACATCCCGATGGTGGTGGTGGACCAAGACCACAGTCCCAGCTCGCGCAAGCTCGCGGATACGTTCACGGTCTCGAACACGTTCAACGTCGTAGCCCATCGAGGCGACCCGGACGACGCGGAGCCGCTGTTCCGTTCGGGCGCGGCACGCGTGGCGCTGGTGATTCCCCGCGGGTACGAGGCCTCGGTGCTGCACGGCCCCGAAGCGGTGGCGCAGCTGCTGATCGATGGCGCAGACAACACTTCCGCTTCCGTCGCACTGGGTTACGCCAACGCGGTGGCGTTGTCCTCGTCGCAGCGGGCGTTCGTGGAGCTGCTGGGCGACGCCACCCCGCCGCTGGAAGCCCGTCCCCGCACGTTCTTCAACCCCGAGCTCCGAAGTGCGGTGTTCCTGGTCCCCGGCTTGATGGTGATGGTGCTGGTGATGGTCGCGGTGATGCTGACGGCGCTGACCGTCGCGCGGGAGTACGAGCGGGGCTCGATGGAGCAACTGTTCGCCACGCCAGTCGGGCGGCTGGAGATCATCTTGGGCAAGCTGGGCCCGTACTTTGCGATCGGGCAAGTTCAGGTGCTGATGGTGTTGACGCTGGGGGTGTGGGTCTTTGACGTGCCGATGCGGGGCAGCGTGGCGCTCGTGTTTCTGGTCGCATCGGTGTTCTTGTTCGCCATGCTGATGCAGGGCCTGTTCATCAGCGTCGTCACGCGAAACCAGATGCTGGCGGGGCAGATCGCCGCCGTCAGCACCTTTCTGCCCGCCCTGCTGCTGTCCGGCTTTATCTTTCCGGTCGAGTCGATGCCATGGGTCCTGCAGATCATCGCGCGCATCCTGCCGGCGAGGTACCTCGTGCGCGCGCTGCGTGCGGTGATGCTGCGCGGCGCAGACTTCGAGACGGTGCTGCCCGACATCGGGGCGATGTTCCTGTTCTTTCTGTTTCTGCTGGTGGTGGCGACCAAGCGGTTCAAGCGGACCGTCGCGTGACGAGGAGACGGCGATGCGGCTCGCGCTGACGGCGCTGATCATCAAGGAATTCCAGCAGACCTTCCGGGACAAGCGGATGGTCGGCGTGCTGGTCGTCGTGCCGCTGCTGCAGCTGGTCGTGCTGGGCTACTCCGTCAACCTCGACGTCAACCACGTGCCGACCCTTGTGGCAGACGAGGATCGGTCGGTGCAGAGCCGTGAGCTGGTGGCGGGGCTGGTGGCCGGCGACGCATTTGATCAGGTGGGCGAGCTGGCGACAGGACAGGCCGCGTTGGGAGCCTTCGAGCACGGGCTTGCGTCGATCGTGATCGTGGTACCAAAGGGCTTTGGCGAGCGGGTGAAGCGCGGAGCTCCCGCCGCCGTGCAGGTGCTGGTCGACGGCAGCGACTCAAACCGCGCGATCGTGGCGCAGAACGCGGCGACGGCCTACCTGCTGGGTCGCGCGGTGGAGCTCGCCCAAGAACGCATCGCCCAAGTTGCCCGCCAACGCGGGTTCGTCCCACAGATACGCCCGCTGCGGGTCGAACCCCGCCTGCTCTACAACCCCGCACTCGACAGCGCGATCTTCTTCGTCCCGGGCGTTGCTGCGACGCTGCTGCTGATCGTCACACTGATCGTCACGGCGATGGGCCTGGCGAGAGAGAAGGAGTCCGGCACGCTGGAACAGGTGCTCGTCACACCGCTGACGCCTACCACCCTGATCCTCGGCAAGACGCTGCCCTACGCGGCGATCGGCTTGGTAGACTTGGGGTTGGTGCTGGCCGCCGGTAGCTGGCTGTTCGGCGTGCCGCTGCGGGGACCGTTGGTCGTCGTGTTCTCTGCCGGGCTGCTGTATCTGCTGGCCACGCTGGGTCTGGGCCTGTTCCTGGCAGCCGTCGTCCGCAACCAGCAGCAGGCGCTGATGGCGTCCTTCTTTGTGCTCTTGCCCGGAATGCTGCTTTCGGGATTCGTCACACCTATCGAGAACATGCCCGCCTGGCTGCAGCCGGTGACCGCCCTGAACCCTGTGCGTCACTTTGTGGAAGTCTTGCGGGCGGTACTGCTCAAGGGTGCCTCGTTCGGCGACCTGACCTCGCAGTTCGTCGCACTTGCGGGCATCGGCATCACGCTGTTCGGCGCGGCGTCCTACACACTGCGGCGGCGGCTCGGTTGACGCCCTTCGCCCCCCCCGTCAACATCGCGCGCCCATGGAAGAAGCTCCCACCACACCCACACGCGCTTGGCCCCGGCTCTTTGCTGAGACAGGGATCGCGCTGGCCCTTGTCGTCCTGCTGGCCGGAATCGGCACGGTCGGTTGGCAGCGCGCCGCCCGACGCGCCCATGTGCGCCAAGCTGTTGCGTTTCTCAAGGATCTTGCCGAGCGGCAGCGCACCTATCGTCTGGAGCATCACCGCTTCGCCGCCACGGGAAACGACGTGCAGGACTTCTGGCCGCGCGACATGGGCAACGGTCAGTCCAACATTTGGGGCCTCGACTGCCGAAAAAAGGGCGACGTGGCGTCCCACCCGGGCTGGTGCGCACTCGAGCTCGAGATCCGGCCAGACGAACGCGTGTGGTTCCAGTTCGTGGTGCTGGCCAAGGACCCCGCCAAGCCGTGGAAGCCGCCCGAAGCCGACGTCCGCAAGCCGCAGAACGACTGGTGGATCGCCAAGGCGCGCGCGGACTTGGACGGCGACGGCCAGTTTTCGGACCTGACACTGACGTCCGAGATGAAGGAACCCCGGTTGGTCGACGAGCTGGAGTAGCGGTCAGCGCCCCAGCACACCGTGCATGGCCTTGACCAGCGGCGCACAGTCACCTCGCTCGCGCGCCAACAGCTTGCCCAGATCGACCGCCAGCCCCGGCTCGCCCAGCCCTCCGGCACTATCACACAACGCACTGATCTCGTTCTGAAACTGGCGCACTGAAGTGCCCGGAGACGTCGTCAGGGCGGCCAACCGTGCCGCACGTCCCAGGAAGGCGGCCATCGGGTCCAGCTCGGTCAGATGCTGCAAGGCGGCACGCACCGTGCGGTCGGCCAGCGGCCCCGTCATGATCGCGTGCAGCAAGGCATCAACGGCGTCCGGTTCGCCCGCAAGCCGGTCTGCCAGCCACGCCGGGTCGCCCTCTGCCAACAGCCGCGCCACCAGCAGCGGCCGCCGCTCACGCCACACCCGCGGGCTCGCCGTGCGGCTCAGCAGGTCGAACCAAGGCTGGCTGGGCTGCTGCTCAAACGCCCGCGCCGCCAGCCGGTGTGCGGTATCCCGTTGCCCGGCATCCAGCGCCGCCTCGGCCGCCGCACCCACGCCTGCCGTCCACGACTCGCCCCGCGGGTCATAGAAGTCCGCGATCGCCATGGCCTCTTCGCCTTGCCCGGCCCGCCCTAGCGCCGCCATCACGACCTGCAGCTCGCGGCGCATCGGCGGCCACGACCGCGCAAGGTCTGTCGCGCGGTCCAGACTGCCGTGATGCACGGCCGCCGACGCCAGCGCCGACAGCAGCCGGTCGCGCCCCGAAGGCATCGCCACCTCGCGCCACTCAATCCGCCCCCGATGCAGACCCTCCAGTGCTTGCGCCGACACCGCCGCGAACAGTCCGGCCGACCGCAGGCACGCGATGTCCAACCCCGCCGCGACGTGGGCCGCCACTTGCGGCCGTGCATCCAGGGCCATGTCCACCAGCACCTGCACGGTCTCTTCCGGCGGCACTTGGTCGGTCCCCACGCCGATGGCGACCGGCACCAGCCGAATCACCACGTGCTCTGCCGCCTCGGGCAGCGGCACGAACACGACCTTGGTCGCGGCCAGCGCCCCCAGCAGCTTCAGCGACAGGGCCCGCGCCGTCGGCGGGTCCGCCACCGCGACTTCCTCGACCCTCGCAGCAATCCCTTGGAGTTCCTTGACTTCCAGCGGCCCCTGACGAAGCCCCTGACGCCAAGTCAACGCCACCATGTCCACACCGGCGGGCAGCGGCAGCCGGTCAATGGAGTCCAGCATCTTGGTCCGGTTGGCCTGTGGTGTCTCCGACCGGGCGCCATCCAGACGGCTGCGCAGCGTCGACATCACGGCCGTCAGCTGCTCACTGGACTGGCGGGCCTGGCGAACGCGGCGCTGCAACTCGATCAACGCGGCAACGGCGTGCGCACACGGTTGCCCGTCGGTGCACGTGCAGTTCGAGGTCACGTCGTCGCTGGCCGCTCCCAGCACAACGCGCTGGACCACCTGACCGTCCCGCACCTGCACAACGGCCTGACCCTCGCTCGCGCCGAACCGCACCACCGCCGCATCGCGGTGCAGCATCATCCCGCGTGACGACGTGCGCGCACCGGCCCAAGCCACGCTCGACAGGCGCAGCACGGTCTCGGCCATCGCCGTCAGTGCCTGAACGTCATCACTCTTCACGCGCCACTTCCTTCGCCGCCACCTGCCCTTGCGTAGCCTCACCTGCCTTCGTACGCGCCTCGATCAGCAGCTGGACCAACCGCGGCTGGCAAGTTCCCCCGCACGGCCCGCAGCCCGCTGAGGTTGCGTCAAACAGGTCTCCCAACGTTCGGGCACCGTCATCCGTGGCCTGCTGGATGCGTCGAATCGAGACGTTATTGCAGAAGCAAGCCAGTGGCCCGTCGGCCGCACGTGCGCGGAACGGGCCTTTGCCGTCGCGGCGGGACGCGTCTCCCAAGTAGATGTCGTAACGGCCCACGCAACATCCCCCGCGGCTTGCCGTTTCTGTGCGGCGTCGTCCGCGTCCGCACACCCTGCTAGGGCTGGGGCGGCAGCTCGGCCTCGATCTCCGCCAACAGCTCTGCGCACAGCGCCATGAGGTCGCCGTTCAGCGTGGCGCCCGCAGCATGGTCATGTCCGCCGCCGCCGCGCCGCCGGGCCACCTGCCCGATCGGCGTCATCGCCTTGGACCGCAGCGACAGCTTCCACTCCCCCGGATGGCGCGAAGGCTTCAGCATCATCGCGACCTGCACCCCCTCGATGCCGACAAGGGTGGGGATCGTCTCGCCAATCGCGTCGGGCGCCACGTCCAGACCGTCCTGGATCGAGGCGTCCAGCGCGGCATACGCCACTCGACCGCCCGCGGCGAACCTGGTCTGCGCCAGAATCCGCCCCAGCAGCACCACCTCATCGCGCGGTCGACTGGCCCAAAGCGCCTCCTGGATCGGGTTGGTGTCGAGGCCGGTGTCGAGCAGCTCGGCCGCCACCCGCAGCGTATCGCCTTGGTTGCGCAGAAAGCGGAACGAGCCGGTGTCGAAGCTGATCGCCGCGTAGAGCCCCAGCGCCACCTGCGCATCGACGGACCAGCCCAGCGCCTGCAGCAGCCGGTAGACCAGCTCTCCTGACGACGAAAAGCCTGTGGCCACTACGCCGGTCACGTCCAGCGACGGAGACACGTGGTGGTGGTCGACGACCCAAACGTCCACGCCACGCTCGCGTAGCCATTTCGCGGGTCGGTCCGCGCGCTCGGGCTCGTGGGCGTCGAAGATAAGGCCCAGGTCCACGCCTGCCAGCCGACCGACATCCTGCTCGAACCCGCCAACCACATGCTCAGGGTCGAGCCAGGCGTAGCGAGGCGGCAGCGGATCCTCATTGACGATGCACACTTGCTTGCCGGCACGGCGGGCCGCCAACGCGAACGCGATCTGGCTGCCCAGTCCGTCCGCGTCGGGCCCCACATGCGTCATCAGGGCAATCGACTGAGCCTGCGAGACCCGCTCGAGGAACCAAGGGGCGATGGGAAGACCGGAAAGGCGCACGAAGACTCCAAGGGGCGTGGGCGACCAGGCAGGAATGCCGGGACGGCAGGGGTGTTGCACACGATGCGGGCGGGGCATGGGTGTGTCAACGGCAGGGACGCGTGTCAACCGCAAAGCCCGCGGGCAGCCTGTCCTTTCCGGCAGTCCGGGGGAGTGCTATAGAAACGCAAGGCCCACCGCAGGATGAGGCCGCAGGAGCGACGACACATCGTGACCGACTTGCAACACCTGTTCCAGCTGGGCGGCCCGACCATGTACGCCATCGCGGCCGTGGCGGTGTTCGGCATCACGCTGTTTCTCGAACGCCTGTTCGTCGTCTTTAGCCTGATCGGCCAAATTCGCACACTCGAGCGCCAGATCCATGACGCTGCCGCCGCCGGAAACATGCCCGGACTCGTCAAGGCCTGTGCCAGCGCGCCCGCCGGGCTGTCGACCGTGCTGATGCGCGGCATTGAAGCCACGTTGCGCCACGCTCCCCGCGACGACATCCAGTCCGAAATGAGCAGGGACACCCGAAGGCTGTCGCTGAAGCTCAGGCGCGGTCTGGGGATGCTCGCCACCTTGGGCACCATGTCGCCGTTCTTGGGTCTGTTCGGCACCGTGCTGGGCGTGATGCAGGCCCTGCGCGACATCGGCCGCAGCGGCATGGGCGGCATGGAAGTCGTCGCCACCGGCGTGTCCGAGGCGCTGGTGACGACCGCCGCGGGTATCCTGGTCGCCATCGTGGTCGTGCTGATGCACCAGTTGCTGCGGGCGCAGTTGAATCGCGCCGTGCTGGAGGTGCAGGTGCTGGTCGAGGACGTCGCGGACGCTCTGGCTCGTGTCCCAGCTCAAGCGCTCGGCAACCTTGAGAAGACGCTGGGCGTTGCCCCCGTCGCCACCCCCAAGGCCGACGAGGCATCCCATGTCACGGCCTGATTGGGACGACCGGCCCGAACTCGACATGCCCGAGAACGTCGAGCTGAACCTGACGTCGCTGATCGACGTCGTGCTGGTGCTGCTGATCGTCTTCATGGTCTCGGCCGGCGTGTACGTCGAGTCCGGTCGCGCCGACGCCGGGACGCAGGTCGAGCTGCAACTGCCCAGCGGCAGTTCGGTGACCGACCAGCCGCCCAAGTCTGAGATGGTCGTGCAGATCAACGCCGACGGCCTGCTGTTCCAGAACGGCGCAGCGACCGAGTGGCGGTCGATGACCAAGGACCTCACCGATCGCCTGGGGCGCGAACCCGACTTGCAAGTCCGCGTCGAGGCAGACGAAAGGCTGTCCTACTCGAAGGTGATGGAGACGATCCTCGAGCTTCAGTCGCTGGGTGTGCGCAACATCGGCCTGGGCACCCGGTCACAGCAGCCGTAGCCACAAAAAGCAAGAGCCCCCACCGCCCGAAAGGACGGCAGGGGCTCCCACAAGAAACGCGATTCCCTTGCGGGAATCCGAACTACTCGGCGTCGGCGATGACGGTCAGGGTCAGCTTGGCAGCGACGTCGCTGTGCAGCTTGACGGTGACGGCGTACTCGCCCACGGCCTTGATGTTGTCAGGCATCACGATGTCGCGACGATCGACGCTGTAGCCCTGTTCGGCCAGCAGGTCGGCGACCTCGCGCGTGGTGACGGAGCCGAACAACCGGCCGTCCTCACCCGCATGACGGGTGACGGAAAGCTTGACGTTCGACATGTTGTCAGCCACCGACTTGGCCCCGGCGCGAGCCTTGGCCAGCCGCGAAGCCGCGACACGCTTGTTGTGCTCGAGCTCGTGCACGTTACGCTCGTTGGCCAACAGCGCCAGACCGCGGGGCAACAGGTAGTTGCGCCCGAAGCCATCGGCCACGGTCAGGATGTCGCCGATCTTGCCGACGTTCGGCACGTTCTCACGGAGAATGACTTTCATGGCGACCTCCTAGTCCGCAGTCGAGCTGGAGTACGGCATGAACGCCACGATGCGAGCCCGCTTGATGGCGGTCTGCAACGAGCGCTGATGCGGAGCACACACGCCCGAGATGCGACGCGGAACGATCTTGCCGCGCTCGGAGATGAACCGCTTGAGCATACTCGGGGTCTTGTAATCGATGTACAGCGTCTTGTCGGCGCAGAAGGGGCAAACCTTGCGGCGGCCGAAGCGGCGCTGACGTGTGGGTTCGGCGGGCTTCATACGGCCTCCTCTTCGTTGTCGTCGTCGTCGTCATGGCGACCGCCGCGGTCACGACCGCCGCGGTAGCCGTCCTCGCTCTGACGGCGCAGGTACTGCTCTTCCTCGTCCTCTTCGCGCTCCGGCGTGAGGCCCTCGACGCGCTTGCGCTCGGCCTCGATGTCGAATGCCTCGAACTGGTCGAGCTCGGACAGACGCACCGTCTGGTAGCGCAGAACCTCGGTCGACAGGCGGAGCTGACGCTCGCACTCGGCGACGAACTCCGGCGTGGAGACGTACCCGAAGTACCAGTAATTGCCCTTCTTCTGGCGATTGATCTCGTAGGCCAGCTTGCGCTTGCCCCAGTCGGCCAGCTTCAACTCGGCTCCACCCAACGTTTCGAGCGCCTTGGTCAGACGGCCGTGCAATTTCTCGACGGCCTCTGCCTCGGTCTCGAGACGCGTGATGAAGATCGTCTCGTACATACGAACCAGCATGGAAAACTCTCCCCTCGGTTCCGCGACGGCTGCAATCCAGCCCTCGCGTTCGCCCGACATCCTTGGAAACCCTTGCCCGAGAGCGCCGGTTCCTTTGGTTGACGAGCGAGGAGCCGACCGCGCCGGACCTCCCGACGCAGTCCCGGTGGCGCAGACCTGCCGCCCACCGGTTCGGCCACGACCAGGACGACCCAGCCGCAACCTCGTTCTATTTCGCCGCCTTGGCCTCAGCCGGCGGCTTCTCCTTCGCGACGGTGTTGTACCGGTTCATCGCCGGTCGAACACCGTCCTGCACGATCGCGTCTACCGCCTCTGCGGCCCGCTCGATCACCTGCCCCAGCTCGGTCCGCTCGTGCGGCAAGAACGGCGACAGCACATGATCCGCTGCATCCGCCTCGTCGGGTCGCCCGATGCCCACCCGGACCCGGACAAAGCCGTTCTGGGCGAACTGGGCAATGATGGACCGCAGGCCGTTGTGCCCGCCGTGACCACCACCCGCCTTGATCTGCGTGCGACCGAACGCGAGGTCCAGGTCGTCGTGGATCACGAGCAGCTCTTCGGGCGCGATGCCCAGAAACGCGCACATGGCCTGCACGGGGTGACCGCTCAGGTTCATGAAGCTGCCGGGCTTGAGCACCGCCACGTCGGTCGAGCCGAACCGCAGCTTGGTGAACTCGCCCTGGAAACGTGTCTGCCAGCTCGCCCCTTGGCGTCTTGCCAGCAGGTCCACGACCATCCAGCCCACGTTGTGTCGCGTCTCCGCGTACTTGCGGCCCGGGTTGCCGAGCGCCGCGATGGCGCGGATAGGAGCATCGGTGACAGGAGTCTTCTCAGCCATCGCTTCGCCCATGTGAGGCGCGTGGAGCCACCGGGAGGCCGCACAGGTCTCCCTCAGGTGGTCCGGACGGCCGGAGTGCCTGGATTACTTGGCCTTCTTTTCGTCGCCCGGGGCCACGGCCTCAAGCTTGACGGAGAAGACCTCAAAGATCTTGAAGCGCTTCTTGAACACCGGCGTGACACCAGCGGGCAGCGGCAGGTCCTCGACGAACATCGCGTAGCCGTTGTCGAACGGCGTGATGTCGATCTCGACCTTCTGCTGCAGCGTGGCCGGGGTGCAAGCGACGCGGACGAAGCGCGTGATGTGCTCAAGGCGACCGCCGGCTTTCTGACCTGCGGAACGGCCGACCAGCGTGACGGGCAGCGTGACTTCGATGCGGGTCTCGGCGGTGACGCGGAGGAAGTCGACGTGGCGCAGCTCGCGGGTGACCGGGTGCAGCTGCACTTCCTTGGCGACCGCCAGCTGCTCGCCGACCTCGCCATCGATCACGAGTGAGAACAGCTGATTGCGACCGTACGGTCCCTGCAGACCCTTGCGCAGCGGGCGGGGCTCGACGACGACGGACTTGGCCGCGGAGCCGCCACCATACACGACGGCGGGCAGCAGGCCGGCGCGACGCACCTTCTTGGCGACATCGCTGCCGGACAGGTAACGGGACTTGACCTGAATCTGGACGGTGTTCATGGACACTCCGTGCTGGGGTGGCCTGCCTGCGTGATCGCCCATCGTGGGCCCCGGGACCGGACAATGCCGGGCCGGCTTGATCTGCAACGCTGCAGACTCTCTCGCGAAGTGACGTTCCGACCGTGGATCCGGGCGTGCCGGACGGGGTCGCGTCAGAAACGCGGGGCCTGCGAGTATAGAGATCGATTGCGCAAAGTCAATCGGGCGGTCGGGGCTGTCCGTGCTGGACACGGTTCCTGTCCTCACGACCGAGTCCCCGCGGTTGCGGGGCCCGGAAGCGCGAGGTTCTGGCTAACCCAATGTATTTTGGAGCTTCTCGAAGAGCTCGCGCTGCTCTGACGACAGCTTGCGCGGCACGACCACCCGCACATGGGCGAACAGGTCGCCTCGGCCGCTGCCGCCCAGATGGGGCACGCCCTTGCCGCGGATGCGCACCTGCTCGCCGGGCTGGATGCCGGCCGGCAACTTGACCGCCTCGGTGCCGCTGTCGACCAAGGGGACGTCGATCGTCGCGCCCAGCACGGCCTGAACCACGTGCACGTCGACCTCACAGTGCAGATCGTCGCCGTCGCGCTGGAACGTGTCGTGCGGCTCGACCGACAGCACTACGTACAGATCGCCGAGTGGCCCGCCCCGTTCGCCCTTCTCGCCCTCGCCTGAGATTCGCAGCCGGGTACCCGTGTCAACGCCGGGCGGAACCTTGACGGCCACCTTGCGTTCGACCCGCTTCTGGCCCGCGCCGCCGCAAGAGCCGCAGCGGTCGGCAGGCCGCAGGATGCGTCCCTCTCCCTGGCAGCTGGGGCAAGTGACCGTAAACAGGAAAGGTCCTTGGCTGTGTGCGACTTGACCGCGTCCCTGGCACTGACCACAAGACTCGGCTTTGGTGCCCGCCTTGGCGCCCGTGCCGTGGCAGGTCTCGCAGGGTTCGAGGCGCGGGATGACAATCTCCTTGCGCACGCCCGAAACGGCTTCTTCCAGATGCAAGCCCAGGTCGTAGCGCAGGTCGCTGCCGCGGGAGGGCCGGTTGCTCGCGCCGCCGCGGCCCCTGCTGCCGCCGAAGATGTCGCCGAAGAGGTCGCCGAAGTGGCTGAACAAGTCGTCCATCGACCGGTAGGAGCTGCTGGCGGGACCACCGCCGCCTTCAAATGCAGAATGGCCGAAGCGGTCGTAACGAGCGCGCTTTTGGGCGTCGCTGAGTATCTCGTAGGCCTCGGCGCACTCCTTGAAACGCTCCTCGGCCGCCTTGTCTCCCGGGTTGCGGTCGGGGTGATGTGTCATGGCGGCCTTGCGGAAGGCCTTCTTGATGTCGGCGTCCGTCGCGTCGCGCGGCAGCTCGAGAACCTCATAGTAGTCGCGCTTCGCCATCGCCCGCTTCTCCCGTTGCGCCAGACACCACTTGTCGGGCACGCCGTGCCGCGGGCGCAAACAAGGCGAGAACCACCCGCATGTCAAGCCCTATCGGCCGTGGTTTGCTGTGCATGCAGGAATTGGGCCGAAACCACCGGCGACGGTGACTGCGACTTGCCGTTTCGCTCCCGCACTCCTAGACTCCGTTCGTACCAGTTCCGAGGCGCGTGTTCGTGGAAATGGGGTCCCTCAGGTCCCCTCCCCGATGTTCGGTCTCTGAACTGACGCTTCCGGGTGGGTAGTCGAATCTTTCTCCGAAGTGCCGTCGCGTGCCGGAACGCGCCGGACCGCACCGTCCTACCTCTGGTGCCGCGCAGGACATGGAACTCAAGCAGGGCCTCTACATCGGTCAAAGGTTGGAGCAGCGGCTGGTCATGACCCAGCAGCTTCAGCAAGCGATCCGGCTTTTGCAGCTTTCGCGCACCGAGCTTGTCGACAGCATCACCGACGCCCTGAACGAGAATCCGCTGCTCGAGGAGGCCGCGCCCGCCGACGTGCCCTCGATGACGATGTCGAACGCGATTACCAGTGGCGAAGGCCTGGTCGCGGATTTCGAAGGGCCCGCGCAACGTCAGGAAAAGACAGAGATTGATTGGCAGTCCTACTTCACGGACCTGGCCCGAGGCCCCACCGAAGGCACGGGCAGCTACCGAGACAGCGACGAGGAACGCCCTGCCCTGTCGCAGACGCTGACCCGCGCCTCGACGCTGTCGGAGTATGTAGCCGAACAGCTTGGAACCCTTACGCTCTCAGCCCTGCAACGCGAGATCGCCGAGGACATCCTGGGCAATCTGGACGACGACGGATTCTTCCGCCCCAGCCGATTGGACATCTCGGGGGGGACGGAGTCGGCGCGTCGGCTGCTGCTGCGGCAGGCGGCTGCGGCGGACATCGAGACGCTGGACACGCGCACCGGCTTTTCGCTGTACTGGCTGACCGACGACGAGATGGCGGCGTGGGAGGAGCAGATCGGCGCCAAGGGCTGCAAGGTCGAGTCCTACTACGCGAATTCCACACGGGCGACGGCGACGCTGCACGGCGCAACGGAACCTCTGGTCCGCGAGGTGCTGGACCTGATTCGGACGATGGACCCGCTGGGGGTCGCCAGCCGCGACCTGCGCGAGTGCCTGCTGACCCAGGCTCTGGTGCGGCACCCGGACGAGAAGCGGCTGCACAAGCTGATCGACCGCCACTTGCCGAACATCGAGGCGCGCAATCATCAGGGGATTCGCAAGGATCTGCGGCTGACGGCGGAAGAGCTGCAGCGTCTGCTCGAGCTGCTGGCGACGATGGAGCCGCGGCCGGGGCGTGAATTCATTGGCGAGAGCGCGCGCTACATCACGCCCGATGTGCACGTCATCAAGGTCGGCGACGACTACACGGTCGTGCTGAACGAGGACGGGCTGCCCAGGCTGCGGGTGTCGAAGTTCTACCAAAACGCCCTGTCAGAGCAGACGGGCAGCGAGGCGAAGGACTACCTGCAAGAGAAGATGCGGTCGGCGATGTGGATGATCCGCTCGATCCACCAGCGCCAGAGCACGATCCAGCGCGTCACCGAGTCGATCATGCGCTTTCAGCGGCCGTTTCTGGACGGGGGCATCGAGAGGCTGAAGCCGCTGGTCCTGCGCGACGTGGCCGAGGACGTGGGGCTGCACGAGTCGACGGTCTCTCGCGTCACGACCAACAAGTACTGCCACACGCCACAAGGCATCTACGAGCTGAAATTCTTCTTCAATAGCCGTATCCAAGCGCAAGGCGGCGACGACATGGCCAGCGAGGCCGTCAAACACGCGATCGCCAGGCTGGTTGAGAAGGAGCAGGCCACCGCACCCTTGTCGGATCAGGAGATCGCGGAGATCCTGCAAGGCGATTGGGACCGCGGGCGAATGCTGTCCCGGCTGAACTGCACCGAACACCAGCTCGAGACGCTGTACCCCACGCAGACGATGACGATTGCCCGGCGGACCGTCGCCAAGTATCGAGAAGCCATTCATATTCCTTCGTCGTCGCATCGGCGCAAGGTGTACTGAGTTCACGGGGGGAGGCGAAACGATGGCGGCCAACGGGCGTCTGGTGATCGTCACGGGAATGAGCGGGTCCGGCCGTTCGACCTGCCTGCGCGCCCTGGAAGACGTCGGCTACTACTGCGTCGACAACCTGCCGGCCGGCCTGCTGCCCCAACTGAACGAGACCATTCGCGATCGACTCGAACACACGCCCGTTGCCGTCGGCATCGACGTGCGCGCTGGCACCTTGCTGGGCGATCTGGACCACGCGCTCGACACCCTGATCGCGTCCGGCGTCCGCCCTGAGGTCGTGTTTCTGGACTGCGCCGACGACATTCTGGTCCGCCGTTTTGCCGAGACACGCCGCAAGCACCCCATCTGGCGGGCGGGCACGGTGAGCGAGAGCATCCGCTCGGAACGACTGGCGATGTCGGCGATTCGTGAGCGCACCAGCTTGGTCCTCGACACGTCCGAGATGAACGTACACCAGCTGAAGCGGCAGGTGCAGAAGCTGTTCGACCCTGAGCACTCGGCCGAGATGCGCATGGTCGTGTCGGTCCTGTCGTTCGGATACAAGCACGGTCTGCCACGCGATGCCGACTATGTGTTCGACGTGCGGTACGTAGAGAACCCGTTCTTCATCGCAGAGTTGGCGCCACTGTCGGGACTGGACCCCGACGTCGCCGACTTCGTGATGCGCCGGGGCGGTGACCAAGCGCTGGCCCAAATGACCGCGCTGCTGGACCACGTACTGCCCCTGCACGCCGCCGAGGGCCGGGCGATGGTCACGGTCGCGTTCGGCTGCACCGGCGGCCAGCACCGGTCGGTCGCGCTGGCAGAGGCGATGGCCAGGCACCTGCAAGCGTCGGGCGTCGGACGCGTGACGGTGACCCATCGCGACGTGCGCGCGCCGGACTGAATCCGCAAAACTTTCTGGCGCCCCTTCACAAGATCGGAATACTGCTCCGCATGCGTTGGGGACTTGCCACCATCCTTGGGCTCGGACTCGCCTGCCTTGCGTGCGGGTCGGCTGAGGTCGAGGTCGATGACGACTGGGGCTATGCCGACGAGAGTGCGGTCGAGACCATCCCCGGTCGCACACCACTGCCCCACCGACCTGGCACGTCGAAGTCATCGCTATCGTTTGGCTCTGGTGGCGCCTCCGGGCCTGCGACCTGCTCCAACTCCCGAGAGGGTCCCTCGCGGTCGATCGGCAAGGCCTCAGAGGGTAGCCTCGAAACCCCTTGCCGCATCCCGACTTCTGGCCCCGGCTATCTGGCGCTGAGCAAAGACGCGTGGGCCACTGACGAGACGGTCGCGCTGCTGCAGCAGGCCGCCCGACAGATCGCCGAGCAGTTCCCCGGCAGTGGCCCGGTTCTGGTGGGTGGACTGTCGGCGGAGGCGGGAGGCTTTCTGCCCCCGCACCGGTCGCACCAGTCGGGTCGAGACGTGGATCTGGGGTATTTCCGGACGGATCAGCCCAACGCCCGGCGGTTTTCGCTGGTGGCTCCCGGCGAGCTGGATGCGGAGAAGACCTGGGCGCTGATCGAAGCGTTGCTGTATACGGGCGAGGTTACTTTTGTATTTCTGGACCATGGGTTGCAGGCGCGGCTGTACGAGGAACTGGTCGACCAAGGCTGGAGTGAGGAGAGTCTCGCGCAGTTGTTCCAGTACCCGGAGGGACCGACGGTGCCACGTGGCCTGATCCGCCACTCACCCGGACACGACAATCACCTGCACGTTCGGTTCCGCTGCGCCGCCAAGGACCGCCCGGACTGCGTAGACTGACGCAACCGCAAGCACGGACTGCCTTCTTCAGAAGGGACGGGGCATCCTCGCCCAGTTCAGCGTGTAGGCGCGCCAACCGACCAGCACCGTCACCTGCTGGTCGTCCAAGTGCGTCTTCGGCAGTCCATCCCCAACCGCCAGCCACCGGTTCGCCCAGCGCAACGTGAGCCACAGGCCCGACGCACCTCCCCGTGGCGACAGGGGAAAGTCGAATCCGCCACCCAAGCCGATGGTCGGCGCCCAGTGCACCCGCGCCTCGGGGCCATCGGTACGCGCGAGGGCGGCGGAGGCGAACAGGTGGAAACCCGCAACGACGTCGCTGGCATAGGTGTCCCAGACCAGAAACGGAAAGCCGGGGTGGCTCGCGACCACGACGCCCAATTCATCCCGAGACAGGCCGACACCGTAGGCTGCGTGCTCGTAACCTACCTCTGCATCCAGCAACTGCAGCACGGTCGCAACCCGTCCGCCGATCCGAAGCCCCCACCCCGACCGGTCGAGGCCTGCAACCGACTGGTCCAGGCGCGACCACGTCGTCCCGACAACGAAACCCGTTGACTTTCCGTCGAAATGATATTCAGGGGGTGGCAGTTGCGGCGGTGCCGCGAGCGCCGATCCGACTGTCAGACACCAGACCAAGGTCGCGGACAGTCCTGCGATCGCGTGCCGAAGGGGCATCAGGGTCAGCGCCGAATGACGGCCGACGTGTTGCCGGCGAACGCGGCCGGCGGCAACTTCGACGTGGCCTTCGAACGGAACGGATAGACATCGACGATCGTGAACGAGCTGCCCTTCAGGCCCTTGACCGAGCCGGTCATGCCCTTCTTCACTTCCTTGTTGTCGCCGGCCGACAGCGTCAGGAACGAGCCTCCGCCGGAGTCACGCGCGTCGATCACGGTGCAGTTGATGTCCTCAGCTTCGGGTGCGGCAGGGGTCGGAGCGGGCGTCGGCTCCTTGGCGGCGGGGGTCACGCAGCGTCCCGTGGCGCGCACACAGACCTGACCACGCGGGCAGGTGACGCCCTCGCACTTGTTCTCAGGTCGCACCGCGGTCTTGACGCACTTGTTGGTCGCTTTGTCGCACGCCGAATCCTCGGGGCAGTCGCCGCCGCAGGCCTTGTCGACGCACTTCTGGTCCACACACTCCTGTTGCGGCGTGCACGCACCGCACGGGTCCGCAGCCTCGCCAACCTCGACCGCGTACTTGCCTTTACCGCTGGTGGCCTTGAAGCGCACCAGATAGCGCATGTCGGGCTCGACTTCGAACTCGAGCTTGATCGTCACGGCGTTGCCGGGCGGGATGGGCTTCTCCGCCACGCGATCGCCGACCTCGGTGAAGACGGTAACGAAGCCGACGATCGTCGACTCCTCCCACTTGCCCAGCGAGATCCGCAGCTCCATCTTGCCCTTCTGCTCGGGCAGGATGAACCGCCAGTCCTCCTGATCGCCGGCAGCCGCGTCGAGCTTATCGTCGGTGGGTTCAAGCCGGGCGAATGGACGGGCCTTGGTGCGCGACTCGTCACCGTCGGGGTCCTTGAGGCTCTGGCCGGAACAGGCCGACAGCACGGCAAGCCACGCGGTCAGGGCCACCAGTAGACTGCGGGAAGAACACGACATCTCGCACCACCTTTGATCGAACGGTCCCGAAGAAACAAGGGCCGCGCGGGGTTCTCGTCCCCTGCGTCGACTGCCGAGCCGACCGCAAGTTCCGGATCCAAGCCCCAAGCGTTGCCACAATTCCGCACGGATGTGCAAGGGGGCGACATGCGGAATCCCAGTGCGGCGCACCACATGTTCGCCGTTTCTGGCTTTCTGTCCAGAGGTTGCCTCATCCGACCAGGAGTTGCAGCAGCGCGGGACCGTGCATCGGTCGGTCGCAAGCGCGATCGGAATCGGGTAGAACTCGGCCCGCCCGGCCGGCCAACCGCGCCCGCCAAGGACCCCCATGACCGACGCCCTGCCCACTGAAAGGCTGCTGCTGGCCAGCGGCAACGCCGGAAAACTGGGCGAATTACGGGAGCTGTGCCGCGATCTGGGCGTGGTCGTGCTGGGTCCCCGCGAGTGGACCGCCGAGTCCGGCCGCGAGCTGCCTGAGGTCGTTGAGGACGCCGACACGTTTCTGGGCAACTCATTGAAGAAGGCGCTCTCGGCCTTCCGCGCTACCGGACTGAGCGTGGTCGCCGACGACTCGGGTCTGTGCGTCGATGCGCTGGGCGGCGGTCCCGGGGTACAGAGCGCCCGCTTTGCCGGACCGCAGGCAGACGACGCGGCCAACCGCTTGCTGCTGCTGGAGAAACTGACCGACGTGGAAGACAGCGGGCGCGGGGCAGCGTTCCTGTGCACACTGGTGCTGTGCGGACCGCTGGCGGAAGGACCCGACGCTGGGCGATCGGACGATGGCGTGCCGTGGCGCGCGTTCGTCGGCCGAACGGATGGGCGCATCACCCGAGAACCCGCCGGTGAGGGCGGCTTTGGCTATGACCGGCTGTTCCTGTCCCCTGAGCTTGGCGTCACGTTTGCCCAGGCCGACACCGCAGCAAAGAATCGCCTTTCGCATCGTGGACATGCCTTTGTCCGTCTGGCCACCCACCTTGCGTCCGTCCGCGGCGGCGAGCCGAAGCGTCCGCTGTATGTCCGGCTGACGGGGCTGCACGCGCTGACACGCGCGCTGGACCTCAGCATCGCCCGCGAGCTGCGCTATGCCGACACCGCGCTGGAGAACGCACTGGGCGAGCAGCCGCAGCTGGGTCCCAAGGAGCGCGCCGCTGTCGCCGAGCTGCACTGGCACGCGCTGCGAACGCTTTCGCGCCTGACGCTTGCCCGCATGGCCGTGCTGGGTCTCACTGCGCCGCCCGGCCCACCCGACCCGCGCCGACTGGAACCGCGCGATGCCGCGTTGCTGGCCACGCTTGCCGCAACCGATCTCGATGCGGAGGGCAGTCCGCGCTACTGGGAGAAGAAGACCGGACCTGCCACCGTGCTGGACGGCCTGCTCGATCGCAATCCCGGCTTCAGCGAGCGGCTCAAGGTGCCGCGTCAGGGACTGGAGTCGGCGCTGCGAACGGCGGCCTACGCCTCGAGGTCCTGGTCCGACGCGCAAGCACTTGCACTGGAGCTCGGCTACACCGTCGACTTTGTGAACGCCTGCATCGACCAACTCGGACGCGATCACGCCGTCGCGGCGCTGACCTACATGAATCGGCGCGGCCCACTGACCCTTCGCGTCAACTCACTGCGCACGCACCGTGACCACGTGGCCGGTCTGCTGCGCGAGGAGGGGATCCCTACCGCGCCGATCGACGGTCTGCCCCACGCGCTGCTGTGTCTGGCCTCGGCACGCCTGACCGCACTGCCCGCTTTCCAGCAGGGACTGTTTGAGATCCAGGACGAGGGCAGCCAGCGCATCGCGGCCGCCGTTCATGCGCAACCCGGCGAAACTGTGCTTGATTGGTGTGCCGGCGCTGGCGGCAAGACCTTGGCGCTTGCGGCCGACCTGCGCGGACGCGGCAAGCTGGTGGCTCTGGACACCCACGCCAAGCGCCTGAGCGAGTGCGACCGACGACTGAAGCGGGCGGGCGTTTCCCAAGCGGGTACGCGGTGTTTGCCGCGTGGCGAGGGGCCAGTGCCCGGGGTCCCCATGGCCGACGCGGTGCTCATCGACGCGCCGTGTTCGAGCTCCGGCGCCCTGCGGCGCAACCCAGAGCTGCGCTGGCACGTGGACGGCGAGTGGCTGGGGCGTTTCCCGGCGCAGCAGCTCGCGATCCTCGAGCGAGCCGCGCGGCATGTGAAGCGCAACGGACGGCTGGTGTACGCAACCTGCTCGCTGATGCGCGCCGAGAATGAGGACGTGGTCGCCGCGTTCCTGGCCCGCCACCCGGACTATCGCAAAAAGACGGAAGCTCGCTTCGGGCCAGCGGATTCGGCGTTCCTTGCGACACACCCCCTTGCGCATACAGGCCCGGATGGCTTCTACTGTTGCGCCCTGGACCGGACAGCGCCGGTGACAGCAAGAGAACAACCCTCCGAATAGCCAGGGTTTTCTCCTTTCCCCCCGCACCGGAGGACGATCGTGGCCCCCAACATTCGCAAACCGCCGTCCCGGCCGGGGAGCACGCTGGGGCGCAAGCCTGCCAAGCGGCGTGAGAAGGGGTCGACCAAGCGCGGCGCTGGCGCACCCCGTCCCGCACCTCGCCCCAGCGTCTACGATCGCGAGCACCCGTCCGAGTTCGACCTCAGGTCAGGCCCCCGCGGCGCACCGTCCAGCGGCCCCCGCCCCACCGCTGGTTCCCGCTCAGGCGCCGGACCGCGGATGCCCGTCGAGACCCCATCCGCCCCTGCCCCGATCGCGCGCCCAGCACCGCCGCCGGCGCCAGAGATCCGCTGGGAGGAAATCGCCTGGGAAGCCGCAAGGGCGCATCCCGACGACGATTTCCCGTCACGTGATCCCCGCGCCTTCCGCTGTGGTCAGGTGACCCTCGCCGGCCAACCCAACGTCGGCAAGTCCACGTTGATGAATCGGGTCATCGGCGAAAAGCTGGCGATCGTCAGCCCCAAGCCGCAGACGACGCGCGACCGGATTGCGGGCTACTGGACCGGACCCGACACGCAGATCGTGTTCCTGGACACGCCCGGCATCCACAAGGCGCGCTCGCCGCTGAACCGCGCGATGGTCGGCGTGGCGATTGAGTCGCTGGAGACCGTCGATGTCGTGGTGCTGGTGGTCGATGCCCAAAACGCCGTGCGGTGGGCAGAGAAGGTTGCCAAGCAGAAGGGACCGTCCGCGCCGCTGAAGCAGACGCCCGCACCTATGGAAGAAGGCAGTGAGCCCGCAGACTTCGGTGAAGATGAGGGCGGTGAGGAGGCCAAGGAAGCCGAGGCCCCGCTGCTGTTCGACCCGCGTGTGGCTCCCGGTGAGCGGCGGGTGATCCGGTCAATCCTGCGCTACAACAAGAAGTGGATGGTGGCGCTGAACAAAGTCGACGTGACGCGGCACATGGCGCTGCTGCCCGTGATTGAGGCCTACTCCGGCCTGCCCCACGTGGGTCCGATCGTCCCCATCAGTGCGCGTACTGCCGACGGCATCGCGCAGCTGGTCGAGGCCATCCGCACGTATCTGCCTGAGCAGCCTGCGGAATTTTCTGCCGATGAGTTCACCGACCGCAGCGTGCGCTTCCTGTGCGCCGAGTTCCTTCGCGAGCAGGTGTTCCTGCAAACCCGCGAGGAGGTTCCGTACGGCGTCGCCGTCGAGATCGAGAAGTTCGAGGATCTGGCCGACCTGACGCATGTGCAGGCGGTGGTCCACGTCGAAAAGCCGGCCCAGCGCGCGATTCTGATCGGCAAGGCCGGCGCGAGAATGAAGGAGCTGGCGACCGCCGCCCGCGCCCAGATGGAAGAGCTCTTGGGCCGCAAGGTCTTCCTGGAAGTGCACGTGCGCATCGAGCCCAAGTGGTCGGAGCGCATCGAGATGCTCAAACAGTTCGGGTACATCCTGTGACCGTCTACGAACCCCTCATCGCCATCGTCGGTCGCCCCAATGTGGGCAAGTCGACCTTGTTCAACCGCCTGATCGGCAAGCGCACTGCCATCGTGCACGACCTGCCCGGCGTGACCCGGGACCGCCACTACGGCACTGCCGAGATGCAGGGCCACCAAGTGCGCTTGGTCGACACGGGTGGTTTTGCTCCCGGCGAGGAGGAGGGGATGCTGCCGCTGATGCGGGAGCAGGCCACGATGGCGATTCAGGAGGCCGACGCGATCGTCTTCCTGTGCAACGCCCGCGACGGCGCCACGCCAGCGGACGAGGAGATCGCCCGGATCTTGCGCCGCACCGACAAGCCTGTGTTTTGTGCCGCCAACAAGTGCGACAGCCCCGGCATCGAGATCGAGGCGATGGCCTTGTATTCGCTGGGCTTTGACACCGTGTATCCGATCGCAGCCGCGCACAATGTCGGCACGCTGGACCTCGTCGAGGCTATGATTAGCACGCTCGAGGCCAATGGCGCGTTCCATCTGGATGACGACGATGACGGCGCCCCCGAGGATCCGGCCGTCAAGGAAGGTCCCGTACGCGGCGGGCGCGTCGACCGGGTGCGCGTTTGCTTCGTGGGTCGGCCCAACGTCGGCAAGTCGACGCTGGTCAACCGCCTGTTGGGCAGTGAGCGTGTGATCTGCGCCGACCAGCCGGGCACGACGCGCGACGCGATCGACATCGATTTCACTTATCAGGACGAGGCCTTCACGCTGGTCGACACCGCCGGTCTGCGCCGCAAGCGGTCGATCACGGAACAGATCGAGCAGTACTCTGTCAGCCAAGCGGTGCGCGCGATCGAGCGGTGCCACGTCGCGGTGCTGGTGCTGGACGCGACCCAGTCGCTGGCCGACCAGGACGCCAAGATTGCGGCACTCATCGAGGACCGCGGCCGGGCGTGCGTGATCGCGATCAACAAGTGGGACCTGGTCGAGAAGGAGACCATGACGTCGAAGGGTTACGAGATCGACATGGTCGATCGGATGCCCTACCTGACCCATGTGCCTCACGTCTTCATCAGCGGCCTGACGGGGCAACGTGTCGAGCGGCTGTTCGACGTGGTGCGCAAGGTCTACGCAAACTTCAACCGCCGCGTGGGCACGGGCGAGCTGAACCGCTGGATCGAGCGCCAGCAGATCAGCCACCAGCCACCGACGTATCGAGGCAAGCGCCTGCGCATCTACTACGCGGCGCAAGTGGGCGTACGGCCACCGCAATTCGTAATGCAGGTCAACACCTTGGGCGCCATCTCGCCGGGCTACGAGAAGTTCCTGATGAGCAAGATGCGGGAACAGTGGGAGCTCGAGGGCTCGCCGATCAAGCTGCGCCTGAAGCAAAAGGCTGCCCGTCGTGCCCGTACCGGTGCCTCTGTCCCCGATGCCGCGGGCGTGACGGGTGAAGAGACCTGGGACGAGGGCGAGGGTCCCCAAGAGTGGCTGGAAGACGAAGACACGCCGCGGACCGGCGATGCGGTTGAGGGCGACGACGACTTCCCCACCGCCAGTTGGGACGACGACGACGAGTAACGAAGCCGGGGGAATCCGATGCTGACCGCGTTGCGTGTCGCGGACTTCGCAATCCTCGAGGCTGCCGAGCTGTCGCTGGGACCGGGCCTGACCGCCGTGACGGGCGAGACGGGTGCTGGCAAGACCATCCTGATCGAGGCCTTGGCGGCCGTGCTGGGCGGGCGGACCTCTGAGCGGGTGGTGCGTGCTGGTAGGGAAACCGCAGAGATTGAAGCGCAATTTGATGGCGTCGGCCTGACCACGGCAGCACTGCTACAGGAGCTGGGCATCCCGGATGGAGACGGCTCGCTGGTACTACGGCGCGTGATCGGCAGGCAGGGTGCGCGGCGCTGCTACATCAACGGCCGACTGGTCACGCTCGCGCAGCTGCGTTCGGTGGCCGCGCCCTTGGTCGACCTGAGCTCGCAGCACGCGCAACATCGCCTGCTGGAGAAGGATTCTCACCTCGAAACGCTCGACCGCTTTGCCGGACTGACGGCGACCCGCGAGCGCCACGCGCAGCTGCACGGCGAGTGGCGGACCCTGCGGGATGAGCTGACCGCACTCGAGTCGCGTCGACAGCAGCAGGCCGAGCGCTTGGACTACTTGCGGTTCGTGCACAAGGAGTTGCAGGACCTTGACGCCAAGCCCGGCGAGCTGGCGGACCTGCAGGCCCGGTTGCAGCGGATGAAGGCAGCGGAGGCATTGGCGAAGGCGGTCGGAGAGGCGTCGGGGCTGCTGGGCGACGACGGCGGTGCGCGCGATCGACTGTCGCGGGCGGCGCGGGCGGTCGGACGTCACGCGCATCTGGACCCCAAATTGACCGATCTGGCTGAGCGAGTTCGCGAGGTGGAGGCGCAGGTCGCCGATGTCGCTGCGGATCTCGAGAGCTATGTCGAGCACGTGGAGCGTGACGAGCGGCAGTTGACCCGCCTGTCGGAGCGGTTGGACGCCCTGCAGCGGGCGGTTCGCAAGTATGGCGGCAGCGAGGAGGCCCTACTGGCGCGGCGCAACGCGGTGGCCGACGAGCTGGATGGAGACACGGCAGAGCTGCGGGTGCACGAGCTGGCCAAAGCCGTCGATGCGGCGGCCACCTCCATGCGCGTGCTGACGAACCAGCTGTCCCAAGCACGGCGCGCCGCAGTTGCGGGGCTGGAAGAAGGGGTGGCGGCGGTCGTGCGCCAGCTGGGAATGCCGGCGGCTCGCTTCCGGGTTGCCCTGCGGTTCGATGCGACCGCGGATCCCGGGCCTTTCGGACGTGACGAGGCGCAGTTCTTCCTCCGCGCCAACGCAGGCGAGGCAGAGGGGCCCCTGCACGAAGTCGCCTCGGGCGGCGAGCTGTCGCGGGTCCTGCTCGCACTGCAGCGGGCGTGCAACGACGCCGCGAGGGCGGCCGGGGACTCGTCGACGGTGGCGACCTGCATCTACGACGAGGCGGACGCGGGACTGTCGGGTTCGACGGGACTCGTGCTGGGTCGTTTTTTGGGCGAGGTTGCGGAGCGTCAGCAAGTCCTGTGCATCTCGCACTTGCCCCAAGTGGCCGCCGCCGCCGACACACACATCGCGGTCGCCAAGTCGGAAGTGGATGGTCGCACGCGGTCCGACCTGCGCGTGCTGGACGAGTCTTCGCGGGTGGCCGAACTCGCGCGCATGTTGGGGGCCGTCGAGGGAGAGGGCGACACCGCGATCGCCCACGCCCGGCAGCTGCTGGCGACGTGTCGCAAGCGCGGGTCACTGCCCGTGAATCCGATGGATTGTTCGCCGGGGCAAGGCTAGGATGCCCGGCCGGACGACGTCAGGATGCCCGGCCGGACGACACCAGAATGCCCAGCCGGACGACAGGGGGAGACGAGACGATGGCCACGACCGCTACCCGCCGCATCTGGAGCCCGAGAGCGCTGTTGGCCCCGATGGCCCTGCTGGTCCCGGCTGCGGTGCTGACCTTGGGCGTGCTGGCGGCAGGCTGCTCCTCGTCGCTGGATACCGGTCCGCAGTTTCTGCAGGTCAGCCACTTGCAGGACACATACAACATCCAGACATCGTACGACATTTGGGCGACGGTGCGTGGTGGTGCCGGCGGCGTGCAGCGCGTGGTGCTCGAGTACCGGCGTACGGGCGACGCTGCTGCAATTTCGCTTGCAATGACACGAGTTGCAGGCGACGCGTGGCAGGGAGCGATTCCGCCACAGCCAGCGGGCACCGATGTGAACTACCGCCTGCGGGCCCTCGACGACAACGACCAAGAGGCGCGCTATCCGAACGATGCGACCGACACGACCGCTTGGCTACGCTTTCGCGTGATGCGATGGGACGAGCAGCCGGGTCAATACGACGACATCGAAACGACCGAGGTCCCTCTGCCCGACGACGCCACCGCCACGGACGCTGATGACGACGCTGCCGACACCCTCGACGCCGAGTCCGATCTCGACGTTGTGGATGCCGAGCCCGATGTCGAGCCGGACCTGACCGATGCGACGCCCGACGATACGCTGGCAGAAGTCGATGTGGGACCCGACTTCGACACCGTCGACGTCCCCGACACCGCCGACATCCCGTGGGCCGACAGCGACAAGGACGGCATCCTCGACGCGCAAGACAACTGTCCCAACACCAAGAATACCAGCCAACTGGACGGCGACGGCGACGGCCTTGGCGACGCTTGCGACGACGACCTGGACAACGACGGCGTGGTCAACGCCGCGGACAACTGCAGCAAGGTGAAGAACCCGGACCAGGCCAACTTGGACGGCGACAATCTGGGCGACGCCTGCGACACCGATCTGGACGGCGACAAGATCCTCAATACGTTGGACAATTGCCCGTACGTCGGCAACGCGAACCAGAAGGACTCAGACGGCGACAAGATCGGCGACGCCTGCGACCCCACCGCAGGCAACGACAAGGACCAGGACGGCATCCCCGACGCGCTGGACAACTGCCCCACGGCGCCCAACCCGCAGCAGGACGATCTGGATCAGGATGATCTGGGTGATGCCTGCGATCTCGACCTGGACGGCGACGGTAAGCCCAACGACAAGGACAATTGCCCGTTTGTCGCCAACCCGACCCAGGCGGACTCGGACGGAGACGGACAGGGCGACGCCTGCGACACCGCGAACGACAAGGACAAGGACGGCGTGCCGGACGCCAACGACAACTGCCCCGCGGTGGCCAACCCGCAGCAGGCCGATCAGGACAAGGACGGCAAGGGCGACGTGTGCGACGCCGATCTGGACGGCGACGGCTGGCTGAACGGCTTCGACAACTGCCCCAGCGTGTCCAACAAGGCGCAGACCGACACCGACGGCGACGGCAAGGGCGACGTGTGTGACGACGAGCCCCTCTGCGGCGCCGGCAAACCCGCCTGTCCCACCGGCATGATGTGCTTCGCGCCGCTGTGCCTGAAGCCCAAACCCTGCACCGTGCAGGCGCAATGCGCGGCGGGGACGTTCTGCTGGGAGGGGTACTGTGTGCCGCCTCAAGTCGTGCCGTCTGACTTCTGCACCGCGACCGCGCAGTGCCCGACAGGCTTCGTGTGCCAGTTGGGTCGCTGCTCGCCCGAGAAGTGCGTGTGGAACGCCGACTGTCCGCAAGGTGAGCAGTGCCTGTTGGGCGAGTGCCTGCCCGTGACCTTGCCCGTCAGCGGCTGCCAATTCGACGAGCAGTGCGGCGACAAGCAACAGTGTCTGGGCGGGGTGTGCGTACCCGCGCAGTGCAAGACCAGCGCCGACTGCACTGGAAAGAACGGTAACTGTTTCATGGGCTTCTGCATCCCGCTGCCGATCCCCGAGATGTCGTGCAAGGCCGACAAGGACTGCCCCACCCTGCCCGGCGTAGGCCAGCTGCAGTGTGCGGCCGGCGTGTGCATCCCCAGCATCCCGGGCATGCCCGACCTCTGCACCACCAGCAAAGACTGTGGCGCGAACGAGCAGTGCCTGATCGCCGTGTGCGTGCCGGTGGAATGCCAGACGGCCGCCGACTGCGCCAAGGACGAGGCGTGTACCTTTGGCGCGTGCACGCCGGCCGGCACCCAGCTGCCCCAACCGGGTCAGTGCACGACCGACGCCGACTGTGCGGACGGCGGCACCTGTCTCGCCACCGCGTGCGTCCCGCTGCCGGGTGGCTTCCCGGGCGGCATCGACATGTGCGGCGCGGGCGGTTCGTGCCCCAAGGGCAAGACCTGCCAGTTCGGCCTGATCTGCCTGTGATCTTGCCTTGATCCACCGATGTGGAGGACGGCGTGCCGAGCCCCCCGCGACCGTCCGTTGCCGATTTCTCGACCGCTGCCGACAGCGCGCCCTTGCACGCCAGCCGGCCCGGCGACCGACCGCTGGACCTTCGCGAAATTGACTTGCGGGACGGTCAGTTCTCTGGCGCGGACCTGACCGATGCCAATCTGTCGCACGCTTGTCTGGCGGGTGCCGACCTGTCGGGTGCGGTGCTGCGCGGTGCGCGGCTGGTGCGGGCGGACCTGACGCTTGCCAACCTGACCGGGGCGGACCTCAGCAACGCCGATCTGTCGGGAGCAGACTTGTCCGGTGCGGACCTGTCCGAGGCGCAATTGACGGGAGCCGACCTGCACGACGCGGAGTGGGGCTGGGCAAAGGTGCAAGGTGCGCGAGGGCTTCCGAGCGATCTGTTGGCACGCGGCCGGTCCGATGGTCGCTTGCAGGGTGCCGCGGTCGATGGAGACACGGGCGAGCCGCTGGCCGGCCTGACGGCCTATCACCGGGGCGAGCGGTCGCACGCGGCGGGTGAACTGGGCCTAGCGGAACGGCATTTTGCGACCGCTTTGCAGTGGGTTCCCGAGTCCGACGCGGCGCGCTATGCGTTGGGTGGCGTGGCGTTGGACCGCGGCGACGTCGATGGCGCAGCGGCTTGGTGGCAAGGGGCGGTCCACGCGAACCCGGCGGCCGACCGTGCCCGCATCGACCTCGCGGTGTTGCGCGCGTGGCAGGGACAGTGGAACGCGGCGGTCGAGTTGCTGGAACCGCTGACAGCCAAGCGCGACGCGACAGACTGGGCGATTCCCGCACGGGACGCTGGACGACATGCGGACCTGGTCGAGTTGACTCGTTTTCTCGAGCGCAAAGTGCCGGACTCGCCGGGCCTGCGCTGGGCTCGACGACCGCCCGCAGCCGCTGCTGCCGTTCCCACCGACGACGTCGCCGTGCGAGTGGGCGACGAGGCGTGGGTCGCGGCCGAACGGCTGGACATCGAAGCGCAATTCCGTGCTGGCGACCGCTCCGTGCACGCATGGCACGCGACCATCGCCCGGGCGATTGCCATCGGCGCACTGGATCTCGCTTGGCGCGCAGAGCAACGCCTGACGCGGATTGCTCCTGAGCAGCGCCTGTGGGGACTCGAGCTGCGTCAGCTGGATGTGACGGCACAGGCCATCGAGTCGCTGGTGCGCACCCGTCGGGGCAGTCTGGGCAAGGTGCTGGCGGTCCGTTGGGTCGCGCTGGGCATCCACGGCCCGACGGCAAGGGTGGTCTGCGAGGGCGGCACGGCGTTCGCCAAGCGGTACTCAGGCACTTCACGCCCAGCAGCCAGCGTCGCCTACACCCACCGCGTGTGCCGCGAGCTTGCCCGACGCGGCCTGCAAGTTCCCGCCGCGCTTGAGGATCGGGCTGGCGACGACACGATGCGCTTCGGCGACGACCTGCTGGCCCTCTATCCCGACCTGGCAGGCACCTCGATTCGCGGCGAGGACTTGGATGCGACCACGGCCGAGCGCCTGGGCACGCTGCTTGGCCAGGTGCACCGATTGGCCGAGGACCTGGGGGGCGCGGGCCGACCTCGGGGCGGGGCGAGGGTCGGTTCCCGGACGGTTCGCCACGTCGCGCCTGCTCAAGCCTGGCTTGCGACGCTGGGGCAGGACCCGCAGTGCGCGGCGGAGTTCGACCGGCACCCGCTGGCTGCCCGGCTGGGTTCGCTGCTCGACGCGACCGGTCGCAGGCTGCGCGCCGTGGTTGCAGACTGTCCACCGGGGCTGTGCCACGGCGACTTCGGCGCGGGCAACGTGCTGCACCTGACGGCGTCGCCTGGTGAATTCGCGGTGATCGACTGGGACCTCTGCGACGTGGACGTGCTCGCGTGGGACCTTGCGCGCACGGTGGATTTGCTCGCCATCCGTTGGCCTCAGGACACGTCACGCCCGGCCGAAGTGCGCCACCCGATCCTTCAGGCGCTTGTGCGCGGTTACCACGCGACACGCCCGTTGAACCGGGCCGAGCGCCGTGCGCTGCCCGTACTTGTCGCGGCCAGCCGCCTCGATCTGGACGCATCGATTCTGCCGATGTGCGTGCGTCTGGAGCCCGAGATGCTGCCTCCCGTGGTCGAACGGCAAATCGTGCGGTTGTCGCGCGCGGTGGCCGGAGCCCCGGACTTGGCGGCGTCGGTCGCCAGTGCTTTGAGATAGCAGCGGCAAGTTCCCGCGTCCCATCAGGTAGTTCAGCAATCGGCACACGCGGTTGGCAGTCGCGCCGCCTTGGCCTACGATGGCCTCCGCTTGCATATGCCGTGCGCCGCGTGGGCGCCCTCAACCGCCACCCCCGGGACCGGATAGGGAATTGTCGCCGCAACGCCCCAGCCCCTGCCCCCGCCGCGCGACGCTGCCGTGCCCCTCGGGGTTCGCTCGCACGCTGTCGATCTTGCTGTGGGTCGTGGTGTGCGTCTGGGCGGATCCCGCGGTCGCCGCCAAGCCCAAGCCGACAGGTCCGCCGCCCCCCCCCACTGCACCCGCCCCGCCGCAACCGGCGCCTGTAGAACCTGCGCCCACGGCGCCTGCCGCGCCCGAGCCCGTGCGCCCCAAAGTCATGCGTCCTGTGGCATCGACCGAAGCGACGCCCGCTGTCGACCCATTCGAAGATGCCGTCAATGCCTTTGAATACCAAGACTTCGACAAGGCCATCCCGCAACTACGGGCGCTGCTCTACCCCAAAACCGCGCTCGACCAGAAGCGCGAGTGGCAGGCGCGTGAGTATTTGGGTGCGGCGCTGTGGTGGCAGAATGACCTGCGAGGCGCGTTGGACGAATTCATGGCGCTGATGGTACGCAACCCGCGGGCCAAGCTCGACCCGGCGCGCTATCCGCCCAAGATGGTTGCGGACTTCGAAGCCCAGCGCGCCAACCTGATTCGCATGGGCGTCATCGAGCCGGAAGAGAACCTGCGCGACCCGGAACCGCCTCGGCCGGTCGAGCCACCGCCCGTCGCCTTGCTATTTTTCCCCTTTGGTGTCGGACAGTTCGCCAACCAGCAGCCGACCAAGGGGTGGCTTCTGCTCGGGGCAGAAACGGTGCTTGCGTCGGTGTCGGCCGCCTACTACCTGTCGAACCGCGACGCCGGAATCCACGGCAGCAAGCCCTTGGCCGGCGAGGTGATTCAGCTCTCGACCGGAGCCGCCTTCTGGCTGGTCGCGGGCTGGGGCATCGTGGACGCATGGAACAACCGCAAGGTCCTGCCACCGGCCCCCGCTGCCGGTCAGACTGCAGGGCGTTGAACGGGTTGCTGCGCCGCAGTTGTACAATCCGGCGGTCCTGGTCCATCCTGCCTCGGCCCTTCCCGCAGGAGCGAGCGACCCCATGACCCCGTACGCGTGGCTGCAAGAGCTCGGACCCGGCGAGGTCGTCAAGACGTCGCACCGCATCGAAAAGATGGTCTGCAGCATCGGCACCGACGCGAACAGCGACATCCAGCTGCGCGGCAAGGGCATCGCGGACGTTCACGCACAGCTACGCACCACACCCAAGGGGACCTCGCTGGAGGCCGTCGGCGGCGAGCGACTGGTCGTCAACGGCCGGCGCTGCGACGCCCACGTCCTGCAGGCGGGCGACGTCGTGGACATCGGCTCGGTGCGCCTGCGTTTTCACATTGGCCAGCAGCGGGAGCCCGCGGCGCGCACGCTGGCCGGTCCAGTCCACGCGCAAGAGGACCTGCTGGGGGCGCTGGCGCGGTTTTCCGAATCACTTGCAGGCAGTTACGACGTCGACCGGCTGCTCGAGACCATGCTCGACTCGATTCTGGCGGTGCTGCGTGCGTCGCGCGGCGTCGTGCTGCTGGTGGTCGACGAGAAGCCGCAGGTCCGCGTGGCCCGAAGCCTGACCATGGGGACCCAACCCAGCGCAAGTCCGCTCGCCATCTCGGACTCCATCGTCGAGCGGGTGCTGCAGACACGGCAGCCGGTCATCGTTTCCGACGCCCTGAACGACCGCGAGTTCAACGCCGCGCAGTCGGTGATGGACTTCAAGATCTGCTCGGTGTTGTGCGTGCCCCTGATGGTGCGCGGCGAGCTGCTGGGCGCGATCTACCTCAGCAACGACAACGTGGTGAACCTGTTCACCGAAGAGTCACGCGACGTCGCCACGGTCTTTGCCGGCCAGGCCGCCATGGTCCTGCGCAACGCGATCCTGATCAGCGACCTCAAGCTCAGCAACCAGAGCCTGACGCAGCAGATCGAGCGGATGAACTTCGGCAGCCTGATCGGCGCCTGCGACTCGATGCGCGAGATGTTCCGCAAGATCGAGAAGGTCGCAGGCACCGACATCTCTGTGCTGATCGAGGGCGAGACGGGCACCGGCAAGGAACTGGTCGCCGGCGAGATCCACCGCCGCTCCAACCGCGCCAAGGGTCCGTTCGTGGTCATTAATTGCGGCGCGATCCCCGCCAACCTGCTGGAGAGCGAGCTGTTCGGCCACGTCCGCGGCGCCTTCACGGGTGCGGTGGTCACGCGCGACGGCAAGTTCCAGCAGGCCCACGGTGGCACGCTGTTCCTGGACGAGATTGGCGAGCTGCCGCTGGCGCTGCAGGTCAAGCTCTTGCGCGTCCTGGAGGATCGCAAGGTCTCTCGCGTGGGCGACTCGCAAGGTCGCGACGTCGACATCCGCATCGTCGCGGCGACCAATCGAACGCTGTCGGAAGAGGTCAAGACCGGCAACTTCCGCGAGGACTTGTTCTACCGCCTCAACGTCGTTCGTCTGCACCTCGCCCCCCTGCGCGACCGGGGTGAGGACGTGATGATGCTTGCCCGCTATTTCCTGAAGCGTCAGTGCGAGGAGCTGTCGGTGCGCATCGACGGCTTTTCGGAAGATGCCGTGCGCGCCATGCACCTGCACCGCTGGCCAGGCAACATCCGCGAGCTCGAAAACCGCCTGAAGAAGGCGGTGATCTTCTGCGACACGCGCACGATCACAGCGGCGGATCTGGACTTGGGCGCCCTGCAGGCGGGGCGCATCGAGCCGCTGAACGAGGCGAAGGAGACGTTCGCCCGGGGCTACGTGCGGCGGATCCTGGAGATCAACGGCGGCAACCGCGCCCAGACGGCCAAGGATCTGGGGGTCGACGTGCGGACGGTGTTCCGGTACCTGGAGCGGGAGCGCGAAGACGACGCCGCGCCCGAGTTCGACTAGACCAAGCCCCTACAGCTTCTGCATTTCCTTGCGGGCCGCCTCGACGAAGCGCGCCTCGGACGGCTGCTTGCCCGCCACCGCCAGATAGACTTCGAAGGCCTGTTTCGCTGCGGGCTTGTCGCCCTTGTCGCGCAGGGCAAAGGCCAGATTGTACAACGCCGGCAGGTAGCCGGGCCGCAGCTCCAGCGCCTTGCGGTAGGCAGCCACTTCCGCGGCCATGTCGCGCAGTCGGTGCTGCACCACGCCGATGTTGTAGTACGCCCGGTGGTGCCTGGGGTCGCGCGCCAGACACTGCTGGTAGGTCGACACCGCGCGTCGCAGCCACGCAGTGCGCTGAGGCTCCTCGAATTGCTGGGCCTTGAGGTGAACGGCCTCCGCCAAGTCGTAGTAGGACTCGGCGTTGTCCGGAGCGACGGCGATCGCGCGCTCGAAGCCGGCAATCGCCTCGTCGAAGCGCTTCTCGCTCAGCAGCAGCATCGCCTTGTTCAAGTAGGCGTCCTGACTGGTCGGGTCATTTCCAATCGCCAAGTCATAGTGCCGAAGTGCGTCGGTGGGGCGGCCGAGATCCTCATACGCGACGCCGAGATTGAAGTGCGCGCGTCCGTAGGTGGGGTCGAGCTCGACAGCCTTCAGGTACGCCTTGGCTTCGTTCGAGAAGTCGCGCCGGCGGCCCCACGCGACGCCCAAGTTGAACCAGCACTCCTTGAGGTCGGGCTTTTCTTCGACGCAGAACTGAAAGGCGGTGGTGGCCTCTTCCAGCTTGCCGTCACTCAGCTTCTCGACCCCTTCGCGAAACCAGTCCTCCGCGCTGCGGGTCTCGGCGGCAAGGGCGACGGACGACAGCGTCCACACCGTGAGGGCGGCGGCGGTCGAACCGATCCAACTGGAGCGAACCGCGTACATGCAAGGCTCCTGTAGCTCGCGCGGCCCTATTTCCGGTCGCGGACGGCGCCCAGTGTGCTTCCTTCGGCGTCCGTGTCAAACCGATGGACGCGACCACGTCTGCGACAATCCGAACCTTTCGCGAAGACTCGTTGCGGCCACCGATGCTGAACGGGTACACTACTTGCCCCTTGTCGTGAATCCCCCGGCGCGATGGGTTCTTTTGGCTCTACCTGAGGTTCTGCAATGAAGCTGCGTCTCGTCCTGCTCCTGATGGCCCTGACTGGTTTCGCTGCTGCGTGCAGTGACACAACCGACGGCACCACCGACACCTCGCCCTTGGACACCATCACCGGTGACACCCAGCTCGATGGCATCGTCGATACCGCCGGCGACGTGGCCGACGCCTCCGATGCCAGCGACACCACAGGCGACACGGTCGCGCAGTGCAAGGTCGCTCAGGACTGCAAGGACGAGGACCCGTGTACCGACGGCCTCTGCCAAGCCGGCAAGTGCGTGCAGGTGGCGAACAAGGCCAGCTGCGACGACGGCGACGAGTGCACGACGGGCGATTACTGCTCGAACAAGAAGTGTATGCCCGGCAAGACGAACACCTGCACCGACGTGGTGGCCGACGGCGGCGATAGCGTCGACACAACGCCGGACGGGTCAGACGTGGTCGGCCCCGAGCTGCTTCCGGGCGACTTGGTGGTCACCGAGGTCATGTACAACCCCTACGGCACCAGCGCCGTGCCCGTTGCCGACGCTGACGGCGAGTGGTTCGAGATCTACAACACCACCGACACGGCCATCGACCTGACCGGCCTGCTCATCCGTGACAAGGGCACTGAGAAGTATGCGGTTCCGAGTGGCACGACGACGATTGAGCCGAAGAGCTGGTTCGTGTTCGGCCGCACGACCGACGCCGCAAAGAACGGCGGCGCGATCGTGAACCACGCCTACGGCAACGCGATGACGCTGACGAACACCACGGACGGTCTGGTCCTCGAGTCCAACGGCGTCGTCATCGACGAGATCGCTTACAACACCGCGGGCGGCTGGCCGACCCTGAACGGCGTCGCCATGTCCCTGAGCCCCAGCGAGACGTCGGACACCGGCAACGATCTTGCCGACGCTTGGTGCGGAGCGACGACCTTGATGCCCGGCGGCGACAAGGGCACGCCCGGCGCGGCGAACGACATCTGCGAGAAGGACAAGGACAAGGACGGCATTGCCGACCATCTGGACAACTGCCCCGCCGTCGCCAACCCCACGCAGTACGACGGCAACGACAACGGCATCGGTGACGACTGCGAAGGCCCCGTGGTCTCGTGCGGCAACGGCACGCTGGACGAGGGCGAGGAGTGCGAGGACAACAACCACCTCGGCGGCGACGGCTGCAGCGCGTGGTGCATGAAGGAGCTGCCGGTGGCCGCCGGTGCGCTGGTTATCGCCGAATTCATGCCCAACCCGGCCACCGTGTCGGACGACCTGGGCGAGTGGATCGAGCTGTACAACCCGACCGAGAGCGACATCCAGATCAACGGACTGACGCTGCAGGTCGGGACGACGACGCCGATCAAGCACGTTCTGGGCGCACCGGCAGCGCTGATCGTTCCCGCCAAGGGCGTGTTCCTGCTGGCCAACAACGCGGATCCGCTGAAGAACGGCCAGTTGCCGAAGCCCGGCTACGTCTATTCGAAGATCGTCCTCAGCTCGACGTCGGCGACGCTGAGCATTTGGTCCGCGGGCGTCGAGGTCGACAAGGTCGTGTACGACAAGACCTTCCCCATCCTGGCTGGCAAGTCGGCCGCTCTCGACCCGACCATGTTCGACACCACCTCGAACGACGCAGGCCTCAACTGGTGCAAGGGCCAGGCCCCCTACGGCGCCGGCGACTTCGGCTCGCCCGGCCAGCTGAACCCCAGCTGCGAAGGCGCCGATCAGGACGAGGACAAGGACGGCATCCCGGACAAGACGGACAACTGCAAGAGCGTCAAGAACGTGCAGCAAGAGGACATCGACCAGGACGGCTGGGGCGACGCCTGCGACAACTGCAAGGATCTGGCGAATCCGGATCAGGCCGACGCAAACAACAACGACGTCGGCAACGCCTGCGAGGCCCCCGGCTGCGGCAACGGCGTGCTCGAGGACGTCGAGGCCTGTGACGACGGCAACCTCAAGCCCGCCGACGGCTGCAGCCCCAAGTGCGTGATCGAGTCGCAACTGGAGGTTGGGGCCCTCATCATCAACGAGCTGCTGCCCGACCCCAACGTGGTCACGGATGCCAACGGCGAGTGGATCGAGCTCTACAACCCCGGAACCGTGGACGTGGATCTCGCGGGCCTGACGGTGCGCGTCAACTCATCGATGCACGTGATCACCCCTGTCGATTCCGTTCTGGTGAAGGCCGGCGGCTATGCGGTGCTGGCCAAGAACGGCGACGTGGCGACCAACGGTGGCGTGACGGTGGCCTACGCCTACGGCAGCGCCGTCTCCCTGTCGAACTCCGGCACCGTGACCGTGCAAGTCGAGCAGAACGGCACCGTGCTGGATCAGGTCGTCTACACCCCCGGCAAGAACGGATGGCCGGGCCTGAACACCGGCAAGTCCTACCAGGTCGACCTTGCCAAGGCCACCACCGTCGATAACGACGCGGGAGCCAACTGGTGCATCGCGACGGTCAAGTTCGGCGCAGGCGACTACGGCACCCCCGGCCTTGAGAATCCCGCCTGCCCGGTCGACACCGATGGCGACGGCAAGAACGACGAGGCGGACAACTGCAAACTCGTCAAGAACGCCGACCAGAAGGACACCGACGGCGACAAGTTGGGCGACGCCTGCGACAACTGCCCGACGGTGGCCAACGCCGACCAAGCTGACACCGACAACGACGGCAAGGGCGACGTCTGCCAGGCCCTGCCCGACCCGGTCTGCGGCAACAAGATCGTCGAGGCCGGCGAAGAGTGCGACGACGGCAACGACCTCGCTGGCGACGGCTGCGACAAGTGCGTGACGGAGATCGCGGACGCGGTCCAGCCGGGCGACCTGATGATCACTGAGATCATGGTCAACGCGTTTACTGAGCCGGCTGGAGAGTGGTTTGAGATCGTCAACTTGACCGACAAGCCCATCAACCTGGACAAGATGGTGGTCATCGGCAAGCCGACCGTCGTCTCCGACAAGTTCACGGTCGACGGCAAGGGCAACCCCGTGATGATCCAGCCGGGCCAGCACTTCGTGTTTGGCCAGTCAGCGGACGCCACAAAGAACGGCGGCAACCTGACGCCCGACTACATCTACTCGTCGCTGGCGATGGGCAACTCCGGCGAGGACTATGTGGAGCTTCAGATCGGCGGCGTCTCCATCGACAAGGTCGCGTACACATGGGCCGGTGCCGGTTGGCCGGCAAATGTCGAAGGCGCCACGCTGTCCTTGTCTGGCGACGTGACCAGCACCGTGGACAACGACCTCCCGGCGAACTGGTGCCTCGGCGTCGAACTCTACGGCACCGACACCAAGTCCAAGGGCTCGCCTGCCAAGCTGAACCCGGCCTGCGTACCACCGCCCCCGCCGCCTGCTCCGTACATGTACATGCCCGGCGACCCGCGGTTCGACCTCTGGCTCGACACGATGTGGCTCGCGCTGCGCTATCGGATGTTCGGTCTATAGTCTGAGCCGAACCAGCTTGCGAGGGCGCCCTTCCCCCCGGGGGCGCCTGACCTTCATTCCCGGCGGCCCGGTCCGCCAACTCTGAATGTGTGGGCCCCCGCGATGTGCACCAACGGTGCTTTTGCGTGGGCACCCACTGCGAAGGAGATCGTCATGCGTTTGGTCGCCCTGCTGACTCGCTCTATCACGTTCCGCTCGACAGTGACCGCCTGCGCCGTCGTGGCATTGTTGGGCGTCGCCGGCTGCGGCTCGGACCCGACCGAGACCGACGCCACGGACTCATCGGTGGATTCCGTCGGTGACGTAGACCCGGGTGACTCGGTCGCGGACGTGGACGACGCCCAGACGGACGCGGTGGAGCCGGACACGGTCTCGACCGATGTGGACGCCATCGACACAAATCAAGACATCGACTCGGGTTTCGGGCCCGACCTGCAGCCGGACGCTGATGCGGACGCGGAAACGGACGCGGCAGCGGACGCGGAAACGGACGCAGAAACGGATGCCGACGTGGCCCTGCCCGGCTGCACGACCTCTACGGAATGCGACGCTGCCACGCCGTTTTGCGACCTCGGCACCGGCAGTTGCGTCGAGTGCCTGCACGCCGCCCACTGCGGCTGGCCGGGCGGCCGCTGCGTCGATGGCGCGTGTCAGGACGCGGTCGAGTGCGCTGAGGACGCCACCTGCACGTCACTGGGAGACATCTGCGACGACTTGGGCTTCTGCGCCGAGTGTGCTGAGAACGCCGACTGCGCCCAGGGCGAAACCTGCACCGCGGGCCAGTGCTACCCCGAGGCCAAGGCGTGCTCGATCCATGAGGACTGCTCCGGTGTGCAGAACCAGTGCGTTTCCGGTGCGTGCGCCCAGTGCGCCCAGGACAGCGAGTGCGCCAGCGCCGAGTACTGCTGGGGCGGTCTGTGTCTACCCGACATTTGCCTGCCGGGCGACGCCGCGTGTTCGGACGACCAAACGCTGCTGACCTGCAACGAGGCGGGCAGCGGCATCGACGCCAACGCGTGCGGTGAGGGCAATGTCTGCGCCGATGACCAGTGCCAGGCGCAAGTCTGCGAGCCCGCGGCGGTCAAGTGCGCCGATGCCAAGCTGGCGACATGCAACGGTCTGGGCCTTGCGTGGGACGAGACGGCGTGCCCCGATCAGTCGACCTGCGTGGCTGGCGCCTGCGCTGCCATCGTGTGCGAGCCGGATCAGAAGATCTGCAAGGACAACGCGGTCGAGACGTGCGATGCGACCGGAACCGCCCCGACTCCGGACGCATGCAAGGACACGCAGATCTGCAAGACGGGTGCGTGCGTAGACAAGATCTGCACCCCCGGCGCTACCAAGTGCGACGGCAACAGCCTGCTGACCTGCTCAGCCGACGCCACGGTCTGGAACACCGCCGCTTGCGGTGACGGCAAGGTCTGTGCGGTCGACAAGTGCTTTGCGGCAATCCTGCCCGGCAGTCTTGTGGTGACGGAGCTGATGCCGAACCCCAAGAAGGTCCTGGACGCGGACGGCGAGTACATCGAGGTGTTCAACGCGACCCAATCCAAGATCGATCTGGCCGGCCTGACGCTGAAGAGCGGCAGCGGCGTGCACCAGATCCCGACCGACAAAGCGATTCCCGTCGCCGGTGGTGCGTTTGTCGTGCTGTCGCGCAGCGCCACCGAGACGGCGAACGGCGGCTTCATCCCCGCGTATGCCTACGGCACCGCGCTGACCCTGCCCAACACCGTTTCGTGCACCGTCGCCATCGAGCAGGTCGGCAACGTGATCGACAGCGTGCACTACGACCCGGGCAAGGAGGGTTGGGCCGCGATGCCCGACGGCGCGTCCTACCAGCTCGATCCGGCCAAGGCCAATGCCCAGGACAACGACGCTGCGGCCCATTGGTGTGTGGCGATCAAGGTGTTCGGCGCGGGCGACTTCGGCTCTCCCGGCGCGGCCAACCCGGCGTGTCCGGTGGACTCCGACAGCGACGGCCTGTTCGACGACAGCGACAACTGCAAGGCCATCTCCAATGCGGACCAGAAGGACACTGACAAGGACGGCGTCGGCGACGTGTGCGACAACTGCCCGGCCGCTGCCAACAGCGACCAGAAGGACGGCGACGGCGACGGCCTGGGCGACGTGTGCGACCCGCAGAACTGCATTCCCGGCGCCATCAAGTGCAGCGGCGAGAAGCTGGCCACCTGCGAAGCCAGCGGCCTGAGCTGGGTCGAAGAGGCCTGCCCCGCCAAGATGACCTGTGTCGGTGACGCGTGCACGGCCGTCATCTGTGAGGCCAACATCTCGGTCTGCAACGGGAACTCGGTCGACGCCTGCGATGCGACCGGTACCAAGCTGACCCACACGGCGTGCAAGGATACGCAAATCTGCAAGGCCGGCGCCTGTGCGGACAAGATCTGCACCCCCGGCGCAAAGAAGTGCGACATCAATACGCTGAAGACCTGTGCAGAGGACGGCACCGTCTGGAACGACGCGCTCTGCGGCGACGGCAAGGTCTGCTCGGTCGACAAGTGCTACGCAGTCGTGGCACCCGGCAGTCTGGTCATCACCGAGCTGATGCCGAACCCCAAGGCGGTGCTCGACAGCGCCGGCGAGTGGTTCGAGGTACACAACGGCACGAATTCTGCCATTGAGCTTGGTGGTTTGACGCTGCGGTCGGGTGTCGCCTCCCACGTGGTCTCGACGGCCAATGCGCTCGCCGTCAACCCCGGCGCCTATGTCGTCCTCGCCATCAGCGCGTCGGAGACTACCAACGGCGGGCTGGTCCCCTTCTACGCCTACGGTGCGGCGCTGAACCTGCCCAACTCATCCTCGACCACCGTCGCGATTGAGCAGGCAGGGGTCGTCATCGATAGCGTCCACTTCGTTCCGGCCGGCGGCGACGGCTGGGCGGCAGCGGGCAACGGCGCGTCGTACCAACTGAACAGCGCCAAGAACAACGCTGCGGACAACGACTCAGGGGCGAGTTGGTGCCTGTCGGCCAAGGCATTCGGCGCGGGCGACCTCGGCTCTCCCGGAGCGGCCAACGTCGAGTGCATCCTCGATGCCGACAGCGACGGAGTGGCGGACGGCATCGACAACTGCAAGGCCAAGGCGAACCCTGACCAAGCCGACGCGGACAACGACGGCTTTGGCGACGTGTGCGACAACTGCAAGCTCGCTACCAACGTCGATCAAGCCGATGTGGACAACGATGGCGTGGGCGACGTCTGCGACAACTGCAAGTCCACCTCGAACGCCGATCAAGCTGACACCGACCAAGACACGGTCGGCAACGTCTGCGACAACTGCCCCGCGAACGCCAACTCCGACCAGAAAGACACAGACGGCAACGGCAAGGGCGACGTCTGCGAGGGAGCTCCGGCCACCGAGTGCGGCAACACCGTGGTCGAGGCTGGTGAGGAGTGCGACGACGGCGCCAAGGTCGACGGCGACGGCTGCAGCGCGGCGTGCAAGTTCGAGGTTGCGAGCACGGTCAAGGTGGGCGACCTCGTCGTCACCGAGATCATGGTCGACGCCGTCTACGAGGTCAGCAGCCCCAACGGCGAGTGGTTTGAAGTCACAAACGTGAGCAAGTTCGCCATCAACCTCGACACGATGGCCGTCGTCGGCAAGCCCACCTCGACGACGGACAAGTTCACAGTCGATGGCAAGGGCAGCCCCATCTTGATCAAGCCCGGTCAGCACTTCGTGTTCGCGCAATCGGCTGAGGACGCCAAGAATGGCGGCGGCATGAAGCCTGACTACATCTACACGGGCCTGGCCATGACCAACTCGAGCGACGACTTCATCGAACTCAAGTTCGGGGGCACGACCATCGACAAGGTGACGTTCAACTGGGGCACTTTCCCCGCCAAGCTTGAAGGCATGACGCTCTCGCTGTCCGGCAACGTCACCAGCGCCGCCCAGAACGACACCAGCACTGCCAACTGGTGTTTGGGCGCGGAGTTGTACGGAACAGATGGGAAGTCCAAGGGAACGCCGGGCAAGGCCAACCCCACCTGCTCGGGCGTTCTGCCCCCCGGCCCGCCCCCACAGGCGAAGTCGACGCCGAAGGCCTCGCTGCCCGCCGCGCCCTACGTCGACCTGTTCACCGACGCGATGCGTCTGATCTGGCGCTTCGACTTCTTCGGCCGGTGATCCCCGCCGCCGAGTTCGACGAGACGTGGCCGGCGCTGTGGGCGGTGATTCGCTCGGGCGCAGAGCTTGGTCGCGCCGTCGCGAACGGCGAAATCGGACTGATGACGAGCCTTGTCGAGCGTCGGACGTCGTGCTACTTCGACCGGCATGAAGACACTCCTTCGCCTCCGTATGTCCTCCCATGACGCCCACTACGGTGGCAATTTGGTCGACGGCGCCCGCATGTTGGGCCTATTCGGCGACGTCGCCACCGAGCTCCTGATCCGCCACGACGGCGACGAGGGGCTGTTTCGCGCCTACGACTCGGTCGAATTCCTGGCTCCCGTCTATGCCGGCGACTACATCGAGGCAGAGGGCGAGATCACCCAGGTCGGCAAGACCAGCCGCAAGATGCGCTTCGAGGCCCGCAAGGTCATCTCGCCGCGTCCCGACCTGAACGACTCGGCCGCCGACGCGCTGGACGAGCCCGTTGTCGTGTGTCGCGCCACCGGCACCTGCGTGGTCTTGGCCGACCGGCAACGGAGTCGCGGATGACCCAGCCGCTGCTGATCACGGCCGCGATCTGCGGCGCCGAGCTGACCCGCGCCGACACGCCTTGGCTGCCGCTGTCGCCTGAGGAGTTGGCCGCAGAGGCGATCCGTTGCTATCACGTTGGTGCACGGATGGTGCACTTGCACGTCCGCGAGCCCGATGGCCGCCCGAGTCAGCGGGCCGACCTCTTCGGTCAGGCGATGGCGTTGATCCGCGCTGAAGTCCCAATGATCGTTCAGTTCAGCACGGGTGGTGCCGTGGGCATGCCGGTCGAAGTGCGGGCCGACGCCGTCAAGCTAAAGCCCGACATGGCGACGCTGACGACGGGAACGGTGAACTTCGGCGACGACGTGTTCGCCAACCCGATGCCCTCGGTGCGGGCGATCGCCCGTCGACTCAGGGAGTTCGGCGTGCGTCCGGAGATCGAGTGCTTCGACACCGGCATGGTCGACGCGGCCCTGCGGCTGGCCAAGGAGGGGTTGCTCGACCTGCCCGCGCACTTCGACTTCGTGCTGGGCGTGCCGGGCGGCATGGGAGCCACGACGGCGCACTTGGACTTCATCCGAGCCCTGATTCCGGCGGACTCGACGTGGTCGGTGGCAGGCATCGGCCGGTTCGAGCTGCCGCTGGCGCAACACGCAGTCACCGTCGGTGGACACGTCCGCGTGGGCCTCGAGGACAACATCTTCCTGTCCAAGGGCGTGTTGGCAGAGGGGACGGCGCCGCTGGTCCAAGCCGTCGCGCAAATGGCGCAGCAGGCCGGTCGGCCATTGGCGACGCCTCAGCAAGCACGCGAATTGTTGCAGGTATAGGCGCCGAACCTGCCCGGACGCGCCGGACTAGTGTCCGCCTTTCGGCTTCGGATACTTCTTCTGGAACTTCTTGACCCACGCGTCGACCGTCGGGTCGTCCGGCAGCGTCTGGTCCAGCGCGACCATGCTCAGCTCCAGTGTGCTGGCGTCGGGCGGTAGCGCCAGGCTGCCTTCAAGCTCGGTCGTGATCTTCTGCTGGCGAGCCTTCAGGACGGCGAGTTGCTGCTCGAGGTTCTTGCGCGCGTCCGCGGTCAAGGCAATGCCACCGCGGTCGCCGATCTGGAGCTGGCTGCGGGTCGTCATCATCTGGCTGGCCAGGTCCTGACGCTCCTGCTCCATCGCCGCTCGGCGGCCTGCCATGTGAAAGCGGTCGCGGTTGCCACGCACATGGACCATGAGTTCGCCCAGAAACTTGCCCTTCTGGAACGCGTCGGCGTAGTAGCTGGCTCCCAACGGCGCAAGCTTCATCGTCATGTCCTGCGTCAGGGAGCCCAGCACCACGTGGATGCCGGACACCTGATTCACGACCTGCTCTGCCTCGGGGTGCTTCAGCTGACTCAGCAGCACGATGAAGTCGCACCCCTGCGCGCGCAGATCCTTGACGGCCGTCTGGGCCTCCAGAACCACGGAACGGATCTCCAAGCCATTGGGCTCAATGTGCTTTTCAACCGCCGGCGACAGGGGACTCAGCAATCCGAAGAAGCCGATCTTCAACGGCCCGGCCTGAAGAACCAACGTCGCGGGGAACACCCGTTCTCCGGTCGCCTTCGTGTAGAGGTTCGCGGAAATTATCGGGATCTTGTGCTTCTTGGACAGATCTTGCAGATGGCTGATGCCAAGTGCGACGTCCAGCACGCCCACGTTCATGACCGAGTAGCCCATGTAGGCCATCGACTTCATGAACAGATCGGCGCGTGCCAAGGCCTCGCCGGGGCGCTCTTCACCAGTAAACGGTCCTGGGGTCATCAGCCCGCCGATGTCGACGAGCAGCCCATTGTTGTGGTTGCGTTGCCTGTCCTGCCAAGTCTGGGATCGCCGAGCAAGACCGCCCAGCGGGTTGTGCGCTCAACCGCAAGGATCGGTCTCTCCGACCACGTTGCCGGTGAAGCCGATCGCGATCTGCCGCTCAGGCGGCGCCGGAGCGAGGTCGGGTTCCGGAACCTTGGGGACGATGGGCGTCGGCATCAGTTCGCCCACGGGAGCCACGGCAGGCGGCGTGGGCCGGTTGACGGCCATCGCCTCGACCACCTGAACAGGCGGCGTCGGTACGGCGGCAGCCGGCAGCACGGCCGACGGCAGGGCAACGGTGGCGGGCGCGGCGGGCTGGGACGCGACGGGGCGACCGTGCATCAGCCGACTGCCGACCAACGCGGGAACGATCACGGCCACGGCCGTAACGATCCAGGTGCGGAACGACATGAAACCTCCTGAGAGACCGAACGCGGACCCACGATGGGCGGCACTTCGGCGGCGCGGCAGGTTAGCAGCGCGACCGGCCGCACGCAATTGACCCGCCCCTACCCAAGCATTACTGTTCCGCCTCTTGCGGCGGACCCCTGCCGCCCCCCCGGCCCAGGAGACCAGCCGACATGTTCCTGTCCAGCCTGTTCGCTCGCCGCCCGCTGCTGGCCTGGAGCATCGTCGTCGCCGTCGTCGTGACCGCGGTGTACACAGCCTTCTCGTCCGGGATGCTGCGCAACCCCTCCCCGCACTTCCACTTTGTCGACATGGCCGCGTCGTTTCTCGACGGGCGCCTGGACACCGACACGCCGCGCCGGACCCTGAATGCACCGCCGCGCCCGGAAGACCGCCGTGGGCTGCAGAATGCCGTCAATCGGCACCTCGCCGGCCCTGGCGGCCGCAACAACGGCTGGAACGACTGGGCAAGCTACCGCGTGCTGACGCTGAAGGGCGGAGAGGTGGTCAAGGGCGTGTTCCCCTGGAAGGACGTGCCCGGGGCGCGCCAGAAGGAGTTCTGGACGCTGGACGGCCGCCTGATGGTCATCGACGTGGACCGCGAGGTGAAGACCGGCTGCAACCCCGCGCGCCCCTATGCCCGCTGCGACGAAGTGGTCTACCAGATCTCGTTTCCGCCCTTTCCCGCCGTCGCGATGATGCCGCTGGTGGCCATCTGGGGTTACGACGTCCACGACGTGGTCGTGACGCTGCTGGTGGCGGTTCTGGCGGCAGTTCTGATGTTCCTTTGGTTCGCGCGAATGCGTCGCGAGAATCTGGTCGTGCACGGCGTGGACAGCCAACTGTGGTTGGTGGCGCTGTTCGCATTTGGCACCGCGTTCTTCTACAGCTCGATTCGCGGTCAGGTATGGTTTACCGCGCTTGTCTTCGGTGCCGCCCTTCACGTGGCCTACCTGCTGGCCGCCCAAGACGCGCGGCGCCCTGTGCTGGCGGGGCTGCTGTTCGGTCTGGGGGTCGCCACCCGCACGCCGCTGCTGTTCGCCGGTGTGTTCTTCCCGCTCGAGGCCTTCTTCCCACGCGGCAAGTGGCTGGGGGGAGAGGGCAAGTCCGCTTTCTGGAAGGCTTTCGGCAAGCTCATCCGGTTCGCCCTGCCTGCCGCTGCCATCGGTGCCACCCTCGCGTGGTTGAACTGGGTTCGCTGGCAGAGCCCCACGGAATTCGGTCACCTGTACCTGCTGGAGGGCACCCGCGGCCCGACGCGTGAGCACGGTCTGTTCAATTTCGTGTTCTTGAACGGGAACTTGGGTGCCGCCCTGACGAACATGCCCCGGCTACTGTCCGAGGCTCCGTTTGTCCTGATCACCCGCCATGGTCTGGGGCTGATGGCCAGCACGCCGGTGTTTCTGGCCATGCTAGGCACGCCAAAGCAGCCCCCCGCCGACTTGATCGCGCTGGACCCCGCCGAGGACGCCCGCCGTCGCAGCCTGCAGCGCCACCTGCTGGTCACCGTGCTGGCCGTCGCGCTGCCCGGGCTTGTGTATCAGAACGACGGCTGGCAGCAGTTCTCGTACCGGTTCGCGATCGACTTTCTGCCTCCTCTCATGGGCTTCTTCGCCTTGCGCGTGCCTTTCCTGACGCGGAATGCCAAGCTGCTGATCCTGCTGGCGATCGTCGTGCAAGCGTTCGGCGCCGTGACGTTTGGGCGCATCGAGCAGTTCTACTACGACTGACCGCGCTTGCGTGCCGCCCCCTGCCTCGAGGCCCCGATGTCCGCGCCCATTCAAGACGATCCCCGGCGATTGGAATCGCTGGAAGAATGCACGGCATGGGTGCTGTCAGGGCGGCGCGACCAGTCTCACTTCCGCATCGGCACCGAGTACGAGCGACTCGCGATCGACGCCCAAGGCAACCTGCTGCCCTATGAAGGGCCGGTCAGCATCCGCACGCTGCTGGAACGGCTGGTGGCTCGGCATGGGTGGGAGCCGATCCTCGAAGCGGGACGCCCGATTGCGTTGCAGCGGGGCGTCGCGGCGATCTCGCTGGAGCCCGCTGGCCAGTTCGAGCTGAGCGGCGCCGCGATGGTCGGCGTGTCAGACATGGCGGCAGAGCTGGGTGGGCACCTGTCCGAGCTGCGCGATGTCGCCCACGATCTGGGCGTGCGGTTCGTGCACGTCGGCCTCAACCCCCTGACGCGAGTGGACGAAACGCCCCGGATGCCCAAGGGGCGCTACGCCATCATGCGGCGGATCATGCCCAAGGTCGGCGCGTGGGGCCTGCACATGATGCACCTGACGTGCACCGTGCAGACGAACATCGACTTCTCCAGTGAAGACGAGTGCATGGAGATGCTGCGGCTGGGCCACCTGCTGTCGCCCGTGCTGATCGCGCTGTTCGCCAACTCGCCGTACCTGGCTGGCCGCGACACGGGTTACGCCAGCTTCCGCGCGCACCTGTGGACCGACGTCGACGACAGACGCTGCAATGTCAAAGGCTTGTGCTTCGATCCCGACGCGCGCGTGCAGGACTACGTCGACTGGGTGCTCGATGTGCCGATGTACTTCCTGGACAAGGTGATGCCCGACGGCAGCCACGGCTACGAAGAGCTGCCCGAACCGCTCACCTTTCGACGCTTCTTCCACGAAGGCTACCGCGGCCGCCGCCCCACGCTGTCCGACTGGGCGCTGCACGCCTCGACCGTGTTCCCCGACGTGCGCCTGAAGCGTTACATCGAGCTGCGTCAGTGCGATTTGGTGCCCGCCGACGCCCTGCCCTCACTGCCCGCGCTGACCAAGGGCGCGTTTTACGACGAAGCGACGCGCAAGGCGTTGCGGCTGCTGCTGCGCGACGGCGACCGCACCGTGGACCGGGCTGCCCTGCGCGAGGCGGCGTGCAAGGATGCGCTGCACGCGAGAGTCGGTGACGTCCACGTAGGCGAGTGGGCAAAAGAGGTCCTTCGCTTGACCCGTATCGGTCTGGACCGGCAGGCAGCGGACACCCGCGTGGATGTGGACGCGGCCGACGCCCTGCAGCCGCTGGAGGCCATCGCAGCCGGCGACGCTCCGCCCTTCTACGACCGCGTGCGGCGAGAGATGGTGAAGGGCACCGGGCTGCTGGGCCTGGCCGACGCCTGGTAGCGTAGGCACAAGGCGACACCGACCGCGCCGACTGTCCATCGGGCTGAAAGCGACTTTTCAATTTCGGGCTGAAAGCGACTTTTCAATTGACGGGGAAGGAGCGGGATACGGGGCTCGAACCCGCAACATTCAGCTTGGGAAGCTGACGCTCTACCATTGAGCTAATCCCGCACTCGGTCGCACCGGGCAACGCTGGGCGGCAAACCGCAGGCACGTCGCGAACCGGCAGCCGATCTAGCGGCAAGCGAGGGCGTTGTCAAACGGAAGCAAGGGCGACCGATGGGCTTCAGCGCACCGCCACGGCCAGGGACAACACCTCGTTGCGCAGGATGAAGCACTGCTCGTCGCTGCACACGCTAAAGTTGCCCGTGACCTTCAGGTTGCCCGCGCCCGCCGCCAGTCCCTCGAGCGGGATCGTGACCACGCCCTTGCCGTCGACGATCTTCACGTCGCCGTCCTTCAGCGTCAGCTTGTCCTTGGTGCTGCGGGCAAACGCTGCGGGCTCGACCACAAACCGCGCCGGAAATTCCGTGTTGAAGTGCAGCCCGGGCGCCCCAACGATGGTGAGCACCGACGAAGCCTTGGCGCCAGCCTGCAGGGCGACGGGCGCGACCTTGACGCTGTAGTTCTTGCCGTCGGCGGGGGGCGCCGCGGTCTCGGTCGCTGCGGGCGCAACCGCAGGGGCGGGCTGCAGCGCCTGACTCTCGTTGCGGCAGGCGGCAAACGTGGCCAGCACGGTCATCGACAGGGTCAAGAGGGTAAAGGCGAGGCGCATGAAACACTCCTGAAGGGGACAGTCGTTAGAGCCATCGACGGCAATTCGGGTTCGGCAGGGTCGCGTCCGGCCGAGCAGGCTCTCAACGCGCAAGCGGGTGCTGCTATTCTCGGGACTTGGCTTTTCGGGCGACGCCGTGCGCGGTTCGATCGCACAAGTGAACGTCCAGCGGCGTGACCGTGGCCATGAACCGACGCTCCAGTGCCTCCATATCCTCGGCCTGCCTGCGCTTGGCGTGATCATGGCCCAGCAGGTGCAGCAGACCGTGGGTGGCCAGAAACAGCACCTCTTCGGTCAGCCGGTAGCGCTTGACGTCCGCGGGGTCAGCGCCAGATCGAACCGCCTCGCGCACGGCACGCGCCTGCCGTTGCGCGGTATCCAGCGAGATCACGATGTCGCCCAACAGCTCAACCGGCACGTCCGGGTCGTGGGCGTCGGCGAGCGGAAAGCTGAGCACGTCAGTGACGGCGTCGACCTTCCGATACTGCCGATTCAGCTCGCGAATGTCCGCGTCTGTGGTCAGGCGCACATCGACATAGCCTCGCGGGTGGCCCAACTCCGCCAGTATCGAGCGCAGGTGACGGGCCAGACGGCGCTGGCCGATCCGCAGGTCGGGGTGACAGCAATCGAGGTCGATGGACATGCAGAGCTTCCCCTGGTGGGTCGGATCACGGCACGCGGCGGCTTCCGCTCTGGCGGTGACCGGACACGAGCGCGGTGGGTGAGTGGGGCGCTTCGCCGGGCTCGACGGGGCGGTCGCCTGCGGGGGCGGAGGCCGGGGCAGAAACGGGCTCGACAGCGGGCGGCACCGGCTGCATCGGCAGGCGAACCTGCGTGTCGCGCGCCATGTTGCGGTACGGCCGGACGCCCACGCCGCCGTCGGCCATGATCGCCACGTTGCCCAAGTCCTCTTCCTCCCGCAGGCCAGGCAGTCGCGGCTGGCTGGGCAACTCGACAGGCGGCAGGTAAGCCGGGCGCGTGTGGTGCATCCCCGCAAGAACGCGAACGAAAGCCTCTTCCACCTGGGCCAGCTCGCGCAGTGTCAGGTCGCACTCGTCGAACTGTCCATCGCCGAGCTTGGTCGCGATGATCTTCTTGACGATCTCATGCACGCGCTGAGGGTTGGGCTCCGGCAGCGCCCGGGCAGCGGCCTCGACCGAGTCGGCGAGCATCAGCAGCGCCGTCTCGCGGCGTTGGGGCTTGGGACCGGGATAGCGGAAGTCGGTTTCCGCCACCTCGTCGGCAGCCTCTCCGGCCTCGATGCGTGCGCGGTTGTAGAAGTGTTGGATCAGGCCGGTGCCGTGGTGCTGCGGCACGAAGTCGACGATCTCCTCAGGCAGCCTGAATTCCCGAAGGATCTTAATGCCATCCTTCACATGCGTCTTGATGATCAGTGCGGACAAGTGCGGCTTCAGTCGATCGTGCGGGTTCTCTCCCGCCTGATTCTCGGCGAAGAACCGCGGCGCCCGCGTCTTGCCCAGGTCGTGGTAATACGCCCCCACCCGGGACAGCAGCCCGTTGCCGCCGATCGCGTCGCAGCCGGCCTGTGCCAGGTTGCCGACCATGACGCTGTGGGTGAAGGTGCCCGGCGCCTCGCTGGCAAGGAGGCGCAGTGCCGGGTGGTTCATGCTGGCGAGCTCGAGCAGCTTGATGTCGGTCAGGCGGTTGAACAGACTCTCGAGAATCGGAGCCAACGCAGACACGAAGAGGTAGCTCATCACGCCTGAGCCGGCGCCCATCAACAGCACCAGACCCGTCTCCACGCTGAACACGTCCGCTCCCAAGGGGGCCGTGAACAACGCGATCGCCGCAGCGCCCAAGACCGACACGCCCGATACGGTGGCGGCACCCACGACCAGATCGGACCGCTGCCGGAATTGCCGCGCCGCGTGCACGCCCGCAAGCCCGACGATGACCGCTTGGACAGTGACGAGCGTGTCCAACCCCGACTGCGATCTGAGCATCGGCGAATTGTGCCCCATCACGCCCGCGACGACCGCCGCCATCAGGCCGAACGGCGCCGCGGTGATCGGGCGCATGAACAGCGTCGCAAGGGTCGGTCCCAGCGCGTAGGGCAGCAACACCACCCACATCGCGGGCGTCATGGTGCCGCCTGGCTCGATCAGCAAACTGCCGGCCCCGAGGACCATGCGCAGCGCCAGCCCGTGAACCACAAGGATCGTGATCAGCAACTGCACGTCACGCGGACGATAGCGGAAGTTGCGCAGGTGCAGCTTGGCGAACCCGAAGAACAGCAACAGCACGATGCCCAAGAGAATCGCCGTCGCCAAGTACGACCGCGGTAGTCCGCTGCCCTCCATGCCTTGGAGCATCACCTTGACGCGCCCCTGGATGGCCTCCGTGACCGACTCGCCCCGCTCGACCAAAATCTGACCCCGCGCAAACGACACGAGGTGCGTCTTCTCGACGGCGTCGCGAGCCCGCTCCTCCGCCAAGCGCGTGGCCTCCTTGTCGCGAGCAAAGGTGGTGTCGATCATGCTGCGGGCAATCGCACGAAGGGCCGCCTGCAGCAGCGGGTCATCCAATGTGGACGGACTCTTGCGCTTGACGAACTCGCCCACGTACTCGTCGGCTTGTCTCAGCGCGCCCTCGACATCCAGAACCTTGCCGCGCGCCGACGCCCGGTCGTAACGCACCCGCGACCCGGTCTCGAAAACGCCCCGCGCCAGGTCGTCCTCGAAGCGGTCCATGTCGCGCACAATCCACTGCCCCAGCAGCATGTGCGCCACGTCGGTCAACAGCAGCTCGATCTGCTCGTCGAATCCCGCTTTGCGCAGGGCTCCGAACACATCCGCGTTCAACTCCGAGCGGCGAGCAGCAAGCATGCGTTCAAATTCAGGCCGCAGCGTCTGCAGTTCCTCTTCAAACTCTTGGTCCAGTTGGGCCACTTCGCGCGCGGTCTCGGCAGGCGGCACCGCAGCCCTGTCGGCACGCGCGGCACCATGGAGGCGAACCTCCTGAGCGGCCGGACTCGCATTTGGCGTCGGCTTCGGGGTCCCCAGTGTGGCGACCAAACGCTCGCGGCTGGAGAGGTAGAGGCGATAGCGGGGACGCGCAAGTCGAAACGCCGCCTGGAGATTCTCGATCCGCTTCTGCGCCGCCAGCTGGTCGAAGGCGTAGTGGACCGGCACGCCAGCGACCGCCTGCTGCTGCTTTTCGGGCAGGTCGGCGACGGGTTCCTGGTGCTGGAAGTCGCGCAGCGCCACGACCTCTCGCGGTGCGCGGCCCAGCGCGGGCAGTTCGACGGGCGCTTGCGTCGGCCCGACGATGAAGACCAGGGCGGCCCAAGCCACGACAGCGAAGGCACTATCCCCCGCCCGGCGAACCAAGCCGGCACGCCACTCCCGCGCTTGCTGTTGGGAGCCAGGCAGCCCTGATGGAGCTGCAGCACCACGTTTGGCGGATTTCATCGTCGGCTCGGAGTCCTGCCGTAGGAGCCCTGGGCGTTCGGGCCGGTGGGTTCGGAGGCGAGGCGGGCCATTCGGTCGGCCTCGAAGGCAGCGATGATACGCCCGACCAGCGGATGACGCACCACGTCTTCCAACCCGAGGCGTACCACTTGAATCCCTTCCACTTCCTGAAGAACTTCGACCGCCCGCAGCAGGCCGCCCGGCATCCCGTACGGCAGATCCGACTGCGAAGGGTCGCCAGTGACGACTACTTTGGTGTGTTCGCCCATGCGGGTCAGCAGCATCACCATCTGCTCGCTGGTGCAGTTCTGCGCCTCGTCAAGAATCACGAATGAATTGGCTAAGGTACGCCCGCGCATGAAGGCAAGCGGTGCCACTTCGATCTGTCCGCGCTCCATCATCCGCTCGAAGCGGTCCTGGTCGACCAGCTCGCGCAGCGCGTCGTAGAGCGGTCGCAGATAGGGGCTGACTTTTTCGTTCAGGTCGCCGGGCAGAAAGCCCAGCCGCTCACCCGCCTCGACCGCGGGCCGGGTCAACACGATCCGCTTGACTTCCCGTCGGTTCATGGCGCCAAGCGCTGCTGCCATGGCCAGAAAGGTCTTGCCCGATCCGGCGGGTCCGATGCCGAACACGACGTCGTGCGAGCGGATCGCGTCGACGTAGCGTTTCTGCCCGGGGGTCATGGGGGCTGCGCCGCGCGTGCCTTCTGCGAGCTCAACCTCCTCCCCGGCGCGAAGGGCTGCCCGAGGGCGATGCACGTGCAACGGCCGCACGATCGTGCCGTCTGCGCGGGCCTCGCGGGCGTCGATCAGGCGCCCCATGTCGTCTGGCCCAATCGGGGCTCCGGTGCGCGCCCGGGCAAACAACTCACCGAGAAGCTCTGCGGCGGCGGTGACTTGCTCATCGTCCCCCTGCAGGTGCACCTCGTTGCCACGGGCCATCACCTGAATGCCCAGCCGCGTTTCGAGCCAGCGGAGGTTCGAATCGCGCTCGCCGCACAGGGTGCGGAGGCCTTCACTGTCCTGGAAGCCGACGGTCAGTCTGCGGGTCTGGGCCATGATCTCCTTGTCGACGGGCGGTTCCGTCCCAGCGACGGCCCAAGTCGGACAGCGTATCCCAACGTCGCGAGCCTCGCCACGGCGCCTGTGCTCCGTCCGGCGCCGAGCGGGCGGCCTTGCACGGACCTGTACCGCGGCTTACGATGCAACCCTTCCCGCCCAAGGAGCGCAACGCAACATGGCCAACGTCAACAAGGTCATCCTGATCGCCCGCCTCGGCAACCAGCCGGAGCTTCGGTACACCCCGTCCAACCACGCCGTCGCGGAGCTGCGGTGCGCCGTCAACCACACGTGGCAGGACCGCAGCGGCCAGAAGCAGGAGAAGACCGACTGGTTCTCCGTCGAGGTCTGGGACAAGCAGGCCGAGAACTGCGAAAAGTACCTGACCAAGGGCAGCCAAGTGTACGTCGAGGGCCGCTTGTCGAACGACGAGTGGACCGACAAGGACGGCCAGAAACGCATCAAGACCAAGATCATCGCTGAGCGCATCCAGTTCTTGGGCGCCCGCGGCGAAGGCGAAGGGCGCTCGACCGGTCCGCAGGGCGAAGGTCAGGCCCGTGGTCCCGCGCGAACGGCTGCCCCCGGCATGTCGGATGCGGTCGAGCCCTTCCCGGCCGACGACGACATTCCGTTCTAGGTCAGGCACTTCCACCTATCACCGGACAGGTGCCGCCATGCCCGCCAGCCGCATCGGCGCCTACGTGCTGCAGCACCGCTATCGGGTCGACCCGTGTCACCGGGAACAGCTGATCGCGCTGTTCGCCGACATCCGCGCGTACGCCCTCGACTTGGGCGTGGCGTCGTTCGAAGTGTGGCAGGACGATTCCGACCCTTGGCTGGTCACTGAGTTGCACGGCTACGACTCGTGGTCGCACTACCGGCGCCTGACTCAAAAGCCGCTGCCGGCTGCGATGGAGCATGTGTACGCGGATCTCGAGCGCCGGATCGAAGGTGGCGTTGCAGGGATCGAGACGCGTACCTGGAATCCGCTCGACGTCTCAGGCGCCGACTGACCCGTGGGGGTCTCCATCGCCAGAACTCCGCGAACGGCTACAAGAATGCGGGATCGCGGTAGACGCCGAATTCGTCGCGGAACACATCCGAGATTTCGCCCAGCGTCACCTGCACCTTCACGGCGTCCAGGATGGGCGGCATCAGGTTGTCCTTTCCTTGACAGGCCTTGCGCACGGCTGCGATGGCGCGGGCGGCGGCCGCCGAGTCCCGCGAGCTCTTGACCCGCTTGCACTCGGCGACCTGCGCGTCCTCGACCGCCTGATCGATGTGCAGCAACGGGATCGCGTCGCCTGTGGTGACCTCGACCTGACTGTTGACGCCCACGACCTTGCGTTCGCCTGACTCGACGCGCTGCTGGAACCGGAAGGCGCTCTCGGCGATCTCGCGCTGCGGATAGCCCAGTTCGATGGCGCGCACGATGCCGCCCATGTCGTCGATTTTGCGGATGTAGACCAACGCTTCCTCTTCCATCCGGTCGGTCAACTGCTCGACGAACCACGAGCCGCCCAGGGGATCGACCACGCTGGCGATGCCCGATTCCTCAGCGATCACCTGCTGGGTACGCAGCGCGAGCTTGGCCGCGCCCTCCGTCGGCAGCGCGTACGTCTCGTCAAGCGAATTCGTGTGCAACGACTGTGTCCCACCCAGCACCGCCGCCAGCGCCTGCAGCGTCGTGCGGACCACGTTGTTCATCGGTTGCTGCGCCGTCAACGATACACCCGCCGTCTGACAGTGGGTTCGCAGCATCCACGACCGCGGGTTCTTCGCCCCGAACCGCTCTTTCATCACCCGCGCCCACAGCCGACGGGCGGCGCGAAGCTTGGCGATCTCCTCGAAAAAGTCGTTGTGCACGTCAAAGAAGAACGACAGCCGGGGCGCAAACGCGTCGACGTCGAGGCCAGCCTCTTGCCCCGCCTGCACGTAGCCGATGCCGTCGGCAAGGGTAAACGCGAGTTCCTGAACTGCAGACGCCCCCGCTTCGCGGATGTGGTAGCCGCTGACCGAGATCGTGTTCCACCGCGGCAGCTTCTCGGTGCAGAAGGCCAGCATGTCGCGGATGATCCGCATCGACGGCCGTGGCGGGCAGATCCACTCCTTTTGCGCAATGAATTCCTTCAAGATGTCGTTCTGCAGCGTCCCGCCGATCCGCTCGTAGGGCACGCCCCTGCGCTCGGCCACCGCGACATAGAGCGCCAAGGCCACGATGGCAGGCGCGTTGATGGTCATCGAAGTCGTCACATCGCCCAGCGGGATGTCCGCGAACAGGCGCTCCATGTCGCCCACGTGCGAGACCGACACGCCCTCACGCCCCACCTCTCCCAATGCCAACTCATGATCGGGGTCGTAGCCCATCAGCGTGGGCATGTCGAAGGCGGTCGACAGCCCCGTCTGCCCCTGAGCCAGCAGGTACTTGAAGCGGCGGTTGGTGTCCTCTGGTGTGCCGAACCCGGCGAACATGCGCTGGGTCCACGGCTTTCCGCGGTACATGTCCGCGTGCACACCGCGCGTAAAGGGGTACTGGCCGGGAACGCCCAGCTGCCGAAAGTACGTCTCGTCGGTCTGCGGCGGGAAATGGCAGGCCTCGACCACGCGCCCGTCCAGCGACAACAGCTCGCCCGTGCGCTGCGTGTGGGCGGCGACCGTCTTCGCGTAGGCCTGCAGTCGCGGGTCGTCCCTGTCGTCCACCGCCGACGCGGGTACACCCAGAACGCCTTCGCGAGCGGTCGAGGCAGCAGACGTATGGGGAATCGAGGACTTGTCGTGCGACATTCGGGTCTCTCCGGGCCGGGCGTGGGGCCACAGCGGGTGACTTGGCTCCGACCCAAGCAGGTGTCGAAGGTCAGGATGGCGCCCCACAGGGTTGCCGGGTGCGCGCGTTTGGTGGAAGGTCGGGGTCTGGCCGGGCCCCCCCGGACAGGCCGAACTGTACGCTGGTGGCGGACCCCGAGGCAATCGCGTTGCCAACCGCATCCCTCCGCCCCATCCGCGAACCCACCCGTCGCACTGGAGCCTCCCATCCCGCCCCGCACTGCCCCACCTCCCGATCCGCTCCGCCGCGCCTTGGACGTGGTCCGCCGCGACGTGCGAGCGCACGCGCTGTGGCCCCGCGGTGCACGGGTGGTGCTGGCGTGCAGCGGAGGACTGGACTCGCTCGTGGCCCTCGAGCTGCTGGCACGGCTGCAGCGGTCGCTCGGCCACACGCTGGCCGTGGCGCACGTGGACCACGGTCTACATTCAGGCAGCGATCGGGCAACCGCCTTGGTGCGACAAGCGGCGACGCTTCATGGACTTGCGTTTGCCAGCCGCACCTTGCACATCCAGCACGGAGCCGACTTGGAGGGCCGGGCGCGGACCCTGCGCTATCGTGCGCTGGACGAGCTGCGGCTAGAGCTACATGGCGACCTGCTCGCCACCGCCCACCATGCCGATGACCAAGCCGAGACGTTGTTGATGCGCGCGGCGCGGGGAGGTGGTCTGGAGGCGCTGGCTGGCATTCGACGGGCGCGCGACGGTGCTGTGGTGCGGCCGTTGCTGGGGCTGGACCGGGCATGGCTGGTGGCGTGCGGCAAGCGTCTGCGGGTCACCCCACACGAAGATCCGACCAACGCGGACCTGGATTTTTGCCGAAACCGCCTGCGCCATGAAGTGCTGCCCGCACTCGAAGAAGCAATTCCAGGTGCTGCACGAGGACTTGCGCGAACCGCCGGGCTACTGTCTGACCACACGGGAACGCTGGATGGCTGGATCGAGCGGGCGCTCGGTGGTGGTCTGGTGCTGTCGATGGACGAGGGGATGCCGACGGCGTGGCTGGCCCAGAGCGCCGTGCCGGCCGAGGGACGCCTTCAGGCTGGGCTGCTGCAGTTCGTCTGCCGCAAGATCGGGGTGTCGGCTCCGACCCGCAGAGCGACCGACCAGGTGACCGCGTGGGCCGCCGGTCCAATGACTTCACCCTGTCATATCCATGGGTTGACCATTGACAGGGACTGCGATGGCTGGCGTTTCCGGACCTCCGGCATTGCGCGAGAGGGGTGTGCGGACTAACCTTGTTCGGCTAGGTGTTTCAGACGCGGGGCTCTCCCGCATCCGCCTGCGGGCGGTGAGCATCCCAACAGACGGGATGCTGCATACGGGCAGGAAACTGGCAGGCTGCCGATCAGAATCTCGAGGCTGAGGACGAACCCGGCGACCGCTGCCGGGGCGCGGCGAGGAGTGTAGGTGTTGAAGAATTACAAGAGCATCCTCGTCTGGGTCGTGTTGATCCTGCTCTTCGTGTTCATCTACCAGGGCTTGAAGTCCGGTGGAACAGGCACGGAGGTCACGTTCACCCAGTTCATTCACAAGGCCACCGCGACGACTGAGGTCGGGCAGCAGGTGGACGAGGTCACGGTCCGCGGCGCTGGCATCGAGTTCACGACGAAGGACGGCGAGCGCTTCCGCACCAGCGGCGACCTGAAGGACTTCCAAAAGGACCTGATCGCCAAGGGCGTCGACATCCGCTACGAGAACGAAGAAGCCAACGCGATGTGGATCTCGGTCCTCAGCACGTGGCTGCCCATGATCTTGCTGCTCGGTCTGTTCTTCTTCTTCATGCGTCAGCTTCAGTCCGGTGGCAACCGCGCGATGAGCTTCGGCAAGTCCCGCGCCAAGTTGATGACCGAGGCCACCAACAAGGTGACTTTCGACGACGTGGCGGGCATCGACGAGAGCAAGAACGAGCTCGAGGAGATCATCCACTTCCTTCGTGATCCCAAGAAGTTCACCAAGCTTGGCGGTCGCATCCCCAAGGGCGTGCTGCTGATGGGCAGCCCCGGCACCGGCAAGACGCTGTTGGCCAGAGCGGTGGCGGGCGAGGCGGGCGTGCCGTTCTTCTCGATCTCAGGGTCGGATTTCGTCGAGATGTTCGTCGGCGTCGGCGCTTCACGCGTTCGCGACCTGTTCGAGCAGGGCAAGAAGAGCGCCCCGTGCATCATCTTCATCGACGAGATCGACGCTGTCGGCCGCCACCGTGGCGCCGGCATGGGCGGCGGTCACGATGAGCGCGAGCAGACACTGAACCAGCTGCTCGTCGAGATGGACGGTTTCGAAAACAATTCCGGCGTGATCCTGATGGCCGCCACCAACCGGCCGGACGTGCTGGACCCTGCGCTGCTGCGCGCCGGCCGCTTCGACCGCCGCGTGGTGGTGCCGACGCCAGACGCCAAGGGCAGGCAGGCGATTCTCAAGGTGCACACCCGCAAGGTGCCGCTCTCGGCGGACGTCGACCTCTCGTCCATCGCTCGTGGAACTCCCGGTTTCGCTGGTGCCGACCTTGAGAATCTGGTCAACGAAGCTGCGCTGTTGGCAGCCCGTCGTGACCGCGAAGTGGTGGCCCAGGCGGACTTCGAGTCGTCCAAGGACAAGGTCCTGATGGGTGCCGAGCGACGTGGCTTGGTGATGAACGAAGAGGAACTGCGGCTGACGGCCGTGCACGAGGCCGGTCACGCACTGGTGGCGCGCCATCTCAAGACCTCGGATCCCCTGCACAAGGTGACGATCGTGCCGCGTGGCCGCGCGTTGGGTCTGACCCAGCAGCTGCCGGACCGCGACCGCTACTCGCACTCGGCCAGCTATCTGCACGACCGCATCGCCACGATGATGGGCGGGCGCATCGCGGAAGATGTGGTGCTGGGCGAGATCACGACGGGTGCCGCCAACGACATCGAGCAAGCGACAGAGCTTGCCCGCCAGATGGTGTGCCTGTGGGGCATGAGCCGCTTGGGACCGCTGCAGTTCGGACACAAGCAGGGCGAGCCCTTCTTGGGGCGCGACTTCACGAACCAGCAGAACTTCTCCGAGAGCACCGCCGTGCAGGTGGACCAAGAGATCAAGCGGATCATCGAAGAGAACTACAACAAGGCGCGCCAGATTCTCACGGACCACGGCGACGAACTGGACCGCCTGACCACCGCCCTGCTCGAGTTCGAGACGCTGGACGGCGAGGAAGTCGACTGGCTGTTGCAAGGACACGAGATCACGGAGCTTCGCGCCAACCGCGAGGTCCAGCTCCGCCAAAAGACGGCCGCCGCAGCTGAAGCTGGGGCCAACGTCTCCAAGCGCCCCTCCCCCGTGTTGGACGGCTTGCCGGGACTCCCCGAGCCTCTGGCCCAGTAAATTCGTGCCCGCAGGGGGTTCCCATGCGCCTCGGCGCCCGCGAGCTCGACCTGAGCCGCCCCCTGCTCGTCGGTATCCTCAACGTCACGCCAGACTCGTTCTCCGACGGCGGCGAGCTGCCCGACGTCGAAACCGTTCTGCGCCGCGCCCAAGCCATGGTGCGCGACGGGGCCGACCTGCTGGACTTGGGGGGAGAGTCGACCCGCCCAGGCGCCCAAGCCGTCTCTCTTCAGGTCGAGTTGGATCGCGTCCTGCCCGCCGTTGAGGCCCTGCGGGCGCGACTGGACGTACCGCTGTCGATTGACACGCGACGAGCCGCGGTTGCCGAGCCTGCGCTGCAGCTGGGCGCGGTGATGATCAATGACGTCAGTGGGTTTGGAGACCCGAACATGGGCCGTGTGGTCGCGGCGGCCGATGCCGCGTGGGTGCTGATGCACATGCCGCACGCGGTCGGCGACATGGGGGCCAGCCGACGCAGCGAAGGGATGCCGGAAGGTGTTCACGAAGGCCTTGAGCGGGTCGCCGCTGACCTCGCCGAAATGGTTGGACGAGCCGTCGCCGCTGGCGTGTACCGGGGACAGCTTGCCCTGGATCCGGGCATCGGCTTCGGCAAGACGCTGGGACAAAATCTCGCTTTGTTGCGGGGGGCTGGATCGCTTGTTAGGCTCGGCCTGCCGGTGTACTTGGGACCCTCGAGGAAGTCGTTCATCGGGGCCATCTGCGGTGCGCCGACGGACGACCGACGGATGGGCTCCGCGGCGGCGGTCACCGCGGGCGTGCTGGCAGGCGCGGCGTTTCTGCGGGTGCACGACGTGCGGCAGATGCGGCAGGTGCTGGACGTGGCGGTCGCCCTTCGCGACGCGGTCTGACAGGCAAAACGGAGCTGACTTGTTCGATCAGGACTTCCAATTCGAGACCCTCCTTCAGTGGCGCTGGCTGCTGGACGTGGGCCTTGTTTCGGTCCTGCTCTACAACATCCTGCTGCTGCTGCGTGGCTCACGTTCCAGTGCGATGCTCGTCGCCATCGCCGGTATGTTCGTCCTGTTCTGGATCAGCCAGGACAGCTTGCTGGATCTGCCCACCATCAACTGGCTGCTCGACCGGTTCATCAGCTCGATCGTCGTGTTGTTCGTGGTGTTATTCCAAGACGACATTCGACGCGCCCTGACCTCGGTCGTACGTTCGCCGCTGTCGTTCTCGGCCAAGGACCCGGCGTCCAGTCAGGTGCTGGAAGAGGTGCTGCGCGCCTGCACGGTGCTCAGCCAGCGCCACATCGGCGCGCTCATCGTCATCGAGCAAGAGGCGTCGCTCGACCGCTATGTCGAGGATGGCGTCAAGGTCAACTCCGACGTGTCCTGGCAGCTGCTGCTCGCGATGTTCATCCCGGAGCACATGAACGCCACCCACGACGGTGCCGTCATCATCCAGAAAAGCCGAATCGCTGCCGCGGCGTGCTTTCTGCCCCTGGCAGGCGGCGCGGGCATTCCCGGCACACTGGGCTCGCGACACCGGGCCGCGCTGGGTCTTGCCGACGAGACCGACGCCATCGTGGTCGTCGTGTCCGAAGAGTCCGGCACCTGCTCCATCGCATACATGGGACAGCTGGACCTGAACCTGCAGCCCGCCGACCTGCGCGAACGGTTCCGCCTGATGCTGGGCGACCAGCCTGAGTCCATCGCCCCGTGGAAGCGCGCCTGGCGCCGCCGCATCAACGTGCATCCGGCGGCCACTGTGCCGGGAGCTCGTCCCACAGGACCGGCGCACATCGTCTCAGCACGTCAGGCGGAATCTGCGAGCCGCGAGACACACGCCGGACGCGACCCTCTGGCCGCCTCGACCGCGCGCAACCCGTCGCCGCCGACCGTGTCGGCAGAGATCCCGCCGCGCGCCGCGACTGTCTCTGGGGTGATCGAAGTCACCGCGCCGCCTGCGACTTCTGAGCCAGAGCGCCCCCTGCCCCCGGTGGCGATCCGGGACGAGGAGGGCTTGCCATGAGCGCGCTCCTCGACTTCCTCAAGGGCCTGTTCACGCGGCATCTGGGGCTGAAAGTCCTGTCGCTGACGCTCGCCTTCCTGATCCACGGGATCGTGCAGCGCGACAACGTCCGGGAAGCGGACTTCGAGGTCCCCGTCGTGCTGGCCGGCACGCCCAAGGGCCAAGCCTTTGTCGGTAAGCTGCCAGAGGTCGTCAAAGTTCGCGTGCGTGGGCGCTGGGGCGGGATCCGCGAGCTGCTCTCCAACCGAAGCAGCAAGGTCCTGGTCGACATGAGTGCCCTGCGCAACGGTGAGAACTACGTGTTCGAGCGGCGCGCGGTGGAACAACAATTGTCGTCGCGTCACGTGGAAGTCGTTGGGGTCGAGCCGGCGTTGATCGAGGTGCGTCTGGAGAACGTCGAGGAGAAGGACGTGCCCGTCGAGGTGTCGCTGGTGGGCGAGCCGGCTCCCGGGTTTCGTGTGGGCGCCCGTAGCCTGCGGGTCGACCCCGACCACGTGACGATCACGGGCCCGGCTTCCGATGTCCGCAAAATCAAGAGTCTTCGTGCTGCTCCTGTTGAACTGAACGGCACCGAGAGCGACTTGCGCGTCAATGCCCGACTCTTGGCGGCTGGCAACCATCTGGTCCGTCGCTCCGTCGACGAGGTCATGGTCGAGGTCCGGCTGGAAGAGCTGGAGGTGACGCGGACCTTGACGGCATGGCCCATCGTCACGCGGGGCTGCCCGGTCGACAGTCGCTGCATCCTGAACCCGACCGAGGTGGACCTGCGGGTTCAAGGTTTGGTGCGCACCGTCAACGCGTTCGTTGCCGCGCCGCCCGACAATCTGGTGTTCGCCGACATCAGTCCGTCGCTCGAGCGCGATGACCGCAACATCAAGCTGCATGTCAATGTCGTCAAGGGCTTGGACATCACCCCGACGCCCGCGACCGTGCGCTTCAGTCTGCTCAGCGAAGTCCAGCCCGCCGCGGCACCCAGCCGCGCTCCCGCCGCGCCTCAACGGTTGGACGCACCCCCTGGTGCCGGCAAGGCCCCACGCTGACCTGCGCCTGTCCGCCATCCGCCCCCGCTACACTTCTTTCCGGAACGTGACTTGATGGCCTTGATCGTACAGAAATTCGGCGGAACGTCGGTCGGCTCGGTCGACCGGATCCGCAACGTCGCCCGACGCGCCGTAGCGACCCGCGAGAAGGGTCACTCGGTGGTCGTGGTGGTCTCGGCCATGGCTGGTGAGACCGACCGGCTGCTGAAGCTCGCCGCCCAAGTCAGCGGTGCCCCCAATGAGCGCGAAGTCGACGTCTTGCTGGCGACCGGTGAGCAGGTTTCCATCGCGCTGCTGGCCCTTGCGATTTGTGATCTGGGGTGTGAGGCGCGCAGCTTTCTGGGCCATCAGGTGCAGATCCGGACGGACAGCGTGCACGGTAGCGCCCGCATTCAGGCGATCGACGCGCAACCGGTGCTCGACACGCTGGCCGTCGGCGGCATCGTGGTCATCGCGGGCTTTCAGGGTGTGGACGAACACGGCGCCATCACGACGCTCGGGCGCGGCGGCAGCGACCTGTCGGCGGTGGCGGTCGCGGCAGCCCTGCACGCGGATGTCTGTGAAATTTATACGGATGTCGATGGCATCTACACGGCGGATCCGAACGTCTGCGAAAATGCGCGCAAGATCGACCGAATCAGCGCCGACGAAATGCTGGAGCTCGCGAGCCTGGGGGCCAAGGTCCTGCAGACCCGGTCGGTCGAGTTCGCGATGAAATACAAGGTGCCCCTGCACTGCCGGTCGTCGTTCCACGATGGCGAGGGCAGCTGGGTTGTGCCAGAGGTGGAAGCCATGGAAGGCGCAGTCGTGACCGGTGTAGCCTACGATCGCAACACCGCGAAGCTGACGGTGATGCACGTCCCCGATGTGCCCGGGACAGTCGCCGGGATGTTCCGCCCGCTGGCCGACGCACACATCAACGTCGACGTCATCATCCAAAACACGGCTCAGGATGGCCGCACCGACGTCACCTTCACCGTCCCGCGCAGTCAGGCGCAGAAGGCGATCGCCCTGACCGAAGCGGCCGCCCGTCAGCTGGGCTGCGGAAAGGTGCTTGCCGACTCGCACGTCGCCAAGGTTTCGGTGGTCGGTGCCGGCATGAGGTCGCAACCCGGCGTGGCGCTTCGCATGTTCACGGCGATGGGCGAGGCGGGCATCAACATTCAGCTGATCTCGACGAGTGAGATCAAGATCTCCTGCGTGATCGACGACCGCTTCACTGAGCTGGCGGTCCGTGTGTTGCACGACGCGTTCGAACTCGACCGGCCGCCCGGACAGCTGCGGGAGTCCCAAGACTGACGACCTCGTGCCGGCCTGCCTCGGCCGCGGGCCGCACATGGCCCTCCGCAGGCGCTCCGCCAGCACCGGCCCCACTCCCTTGACCCCAGTGGGCGGCAGCTCGCGGCGACACGACTGGGTGGTCCGACAGTACTGCTCCAATCCTTCTGCAACCTTGCGATGCACCCCAGGCACCTGCCGCCAGTCCGCAGCTGTCGCTTCGTCCGGGTCGATGCAGCCCTGCGAGGCCAGCTGAGCGCCAGGGCGCGGAGCCGCGGCCGTCACAATCGACGGACGCCCCCAGACCAAGGCGTCACGACTGCCGGCCAGAACCATCGCCAACCCGAGCAGAAGCCACCGCCCCGCAACCGGATCCCACAGCCGTCGCAAGTTCCTGCCCCAATTCGCGCGCTTCACGACGGCACTCCTGCTGCGGTCGCCAAGCGCGCCACGCCGTCGTCGGATGCGGTGTCCAGCCACCCCGTCGCGCGCAGGCTCGTCCACCCGCCGCTCGCGACAATCACGTGGTCGACCAATACAAGACCGCACAGCTGCGCCGCCGCTCGCAGCCGCACCGTGAAGGAGAGGTCGCCCGCGCTTGCCGCCGGATTGCCGCTGGGGTGGTTGTGCACGACGATCAGCCCGGTCGCCCCCGCTGCCAGCACCGGTCGCAGCAGGTCGCGCGGACGGGCGTGCACGCCGTCGACCGCCCCCACCATGCGATGCTCCACGATGCCCCGCCGACCCGGGTCCAAGCCCACGACCACCAGCACCTCGACATCGGCCAGAGCCAAATCGCGAAAGCGGGCAACCACGGAGCGGGGCGTGTCGAGCACCTCGCCCGGGCGCGCCTCTACCAGCATGCGCCGCCCGATCTCCAGGGCCGCACGCAGCCTTGCACACTCCCGCGGTGCCAGAAGTCCCGGCTCGCCGACCCTGGCAGCCAACCGCCGCAGGGACCCTGAGGTCGCGATCAGCCGCTCTGCCCGGCGCTTGGCCAGCCCCTCTTCGCCGTCCAGCAGGCGTGCCAGAAGCTCCGCCGTGTCGGCAGCATCCCGCTCCGCCAAGTCGTGGCCTGCGTCTTCCCACCCCCCACTTGTTTCGCGTTCGTCCACGTCGCCTCCATGATGAGGCTGCGAGTGCAAGGGGCGTGCCGCACAGGCAGTGCTGCAACTACCTTGATGGATAGGTCTTTCTTGCGGTGCTGTCTGCTGGCGCGTGGAGGCTCCGGTCTCGAGACCGGTCTCGAGACTCCGTGAGACCGACGACGGCTCAGTGGGGCGGTGGCCGACGCGTGTAGAAGCCGTCAACCACCGCGGCATCTACGTCGACTCGCAAGCCCCGCCCGCCGCTCAGATACACCATGCCAGGCGGCGCGCCCTTGACCTTGCGCACACCGTTGCCCGGCGCACACGTGACCTCGATACGATCACCCTTCTCGATGCCCGACAGGTGGGCGGCCAGCACGGCACAGGCCCGCAACTCGGCCTCCTCGGGCGCCACCTTGCCATCGACCCGCAGCACCACGTGGGCGCCGGGTCGGTCTTGCACGTGGAACCAAAGGTCGCGGCCCCTCAGCAGGCGAGTCACCAGAGCGTCGTTGCCAGCCGCGCTTCGCCCCACCAGCACCGGACGGCCCGCGGGCGACGAAAAGAGCTGCACGCCCTCCGGCAGCGCCCCGCCGGCCTTGCGCACGATGCGCTTTTCCACCACCGATGTGGGGGCCACCGCCTCGACCTTCAGCCGTAGCCCGCGAGTGGCCTCACGCAGCACACGAGCCTCGCGCAACCAAGCACCCAGATTGAGGATCGGAGCGTCCGTTGCCAGCGGAGCCTCCAATGCCACATGGGCCAGCAGCGCGTCGATCTTCGCCGCCAAGTCCTGCACCCGCCCCAACCGCTCGTGGGCCGCCGCCCACCGGTCGGCGATGATCGCAGCGCCCTTCTCCAGGCCCCGCGCACGCCGGAACAGCCGCTCGAGGTTCTGCGCAGGCGACAGGTCCCGCTTCAGTTCGACCGAAACGGTGCGCTCGGGTTCCCACGGCACGGTCAGCACCACGCGGTCTGCCCCCCGCGGTACGGCGGCCAGTTGCGTCTTCAGCACCTCGCCCTGATCGCGCAACATCGGAGCTTCACTGGCCTTCTGGTCATCGGCTTCCAAGCGCTGCATCAACCGCTGCTGGTGCTTCGCATCGGTCCGCAGCGAATTACGCGCAAGACTGATCTCGCCTCGGACCCGTTCGAGCGCGGAAAGGGGCGCTGGCGACGGTGCTTCACTCATGGTGCGTCGTGCGGACGGAACCGACCGCTGCGCCCGCCCCACTTTTCGACCAACCGGACCTGCTCGATCACGGCGGCGCGGTCCACTGCCTTGACCATGTCGTACAACGTCAACGCAGCCACCGAAGCCCCGGTCATCGCCTCCATCTCCACGCCAGTGCGGTCGAAAGCCTCGACGCGCACCTCGAACTCGACGGCGGGTCCCTCAGGCAGAAGGCGCGCAACCACGTCGATGCGAGTGATGCGCAACGGATGACACAGCGGGATCAGGTCAGAAGTGCGCTTGGCACCTTGAATTCCCGCAATACGCGCAACCTGAACGGCATCCCCCTTGGCTCCGGAAGCATCGCGGACACGCTCGAACGCCTGAGCGGACAGTCGCACGCGGGACAGCGCAATGGCGCCTCGAGCGGTCTCAGGCTTGTCGCCCACGCCGACCATGCGCGCTCGCCCCTCTTCGTCCAGATGGGTCAGGTCCTTTGCGGTGTCGTGCACGGGGTCACGGATCGACATGATCCTCCTGAGCGTCCGGTTCGGACTCACAGACTTGGGGCTTGTGCGGCCGGTTTTCCCGGGATGGGCAGGCAGGGCCGCGGTCGCGGGCTGTACGGCAGTCTAGCCCGCCGGCACCGCCTTGGCGATGTGCAACGCATGTGCCGCAAAACGACCACACCCGGGTCCGCGGGGGCCCGGGTGTGGAAAGTTCCGTTGATACGGAAGGTTAGCGGCGCTGTCCCTCGGTCACCGGAGCCGTCGGCCGACCACCAGGACGCCGGGCAGGTGCCGGAGCGGGGGCGGGGGCAGGTGTCGGAGCCGGCTTCTTCTTCGCATTCGACGACGTCGGCGGAGGGGTGGGTGCCGGGGCGTTCTGCCCGGGCGACTGACCGGTCGGGGTCTCAGGCAACCGATTCACGCGCTCATCGACGGCCGGGGGCCGCGGCGCCGGCGTCGAGGGACGCGACGTGGCGGGCGGCTGAGCGGGCTGAGTAGGCGGCTGGTAGCCGAGGCCAGGACGGTTCGAAGGCGCAGGCTGCGGGTCCGGCTTTTCGTAGTTGGCGCCGGGACGTGTCGGCAATGATGCGGGCGGCGCAGGCTGCTCAGGCGGCTGGTAACCAGCACCTGGACGGGTCGGTGGCACGGGCTGCGTCGGCTGGGCAGGCTGTTCGCTGCCGGCACCCGGGCGCGTTGGCGGCACGGGCTGGGTCGGCTGGACTGGCTCATAACCGGCACCCGGGCGCGTCGGCGGCACAGGCTGGGTTGGCTGGACCGGCTGCTGAACACCAGGACGTGCGGGCTGCTCGACACCAGGACGTGCGGGCTGCTCGACGCCAGGACGTGCGGGCTGCTCGACGCCAGGACGTGCGGGCTGCTCGACACCAGGACGCGCGGGCTGCTCGACACCAGGACGCGCGGGCTGCTCGACACCAGGACGTGCGGGCTGCTCGACACCAGGACGTGCGGGCTGCGGCGGCTCCGTCATCACGCCGCCGTCCGGAATGCGGGTACCGGGGGTCGCGGGCTGACGCGGGGGCTGGTAGGGCTCGCGCGCTTCGGCCGGGATCTGCCGTGGCTGGGCGTTCGGAACGGTGTCGATACTGCGGGGCTGCACGGGCCGACCGCCACTCCACTGTCGCGCCTGCTCTTGGCTGGGTCCGGGGCTGTAGACCACGGTCTGGCCGTCGTGCGAGCGGATCTGCGTCTGCGACTGGATCACGACCGTCTGGTTGTAGACCTTGGGCACGTCCGACGAGTGGATGACCACGTGCTGGACCTTGTTGCCCTCCATCTGGTTCTGCGACACGTAGACCCAGTAGCTGTGGTGGATGTGGGTGTGGTCGTGGTGGCCCCACTGCCAGTCCGGTCCCATGGGGGCCCAACCGACGTAGCTGCCCGACGTACCCCACACGACCCAAGCGGGACCCCACGTGTAGCCGGGAACCCAAGCCCACTGCTGCGAATTCACCCAGACCCAACGGCCGTAGTGGTACGGGCCGGCGCCCCAGGGCTCGTCGCTCATCCAGGTCCAGCCCCAGTTGGTGTAGACCCAGCTGCCGTAGAAGTAGGGACGCCAACCCGCGGTGCGGTTCGCGTAAGGGACCCAAACCTGACCGTATTCAGGGGTGTTGATCCATGAACCGTAGGCGCCGAGGTCGCTGAAGTAGGTCTGGGGTCCGCTCTGCGCGGGAACAGCCTGCTGCGGCTGAACGGGAGCGGGCTGGGCATAGCTGCTGCTGGGATACGACTGGCTGTAGTAGCCGTCGTCGCGCTCTTGCACGTAGACCGGGCCGCAGCCGGCTGCGCTGGCCGCGATCCCGACAAGGACCAGTCCAAGCGAGGTCTGGAGGAGGAGGTGGGTCGAGGTCTTCATGATGGTCTCCTTGGCGCAGGGAGCGTGGGGCGACATCGCCGTCTGGCCCTTTCAACGCCGCAGCGTGCCGCGCATTCAATCACGTTCACTGCGATCGATCACGTCCCCCTCGCGAAATGGCTGTAACCCCGTCCGCAGGGCTTGGCGTGCGGGCGGCCCTGCGCGATCATGAGCCCCATCGACCGCACCAGGAGACTCGATGGCCTACGTGATCACCCGCCTGTGCATTGACTGCGTGGACAAGGCCTGCGCCGACGTCTGCCCGGTCGAGTGCATCTACGCCCTTGCCTCTGCGCCCACGGCGGACTTGCCGAACATGCTCTACATCCACCCCGGTGAGTGCATCAGCTGTGCGGCGTGCGAGCCCGAGTGCCCGTGGCAGGCGATCTTCGAGGACCGCGAGATGCCCGATCTGCTGGCTGAGGATGCCGCGTTGAACGCCCAGATCGCGAAGAGCCCCGAGCAGTTCTGCGTTGCCCGCCGCGACCATGACGCCGATGGCCAACCGCACCAGACCCCCAAGCCCAGCAAGGACCAGGTGCGCGCGAACCGGCAGAAATACGGATTGCGCTGAAGGGACTTACGCCTGCAGACCTGGGTCGATCGCTTGCCAAAGACTCCACAGCGGGCGCAGGCACTGGTGAAAGCCGTGGACGCAGCCGGGGAGCACGCCGGTGTGCACGGGCCGGGCGTTGGGCACGCCCTGACGCTCACGACGCAGACCGTCGGCCCAAGCGGCAAAGGCGTCGGTGGAACAAAACTCGTCGCGATCACCCAGCATTGCCACCGTCTCGACCCGCGCGTCCACGGCGATCTCGTAGATCGACAACGGCGGCGCGATCAGGACCAGCCGCTGTAGCCGCCCCGGATCTACGCCGCGCGCACCGGTCCGCAGCCAGCGCCCGGCGGCGGCGGCCGACATCCACGAACCAAAGGAGTAGCCGACGAGCCACACTGGACCGTACGTGCGCTGGGCCGCGTGGACGATCGCCGCCAGAACATCGGCTTCCTCAGCGCCGCGACCGTCATGCACGCCTTCGCTCTGACCCACACCCCGAAACTGGTACCGCAGGGTCGACAAGCCGTGCTCATTGAGTCTGCGCGCCAAATGGTGCACGACCTTGTTGTCCATCGTGCCGCCGAATGCCGGATGCGGATGCGACAGGATTGCCAGCGGCGCAAACGGGTCAGCCTGAAGGGCGATCGCACCGGCAAGAGTGGGCTCTGCGGAAGTGAACCCACTGATACGTATCTGCATTTCTTCGACGGCGGGCACGGTGCGACCTCTGGGCGATGCAGCGGGTCGCAGGATAGGCTCAGGCGGACGACGCTGCCAACCGTTGAGCATGATGCCGGGGCGTGATACCTGTGGCGTATGCGTCGAACCCTCCTCACGATCGCGCGCTTCTGGCTCTTCTGGGCGGTCACGCTGTCTGTGGGCTGCGGCGGCGGCAACGTAGCGACCGGCCCCAGTTCCGAGCTCCAGCGGGCGCTGGCCCTGCGCGACGATGGCAGGCTACCCGAGGCCGAAGAAGCGCTCGCGCCGCTTGCGGAAAGTGGTGATCTGCTCGCGATTCTCGCCCTTGCAGACACGCTGATGCTGCGAGGACGCCATGCTGAAGCCGTCACCTTGCTGCGGCCGGTTGCCGAGAAACATCCGTCGGATCCTGAGGTCGCCGGGACGATGGCGCGGGCCTTCGATGGGGCCGGACGCGACGACGACGCGCTGTCGATGTACGCCAAGCGAATGCGGCTGGTGCCGGCGGACGCGGCGGCGGCGGTCCGCATGTCCGAGATCCTGTTGGGTCGCAGGGAGTTCGTGATGGCCGGCGAGGTCGTCTCGAACACGCTGCGCTTCCATCCCGACCATGCGCAGCTGCACGTGCAGATGGCGCGGTCGCTGCTGGGCCGGGGGCGGGTTCCCCAGGCGCTGGAGTCCGCCCATCGCGCGACCCAGCTGGCACCGCAGAGTCCGGATGCGTGGCTGGAGCTCGCGCACGTACTGACGGTAGCGGGCGAGCACGATCTGGCCGAGGTCGCCTATGGCAAGTGTTTGGCGATCGACCCGCAACATCCTGAAGCGTTGCGGGATCTGGGACTCCTGCTGGTCGAGAAGGGCGAGTCGAAGAAGGCGTTGGAGGTCCTGCGACGGGCCATTCAAGTCACCCCCGACAGCATGCAAGCCTGGAACGCGCTCGCCGCCGCACGCCACCGGGAACGCGACTATGTAGGGGCAACCGCCGCCCTGGAGCAGGCCGAACGCCTCAAGCCCGGGGTGCCACAAATCCACAAGAACCTTGCAGAGGTGGCGCTGGACGATGGCCGCCCCGGTCGGGCGCTGGCAGAGGCCGCGCGACTGCGCGATCTGCTGCGGGCAAACGGGGTCGAGGGTGAGCGCATCGAGGAAGCAGAGACGCTGATGGTGCGGGCGATCGTCGTTCAGGCGCTTGCGGATGGGCTGTGCCGCAAGACGCGCGACGGAGACGCCGTGCAGCGCGAAGTGGACCGCCAGCTGGCAAGTTACGGCCTGACCGCCACAGTGGAGCGCGTGACGGAGCTCGGGTCGTCGTCGCTCGCCCTCGTGCAGGCCGCCGCCGCCCGCTGCAGCACCCCGGCCAAGGCTGGCCCCTGAGGCAAGACGGCCCGTCGTCCGCGCATCCACTGCCCGACACGGCTCATCCTACCCACTGCCAGCCAGCCGAACCCCCGGCCCCATCGAGTCGAGTCAAAGATCAGGAGAGAACTGTGGAAGACCTCATCCGCCAGATGCTCGTGCAGTTGGGAGAAGACCCTGAGCGAGAGGGTCTGCTGCGAACGCCCCACCGCGTCGCGGAGTCGATGAAGTGGCTGACCCGGGGTTATGCCGAGGACGCGGAGAAGATCATCAGGTCAGCGATCTTCACCGAGGACAATGAAGAGATCGTACTGGTGCGTGACATCGACTTCTCGAGCCTGTGCGAGCACCACATGCTGCCCTTCATCGGCAAGGCACACGTGGCCTACCTGCCGAGAGGCAAGGTCGTCGGACTGTCCAAGCTCGCGCGGGTGGTCGATGTCTTCGCCAGCCGATTGCAGGTGCAAGAGCGCATGACGACACAGATCGCCGCTGCGCTGCAAAACGCACTGGAGCCTGCCGGCGTGGCGGTGGTGATCGAGGCGACGCACATGTGCATGGCGGTACGCGGGGTGCGCAAGCCTGCGGCCGTCACGGTCACCAGCGCCATGTTCGGCGTGTTCCGCGACAATCCGGCAACCCGGGCAGAGCTGATGCAGTTGATCAACCCGACGCACCGCTGACCCGAGTCCTGTCAGCTAAGCTCGCGGAACGATGAGGCTCGCATGGCGCGCAGTCGCCGGGCCAGACGGTCGGCCTCAGCCTGCGAGCCCACCTCACGGTACAGCGCCTGAGCATCTTGCAGCAGCGCCGTCGGCTTTTGCTCAGACGTCAGGACTCCCGCTTCCAGCAGATCCGCAAGCACCACCATGCAGTCGGCCCGCTCGACCGTCGGCACGTCCGTCGCCACCATGTGAAAAGCCGTTTCCATCGTGTTGTGGGCGACATCCGAAGCACCGGATGCCGCAGCCGCACGCGCCATCAGCAGCAACGCATGAATATGCAAGGGAACGTCGGCAGCCAGCACGGCTTGGCGCGCGGCCTCTTCCGCGAAGGCTTGGGCTCGCGCGTAGATTCCGAAGGTCATCTGGATCTCGCCGCGTTGCCGCAGGGCGTCGGACAGCCCCGCCAGATCCGCCATCGCGGCAAAGGCGCGACAGGCCTTGGCAAGGGCTGCATCCGCCTGTTCCGTCGCACCGCGCGCCTGCAGCACCGCGGCCTGCAGCACCAGAATCTCTGCCGCCAGCCGATGCTGGTCGACACGACCGACCGCATTGAGGGCCTCGCCCAGCTGCGCTTCGGCGTCGTCCAACTCGCCGATGTCTCGCAACGCGAGTGCAAGTGCGCGCAACGAGGCCACTTCGAGCAACAGGTTGCGCGCGTCGCGGGATGCGGCCAGCGACTTGCGGGCGTGCCGTACGGCCAGATCCCCGTCGCCCAAGGCGCGGTAGGCCTCAGAGATCCGCCGGGTCAACTCAGAGAACCGCACCGGGTCCGCGGCAAGCGGCAGAGAATCGAGCGCGTCGGTCCAGACCTCGAGAGCGGCTCGGGGGTCGCCGGCGCCTTCGAGACAGACGCCCAAGGCCAAGCGCACTTGCAGCAGTTGGTCGGTTGCAATCGCGGACTGCGATTGGTTGATCAGGTCGATCTGCCCCGCCAACGCAGGGACCGGCAGGTGGGGGCGACCGTATGCCGCCTCTGCCATGGCCCAAGTCGACAGAAGGGGCACGCCAAGGCGATACCAGTCTTCCTCGCGCAGGCCGGTCAGTCCGCGCAAGTGCTCGATGGCCTCAAGCGCACGCTCCCCCGCTGGACCGAAGTCCCCGCGGGCAAACAGCGTTCCCGTCAGACCGATTGCCGCCTCGGCAAGCTCCAGTGCGCCGTGTTCCTGGTCGCCGCTGACCTCCAGCGCGAGCGCAAGCGACCGTGCACGCTCAAAGCCCTCTACCGCTTCGGCTGTGGCCCCCAGCGATCGCGCCAAGTCGGCCGCCATTCGCGCGTGCGCCGCGGCGTGGATCAGGTCGCCCGCGCTGGCTTCCAGACGCGACACGCGCGTCGCCCAAAGGCCAAGACGGTCCTGCGACTGCGCGTAGATCCACGACAGTGCGCTTTCGTAGTCGAGCCTTACCGGCCTGGCGCCCGGGTCCGGAGCCTGCGGCGATTCTCCAAGGAGATACTCGACTTGGGTCGACAGGTGGCTGTAGGGCATCGGTCGAAGAATGCCCTGCGCGACCAGCTGCGCGATGTGGCCAACGACCGGCATCCCCACGGCGGCTTCCACCAGATCAGGCCAGACAGGCATCCCCAAGTGCGTGATGGCGGCCACCGTCCGAGCCATGCCCGGCTCCAACGGAGAGTAGGGGCGTGCATCGTCAGCTGGGACCGAAGCAATTGCCGCCGCCGCAAGCGTCCCCATGAACCCGGCCGGAACACCGTCCACTGGACCGACCCAGCCAAGCGCCACCAACACGGGGGCCGCGCCAAGCTGTCGCAACAACCGGCGAACAAACGTTGCTTCGGTCTCCGTCAGCTGGTCCGCGCGCTCGACGATGATGACGAGCAGGCTGCGTCCGGCGATCCCGCGCAGCGTGTCGGCAAGCGCACCCAGCGCCGCCGTTCTGGCAACGTCAGGAGCTGCGCGAGCGTGCGACAGGTGGGGCGAGTCCGGGAACTCCACGCGCAGAAAAAGACCAATCAAATGGGCCACTTGGCTGGCGCGGTCGGGACGGTCGGGCATCAGCCCCTGAACCCAGGACAGCAGCTTGCGGCGAGCCGTCGAGGGCGCGTCGTCGTCGTACAGCCCAGAGCGCTGGCGGATGTCGTCGAACAGGCACGCAAGCGGCAGACGGTCCGATCCGGGCGGCACCCGAACGCGGTAGACGACGGGGGCGTCGGCCCGCTCGGCCACGTGGCCCACGAAGGCGTCAAAACTCTCGTACAGACTTCCCGGCTGCGGCGATGCCAGACCGGCCAGCTCCAGGCGAACGCGGTCCTTGGCACGCTCGAGACCGGCGTCCAGAGCCTCGATCACCGGCACCAGCGCCGTGCCATGGCGCCGGGCAATGCGAGCGGCCGTGGGGACTGACTTCGCGCTCCGCGACTCGGCGACGATGCCTTCCAACCGCTCAAGCTCGGTCACGAACATCCGCGCATCGGCCGGACGGTCGGTCGGCGACTTCGCAAGGGTCCGTTGGAAGAACGCGTCTACCTGAGGCGGGAAGACGATGTCGGTGCGGCGTTGCGCCAAGGGAACCGGCGGCTGCAGCTGATGCGCGCGCAGGAAGTCCTGAGGCGTCTCACCGTCGATGGGCAGCTTGCCGCAGATCATCTCGTAGAAGATGACGGCCAGGGAATACAGGTCGCTTGCGGGGCTGACCTGCTGGCCCGCCGCCTGCTCGGGACTCATGTACGCGGGCGTGCCGACGACGAGCTTTTGGTGCTGCGTCATCTTCGGTTCGAAGGGGACGCCGGCGGTGGCGATGTGCTTCGCAAGCCCCAGGTCCACGACCTTGACGTAGTCGTCCACCGACCCGATGCGGGTCAGCAGGATGTTGTCCGGCTTCAGATCCCTGTGGATGATCCCCAACTTGTGGGCTTCCATGAGGGCTTCGCACACCCGCTGCGCGATGCGGGCGGCGCGCGGCAGAGGCAGCCAGCGCTCACGGTCCAGCAAGTCGCCCAGCGACTCGCCCTCGATGTACTCCATGGCGATGTAGGTGCGACCCGCAGCGGTAGCGCCGATCGAGTACACCGTCGCAACGAAGGGAGAGCGGATGCGAGCAAGGATCTTCGCTTCCTGCAAGAACCGCTCGTCGGCCTGCAGTTGGCGCGCGAGGTCGGAACGCAAGACCTTGAGGGCGACGGGACGCCCCAAGCGGATGTCCTCGGCCTCGTACACCGACCCCATGCCGCCGCGGCCGATCAGGCGCACGACGCGGTACATGTTGTCGACAAGGGAAGAGGGCGGAAGCTCGTCCGCGTCGTTCCGATTCTGGAGTTGGGGTTCGACCATGCGAGGGCGCTCTGGGTCCGTGGTGGGGGCAATCTAGGCGATCGCCGCCTGTCGGGCAAGGCGACGCCTGTCTACTGGTCCATGGAGGGTCATTTTCGACCTGTCTGTCCCATCAACCACTCGGTTTGCAGCCGTTCGACGACCTCGGTTCGCGTGGCTTGAATCTCCACCCGCTTGTCTCGCGAACCCTGGCCGCCCGCCAACATTACTTGCCGCGTCGGCACTTGCAGCACGTCCGCCAGCCAGGACAGCAGGGCCGCGTTCGCCTTTCCGTCCACCGGAGGAGCTTGCACCGCAATCCGCAGCCGGTCGCCGTGCATCCCCAGCACCGCCGACCGCTTTGCCCCCGGCTGCGCCCGCACCGCCAGAAACACGCGCCCGTCCTCTCCCGTCACTGCGACTTGCAGCTCGTCACCTGCGCCTGGCGTCGCCATCGCGCCCCCCTGCTTGACCGCATCGTCCGGTCAGAACAGCCGCGGCTGTCCGCCCTCATCGTCGAGCTTCGGCTGCGTCAGACCAAGGTGCTCCCAAGCGCGAGCCAGCGCGACTCGTCCGCGAGGCGTTCGAGCAATGTACCCTTGCTGCAACAGGAAAGGCTCGTAGACGTCCTCCAGCGTGTCCCGCTGCTCTCCCAACGCGGACGACATCGTGTCGATGCCGACCGGACCGCCGCCGAACAGCACGATCAACTTGTGCAGGTAGCTTCGGTCCATGGCATCGAAGCCCGCCTTGTCGACCTCGAGCAGCTCCAACGCCGCCGAAGCCGTCTTTGCATCCACCGACGGCGTGCCCTGCACCTCGGCAAAGTCGCGCACACGTCGCAGTAAACGATTGGCAATCCGGGGAGTTCCGCGTGATCGCTTGGCGATCTCCAGCGCGCCATCGGACGTCAGGTGGACATTGAGGACCTCTGCCGAGCGCCGCACGACGCGCGCCAGTTCCTCGGGCGAATAGAAGTTCAAGCGGGCGACGTAACCGAAGCGGTCCCGCAGCGGCCCCGTCAGCAGACCCGTACGCGTCGTGGCGCCGAGCAGCGTGAACTTGGGCAGGGGCAACTTGACGGTCCGCGCGTGGGGGCCGTCGCCGATCACGATGTCGAACGAGAAATCCTCCATCGCGGGATAGAGGTTCTCCTCGACGACGGCCGTCAGCCGGTGGATCTCGTCGATGAAGAGCACGTCGCCTTCGCCCAGACCGGTCAGGATGCCCGCGAGGTCACCCTTGCGCTCGATCGCGGGGCCGGACGTCAGCACCAGGTTGTGGCCCATGGCGCCAGCGATCAGGCACGCAAGCGTCGTCTTGCCCAGACCCGGAGGTCCGCAGAACAACATGTGATCTAGCGGTTCGCCGCGTTGTCGCGCTGCCTGGATGAAGACCTGCAGGTTGCGCAGGATCGGCTCCTGCCCCACGTACTCGTCGAACGAGCGCGGCCGCAGCGCGCGATCGGCGGCGGGCTCGGCAGGAACCGAGGTCAGCGGGTCATCGGGGGAGCGCGTCTGCACGGCCATGTGTCCTGCCTCAAACAAGGAGTCGTCAAGCTATCCCGGACGCCGCAGCAGCGCCAGCGTGGCGCGCAGCACCGCGTCGAAACCCGGTCCCGCGCCCGACTCGCGTGCCTGGGCCAGCGCGGTCTCCGCGACGATCGCCTTGTACCCGAGATTCGCGAGTGCACTGAGCACGTCCCGGTTGGTCGCCGGCACGCCCGCGTCTGCGGCCGGAGTCCCGATGCCCGTCACGCGTGCCGCAGGCACCAGCAACTCGACAGGCAACCGACCGCGCAGCTTGACGACGATCAACTCTGCAGTGCGCTTGCCGATGCCCTTGGCCTTGGTCAGCAGGGCCAGACGCTCGCCCTCGACCGCCGCTGCCAGTTCGTGGGGGGTCATGGCGGAGAGCAGCGCCAGCGCGCCCTTCGGACCAACGCCAGACACGGACAACAGCAATACGAACAGGTCGCGGGCCGCGGCCGTCGCAAAGCCGTAGAGCGCAAACGCGTCTTCGCGGACGATCGTGTGGACCAGCACTTCGGCGTCGCCGCCCAGTTGGTGGGACGCACGGTCACGCTCCGACAGGAAGACGCGATAGCCGACGCCGTGTACGTCGACGACGATGCCCTCTTCGTCCACCGCCTGACAAATCCCCCGCAGATACGCGATCATCGACGCCTCCGTGATCCACCGGCCTGCTGCACCAGATCGAGGTACAGGGCCTGCGCCGCCGTGCGAGGCCGCGGGTCCTGGGCCACCGACGCTGCCTGTACGCGGGCGACAGCCGACTGGGCAAACGTGCCGACGGTCTGCAGGTGCGCCCAAGCCACGGCCAAGGCATCGGCCTCGTCCTCGGCCGGAAGGCGGTCCATTTCGAGGAGCAGTCGCATCATTTCCTGCATCTGGCGTTTGTCGGCTCGCCCGGACCCCGCGACGCGACGCTTGACCACCGCCGGCGGATACTCGTGCACCGGCAAGCCCTTGCGCGCCGCCAAGGCGATGGGCAACCCACGCGCCTGACCCAGCACCAGCGCCGTCCGGGGGTTGTCCTTCACGAACGCGGCCTCGATGGCCAGCGCGGTGACGGCGAAACGCGCGAACAAACCCTCGAGCTCGTCGAGCAGGCGCCCCAAGCGTTGCGGCAAGTCGCTTTCGTTCACGACTGCCAGCACACCGCTGTCGACCCGCTGCACGCGCGTGCCGACGGATCCCAGTACCGCCCAGCCCATGTAGCGTGAGCCAGGGTCGATGCCCAAAACGAGCTCGGCGTGGGTGGTGTCCTGAACCGTCATGCCACCTCGCGGACGCGACTTTCGGCGTCCTTGCGGGAGGCTACCCGGAAACGCCGCGGCGTGCCACGAGCGCGTGCTTGGGGGCTACTTGCCGTAGACGCGCACATCGTCGACGAACCAGCCGGGGTTGTCGTTGTTGGTGCCGGACACGGAGTTGAAGCGGAAGCGGATCTTGAACTTCTGGCCTGCGAACTTGCTGATGTCGGTCTCGACCTTGGTCCACTGCTGCTGCGTCGCTTTGTCGAGCTCGAACGTCTGCGTTCCCGCGGTGTTGCAGCCGTTGGGCGAGGTCTGACTGCACTGGTTGGTGGCCCCGCAGCAGCCCTTGAAGTTGTCGGTCGAGACCTGAACGAACGACCGGTCTTCCTGGTCGCTGTTGTCTACATCCAAATAGCTGCGCAGGCCCAGAATCACGGTCTTGTAACCGGTCGCGTCTGCCTCGGTCTGCAGCGTCGCTGTGCCGGCCGACCAGTTGCTGAAGCCGCTGCAGCTCGCAACCCCACAATAGTCCTGACCATTGTTGTAGTTCAACATGCACAGTCCGGTGTAGGGCTTGACCGCTGCAGGCGTGCCGTCGATGGCCCAACTGACTCCGTTGGCGCCATCGCTGAAGATCCAGCCGGTGTCGATGCAGTCAAAGTCCCACTTGGCCAGCGAGGGCAGGCACTCTGTCGAGCCCGCGCACTTGGTGTCGGCGCAGTCGATCTGGTCGTTGAAGTCGTCGTCGATACCGTTGCCGCAGTCCTCCGTGCACACGGAAGCGGCGATGCAGAAGGGGTCCTCGCAGTCGGTCTTGCCGTTGCCGTCGTTGTCGAGTCCGTCTGAGCAGTTCTCGGCCGCGGGCAGTTGGTCGACGACCACATTGTCCATGAACCAGCCCGCACCCTGGTTGCCGCCAGAGCCCCAGGCGTTCTGCAATTCGAGCTCGATCCGGAACTTGCGGCCCGCCAGATCGGGGATCGCGATCTCGAGAGTCCGCCAAGTCGCCATGTTCTGCGAGGACTTGGACAAGTTGATCGTCTGGACCACTTGGTTGGTGTCCTGATCGCGGAGGCGGATGCGCGGCAGATCCGAGTTCGTCGCCATACCGCCAGTGTCGAGTTGGTACCAAGCGTTGAACTTCAGCCTGAGCGAGCCGAAGGCGCTGCTCGCGTCGATCGTGGGCGAAGTGGCCTGTCCGGTCGGGTCCTGGCAGCCGCCGCCCTGCTTGTCGCAATAGTTGGTGCCGTTGTTGAAGTTCAGCGTACAGCCGTAGGACGCGCTGTTGGGGACGGCAGGTGTCTGGTCCACGGCCCAGATCACCTTCTTGTTCTGGGGCTTGTCGAGCGTCCAGCCCTGAGCACCGGTGCCGCACTCAAACGTCTCCTTGTACAGCGGGCAGTCCACGACGGCGGGCTTGCACTTGCCAGCCTGACAGACGTCGCCGGTCGTGCAGGCAAGGCCGTCGGAGCACGCCGTACCGTTGGCCACCGGAGTCGCCGCACACTTGCCGGTCGCGGGGTCGCAAGAGTCAAGCGTGCACGCGTTGCCGTCGTCGCACTTCAATGCCACGCCCTTCACGCATACCCCGGCCTGACACTGGTCGCCATAGGTGCACGGGTCGCCGGCATCGCAAGCGCCGATCTTGGGAGTGAAGGTGCACTTCGCGGTCGCCGGGTCGCAAGCGTCCGTTGTGCAAGTGCTGTTGTCGTTGCAGTCGGACGACGACTTGCACCCGGCGCAGCCGGCAATCGGCGTTGAGGTGCACCCGGTAGCGGGCGCGCAGCTGTCGGCCGTGCACGGGTCGCCGTCGTTGCAAACCTGGGCCGGTCCGCCCGCACAGGTGACGCCCAGACAGGCATCGTTGGTCGTGCACGCGTTGCCGTCATTGCATGGCAGACCGTCGCCCGCCGAAGTCACGCAACCGCCCGTCAACGGGTCGCAGGCGTCCTTGGTGCAGGGCAGGCCGTCGTCGCACACCTTGGCACCGGAGCCGACACAGACGCCGCCACCGCAAGTGCTTGTGGTCGTGCAGCCGTTGCCGTCGTCGCACGGCGCACCTTCGGGCTGGGGCACGGACGCGCAGGCGCCCGTCGTGGCGTCGCAGCTGTCTGCGGTGCAAGGCTTGCCGTCGTCACACTTGGAGGCTGCACCCGGCAGGCACTTGCCCGCCTGACAGGTGTCCCCCAGCGTGCACAGGTTGCCATCGTCGCACGCCGCACCCGATGCATTCTGCTGCTGGCACCCGGCCTTGGGGTCGCAGGTTGCGGTGGTACAGGGGTTGCCGTCCTCGCAAGCGGTCTTGGGGTCGAGGGTCGCACCACCGCCGCACTTGCCCAGCGCGCAGTTCTCTCCGACGGTGCAAGCGTTGCCGTCATCGCAAGAGCCGGTCGTGGACTTCCACACGCAGCCCTTCAGCGGGTCGCACGCGTCGAGCGTGCAGGCATTGGCGTCGCTGCAGTCCAGCGCCTTTTGCGGAGTGCAGACGCCCGCTTGGCACGCTGCGGACTCGAAGCAGAGGTCGATGGTCGAGCAGAGGGTGCCGTTGCCGATGGGTGTGTGAAGGCACTGGCCGTTCTGGCATACGTCGGAAGTGCAGGCGTTGTTGTCGTCGCAGCCGGTGGCGCCGTTCAACTGGCACGCACCTGCCGAACAAGCACCGCTGAGGCACTTCGCCGCATCCGAGCACGCAGCCACATTGGGCTGGGTGATGCAGCCGCTCGCAGCCGCGCACAGGTCGTCAGTGCAGGGGTTGCCGTCGTTGCACAGCAAGGGAGTGCCGGACAGGCACTTTCCCGTCTGACAGGAATCGCCGGACGTGCAGGCACTTCCGTCGTCGCACGGTCCAGTGAATTCGACGTTCTGACAGGTGCCGGTGGCGGCATCGCAGCTGTCCGTCGTACACGGGTTGCCGTCGTTGCAGGCCTTGGCCGCGCCCGCTTGACACTTGCCGGCCTTGCACGCGTCGCCCTCGGTGCAGGGATTGCCGTCACTGCAGGCGCCAGATGCTCCGCCGGCGTACATGCAGCCGCCGGTCGCAGCATCACAAGTGTCCGTGGTACAAGGGTTTCCGTCGTCACACGCGACCTGGCTATTGGCCACGCAGGCACCGTTTGCCCCGCACGACTCGCCCACCGTACAGACGTCAGCGTCATCGCAAGCCGCCCCCGCCTGGACCACGAAGGTGCAGACAGAATCGAGCGGGTCACAGCTGTCGACCGTGCAGGCGTTGCCGTCGTTACAGTCTCCGTCCGCCTCGCAGGCACACACGCCGGTGCCTCCGACACATTGGCCCGTCGCGCAGATCGACCCTTCCGTACAGGCGTTGCCGTCGTCACAGGGCTCGCCGTCGATCACGGGTTCGGTCAGACATTCGCCTTGCATGCAAACGAAAGCGCGGCACAGTCCAGCACTTCCCACGCAATCGGCCGCCACTGAGCACCCGACCGGCGTCACGTCAATCACGTCGGCGACGGCGTCGACCGCATCCTCAGCAGCGTCGGGCTGGTCCGTTGCGTCGAGCGCTGCGTCGCCCAAGACTGCCCCGTCATCCAGCGTGTCGGGGTCATTCACGCTTCCGGGACCCTCGATCACGGCGTCGGTGCCGCACGAGGCGAGCAGGAGAACGGCGAACGCAAAGGCGAACGCACGATGAGAAGCGCGCGGGGTCATGTCAGGGCCTCCAGATCGAACGACAAGCAGGCGGCAGCGGCCGCAAACGTATAGGGTCGCCATTCCCGGGCGGCTAGGCAAGCGGCACTCCGGAGAACCAGACCTCGCAACCGCCACGGAAGCGCAGATTGGCGGCCGGACGATGCGCGAAACCGCAGGGGACCCGGGCGGCTCGAACATGGGAAGAAACGTAAAGGTGTCTGCTTCTTTGCGTCATGCAGCGGGACCGGTGGTGGGGTCCTCGCGAGGAGTCACGGTCGCCTGACGCGCGGGGATCAACGCCACGAAGGCCCCGAACAGCATCACGATGGCCCCCAACCATAGAAACGAGACGAAGGGAAACACGACGGCGAGCAGGTTGATGTACCGCTGCCCCTGCGCCGGACGCATCGCCAAGTACAGGTCATGCGAAAACGTCGACTTGATGGCCACTTCCGTCGTGGGTGACGAATGCTTCTTGTAGAAGCGCGCCTCTGGATACAGCACATCGCCGACGCCCTCAGGAACCACGTCGACCTGCACCCCCTTGACCAGCTGGACCTTGGAATTGACCGCGGCGTGCAGCAACCCAGGCCACGGCCCCGCCTTCAGATCCGCCGCGAACCGGTCGAGCTCGGCCTTGTCGATGAACACGAGATCAAAGCCCGGCTGCCCCGGCACCGTCCGTACCTCGACGGGAGAGGGGGCGCGCTCCTTGCCGTACTCGCGGACATCGCCAAACACCTTCATCACCGCCTGCGGCACGACCTCAGCCACCGCGGCAATCTCTTCGCCCAACGTCATGTGGAGCACGCGCGGGTCTTTGGCGTCAGGCCCCACGATCTTGATCTGCTCACCCAACCGACCGGCGAACTGACGCGCAGCAAACCGGCGGCCGACCAGCGCGTCGTCGAAGATCAGGGAGACGCGAGGGGTTCCTGGGACTGCCTGAGCCGAGACCTTGGCTCTGGTCTTGCGCGCCATTGCCGCGACCTCAGCGACCTTGGCGTCGGAGACCTGACTGTCACGGTCCACGGCGATCACAGTGGCGTGCGTGTACGCATAGGCACCATCGGGTTCGTATCGGTCGATGGACCCCGTGTACAGCAGCGAGTAGTCGCCGATGTCCTTCTTGTCGCCGGGATGCAGCGCAACTTCGGGTTCGTAGATGCGGTAGGCGTTCCCCGTAAAGGCCAAGAAGCAGAACACCACGCCCAAGTGCACGATGTAGCCACCATAGCGCCGCTTGTTGCGCAGCGTCAGGAGCACGAGCGACACGAGGTACGGGCTGCCGTGGATCTTCTGGCGCGCGCGGGCGCCCACGTGAAACTCGATCGCAATCGTCCACGCGACGAACATGCCGAACCACACCGACACGAAGCCGTACAAGTCGGTGCCACCCAGGCCGTCGACCAGCTTCAGCACGGCGGAGGAAAAATCGAGTCTGTCCCACTGCATACGGCCACTGATCTGGTTGCCGGCCCAGATCCCGACCAACACCAGCGTAGAGAGCGAACTGCCGACCACCGGACGGCGGAAGTTGCGCTCGAAGTTCTTGCGGGTGGCACGTCGCCAAGAGATCAGCGGCCCAATGCCGGTCAGCACCAGCAGCAGCAGGCCCAGCGGAGTCATGACGCGGTTGAACCACGGCTCGCCCAGCTGCACGCCCTGCGTCATCGGCTCCATGTGGATACCCACCGCACCGACGGCGTTGACGAAGAAGTTGTAGAGGTTCTGAACAGCCTTGGCTTCGGAGATCTGCGAGAACAGCGTGCCCCAAGCGACGACGAACGCGCAGCCGACCAACAGGACGTTGTTGAGGATGAAGAACGACTCGCGACTCATCAGGCTGTCGAGTTCAGCGTCGGATCGAAGCTCTTTCCACCGCCACGCAAGGGCGGCGATCGAAACGACCGCGATGAAGCCCATGTACCAGATGAAGTAGATGGCCAGCGTCGAATCGGCAAACGCGTGCACCGAGTCGATCAGCTGCGAGCGCGTCAGGAAGGTGCCAAAAATCGTCAGCAAAAACGTCAGGCTCACCAGCACAGCGTTCCAGCGCTTCAGCATGTTGCGGCGTTCCTGGATCATCACCGAGTGCAAGAATGCGGTCGCGGTGAACCACGGAATCAGGCCCGCGTTCTCGACCGGATCCCACATCCAGAATCCGCCCCAACCCAGTTCTTCATACGCCCACGCACCGCCCAGGATCAGTCCCAGAGACAGGAACAGCCACGACACCAGCGTCCACGTCCGGGTGTCCCGCAGCCACTGCGAATCCAGCTGTCCCGTGATCAAGGCCGCGAGACCAAAGGCATACGGCACCGTGAACGCGATGTAGCCTGTCAGCAGCGACGGGGGGTGGATCGCCATCAGTGGATTCTGCAGCAGCGGGTTCATGCCCTTGCCGTCGTCAGGTCCCGCTCCTGCCAGAAAGGTCTCGAAAGGGTTGGACTCGAACACCATCAGCACCACGAAGAAGAACGCAGCCAGCGCGAGAAACGACGTGACGTAGCCGAGAAACACCTGAGACTGCGAGCGGTTGCGCAGGACTGCCCAGACCGAGAACGTGGTCAGCGAGGTCGTCCAGAACAGCAGCGCGCCCTTCTCTCCGCCCCAGAAACCCGCCAGCAGGTACGCCATCGGCATGTCCGAGTCGGTGTAGGCGGCGATGTATTTGTTGTCGAAGTCGTGGGTGACCAGGCCGTAGATCAGGGCCGCGCCCATGGCGAGAAACACCAGCCACGAACCGACCAGACCGTGTCGCGCGGCCGCCAACAGGCCCGGCGAGCGCAACCAGGCTCCCGCGAGGCCGGTCAAGGCGGTCGCCAGCGTCGCGACGAACGCCACATAGAGCAGCGCGGTTCCGATGTCGTGCATGGTCAGGACTCCCTGGCGGTACGTTCGAACGGGTCGCCCAAGATGAGAGCGGGTTGGGGCGCCGCAAACTGTACGACAGGACGCCCGCTTTGCCAGCCCGACGCCCTCCACGTGGGCAGCACCGTTCGGGAACCTGCCCGGGCGCGCGCCTGCACCTCGGCCGCTCGCGCGCTTTTTCGCCGACGTGTGGTACGCTCGCCGCGTCCCGTTCGGAGGTCCGTATGGCTCGTCGCGCCGCCGCCCACCCGCCTGTTTCCGGTGAACCCGATCCCGCAGCCCGCACCCAGCTTTGCCTGAAGTGGTTGGCCACCGCGTGTCGCCACATGCGGATACGCTTGGTCATGGCCACACAGGTGCGTCAGGCACGCGCTGCAGGCTTGACCGAGGAAGAAGCCATCCTGTCGGTCGAGCCCACGCAGATTGAGGTCGGTCACGTCGCCGAGGAACTTGCTGCGATCGAGATCGAGGCCACTGCCGCCGGCATCACCCTTCCGCTCGAAATCCTGGCGCGCCAAGCCGAGTTGGATGAGCTGGACCGCGACATCCTGATTCTGTCGGTCGCCCCGCATATCGACGTCGAGATCCGCGATGCCATTGCCCGCTTCAACGACAACCTGCTCGCGAATTTCATCGACGTGCGGTTGTGCTTGGAGTTCCTGGTCAACGATCCGATCGAGCGTCTGGCCTTCCGCACCCGCTTCGCCCCCGAAGGACCGTTGCGCCGCGCGCGTCTGACGTCGCTCGACAAGCCCCGCGACGGCGGCAGCGACAACCTGCTGGCCTACGAGGTGATTCCGGCAACCCGCGTCATGCAGCTGCTGCTCGGCGAGACGGGCATGCTCGACACGTCGATGGCGGGCTTGGCGACGTTTACGCGCCCGACGCTGACACTGGACGACGTGGTGCTGCCCGCAGGCGAGCTGGATGCGATGCTGGGGCTGCTGGAGCAGCACGCGCGACGACAAGTGTACCGAACCGACACATCCCCGTTCGCGCTGCCCAACGGCCTGATCGCCGAAATTTCCGGGCCGCCGGGCGTCGGAAAGTCGATGCTGATCCACGCGTTGTCGCATCATTTGGGCAAACCCGTCCTCGAACTCGACGCCGCGCGTCTGACCGACATGCCGGACGAGGCCTTCCAGCGCAACATGTACAGCGCCCTCGATCAGTCCCGGCTGGCCGATGCCGTGCTGGTGCTCGACGGAGTCGACGGACTGCTTGCCAAGGGGGCCCCGCGCGTCGGAGACGTGCAGGACCTGCTGCGGCAGCATCCCGGCATTACGCTGCTGACGGCACGCGACTCGAGTTCCCTCGACAGCAACCTCGACCGCTTCGTCCTGCAGCGCCTGATCCTCGACACCCCGGCGGCGGCCGACCGCACGCGCATCTTCCACCGGCATCTGCCCAAGGGCGTCGAGTTCGCGCCAGACTGCGACGTCGCCGCGCTGGCTGGCATCTACACGTTCCAGGGCGCGCTGATTCGCAACGCGATGCAAGTCGCCGTCAATCGGGCGTATACCGCCAACCCCGAGCAGCCGCAGATCACCCACGAAATGCTGCGCAAGGCCTGCCACGACCAGATCCGCGCCAGCCTGGACGAGTACGCGGTGCGGCGGAAGGTCGGCCTGACGTTGGCCGACCTGATCGTGCCCAAAGAGGTCGAAGACGACATCCAGGAGATGTTCACCGCCGCCAAGTTCCGCGGTCAGGTCATGTACAACTGGGGCTTCAATGCCCGCATGTCGACCGGCAAGGGCTTGGTCGCGCTGTTCTCTGGTGAGCCGGGCACCGGCAAGACGCTGTGCGCGACGATCCTTGCGAACGAGATGGACCAGCAGCTGTTCCAAATCTCGATCCCGCGGGTCGTGTCCAAGTGGATCGGCGAAACTGAGCAGAACATCGAGAAGATCTTCGAGACCGCGCGCGCCTCGCACGGCATCCTGCTGTTCGACGAGGCCGACTCGCTGTTTGCCAGTCGAACCAAGGTGGACTCCAGCGTCGACCGCTACAGCAACATGGCGACCAACATGTTGTTGCAGGAGATCGAGAACTTCGAAGGCATCGTCATCCTGACGACCAACCTGGAAAAGAACATCGACAAGGCGTTCCAGCGGCGCATCGGCTTCAAGATCCACTTTCCGTTCCCCGAAGCCGATTCACGCGCCAGAATCTGGCGCCAGCTGATGCCGTCTGCCTGCCCCGTCGACCCGGATCTGGACTGGGACGAGCTGGGCGAGCGGTTCGAGCTGTCGGGCGGCCACATCAAGAACGCGGTGCTGCGAGGCGCGTATCAAGCTGCGGCCGACGAATCGCCGATCAAGCTGAAGCACCTGGAGTATGCCGCGCGGCAAGAGTGCAAGAACGCCGGCAAGGTGTTCCGCGCCAGTGGCCACGACGACCTGATGTAAGTCCCTGCCGCTTCAGGGCATTGGGCGCAGCGACGGTCGGCCGGGCTGCCCACCTTGCGGTCCCAAGCGCGACGGCAACACCATCCCCGGCGGCAGCAAGCCGCGCATCGGCGTCGGGCGAAACGTCCGCACCCACGGGGCTGGGTCCCAAGGGACAAGGCCGCAACGCCGCGGCCAGCCCAACGGCAACACGACCGCGGGATGCGGAAACCCCCACGGCAGCGACCACACCGCGCCCATCCACTCGTCGACCGGCGAGGGGGGCGTGAACGGCATCCCGGCTTCGGCCAGCGCACATGTCGCCAGTCGGTCCCGTGCGGCGCGGCTGGCCTGAACCGCGGCGCGCTGGGCCATCACCCCATCGGACGGTTCCGGATACTCGTCAGGGGCGGGATTGCGCAGAACCTTCCAGGGGCCACGGTCATACACGACGGTCAGTTGCTTGGGCAGCTCAGCCGCAAAGGCGTCGTCCGGAAGGTCGAACAGCACCAGATAGTCGTAAAACCGCCCGTGCCATCGGAACGAGAACTGGTCCGACGCGTTCCACGGCGGCGACGGCAGCGCAGTCTCCTTGTTCACGACGATCGGCTTGGAGCTGGTGTCGGCAAACGAGTACGGCACATAGCCCCCGCGCAGCACGGCGTAGAACTCGGTGACGTTGTGAAAGATGTTGAAGCGCAGGTTCTTTCCCCACATGTTGCGCCGCAGCGTCAGCACGTGCTTGCCGGGAGGAATCACGCCCAGCGCCTCGCGGGCAGGTCCGATCTCTGCGCGGGCAGCGCGGAAGGCCGTGGCGGTGGCAAGGCTCATGCCGACCGTCGCGCCGATCATCAGCACCAATCCCAGCCGCACGCCCCAGCGCTTCACACCGTCGGGCCGCAACGGACAGACCGGCAGCGCCACGACCGCCAGCACGCCGATGACCTCGACCAAGCGGAAGTTCACGCCCCACAACCAGATCGGCTTGATCAGGTGCTTGGGGAAGGCGAAATACGCGAATACGACCAGCGCGAGCACGTAGCCCAGGAACGACGTGCCGGAAATCGCGTACTTCTGGAGGCCACGGCCGTCCGCCGCTGCCGGTGCCTTCGACCGGACGGCACCCAGCACCCACAGCAGGAACGCGAGGACCCAGACCACCGTGACCAGCTCGCCGGGTCGCGCAAGCAGGCTCATCGGCGCCTCGGGGGCTCCGATCGAGTCAAACATGCGGCTGGCGAACAACCGGACATTGTCGATGGGTCCCAAGTGTTCGCCGCCATAGATCTGCGCGAGCTTTTGCTCGGTGTGAACCACCTGATCGCTGGTCGTCACGCCCTGGGCAAAAACGAAGTATTTCAAGAACCAAGGAGCCAGCAGCGCCACCGACGGCACGCCAAGCAGCCCATCGCGGATCGGCCACCACAGCGTCGCTTTCCAGCCGTTGCGCACACCGAACAGCAAGCCCAGCGCCGGCAGCAGGGCAAGACTCACGCTCCAGAGCAGGTAGTGGGTGACCGCCAGCGCCGCCATCAACCCCGCAACCAGCGCCGCCCTGCCCCATCCCGGCCGACGCAGGAACCGCAAGTACGCGGCCAGCAGCCAGAAGAAAATCGGCATGGACATCAGGTAGTTTAAGAAGCCCATAAAGAAGTCGGCGTTCAGAATCCACGGCACCACGCCAAGGACCAACCAGCGCGAGTGACCCGCCGCCCGCAGCAGCGTCAGTGCGGACAGCGGCAGGGAGACCAAGCACGTGGTCAACACGATCTTGTTCGCCCACTCGATGTCGGTCAGCGGCAGAAACCAGCCGTCGGGCCTGAGCCAGGAGAGCCAATCGACCAGCTGGTAGTACGACAGGTAGGGGACAATCGCGTCGACGCGGATGTAGTGGTGCCGGACCAGCGCATTCGTGTCGTATTCGTGCAGCAGCCGGATCAGGTGCAGGTGCGAGCCCTCATCGACAAGCGGCACAATGTCGACGATCCACAAGGGGACCAACGCCAGCCCGACCAGCGCCGTCAGCAGAGCGACGAAGGCCAGATCCTCCAAACCAAACAGCTTACTGCGAGATGGGTTGGACGACGCCGCAACCGGGCTTACCACGGAGAGGTCGTGCTCGGGGTCGCTCGGGACCATGCGGCTCCAGGAAAAGGCGCGGCGGCGATCCGGACGGCGGAAGACCGGCGGACAAGCGCGGAATGATACGGCAGGTGAGGACCGCTGACCAATGCGGGTATGTTTGCACGCAACCGTGATCGGGACTGACGAAGGGATGCTGATCGACCAAAGTTGCCGAAATGTCGGGTGGCCCGTAACATGAGCGGACCCCTTATCGGTTCGCGAGGCGCAAGGTGCGCCGACGGACGCACCGACTTTGTCACAGGGAACTCCATGAACCGGCTGACCTTTTCGTCCCCTGCCCGTCGTTCCGCGCTCTGGACGTCCCTGACGGGGCTTTCCCTCGCCGCGGGTTGCTTGCTGGGCGTACCCGCACAGGCGGACCCGTTCAACAACGGCGACCTGTTTGTTGGCCGCACGATCAAGCACTCCTCCAGCGACCGTCTGTTTACCGCAGGCGCGCGCTTTCAGATCGCCCCCGTCGAGGCCATCGTGCAGTCGGCCGTGCAGACCGCGATCGACGATCAGGTCAAGAAGAACCCGGAGGCCGCAGTGGTCATCGGTCTGCTGGAGCAGGTCGACACCGCCGAGCTGAAGAAGGTCATCAATGACGTCGACAAGTTCAAGGCGCTGCTGAAGGAGCAGGCCGCCGCCAACGGCCAGACCCTGACGCCTGAGCAAGCGACGGCGATCGACCAAGTGGACACGACCAAGCTCGCAACGATCGAGAAGGCCTTGGACATCATCGACATCTACAAGCAGCCCAAGAAGACCCTGACCTTCAGCCTCGAACCTTTCGTCACGCTGAACTTGGCCCCCGTGTCGGTGACGGCGACCGTGCCGCTGGCCGGGTTCCAAGCCGATGGGCTCGATGCTTCATTCGAAATGGGTAACGTGGGAGTCGACTTGCAGACAGGCGACTCGTACGGCCTGTCGGGCGGGGCTTTCGGTTGGACCGTGGGTCTCTCCAGCTGGCTGCCAACGGCAACCCTGGACGCCGGCACCATCTCGCTGTCGAACGTGCTGGCCAGCCCGCGTTACCTGCACGACTACATGACGGTTGCGCCCTACGCCGTCATCGGCGGCGACCTCGCGATCTTCGACGTGACCCTGCGCGCCGAGTACGTGCAGATGTTGTACCAAGGTGACCGTGCCAAGCCCGACGTGTCCTACCTGAACTACGGCGGCGGCCTGCTGGCGGACTTCGGCTTTGTCGGCCTGTCGCTCGAGTTGGACGGCCTGATGAACATCAGCAACGCCGCGGCAATGGACAACGTGTTTTTGGCGACCGCTGGCCTGCGCAGCTACCTCGGCCCGGTTCAGGTGGGCGCGGGCGTGCAACTGCCGCTGGTTCAGGACGCCAATACTTCGGGCGCGAGTTTGGGCAAGCCCGCCGACTTCAATGTGCTGGTGAACGCCCAGGTGAAGTTCTAGCCGTTTCAGGAGCTTCACTTGTCCTTGGCCCCAACCGACGCCTATCCCCGCGCCGTCGTTGCCGACTCGTGCGGCAACATCTTTGAGCACCCCTACTTGGCCATGGTCGCTTGGGATGGTGAGGTGTTGCGCCGCCCGTACCTCGAAGAGCTGATCCCGCTTCCCCGTGGCAGCGACATGTTCGTGCTACCCGGTCGCCGGCCACTCGCCGTCGACGTGGAGGAGGACGAGCTGGTCGAGGTCGAGGGCGACGCGGAGACCGGCATCTTGCAAGCCGTCAGCGCGTTCGTGGCGCCGGCGTATCTGCGGTTGCTGCACCCGGGTTACGAGACGCTGGAGGGAGCGCCCGACTTGACGCTATACGCCTACACGGCGGTCGGGTGGCTGAACGGACGGTTCTGCGCGGCGGCGATGCGTGTCGATGCTGACAAAAGGCAGGACCCCTATCGGTTCGACAAGGCCGAGATCGAGAACAAGGTTCAGGTGTTCCGCGGCACGTATCCGACCAACGCCACCGTGCGTCATCTAGAGCACTGTGCGCTGGTGTACGGCTGTCGCGCCGCGCAGAACTTCTTTCTGGAACGCTGGGAGGCACCGTTGCCGGCCGCCAACCGCTGCAACGCCGCTTGCGTGGGCTGCATCTCGGACCAGACCGACAGCACGTTCGAGGCCAACCACGAACGGCTGAAGGTCCCCGCTGTCGCCGCCGACCTCATTGAAGTGGCGGTCACGCATCTGCAGCGCGTGCCCGATGGCGTGGTCAGCTTCGGTCAGGGGTGCGAGGGCGAGCCCTTGATGCAGCCCAAGGTGCTGGAGGACACGATCCGGGGCATCCGCCAGCGGACGACCAACGGCGTGGTGAATCTGAACAGCAACGCGAGCTTGCCCAACATCGTGGCTCGCTTGGCTGACGCGGGTCTGGACTCGATCCGGGTCAGCATGAGCTCGGCACGCCCCGACCTGTACGCGGCGTATTACAGGCCGCGCGGCTACACGTTCGACCACGTCCTGCAGTCCGCGCAAGAGATGTCGAGGCGCGGCAGGTATGTCAGCTTGAACTACTTCGTGTTCCCCGGCGTAACCGACTCTCCCGCTGAGATCGACGCCGTCAGCCGCTTCATCGAACAGGCCGGCGTCAAGCTGGTGCAACTGCGCAACCTGAACATCGACCCCGAGTTGTACCTGCGCATCCTTCCCGAAGGCGCTGTAGACCAACCGATGGGTATCCCGGCAGCCGTGGCGGAGCTGCGACGTCGCTTCCCACACCTGCGCTTCGGCTACTTCAACCCACCTCGCAGCCTGTTTGGCAAGGCGGGTCCCCTGCCAGCTCCGGGACAAAAGCTGTCTGCGGGCTGACGCACCCCTTGGCATTCACGCAGCTTCCCCTCGTTGCACCAAAAACGCCGGCGGCCGACGACGACGCCCCACTGCGGAGCGCCGCCCTCGACCGCCGGAAGTCCGGTCCCTTCCCGCCCGGGTCGCGACCGGCCCGTCCACGCGACACTAGGCCTGGGCCAGCGCCTGCGGCTGAGCGTTGCTCGACGCGGACTTGGGCGAGCCCAGGAAGTGAACCTGATGCGCCCGCACCTCGCGGTCGATGTGCTCGTTGCCCTCCTTGTCCTTCCACGCGTGGCTGCGCAGCGACCCCTCGACGTAGACCTGACGGCCCTTGTCCAGGAACTCGGCACAGACCTCGGCCTGACGACCGAAGGCGACCACGGTGTGCCACTCAGTGTCCTTCTCGAGCTGGCCGTCCCCCTGAACGTTGTGCGACGTGGCCACGCGAATTCGCACGACACCCTCGCCTTCCTTGGTCTTGCGCAGCTCGGGCTTGGCGCCCACGTTGCCAATCAACAGCACCTTGTTGAGATCCGCCATCTGTTTCTCCTTTTGAATCGGGAACCACGTCCCGTAACTTGACTGCCCCCACGGCAGTCCATGAACACTGGAAACCGTTGCGATCACGCCGCTTCCTCCAGTTCTGCCGTCAGCTCGACCGGCGTGTCGCCCAGCTGCACGACCAGTCGCTCACACAGGTCCGGACGCGCCTTGAGCTCGGCGACCGCGCGGTCGCGGCCCTGCCCCACCAGCTCGTCACCCAACCGATAGAAGGCACCGCTGCGGGTCAGTACGCCCGCGGCGACGGCCTGATCGAACACCTCGGTCTCGCGCTGGAAACCCTGACCGAAGACGAGGTCGACCTCGCACTGGCGGAAGGGCGGCGCGAGCTTGTTCTTGACCACCTTGATCTTGGTGCGGTTGCCGTAGACCTGCTCGTCGCGCTTCAGCGAGCTGATGCGGCGGACGTCCAACCGGACACTCGCGTAGAACTTCAGCGCGTTGCCGCCGGTGGTCGTCTCCGGACTGCCCATCATCACCCCGATCTTCATGCGGATCTGGTTGATGAAGATGAGGGTCGTGCCCGTCTGGTGCGCCAGCGACGCGAGCTTGCGCATCGCCCGACTCATCAGCCGCGCTTGCAGACCGACGTGGTTGTCGCCCATCTCGCCGTCAATCTCGGCCTTGGGCGTCAGCGCCGCGACCGAGTCCACGACCACGACGCCCACCTGGCCCGACCGGACCAGCGCCTCGACCACGTCCATCGCCTGCTCGCCGCAGTCCGGCTGGGACAGCAGCATCCGCGAGCAGTCGATCCCGAGGTCGCGGGCGTACTTGAGGTCAAGCGCGTGCTCTGCATCGATGAACGCAGCGACAGCCCCCTGCTTCTGCGCCTGGGCGATGGCCGACAGCGCAAGGGTGGTCTTGCCGCTGGCTTCGGGCCCGTAGATCTCGATGATTCGGCCCTTGGGCAGCCCGCCGATGCCCAGTGCACGGTCCAGCGAGAACGACCCCGTGGGGATCACGTCCACCTGCTCCACCACGTCACCGTCTGCCGGCATGAGGATGCCGCGCCCAAACGCCTTCTCGATCGCCTTGATCAGGTCGTCGATCGCCTTGATGCCAAACTTCTCTGCCATGTCGCCTCCCGTACCTCTTCGGGGCTACCCGCCCGACCGCCCTCGGTCGCGCAGATCCGTCCCCCGGACCCCGCCGATGCCGGGTCCTGTCCACACGCATCCGGTCAGGCCGCTGCCCGCACCGGCTCGTCAAAGTGCCTGTATTGCAAAGCTTCTGAGAGATGATCGAAGCCGACGTCGGCCGCCCCTTCCAGGTCCGCAATCGTCCGCGCCACCCGCCAGATCCGGTCGTGGGCCCGCGGCGACAGGCCGAACGCTTCCAGCGCGCGCAGCAGCAGATCGTGAACCTCAGGCTCCAGCGGACTGACCCGGCGCAGCACCGTCATCGGTACGACCGCGTTCGTCCCGCCACCGTGTGGGGCATAGCGCGCCAGCTGCAGGTCACGGGCAGCACAGACCCGACGCTGGACCACCGCAGACGTCTCCCCAGTCGAGGCGTTGCGCAGCATCCCCGCAGGCAACGCTTGCAGTTGGATCTGCAGGTCGATGCGGTCCAGCAGGGGGCCACTCAGCCGCGCGCGGTAACGCTCCAGCGACACCTGACTGCAGGTGCAACGATGATGCTGCGACCCCAAGTGCCCGCACGGACACGGGTTCATCGCTGCCACCAGCATCGACTGTGCCGGAAACCGCGCGACTTGCCGCGCACGGGTCACCGTGACCGTACCGTCCTCCATGGGCTGCCGCAGGGTCTCGAGCACAAAGCGAGGGAACTCCGCCAACTCGTCCAGAAACAGCACGCCACGGTGCGCCAGCGACACCTCTCCCGGCTTCGGAATCGACCCGCCGCCGACCAGCGCCGACGCACTTGCCGTGTGGTGGGGTGCGCGAAACGGCCGCTCCGTCAGCAGGCCCGTGCCGTGTGGCAACAGCCCCGCTACCGACCAAACCTTGGTCACCTCGATGGCTTCGTCGGCGTGCAGCGGGGGCAGGATCGTCGGCAACCGCCTGGCCAGCATCGTCTTTCCGGTACCGGGTGTCCCCGTCATCAGGACGTTGTGGCCGCCCGCCGCCGCCACCTCCAGCGCCCGCTTCGCCACCGCGTGCCCACGCACGTCAGACCAGCACAGGCGACTCTGGGTACGCTCGGCGGTCAGCGGAGGCGGCACCGGAGCCCACTCGCCGTTGTTGCCCAGCAGCGCGACCATCTCCGTCAGCGTCGCTGCGGCGCGGACCTCGATGCCGGACACGACGCCAGCCTCTCGCGCGTTCTCTGCCGGACACACGATGCCTCGCAGGCCCAGCGACCGCGCCATCTCGGCCACCGCCAGCACGCCGCAGACCGGCCGCAGCACACCCGTCAGCGCGAGCTCGCCCACGACGACCCAGCCCTCCAGCGCAGCCGTCGGCACGACGCCCTCGGCCACCAGAACCGCCAGCGCAACCGGAAGGTCGAACGAAGTTCCCTCTTTGCGCACGTCGGCTGGCGCCAGGTTGCAGATGACGCGCAACGGAAACGGCAAGCCGGCGTGGCGAATCGCGCTGCGGACTCGGACCCGGGCCTCGCGGACCGAGAGCTCCGGCAGCCCCACCGTGTCGAACGCCGGGAAGCCGTTCGAGACGTCGCACTCGACCTCGACCGGACGCGCATCGACCCCCACAAGGGCGGCACTCAGGACCTTTGCCAGCATCGGGCTTCCTCCGCGTCCAGTTTTCTGCCGGCCGCGCCGGACCATGGAGCAAAGGTCATGCCAAGATCAAACACGTTTACTTTCAGCATGTTCCAGAAACGACGGGGGGGGTGAGACTGGTCTCGAGACCGCCTCGATACTGTCTCGCCCCCCATTGGCGGGCCAAGCTGCGTCCTTCCGCCCTTGGGCTGCGTTTGCTACACTTTGGACCCACTCCCCACAGCCCTGTCGAGGCATCCCAGATGGCCTTCCCCGCTCTTGATTCGTGGTCCCCGGGCACCCGCTCTCGCGGGGTTGCGATGGCCGCGTTCACCCTGCTGTCCTTGCTCACCTCGCTGCTATCTGGCTGCGAAGGCTGCTTGCCCGAACGTGGCCGCCGATTCGGCTCGACCTGCGGAAAGACTGCTGAGTGCTCGAGCGGGGTTTGTTATCAGGGCTACTGCACCACCTCGTGCAAGGACAGCTCGACCTGCGAGGGAGGCGTCTGCATCGAGCAATACTGCCGCACGGCAGACGGCGACATGGACAACGACGGCCTGACCAACGCCTACGAAGCCAAATTCGGACTCGACCCAAGCACGTCCGACTCCGACAGCGACGGCAGACCGGATGTGACCGAGATCGGAGCCGATAGCGAGCACCCCTTGGACTCAAACGGAGACGGCATCATCGACGCCGCCCAAAGCAACACCCTGGACAGCGACGGAGACTGCATGGTCGACGCCATCGACTCGGCGCCCGTCATTCCCGACTCGGCCTTGCCGCCGGCGTCAGCCCTGTGCACGTCTGGCGTGTGCGCGGGCCAGATCAATCAGGTTCAGGTGGTCTGCTCAAACTCAGCCCCCACGCCCCATGGACTCGCGCTGGGCTGCACCGGCTGCGTCTGCCAGGCTCCCGGGCTGCCTGACTGGCAGGTCGTCGAGGCGCTATGCGACACCAAGGACAACGACTGCGACGGTGAGACCGATGAGGACCTGACCTACGGGGGCCTGCCGCTGGGTTCGCCCTGCCAGACGGCGTCCGGCATCTGCGCCCTGACCCCCGATTTCGGCGTGGTGGAGTGCGGCAGCGATCAGGTGGTCACCTGCTCCACCGCGGCCAACGGCTCGCAGTCGCTGGCCAAGACCGAGACCTGCAACCTCATGGACGACGACTGCGACGGCACGACCGACAATGGCTTTACATTCAAGGATAAGGTCGTCGGAAACTCGTGTGGTGAGTGCGGCTTCTCGCCCGTGATGTGCCCGAGCGGCCTTCCGGCCAACCCGCCCGTCGTGACCTGCTCCAGCGACGGCACCGAGGCGGTGTGTGCAGGCCTGCCCTTCGCCTCCGGCTTCACCGACCTGTCGGTCGGCGCTCCGCAGCCACGCCCCTCGTGGTCGGCCGCTTTCTCCCCGCAGTTGCAGAGGATCTGGCTGTACGGAGGCGAGGTTCCCGGCGCGAAGACCTTGGTGGCCCGCGCCGATCTGTGGTCGCTGGATGTGTCCGGCAGCGCCCAGTCGGCGCCCACTCCCGCGCAGTGGGAGCTCTCCACTGCTGCGCCTCCGGGACCTCGCGTCGATGCGGCCTTGGTCTGGGATGCGGACGGCGGCCGACTGATCCTCGTCGGCGGCCGGTCGGGCAGCACGATGGCCCAGTCGGTGTGGGCTTACCAGTATCCGAACAGTTGGGCAGAGGCCAGCGCGGGCCAGGCCGCCACCTACATCGCGGCGCTGCCCCCGCTGGGAGCTGCGACGGCCAACACTCCCCCGGCGCAGGCCGTGGTGCTGAAAGGCGGAGCTGCAGGCCGTGTCCTCTTGCTGTTCCCCGGGGCCGGGCCGAGTCCGTACTGGCACGCGCTGAATGGCATACCCGGCTGGGTGGGTGTGTCCGGCGATCCGATGCCGGCGCAGGCGCATTGTGTCGCTGCAGCACCTGATGGCTCGTTCGCGTGGGCGATCACGCCGTCCGGCGCCTACCGTCTGGAGATTCCAAGTGACGGCTCAACTCCGGTTGCCACCCAGATCGCTCTCGCGGGCGAGAACACCGTGACGATTCCGGGGGTACAGTGTGCCATCGACGACGCAGGGCAGCTGCATGTCTTCGGCGGCCACAACGGCGCCGGGCAGCACCTGCCGCACCTGATTGGCACGCAGGTGGGAGGTCAGCTTTCGTTTGCCGCAGCGACCGGTCTTGGCGCGATTCCAGACCTTCCGCAGCGCTCGTTCGGCTTGGGCGCGTGGAACCAGGCCAGCCAGTCCCTGATCGTCGCCGGCGGATACCGCGTCGTCGCTCAGGGAGCTGTTCTACTTCGCTCCGGCCTGTCGGATGTGTGGTCGTGGTCGACGAGCGACGCCGTCCCGGCCCGGTTGGACCGCAAGGTTCCCGTAGGCCGCATCGGGCACGTGTCGGGCTGGTCGACCAAGCGACAAGCGCTGTGCATCACCTCAGGCTTGCGGTTCGACCTGCCGACGCAAGGCAGCAGCGTAACTCGGCTGCTGCCCGCAACGGATGCATGGTGCTACACCGACGCCAAGGGCTGGCAGATCGTCACGGATCAGGCGCCCGCGTCTGCCTTTGGTATTGGCGCGATGGATGTGAAGACCGACCGACTGGTGCTGGCAGGCGGTCTGCCGGTCGTTGCTGGCCAGCCGGTTGCGAACGTGGCTCGGCTTTGGGAGGGCAAGCTGCTGACCGCCGGGGTGCTCGACGCCTCTTGGGCGCCCATTGCCACGGTAACCCACATCGACCTCGAGTCGGGTGTCACCTCCGTGGCTTCCTCGCCCAAGGCTCCGGCGCTTGCGGCAGCGACCCAAGTGCTTGATCCACTTCGCAATCGTCTGCTGCTCTTCGGCGGCTTCGACGCGACTTCGGAGACCCAAGAGTTCTTCGCGTTCGACCTTGCGACGCTCGTGTGGACCGATCTGGGTGCTCAGCTGATCGGCAACCAGCGGCCGGCCGCGCGCTACGGGGCGACCGCGTTGTATGACCCCTACCGCGATGTCTTGGCCTTGGCGGCAGGTTCGCTCCGCCTGTTCGATCAGGACGGCAAGCCCACGGGAATCGGCAAGGACATCGTGACGCTGAAGAAGTTCGACTGTGTCGGTCACGTCGACACCACGCTGTGGACCACCCGAACGCTGCAGACGCCCGGCTTCCAGCCGATGCCCCTGCCGACGTACGCCGACTTCACGGTGGCGCCCCCGCAACAGGAGCTGCTGCGTCCATACTTTGGTGGTCCGGTGTTCTATCCCATGCTTTTCGACCCGCTGGGCGGCCGAGGCTGGATGTCCGTCCCGTCTGGCGTGAATGAGACTACCGACAGCCTGGGTCAGGCCTGCCCTGGCCCGACGACAGCCCAGCCGCTGGTCGCCGGCGTGCAGATGGTGTTCGACGTCGGCAGCTGCAGCGCCACACAGCCTTTCGTCGCCCGCTTGGCCGCGACCGCCGTCTCGCCGTCCCCCAGCGCCTTGATGCTCGCCACGGCCTTGCACATCGAGAAACCACGCCGGTCGTACGTCTGGTCGGGGCTGGAAGCCGACTCGACGGTGTCGAGCGCGTTGTGGCGTCTGGACCAGACCTGCGCGCCGTAACGACCGCAAGGATGACGCTGGTGAACCACGCCGAAGAAATTCCTGAAGTTGCGCGGGTAAGGCCGCTGCCGTGGTCCACCATCGAGCTGCTCAGCACCATGCTGCGCAAGTTGGCGCACGACCTCACGAACAGCATGGTGGCGGGGATTTCGCTGGTGGACCTGATGCAGATGAAGGTGCCCGATGCCTCCGTCTCGGCGGGCCTGGCTCGCCTCAGGGCCCAGATGATGCGTCCGCGCGACACGTTGCAGAGTGCGCTCCTGCCGCTGCCGGCGTCGTCCTCAGAGCGACCCCTCACGATCACGGCGTTGAACACGTGGCTGCTGAAGTCGACCGAGCACGCGCAGGTCGCGCTGGTGTCTTCGCTGGGTCCGGTTGACTCCCAGGCCCGTCGGCCCCTGGGGTTGGGCGAGGCTGAGTGGGTGCACTTGATCTGGTTGCTGGTGCAGAACGCCTTGGATGCCCATGCGGCGCAGTTGCTCGACCGCGAGGCCGACGATGAGGTCGAGCCTCCCTGGATCCGCATCGACCTGATTCGCAGCAGCGGGCTGGTGCTGACCATCAGCGACAATGGACCTGGCTGTGCAGACTTGCTGGCGGCGTCGCACGGGACTTTGCGTCGCGTGGGTCAGGGCCACCTTGGCCTTGGGCTGCCGATCGCAGCGGCTTTGGCGGCAAAGGCAGGCGGAACCTTGGACATCGCCTCGTCGATGGCGCACGGCTTCGTGGCGATCGCCAGCTTCCGCTGACCGGTCCCGCGTCGACGGGTTCGCTTGACCCCTCTCGCGCGCATCGCGGATACTGCAAGGCTCCGGTTTCACGACGGCCAGCGCGAGCCACGGCTGGCACCAAGGACCCCATGCGCACCCCATCCCGAGCCGCCATTCGCGTGTTGCTGGCCTCCCTGTCTGCGGTGCTCGCCCTGCCGGGTTGCATCGAGGACGCCTCGGTCACGCTACCCGCGACGGCGAATGCGACCCGAAACCGCTCTGTGGTCGTCGATGCATCCATGTGCGTGTTGCGAGACGGCACGCTGGCGGCCTGCCCCGCGGACCCGTCCTCACTCGTGAACGGCATTCAGGTCGCCGGTCTTCGCGGCGTCAACGGCGTGCCGCTGGCGGCGGTTCCGCTCGACGTCGCCACTGCCAAGACCAGTTTCGGCAGCCTCCACGCCTATTGGACGCGTCTCCCCGTCGGCTATGGGTGCGGCGCCACGCTGCAGGGGATCTTCCCGAACCGCAACGCAGCTCACGAGGACGCCGGAGGCAAGACCTTCACGGCCAGCTTCAACTTCACCGCGTTTCAGCCTCTGCTCGCGGCCGCGCGCGAAGCCAACACGGTACCGCTGTGGACGGCCGCGTATGATCTTGGCGACGGCTCGGGCAGCTGCGTCTACGAAAACGGACAGCAAAAGGGAACAGGAATGGCCGATCCTGCCAAATGGGCCAAGGTCGTCCGGCAGGTCGCGCGCTACTACGACCGCGAGCTGCCCAGCAAAAACGCCGACACATCCGCCTGCAAAGCTGCCGCAGGCACGACTCGCCCGTGGGACTGCTCGCCCAGCATCTTCAACATCGAGTACGGCCGCGACCCGTTTGGCGCGGGCGGTTTCACGCCGGCAACGATGGCGCAGTGGCTCAACGGCTACGTGTACTTCGCCACCGAGCTGCGTCAGGAGTTCCCGCTTCCCGGCAACGACGTCAACCTGATTGGGCCTTCGGTCGTCATTCAGGGCGAACTCGGGCTCAACGGATCGCCGCTCTACGCTTTCATCGATTTCATGGCGGACCCGACCAAGAACTTCCTCAGTCCGGGCAAGCGGGTGGCGCTGTCGTACCTGTCGGTCGAGATCGAAGCTGGCAGCCCGATCGAGGCCCACAAGATCGCCACGACCGTCGCCAACTACGCGGCTGAAAAGAAGTTGCTGAAGGAAGACTCGCTGCGACAGTGCTTCAACGCGGCTCTGGTGTGCACAAACGGCGCGGCCTGCACCAACAACCTGTGTTCGGGTACCAACGTCCTTTGCTCGAACGGCCCCGTCGCCTGCCTGGCCGGCGAGGTCTGCGGCGCCGACAACAAATGCCGCAACGACGGAACGGTCATCGTGCCGCTGTGGGTCACCGACCTTCGCCCCTCGAAGTCCGCGGTTCTGCCCGAGTTCATCGCACAGGACCCGGCGCTGTACTCCGCGTGGGTCGGGGCCTTCTTCGCCGCAACAAAGACGCTGTGGCAGGGCGTGGTTTCAGAGGCGGTTTCTGGCAACGCCGTACGGTTCCCGACCGTCGCCGCAGGCACCGTCACCAACGAAGAACTCGCGAAGACGGCCTTGGACAGCACGCTGATTTGGTACGCGTCTGAGACCATGCCGCAGTCTGTCACGGCCGGCTCCCTCAAGCCCGCCGCTTGGCAGAGCTTCTGGTTCAACGAGGGATTTCTGGCCCGCCGCCAGCGCCTGTCGGTCCTGCACGGGCCGGACCCGCTGAAGACCTCAGGGACGGAGAGCAGCAATCCCAACAAGGGCCTGATCTTGCTGGCCACCCGCGAGAAGTGCACGAACGAAGCCGGAACCGACACGGACTGCGTGACCGACTCGAAGATGCCGGCCGTCACAAAGGACCGCAAGCGGATGATTCGCGTGCTGATCTCCGACATGGATGTGGGCAACCCGGGCGAGCCGGCCATCCTGGAGCACCAGCTGCGCCTGCAGATCAACAACTTGCCCGCGGACCTGAAGACTGCCGGCTACCGCTGGGCCTACATGGACGGCGGCAAGCTCTCGTGGTCGGGCTTCGTCTTCCCTGAGCAGGGATTGGCCGACGTCACCGACGGGTCGCTGCACTTGACGCGCATGGTGCCGGTGCCGTCGGTGCACTACATCGAGTTCCTGTTCTAGCCGACCGCCGAAGCACTGCGCTGCGCTCGGCCAGAACCTCGGCCGCGCCTCGCTGACTTGGTGTTTCTGGCAGTGCCGGGAACGGGAATCGAACCCGTATAGCCTGTAAGGCTGGAAGATTTTAAGTCTTCTGCGTCTACCGTTC
>CAYURO010000002.1:148948-265579 GCA_964447285.1 uncultured Enterobacteriaceae bacterium | reverse complement strand
TAGCCCGCGAAGTTCACTTCGGGGGCGGCGGACTCCGGCAAAGTTAGCGCATATGGGGGGCGGGGGCGGCACCTGTGGTCGAGTGACGGTGGCTCGACGACACGGCGCGCGGGAAACGGTAGGCTTGCCGGGGACCCCTTACCAGGATGCCGTCATGACTCGCGCGACCCCATGCCCTTCCTCCACTTTTCCCCGCATCGCCCTTGCGTTCGCTGCCGTGGTCGCGCTCGCGGCCTGCGAGCAGTCGGACGGGGCGGCCCCGCCGGCCACGACCAACGACGTCGCCGACAGCAGCCTCGCGCCGACCGATGGCGTGGCCAGCGACATGACCGCCGCTGATGCGGAAGCCGATGCGGCACCGGCAGACGCGCCCGCGGATGCGGCGCCGCCACAGGATGTGCCGCCTGCCGACGCCACGCCGGGCGACTCGACCGCAGTGGACACAGACCCGTCCGATGCCGACCCGGATGCGTTCTCGTGTCAGGCGACGATGCAGGCGCTGAACGACGGCGTGAATGCGCTGCTGGCGACCGCGCAGACCTGCGACAAGTCGAGTGAATGCGTGCATGTGTGGGCCGACACCTCGTGCCAGGGCACCTGCGGTTATGCCGTGAACTTCGCCCGCAAGGACGATTTCCAAGCTGGCCTCGCGGCGCTTGACGAAACCCTGTGCAAGGCGACGAACTATCCCGACCACTGCGGCTATGCCACGCCCGGCTGCATGGAGCCCAAGGTCGCGTGCGAAGACGGCATGTGCACCGCGTGGGCCAAGGGGCCGACCTGCGAGGACATGAAGGCGGCGCTGGACCAGAAGCTCGCCGGCCTGATCGACGCCGCCAACACCTGCACCGTCGACAGCGACTGCGCGCATGCCTCCACCACCACCGCTTGTCAGGGCACGTGCGGCGTCGCCATCCGCGCCGACCGACTCGGCGAGTTCGCCACCCAGCTGGCCGCTATGGACCAAGAATTGTGCGTCGCCACCGACTACGCCGCGCAGTGCGGCTACTCGACCCCCAAGTGCATGGCGCCCGACCCGGGCTGCGTCGACCAGCGTTGCGTGTACGACAAGCCGTGATCGTCTCGGTCAGTACGTCGAACCAGCCCTGAGCGGTTGGTCTGGCGACACCGCATCGCAAGTCAGACTGGCGTATCGCGGAGGATGAGGTGGTTCGCGGCCGGTACTCGCTTGCGGACAGCCGTCACCGCGCCTTCGGCCGGCTGCGCTCCCAGTCGAGGACGGACTGGACGAAGTACGCCTTGACCTTCGGCCACTCGAGGGGCTTCAGCAGTTGCAGGTCCGGCTGCTTGTCTGCGTCGCGGAAGTAGACGAGGGCTCGCGCGACGGAGAGCAGGTCGCCGCGGTACCGCCTCTGGTAGTGCGCCAGCGCGTTCGTCAGCACCTCTCCGCCTTCCGTCAAGAGCGTGAAGAGGTCGACGAAGTCCTTCTTGTCGCCGCGGTTTTGGATCGCCAGCAGCTTCATGGCCATGAGATCCGGAGGGGTTGCCACTGATGTCGCGGTTTCGCCGAGTGCTTCCGGTGGTGCGAGGAGCGGGATCGCATGGTCGAACAGCGAAATCTGGACGCCGAACAGCAGCGCCTTGACCGTGCCCGGTTCCTGCGACGTCACGACCAACTCGGGCACTTCCGCCGCAAGGCGTAGCAGGACGTTGCCAGCATCCCCCGCGGCCTGGATGCGGAAGTAGTCAAGGTCCACGGACTGTCGATGGCCGTACCGCAGCGCAATGCCGACGCCGCCGGCAAGGTGGTAGCGCAGCGCGGAGAGAACGGGGCCGAGCGTCTGGAGGGCGCGGAGTTGGTTTGCCTGCAGAGTCCCGGTGTACGCGGCTGCCGTGCGGGTCATCGTTCACCTCCCCCACGGCGAAGCGAGCTTCTCGTCGATCAGCCGGTCGGCCAGATCTTGCGCGATGCCCAGAATCAGGGACCAGAACTGCACGTCACGGGCCGAGAGGTGGCGCGCGCCCCCGGGCGCAACGAGCACGTCGCGAATCCGCTTGTCGCCGTAGTGGTTGCGCAACCAGTCGGCCTGTGCGAGCGAGCCCGACGCAAGCACGCGACTGATGAGGAACTCGGCGTGGGCTTCCAGCGAAATGCTAGCTTCGTCGACGTCCCAGAGGATCTGGGCATGATCACCCGGGATGTCGTGGACGGCGACGAGGGTGGTCATGTTGGAACGCTCCGTGGGCGGCACGTGTTGCGGGCGAGGCGGCGTCCGAGCTGTGTCGCGGTGACGAGACCGAACACCGCAGGCGGCCATTGTGCAGTGTACAACAGGATACGGGACCCCGACCATCGGTTCGATGCTGCCGACGCCCCCTGTTCGGCCCATGAGAAGGCCTTGATCTTGCTGCCTTCAGCGCGTGGTCACGATAGGTCCGTCGCACCTGTCGGCGTTGTTGCGGCGCACGCCATCCTGCCGAGGAACGCGCGTTTGACTGGATTCGCGCGGTTTTGCGAAGCGGGTTGCTGCCGGTGTCCGAGTTCTTCCCAGCGACGCGAATCGCCGCCTGCTTTGCCACCGGCGCTGGCAGCGGAAACACCGCGAACCCATCCAGGCGGTTGTACCCCTCGGCGTAGGCCTCGCCGATCGGGTCCTGTGCGATGCCCTCGACGACCAGATCCGGTGCGAAACCGACCGCGACACCTGTGACGACGGGCCGGTGCAGCTTGGTGGCCGCCTTGACCTTGCCGAGAACCAGCGGCTTGGCCGGCGGCTTCTTCCATGTCAGCGCGCCCCCCGACGTCTGGGACCCTACGCAGCCCAGCTACGCTCGACCCTGCCCCCCCAACCTTGCGCCAGCCCCAAGATCCAGCTAACTTGACCCAACGCGTCCGATTTCGGACACCTGAGCCACCGTGAAGCTCCTGACCGCCACCACCAGCGCATTCCTCTTGCTGATCCAAGCCTTGGGTCTGCAACTGGTGTGCCTTTGCGGTGCGTGCGACTTGAGCCAGGCTTGGTCCTCAGGCCTCGGCCTGACCGCCGCGCCGCACGAGGGCGAGGTCCACGACTGCTGCAAGCGCGCGATGGACCAGGCCCACCCTGGCGCCGCGGGTCTCACCGGCAACACCGACTGCTGCGGCAACAAGCACGCGGTCCAGGCGCCCGAGACGACCGCTCCTGAGCGTCAAGCCGCCCTGGACCTGCACGCGACCCCGCTGGCCGTCCTGTCGCCCGCGCTCGCCACACCCGCCGTGCTGCCGACCCTGGTGGCATTGGGCTCAGTGCAGGCGCGCGGACCGCCCGGTCCTCCCGCGGTTCCGCTGTTTCTGACCCATCAGGCCCTGCTGATCTAGGTCGTTCGCGGCCGGGTGCGCGCGTTTCGCTTGCGCTGCGCCTAGGTTGCCGTGCGTCCGTCGTGCCGGTGGCCCTTGCCGCGCCCTCCCTACTCCCAGACGTAGCTCGCACGCCCAGGGCGATGTCCGTCCCTGTGCCGCATTCGCCGTTGCGTGGCCGTCTGATGACGCCGCGCCAGGAGTCCGTCCCCATGCGTCTCTCTCCCTCCCTGTCGTCGCTCTCCCTTTCCCTCGTCCTCCTCATGGGTTCCGTGGCCTCCCTGCAAGCCGCCACGCCGCCCGACCCTCCGGCCGACCTGACCCCCACGCAGGTCGGCGCCATCGTCGATGCCTACCTGTCGCTGGGCGCGTCCCTGGTCGCAGGCGACGCCACGTGGGCCGGCAAGCACGCCGCCAAGCTGCAAGACGCCTCGACCGTCACCCCCGAGATCCAGAAGCTGGTCAAGGACTTTCCCAAGGACCTGAAGGCCCAGCGCTTGCAGTTCAAGCCCCTGTCCGAGGCCATGATCACCTTGGCCGCCGCGTATCCCAAGGCCGCGGGCGGCACCGTCGTCGTGTACTGCTCGATGGCGCCCGGGCGCTGGCTGCAGCGCGGCACGGCCGTGAAGAACCCCTACTACGGCGCAGAGATGCTCGCTTGCGGCACGGTTCAAGGGCCGCCGTCGGACAAGAACCGCGCGCGCTAGATCTCGTTCGCCATCGTGTGAGGCACCAGATGACCTATCGTTCGACAACCGTGGGACTTGCCTTGTGGATCAGCGGTCTGGCCACTGCCATTCCCAGTCCCGTCCACGCCGCCGAGCCCGACCCGGTGCTGCAGGCGCTGGTGCGCGAGACGCTGGACCGCAGCCCGGACCTGAAGCGCGCGCAGCTGACGGTGGCGTCGCTGCGCGAGCGGGCGCCCCAGGCGGTGGCGCTCGCCGACCCGACGCTGGCCGTCGCGTACCAGAACGACGGCTGGGCCATCGAGGGCTTCGACAACCCCATGATGTCGACGTTCTTTTCGATCATGGCGACTCAACCGTTGCCATGGCCGGGCAAGCGCCATGCGCGGCAACAGGTGGTGGCGGTCGATGTCGAGGCGGCCGACGCGCTGCTGGGGCGGATCCGGCTGGACCTGGAGGCGCAGATCCGCCGTGGGTACGTGGGGTTGCTGTTGGCGCGCGAGCAGCGGCGGCTGGTCGACGACCAGGACACGCTGTGGCAGCAGGCAGAGGCGGTGGCCAAGGCGCGCAACGCAGTGGGTCAGGGCAGCCAGTTGGACCTGTTGCGGGCGCAGCTGGAGCGGGCGCGGCTGGCGCAGACCAAGGCATCGCTGCTGGCCGACGAGCGCACGCGCCGCACCGAGCTGAACCGGCTGGCCGGGCGGCCGTTCGACGCCGTGCTGGAACCCAAGGTGGCGCTGGAGGAATTGCCGCTGCCCGACGCGCCCGCCGACGCGCTGGACCAGACCCTGCGCCGCAGCCCCGAGTTGGCCGCGGCGCAGGTGGCCATCCGCAAGGCGCGGTTGCAGGGGGATCTGGCGCAGAGCGAGAAGCGCCCGGATCTGGCGGTGACCGCAGGCATCATGCCGCGGGGCTTTGCCAACGAGCCGATGTGGCAGGTGGGGCTTAGCGTCACGCTGCCGGTGTGGTCGGGCGCGCGGCTGGACCGGGTGGCGGGTGAAGCGCAGTTGCAGGCGCAGGCGGGCGAACAGGCGGTGCGCGAGCTGACCGAGGTGCTGGGGCAGCGGACCCGCGAGCGGCTGGACCTGGCGCAGTCGACACGCGAAATCAATGACTTGTACCGCAAGGGCGTGCTGCCGCGCTCGCACGCGACGGTGCGGTCGGCGCTGGCGCAGTACGGCGTGGGCAAGGCGCCGTTCGTGTCGGTGCTCGAGGCGCTGAACGGCTGGTTCGCCGACCGCGGCGCCTTTCTGGGCTCGCTGGCTCAGGCGCACGCCCTGTCGATTGCGTTGGACCAGGCCAGCCTGGACGCGGCCCCGGGCATCCCCTTGGGTGCGGTGGGCGGCGCGGGATCGATGGGCGGCGGCTCGGGTTCTGCAAGCGCGGCAAGGACTTCCACAAGCTCAGCCGCGACGGCGGCAGCGGCTTCGGCCCCCGGCGGCGGCATGGGCGGGATGTAATCGATGAAGACGAATACACACGGTCGGTTGCGTAGCATCGCGCTTTTCCTCATCGGCCTTCTGGTCGGCGGCGGTGCGCTGTACGGCTTGGGCTGGGCGGGTCTGCTGCCCGGCATGGGCCACACGGACCACCCGCAGCATGGCGCCGCAGCTCCGGCAGGGGCCAGCGTGGGCGTGCCCAAGTACCACTGCCCGATGCACCCGACGTACACCTCGGACCGGCCCAGCGACTGCCCGATTTGCGGCATGAAGCTCGTGGCCATCGACACCAAGCTGGTTGCCGACGCCGGTGGGGCGGGCGAAGCGGCCGCGGCGACAGCGATTGCGCCCACCCCCGGCGAGCCGTGGACCTGCCCGGTGCACCCGACCTACACCCATGCAGAACCGGGCGCGTGCATCATCGACGGCGAGACGTTGCTGGACGCCCGCGACCCGGTTCAGTCCGCCCGCATCCAGTGGTCACCGCCACAGCCCGACGGCCTGACGACCGTGCAGATCGCACCGGAACGCCAGCAGTTGATCGGCCTGACGACGGCGACGGTCGTGTCGGGGCCGGTCGGGCGGGTGTGGCGGACCTCGGGGCGGGTCGCGGTGGACGAGACGCGAGTGCGCAAGGTGAACGTGAAGGTGCAGGGCTTTGTCGATGCGCTGCACGTCGACTTCGTGGGGCGCGAGGTCAAGAAGGGCGAGGCGCTGCTCGAGATCTACAGCCCCGATCTGGTCAGCGCGCAGACCGAGCTGCTGTTGGCGGCCCGCACCGACCAGGCGCTGGCCAGCGCGGCATTGGGCGACGGACCTGGCGGCGCGGGCCCGACGGGGCTGGTCGAGGCGGCGCAGCAGAAGCTGAAGCTGTGGGACGTGCCCAAGTCGCTGATCGCCAAGGTCGAGCGCACGGGCCGGGTGCAGAAGACCCTGACGCTGGTGTCGCCGATTGCGGGCGTGGTGACGCAGAAGAACGTGGTGCAGGGTTCGCCGCTGAATCCGGGCGATGCGCCGTTCGAGATCACCGACCTGAGCCGGGTGTGGGTGGTCGCCGACGTGTATGCCAACGAAATCGGGCAGGTGCACAAGGGCATGGCGGCGTCGCTGACGTTGCAGGGGGTGCCGGGCGCGTTCACGGGCGAGGTGGCGTTCGTGGACCCCCTGATGGACGAGCAGAAGCGCACGGTGCGGGTGCGCCTGTCGTTTGCCAACACCGACGGGCAGTTGCGGCCGGGTCTGTTTGGCGAGGTGACGTTTCGGACCGAAGCGCGCGACGGCCTGCGCATCCCGTCCGACGCGGTGCTGGACTCGGGCACGCAGCAGGTCGTGTTCCTGGTGCAAGACAAGGGCCACTTCAAGCCGGTGGTGGTGCGGACCGGGCCGGCGCCGGACGGGCAGGTCGAGGTGACGGCGGGCCTGCAGGTGGGCGACCGGGTGGTCACGCGCGCGGCGTTTCTGGTCGACTCGGAGTCGAGCTTGAAGGCGGCGTTGGGTGCGCTGATGCCCGACCACGGAGGCGCGAAATGATCCAGGCGATCATCCGCTTCTCGGCCGAGAACAAGTACCTGGTGCTCGCGGCGACGGCCGTCGCGTGCCTGTATGCCGGCTGGACCATGCAGTCGATGCCGCTGGATGCGATCCCGGACCTGAGCGACACGCAGGTGATCGTCTACTCGAAGTGGGACCGCAGCCCCGACATCCTGGAGGATCAGGTCACGTACCCGATCGTGTCGGCCCTGCTGGGGGCGCCGAAAGTCAAGGCGGTGCGCGGGCTTTCGGACTTCGGCTACAGCTATGTGTACGTGATCTTCGAGGACGGTACCGACCTGTACTGGGCCCGCAGCCGCGTGCTCGAGTACCTGAGCAAGATCCAGGCGCAGTTGCCCCAAGGCGTAAAGACCGAGCTGGGACCCGACGCGACGAGCCTGGGCTGGGTGTACCAGTACGCGCTGGTCGACAAGACGGGCCAGCACTCGAGCGACGAATTGCGCTCGTATCAAGACTGGTTCCTGCGCTTTGCCGTGCAGTCGGTGCCGGGCGTGGCCGAGGTGGCGACGGTGGGTGGCCAGGTGCGGCAGTACCAGGTGACGGTGAACCCGAATGCGCTGGCGTCGTACGGTCTGACGCTGAACCAGGTGGTGCAGGCGGTGCGGCAGGGCAACCAGGACGTGGGCGGCCGGCTGGTCGAGATGGCGGGGCGCGAGTACATGGTGCGCGGCCGCGGGTACATCAAGAAGATCGAGGACTTGGAGAAGCTGGTGCTGGCCTCGCGCGGGGGCACGCCGGTGACGGTCAAGGACGTGGCGACCGTCGCGCTGGGACCCGAGCTGCGGCGCGGCGTGGCGGATCTGGACGGGCAGGGCGACGCGGTGGGCGGCATCGTGGTCATGCGGTCGGGCGAGAACGCACTGAACGTGATCGAGCGCGTGGAGCAGAAGCTGAAGGACCTGAAGCCGTCGCTGCCGGCGGGGACGGAGATCGTCACGACCTACGACCGGTCGGAGCTGATCGTCAACGCGATCCACAACGTGCGCGACAAGTTGATCGAAGAGATGATCATCGTCTCGCTCGTGATCCTGCTGTTCCTGTGGCACATCCCGTCGTCCATCGTGCCCATCGTCACCATTCCGGTCAGCGTGTTGCTCGCGTTTCTGCCGCTGGCCGCGATGGGCATCACCGTCAACCTGATGTCGCTGGCGGGCATTGCCATCTCGATCGGCGTGCTGGTGGATGGCGCCATCGTCGAGGTCGAGAACGCCTACAAACGCTTGCAGATCTGGCAGGCAGAGGGCTCGAAGGGCGACTTTCACGAGGTGCGGCTGCAGGCGCTGTTGGAGGTGGGGCCGTCGGTGTTCTTCTCGCTGCTGGTCGTCGCCGTCTCGTTCCTGCCCGTGTTCGTGCTGATGGACCAGGAGGGGCGGATGTTCAAGCCGCTCGCGTGGTCCAAGACGCTGGCCATGGGCATCGCAGCGCTGCTGGCGGTCACGCTGGACCCGGCGTTGCGGATGCTGTTTTCGCGCATGAAGCCCTTCACCTTCCGCCCGCGCCCCGCCGCGTGGCTGGCGACGACGCTGTTCGTGGGCAAGTACCACGCGGAAGAGCAGCACCCGATCTCGCGCATCCTGCACGCCCTGTACGAGCCGCCGTGTCGATTCGTCTTGCGCCATCCGAAGTTCACCGTCGCCGCGGCGGTGCTGCTGGTGGCCGCGACGGTGCCCGTCTATTTCAAGCTGGGGTCGGAGTTCATGCCGCCGCTGAACGAGGGGTCGCTGCTGTACATGCCCACGACGGTGCCGGGCCTGTCGGTCACGGAGGCGCAGCGGCTGTTGCAGGCGCAAGACAAGGTGTTGATGACGTTCCCCGAGGTGGCGAAGGTCTATGGCAAGGCGGGCAGGGCAGAGACGGCCACGGATCCGGCGCCGTTTTCGATGATGGAGACGACCATCCTGCTCAAGCCCGAGTCGCAGTGGCGCAAGGTGCCGCAGTGGTACACGGGCAAGGTGCCGGGGTGGCTGGAGCCGGTGCTGCGGCCCTTCTGGCGCGACCGGATCTCGCAGGACCAGTTGGTCGAGGAGCTGGATCGAGCGATGCAATTCCCAGGCGTGACCAATGCTTGGACGATGCCCATCAAGGCGCGGCTCGACATGCTGTCGACGGGCATCCGCACGCCGGTGGGGCTGAAGGTCAGTGGTGCCGATGTGAAGGAGATCGAGCGGATCGCGTTGGAGGCCGAGCGGATTCTGCAGAAGGTCCCGGGCACCCGCAGCGTGTTTGCCGAGCGGGTGGCGGGTGGCTACTTCTTGGACTTCGAGCTCAAGCGCGACCAGCTGGCGCGGTACGGCCTGAGCGTCGACGACGCCAACATGCTGGTGATGACGGCGGTGGGTGGCGACAACCAGGGCACGACGGTCGAGGGGCGGGCGCGGTATGGCATCAGCGTGCGCTATCCACGCGCTTATCGGGAGGATCTGGACACGCTGCGGCGCGTGCTGGTGCCGATTCCGGGGGGCGGGCAAGTGCCGATGGCCGAGATTGCCGACGTGAAGCTGGCGCTGGGGCCGGCGATGATCCGCGACGAGGATGGGCTGCTGGTGGGGTATGTGTTCGTGGATTTTGATACGGCAAAGATCGACGTGGGCAGCTATGTGAAGGCAGCGCGGCAGACGCTCGAGGCGCAGTTGCAGGTGCCGGCCGGGTATGCCGTGGCTTGGAGCGGGCAGTACGAGAACATGCAGCGGGTCGAAGAGCGGTTGAAGCTGGTGATCCCCCTGACGCTGCTGCTGATTTTCGGGTTGCTCTATGCGAATACCAAGTCGGCGGTCAAGGCGAGTATTGTGCTGTTGGCCGTGCCATTTTCGGCCATTGGTGCGTTTTGGTTTTTGTACGTTTTGGATTACAACGTGTCGATTGCCGTTTGGGTGGGACTGATTGCGCTGATGGGGCTGGATGCCGAGACTGGGGTGTTCATGCTGCTGTTCCTGGATTTGGCGCATGACGAGGCGCAGCGGGAGGGGAGGCTTAGGACGCGTGCGGAGTTGATCGAGGCCATTGTGCATGGGGCGGTCAAGCGGGTGCGTCCCAAGGCCATGACCGTGCTTGCGGCGTTCTTTGGGCTTTTGCCGATCATGTGGAGCATCGGGGCTGGGGCGGATGTGATGAAGCGGATCGCTGCGCCTATGGTCGGGGGATTGGCTACTTCGTTCGTTTTGGAATTGCTTGTGTATCCGGCCGTTTACTTGCTTTGGAAGGGGCGGGGGGTTCCGTTGCGGTTGCCGGTACATGAGGCTCGGGAGGTTACTGCGGCCGGGGCGTAGGGGCTGGTGCGGCGTGGCGGTTGGCCAGGGCGCGGTCGGTGAGATCCGTCAGCCTGTGCCCGCTGAGCGGCCCAGGACCCGCCCGAGTTCACGCCCCACCCAACCCGCGTCAGACGCGCAGTCCGCACGCGCACCGGCCAGAACGATCAGGCAGCCCGCCTGCGCCACAACAGCGCCGACGCCACGGCGATGGCCAGCGCCCACGACGCCCCGCGTCCGACAGGGACGGGCGCCGTCGTGCACCCACCGTCCGAACCCGCTTCCGGTTGCGGCGGCGTGGTTGCCGCGGTGTCGCCCTGCAGCACGCCATCGGCGGCTGCCACGTCTGCCGCGACATCGACCGATGCCACATCCGCGGTCACATCGGGTTCGGGCACGTCGGCCGGTTCGGGCACATCTGCGGCGACGTCGGTGGGAATCGTGTCCGGCGCCTCGGTGTCGGCCGCCACATCGTCCGGTGGCAGGTCGGCGGAGACATCGGGCACTGCGGCGTCTGCCGCCACATCTTCCGGTGGCAGGTCGGCGGAGACATCGGCCAACAAGGTGTCTGGCGACAACACTTCCTCAGCAGCATCGCCGGGTTGGGTATCGACGACGTCTTCGGGCTCCCAAATGGTATCGTCCGGGACGTCGACAGAAGGGCTCTCGGCAAGGGCGAGCGCGGACCACAGGATCACGCACGGCACCAGACACAACGAACGCAGCAGAGTCTTGGTCATCGTCGCCTCCCAGTTCTACGGTTCTGCCCCAAGATCCAATGCGCACGCTAGACCTTGCCCCGACCGACCGCAAGGCCACCCGGACAAGCAACAAGGGCTTGACGCCCCGTCCGTTTCGTCCAAAATGCAGACGAGTTGCATTTTGGACGGAACCCCATGTACCTACCGAGAACCCTAGATCAAAACCTTCCGTCGCTGTCGGCGCAGGCGCCCGTCCTGCTCGTGGTCGGCGCCCGTCAGGTCGGCAAGACCACGCTCTTGCGCCACGCGGCCGGACCCGACCGCAGATTCGTGACGCTCGACGACCCCTTGGCGCTCCAGCTCGCCCGCGACGACCCGGCGCTCTTTCTCCAGCGCTTTCCGCCACCGGTCCTGATCGACGAAATCCAGTACGCGCCGCAACTGCTGCCCCACATCAAGATGGCGGTAGACGAGGCACAGCGACCGGGAGCGTTCTGGCTGTCGGGCTCGCAGCAGTTCCACCTGATGCAAGGGGTTTCGGAGTCGCTGGCAGGACGCGTGGCGATGGTCGAGTTGCTCGGCCTGTCACATCGCGAACGACTCGGTCGTGGCGACGGTGCGCCGCCTTTCCTGCCCGACACCGCGTCGTTGCAGGCCACGACCGCCGCCGAACCGGTCTTGCTGGCCGACCTGTTCAGGGAGATCTGGACCGGCAGCTACCCGGCGCTCGCGGCCCGACCCGAGCTTGACCACGACCTGTTCTACGCCTCGTACGTGCAGACCTATCTGCAACGCGACGTGCGCGACCTGGCTCGGGTCGGCGACGAGGCTGCCTTCTTCCGGTTCCTGCGCGCCACGGCTGCCCGGACGGCGCAACTGCTGAATCTCGCAGACCTCGCCCGCGACGCGGACATCGCACCGAACACCGCCAAGAGCTGGCTGTCGATCCTGCAGGCATCGGGTGTCGTTCTGCTGCTCGAGCCCTGGCACTCGAACCTGACGAAACGGCTTGTGAAGTCGCCCAAGCTCCACTTCATCGACACCGGCCTGTGCGCCTGGCTGACTGGCTGGTCGACCCCAGACACGCTGATGGCCGGCGCGATGGCCGGTGCGATGCTCGAGACGTGGGTCGTCGTCGAGGTCCTCAAGAGCTGGCGCCACAACGCCAAGAGCATCCAGGCCTATCACGTGCGGGACAAGGACCAGCGCGAGGTCGACCTGCTGCTCGTGCGGGACGGGGTCGGGCATCCGGTCGAGGTCAAGGCGACTGCGTCTCCCACTGCCCACGACGTCAGGCACTTCGCGTCGCTCGCTGGCACTGGTCTGCAGCCGGGGATGGGCGCCGTCGTCTGCCTCGTGCCGGTGGCGATCCCGTTGACCCGACAGGCCTGGGCGGTTCCGGCCGGGGCTATCTGACGCGGACAGGTCGGAGGGCCGACGCGTCCGCTGGGCGGGCGTGCGACGCGACAAGGCGATCGGCTATGCCCCCAACGAATCCCCCACCCCACCACCAACCCCACCCTCGACCGAAGCAAACGCCGCGTGAACGGCGTGAAGCAAGTCTTCCGCCTGGTACGGCTTGCTCAGCATCACCTCGTCGGCCGCCGCCCCACCCCCAAGCGCCAACGGGTCATACCCCGACGTGAAGATCAACCGAATCCCAGGCGACAACTGGCGCAACTGCACGGCCGCACCATGCCCGTCGAGCTTGGGCATCACGACATCCAACAGCGCCACGCGGACTTCCTGGGGGTGGCGGTGCATCACCTCGACCGCCTCGAGTCCATGGGCCGCCTCGAGCACGGTATACCCGGCCGTCCGCAGAATCCGCGAGACGAACTGCCGCACGCCTGGGTCGTCCTCGGCCACCAGCACGGTCCCCTGGCCCCGCGGTGCTGGCGGCTTCTCCACTGGCTCGTCCGCGAACACCGCCGCCTCGGTCCGCGGCAGGTAGACGGCAAAGCGACTGCCCTGACCCGGCTGGCTCCACACGTCCACGAATCCCTCATGCTGCTGCACGATGCCGTAGACCGTGGACAGACCCAACCCCGTGCCCGCGCCCACTTCCTTGGTGGTGAAGAAGGGCTCGAAGATGCGCGACAGCGTCTCTGGCGCCATGCCGGTGCCCGAGTCCGAGACGGTCAGTGTCGCGTAATCGACCTCCCTGGCGCCGGGATGCGTGGCACACCAGGCGGCGTCCGGTCGGGACTCGCCCAGCGCGATACGCAAAAGGCCCTTGCCGCCCATCGCGTCGCGGGCATTGACGCACAGATTGACCAACACCTGCTCCAACTGCACGGGATCGCCGCGCACGGGCAACGCTTGGGGACCCGCGTGGAATTCAATCTCGACCCGCTCGCTGACGATCCGCTCGAGCATCCTCAAGGCATTCTCGACCACCTCGTTCAGGTCGAGGTCGAATGACTGCAGCATCTGCCGTCGGCTGAAGGTCAGCAGTTGCTTGGTCAGTTGCGCGGCCCGCTGTCCGGCGGCGCGTGCGTGCCCCAGATCCTCGCGCGCCGGGTGACCGGGCTGCAGCGCGTCGGCGGCGAACTCCATGAAGCCCAGCATCGCGTGCAGCAGATTGTTGAAGTCGTGGGCGATACCCCCCGCAAGTTGGCCCACCGCCTGCATCTTCTGCGCCTGCCGCAGTTGCTCTTCCAGCTCGCGCCGGGCCGTCACGTCGCGGCCCACGCCGACGATTTCCTCGACCTGCCCGCGGTCGTTCAAGACGGCGCGGTACGACCAGGCGAACCACCGCGGGCCGGTTGCCGTCGCGGTGCGCTGCTCGAATACCGTGGTGTGCGGCGGCGCCTGCACTGCGGCCAGTGCGCTCGCGACCGGCCCGTCGCCGCCGTCGTGGGCCAACGGCCCTTCGCGGGCCAACAGCGCTTCTTCAGTCGCGCCGAACATCCGGCAGTAGCTGGGGCTCGCATACAGCAGCCGACCGTCGGGACCCAGCCGGATCAGCAGGTCGGCCATGTTCTCGACCAGCAGCCGGTACCGCGCCTGGCTTTCGTCCAGCGCCGTCATCGCGCGCAGTCGCCCCGCCAGCAGCCACGCCAGCAGACCGACCAGGGCGACACCGAACAGGGCCAGCAGGTCGGCGAACACGTTGCCGCGCTGCTCCAACGCCTGGAACGACGGCGCGAATTCCAGCCGCCAGGTGCGGTCGATCACGCGCAGGGGCGTCGAGGTCGTGAACGGCCAGGCGCCGCTTTCTCCCGCCGCGTCGTAGGCGTAGGCAAGCTGACCGTCGTCTGCGTACAACCGAAAGCGGTAGTGCTGGCGGACCGAGGCCTCGGCCAGACACGAATCGACGAGCGCATCGATGCGGAACACGCCGTTGACGAAGCCCAGCAACGCTCCGTCGCCACCCAGGATCGGCTGATAGGTCGCCAACCCCGCCCCCCCCTTGCAGCAACTGCACGACGGGGCTGCTGACGAGCACGCGACGACGCTGGGCCTGTGCCAGTGCGGTACGAACCCCGCGGTCTGGATGCGCGTGCAGGTCTCGCCCCAGCGCGCGCTCGTTGCCGGCGCGGGGCACAGTTGCGCGGATGACGCCTGCACGGTCGACCAGGTTCAGCGCGAGCAGGCCGGGCGATGCCGTGATCAGCGACGTCGCATCGGCCTCGTAGGAGGGGATGATCTGCTGCTGCGCGCTGCGATGCGCGGCCATGTGGCGGACCAGCGACGTGCGGGCGTCTACCCACGCCTCGAGCCGCAGCCGAACCTGCTGGGCCGTCAGCCGGGTGTCGCTGCGAGTGGTGGCATCGGCGAGCTGGCGACCGGCGAACCACACGCCGCCGATGACCAACACCGCGACGAGAAAGAATGCGACCGGTCCCCACGTCTGCAGACGTCGGGCATCTCGTGGGGGGATACGAGCCACCTTGCCACCCGGAGAGCGCGCTGCTGTCGCTCAGTTCCCCGCATCCTCAGGGACTTTTCGGGCAACGGCAAGGCGAACCCACGATTTCGGCGCTCGGTCCTGGGGTCCGGGTGACGCGCCGTGTCTCAGGACGCGGCGGCGGCGGGCTGGGCGTAGGCCTCGACGGGCAGGCACGAGCACACCAGGTTGCGGTCACCGTACGCGTTGTCGACGCGCGCGACGGGCGGCCAGAACTTGTGCACGCGCTGGTGCTCGGTCGGAAACGCAGCGACTTCGCGGGAGTACGCGTGCGGCCACTCGCTGGCGGTCACGGCGGCAGCGGTGTGCGGCGCGTGCTTCAGCGGGTTGTCCTGGCGGTCCACCTCGCCGCGCTCGACGGCGGCAATCTCGTGGCGAATGGCGATCATCGCTTCGCAGAAGCGGTCGAGCTCGGCCTTGGACTCGCTCTCGGTCGGCTCGACCATCAGCGTGCCGGGGACGGGGAACGACATCGTGGGCGCGTGGAAGCCGTAGTCCATCAGGCGCTTGGCGATGTCGTCGACCTCGATGCCGGCCGTGACCTTGACCCCGCGCGTGTCGACGATGCACTCGTGCGCCACCAGGCCGTGCTCGCCCGTGTAGAGGATCGGGAAGTGGGGCGCCAGGCGCGTGGCGATGTAGTTGGCGTTCAGGATGGCCACCTGCGACGCCCGCTTCAGGCCCGCCGAGCCCGCCATGCGGATGTACATCCACGAGATGGGCAGGACACTTGCGCTGCCCCACGGTGCCGACGAGACCGCACCGATGGCGTTCGCGCCGCCGGTGGCGACCACGACGTGGCCGGGCAGCAGGTCGGCCAGGTGCGCCGCCACGCAGATGGGACCCATGCCGGGGCCGCCGCCGCCGTGGGGGATGGCGAACGTCTTGTGCAGGTTGATGTGGCACACGTCGGCGCCGATGTCGCCCGGCTTGCACAACCCCACCTGCGCGTTCAGGTTTGCGCCGTCCATGTACACCTGGCCGCCGTGCACGTGAATCGTCGCGCACATGTCCTTGATGGCCGCCTCGAACACGCCGTGGGTAGACGGGTACGTGACCATCAGGGCGGCAAGGTGGGCCGCGTGCTGCTGGGCCTTGGCGTTCAGGTCGGCCACGTCGATGTTGCCGTGCGCGTCGCAGGCCACGACCACGATCTGCATGCCGGCCAGGGCCGCGCTGGCGGGGTTGGTGCCGTGCGCCGACGCGGGGATCAGGCACACGTTGCGGTGCCCCTGACCGTTGCGCGCATGGTGCGCCCGAATGACCTGCAGGCCCGCGTACTCGCCCTGGGAACCGGCATTCGGCTGCAGCGAGCACGCCGCAAACCCGGTGATGTCGGCCAGCCACCCCTCCAGCTGCGCGAACAGCTTGCGGTAACCCTTGGACTGGTCGGCGGGCGCAAACGGGTGCAGCTTGCCAAAGCCGGGCCACGTGATGGGCAGCATCTCGGCCGCCGCATTCAGCTTCATCGTGCACGACCCCAGCGGGATCATCGACGTCGTCAGCGACAGGTCGCGCGCCTGCAGGCGGTGCAGGTAGCGCATCATCTCGGTCTCGGAGTGCCAGTTCTGAAACACCGGGTGCTGCAGGAACTTGGACGTGCGCGCCAGCGGCCCGAAGTCGAGCGGAAGCACCTGATCCGCCACCGCCTGGATGGCCTGGACCGTCGCCGTCGGACCGCTGGCCGCCAGCACGTTCACCAGGTCCACCAGATCCTGCACCGAAGTCGCCTCGTCGAGCGCCACGCCCACCGTGCCGTCGCCGAAGTCGCGCAGGTTGATGCGCAGCGCGCCGGCGGCCTGGATCACCGTGGCCAGATCGGCGCCCACCTCGACCCGCAGCGTGTCGAAGTACTTGTCGTTCGCGATCTTGCGACCGTGACGGCGCAGGCACTCGGCCAGCGTCGCGGTCAACTGGTGCACGCGGCGCGCGATGGCGGTCAGGCCGTCGGGACCGTGATACGCGGCGTACATGCCGGCCAGGATGGCCAACAGCACCTGCGCGGTGCAGATGTTGCTGGTCGCCTTGTCGCGGCGGATGTGCTGTTCGCGGGTCTGCAGGGCCAGGCGCAGGGCGGGCTGGCCGTTGGCGTCGACCGACAGGCCGATCAGGCGGCCGGACATCGAGCGCTTGTACGCATCCTTGCACGCAAAGAACGCCGCGTGGGGACCGCCAAAGCCCATCGGCACGCCGAACCGCTGCGTGTTGCCCAGGGCGATGTCGGCGCCCAGTGCGCCCGGCGGCTCGAGGATCGTCAGCGCCAGCAGGTCACAGGCCATCGCCACCAGCGCGCCCGCGGCGTGGGCTCGCTCGACCAGCGCGCGGTAGTCGACGACCGTGCCGTTGGTGGTCGGGTACTGCACCAGCACGCCGAACACCGGTCGCGTGAAGTCGAATTGCGGCGGGTCCTGCACCACGACCTCGATGCCGAGGGGCAGGGCGCGGGTGCGCACGACGTCCAAGGTCTGCGGGTGGCAGTCGGCGGCGATGTAGAAGGTATTGTTCTTGTTTCGCTTCTGCGCGTTCCAGGCCATCGTCATCGCTTCGGCGGCGGCGGTGCCCTCGTCCAGCAGCGACGCGTTCGCGATGTCCAGCCCGGTCAGGTCGGCGACCATCGTCTGGTAGTTCAGCAGCGCTTCCAGGCGTCCCTGCGAGATCTCCGGCTGATACGGCGTGTACTGCGTGTACCAGCCCGGGTTCTCCATGATGTTGCGCAGCAGCACCGCGGGAGTGACCGTGTCGTGGTAGCCCATACCGATGAACGAGCGCCAGACCTGGTTCTCGGCGGCCAGCGCGGCGATCTCGGCCAGCGCCTCGTGCTCGGCAGCCCCGTCGCCCACGTTCAGCGCGCCGTGAAAGCGGATGGCGGCAGGCACGGCGGCGTCGGTCAGCTCGTCCAGCGACGCAAAGCCCAGCGTGGCCAGCATTTGCGGCAGGTCGGCGTCGCGGGGACCGATGTGGCGGTCGATGAAGCGGTCGGTGGGGCGAAGGTCGGTCATGGAAAGACCTCTGGCGGCGGGGGGATAGGGAAGGTGGGACGCAGCTCGCGCGAGAAGAGGACACGCGGCGGCGCGGGAGTGTACTCCCGTGTTCTCGGGGGGTGAAGCGGGGGGGGACATCTCAAACAGGGCGGTCGCAAGAGCGGCGGAGTTGCTTGCTCGGGCACGCCCCCGGACTGAAGGCCGTGGGCTACCTGTCGAGAAGTCTGCGTCGATGACTTCGCAGACTGGGGGAGGGGCGTGATGCGTGGGCCAGCGAAACAGTCTGAGCCGAGCGTCGCCTGGCCCTCGCCGTCTGCGCTTGACCTCGCCATCACCCTCGCTCGCTCCGGCCGGTCTTGGGCCCGGATGCGGGGATCCTGGCGCTGGGTCCAGTCCCGGCAGGGACTTCTTGAACGGTAGCCCACGGACTTCAGTCCGGGGGCGTCTGTCGGGCAGGCGTGCTCGCCACTACCCTGTCCGCGCCTCCGACCAGGCCAACTTTTCGCCAGTCGCCGCGCGGGGTTCGCGCTACTGTCCCGCCACCGGATGGCCCTTGACGGCGACGAACAGCCGGTAGGTCGCGCCCGCAGGCACAGGCGGGCTGGCCACGGGGAAGCCACCCTTCACGGGCTGCGCGCCGGTCGCCGCGACACCCAGGTAGTACGTGCCGGCGCCGCCGAACTGCCAGCCGATGTAGGGGTCCTTGTCGTTGTCGCCTTCGCTGCCCTTGTCGGGGCCGAAGTACCACGACATCGCGGCGAGCGTATCGTTGCCGCCCAAGGCCGTGCCCTGCGCGTCCCACAGCGACATCGACAGGTCCGTGCCGTTCACAGCGGTCTGGTCGACGTCGAACACGCCGTACGAGTCCTTGGGCACGGTGAACTTGTAGTAGTCGACCGTGCCGTCGCCCGAGCCCTTGACCTCGAGCCACGGCGCGTCAAAGGCGCCCCATATCAGCACGTTGTCGACCTTCACCGGCAACTGCATGGGCGAGTCGGGCGCGAGGGCAAAGTACGGGTCCAGGTCGGTCGCGGTGGCCAGGGTGTTGTTCGACTCGGCCTCGATGCACACGTTGCCCAGGGGCTCGACGGTGTCGGGCGAGGTCGTGTCGGTGGCGTCGTCGGCGGTTTCCGTGGGTTCGACGTCGGGGGTGGCGTCGGGCGGTTCGACCGTGTCGTCGATGTCGGGCGTGACGTCCAGCGCATCGGGCGGCTCGACGGTGTCGTCGATGTCGCCCACGGTGTCCGGCGTTTCGACGGTCTCGGTGGCGTCCAGGCTCGCGTCGACGGCGTCCACCTCGACGGCGACGTCTTGAGTGGTATCGGTAGCGTCGTCCTCCGTCGACGACCCGCAACCGGTCAGGGCGATGGCAGACAGGCACAACGCGGCGCTCAGCAGTAGGTGCTTCATCGGGGGGGACTCCGCAAAGGGGGGGACTCGCAAGGTGAACGGTTGCGGCGATCTACGCACGGGTGGCGCTCGCGTCAAGGAAGCACCGCAAGCGCCCTTCCCCCCCCGCGCCCCTATCGCCCGCCCGCCGCCCTGTCGACCTCGAGCCAGCCGTCCTTGCCGATGGCGAGCTCGATTTCCTCGCGAAAGACCTGATACATCGGACGCTTGGGGCCGTCACACTCACGCTGGCAATCGGCGCCGCCCAGATTGCCGGGGCTTTGCTCGTCGCCTTGCAGCACACCTTCCGACACCAGCAGCGGGTACATCGCACAGTCCACCGGCTTCAGACCCGGATAGCCGAACCCCATGGAAACACTGGCGACCTGCAGCCCGCACGTGTGGTCGGGGCGCAGGAACACGCAGCCCTGGCGCGCCGGGTCACCGGGCCTGGGTCCCACCGCCGTCGAGATACCCAGCCCCGAGGGGAAGTCGTCGCTCTCCAGCTCGTCCGTCGTAAACCACTCGTCGGGATTCTGGTATTCGGGGGCAAGGAAGGGCTGGATCGTCAAGGCGTTCTGCAGGATGCGTTGGGCGTGCCACAGGTCGACCCAGATGCCGTTGACGCAGCAGGCGCCGCGACAGCCGTCCAGCAGGCAGCGCTCGCCGCGTGCGGGTCGAAAGAGGTTGGGGTGAAACGTCACGCCCGGGTAGGGGGGCGGTTGGTCGGACATCGGGGGCTCCTGACGGGCAGGACCGGCATCACGCAGGGGTGCAGCGTCCGGTCGGAAGGCGGCGAAGGGTGGCTCAGGCCGCCGTCGATGTCGAGTCGCCGCGGCCAGCCGAAGGTCAGCCAGAGCGTCCGTCGACCCACTGCCGGCAATCGGGGCAGAACCCCTCGTCCTTCAAGTCGATCTCTTCGACGTAGGTCGAGCTTCTCATCACGCACTTGTGGGTGTGGCAGTGCACCAGACCGTAGGTGTGGCCCATCTCGTGCACCGATTCCTTGACCAAGCGCTCGTGCAGCAGCTTGGGGTCCAGCGGCAGGCCGTAGATCGCGTTGTCCAGCCGATACGACGACACCACCGCCGCACGACCGTCCAGCTGGGCCTCGCCGAACACGTAGGTCAGCACCGGCACGAACAGATCCACGCCGGCGACGCCCATCACGCGACCGCCACCTACGGGCTCTTCCAACAGCTTAGCCAGCAGTTTTCGTGAGTTGTACTGTCCGCGCGAGGCATCGAACGTGTCCTCGGGGTCAAACCCGGGGCGACGCACCAACACCTCGATCCGCAGCGACCGCTCCAACCGCGAGCACAGCGGCTGCAGCAGCGCTTGGCTGAAGTGGATGGGTACAAGGTGCAGCGTCGCCATCGCGGATCACCGGCCCGGAGTCGGGTTGCCCAGAACGTTGGCTCCTAGTTGCCCTCGCCCCGCCGCTGCAGGTCGAACTTGCGGATGCGCGCGTAAAGTGTCGTGCGGTCGATGTCGAGCATCTCGGCCGCGTGACTGATGTTCCAGTTCACCCGGTCGAGCACCTGCGCGATGTGCGCCTTCTCCATGTCCGCCAGCGATTGGCCGCCCATCGGACTGGAGACCTGCGGCCGGGGGCTGACGAACGGCAGGTCGTCGGGGCGAATCGCCGGCGGCTTGCCGACGACCATGGCGCGCTCGATGGCGTTGGCCAGCTCCCGCACATTACCGGGCCAGTCGTGGGTGATCAGCTGGGCCATCGCCTCGGGGCTGATGTCCGTGACGCGCTTGTCCATCTGCATCGCGAACCGCTTCAGGAAGTGCTTGGCCAGCAACGGGATGTCGGTCCGGCGCTCGCGCAGGGGCGGCAGCACCATGCTGAAGACGTTGAGCCGATAGAACAGGTCCTGACGGAAGGCCCCGCGCGCGACCATGTCTGCCAAGTCCTCGTTGGTGGCACAGACCACGCGGAAGTCGACCTTGACCGGCCGGCTGGCTCCCAGGCGCGTGAACTCCTTGGTCTCGATGGCCCGCAGCAGATCCACCTGTGTTTTCAGGCTGATCGTGCCGATCTCGTCGAGGAACAAGGTGCCGCCGTGCGCCATCTCCAGCTTGCCCTTGCGGCGGTACTGGGCACCGGTGAACGCGCCCTTCTCGTGCCCGAACAACTCGCTCTCGAGCAGGCTCTCGGGCAGCGCGCCACAGTTGATGGGTACGATGGGCATGTACCGCCGAGGGCTGTAGGCGTGAATTGCCCTCGCGATCAGCTCCTTGCCCGTGCCCGACTCACCCAGAACCATCACGGTCGCGTCGGTTTGCGCCACGGTCCTGACCAGCTCCATCACCTTCTGCATCTGCGGGCTGTCGCCGATGATCGCGTCGCTGCCCGAAATTTCATCAATGGTGTCGCGCATCCGGGCGTTCTCAGTCTCCAGACGTCGCTTTTCCAGCGCCCGCCCGACCAGATGGCTCAGCTCGTCGGGGTCGACCGGCTTGGTCACATAGTCGAAGGCGCCCTGCTTCAGCGCCTGCACGGCGGTCTCGACCGTCGCAAACGCCGTGATCATGATGACCGCAACCCCTTGATCGATGGCCCGGATCCGCTCTTGCAGCTCCAGACCGTCCATGCCGGGCATCTTGATGTCCAGCAGCGCGACCGCAAACGTCCCCTCCTGCATCTTGCGCAGGGCCTCTTGGGCGCTCTCAGCGGTCTCGACGTGGAAGCCGTCCTGTCGGAACCAACTCGCCAGCGAGTCGCGGACGCTGAATTCGTCGTCTACGATCAGGATGTTTGCCACGGGAGTCTGCATGACGTTCCTCCGAGCCTACTTCGCGCTGAGTTCCACTTGCGTTTCCGTCGGCGTCTCCGCCCCTGCCAGCAAGTCGGGCGGCCGCCGCGGCAAACGCACGGAAAATGTCGTACCCATGCCCACTTGCGTCGTCACGTCGACCTGACCGCCGTGGCGTTGCACGATGCCGTACACCACGGGAAGGCCAAGCCCCACGCCACTTTCCTTGTCCTTGGTCGAGAAGAACGGCTCGAAGATGTGCGGCAGCACGTCGTCCGGAATGCCGCAGCCGCTGTCGGTAATGTCGACCGTCACCCCGTCCTTGGCCGTCCCAATCCGCACCCGCAGCGTTCCCGGGGTGCCGCCCATCGCCTCGATGGCGTTCATCAACAAGGCCAGCGTGGCCTGCTGGATCTGGTCGGCGTCGCACCACAGCTCGTCGTCGGGGGGCACCTCGTCGCGGACCAACTCGTGGTCGGCGATCTGCAGGTGGTGACGCACCAGCTTGATGCTTCGCTCCAGAACCTCGTCCATGTGCACAAGGGCCAGACGCGGTGCCTTCTGTCGGGCGAATAACAGAAGATTCTTGACGATATCGCCGCAGCGCCGCGACTCCTGCTGGATGGTTTGCAGGTGGCGCTGCATCTCTGCGCGCTGCTCGTCCTCAGGCGTGCCGCGACTCAGGCCCCGCTCGACCAGCCGGGCATAGGTCAGGATCCCGGCCAGCGGATTGTTGATCTCGTGCGCGACCGTCGCCGACAGCTTGCCCAGCGAGGCCATCTTCTCCATCTGCACGATTTGACGCTGGATCCGGTTCAGCTCGGCGGTCTTTTCGGCAACCTGATGCTCCAGGTTCTGCGACCAATCGGTCAGCTCCTTCTGCGCCTGTTGCAGGTCGCCGGTCATGCGATTGAAGGCGCGTGCAAGGTGGCCAACCTCATCGTCGCTGTTGACCTCAATGCGCGTGTCCATGTCGCCTGACGCGATGCGCTGGGTACCTTCATACAATCGGCGCACGGGCTTGCGGACCACCCGGTACACGAACACGCTCATGCTGACGCCCACGATGAGCAGCATGGTCAGCGTCAGCCACGTGGTCTGCCGTCGCGTGTCCTCCAGCGCGGTGTCCAGCATCCCCATCTGCATCTTCACGTCCAGCACGCCCAGGATGCTCTTGTCCTTGGGGTGGGCGTGGCAGTCCGCGTTGGCGCATTGCGGCTGGTTCGGGATCGGCGTAATGACGGCCAGCAGGTGCTCGCCTTCGGGACCGCGATACACACGGGTACGGTTCTCGGTGTCCAGGGACCGCAGCGGCTCGGACTCGGAGTGGCAGGCGACGCAAGCCTCTGCCTGCATGTCGACTTCCTCGCCAATCTCCTCGTCCTTGGCCGAGAAGATGATCTTGCCGCCCTTGTCGTAGATGCGAATGCCGGCCACACCGGGGGTGTCCGCAATCAGGCGGATTTGCTGATGCACGTCCTCCTTGCGGTTGAGCATCATGCCCTGGTGGGTGGCGCCCAACACCAGATCGCTCGTGCGCGTGGCGAAGCGGTAGATGGTCTGCGTCCAGCGGTCCGACGTGGTGCGGTAGGTGACGAACGCAAAGACAGCGAACACCACGACCATCGTGCCGAGCAGACGGACCAGCAGGCGGAAGCTGAGAGAGGAGAACCAACCGTGCAAGCCGCGTCGCATCAAGTCCCAGCGGCGCAGACCGCTCGCGCCCCGGGGGGAGGCGACGAAGACGACCCCGCGCCGCAGAGGGTCGCAGGTTCGGCGCACGGCTTCAAGCTGGCCGAGTCGGCGGGATCAGCGCTTTTCGTAGGACGAGTTGGCGGCGCTGAGCTCTTGCAGGACCAGCGTCGACGGCCCGGACTCGTACGACGTGTTGATGGATCGGTTGTGGAAGAACGTGCCGCCGTTGAAGTGGTACATGCGGAACGAGACCGTGCCGGTGGTGTTGAAGGCCTTGGCCACCTGAGTCGCCACGTTGTGAGGGGTCGAGTTGGAGTCACTGTCCGGATAGTTGCCGAGCTTCAGCGTGCCCTGCTGGCCGTATCCGGGGACGTCGAAGTCGTTCCACGCACCGCTGTTGACCGAGTATTGCAGGCGGGTGTGGACGTCGTGGTTGTCCGCCTCGCCGAAGTAGTTGATCGAGATCAGGATGACGCTGTCGGCCTTCTGCGGCTTGATCACGTTGGCGAATTCACTGCCGCCGAAGTAGTAGACACCACCGTTGCCAGTGGCGCGGCTGGTGTAGTCGCTGAACACGCGCGTCTGCAAGACGGACGGCACGGGCAGCTGCGCGGCCAGCGACGCGTTGGTGATGGTGCCGTCGACAATCAGGTCGCCCTTGATCTGGATCTTTTTGGACGACAAGGTCTGCAGGTTGACCGACCACTTCACCACCTGGCCGTCGGTCGTGTTGTTCAGGAACGCGGTGTCAACGACCTTGAGGCGCCACTTGCCCTTGGGATTCTTGCCCACCCAGTACGTCAGGTCGCCTGAGACCGTCTTGGTCGGGTCCGGGTAGCTGGTCTTGATGCCTTCGCCCTTCTTGCCACCCTTGTTGTACAGCACGTACTCCTGGTTGGCCGAGTCATACAGCCACACCTGCACGCCCGAGATGTCCGAGTTCGCGAGCTCAAGCGACACCGTCAGCTTTTGCGCCAGACCCACGTCGCCCACGTCGATCTCGGTGTACGCGCCGATCGGGTTGTTGTCCGGAATCGCCATCGCCACGGTCGAGGCGAACGCGTCGGTGAACTGGTTCCAGATCAGGCTGTTCGAGATCTCGTCGATGCCGTCGGGCGGAATCGTCGCGGCCGCGGCGGGTGCAGCGCACTCGAGCGACCCGTCCGCCTTGAGGCCGACCACCACCAGACTGGACCCGCAAGACTTGCCCAGCTGCGCCGCGGCGGGAATCTCGCCCAGATCGATGTACTTGCCGGTCGTCGCCACCTTGGCCAACCCAGCGGTCTTCGCGTAAGCCGTCAGGTCCGGAGCGCCCGTCAGGTCCGCATACGCGCCCGTCGTCGCCACGTCAGCCAGATTCGCTGCCTTGATGAACGCAGACAGGTCCGGAGCACCCTGAAGGTCAGCGTACGCCCCCGACAGTGCGACTGCCGCCAGATCGCCGGCCTTGAGGTAGTCCTTCAGGGCCGCGGCATCCAGCTGGGTCGCACCGACGCAGCCGGAGCACGCAAGACTCTCCGCCACCGCCGCGCGCAACGCGAACACGGCAGAATGCACCGGCTTTCTCGGCAGCTCGGGGTCCCCACCGATCTGGATGCCCAACCACGCACTGGTCGTCAGGTCGGCGGCCTTCAGGGGCGTCGCCGAGCCCATCGAGGCGGTGAACTGCCCGCTGGCGACCTTGACGGTCACCGGACCCTCGGACCAGAACGGCGAACCGCCCGTCTGGTCCTTGTACAGCGCAAACACCACGGCGTAGTCGCCATCGGCCGCCGGACCGCCACCGGTCGATTGCAGCGTGCCCTCGATGACCGCTGTCGCTGGGACCATGGCGAGTGCGGGCAGCGAGCCCAACAGCAGCACACCGACCATCCACGCACACACCAGACCCCAAGCTTGCCGAAGCTTCATGGACCGACCCTCCTGACCGTGGCGAAACCCAACTGTGTGGCCCAGAAGCTAGCATAAGCGCCGGGCATCGGGCGAGAGGGGCAGGGCGTTTGCGTGTCGCGGCCGGTCCCGGTCCACCCCTGCGGCACGTCGCGACGCCGCCGAAACCTTGCCCCGCGCGAACGCGAGGCCTACAAAGGACGACAGGCGCAATCCCACGCCGACTCTCGAGGGCGTCATGCCGTCTGACCTTCACTTCCACGGGTTCTCGATGCGCGCCGGTGCGGCGCTGGTGCTGACCGCCGCTGTTGCCTATGGCTGCGCGGTGGAATCCGGTCATGGCTCCGGCGAGGCGGCCAGCGGTCCCGTTCAGGGCTTCGAGACCGTCACGGCGCCCCTGACGTCGGACGGCTTCCGGTTCCCGTTGGACGATCCGAATGGCTACGGCTATGGGATCACTCAAGGTTACGCCGAGTTCGGTACGGTCATCGCCGGCAAGTATCACACGGGTACGGACATTGGTGTTCCGTGTGGCAAGAACGTGTACGCGGTCTCAAACGGCACTGTCGTGCTGGCGACTCCGGAGGCGCAGTCGGGTGGCTGGGGCAACGCGCTGCTGATCCGCCATGACCTGCCGGACGGGTCGACGGTGTACTCGCTGTACGGCCATAACTCGTCGTTCGCGGTCAGCGCAGGCGCCACTGTCACCAAGGGCCAGAAGATCTCGTCCAGCGGCACGACCGGCTTCTCGACCGGGTGCCACCTGCACTTCGAGATCAAGAAGAACTCGACGTTGGGGCCTGGCTACACGGCGGCGCATCCGGACGGGCAGGGTTACTACAAGCCCGAGGATTTCATCAACTCGCACAAGAGCTTGAGCGGCGGTGACCCCGGCGGCTCGTGCTGCGGCCAGAAGATCGACTCCAGCGGCGAGACGGTGCTGGACGAGCAGGGCAGCTGTTTCTCCAAGTCCGGCACGCCAAACTACTGGCACGAGGCCACCGACAAGGGGTGGGCCGGCCACATGTTCTGGACCTACACGACCGCAGACGCGAATCCGGACAACTACGGTGTGTGGAAGCTGTCGTTCGCCAAGTCGGGCCAATACTCCGTCGACGTCTATGTCCCTGGCAACCACGCGACCAGCAAGAAAGCCAAGTACATCGTCAAGGCCAAGGGCAGCGAGCACTCGGTCGTGGTCGACCAGAGCCCGCACTATGACAAGTGGGTCAATCTGGGCACTTGGGACTTCGACACCAGCTGCGACCAGTGGGTCCGCCTGAACGACAACACCGGCGAGGCGTACAAGTCTACGCTGTGGCTCGGGGTCGATGCGGTAAAGGTGACGGCCAAGTCCGTGTCGTGTGGCAGCTGCGACGACAACAATCCGTGCACCGCCGACTCATGCAACAACGGCAACTGCGAGCACAAGAACGTGAGCGGCGGCTGTGACGACGGCAACGCGTGCACGGTTGACGATGCGTGCCAGGGCGGCGGCTGCTCCGGAAAAGCCAAGGACTGCACGGGGTTGAACGGTCCCTGCGCCAGCGGCCAGTGTCAGGGCGGCGGCTGCGTGGCGATCAACCAGTCCGGCGGTTGCGACGACGGCGACCCGTGCACGGAGGGCGATGCGTGTCAGGGCGGAGCGTGCAAGGGCGCCGCCAAGGCCTGCGATGACGGGCAGGCGTGCACCAACGATGCGTGCCAGGGCGGCCAGTGCGTGCATGTCGCGCAACCATCGGCGGAAAAGACCTGTGTTGGCCCGCAGATCTGGAGTCTGGATGCCTGCGGCGAGTCCGTCGCGTTGGTGCAGGATTGCTCCAACCTTGGGGGGTGCATCGCCGGCCAGTGCGTCGATGGCCTAACCGGCGACGCGACGGGACAGGACGACACGGCTGGCCTGGACACAGGTTCGGTGCAGGCAGACGCCGGTGGTGACCTCAGCACCGACGGTGGCGGCTGGTTCTCCGACTTGACGGCGACGGCCGACGTTCCCGACGGCGGGATCGGTACGGCGGACACCCAAGGCACCGCAGACGGCACCGCGATGGGCGACCTGCCGAATCTGGACGGCTTCAGCTATGCGCCGAGCGGAACGGTGGCGGGCGCGGGATCGTCGTGCACGGCCGCCGCAGGGCTGGCGGGCAACGCATCGAACATCAGTAATCTTGCGATGTTGGGGATTGCGGCCTTGAGCATGGGTCTGCTACGCAGGCGACGTCGCCCCCAGGATCTCGCCGACCAACCGTAGGTGCCGTTCGTCTCCCAGCATCTGCCGCAGGTCCGTCACCCGCTCGCCGCCGTCGCACATCGTCGCGCCTAGATCGGCGGGGGACGTCAACAGCTCCATGGCCACTTTCCGCTGGAATCGCTGCAGGTCCAGACGCGCGCGTCGCATGGCCTCAGGCGCCGGCCACCAGGTCTGCAGCACTTCTTCCGCACTTGCCCCGACCGGCGCGACCTCGAGCAACCACCCTTCGCCGTACGGGTCGCTGGTCAACAGGCGCGGACGCGACCGCACGGTCTCGTTCGTCATCCGGACCATGCAGGCACACGGCGCCAGCAAGGTCAGGTCGCCGGCCGCCGTTTCCAGCCGAACCAGCGGGTCGCCAGCCTGCGCCTTCGCTCCGACCGGCAGCATGTGGACGCCCAGCACATCGGGAGCAAGCTCAGTCACCAGCGTGTCGATGCCCAGCCGCAGCCGTCCGTCGCCCGCGGGCCGCGTCCACAGGTGCCCCGGACCGAAGTGCAGGTCGTCGGGGAAACCCCAAGGGGCGCGCTTGGTTGCGATGATCTGCGACGGCGAGTCGCGGGTTGCGCCGTGCAGCCCCAGATCGAGAGGGCAGTGCTCGCAGTCAAACCCGCGGTCGCAGAGCTTGTAGGCGACGAGCCCGGCACCCATCCACACGCAGCGCTCGGCGCCGGCGGGCAGGACTTCGTGGGCGGTTCGCGGGGACTTCATGACACGCTCCCCTGAGGGTCGGCAGCTCGTCGGACCTGTCTACTGGACGTGGCAGGCGTCGCAGTCGCTCTCGACACTCGTCTTGACCTTCTGGCCGTCGTGGCAGGTGCCGCACGACTCGTGCATCTTGCCCGCCGCAAGGGGGCCGTCCGACTTCGCCTTGGCAAACGGCTTGTCGTGGCACTGCGCGCACTTCTGCTTGGCGACGTTGACGTGTTTCTCATGTGAGAACGTGACCTTGCCCTCGCTGTCGGTGCCCTGCGGGTACGTGTAGTCCTTGGGCAGCTCCATCTGGTGGCAAGCGTTGCAGTCGGTCTTGACGCTGGTGGCCACCTTCTTGCCGTCGTGGCAGGCGCCGCACGTCTCGTGCATCGACTTGCCGCTCGCCTCAGCGAAGCGCGAGTTCGCTTGTGTCAGGCGATACCCGGTCTTGTGACACGCCATGCAGTTCGGGGCGGCCACATCGACGTGGCGGGCGTGCACGAAAGTGACCTTGCCGGGGCTGGCTTCGCCGTCCTTGCCCTTGCCTTGCGGGAAGGTGAAGTCGTTGGGCAGCTTGAGATCCTGGACCGTGGCCGGCACCGCGACCTTGGCATGGACGACGACCGCGGGCTTGGCCTTGGCGGGCCGGGCGTCGAGCTGCGGCGCCGCGATCATCAGGCCAACGCCGACGGCCAGCAGCAACCACAGCGCGGCGGTGCTCCACACCTGGGCGGTGGGCAGACCGCGGACGCCGAGCGCCGGGACGCTGGTCGGGGGCAGTGCGTGGGCCATCTCGCTCTTCGGGAAGACTTCCAGGTACTTGGCGGCGATACCGAACGCCGCGATGCCGGCGCCGACCAAGCTGAGCGTGATCGCCACTTCCTGCCACGTCGGGTAGTAGTCGACGCCGCTGGAGCGGGCCATGCCGGTGATGGCCACGTTCAGCCGGTTGACGATCAGGCCCATGACCACCAGCAGGGCGGCAACGAAGCGCCAGGTCCGGTCCTGCCGCAGCTTGGGGAGCGCGAGCATCGCCATCGGCAGCAGGATGCCCATGCCCATCTCGCCCCAGAACATCACGGACTCGTTGGTGTATTGAAACGCAAGGCCCAGGTTGCCGCGCGTGGACATGTCCTGAAACTTCCAGACGCTGAACACGGCAAGGATGACGACGATGACGCGGGACATGCCGTCGAGCAGATCGTCCTCGAGCTGGTGACCGAACGCGCGGTGGCTGAGATAGGACTCGACGATGGTCATCGCCAGACCGGCAGCGGCAGCCGTGATGAAGAAGAACACCGGCATCCAGGGCGTGTACCACAGGCCATGGAGCTTGTCGGGCATGATCACGTACAGCGTACCCAGCGAGGACTGGTGCATCATCGACAGCAGCACGCCGGCGACGACCAGGGGCACGTACACCTTGTGGACGAGCTTGAGCGGGAACTTCCACTTCAGCGCCTCGAACACCGCCGGGCTGAACTCGAGGCCCAGCACCGTCAGGTACAGCATCACGCACCAGGCCACCTCGAACATCACAGAGTGGGGATTCCACATGATGATCGGGTGGTAGATGTGCCAGGGCAGGCCGATGTCGAACAGGATGCCGACGCCGACGAGTGCGTAGCCCAAGAACGCCGTCAACACGGCCGGGCGCGCGATCGGTTCGTACTTCTCGATATGGAACAGGTGCACCGTGGCCGCGACGGTGAAGCCGCCCGCCGCCAGACCGACGCCGACCATCACGTCGAAGCCAATCCACAAGCCCCAGGGGAACTCGTTGCTCAGGTTGGTGGCGGCACCCAGACCCTGGCCGAAGCGCTGCAGCGTGGCCACGACGCCGAAGGCGAAGATGACGGCCAGAACAGCGCGCCAGAAAGTCAGGCGGGGAAGGTACTTGCGAAGGGCGGTCATGGCAGCCTCCAGGGCACTCGGGGTACGGTCCTCGCTACTTCGATTCGTCCTTGCCACGAGCCTCGGGCAGCGGCGGCTGGTGGTCGCTGGCACCGTGGTCGTGCGGCTTGTGACCCAGCTCGTCGCGGCGGCGGATGATCCACCACACGCCCAGCAGCCCCACGCCGGCGACACTGACCACATTCGGCAGCTTGGACAGCACCTGCCAGGTCAGCCGCGGATAGGGATCCATCTGCACGTCGGTCTTGAAGCCGAGCTGCTCGAACGGCACGCCCGATAGGTAGATCACCGAGGTGCCGCCTGCCTCGCGCTGGCCGAAGATGTGCTGCACGTAGCGGTTGGGCTCGGCCTCGATGCGCCGGGTCGCTTCCCGCAGCAGGGCGTCGCGGTCGCCGAACACCGTGGCGCCGGTCGGGCAGACCGAGGTGCACGCGGGCTCCTTGGCACCCTTGCTCATCCGCTCGCTGCACATCGTGCACTTCTGGACCTTGGGCGCCACGCTCTGCCACTCGTACTTGGGAATGCCGAAGGGGCAAGCGATCATGCAGTAGCGGCAGCCCATGCACTTGTCGGCGTCATACGTCACCGCTCCGCTGGCGGACTTTTGCAGCGCGCCCACGGGGCAGACCGACACGCACGCGGGCTCCTCGCAGTGCATGCACTGGCGGCGAACGTTGACATTTCCCTTGCGTTCCAAGGTCGTGTACGTCGTGTCGCTCAGCTGCTTGGCGCCGTCGGCCCGCGACAGGCCGTTGGCTTCCTTGCAGGCCCATACGCAGGACTCGCAGCCGATGCAGCGGGTCAGGTCGGTGAGGATGGCTGCCTTCATGGGTGCACCTCGTGGGTCGTGGTCGCAGGGCTAGGCGCGGTGGCGAAGGACGTCAGCGCGGGCCTCGGGGCGAGAGGTCGGAGCCTGCGGATTCGCCGCGAACAGGTCATCGACCAGACTCTGCCAGGACGTGTCGTCCAGCTGTCCGGCCATGGCCTCAGCCGGAACGCCGCCGTCGTGCAGGGTGGCGCCCACCGGACTATGGGCATCGGCCATGCGGGTCACCGAGTCGCGCAGTCGCCCCATCTCGTCGCCCAGCCACGCGGTCGCCGCGGCACCCACGTGCATCGTCGAGGGCTCGAGGTCGTTCGTCTTGATCTTGAAGAGCCAAGGGTTCTGCGTCGTCACGGGACCCAGCATCGCGGGTTGCGCCAGCGCCTTGGCGTGAATGTCCAGCACTTCTCCCGACACCGGTGACCGCACGGTCAGCAGCCGAGCGCCGCGCCGCAGCGTCAGCAGCGGTTGGCCGCGCAGGACGTGCGAGCCAGGGACCAGCGCGTCCAGGCCGTCCGGCGTGCCAAGCAGCAGCGCGGGCAGGGGGTCCAGACCGACGTGGACCGAACCGCCCGGCACGACCTCAACCCATGCGTGGCCGGGGTCCAAGTACGCGCCAACCGGCACCGTCAGGGCGACCGCCGGGGCGATGCGGGGGGCCAACTCCGCAATCGGTTGCGCCGGGACTCGGTTGCGGGCGGTAGCCCGGCGGAGCTCGAAGCGCTGGACGACAAGGTCGAGGGTGAGGAAGGCCAGGATGACGGCGACGACGTAGAGAGCAACCATCGGATTCACCTTGCTACCGGCAGACTTGCCGGAGTGGGGGCGTGGTGTCAGGGCCAGAGGGCGAGGCAGCCTGCGAACGGTTCATTTGACGTCTTCGAAGAAGCACGCCTGCACCCGCTGCCAGGCCTCGTCGTCGATGTGGTTGTGCAGGTCCGCGACCACGGGGCCACCGTCCTGCATCACCGGCATGGGCTCGGGCGAGATGGCGGCCAGCAGGCGGTCGACCTCGCAGCGGAACCAGGCGCGTGCGCTCGAGCCTTCCAGCAGCTTCTCAGCCCAGTGGTGCGAGTCGGTCGGTTCGAGCTGCACGGCCCAACCGGCGCCGTAGGGATCCGCTTGCATCAGAGCGGGTTGCGTCGCGAGTCTGGCGTTGGCGCGGGTCACTCGGCCGGTGACCGGCGCGCGCACAGTGACTTCCCGCTTGCCGCGGTGGACGGTAAAGAGCGGGTCGCCCTGCTTCACTTCGGTGCCCACCGAGGGCAGCTGGATCGCGTCGGCCGGCCCGAGCGTCCGCTGCACCAGGTCGTCGGCGCCCACACCCAGGACCTTGCCCTGAGAGCGGACCCAAGCGTGACCGCGGTGCATCATCAAGCCTTCCGCGAGCTTGACGCCATGCACTTCGAGTTCTTCGTCGTCCCAGTCCAGCAGGCTGCGGCGGACCGAAGGAATCGCGAGCGCCACTACGGCGCCGACCACCATCAGGACCGGAACGGCCAGCCGTCCGACGATGGCAAGGGAGGCCATCGCGGGAAGGGCGATGACGAGGATGACTGCGGCCACCACGAGGGCGAGCGCGATCTTGAGGGTAGCGGTCCAGTTCATTGAGCGTGCCATGGCTGCCTCCTGTTCGATCCGTGAGGGCGGTTCGCCCTGCTGCCCGTACATAGAGCAGGAAGCGTGCCAGACGTGCCAATTCGTCGGAACTTTCGCGATCTCGACGTAGATCCGCAGAGTTTACGTGGGAGGCCAGTGGGCCCTGTCGAGGGCAATGTGTAGAGCTTTCCTACAGTTTGGGTGTGGGGACTGTAGAGGATCTCGACAGTGCGCGTAAGTTCCCTGAATTGCAAAATAAACGCTGTGGAGAGGGTGTCGGGATCGGCGACACAGGCCGAGAGCGACGGCCGGGCTGTCTCGGTGCAGGCCCGCAAGTAACTGAAATAACTTGTGTGTAGAGGACCTCGACAGTGCGTTGCGGAGGTGTGGGGAATCTCTACAGTGCCGGCCGGCGTCGGGCCTGCTCTGCGAGAGACGAGAGTCGGCAACGCACCGCACGAGTCGGCGCCGGCCCCGGGTGACCTCGCAGCAGACGCCCTCCCGGCAACAGCCCCCTTGCCACGCCCCTGCTTTGGGGTTACGCCTACAAGGATCCCAGGCACTCGCGCCTCACCGTCTCCCCCACTGGAGGTGACCCATGCTGGCCTACGAGATCCACGGTGGCTTTGGCTTGGACCGCTTGCGCCGCGTTGAACGCCCGGACCCCCGTCCCGGCCCCGGCGAGGTGCTGCTGCGCATGTCAGCGGCTTCACTGAACTACCGCGACCTGCTGATGGTCAAGGGCCGCTACAACCCCCGTCAGCCGCTGCCGCTGGTTCCGCTGTCGGACGGCGTGGGCGAGGTCATCGAGCTCGGCGTTGGCGTGTCGCGCGTGCAGGTCGGCGACCGGGTGGCGACGATGTTCGCGCAGCACTGGCTATCGGGGCCACCCACGCGCGACAAGCTGAAGCTGACGCTGGGGGGGCCGCTGGACGGTGTGCTGGCCGAGCAGGTGGTCGTGCACGCAGACGGCGTGTCGCTGGTCCCCGACCACCTGTCGGATGTCGAGGCCTCGACGCTGCCGTGTGCCGCGCTGACGGCGTGGACCGCCCTGATGGACCACGGCAAGGTGCGCCCGGGCGAGACGGTTTTGGTGCAGGGAACGGGCGGGGTGTCGATGTTCGCCTTGCAGATCGCGTCGATGGCGGGGGCGCGGGTGATCGTGACCTCCAGCAGCCACGACAAGCTCGAAAAGGCGCGCGCTCTGGGCGCGTGGCAGACGATCCACTACCCCAGCACGCCAGAGTGGGGCAGGACCGCGGTCGAGCTGTCGGGCGGCGTCGGGGTGGACCACGTCATCGAGGTCGGCGGTGCAGGCACGTTGCAGCAGTCGCTGCGGGCGGTGCGTCCCGGTGGGCACGTCGCCATCATCGGCATCCTCGCGGGCTCAGCGGGCGAGGTGAACCTGCTGCCCGTGCTGATGCAGAACCTGCGGATGGAAGGCGTGATGGTCGGCCACCGCGAGGCGTTCGAGGGCATGTGTCGCGCCATTCAAGGCCACGAGCTGCAGCCGGTCATCGACAGCGTGTTTGCCTGGACAGAGGTGCGGGACGCTCTCGAGCACCTGGGCTCTGGGCAGCACTTTGGCAAGATCTGCTTGGCTTTCTAAGAGGCTACGGAGCGCAAGCGCCAGCGTACGCCACCGCCACACCGGCCGAGTTGGCGCTGCACGCGTTGCCGTAGGTCTTGCCGTCACAGCCGCACGACGGGTCGAAGACCATGGTGCAAGCGCCCGGCATGAGCACGCACTGTCCCAAGCCGCCACATACGCCCGAGCAGAATTCCCCGAGCGCGCACGAGGAGTTGTCGCCCACAGGGCAGCCCAGCGGGATGGGCGCGCAGGTCCCGTCGTGCGCGGGGACGGTGCCGCCTGCGTAGGCGAAGCAGGCGTTGCTGTAGGTCTGGCCGTCGCAGCCGCAGACCGGAGCGTATTCCTTCGAGCATCCGGTCGGCCGGGCCTTGCACTCGCCGGCGCCGCTGCAGACGCCGTCGGGCAGGGCGCAGTATTCGGTCGGGTCGCACTGCGCGATGGGCATCAACCCCTTGGCTGAGAACGCGTTGCACGGCTTGACTCCGGCTGAGCAAGCACCCGACTGGGCGATGGACACGCCAGCGCCGGCGGCTTCGCACTCGTTGCCGTACGTCAAACCGTCGCAGCCGCACACCGGCGTGTACATCGAGTCGCACGCGCCGGGCATCGCCTTGCAGGTGCCGGCGCCGCCGCACAGCCCGACGGGTCCTGCGCAATACGATCCGTTCGGGCAGGCCGTGGCGTCGCCGATCTGGCAGCCGTCGGGCTTGGTGCCGCACGCTGTCTGGCTGACCATGCTCTGGCCGAACGAGGCCGCCTCGCACGAGTTGCCGTAGGTCTTGCCATCGCAGCCGCATACCGGCTGGTAGTACTCGGGGCAGCCGCTGGGCCGAGCCTTGCACTCGCCCTGACCGCCGCACTGGCCGACGGGGACTGCACAGAACTGGCCGTCGGCACAGGTCGTTACGCCCCAGATGCAGCTGAGAGGCAGCGCAACGTCCGCAGGGGACACATCGACCTGCGCGTCAGGCACGTTCGTGTCGATCGCCAGAACGTCCTGCTCGGTCGTATCGGCTTCGGTGTCGGTCAGTGTGCCGATGTCGTTGGTCGTGTTGGGGTCGACCGCCGTCTCGGCGCCGGTCAGCCAGCAGCCGGTCGCCAGCAGCGAGAGGCTGGTCAACAGGCCCAGTCGGGTCGCCATCGCAGGGGAGAGAAGATGTTGCATCGGGAGCCTCCGCAGTCGTCGTTCAGGACACGTTCGCACCGGATCACAGAGCAAGGACCGGGCCATCGTCGGCCGCAGCGTGTCTTCCTCAGGATAGGCGCCGGGTTGCGAGGGAGCAAGTGAAGCTCGCCAAGGCCCCGCAGTTGGCGCAAATTCCGACGCATGTAGAAGAATCCGACACTCTGCAGCGGCGGCTCAGTCGCCCAGCAGACCGACCAGCTCATCGTGCACCCGGCCGTTGGACGCCACGGTCCAGCCTGCAAACAGGTCGTGCGGCGCGCCGTCGAAGCCCGTCACGCGTCCGCCTGCTGCCTCCAGGATGGCGACGCCCGCGCACAGATCCCAAGGCATCAAGCCGGGTTCGTAGAAGCCGTCCAGCCGCCCCGCCGCCAGCTCGCACAGGTCCAGCGCCGCCGACCCACCGCGCCGCACGTCGTGGACGCGATGCAGCACGCGCCCCAGCCACGTCAGGATCCGCTCCATGCGCCGCCGCCGATCATAGGGAAAGCCGGTGCCGACCAGCGCGTGGCCCAGGTCGGTCACCGTCGAGACACGCAGCGCTGTGCCGTTGCAGGTCGGGGGGATGCCAAGCCCGCCCACATACCGTTCCCCGCGCGCGGGCGCGTCCACGACCCCCAACACCGGCTGGCCAAAGTGCAGCAGCCCGATGCTGACGCAGAAATTCACGTGTGTGTGGGCGAAGTTGGTGGTGCCATCCAGCGGATCGACCACCCATGTCCACGGCAGGTCTTTGGCGGTGCGGCCGATCTCTCGGGCGCCGTCGGGGCCGTCGGCCTCTTCCGCCAGGATGCGGTCGTCGGCAAACGCCTTGCGCAGCACGTCCTGCACCACGGCCTCGCTCTCGCGGTCGGCAATCGTCACCAGGTCGACCGGCGATTTCTCATCGAAACCCGCGAGCTTGCCGTAGTGGCGCAGCAGCACCTCGCTCGCACGGTCGGCCGCTTGGACGGCGGCCGGCAAACGAAGCGCGATGCCCGCAATGTCGGGCGCAGTCGGGCGCAGGGCTGGCTGGGACATCGGAAATCCTCACCGGCCGCGGGGCAGCTCGGGGGGCGGCTTCAGCATGGCGTGGGTGGCGTCCCACAGCTGTCGGGCCAAATCGGGATCGCTGGACCGCTTGGAGGGCACCACCGGCAGCTTGCGAATGAAGTACGCGCCGCTCACGCTGGCCACTTCCGGCGCGCTGGCGAGATGCACCAGCGTTTCGGCGCCCGTGGCCGCATCGACCATGAACGGCCGCGCCAGCCAGCCGATCACGCGCGCGCTGAAGCTGCCGGCACTCCAGATGTTGGTCGCCACGACGCCCGGGTGCAGCGCGTTGGCGGTGACGCCGGTGCCCTGAAGCTGGCGCGAAAGTTCCTTGGCCGTCAGCAGGTTGGCAAGCTTGGACTGGGCATAGGCGCCGTACACCCCGAACACGTGCCGTGCGCTGGGGTCGGGCAGGTGGATCTTGCCCTGCCGGTGCGCCTCCGACGACACCAGCACGATCCGCGACGGCGCGCTGGCCTTCAGCGGGTCGAGCAGCAGCTGGGTCAGCAGAAACGGCCCGACGTGGTTCAGCGCAAACGTCCGCTCGACGCCCTCGTCCGTCAGCCGCCACTGGCCGAAGTTGCTGCCGGCGTTCAGCAGCAGAACGTCCAACCGCTTGTGCACCTTGCGGAAATCCGCCGCCAGCCGATGGTTCTCGCGCTGCAGCATCAGGTCGCCCAGCCACAGCTGCACCCGGTCCGAGCCAGAGCGCTTGCGGATCTCGTCGTACGCCGCATGGCCCCGCGCCGGGTCGCGCGACACGGCGAACACGGTGGCGCCCATGCGCGCAAGCTCGACCGCGGCCTCCTTGCCGATGCCCGAGCTTGCACCCGTCACGAGGCAGACGCGGCCGGTCAGGTCAGGAGTCGTCTGGGTCATGCGCGGGGTCCTCCGAATGCGTACATGCAGCGTTGACCGGGCGGCGCGTGGCGTCAATCCCCTGGGGGGCGGCAACCCCAGAGGCCTTGCGGTACGCGGATCTCGGCTTGCGGACCGGCCCCGGCCTCGCTAGGCTCGCTCGTGACGTGTGTGTTGGCGCCGTCCCGCCCCAAAGGAGCGAAGGCCATGCCAGGGATTCAGCCCACCCTCCTGAAAACGCTTGCCAAGGCGGCCTTCAAGGCCAAGTCGATCCAGCTTCCGATGGACTGGCAGCAGCCCACGGGGGACGAGGGCAAGCAATACGTCGACGCGTTCAAGCTGACCGAGCTGGCGGTGCCGCCGGACCCCTCCAAGCTGTTCGTGGCGGCGTCGCCCAACAAGTACCACGTCGACACGGTCAAGAAGATCAGCAACCAATTCGAGGCCTACATCGACGGGATCTGCGATGCGATCTGCGGTGGCATCGACATGTGGAAGCTGCAGGCCAAGTTCAAGGACATCACGGTGATGGCGGTGTCGGCGATCGGCCCGCCCGGTTGTCTCGACGGCCCGTCGCTAGAGAACCTGATCATGCTGCAGGCCCCCAAAGCTTCTCCCAGCGAGCTGAAGTACTCTCAGGCCATCTCCAAGCACATCGCCAAGGCGTGGAAGGACTGGCAGGGGCAGGTGATGGTCCCCGGTCTGCCTTGGTACCCCGCGTTCGCCGCGTTCCCCGGTCCCATGGCGCCGCCCATGCCCAACGTGCCGACGCCTCTGATCGCTTGTCCGTCCGCACAGATGGCAGCAATGACCGCGCCGCAGCTCAAGCAGGGCATGGTCGATGCGTTGGGCGACGACAAGGCGCAGCACCACGCCGACTTGTTCGACTCGATCGGTCAGGCGCTGGGCACGACGTTCCTGGCCTGGCTGGGGATGCAGCAGGTGATGCTGGTGATGGGCAAGGGGTCGATCCCCACGTTCGCCCCGCCCTATATGCCGGTCGGTCCGGTGGTCGGTGGCGACATCATCTCGGCACCTGGCCATTTGATGTCTTGACCCGATCCTGCAGCGCTATTTCTTCTTTGCCGCCGGTGGCTTGGGAGCCTTCGCCTTGCCGGGCGGCGGTGGCGGCGGCGTCGGAGGCGGCACCGGCTTCTTCTCTTGTGCGGCCTTGGCGATGGCCTCACGGCGGGCAGCGTCGGCCTTCTCTTGCTCTTCCATCGCCTTCACTGCCGCCAGTTTCTCGGCGACGTAGGCTTCCTCTTCCTTCTTCGCCTTGTCGTCGGCCGAGACGTCCACGGTGCCGTCTGACGCTTCCTTGACCCAGCCGTCATCGTTGACACGGCGGTAGGTGCCCATCTTCTCGAGGTCCAGCGCCTGATCGTCGGGCTTGACCGGCACGTCCTCCGGCGTCGACTGCAGCCAGTACGGCTCAGACTCCGGCAGGGCCTCGTTCGGGTCCATGATCAGCGTGCCGTCACCCTGCGAGTTCTTCAGCGACTCTGCCCAGTTGCGGTCCTTGCGCGCCTGCACGTCCAAGTCCAGCACCCAGCCGATGCACTGCGGATAGGTCGCCAGCTCGTCGAAGTCCTGAATCGGATAGTGGGTTCGCCACACCAGTGTCACCTTGCGCTCGTCGGGCTCGATGACCAGGGTGTCCAGCGTCAGGTCCTTGCGCTCGATGCCGCGGCCGCGGTCCAGCTCGGCCTCCAACACCTTGCCCGGCAAGCGGAAGTAGAGCGTGCCGTCCTTGGTCAGGTTGGTCAGCGTCACTTCCTCGTCACCCGTCACGTGGCTCCACTGCAGCGCGGTCGGCGCCGAGTTGTACCAACCCGCGCGCATCGGCGTGGGCTTGCCGCGTCGATCGAGCTCGCGCAGCACCAGCACGTCCTGCTTCTTCTTCAGGTCCAGCGCGCGCTTCTGCTTCTCCAGATCCTTCTGCCAGTCCTTCAACCCCGACGGATACGGCCCGGCGTGGTCGATGCGCGGTCTGGCGTGCCGTGGCCAGGGCGTAAAGCCAGCGGGCATCGGCACCTTGTCCAGCGCCATCACGTCCTGCAGCAGGTCGCGCGGCGTCAGGGGCGTGGCGGGGTCCTCGATCTGTGGCAGCTCCAGTCGGTCGATCAGCAGCTGGTGGGGCGAGGCGAGAAAGCCCTTGCCGAACGGGTTGGTGGGGCACGGCAGCTCCGGGAACTCCGCCAGCGCCTTGTCTTCCAGCTTCTTGCGCTCGGCGATGCGCTTCTTGCGCGCGGCCAGCTCCGCAGCGTCTCCCTCGACGAATCCGGCCTTCAGGTCTCCCGACCAGTCGGACTCGTCGGCGTGCGCGTCCCAACCGTCCAGAACCTTGGTGCCCTCATTCTGCAGCACGGCCTCGGTGGCCCGAATCGCGGCGGCCTGGGCCAGCGCCTTTGCTTGTTCTTCCAGTTCCTTGCGCGTCTTCTCCTGCTCGGCCGCCAGAACCTCGTCGGTCAGGATCTCGACGCCCTCGTCAGCTTCCAGAGCCTCGCCCAGCGCGTTGCGGCGGCGCTTGGGTTGCGCACCCTTGCGCGCCTGGGCCTCGGCTTCCTCTTGGGCGCGGCGCTGGGCGGCAGCCTGATCGGCAAGCTGAAGCTTCTCGAATTCCTGCAGATCCAGCACCGCGGTGCCGTCCTTGGAGGCCGAAGCTCCCCACAGGCGCACACCGTCTGCGTCGTAACCCTCTGACCCGTCACCAAATTTCAACTTCTCGCCCTTGGGGGTCGCCTTGGCGCCCAGCTCGGCGAACAGCGCGGCTTCTTGGGCGTCCTTCTCCTTGCGCGCGTCGTCTTGCTTCTGCTCGGCCTGGGCCTCGTCCTCCTGCTTCTGCTTGACCGCCGCCTCTTGGGCCATGATGCCCTCGACGTGGCGCTGCATGGCCAGTGTCTCGTCGTCCGGGATGACGCGTGAACTGCCGCCGTAGGCATGGGCAAGCGTGAGGGGCAGCTCCTTCAGCGGCTCGGGGTCGGTAAAGCGCGGCGGCTGCGGAATCAGCTTGCCTTCCTGCTTGCGCGGCGGCACGAAGATGCACTTGCGCGGCCCAAGGATACGAAGTCGGACCTGCTTGCGGCCCAGACGCAGCGCGCACTCGAACTCGGGCTGCGCCTTGCCCCCCGGCGCATAGGCCTTGCCCACGACCAGCACGTCCGCGCGGGCCTTTTCCGGCACCAGCTCGGCTTCGAGGGTCGGCGGGGCCGTCATCACGTCGCCGACGTCGAACCGATCCTCCGCCAGGAAGGGCGGCTGGTCGTCGTCGGGCAGCGGCTCCAACACCGCGGCGTCCTTGGGGATGCTGTAGGTACGCCGCGCCAGAAACGCGATCGCAAGCGTGCCGTCGGTGCGCTCGCACGGCAACAGGGCGACCCAGTATCCCTTGCGCAGATCGGGCATCGGCATCCGCTGAACACCGCATCGGGCGGTGGGCGTAAGGTAGACGGCGGTTGGAGCGATGGCAATCGCCGCGATCTCGGGAACAGGGCAAGAACGCACCACCCGCGCCGCAGTGGCACAGGTTCGCATTGACCCAGTGTTTTGGGGACGCTAAGGTGCTGAGTCGGACCCACGGCCCGTTTCGGAACGTGGCCGCGATCGATTCCCCCCCCCCCTCGGTTTCACCGCGTAGACGAGCTTGCCATGACATTTCCCTTCCGCGGATGGGTGTTGTTGTTCTCCGTCAACCTGGTTGTCGCGTGCGGCAGCGACGCGGTGCTCGAGCCGACGCTGGTCGTCGAGGACGTCGACTCGCCCGACGCGTCGGACGTGACCGACCTGCCCGATGCGCCGACCGACACCACGACCGACGCAACCCCGGGCGGCTGCACAGCCGATGCGGACTGCAAGGTGCTGGGCGGCGTGTGCGACCCTGAGACCGCCGCGTGCGTCCCGTGTTTGGTGGCCAGCCACTGCGCCGGCGCGCTGGACCTGTGCGTCGACAAGGCCTGCGTAGCCCAACTTCCGTGCCAATCCGACAAGCAATGCCTCGCCCTGGGGCAAGTCTGCGACGTGACGGCGAACGTGTGCGTGCCCTGCATAGGCGCCGCCGATTGCGAGCTCGGGCAAACGTGCAAGGCGCACAAGTGCGTTGACCCCGGCCCCGCGTGCTCACCCAGCCAGGCCTGCCCCAGCGGCCAGGTGTGCGACACGGTGGCGGGAAGCTGTGTGGGCTGCTTGGGCGACACGGACTGCGACCCCTTGTCCCACTGCGCCGAGACCGTGTGCGTCGCCGACTTGTGCCCGGGAGGCTCGGCAGAGTGCATCAACGACGGCGGGTTGCGCGTGTGCGCCGACAACGGCTCTGCCTGGAAGGCGCAGCCCTGTCCGCAGGAAACCGTTTGCGTGCTGGGCGTCTGCGCGGCCAAGGTCTGCGCGGCGGGGACCAAGGTCTGCGCCAAGACCGGTCAGGCGGTCGAGACGTGCAACGAGACCGGCACGGCCTGGAGTCCTGCCGCGGCGTGTCCCGGCGGCAACGTCTGCATCGACGGCGCCTGCAAGGAGCTGGTCTGCACCCCGAACGCCAAGAAGTGCAGTGACCAGGGCGGCATGGAAGTGTGCGCGGCCGACGGGCTGAGTGCCATGACGTGGTTCTGCCCGCCCACTGAGGCCGGCAAGCCTCAAGCGTGTTCGGTCGACGGCGGCGCGGTGGCCTGCAAGCCCCAGCTGTGCGTCCCCGGGACCGCGTTCTGCGAGAACGAACGCGTCATGCTGTGCGATGCAGCCGGCTTCGCGGCCAGCCAAGGGGCGAACTGCGCGCAGCCGGGACCGGGCGGTGTGTCGCAGCTGTGTCTGGACGGCGCCTGCAAGCCGGGCGAGTGCGCCGCCGGACAGCAGATGTGCGCAGACGCATGGACGATTGCCACCTGCAAGGCCGGCGGTCAGGGCTACGACAAGACGGCGTGCGCGCCGGGAACCGCTTGCGAGGACAAGGCCTGTTCGGCGGTGATCTGCACGCCCGGCCAACTGTCGTGCAGCGGACAGCAGGCGTTGAAGTGCAGCGCGGCCGGCACAGTCCAGCAGCCGACGGCGGATTGCGGCGCGCAGGGCAAGGTCTGCATCGAAGGCGCGTGCTGGGCCAAGGTGTGCGACGCGGGCGCGCTCGAGTGTCAGGGCGACAAGCTGGCCACCTGCAAGGCGGACGGCACCGGCTTCACGCTGGCCTCTTGCGCGCAGGGCGAGCTGTGTCTGGCGGGTGCGTGCAAGCCGTTGGTGTGCCAACCCGGCGGCAAGAAGTGTGAGGGCGTGAAGCTGCTTGCGTGCAGTGGCACCGGCACGTCGTGGCTGCAGGTGCAGGACTGCGGACTGGGTGGCCAGGTGTGTGACCAAGGCGCGTGCACCGCCAAGGTGTGTCAGGCGGGCGAGAAGCAGTGCCAGACGGGCCAGCTGGCGACGTGCAAGGACGACTTCCTGGGGTGGACGCTTGCGGCGTGTCCGGACAAGACGGCGTGCGTCGCAGGGGCGTGTGCTGCTGTCGTCTGCACGGCGAATGAGAAGGCGTGCGCCGGCAAGTTCACCAGGACCTGCAACGCCACCGGTACGGCGTGGGTGGTCGGCGAGGACTGCAGCGCGAAGGCCCTGCTGTGCAACGCGGGCATCTGCACCGACAAGGTGTGTGACGCGGGAACCAAGCAGTGCCAGAGCGGCAAGCTCGCGACCTGCAACGTGGATCAGCTTGGCTGGACCGCCGCGGCGTGTCCGGTCGACACCGTCTGCGTCGGCAGCGCGTGCGAGTCCGTCATCTGCACACCCGGCGTCAAGTCGTGTGTGGGCAAGCTCGCGGCCACCTGCAACGCGACCGGAACGGCGCTGCAGGGGACTGAGGACTGCGGCGCCAAGGGCATGGTCTGCGACAAGGGCTTGTGCACCAACCAAATCTGCACGCCTGGGGCAACGACCTGCAAGAACGCCACGCTGTCGACCTGCAAGCCCGACGGCACCGCGTGGGTCGACTCGGCGTGTCCCGGTGCGTGCGTGGCCGACCAGTGCCTGCCGACGATCTGCACGCCGGACAAGATGGCGTGCGACCAGACGTTCCTGACGCTGTGCGACGCCACCGGGACGAGCTGGCTGAAGGGGCAGAACTGCAAGGATCTCAATCAGATCTGCTCCGGCGGCCAGTGCATGTTGCCCGTGTGCACGCCCGGCGTCATGCAGTGCGTGCAGGGCGACATGGCGACGTGCATGGCGGACGGCAGCGGCTGGTTCCCGTCGCCGTGCCCCGCGGACACCGCGTGCGTCAATGCCCAGTGCCTGCCCAAGATCTGCCCGCCGAACGCGACCGAGTGCCAGACCGGCAAGCTCGCGACCTGCAACGCCACCGGCACCGCGTGGGTGCAGTCCGCCTGCGCCGCCAATCAGGCGTGCACCGGAGGCCAGTGCCTGAACAAGATCTGCACGCCCAGCGCCGTCCAGTGCCAAAGCGGCGCGGTGGCGACCTGCGACGCGACCGGCACCGCTTGGGTGGTGACCGACAACTGTCCGGCAAACAAGGCGATCTGCGTCTCGAACAAGTGCGTGCCGGTGATCTGCACGGCAGGCGCCATCGAGTGTCAAAGCGGCAAGGCGGCCACCTGCAGCGCCAACGGCACGGCGTGGACACAGGTCAGCTGCGACGACGGCAACACCTGCACGGCCGACAGTTGTCTGGCGGGCAAGTGCCAGAATCCCAACGCGATCGACGACACCCCGTGCGGCACGGGGGGCAGTTGCAAGGCGGGGACTTGCGTCATGCCGTTCGCGCCGGGGATCGAGCTGAGTCAGTATTCGTCGTGCGTACTGACGCCCACCGGGGCCATGCAGTGCTGGGGCGACAACTACTACGGCGAACTTGGAATTGGCGCATCCGGGAATCGGTCGACGCCGACCACCGTCTGGGGGTTGTCGTCGGGCGTGGTGGCGATCGGCGGGGGCGGCTCCACCCACTGTGCCGTGTTGACCTCGGGCGCCGTGAAGTGCTGGGGATTCAACGCCAATGGGCAGGTGGGTGACAACTCGACCGTGAACCGCAGCGTGCCGACCCAAGTCATCGGCGTCGAAAGCGGCGCGATTGGCGTGTCCGTAGGTGCGTACGGGAGTTGCGCGCTGCTCGCGACGGGTGGCGTAAAGTGCTGGGGCGCGAACACCAACGGTGGCGTCGGGGACGGCACCAAGACCGCAAGGTACACGGCAACTCAAGTGACGGGACTAACGACGGGCGTGACCGCCATCGCGGCCGGTGCGAACCATGCGTGCGCCCTCATCGCGGGCGGCGTGAAGTGCTGGGGCAGCAACGGGACGGGTTCGGTAGGCGACGGATCGGGCGTCGACCGTACGGTGCCGACAGCGGTGACGGGTCTTGCCGCAGGAGTCACCGCCATCGCGGCGGGCTCGAACCACACCTGTGCGGTCCTGAAAACCGGTGCGTTGTCGTGCTGGGGCAGCAACGCTAGCGGCCAGATCGGCGACAAGTCGACCACCAACCGCTTGGCTCCAGTGCAAGTCATCGCTGCCGGTGTTGCCTCCGCCAGCGGTGGCGTCGACAACACCTGTGCGGTACTGACCTCAGGAGCCGCGCACTGCTGGGGGTACAACTACTGGGGACAGGTCGGCGACGGCACCACCACCGATCGCGACAAGCCCACCCAAGTTTCGGGATTGTCGTCAGGCGTGGCGATGGTCGCTGTCGGGCAGTCTCACGCGTGTGCGTGGCTGACGAACGGCAAGGCGATGTGCTGGGGCGACAACACCTACAACGCAGTCGGAGACGCCACCAACACCTGGCGGCCGACTCCAGTGTACGTCAAGGGCTACGGCGGATAACCCCTCGCATCAACGCCGCTTTTCCTATTGTTCGAGCTCGACGTGCACGGTCGACACCAGATCGCGCAGCGCGTGCGTCACCACCGCGGTGTCGGGGTGGCACAGGACGGCATAGCCCTCGCCCTCGTAGCTGGACGACTTCGGCTGGCCGACTTGCGGCAGCTTGGCCTCGACCACCAGATGCCCGATGGCCTTCTGCGCCTTGTCCAGACCGGTGACGCGTGCGACCCGTCCCTGCCCCTGACCGCGCAGGAAGGCGGCGCCGGCGGCAAACTGGCGCTCTGGCTGGTCGAACGTCTCGTACACCATCAGCTTTGCCCACGCGCGGTACAGGTCGAACCGGTGCGCGTGGCCGTTCAGCGTCATGATCTGCGCGCCCGGGGGGCGGGCGGCGATCTCCGAGATGGCCACCGACCCGTCGCGTCGCCGGAACCACTCCATGTGGGTCAAGCCTGTCTCGATGCCCAGGGCCTTCACGGCAGCGAAACCGGCCTTGCGGACGTCGTCCCACTCGTGACCGGAGATGTCGCGCGGCAGGATCACGCACCACTGGATCCACGGGTTGCGCATCGCGTCCAGCGGCGTGGGCGAGTACCGCGTCAGCGAGTGCCAGACGGGCTCGCCGCGGATCGACACGACCTCGAACGAGTGCTCCTCGCCGACGATGAACTCCTCGATGATGGCCTGCCGCTGCGGGGCAGGGCGCACGACGTCCAGCGCCGCCCGCAAGTCGTCGTCGTTGTCCACGCGAAACGTAATGGCCGCACCGACGCCTTCCTTGGGCTTCAGTACGACGGGAAAGCCGACCTCGCGTGCGAACTGCCAGGCATCGTCGGGCTCCTCGACCGCCCGGTGGCGCGCGCACGGCAGCCCTGCATTGCGAAGCAGGTCCTTCATGCGTGCCTTGTCGCGGAAATTCTTGGCGACTTCCGCAGACATGCCCGTGATGCCCAACGCATCCCGCACCTCACCCAGCTGCACCTGAATGTGTTCCAGCGTCCCCAGCAGCCGGTGCACAGGCCCCAATCGTGCCTGCAGCAGCCGCACGCCTTGGGCGATCTGGTCGGCGTTCATGGCGTCGTCCAGCTGCACGTAGCCGCGGATCAGGCGGTCGATGTCGGCGGGCAGCTTGTGGCGCGGTTCCTGGGTGATCAGCCCCAGCTCGACGCCCTGCAGCTCGCCGACCGAGCGGATGAAGCGCAGCGTCGTGTCCATGAAGAACGGCGCGGTGAAGATAACGTGTGGCATGTGAATTCCCCCCCGGGATCAGAGCTTTCCGGTCCGGGTCAGCGCGTCCAGATACTTGGGCAGCATGTCGCGCCAGGTCGGCCAGTCGTGGTTGACGTGCGGCCCCCACAGGTCGACGCGGTTGGGAACTCCCCGGGATCCCAGCATGTTCGCCACGCGCCAGGACTCCCACGGCGCCTCCCACTTGCCTTCCCCCGTCGCCAGCAGCACGTAGCGCGAGCGCAGCTTCTCGAGTTGGGGTCCTTCGGGCAGCATCGGAAAGAAATGCAGAGGCGACACCAAGTGGTAGTCGTCCGTGTGTTCGCCGCGCATGAACCGTGCCAGATCGTAGGTGCCGCTCATGCAGATGGCGTGCGAAAACAGGTCGGGGTGGCTGCAGATCGACAGCAGGGCATTGTAGGCACCGATCGAGGCGCCCGCCGCGATAACGCTTGCCTTGGGGTCGTGGCAATCCAGCCGAATCGCGGGCACCAGCTCGCGGGCCACGAAGTCAAGGAAACGCCGTTGCAACCACGCCCGGTGTGCGCCGGTGCTGGTCTGGTCGATCCAAGCCCGGCCGGCCACGCTGTCGCACGCATACACCTTGATTTTTGCAGCAGCCAGAAGGGGTTTTAGCGCATCGAGCATCAGGAAGCGCTCGCACTCCTCGGCATCGCCGCCCGCAGTCGGGTACAGCAGCACCGGCAGCCCGGCTTCTCCCCAACGAACCACGCCAACTTCCTGACCGAGACGAGGAGAGTGCCAGCGGCTGGCGACCTTCATGCTTGCTCCTACGAGGACTTGCCAATGGGGCGGACGTGGCGGGGTTCGGTCGGGGTCGCGGGGGTGCCGGTTTGGGGCGCGAGGCTGCCGGCGGCGTCCAAGCGGTCGCGCTCGGTCTTGCGCCAGAACTGCAGCAGGCCCCAATAGTGCTCGGTGAAGCGCGCAACTTCGTGGGCCGGGAAGAGTGCCTCGACCTTCAGGCGGACCAGCTCGTGGGCCCGCGCGCTGCCGAAGAACTCGAACGCCACTTCGTCCAGGTTTTGCAGGTGGGTGGCGCAGAATTCCTCGAATCGCTCCTCCTCAAACCGCTCGCGCGCAATCTTGGCGTAGGCGGCCAGACGCTCGCGGAAGGGCAGGTCCTGTTTCTGCACGGCGTAGAAGGGCTCCCAGTCGAGCGTGCGCCGCATCGGCCGCTTGGTGGCGGCGCAGAACAGCGACCAGCGGACCATGTTCTTGACCAGCCACGGGAAGTGCCAGTGCAGCGACGTGACCTGGAAGTCAGGGCAAGCGTTGGCGAAGTCGATCGGGTAGAACACGCCTTCCTTGCGCAGCGCCTCGCAGGAATTGAATTCCCACCCGAAGAACGCGTTGATCGTCAACGTCATGTCGCGGATGACCGAGGCTTCCTCGCTGTTCAGGTAGTTGAACGCGACCTCATAGCGGGCGTGCAGCGGTGCCGCGGGGTCGTACTTGGCGATATGCACCTGCGGCCCAATGCCAATGCCGCGCACGAAGATGTCGAACGGGTCCACGGCCTTCTGCAGGTGCATCACGCGGGTGCCGCTGTTGTCGTAGGCTTTGGTCAGCTGCTCGGGGCCCTCGATGCGCGACACGCCCACCCATGCACCGCCGTCGTAGGGCTTCATGAACATCGGATAGCCGAGTTTCTCGCCGACCTTCTCCAAGTCGAACAGTCGCGCGTACCGGCTTAGGGTGGGCTTCAGGTCATCCGTTGGCGTGTAGTCCTTGGGCGGAATCATCCACGTGTCGGGCACGGGCAGTCCCAAGTGCATCATCGCCGCGTAAGTCGTGTGCTTTTCGTTCGCCTGCAACGACCACGGATTATTCAGGACGTACAGGCCGTCCATGATCACGGCCTTCTTGATCCACTCGCGGCTGGTGTGGAACCAGTGCGTCAACCGGTCGATCACGACGTCGTAGCTGCAGGGCTGGTGCAGATCGAACGGCTCGACCGTGACGCGATCGACCTCGAACCGCACGCGGTCGCCGTCGATCGGCAGTTCCAGATCCAGACGCTTCACGATCTCTTCGTACGCGCCCGGCCAGCAGATGTCGGCGCCCAGCGAAAGGCCAATCTTTCGTGTCACTTTGGACATAAGGACCCCCAAGTCGACGGCGATGGAAAGATGTGCCGGACGGCCGGCGCAGATCAGTCTCAGAGTCTAGGGCCGAACCTCGCGGCGGTCCAGCCTGACCCCCGATGGTCGGATTCCCCCTGTACGCCAAGCAAAAGCAGTGGTATCCCCGCGCCAGCAGCCGTCCCCCCCCCCCGGCTGCGTCCCCCCAAGCCAGACGATGAGGAACACCTCCATGCTCCGATATGTGACGCCCGAAGAGGCCGTCTCCGTCATCCAGTCCGGCCACCGCGTCTTCCTGCACGGTGGCGTGTCGACCCCGCACGCCCTCGTTTCCGCGATGACCGCCCGTGCTCCGGAGCTGCGCGGCGTCGAGGTCCTTCACCTGCATACGGAAGGTCCGGCCCCTTATGCGGCCACCGGCATGCAGGAGAGCTTTCGCGTCAACGCCCTGTTTGTCGCCGCCAACATGCGCGAGGCGGTGAACGACCGGCGCGCCGACTATCTGCCCGTTTTCTTGAGCGAAGTGCCCGCGCTGTTTCGCAAGGGTGTGCTGCCCTTGGACGTGGCCTTGATCCAGGTGTCGCCGCCCGACAAGCACGGCTACTGCACGTTGGGCGTCTCGGTCGACACCGCTGCCGCTGCGGTGCAGACCGCCCGGCACATCATCGCCCAAGTGAATCCGAACATGCCGCGCACCCACGGGGACGGCCTGATTCACTCCAATCGCTTCCATGCGGCCACGCTGGTCGATCTGCCGATGCTGGAGCACCCGCGTGCAGAGCTGGGGCCCATCGAACGCGCGATCGGCGAGCACGTCGCGGCCTTGGTCGAGGACGGTGCGACCCTGCAGATGGGCATCGGCGCCATTCCCGACGGCGTCCTGAGTGCGCTGAAGCACCACCGCAAGCTGGGCGTGCACACCGAGATGTTCTCCGACGGTTTGGTCGAGCTGTTTGAGGCCGGGGCCATCACCAACGAGATGAAGCGCGTGCATCCGGGCAAGATCGTGACGGGTTTCGCGATCGGTACGCGCAAGCTCTACGACTTCGTCGACGACAATCCGCTGGTGCAGTTCCTGGACATCGCCTACGTCAACGACACGTCGGTGATCCGCCGCAACCCTCGGGTGACCGCCATCAACAGCGCCATCGAGATCGATCTGACGGGTCAGGTGTGCGCGGACTCGATCGGCACGCGGCAGTACTCGGGCGTGGGCGGTCAGATGGACTTCATCCGTGGCGCATCGTTGTCTGAGGGGGGCAAGCCCATCATCGCACTGCCTTCGACAACCAGTCGGGGCGTGTCGCGGATCTGTCCGCTGCTCAAGCTTGGCGCTGGCGTGGTCACCACCCGGGCGCACGTGCATTGGGTGGTCACAGAGTTCGGCGCGGCGGACCTGTACGGCAAGAACGTGCGGCAGCGGGCGCGGGCGCTCATCGACATCGCGCACCCGTTCCACCGCGAAACGCTTGAAGAAGAGGCGTACAAGCGGTTTGGGCGGTTGTAGTCGTCCCGCACGGTTCGGACGGCGCAGGCTGGTCCACTTCGCACCAACAGACCGCCAAGAAGGGCGACCAGGGCACTCTCTTTGCGGGTCGCCCGTGAGTGCCCGGTCGACCACTGACCCGTCCGTCATCGCACGAACGAGAGTCCCATGATGGGACGATGTATCTGCGTGTGATCGGCGCATCCGTCGCATTCTCCATTGGCACGCCTCGGAAAACCTGTTGTACTGTCGGCCAGTCCGATCGCGGCCGTTTGTCGGCTGCCGGTCGGTGGAACGCCGTTTCTCCGCGATCAACCGTCCCATAACGAGACTTTGTGGCCCCGACGTCGCAGCACCCACAAGCCGACTCAGCGCACTTCGCACTCGCGGGGGCGCGCATCCTCGTTGTCGATGACGACTTGGCCACGCGGCGTGTGGTTCGGCTGACCTTGGCTCCCCACTGCGCCCAGGTCCTCGAGGCGTCCAATGGCAGGGAGGCGGTCGATCTTGCGCGAGGCGAGGATCTGGACCTTGTGCTTCTGGACGTCCACATGCCTGTGCTCGACGGTTTGGGGGCGTGCCGTGCGTTGCGCGCCGAACCCTCGATGCGGTTGCTGCCCATTGTCTTCTTGACAGGGACCGACGACGACGACCAGCAGATCGAGGCGCTGCGAGCGGGCGGCGACGATTTTGTCACGAAGCCATTCACTCCCCCCGTGCTGCTGGCGCGCATCTCGAACCTGGTGACGCGGCGACGCGCGCAGATTCAGGTCGAGCGGCTGTTGGAGCTGCTGAAGCTGTACGTCCCGCTGCCGATTCGGGAACGGGTGGTGGGCAAGGCGCCGGCTCCGCTGCCGGCTGAGCGGGTCGAGGCGACCATCCTGTTCTCTGATCTCCGGGGATTTACGGCGACCTGCCACACCGAGTCACCCGAGCGGGTGTTTCGTGCGGTCAGTGCCGTGCTGGCCGAGCAGACGCGCATCGTCGTGCAGCGCAACGGTTACGTGGACAAGTTCAGCGGCGACGGCTTGCTGGCGGTGTTCGAGGGGCCGGACTCTGCGGCCGACGCGTGCGGTGCCTCGCTGGAGATCGTCCAGTGGGCCAAGGACTTCGACGGCATTTCGTTCTGGAATCCGCCCCCCATCGGCATTGGCATCCACCACGGCGAGTTCCTGCGCGGCGACCTGGGGGGCAACGAACAGTTGGAGTACACGGTGATCGGCGGAACCGTGAACGTTGCCGCACGGTTGTGTGGTGCAGCGGGCGCACTGGAGACCGTCGTGTCGCAGGAGGTCGTCGACCGCTTGCGGGGGCGATTCGCGCTTGGCGAGTCACGCACCGTGCACCTCAAGGGGCTCGACGGGGCCGCGCGGATCCACACCGTTCTGGCCACGGCCGTCGCTGCAGGTTCACCGCGGGACACGGGGGCCGGGTCATGAGTCGCCGGACCGCACAGCCGCCATCGCGGGAAACGACCGAGCGCGTCGCTGACGTGATGCTCCGCGTGCATGGTCACGACATTTACGGCTACGACCCGAGCTTCCTGACCCGGTCGATCGAGGCGCGCAGTCGCCTGGGGGGTGCGGCAGCATTCGCCACGTACGACAGACGGCTGCAGTCGGACCCGGCGGAGGCGTTTGCGCTGCTGACCTCGTTGGGCATCCATCACAGCGAGTTCTTTCGCGATCCGCTGGCGTTCGCCCTGCTTGAGCAGCGCGTTTTGCCGGACCTGCTGGAGGCGAAGCGGGCCTCGGGCGCACCGGAGCTGCGTGTCTGGTCGGCCGGCTGTGCTGCGGGACAAGAGGCCTACTCGGTGACGCTGCTGCTGACAGAGCTGTGCGCCGGGCGCAATGACGATGCCCGGTTCCGGGTGTTCGCCACGGACTCGTCTGAGGAGCAGCTGGGGCTTGCGCGTCAAGGCCGCTATTCCGATGCGGACTTGAGTCGCGTTCGGTTGCAGCACTTGCGCCGCTGGTTCTCGACGACGGGACGTGAGCATCAGATTGCGCAGGAGCTGCGGGGCAGCGTCGACCTCTCTCGCCACGACCTGCTGGACCCCGAGTCGTGTTGTCCCCCGGCAAGCATTTTCGGCGAGTTTGACGTGATTCTGTGCTGCAACATGTTGTTTTACTACAGGCAATCCGTTCGCCTCGCGATCTTGGACAAGCTGCGACGTTGTCTGGTGCCGGGCGGCGTGTTGGTGACGAGCGAGTCCGAGGCGCAGATCGTGGCCGACACGGGCTCGCTTCGTCCGTACGGGCTGTACGCCCCGTTGTTTCGCAAGGGGGGCTGATCCATGAAGCTCAGGGAAATGCGGATCGGCCTGTTGCTTCGCTTGGGCATCGGCATGATCGTGACGTTCGTGTTGCTGCTGGGCGCTCTGACTTGGGTGCAATCGGAGGGAATCTGGCAGCAGACCCGAGTGATGTTCGAGCATCCGCTGCAGGTTCGGGCAGCCGTCAGCGAGCTGCGATTCGACTTGCGGCGCGCCGACGCGGCGATGCAAGCGCAGATCCTCTCTGGCGATTCGCATGGCTTGGCCATCCTCTCGCACCAGTTGGATGAGTATACGGCCGGTACCGCGGAGCATCTCGAGACCATGCGGCGGCAGTTTCTGGGGGACCAGAAGGAAGTCGATGCGTTGACCGTTGCGCTGACCCGTCTGGCGACGGCGCGGACTGAAGCCGTGGTCCTGCTGACGCATGGAAAGACACAGGAAGGGGTCGAGCGGGTCGGGCCGCTGGGAGTCGTCAGCAAGCACCTTGCGGAGGTGGATGCGCGGCTTCTGGCCATCGACAGCTTTGCTGCCGACAAGGCGAGCCAGCTCTACCGTGCGGCCGAACGGACGTCCATGGATGTCAAAGACCAGACCGTGGCGGTCGTGGCGCTGCTGGCCCTGTTCGCCGCGTTCATCGGTTGGCTGTTGGTGCGGGCGATTCAGGCGCCGCTTGCTGAACTGACTGCAACCGCTGAGCAACTTGGCGCTGGCCACATGGACGCGCGCTGTCGGGCCACCGCCACCGGGCACGAGTTCGCGGCCCTCGCGACTTCCTTCAACGCGATGGCTGACGTGATCCAGTCCGAGGCGAAGATCAACGCGAACGTGGCGCAGTTGGCCGAAGCGATGCTGCGTGAAGAGGAGGCGCAGCCGTTCTTTCGAAGTCTGCTCACCCAGCTGATGCAGATGACGGGTTCGCAGGTCGCGGCCGTCTACCTGCTGAATGAGTCGAAGACCGCGTTTGAGCACTTCGACTCGATCGGACTTACAGAGGGCAAGCGAAGCGACTTCTCCGTGCTCGACGCCGAAGGCGAGCTGGGAGCGGCCTGCGTGACGCGCAAGATCCAGCGGGTCACAGACATCCCCTCCGATACGCGCTTTTCCTTCGCCGCTGTTGCCGGGGAGTTCATCCCGCGCGAGATTCTGACGATTCCCGTGAGCACCGACGCGCAGGTGACCGCCATCATTTCGCTAGCCAGCCTGCGTACTTACGATGCAGCGTCGATGCGGGTGGTGCAGGCCGTCTGGAGTGTCCTCGCGGCCCGCGTCGACGGCGTCCTGGCCGCGCGCGACGTCCGCCTGCTTGCCATTCGCTTGGACGAAATGAACCGGGAGCTGCACCAGCAGCAGCGCGAGCTTGCCGCCCAGACCACGGAACTGACGGAGCAGAACGCGGAATTGGCAATTCAGAAGCGGCAATTGGACGAGTCCAACCGGTTGAAGTCGGCGTTCCTTTCGAACATGAGCCATGAGCTGCGCACGCCCCTGAATTCAGTCATCGCCCTGTCCGGCGTTCTGGCGCGGCGCTTGACGGGCAGGATTCCGCAGGAAGAACTGGGGTATCTGGAGGTGATCGAGCGTAACGGCAGGAATTTGCTGACCCTGATCAACGACGTGCTGGACCTGTCGCGCGTCGAGGCCGGTCGGGATGACGTGCAGATCGCTCCCGTCGTGCTGCGGGATGTGGTGGGCGATGTGATGGGCGTCGTGGGTCCGCTGGCGCGGGAGAAGGGCATTCGACTCGACAGCGCCGTGGTCGCCGACCTGCCGAAAATTCAGACGGACCCCGATAAGCTCGCGCATATCCTGCAGAATCTGGTCGCCAACGCTGTCAAGTTCACCGAGGTTGGGCAAGTGACGGTTTCCGCGACCGTGGGGCACGAGTGGGCCGAGGTCCTGGTGACCGACACCGGCATCGGGATTGCGGCGCACCTGCTGCAGGCCATCTTCGACGAGTTTCGTCAGGGCGACGGTAGCACTTCGCGCAGGTACGGTGGCACGGGGCTGGGATTGGCGATCGCCCGCAAGTACGCGCGACTATTGGGCGGGGACATCTCCGTCGAGAGCACCCCGGGCAAGGGATCGACGTTCCGACTGCGGCTGCCGGTCGAGCCGGTCGGACGCGGTGCTGCGATGCCCGTTGCTCCGTCGCTGCGGGTTGCGCGCCGGACGCCCTCCGGTGCCATTCGCGCCATGAACGGTGAGCGGATTCTTTTGGTCGAGGACTCAGAGCCGGCCGTCGTTCAAGTGACCGAGGCGTTGCAGTCGCAGGGCTACCATGTCGACGTCGCGCGGGACGGCAAGGCAGCCTTGGAATTCCTGAAGTGGGCACTGCCCAACGCCATCATCCTCGACCTGATGATGTCCGAGGTCGACGGCTTTCAAGTCCTTGCGGACATTCGGCAATCAGAGCGGACGGCCGAACTGCCCGTCCTGATCTTGACGGCCAAGCACGTCACGCCTGAGGAACTCAGCTTCCTGTCGGGAAACCACGTCCATGAGCTGGTGCAAAAGGGCGATATCGACAAGGGGGGGCTGCTGGAGGCGGTGGCGAACATGGTCCTGCCACGGGCCGAGGTGACGAAGACCGCGAGTCCGGTCGAAGTGAAGCGGCGGGCGAAGCCGAGCCCGCGGCCGCGCATTCTGGTGGTAGAGGACCACGCCGACAACCTGCTGACACTGCAGGCGATGCTTCGCGATTCGCACGAGGTCATCAGCGCGCCCGACGGGAGGATCGGGGTCGAACTGGCCCGACTCCATCGCCCGGACGTGATCTTGATGGACATCGCCATGCCCAACATGAGTGGCGTCGACGCGTTGCACGAATTGCGCCGGGATGAGCACTTGCGCGACATTCCCGTCATCGCCGTCACGGCGAGTGCGATGGGAGGTGACCGCACCACCATCTTGGCGCAAGGTTTCGACGGCTACGTGTCCAAGCCGCTCTCGCTAGAGCGTTTGACCCAGGCGCTGCACGGCGCGTTCGAGACCTAGCCGGAGGCCAGCCTTGGGAACGAACTCCTTGATCATCCTGGCGGTCGACGACAATCCGGACAACTTGGTGGTGCTGGAAGCGATGCTTGCCGACGCGCTGCCGAGCTGCCGCATGTCGACCGCAACAGACGGACCCGCGGGAATCGCGCTTGCCCGTGCGAACGACCCGGACGCCATCCTTCTGGACATCCGGATGCCTGGCATGGACGGATTCGAGGTGTGCACGTTGCTGAAGGCGGAGGAGGGGTTGCGCGACATCCCGGTCCTGTTCCTGACCGCGGCGCGCACCGACCGCGAGAGCCGTGTCCGGGCGCTGGAGGTCGGGGCGGAGGGGTTCCTCTCCAAGCCAATCGACGACATCGAGCTGATTGCTCAGGTCCGCGCGATGGCGAGGATCAAGGCCTCGCGCCGGGCGGGTCAGAGGCAGCGCCAGCAGCTGGAGGAGCAGGTCACCGAGCGAACCGAGCAATTGCAGCAGGAACTCCGGGTGCGGGAGCGGCTGACGGCGGCGATCGAGCAGGCCGGCGAGATGGTTGTGGTTACCGACACCCAAGGCACGATCCTGTACGTCAATCCGGCGTTCGAGACCATTACGGGCTACTCGCGAGACGAAGCGTTGGGCCAGAATCCCCGGCTGCTGAAGAGCGGCCGGCAGGACGCGTCGGTTTACTCACAGCTTTGGGCGGCCGTCACCAGTGGCCATACCTGGCGCGGGCGGCTCGTGAACAGGAAGAAGAACGGCACCTTGTACACGGAAGAGTCGACCATCGCGCCCGTGCGAGACGCAGACGGCGTCGTCTCGAGCTTCGTGGCGGTCAAGCGGGACGTGTCGAGAGAGGTCGAGGTTGCGGCCCAGCTGCTGCAAGCCCAAAAGATGGAAGGCCTTGGCCGGATTGCCGGTGGCGTTGCACACGACTTCAACAACCTGCTTTCGCTGATCTTGAATTACACGGCGTTCGCGATGGACGAAGTCGCAGGGCAAACTCAGGTGCAGGACTACCTGACGGAGGTCCGGTCCGCCGCCAACCGCGCGGCCAACCTGACCAGCCGACTGCAGTCGCTGGGCAGAAGACGCACGGGCCAGCCCCGGCTTTTGCATCTTCACGCGGAGTTGGCCCAATTGGACGGGAAGATACTGCAACTCCTTGGACCCGCAATTGAATTCGTGAAGACTCCTGCCTCTGACTTGGGCTGGGCTGAGGCGGACCCCAGCCAGCTGGCGCAGTTGATCCTCGGCCTGGTCGCCAACGCACGCGACGCCATGCCGGACGGCGGACGACTGGACCTGGAGTCGTCGTACATGGAGGTGCCGGCCGACACCGGCGTCGCACACGGCGATCTGCAGCCCGGGCCCTATGCCGTCCTCGTGTTCCGCGACACCGGCGCGGGGATGGACGAGGCGACCATGGCGCGCATCTTCGACCCGTTCTATGTCGTCCCGGGCACCCACCGCAGCGATGGTATGGCCCTTGCCAGCGCATATGGCATCGCAAAGCAAAGCGGCGGCACCATTCTGGTCGAGAGTGTCCTTGGGGAGGGGACGACGTTTCGGGTGTGCTTGCCCCTGCGACAGCGACCGACCGACGCCGAGACTTCGCCGCAGAAAGTCCAAGCGAGTCTGCAGGTTGTTGAGCACACCGTCCTGGTCGTCGAGGATGAGCCGGCCCTGTGTCGAGTGGTGTGCAGAACGTTGGCCACGGCAGGCTACGTGGTGTTGGCGGCGGAGAGCGGGGAGGCCGCGCTGGAGGTCGCCGCCCGCCATGGCTCCCGGATCGCCTTGCTGCTGACCGATGTCGTCATGTCGGGCATGAACGGCAAGACTCTGGCGGGCAAGCTGCAAGAGGCGCGCCCGGACATCGCGGTGCTGTACATGTCCGGCTACACCGACGACGCCTTCGGCGAGGACGGAGAGGTCGATGCCAACATCCACTTCGTCCACAAGCCGTTCACTGCGGCGGAGCTGCTGGCGAAGGTCCGCGGGCTGCTGGTCTGACGTGTCGCGAGTCGAAGTCGTCTACTCGTACACCATCCACAGTGGCCCCGGAAACAGCCAGCTCAAGCCGACTTGCAGCCGGTCACGCCAGTTCTCCCAGTTGTGGCCGTCGCGCGCCTCGTCGTACCGCACTTCCATGCCGGTCGCTTGCAGAAACGGCACCATCGAGCGGTTTTCGTAAATCAGCGACTCATAGGTGCCGCAGCTGACATAGACCTTGTCGCTGGGGCGGCCGGGATTCTCTCTGAATTCGTTCATGAACCGCACGACCTGATTGAAGGCCGGACCGCGCTTCTGCTCGCCGATGTCCGTAAACGCGAACGACCCCGACTGCAGCAGCAGCCGCCCGAACACGCCCGGATTGCGCCAGGCCGTGGACAGCGCCGCCACGCCACCGAAGCTCGCGCCCATCAGGCAGCGCGCCGCCGGGACCTTGTAGAGCGGAAAGCGGCTTTCGACGAACGGCAGCACATGCTCGACGATGAACGCAGCGTGTCGCGGGTCGTTGGGGTACTCGACCAGCCGGTCCTTGGGGTGCGTCAGGGCCACGATCACAGGCTGCACTTCCAGACGGTGGATCAGGTTGTCCAGCACCGTCTTGAGCCGTGCATAGCGCAGGTAGTCGCCACCGTCGTGCACCACCAACAGCGGATAGCGGCGGGTCTCGCGGTAGCGCGCGGGCAGATACAGCGTCAGCGGTCGTGATTGGCCCCACGGCGTGTTCGGCAGCATGGCGTCGACCAGCTGACCCTGGCGCGCGTCTGGATCCGGCTCCGTCCACTCTGGCGGCTCATAACCATCCCCTTGGCAGACGGAATTCGCGCCGAACGGGTCGTGGGCGATGCGCGGGTTCAGCGGGTCGAGCTGCCACTGGCCATTTCCACCGCGGACCACCTCGAGCTTGTACTCGACGCGGCTGCGCTTCGGCAGATCGATGACCAGAAACCACAGGTCGGTGCCCAAGATGCGCTTGAACGGTTGCTCTGCCGGCAAGCCGTACACCCAGTGGCGCAGGTTGACCCGCTCAGCTTCACCGCGAAACACAAACGTCGCGTGCAGCCCCTCGATGATGGGAAAGGTCCGGTTCGCCAGAAAGGCATCGACGGAACTCACGTCCAACAGCGGACGGCGCTCGAATTGGTGGATGGAGAGGATCATGCGGTGGTGCCTCCCTGGGCATCCCACGGGACCTCTCCGCGCAACCAGGAGTCGACGTGGACCATGTGGCCATCCCGACGGATGACACGGGTCTGGGGGCGCGCGGTCAGTCGTCCCTGATGCCAGGTCACGCCATCACCGCCGTCCAGAATCACGCACGCAGCCGGGCTATGACGTCGTGATTTCAACGACATGCGCCGAAGGTCGTCGGTCCGCAGCCGCAGTGTCGCGTGGGGCAGGGCCACGACTCCCGGGACCAGACCCAGTCCCGCGTCCAGCAGCTCAGAGTTGCCCGGGCCCTCCGGTGGGCGGTCGTGGAACAGGATCACGCGCTCGGTCATGATCATGGCACCCGCCGACCACGCCACGATGGGTCGGCCGCGCAGACACGCGCTCATGTCCAGCAGCCGCATCCGATTCAGCAGGGTAGAGACGTGGCCCCCCGCGACGGCAACCGCAGTGCACTGCCGTACCAGCCGGCACAGCTCTTCCCGCTGGCGGGTCAGCGCCGGTCGCTCGTCGGGCTTGACCCGGTGCTGGAAGTCCGCGTGCACTTCGTTGATTCGTGCCAGGTGACCGTCGTCGATGGTCCGGACCGCTTCCACGGCCGCGTCGAGCTCGGGCGCCAGCACCTCGGGGGGCTCGGACCGCTGCGAGAGGGCCAAGGCGGCACCCAGCGCGTGGTCCAGGCGCACGTTATACAGCTCCTGCATCTGGCGCAGGCGGTCCTGACGCTTGCGGTGGGCAGCGAACAGCTCGCGGTCCTGAGCAAACACGGCCTCGCAGCGCGCGTGCAGGCGCAGGTTCAACGTGCGGCCGCCCAGCGCCTCGGCAAGGTCGTCGTCCTCAGCCTCACGCTCTTGCCAGCCTGCGGTGATGACCGCGACCCGCCCGGTATCGCCGAAGCGATCCAGCTCTGCGGGGGCCGTGATGATCGTGCGCTGCGGTCCCAGAAGCACGCGTGGCGGCGTGTCGTCAGAGGGTGTCGAAGGGGGAAGGGAGGCTTGGGTCATGCAACCGTTCGATTTCTTGGGAGGGTAGCGACTGGTACCGGCGTCGGGGCCTCGCCCGCACACCAGCGGAGCATGTCCCCGCTGGCCCGTCGCGGGACACTGTGCCAGACTTCAGCGTTCCCGGCGATCCCCCCTCGCGGTTCCGTTTGCTGCATCAGGAGGCTGCCCGTCATGCATGTGATCCTCATCGCCCCGCACTTTCCTGCCAACCAGCGCCAGTTCGCGCGTGCCTTGAAGTCGGTCGGCGCCTGGGTGACCGGCATCGGCGAGGCAGCGGCCGAACACCTGGATGGCGAATTGCGAGGCTGGCTCGATGCTTACGAGCAGGTGTCGTCGGTCTGTGACGAAGAAGCCTTGCTGGGGGCCGTGCGCCGCATCCAGCGTCGAGGGTGGGTCGACCGACTGGAAGTCACCATCGAGTCGCACATCCTGGCCGCCGCTCGCGTTCGTGAACTGACCGGAATTCCTGGACTCTCCGTCCAAAATGCCATCCTGTGTCGCGACAAGCCCACCATGAAGTCGTTTCTGCGCGACCACAAGATTGCCTGCGCGCGGTCCGACTCGGTCGAGTCGATCGAGGCGGCGGTCGCCTTTGCTCGCGAGGTCGGCTATCCGATCATCCTCAAGCCGCGCGCCGGAGCCGGTGCGGCCGACACGGTGCGGGTCGATTCGCCAGAAGAAATGGGAGCGGCAGCGCACGCGTGTGGTCTGGACCGCGGGCAGTCGGTCGCCATCGAGGAGTACATCGAGGGCCACGAGGGCTTCTACGACACCCTGACGGTCGGCGGCGTGGTGCAGCACGAGTTCATCTCGCACTACTACCCCAACGTGCTTGAGGCGATGCGGACCCGCTGGATCTCCCCGCAGATCATCACCACCAACCGGATCGACTTCGGTGGCTATGACGAGCTGCGGGCGATGGGGCGCGAGGTCATCCAGCACCTGGGGTTGGGCACGACGGCGACGCACATGGAGTGGTTCTTCGGCCCCAAGGGCTTGAAGTTCAGCGAGATCGGCGCGCGGCCACCCGGGGTTTGCACCTGGGACATGTACAGCCACGCGAACGAGTTCGACCTGTACCGCGAGTGGGCGATGGCCGTGACGCATGGCAAGGTCGATCAGCGGCCCTCACGCAACTATGCGGCGGGCATGATTGCGCTGCGTCCCGACCGCGACGGGCACATCGTCGGCTACTCGGGGGCGGAAGACGTGTGGCGCGACCTGGGGCCGTGGATCATGGACGCCCACCTGCCGCCGCCGGGAACGCCCACCCAACCGGTTGAGGCAGGCTACATGGCCAACGCCTGGCTGCGGATGCGTCACGACGACTTCGACATCCTGCGCGGGATGTTGGACCACGTTGGCCGCACGCTGCACGTCCACGCGCGCTAGCCCCGGCAAAGCACGCTTCACGCACACGATACGCCTGTTTTGCGCCTGCTTGGTGCACGGATAACGCACATGAAGGTCGTCTTCTTCTCGCCGCACTTTCCGCTCGAGATGCCCCGCTTTGTTCGCGGTCTTGCTGAGGTGGGGGTGCAGGTCCACGGTCTGGGCGATGTGCCACTGGAGTCGATCCCGGCGGAGACCCGCCAATACCTGAGCGGTTACATCCAGATCCTCAGCCTGCACGCCGGCGATGCCGCCGTCCGAGACGCTCTGCCGGACCTGCGCCGCCTGCAGCCTGACCAAATCGAGTGTCTGTGGGAGCCGTGCGTGGTCGTGGCTGCTCAGCTGCGCGAGGCGCTGGGGCTGCCGGGGCAGGGCGTTCAGGACGCCATCGCCTTTCGCGACAAGCCGATCATGAAGCAGCGGGTGGCGGCGGCGGGGCTGCGGGTGCCACACAATGCCCGGGTGCACACGGCCAACGAGGCGAGAGAGGCCGCGGAAATCATAGGGTTTCCGCTGGTGCTCAAGCCGATTGCCGGCGCTGGCTCGGCCGACACGTACCGCGTGGACGACGCCAAGGAACTGGAGGCCACGCTGCAGAAGCTGGGTCACCTGCCGGAAGCGAGCATTGAGGAGTACATCGACGGTCAGGAGTACACCTACGACACGGTCAGCGTCGATGGCGAGCCCCTGTTCGACAGCATCGCCTGGTACCGACCGCGGCCGCTGGAGGCCCGCAGCAACGAGTGGGTCAGCCCCGCGCAGATCGTGTTGCGCGATCCGCATCAGCCAGCGCTGGAGGACGCGGTGGCCTTCGGACGCTCTGTGCTCAAGGCGATGGGCATGGGCACCGGCTTCACGCACATGGAGTGGTTCCGCAAGCCCAACGGCGAGCTGGTGTTCGGCGAGATTGCCGCCCGTCCGCCCGGCGCTCGGCTGGTCGATCAGATGAATTACGCCAATGATTTTGACGTCTACCGCGAGTGGGCGCGGGTGGCGTGCTGGCGGACGTTCGAGGCGCCGATTCACCGCCGCTACCACGTCGCCGCGGTCTTCAAGCGCGCGCAAGGGCAGGGGCGTATTCGGGAAATTCACGGCATGGACCACGCGCGCCGGGCGCTGGGAGAGTGGCTGGTCGCCGACGAGCTGCTGCCCATCGGCACGCCGCGCCGCGACTGGAAGCAGACGCTGCTGTCCGACGGCTGCCTGATCGTGCGCCACCCGGACCTGCGGACCTGTGAGGCGATGATGCACCTGCTGGTGCAGGACGTGCACCTGATCGCCGGCTGACGGGCAAGGAACGCGATGCCTGACAGGAACCAGAGGCTGAACGAGTACTTGGCGGTGCTGGCCAAGGTCGACGCCAAGTTCACCGAGATCCACGACAGGCACGCCGACCAGTTTCAGTGCCGCCTGGGCTGCCACGCCTGCTGCGCGCCGGGACTGACGGTGTCGCGGGTCGAGCAGGCGCGGCTGGCAGAGCACATCCGCAACACGCTGGGGCTGGAGCAGGCGCTGCAGGACCTGGAGCGCCAGCGGCCCCACGCCGACACCCGCTGCAACTTCTTGGACGCGCAGGGGAAGTGTCTGGTGTACGACGCCCGGCCGGTGATCTGCCGCAGCCACGGCGCGCCGGTGCGCGTGACGTTGCAGCAGGCGGCGCGGCTGGACGTGTGTCCGCTGAACTTCGCGGGCGTGGACCTGGCGGCGCTGGCTGCCGGCGACTGCATCGATGTCGAGACGCTCAATACGATTCTGTATGTCGTGAATCGGCGGTTCGACGCAGACGGTGCTGGTCAGCGGTTCTCGTTGACGGTTCGCGGGGTCCTCGAACCGTGAAGCGGCCGTCCGGTGATTGCATCCGGCAGGCCATCGAACTGACTTGAATCAGAGCGTTTTCCGGTACACGCAGGTCCCTTCGACACACGCTGGTTCGGGCGCGACGCAGCTGGCCGAGCTGGCGCCCGAGCAGGTGGTGCAGATGTCGGCGACGATGCTGGCCAGGCCGCTCGAGAACGCTGCCTTGTTCTGCACGTGGATCGCGATGCCGCAGCCCGCGTTGCATGGCGTGGCGTCCGACACGACCACGCACTGGGCGTCGGCGGTGCAGTCGTCCAAGCTGGCGGCCAGACTGTCGATGCGCTTGCGGGTCTCGACGGTGTCGCAGTCGGTCTGGCACGCGGCGATGCCCATCACGCAAAGGATCAGCAGGCAAGCGGTCGTCTTCATCGCGGGGCCTCGCCATCGGCCGGACCATGACCAGCCGATGCACCATACGCTTTCCGCGAAGGTTCACAACGCATTGTCGGGGCTACGGAGTCTTGCCTTGCCCCCGCACCCAGGCGACGAACGCGGGCAGCAGGGTCGAGGCCTCGACGGTGGGTCGCAGCGCCCGCTCGAATGCCAGATGCTCAGCCGGATCGACCACACCCGGCCGGTACTTGGCGGCGTAGGTGTAGTAGCGGTCGCGCACGTCCTCAGCCCCAAGCTCCGGGTGGAACTGCGTGGCCCAGATCGGCTTGCCGTCGGCCTTGCAGGCGTGCAGCGGGCACAGGGGCGAGCTGGCGAGGTTGGTCAGCCCGGGGCCATAGCGGGTGGCGCGGTCCTGGTGCCCGACCTGCGCGGCGAACCCCAAGGGAACACTGTGGAACAGCGGATCCGCGCGGCCGGCATCCGTCAGCGTCAGGTCAAACGTGCCCAGCTCGGTGTGTTCGGGGTCCCGGATCATCTCGCCGCCGGAAGCCCGCACCAGCAGCTGAAAGCCGAAGCAGGCGGCAAACGTGGGGCGGTCACTGCGCGGCAGGATCTCGTCGCGCAGAAAGTCGACCAGCCGCTCGATCCACAAGTGGCCGTCCAGACAGCTGTATTCGCCTGAACCGCCGAACAGGATCCCTGCCGCCCCGTCCAGCTCCGCTTGCGTCGGCAGGCGTTCCAGTGCGTCCACCACCCGAAGCTCGTCGGCGCGGATGCCCATTGCCTTGCAAAAACAGGCCACTTCATGGCCCCGCATCAGGTCCTCGGGGTCGCGTGACTGGATCAAGAGGAAGGGACGCAGCGGCATGTGCAACTCGTCGGGGCGGCGGTGGGGACTCGGTTCAGGAGACAGCGGCGGCGGCCAAGCGGGCTTCTTCGGCGGCTTCGGGCGACACGCCGCGCATGGTCTCTTCGAGGATCAGGTCGACCACGTCCAGGATATTGCCGGTCTTTTCGTAGATGTCGCGCTGCCGGTCGGCAGAGGTGCCCGTCTCGGCGATGCGGCGAACGCCTTCAAGCTCCTTGCGGGAACCCAGGTCGTCGACCACGTCGTCCACGAACTCCAGAATCTCCTCGATCAGCTCGGCGAACGGCACTTCCTCGTTGCGCCCCCAGTCGATCAGCTTGCCGTGGACGCCATAGCGGGCGGCGCGCCACTTGTTTTCGCTCAGCATTTCCAAGCGGTACATGTTGAACGAGAGGTTGCGCTGTTGCAGCCACACCAGCTTGGCGACGACCGCCTGAACCAACGCGGCGATGGCGACCGAGTCTTCGACCAGCGACGGCAGGTCGCACACGCGGAACTCGAGGGTCTGGAAGAACGGGTGCGGGCGCAGGTCCCACCAGATGCGGCGGGCGTCGTCGATGCAGCCGGTGCGGACCAACGTGGCGACGAAGTCCTCGTACTCGCGGTAGCTGAAAAAGCGCTCGGGGATGCCGGTGCGGGGCAGGCGCTTGAAGATCATCGTGCGGGTCGATTCGATGCCCGTCAGCCGACCGTCCAGAAACGGTGACGACGTCGACAACGCAAGGAAATGCGGCAGGAAGTAGCGGGCCGAGTTGAACACCTGGATGGCAAGGTCGCGGTCCGGGATGCCGATGTGGACGTGCAGGCCGAAGATCAGGTTGGCGCGGGCGATGTCCTGCATCACCTCGACCGACTGGTTGTACCGCTCCTTGTCGTGGATCTTCTGGTCCTGCCAGCGCGAGAACGGGTGGGTCGAGGCCGCGCCGATGCGCACGCCCACACGCTCAGCGATGCGGGCGGCCTTCAGGCGGTTCGAGATGATGTCGCGGCGCACTTCCTGGATGTTCTTGCAGATGCCGGTCGTGACCTCGACCACCGACTGGTGCAGCTCGGGCTGCAGCTCGACGTCGTCCAACTCTGTGGTGGCTTCCAGCAACTGCGTGATGAAGCTGCGCAATTCCCGGGTGTGCGGGTCGATGATCTGGAATTCCTCTTCGACACCCATCGTGAACTGATTCTCGGCCATCTGTTTTCGTTCCCCCCGCGCAACTCACGTCTGGTCCACATGGTCTGGACGGTCCACCCTCGACCCGTCCTGCCCGGCCGCCGACGCAAGGTGTTCAGGGTAGCCGCGGGCCTTCGGCTAGGCAAGGTTTCCGAAGGGTTCCGGGTCACACCAAGCGCACGCCGTGGTCGGTCAGAAACGTGCGCGCGGCCCCTACATCGCCCGTGTGCAGGTGGCTGCGCAGCCCCATCGCGCGTGCGGCGGCGACGTTGTCAGGGCGGTCGTCGATGAACAGGGCATCGGCGGCGGGCAGCCCGACTCGCTCCAGAGCTGCCTGAAAATACTCAGGATCCGGCTTGGCCAGCCGCATCTCGTACGACAGGCAAAGGCCGGTCAGCCGCGACAGCACCGGCGTGCGCTCGCACAAGTAGGCGAAGTGCAAGGGGTCCGTGTTCGACAGCAGCCAGGTCGGGTGGCCCGCGTCCACGACCTCTTGCGCCAGCGCCTGCATCTGGGGCCACGGATCAAAGATGTCGCACCACGCGTCGCGGCAGGCCTGAAGTCCTTGCGGCGTCTCGGGTTGTCCCACGGCACGCGCCAGACCGCGCACGAAGTCCTGTGGCGTGACCTGCCCGGCATTGTAGGCAAGCGCGTGCTCGCCCAGAAACGTGCGCGCCGCGTCGATGGCAAGCCCCGGGTCTGCGGAAAGCTGGCGCAACGTCGCCGCGCCGCGATCGAAGCGCAGGTGCACCAGCACGTCGCCCAGGTCGAACAGGACCGCAGGCAGTCGGGGGGCGGGCATCCGGGCCTCCAGGCGGGAACGGCGGACTCTGCGGACCGGCACACCGGCGAGACCGCGCGTCAGCCTTGCGGAATCAGGACTTCGAACCGGGACCCGTGGCCGGGCACGCTCGTGACCGCGACCGACCCGCCGTGGGCAGTGACGATGCCGTGCACGACAGCCAGGCCCAGTCCCGTGCCCTGGCCGACGTCTTTCGTGGTGAAGAATGGCAGAAACACCTGCTTCTGCACGGCCTCTGACATTCCGGCGCCGTCGTCTTCGACCGTCAGGCGCACGGCTCCCTCGGTGGGCTCGAGCGAGACGCGGATCTCGCTGCCGCGCGCGCTGGCCTGGATCGCGTTGACGACCAGATTCAGCACCACCTGCCGCAGTTGTCCCGCATCCGCATGCACGGCAGGCGTCGTTGCCAGACGCGACACCACGCGCACGGCGGCTTGCTGCAAGCGGGGTTCGGCAAGCTCGAGCGCACCCTGCACCACCCACGCGAGATCGACCGCGGCCTTGGTCGGGGCCGTCTGCCGCGAGAACACCATCAGCTGGCGGATGATCTCGCGAGCGTGCAGCGCGGCCGCCTCGATCTTGGCCAGATCCCGGGCGGTTGCGGGCGGCAGCTCAGGAGTCTTGGCGGCGAGCTGGGCAAAACCGAGGATGGCGCCCAGCGGCTCGTTCAGCTCGTGCGCCGTACCCGCCGCCAGGGTGCCGATGGTGGCCAGCCGGTCGGCGAGGCGCAACTGCTCTTGCAGGCCCGACTTTTCGTCTTGGGCAAGGCTCCATGCCTGGGCCATCTGCCCCAGCTCGTCGCGCGGGTGGACCAGCAGCACCGACTCGCCCGGGCGCGGCGGCGACTGCAAGGGGGCAACCGCGCTGCGCACCGACAGATAGATGGCCAGGAAAAGGTAGATCAGCAGGGCCGCGAATGCCGTCGCCGCGACCAGACCTTGGGTACGCACGGCCCGGTGGCGCTCCAGGCGCGCCTGCACCAGACCGTCCAGCTCGGGCGCGATGGCGGCTTCCAGCCTCCCGATATGCTGCAGCGCCTGCGCGGCCGTCTCGACCAGCGCGCGTCGATCGACCGCAGCGCCCCTGCGCACGGCATCCAGGCTGCGCTGCACCTCTTGCGCGTGGTGACCGACGGCGGACTGGACCGCTGCGAGCGGCGCGGCGAGGGCCGGTCCCAGTGTGCGGCTGCGGCCAAATCGCGGCGTCTCGCGAATCGCGGTGGCTAGGTCAACGCGCGCGAGGTCGGTGACCGCCAGCCACGCCAGCCGCGCGTCGGCCGCCAGCGCCATCGCCCGCTCGTCTCCCGGACGCTCAGCGGTCGCGTGGGTCAGCGCCAGGGCCGTGGCGCGGCTGACGGTCTCGGACAGCTCGGGCAGCCGTAGCACCAGGGCGTGCATCAGCCAGTAGCTGTCGAGATCCGGATCGAGGATGAGATTTGAGTAGTTGCCGGCCTGGTGCACGATCAGCGCGAGGACCTTGGCGCTGACCCTGGCGTGCACGGCGTCCTGTTGATCGGGGGGGCCTGCCCGTCCTTGCCCGAGCGTTCGCCATGCCCGCTCGGCCGCCTGCCAGGTCGCGGTCGTCGCCAAGGTCGCACCAAAGGCCGCATCGACCCGCGCCACCGCCGCTGCGGCTGCGTCTGCCTGTCGCACCGTCTGGGCGCGCGCAGGACCCACGTCGGCGACCCCGGCGCGGTCGGCGGCCACCAGCACGCGATGGAGCTGCACGGCGTGCAGGAACGGGCGCACCTCGCTCAAGTAGGCGATCCCCATGCGCTCGCGGGCGTTGAAGGCGATCCGCTCGGCCGCGGCCGAGTGCTGCAGCCACCCGACGACGGCCAGCGGGCAGGACAACAGCAGGCCGATCAGGATGAATTTGCGGGCAAAGGTCAGCCGGTCCAGCACCGCGATGGCGGGCAGGAACGGCCAGCGCAGCACCCGCCGCCACCGGGGCCTGCCGGCGTCGTGTGGGCCGGTTGCCGGGGTCACGGCTCTTCCGCCTCGGCGCCCAAGGTCAACGCCGCCCGTTTCATCTTTTCGCGCAACGTCTTGCGGTCGATGGCCAGGATCTCGGCGGCGCGCGAGCGGTTGCCGTCAACGGCCGTCAGCACCCGATGGATGTGGGCGCGCTCGACGTCTTCAAGCGTCTGCAGTTGCGGCTCGCGCAGCGCAGAAAACCGCATCAACGCAGGCAGATCCGTCACGTCGGGTCCGTCCGACCCGGTCGTCAGCCGCTCGACCACGCTTTGCAGCTCGGCCACGTTGCCCGGCCACGAGTAGGCACGCAGGGCTTGCAGCGCCTGGTCCGAGATACGGGCGACGGGGCGGCCGGTGCGAGCGGCGGTGCGCTCGGCAAAGTGGCGGACCAGCAACACGGTGTCATGCCCGCGCTCGCGCAGCGGCGGCAGGTCGATCTCGCCTGCCGTCAGCGCGTGCATCAGGTCCTCGCGGAACGTCCCGCGCCGCACCAAGGCGCGCAGCGGCCCGGTGGCGGCAGCGACGACCCGTGGCCCCGGCCCAACGCCGTCCTGCAACCGCTGCACCAGCGCGACCTGCACGTCTGGCCCGGCCACATCCAGCCCTTCGAGGAACAGCGTGCCCTGCAGTGCGGCTCCCCACAGGCCCCGGGGCGCGTCGTCGGCCGGTTCGGCGGCACCAAACAACTCGGCCAGCGCCTGTTCGGGCGGAATCGACCCCAAGTGCACGGACACGAAGGGCCCCGCGCCACGCCGACCGGAGTAGTGAAGGGTGCGCGCGGCAAGCTCTTTGCCAGTGCCGACCTCGCCCACCAGCAGCACCGGACTGTCGACCGCGGCGGCGGCCCGAATCGCGCGCAGCACCCGGCGCATCGGCTCGCACTCGCCGACCAGCCCCAGCTTCAGGGGCGGCTCGGACCGCTGCAACGCCCGACGCGCGCTCAGCTTGTCAAAGGCGCCGCGGACCGCCCGCAGCAGCTCGACGTCGGTAAACGGCTTGGGCAGAAAGTCCTCGGCGCCCAACTTGATGGCTTGGACCGCGCCTTCGACGGACGGATAGCCCGTGATCATCAAGGGCACGGTGTCGGGCAGGTTCTCGCGCACGTGGCGCACGAGCTCCATGCCGCTGATGCCCGGCATCTTCAGGTCCGTGACCACCACGCCGATCGCGCGTGCTTCGAGCACGCCGAGCGCGGACGTCACGTCACTGGCGGCGACCACCTCGTATCCCTGCGCCTCGAGGTTGCGGGTCAGCACCTCGCGCGTGTCGGCCGCGTCGTCGACGATCAGGATGGTGTCGGGGCAGGGGACCATGAGACTCCGGAAGGCGGGCGTGGCGCGGGGGCGACCCGTCGAACGTAACCACGCGGATCCTGCCGGGTCAAGCGACCGTCGGTGCGAGCGGGCGACCGATCACAGGTTCAGATCGAGCTGCACCGTAAAGGTGTCGTCGCCCGCGATGTCGGCATTCAAGTAGTGGTCATAGCCCACCAGCACCGCGATGTCCGGGGTGAACGCCCACGACAGGCCGCCGTTGATCGCCGCAAGGCCCGACTGCCCCCCTTGGAAGTCCACGGCCGCCCAAAGCTTTTCGTGGATCTCCGTCAGCGTGCGGTCCCACGACAGCAGCAGGCCGTGGTTGGCCGCCTTGCCGTTCTCGTCGACCAGCAGGTCCGGGTTGCCGTAGAAGTAGCCGGCCGAAAGACGCCCGACGACCGGCAGGTTGCGCGCGACCACGGCATACCCGACGTTCTGGTCCGTTGCGCCAGGGTCGATGCCCGCGTTGAAGATGCCGACGGCCAGCGCGGGGGAGAAGGGGAACAGCGAATCCTCTGGCGTGCCGAGTTTTGCGTGCAGGTACAGCGGCTTGTCGTCGAGTGGGCGAATTCCCAGCAGTGTCATGTCAAACCCGACCTCTGCCTGCACCGCGGTCCACGGCAGAACGCCGACCGTCGGCCCGAGCATCAGGACGGTGGGCTTGTTGGGTCGGGCGAAGACGTCGTCGTTCAGGTGCACGACGCCGAACTTCTGCACATCCGTCGAGGGAATCCAGACTTGCGTCGACGGCGTGGCGAATGCAGGTGCGGCGACGGTTAGCCAAGACAGGCAGGCGAGACACAGGAACCGGGCGCGAGTGGCCATGAGGGTCCTCCACGTGGGGGGGGCGGTTGGCGAGGGATGGGAGTCGCTGGGGGGGCCGACGGTGGTCAGGCGCCGATGTCGTAGGCGTTTTCGCCGTGGAGCTCGGTGTCGAGGCCGTGCTCTTCGGCCTCTTCCGGCACGCGAACGGGCGTGATCCAGTTGATCACCTTCAGCAGCAGCATCGTCACGACGAACGAGTACAGCGCCGTGATGGCCACGCCGGCGCACTGCACCAGGAACTGACGGGTGTCGCCCTCGACCAGACCGCTGATGCCGTTGACCGACTTGGTGGCAAAGACGCCGACCAGGATGGTGCCGAGGATGCCGCCGACACCGTGCACGCCCCAGACGTCGAGCGCGTCGTCCCAGCCCTTGCGGATGCGGTATTGCACGGCGATGTAGCAGACGATGCCAGACAACAGGCCGATGATGGCCGCAGCCCACGGGCGCACGTACCCGGCGGCGGGCGTGATGGTGGCAAGACCGGCGACGGCGCCGGTCAGCGCGCCCGTCATCGAGGGCTTCTTCTCGCGCTTCCAGGCGATGACCAGCCAGGTGAGCATGGCGATCGAGCCGGCGATGTCGGTGTTGACGAACGCGGTGGCGGCGATGCCGTTGGCTGCAAGTGCGCTGCCGCCGTTGAAGCCGAACCAGCCGAACCACAGCAGACCGGTGCCCAGCGCGACGAATGCGATGTTGTGCGGCGCGGTGCTCTCGCCGGACTTGATGCGCCGGCGGCCGACGAAGATGACGGACGACAGGGCCGCGACGCCCGCGCTGACGTGCACGACGATGCCGCCCGCGAAGTCGACCAGGCCCCACTGCGCCAGGAAGCCGCCGCCCCAGATCCAGTGCGCAAAGGGCACATAGATCAGCAGGCTCCAGCCGACCAGGAACAGCAGGTAGGCCTTGAACGTCACGCGGTCGGCAAACGCACCGGTGATCAGGGCCGGCGTGATGATCGCGAACATCTCTTGGTAGCCGAAGAACACGAGGTACGGGATGGTCGGTCCGTACGTCGGGTGCGGCTCCATGCCCACCCCCTGCAGGCCAAAGTGGTCCAGGTTGCCGATGATGCCGATGCCGCCGACGTCGGGACCGAACGCGAGGCTGAAGCCGCCGAGCACCCAAATCGCGGTGACGACACCCATCGCGATGAAGCTCTGCATCATGATCGTCAAGACGTTCTTGCGTCGCACGAGACCGCCGTAGAAGAAGGCGAGTCCGGGCGTCATCAGGCAGACCAGGGCGCCGCTGAGCAACACGAACGCGGTGTCGCCGGCATTGATGGTGGTCATGAAGGTCCTCAAGGTGGGGGGGGCGCGGGGGAGTGTGCGGAGGTTGGGGCGAAATGCCCCCAGAGCATGGGGCGAAGTACCCCAATCGGCGCCCGCGGTCAAGGCCACCGCCTCGCTTGGCGCACGCGCCCCTCTGAACCCCTCACCGTCGCGCGTGCGTGGTGCCAACGGTGCAATCGTCTCCGTTTGGACGAACCACGCACGGGTTGAAAACCCGGCGGTATCATTGCCATATCTCCCACATCGGACGCGCCTGATCCCGAAGAATCGCTCGCGTTTGCAGCACTCTCCGCGTGCGTGTTGCCCTGGCGCGACCGGTGGCCGTCGACGCCGCATCGGGGTCGACGGCCGCCGGGCAGCCACGAGCCGCCACCACGGTGACTCGCTGTCCTTCATGATTTCAATGGATTCTGCGTGGACTCAGCCCGGACCCGCCAACCCACGGGCCGCTACGGCCGACCCGGGTCGCCCAGCACGATGTAGCCGGCAAACCGCACCAGCAGCTCGAGCCGCTGGCCGGCCGCGCGCACCTGCTGGATCGCCAGCTCACGGGTATCGACGCGGATTCGCAGGGGCTGCCCGGCCAGCCGCTGGCCCGACGCAAACCCCTCGATCGCCTTGCGTGCTTCTGCCTCGATGTCGGTGCGGGGCACCCGTGCCTTGCCCGCCACGACCTCGGTCAGCCGTTCCCGCTGCCATGCGGCCGCCAGCCCCGCCACCGTGTCGGCAGTGGCCACGTCCAACTGCACGTCGCGCAAGCCGATGTCGCGCTCGGTCACGTCGGGCACGCCCCACACCGCCACCTCGCCGTCGATCTGCCGCTTGAAGGGGATCAACAGGAACGAGTCGCGCACCTCGCCCTGCACCGCCACGCGCGCCAGCAGCCGACCTTGGGCCGAGTCGAGCCGCAGGCCGCGGATCGCCAACTCGCCGTTGTTCATGCGAATCGGACCCTTGGCCTGCAGCGCCCGCAGCAGGTCGTCGTGCACAGAGGCCAGCGACACCGCCACGGGCAGCACCAGCACGGTTTGGGGATGGGACAGGTCGTCCACCACCGTCCGCGGCAACCGCCCGGTCGTCGCCACCTGTGCGCTGCACGGCCGCTCAAGCGTCGGTCGCGCCGCGATGCTGGCGGCCAAGCGCAGACCCGACGAGGTCACCACGGGTTGCGCCAGACGCATCGAGTCGGGGCGCAGGCGCAGACACGCACCGCCAGACAGCGCCATGGGTTTGGTCAGCGCGCCGGCCAGCGGCTCGACCAGATCGCCCGCGGGGACGGCCAGGCGGCTCAAGTGGTCGGCCAGCTGCTCGCCCGTCACGTGCTGCAGCTGCTCTGCCAAGGCGTTGTACAGAACCTGCGTCGATCCGCCTACTTCCAGCCCACCCAGCGCCACCCGCACCACGGGGTCCTGCAGCTTCACGCTGCCGTTGGCGTCCAGCCGGGGCAGGGCACAGACCTCGACGGCAGCCTCGATCGCACGCTCCAGCCGCGTCACCGCGAGCAGGGTACCCTGACCGCGAAACGGCGCTTTGAAGCACAGCAGACCGTTCTCTGCCCGCACGGCGACGGGACCGGACTTGCCGACCGCGACCGACCACTCGGCGAATGCGACGCGTCCGCCGCGCTTCACGGGCGACAGCAGCGCCTGGTCGGCCAGCGCGGCAAGGGTGGCGAACGGAAGCTGAGCCACCGCGGCGATGTACGAGACCTCGCCGGCGGGCTGCACGGGGCGGTCATCGACCGGGTCGGCCTCAGGCGCGCGCAGGTGCAGCGCGCACGCGGGCAGCAGGGCGGTCAGCAGGACGAGCGACAGAAGACGTTGCATGGCACCACTCGCGTTCGGGGAGGCGCAGCATCGCAGATCACCTTGGCTTCGACGAGGCCCGCAGCACGATCCGCGTCACCTCAGGTGGGGCGCCCAGACGCATCGGAGGGCCCCAATAGCCCACGCCACGGCTGACGTACAGCCAGGTGTTGCCACGCCGGTGCAGTCCCTGCATGTACGGTTGCTGTAGTCCCACCAGGAACCCGAACGGCCAGATCTGCCCGCCGTGCGTGTGGCCCGACAGCATCAGCCCCACGCCGTGCTGCACCGCCTGATCGATGACGGTAGGCTGGTGCGACAGCAGGACCACAGCGTTGCGTGGGTCGTGACCACGCAGCGTCAGCGCAACGTCTGCCCCGCGACCCTCGGTTTGGAAGCTGGACGGATCGTCCACACCCGCAAGGTCGAACCCCGCATCGCGGTTGCCGATCCATGCCCGCTCGTTGCGCAAGGTGTGCAGCCCCAGTCGTCGGAACTCGTCCAACCACTGGTTCGCGCCAGAGTAGGTCTCGTGGTTGCCGGTCACGAAGTACGTGCCGTGCTTGGCTTTCAGGTCCGCCAGCGGCGCGACCTGGTCCCGCAGCGAGGCTACCGACCCGTCCACAAAGTCTCCGGTCAGCGCGATCAGATCGGGGAGCAGGGCGTTGGTCTGCGCCACCAGGGCTTGCACGCGCTCGCGGCGAATGGTCGGCCCGACGTGCAGGTCCGACAGCTGCAGGATGGTGAAGCCGTCCAGCTCCAACGGCAGGCCGTCCAGCGTGACCTCGACCGTCTGCACGTCCGGGGTGCCGTTCGCCGTGACGATGCCCACGCCGCCTACCAGCACCACGCCCGCGGTGAGGGTGCCAGCGACCGCGCGCGCAAGGAACACCTTGCGATCTGGGGCGATTCTCCCCAAGCCCAGAACCTTTCGCCCTACCCGCAGCCCGAGTGTCGCCACGTCCACGCCGGCCAGACCGACCATGAAGTAGAACAGCAGCCCCATCCACGTGTTACCGAGCGCCGCCACACCACGGCCCAAGGTGTCGTCGGCAAACCGCCCCAACGCCAGGCCTGCCGGAATCGACAAACCCAGCAAGGTCAACAGGATCCCGATCACGCGCTGGACCCTCGGGCCCCACTGCGGCGCCCGTCCGAGTCGGCGCCACAGAAACACGTGGCTCGCCGTCAGCAGAAGCAGCAGGACGCCAAAGAAGGCCAGGAACTTGAGGGACATGTGCATCGGCGGCTCGTGGGCTGGCAGTCGGGGCCGTCGCTCAACCGCGCCATGGGGCCGGTTGTTCCCGTCGGGCAGGGATCAGGTGCCGAACGGGTCCTCGCAGGGCTTGCTGCCGATCATGGTGCCGATCCGGCAGTACAGCGCCTCGCCAACCCAGTCCTTCTCGAAGCCCATGAAGAAGCCCCAAGCCAGCAGGTTGGCCCCCGAGTGCTTCAGGTTGCCGCTGAAGACCAAGCCGCTGTTCCAGCCGAATGCGCCCTCCGGCTGGACTTTCGTGACGACGAACACAGAGTTGCCGCTCTTCATCTCGGCCGGGTCCGCACACCACATCCAGCCCTCGATCACGGCCTCGGTGGGTGCCCCAAGGTCCAGACCGCTGATGTGCATCGAGAACGTGTTGCCGTCGAAGGTCAGCGCCTCCTTGTAGTCGTCTCCCAGCGGGGTGGTGGGGTCCTCAGTGGCGAAGTCGATGGCGCGCCAGCTGCCCTGGTCGACCGCATAGCCGCCGCGGCAGGCGTTGCACGTGTAGGTCTTGCCGCCCTGTTCGAAGCCGGTCCACGGCACCTTCTGGCCATAGGTTCCGTTGTCGTATGGACCACATGCGGGGTTGCGACCGGGGTCAACCGGCGTGTCGATGGCGACATCGAGGTCGGCATCGGGCTCGGCGTCCGGCGCGACGACGGCATCGGGCGTTGCATCTTCCGTGGTGACGGTGTCGGCCGCCACGACCGTGTCCGGTGTCGCCTCGCTGTCCTTTGCGTCGGTGAAGATCGGGGAGATGTCGCTGGCATCGGGGAGGGGGGCGACCTTGGCCGGCGCCGGGTCCTGAGAACACCCCGCGGCGAGGGCCACCCCTGCCGTGCACAACCAGAACCGGATCGTCGCCGCGTGTCGCATCGAACCTCCCCCAATGCAGTCGACCCGGCCCCTCGCGCTTGGCGGTGGACCGGGTCGCTGGAGTCTACCCGAAATCGCTGTTCGTGCGCGTCAACCCGAGATCGAGACGTCGTCGTACAGCCGGCGGAATTCGCTCCAACTGAGCTTGAACACGCCGCCCGCGGTCGAATTGGTGGTGTCACCGACCTTGGCCGCATCCGCGTCGCGCCGGCGCTTGCCCCAAGGGTTGCGCATGATGACGAACTTCTCGGTCTTGTCGCCGACTTTGGTCTCTTCGACGCCCATGACGGTGTACGCGTGCCAGCCGTAAACGCCTGCAGAGGCGTCCTTGTAGCGCGGGTCCTCTTCGCCCCCGCTTCCCGCGGTCATCGGCTTCTTGGCGTCGCTGGCGCCCTTCATCTTGGTCCACAGCGCGTCGTTCTCTCCCACGCCCGCGGTCTTCTGGTACTTGCCCTTCTCACCCGTCAGCGCCTGCATCACGTCGCCCGACACGCCGCCGTGGCCGATCGCGTCGTACGACCCCTTCCAGTTCGCATAGGCCTTTTCCAGAACCGACGGCCAAAGCTCCATCCACTGCTTGCCTTCCACGACCTCGGTCGACCTGGCGTAGGCAGGCGTCTCGCCGCTGTGCGGCAGGTCGGCGTCCACCGTCTCGGCGTGCACGGTCTTGTTGCCGGCCCAGTCGAGCTCGTAGAAGCGCACGGTGTAGGTGCCGTCCGCGTTGTCCTTGATCGCGTTCTTGATCGCGTCGGGTCGTGACCCCGCCACCGCTGCCAGCGCGGCCGCAAGGAAGCAATCGCCGATCGCGCCCTGACGGACGTCGAGCGCCTGAATGCCGTTGGGTCCGTACAGCTTCGCCCCGCGGTCGTTCTTCTTGTACGCATAGGGATCCGCCGACTTGGTCTCGGCGTTGTTGACGACCGCCGGGTCTACCAGATCGCGCGGAGCGGCGGGCTTGGCGGGTTCCACCGGCTTGGGCTGCACTGGCGCTTGGGGCGCCTGCGGCTTGGGTTGCACCGGCTTGGGCGGCTGCGGCTGCGGCTTCTTCTTGTTGTTCTTCTTCTTGTGTGCAGCGCTGGGCATGGCCTTCCTCGCGATTCAGTTCTGTCGGTCGCGTCCGTTTCCGGCGGTCGCGTTCGCGCTACTCGGGGCGGAACGCGTTGCCACCCAGGTCGGCGACCCCCGCCACCGACCGCCAACTGGCAGGAACCTTTGAATTCTTCAAACGAATCTGGGCGGGAATCTCAGGACCGTTCACCACGCCGCCGTCGGCCACGTCGCAGTGCGACAGCTCGACCTGCGGCGCCCGGCTGCGGGTGCCCGACACGCGCAACGCGCCGTCCAGCCCCGCGGTTGCGCGGTTGGCGGTGAACGTGCTGGCCTTGACCTCGAGCTCGACCGCCTCGGTCACGCGCAAGGCGCCGCCCGACTCGGCCTCGTTGCCCTGGAAGGTGCAGCGCTGCAGCTCGGCGCGCACGACGCGATCCAGGAACACGGCCCCACCCTGACGCGCGTGGTTGTCGCGGAAGGTGCTGCGCAGGACCGTCAGCAGGCCTTCGCGGGCGTACAGTCCGCCGCCACCGACCATGCCTGCGCGGTTGCCGGTGAAGACGCAGTCGTGCACGACGACCTTGCCGCGCCCGAACACCGACAGTCCGCCGCCAGCGTCGGCCACGCCGCCCGAAAACGTCAGGCCTTCCAAGTGGATCGCCAGGCCGTCCTCGTCTACGCGCACCACGGCGCCACGGCCGGTGCCCTTCAAAACGGTCTTTTCGGCGCCCTCGGCGCCCACCAGCGTGATCGAGCGCGGCAGGGACAGGCCGGCGACGTGCTCTCCCGCGGCAAGGCAAAGACGCGCGCCGGCCGGTGCCGCCTCGACCGCTTGGGTCAGCGCGGTGCCGCCTGCTGCAACCTCGATGCCTGTGCAACCCGCCATGTCGTTCCTTGGTCGCGCGTGTGCGTTTGGCGTCGCTTCGATCGATGCAGCGGCCGTGGCGACCCCTGCTGCAAGGATCAGGGCCAGCGGAATGTGCCTTTTGTGGCCAGCCACCGGACTCCCCCCGTGTTCAAGAGGAAGCTAGCACGGGGCCACGCAGCGCTGCCATTCGGCAGATGTGGGGATTGTTCAATACTGGGGCGGGGAAGCCTCACCTGCCGAGGCGCCTGACCGAGCAAAGCGAGGCTGCGGTCGGGGGGAAGCGTCGTTCAGGCACACCGTGCACGGCAGCCGGGCGGGGAGTCGGCATATGCGCTAACTTTGGACCGCAATTGACTGAATCCACGGACTAAAGTCCGTTGGCTACCGTTCAAGAAGTCCCTGGGGGACTGGCACATGGTGCCTTGCGAGTCGAAGGGACGCGTTCGGGTGCGTGAGCGGCAATCGGCTGTGGCAGTCCGCGGCGTCATCAACGCGGACTTCTAGACGGGTAGCCCGCGAAGTTCACTTCGGGGGCGGCGGACTCCGGCAAGGTTAGCGCACATGCGGGGAGTCGGTCAGGGCTGCTTCGACTCGAACTTCTTCTGCGTCATCTGGCCTTTCAGGGCCTTGCGCATCGCTCCGTCGAAGGTCGCGTCCTTGTCCTTGGCGCCCTTGGCCGCGGCGTCCGCCAGGAACTTGGCACGCTTGGCCGACAGGTCTTCGATCTTCTTCTGGATCGCCTCACGATCCTTGGCCTTCTGGTCCACATAGGCCTCGCGCTCGGCCGGTGTCATCTTCTGCATCTCGTCGGGCAGCTCGTCGTCGGGCACCGCGGCCGCCGCCTTGATCTTGCCGTTCTTGCGGGCATCGACCATGTCCCACCCGTCGTTGGAGTAGACCTCCTTTTTGCCCTTGGCGACCGAACGTTCGACCGCTGCGCTGCCGCCCGCCTTGTTCGAGTTGCGGTCCTGGGCCTCCTGGCGCTCCTTCATCGCCTTGCCTTTGCCGCCCCTGCCGTAGCCGACGTAGGTGTCGTTCAGCTTGGTCCCCAGCGCCGCGATCTCGCCGTCGTAGGGGGTGGCGACGTGGACCTGCCTGTCGCCCTGATCGATCGCCATGTAGTTGCCGCGGCCGCGGTCGGCGCCGTCGCGCCAGCCGCCCGACACGCCCTCGTCGAGGCTGCCGCAGTGGATCGTGTTGACGTAGATGCCCCTGCGGGTCGCCTCGGCGACGGCAGTGCGGTAGTCGGTCTTGCCCTGGGTGAAGGGTTCGTTGCCGGCGATGAAGATGGCGCGGTAGTCGTCGGGGTGGGTGCTCCACGCCAGATCGGCGGTTGCGCGGTGGATGGCGAGGCCGCAGTACTCGTCGCCGCCGTTGGTGGTCAGGTTGAACAGCGCCTCTGAGATGGCGTCCAAGTCGTTTGTCAGCGGACTGACCAAGCGCAGATACCCCTGCTCGGACGGCAGGGACGTGTTGCCGTACTCGTACAGCGCGACCTGCACCAGAGGGTCGGCGCCATTGCGGCGGTAAGATGCGATTTCGTTAACGATTCGCCACAGTTCGGTCTTCGCCTGACCGATCAGACCGTCCATGCTGTTCGAGGTGTCCAGCAGGATCGCCACCTGCACCAGCGGTCGCCTGACCGTGGGAGGACGGGCCGGGGCGGGTCTGGGGCGGGCGATCTGCGGCGGCGCGATGTCGGCCAGAGCAGGGCCGGCGACCAGCGTGACGATGGCAACGGCGAGCAGGGCGGCGATCTTGTTCATGGAACCCCCTTCCGGCGGCGCGAGGAGTCAGGCCGCTGAAAGGTGGGACGCATGAAATGACGCGGCGATCTGCGGTTACGCCAGACGACGGGTGGCGCGGGCGATCTCGCGCTTGTCGTCCTTCTCCTTGAGGTCGTGCCGCTTGTCGTACAGCTTCTTGCCGGTGCCCAGACCAACTTCGGCCTTGATGAGCGAACCCTTGAAGTACAGCTTCAGGATGACGGCGGCCGAGCCCTTGGACTTCAGGCGCTCCTCGATCTTGAAGATCTCCTTGCCGTGCAACAGAAGTTTGCGCTGCCTTGCGGGCTCGTGGTTGAACTGGTGTGACCACGGGTACTCGGGAATCGTCAGGCCGAACACCCAAGCTTCACCGTGGACCACCCGCACGTGCGCGCCGGTCAGGGTGCACTTGCCCGCACGCAGCACCTTCACTTCGCTGCCGGTCAGCTGCAGACCCGCCTCGAATCGCTCGTCGATTTCGTAGTCGTGAAAGGCCTTGCGGTTGGACGCGATGACCTTGCCGTCGTGCTGGTTCTTGCGTTGGTTCATCGCGCGTCGCCTCCCGCAGGCCTAGTAGAAGGTCGTGCGGTGGACGGGCTGGAACAACTCGCGCTGCTGCGCGCACACGGGCTGCACCGGGCACGTGGCGCACTCGGGCTCCCCCATCTCGGGGCAGCGATGTCGGGCGCCGAAGAAGAACCAGTCGATGGAGCCAATGTCGCGCCCGGACCTCTCGGACAGCTCCAGCACGGCTTGGTAGCACGCGGAGCGGACCGCACCCTCTTCGGCCGGCCGGACCAGCCTGCGTGCGACGATCTGCGCGCGAAGATCCGGGTCGACGATCTCGACCAGCCCCGTTCGCAAGCACGAGCGCATCAGGTGGTAATCGATGATGGGCTTCAGTGCACGGCCGCCGTCCAGATCGATGAACTTCTCAGGCCGCTGACCCAGCGCCGCCATCAGCAGCATCGACTTCTTGCGCAACGGGTCTTCGCGGTAGCCGGTCACGTGGTCCAACGCCTGCACCAAGAACTTGACGGGATCGGCCGCCGCGTTGGCTTCCTCGACCAGCAGCTCAGGTGTCCAGCCCAGCTCCCACATGTCGCGCCCGTAACCGCGTGCCAGCGTGTGATGGATCGCCAGCACGGGCATGGGCACCGAGCCGTCGTCGGACCGGAACATCGCCTCGGTGTCGCCCCATCGCAGCACAGAGCGGCTGCGGGGCGTCAGTTGCTCGGGGTCGTGGTCCAGCAGGCGCTTGAAGGCCGAGAAGCAATAGTCCGAGCCCTTCAGCTTCTGGCCACTCAGCATCGCGTACGTCGGCCCCGCGTAGGCGCCGTGCATCGGGCTCCAGAAGCCGAACTGGTGCAGAATCGACGCGAACAGGAAGTCGAGGGTGCCGGGCTGTCCCGGGGCGGGCAGGTGCGGCCCCGTGAAGTCAAACGGCTGGATGCCCTGAAGTCCGCGCAAGTGCTGGGCCATGCGCGCGACCTGATCCTCGCGCACGCGCACGCGGCCGTCCGACAAGGGCTGGCGTCGAGACTCGATGCGGTCGCGCGTGACCTCGAGCAGGGCGGCCATTCCGGGGGCCTCGATCGTGATGGCCGCCACCGCAGCGCCCTGCCGCGCGGCCTGCGTCGGATGCAACCCTGCAAGCAGCCCTGCCAACATGCCGCCGCACACCGAATCGCCCGCACCTGTCAGGTCCACAGGCGTCGACATGCAGGCCTGGACGCGCGTGCAGTAGTCGCCCTGCCACACGTCGGAGCCGTCGGCACCACGCGTGATGACCAGAATCTGGCCGGGACGCACCGTGGGAGCCTGCTGACCAAAGACCTGCTCAGCCTCGAAACCATTGAGGAAAAACAGATCGACTGACTCCATCAGCGACCGCACGGCGTCCGGGGCGCGGTGCACCATGTAGCCGAACGTGCCGGCAGACAGGCGCGCGTTGGTGCGCTTGCGCAAGTCCTGGACGAAGCGGATTTGCAAGGAAGGGTCGTGGATTGCCGCGATGTGGATGTAGTCGGCCTGCAGCGCGTCGTCCGGCACCATCGAGGGGTCGAGCGAGTCCTCGCTGCCCCAAGTGGCACGCTCCAACCGGGCGTCGCCGGCGGCGTCGTACACGATCTCGAAGTGCGGAATGTCCTCGAGCCGGCAACTGGGGCCGAACCAGTCCACCGCTTCGGCGGCACTCTGGAACAGCGCGGGCAGCGGATCGGGCCGATAGGCGAAGAATCGCACCTGAGCGCCAGCGCGGCGAGCGGCGACGGCGGTGTACAGACCGCCACCACCCGGCGTCACAACGGGTTGACCAGCGGCGCGGAGCTTGTCCACCGAAGCTCCACCGATGATCAAGATGTGAGGCGGCCGCGTCATGGTCGCGCATCCTGTCACGCAGGGCCGGTCATCTTCAAGCAGTGAACCGGGCGGTGTGCAATGGGGGGGGGCATGGAGCCACGTACAATCGAGTAGTTGCGCGAGCTGGCTGCGGCTCGGTCGTCAGATAACCGTCCAGCACCCGCCTCGAAAGCCCGGTCGGCCGCGATCGCCGCGTGCGTCGATCCGCAGGGCGCCAAAGGCCCAATTGACGCGCTGGTCCGCGGAATTTCTACGGTTGACGCGGTGTCATCGCCTCTGAACCGGCCTCTTGACGCAACGCGTCGAAGACCGCATTGTCAACAGGTCCACCCCTTGTCTCTGCACCCCCGCGCACGCCAGGAGGATCCCCGTCATGAGCGACAATTTCTACCTCGACAACGACGATCTCCGCTTCTACATCGAGCAGGCCTTGGACTGGGACTCGCTGGTCGATCTGTGCGAGCACGGCGCCCCGGCAGACGAGCGGCCCGAGTCCGTGCGCGACGCCCGCGACACCTACGAGGACGTCCTGAAGGAAATGGGCAAGTTCGTGGCCCGCAAGGTCGATCCGTACACCAAGGAGCTGGACACATTCGCCACCCGGATCGAGGACGGCGAGGTGGTGGTCGCGCCCGCGTTTGCCAGAATCTTCAAGGATCTGAAGAAGCTGGACGTGTACGGTCTGCCGATTCCCCGTGAGTTGGGCGGCCTGAACGCTCCCGCAGTCGTGTATCTGGCGGCTTGCGAGATGTTCTCGCGCGCCGACGCGTCGACCATGACGCACTTCGGCTTCCACGCCGGCATCTCGCTTGCACTGCTGACCTACGCCATCCGCGACCCGCGCACCAAGTTCAAGAACGGCCGCGTGGTCGAGACGCCCTACGACGCGATCATTCAGGAGATTTGCAAGGGTGAGAACTTCGGCTGCATGGTCCTGACGGAGCCGGGCGCGGGCTCGGACCTTGCCATGATCCGCGCGACTGGCGTCGAGCTGCCGGACGGTACCTGGAAGATCAACGGCGAGAAGATCTTCATCACGTCGGGTCACGGCCAGTACCAGCTCGTGCTCGTGCGCACCGAAGACGCGGTTAAGTCGCCGGGGCTCAAGGGCCTGTCGCTGATGCTGGTCCGCCGCAAGATCCAGAAGGATGGCAAGGAGTTTGCCAACGTCCGACTGAGCAAGGTCGAGCACAAGATCGGCCACCACGCGTCGCCCACCTGCTCGCTGGTCTACGAAGACTCGGTCGGCGACCTGATCGGTCGGCGTGGCGAGGGCTTCGAGTTGATGCTGGCGCTGATGAATTTCGCGCGGTTGGGCGTCGGATTCGAGGGGCTGGGTGTTTGCGAGGCGGCGCTGCGGGTCGCCAAGGAATTCGCGGCTGAGCGCGTGACGATGGGCAAGACCATCGACCGGCACGAGATCATCGCCGACTACCTCGAGGACATGGAGCTGTACGTCAAGGGCATCCGCGCGCTCGCCTTCGAGACGGCCTTCAAGGTCGAGCGGGCCAGCAAGATCGAGCAGATCCTGAAGTTCGACCCGCCTGCCGACGAGGCCGTGCGTGCCGACCTGGAGCGCAAGCTGTCCCGCGCCAAGCGCCAGGCCCGCGACGCGACCCCGCTGCTGAAGTACATCGCGGCGGAGAAAGCCGTCGAGATGTCGCGCATGGCGATGCAGATCCTGGGCGGCGTGGGCTACACGTCGGAGTACCCGCCCGAGAAGTTCCTGCGCGACGCATTGGTGCTGCCGATCTACGAGGGCACCAGCCAGATCCAGTCGCTGATGGCCTTGAAAGACCAGCTGTCGCAAGGACTTCGCGACCCGCGCCGCTTCATCGTCAAGATGGCGCGGGCCAACTGGAAGCGCGTGGCGGAGCAGGACCCGCTCGAGCGCAGCCTGTCCCGCCTGTTCGCCTACAAGTACAAGGCGTTGCAGACCATTCTCGTGCGCATCGCCCGCAACAAGCTGAAGAACACGTACGACATGCCGATCGGATCGTGGACCGACGCGCTGTTCTCCCAGTGGGACGCCAAGCTCGACTTCGCCCCGGGTCTGCTGCACGCCGAGCGGCTGACGAAGATCCTGTCGGACGTGACCATCGCGCGGATCCTCGTGAAATACGGCGTGAAGTTCCCAGATCGCCGTCAGGCAGCCGAGCGCTTCATGAAGCGAGCCGACCTGCGCTGCCGCTACTGGCTGAGCGAGATCGAGGAGCACGGCGACGATCTGTTGGCTGATTTGGCCAAGCGCGAGACGGAGAAGGGCGGCGCCGCGGCCTGACGGACCCTCTCGTCACGGATCGAAGATCTTGCCGGGATTCAAGAAGTTGTCCGGGTCCAGCGCGGCCTTCACCGAACGCATCACCGCGATCTCGGCGGGGCTGCGGGTCAGGTGCAGGTACGGCTTCTTCATCAGTCCCACACCGTGCTCAGCCGAGATGCTGCCGCCGTGACGCCGCACCAGCGCGAACAACTCACCGTCGGCGATGGCGCAGGCGCTCGGCCAGTCGGACGCCGTCATCCCCTCAGGCGGTAACGTGTTCAGGTGCAGGTTGCCGTCGCCCAGATGACCAAACAGCGCAAGGGGCCAGTCCTTTCTGGTCTGGCGCCAGCCACTCTCCAGCTCTGCGCAAAACGCTTCCAGACAGGTAAGGGGCAGGGCGACGTCGTTCTTGTGTGGGGCACCGACGCCGTGTTGCTGTGCCGTGGCGGCGAGGCTTGCCGTGATGTCCTCGCGGTACGCCCAAAGCTCGCTCGCCTGCTTGGACGATTGGGCGACGACGCCGTCCGACACCCCCGTGACCTCCAGCGCGGTGCCCAGCCACGACTCAAGCTTCGCCGCGTCCGGCACCTCGAGTTCGACCAGCGTGTACGCCGGCGGACGATTCCGCAGCGGCCACGGAAGGTTGCGATGGGCCACCACCTGTCCAACACAGAAGTCTGTGAAGAACTCGAACGCGTGCAGCGACCCCCACGCACCCTGCCGCATCTGGTGCAGCAACCGCAGCGCCGCCGGCAGTCCGTCCACGCCGAACAGCAGCACGTCCAGCTTGCCCGGCACGCGCGTCAGTTTCAGCGTCGCCTCGGTCACGATACCCAGCGTCCCCTCGCTGCCGATGAACAGCTGGCGCAAGTCCAGACCCGTGTTGTCCTTTTCCAATGCGCCGCCGATCTCGAGCACCTCACCTGACGCCAGCACCACCTGCAGCCCCAGCACCCAGTGCCGGGCGTGACCGTAGCGCACCACCTTCAGCCCGCCCGCGTTGGTCGCCAGGTTGCCGCCGATGGTGCTGGACCCCTTGGCGGCCAGATCGATGGGCCACGTCAACCCCACGCTTTCGCAGTGCGCTTGCACGATCTGTGTGATCGCCCCGGCCTGCACCCGCACTGCCTGCCCCAGCTGGTCGACCGGGTCGATGCGGTTCATGCGCTCCAGCGAGAGGACGACCTCGCCTTGCCGGGCCACCGCGCCGCCCGCCAGCCCGGTTCGCCCTCCCGACGGCACCACATGCACGCCGAAGTGACGACTGATGTGCAGGATCTCGACCACTTCGGCCGTCGAGCGGGGAAACGTCACCGCAGACGGCGCGGGCGTCCAGTCGCGCGTCCAGTCCCGGCCGTATTGCAGCAGGTCGGCGGGGTCGATCGAGACCCGGCCCGGTGGCAGGCGCGAGGCCAGTGCGTCCACAAATGCGCTCACGGTTCCCCCGCCAGTTCGTCGCGCTCCGCTTGATCCAGCAGCGCAAGTCCCTGAAGACTAAGATAAACGTGGCGGCGTCCTTGGCTGGGCTTCTCCAGTAGATGGCCCGAGGTGATCAGCGCCTCGACCAGCTCCCGCGCCTCGTCCTTCTGGTGGTCGGGGATGCCGTGGCCCCAGACGTGCTCGATGGGCGTGGTGTGGTTGCGGCCGGCCTTGCCCTTTTCCCGCAGCGGGCGCAGGCACTTCAGCAGCAGCTCGCGCGTCGGCAATCGTCGGGCGGGCGGCTCTTTGTCGCCCCATGCGCGCAGTCCCAGCGCCTCGCGGGCGTTGCGCAGCGCTTGGCCCTCCAGCTTGCTGGTGGCGTGCTTGACCTCGAAGCCGGCGACTTGCAAGAGAAGAAGCGCTTCATCGACAGGCACTTTGGCCAGACCGGCGAGGCTGCGGACGGTCGCCTTCAGGGGCGCGGACGGCGAAGGCGCGGCGGGCTTGTCGGCGGGACGTCCGGGCATCGGCACCTCGGGGCAGGTCACGACTCGGGGCAGGTGATGGTCAGGGGCGAGGCCGACACGCCGGGCCAGCCGTCGATCACGCAGTCGCCGTCCAGATCGACCTTGCGCTCGATGGTGTCGCTGGCGCACGTGTCGGCGGTGTCGACCTGCCACTTCATCTGGCCGCAGCCGCCCTTGATCGAGGCAAGGTCGTTCGACTTGTCCTTGTTCGTGGTCTCATCGGCAAAGAGGTCGAAGCGGGTGACCAGGCCGTCGCCGTTGACGTCCTTCAGCTCGAGCACGCGCTGGTTGCCGGGGAATTCCTCGCTGCCGGTCCAGGTCTGCCCCTGCGAGCCGTAGGTGAACTTGTACGCGATGCGCACGCCGGTCTTGTCGGGGGCGGCCGTGGGGTCCCAGTACGGCAGGTCGAACGCGAGCGACCAGATGCCGTCGTTGGCCGTCTCGTCGCCGTGGGTGGCGTCGTCGTACATTGCGAGTTGATTGGGTTTCCACGACCCCAGCGAGGCGTGCGCGGCGTCGAACACCGGCTGCGTCAAGCAATAGGCCGTCCGGTCGGCGGAACACGCGACGGTCTCCTTGTGGATGCCCCCCGTGACGAAGACGGTGGACGTCGGCTTGTCGTCCGCGGCCTTCCACGGGCTGAAGGTCTCGCAGTTGGCGTTCTTGGGGCTTGCGACGACGCGCGTCATCAACACAACGCGAATGCGGTCGGGCTGGAAGCAGCCCTTGATCGCGAACTTGTCCACAGCGGCGGCCAGCGCAGTGTCGAACTCGGCGGTCGTCGTGTCGGCAGTGCCGTCGCCCGTGTAATCCACCGGATGTGCGGCCAAAAACGCAGCGTCGAGAAACGATGCACCAGGGTCGGGCATCAGGCGCAAGGCAGCAACCGTGCCACCCGCCGCCGCATCCACCGCGGTCAGCTGCACCACCATCTCCGTGAACGTCGTCAGCTCGGCCTGACTCTTGACCAGATCCTGATGCAGCGCGATCAGCGCCTGCATGATCGAGAACGGTGAGGTGGCCGACAGCGACTGACCGTTGGCACGCAGGCGGCCCATCACCAATACCGTCATCGCCGTCGTCACCGCATCGACTTGCAGCGCGCCAGGTGACAAGTCCTTGAGATCATAGGTCTGCGGCGGGTTCAGTACCGACGCCTGTGCGGGCAGGTAGGGCACGATCGCCAGCAGCTGCTTGGGACCCGCCTGCGCTTGCAGGATGGCGTTCGTCAGGGTGCGCGTGCCCTCGATCTCGACCGCGAACGCGCCCTGACCGTCGGCCGTAGCCGCAAGTCCGTCCAGCGCCTTGCCATTGGCGCCGAACAGCTGGATGGCGGCCCCGGGAGCCTGCGCCACGGTGCCGGTCAGCGTCTGCGGCGCGGGCGCGGGCACGCGGACATGGTCCTGGCGCGCGACCTCAGTGAAGAACAGGCCGTCGATGGCGCAACCGCCGGCGACGAGCGTGAGCGCGGCCATCGAGGCGAGGGCTGCAACGGAGGAACGGTGAGCGTGCGTCATGGTGAACTCGGCTGCTGGGGGGACGACGGTTCAGTGCCCACCAGCGTACGCGATTCGGGCAGGGGCGTCATCGCCAGCGGGTCCACGAACCGCGGAAGGTCGGGCTTTTTGACACCGATCGGCTCCGGGTTACCGTCCCCGTCCAGATGACTCGGAATCCGTCCACGCCCGCCCCGCCTTGCCCCCCGCCCGACCGGTCGCTGCCGGACTGGCAGGCAGAGCCGTGGTTCGCGACGGCCCTGCAGTGGGCAGGACGCCTGACCCCGTGGAAGTCCATGTTCGTCTTGGGGTTCGTGGGAATGGGCGTGTGGTTGATGGACCCATCGACGGCCGTGACCGTGGATGAAGCGCCTGCCCTGCCGCCCGTCGCAGTTGCTTCGCTGCCTCGCACAAAACCTTTGGCTGCTCAGGTGGTTGCACCGCTGCCGGCACCGAAGACGGCTGTGGCCGCAGTCCCCGGACCCGCCAGCGCGCCCCCTCCCATCTCGGCGTTACCGCCGTCCGCTGCCTTTGACCCGTTCGTCACGGAATTGCAGAAGCCCGACGCGATGTTCCCGGACCGCATCAAGACCCGTCTGGTGCGTCGTGTCGTGTTGGACCCCGGTCACGGCGGCGACAACGAGGGCACGGTCGGCGTGATCGGCGTGCGTGAGAAGGTGCTGATGCTGCAGCTGGCCTGGCGGATCGCGGCCTATCTGCAGGCGCACAGCGATCTGGAGGTCGTGTTGACGCGAACCGGGGACGAGACGCTGCCCCTGCGCGAGCGGCCGCGGCTGGCCAACCAGTGGAATGCGGACGTGCTGATCAGCCTGCACGCCAACGCGCACGAGAAGACCGATGTGGAGGGCATGGAGGTCTTCTTCCTGTCCGCCGCCAGCCGCGCCGAGTCCACGCGTCGGGCCATCGAGCAGGCGGAGGGCATCGAGGAGGGCGCAGGCTCTGAGTCGGTGCCGTGGTCGGTCGGTGCCATCGTCGACGAGCTGGATCAGGCGTCGGCGCATGAAAGGTCCCAAGATTTCGCAGAGTTGCTTGCCACGTCGCTGCGGTCGGTGCGCCCGTCGGCAGCGTTCCGCGGGGTGCGTCAGGCGGCTTTCGGGGTGCTCAAGGAGGCGAAGATGCCGGCCGTGGTGCTGGAGGTCGGCTACCTGAGTCATGCCCGCGAAGGGCGCACATTGGTCGAGGACCGCGTTCATCGCGAGTTTGCGCAGGCCGTTCTGAAGTCTTTGCAGCGCCTGGATGCTCAGATGGCCGCGGCGCTGTTGTCGCAGCCGCTGGTCGTTACGGTCGACGTGCCCTGACCCGGCGCACCACCTCGTCCGCCAGCAGATCCGCAAGCTGTTCGGCCGCTTGGGACCCCTGACCACCGTCCAGCCGCCCCTGCACGGCCCCGGTCGCATCGACCAGCAGCCCACGTCGTCGGCCTGCGTCGACATCTTGAAGATCATTGGCGAAGACAAGGTCGGCTCGGCTCCGCCGCGCCAGGTGCGCTGCCGCCGCGCAAAGCTCGGATTCGGAGACCCGGCTGAGCAGCTTGAAACCCAGCAGAAACGTCGTGGGGCACGCGGCCTTGACCTCGTCGATCGCCTTGGCCGTTGGCCACAGGTGCAGCGTCAGCCCGTCGGTGTCCGCTGCGGTCGGGTGCAGAAGATCCTTGCGCGACGCGATCTTGCCCCGCACCGGCACCGGGGCGAAGTCGGCCACCGCCATCGCGCACGCCACGCCATCGGGCTGCAGCTCGCGGGACAGTCGGGCCAGCATTTCGGTGGCCTGCGCGGCGGTCTCGACCGGGTGCAGCACCAGCGTCCCGTGGGCCAGCCGTTGCCGCCACCGCTCGGCGTGGAGTCGCAGAAGGTCAAGGCGGCACCGTAGTTCCTCGGCCGTTGCCGGCAGCACCTCGAGATCACTGTGGATCTGATGGGGCAGGGCGGCACCCGGACCGTGCAGGTAATGAACCGTGGCCCCTTGGGAGAGCCAAGCGCGGGCCAAGGCGGCCGGCAGTGTCCCTGTTGCGACGTTGGTGACGTGCCGCACGTCGTCGATGGGTTCACGGGTGCCGCCAGCCGTCACAACAAGGCACAGCGGTCGTTCGGCGGTCGTGGGGGATGCGGACATCGTGGATGCCTCAGCGCAGCAGCGAGAACCACACGACGGCGGCCAGTCCAATGCGGTACAGGCCGAAGGGCAACAGGCCCACCTTGGCGATCAGCTTCAGGAAGCCGGCAATCGACAGCCACCCGAACAGGAACGACGTCGCCAGCCCCACCGCCATCGCCGCAGGGCCGATGTCACGCGCCAGCACCGGCCACTCCTTCAGCAGCTCATAGCCTGTGGCTGCGCCCAACACCGGAATGGCCAACAGGAACGAGAAGTCCGCCGCCGCCTTGGTGTCGAACCCCGACAGCATCGCGCCGATCATCGTCGACATCGAGCGGGAAGTGCCGGGGATCAGCGAAAAGCACTGGATCAGGCCGATCTTCAGGCCCGACAGCGGCCCCATATCGTCCAGCGTTTGGGTCCGTGGGCGTTTCCGAAACGCGAGGTCGGTCGCGATCATCACCACACCGCCGATCGCCAACGCCCACGCCACCGGGGCGGGTCCGAACAGCGCGGCCTTGATGGTCTTGCGCGCGGCCAATCCGACGATCATCACGGGGACGAACGCAACCACCATGCTGTACAACAGGTTACGCGCCCTGAGCCGGGTTGTGTCGTCCTTGGCTTGCAGCTCGGCGGCGCGAGCCCGAAGCAGGGGAAAGTACCAAACCAGGCACGCCAGCACGGCACCCGCCTGAATCACGATGTCGAATGCGTCGACGGCCGCCTTTCGCGCCGGATCCGCGTCCAACCCCAGCCACGACCCGGCGAGGATCAGGTGGCCGGTGGACGACACCGGAACGAACTCGGTCAACCCTTCGACGATTCCCAGAACGATGGCGTGAATCAGCTGCATGGCCGCGCGGTGTAACGCGGGGGACAGCGGACCGCAAGAAACCCAAGCCACGACGGTGGCAAGCGGCATCGGGCACTCGATTCCACCCCCGAAGCACAGGTTTCTGGCGCCAAACGCCGCAGCGTGAGAGACAGGGGGCGAACGGCACCGCGGAGAACGGCATGGATCAGGCGGTCTTCCAGAACAAGGTGGTGGTGATTACCGGCGCCTCGGAGGGCATCGGGCGGTCTCTGGCGCTGCAGCTGGCACCGCAGAAGCCCAAGCTGGTGCTGGCCGCCCGGACGCGTGAGCGATTGGAGTCGCTGGCAGAGGAGTGTCGGCGTCTGGGGGCCGAGGCGCTGCCGGTTCCCACCGACGTTACCGATCCGCAGGCGTGCAAAGCCCTGATTGAACAGGCGGTTGCTGCGTTTGGTGTCGTCGACGTGCTGGTGAACAACGCAGGCACGACGATGTGGACGCGCTTTGACGAGATCCGCGACCTGTCCATCATCGAACGTCTGATGCGCCTGAACTTCATGGGCAGCGTCTATCCGACCTGGCACGCGCTGCCACACCTGAAACGGGCCAAGGGACGCATCGTGGTCGTCGCCAGCGTCACCGGCCTGACCGGCGTGCCGACGCGCAGTGCGTACTCGGCCACCAAGCACGCCCAGGTAGGTTTCTTCGATTCCTTGCGCGTCGAGCTGCGGTCCGACGGCGTCAGCGTGACCATCGTGTGTCCGGACTACGTCGTCAGCGACATCCACCGGCGCGCGCTGGGTCCTGACGGCCTGCCGATGGGGCGAACGACGCCCGTGGCGCGCAACGCCATGACCGCGGACGAGTGCGCGGCCCTGATGGTCCCCGCGATGGAGCGGCGCGATCGGATCCTGATCACGTCGCGGCGCGGGCGGTTGGGGCGGTGGGCGAAGCTGGTGCTGCCGTCGCTGGTCGACGGTGTCGCGGCCTGGGCGATCCGTCAGCGGCACTAGCAAGCCGGGAAACGCCCGCAGCGACGCCCAAAACGACGTTTTGTGGCCCGTCTCGGCCGTGGCGTTATGCTCGCCCGCCATGACGCAAGAACTCGCCCTTCGCCTTCGCACCGTCGCCCTGCTGCTGGCCGCCAGCAACCTGCTGTCCCGCATTCTGGGTTACGGGCGGGATTGGCTGATCTCGACGAACTTCGGCGCCACCGGGCTGACGGACGTGTACCAAGCGTCGTTCATGCTCCCCGACATGCTGAACCACCTGCTGGCGGGCGGCGCACTGACGGTGTCGCTGCTGCCGCGCATGTCGGCCCTGTACGCCGCCGAGGTGCAGTTGCCCGAGGGGATGACTTCGGCGCGGGATTCCCGCGGCCTGACACCCGGAGACCGGGCGTTCTCGGTTGTCTTCACAGTCATGTTGATCGCCGCCGCGGTGCTGATCCTCGTGGCCGAGGTGTTCGCCGAACCGCTGGTCGCCGCGCTGTTCCACGGCTTCACGCCAGAGCAGATCGCGCGCACCACCTACCTGACGCGCATCGTGTTGCCCGCGCAATTGTTCTTCCTGTGCGGCGGGTTGGTGCAGGCGACGCTGCTGGCTCGGCAGAACTTCACGGCGATGGCGCTGACGCCGCTGTTCTACAACGCGGGCATCATCGTCGGCGGTCTGCTGGGCAGCTCGACCGGGCAGATCGAGGGCTTTAGCTGGGGTGCCCTGGCCGGCGCGGCCGTCGGTGGGTTCGCAGTGCCGGCGTGGTCAGCGTTCGGCAAGCTGCGGTATCGCTTCGTGTTCCAGCCCACCGACCGCGAAGTGCGCGCCTTTCTGTGGACCGCGCTGCCCCTGATGGTGGGCGTGAGCCTGACGACCATCGACGAGTGGCTGGGCCGCTTCTTCGGCGCGCAGCTCGCCGCGGGCACCATCTCGTGGTTGGCCATGGCGCGGCGCGTGATGCTGGTGCCGATCGGGCTGTTGGGCGCGGCGGCGGGCCAGGCGACCGGCGCCTTCATCGCCAAGCTGTACGCGGAGAAGCGTCACGACGAGTTGGCCGACCTGCTGGCCAGGTCGGTGGCCGCGGTGGTCGGGCTGTCGCTGCTGCTCTCGGCCTTTCTGGTCGCCATGCCCGACGCCGTGATCGGCATCCTGTTCGAGTACGGGCGCTTCAAGCAGGCCGACACCCTGCGCTCGGCCGCCGCACTGGTGCCCTTGGCGGTGGGCGTTGCCGCGTGGGGGGCCCAGGCCGTTCTGGCGCGCGCGTTCTACGGCACCGGCGACACCTGGCGGCCGATGATTGCGACGTCGGTCGTGACGGTGGCCGTGTTGCCGCTGTATCAGTTTCTCGCGCTGCACCAGTCCTTCGTGGATCCGCTGGTCGGTCTGGCGCTGGCGGCGACGCTGGGCATGTTCCTGCAAGTGGTGGTGCTGGTGGCCGTGGCCCGCAAGCGGTTGGGCCTGCACTTGCGGCCGCTGCTGACGGGCATCGGGCGCGCGCTGGCCGTGGCAACCTGCGCCGGACTGGCCGCGTGGGCGGTGGACATGTCGAGCGACCAGGCGGCCTTCCTGGCGGCCGGCAAGGTGCGCTACCTGGGCCGGCTGGCGATGTCGGGGTGCGCGTGGGCGCTGGTCGGGCTGCTGCTGGGCGCGTGGTGGCGGATGCCCGGGATGCCGCGGCAAGTGCACGGGCTCCTGCGGCGCCTGGGTCGAGCCTGACCTCCTGCGAAAACCGCGCACGAAATCGCTCTATCCATCGTCGAATGTTTCAGCGAAGTCGTCGAAAAGGATACAGATCTTCGCGCTTGCATGCGCTGGCCGGGAACGGTACTTTGCTGACCAACCGCCCAACGTGGCCGGCCGAAATTGGAGCTCACCATGCCTCTGCTGCGGCTTACCTTCACGCTGTTCGTGCTGCTTGCTCTGGTTCTTCCGCTTGCCGCCTGCGGGGGCGACGACGTGTGCACCGAACACGGTGCAGTCACGGTCTGCGGCGACTTTGGCGAGCCGTTGTATGTGGCGCAGCTGGGAGGCGCGACGCAGTGGCCCCCGGTCGCGGTGGAAGCGGGTCGCCTGTTGGTTTCGCGCGGCACCACGTTGGTCGAGATCGACGCCAAGGGCGCAGTGCACACCCTGCAGCAGGTCGGCGAGACGCTGACGGCGCCTTCGACCGACGGTCAGGGCACGATCTTCGGCGTCAGCTCTGGCGCAAACGGCGCGACGGTGCGTTCGTGGACGGGGCTCGAGACCGCGACTCCCGGGTGGACGCGCTCGCTGCCCGGCACCGCGCTCGGCTCCCCGCCGTCGGTCAGTGACGGCCAGGTGCACGCGGCGGTGCGCGAGGGCAACGGCCACGGCACGCTGTACACCATCGGCCGACAGGACGGCGCAATCCTTCGTGTTCGCGAGGGTTCTTCCCAGGCGGCTGTCGTGCCCGACGGCACGCTGCGCTACCTGACGACCCCCAACGGCACGGACGGCTTCGCCGGTGCGCCGATCTACGCGAGCTTGGTCGCTGAGCATCCCGACGGCAGTGTGGCTTGGACCGTCGCCGAGCCGCAGGGCATCGTCGACTTCGCCCCGGGACCCAACGGCGACACGTTCTACGTCACCGGCGGCGTCCACGTGCTCAAGCGCGTCACGGGTCTGGGTCAGGTCGCGTGGTCGTTCAACCCGCCGTGCGCGAACTGCACCGTCGCCGCCGCGCCGACCGTCAGCGAAGACGTCGTCTACTTCCCGGTGTGGGAGGAGCGCCAGCAGGAGTTCATCGACCCCCTGTTCGCCCTGAACATCGCCGACGGCTCGCAGCGCTGGGTGTACGACGGCTTCTCCAGCCAATCGAACAGCTTCTCTCCCAGCAAGCTGCTGAATCCCTTTGGCTTTACCCAGACGCCGGTCAGCACGACCAACGTCAAGCACCACCCTGCCGGCCGCCCGGTGATGGCGCAGGACGGCACGCTGTACGTCTCGACCGACGGCTCCGTCGCCGCGTTGGACAAGAACGGCTACATGATTGGTCTGGCCATGTACGACGCAACGGCGGGTGAAGTGATGCTCGAAGCGCACATGGGCGACGCGGCGACCAGTTGGATCAACCCCGGCATCCGCCCGTCTCCCGTGCTGGGTCCCGACGGCACGCTCTACGTTTGGGACGGCGTCGCCGTGCACGCGTTCGCCACTGGCCGCAAGGCGGAGACCTCAGCGTGGATCGCGCCCTTTGGCGGACCCGACAACGCCGGTCGCGTCCCCAAGTAGTCATCGGGCCACCTGCGCCGTTTCGCCAGTTCTTCTCGTGTGGACGGCGGGTTGCATTGACCCCCGGCCGAGCCGGTCGCTAGACTGGCCCCCATGCTCGACCTCCAACGCTATCTCGCTCGCGTCGGCCTTGCGGCGGCGGTCTTGGCGCTTGTCGTCGGCTGCCGGGCGTCGTCGCAGGTCGTCCTGGCCTCCCCGGATGAGCCGGGGTTCGCGGGGTTGCGCTATCCGGCGCCGGAACCCTCGTCCCCTTCAGACCGATTGCCTCCCCCGCCCACGCCCGGTGAGGGCCAAATCGCGCCTCCCCCTGCGCCACCGGGCGTCGCCGTCGCCGACGAGGGGTTGGCTGAGGCGGTGCAGAACGCTGCCGTGCGTGATCAGGAGACGGAGCGGCTGGCGCGCGGCTATTTCGTGTTGGTCCAGGCGCTGTACCGCATGAGCTCGGCGCGGTCGGCAACCGACGGCGACACGTACGACCCTCTGCCGCTGTCGCGCCTGCACGCCGATTTGGTCAACGAATTGAGTGATCTGGCGCGGCGCGCGGCCGTGCTGCAGACCCGGTATCTCGAGATCGCCACGCAGCAGTCGATCGACCTTGCGGGCGACGACGAGGCCCCCGGCCGCGCGGGCAGGGTTCGCTTCTACTTGCGCATGACGACGTGCGTTCGCCGCGACACGGAGGACCGCGCCAGTGACGGCGAGCGGCACTTGAAGTCCGTCGCGTCCGGCATCGGCGGCGAGCCACCCGCCAGTCCGGCCGCCGCCGTCAAGCGACATGCCAACGATCTCAAGCGCTTGGCGCATACGCTCGAGTGCTCCCGGCTGGTCGCCCGCGCGCTGGGGCACTGACCTCTCGCCTCCCTCTGCATCGAGAGAACCCCAAGCCATGCCCGAGCTTCCCGAAGTCGAGACCGTTCGCAGTCACTTGGCCATATGCCTGCCCGGCCAGCGCATCGTGGGGATCGATCTGCGGCGCGAGGACCTGCGGTATCCGATTCCGGTGCGCGAGGTGATGGCCCTAGTCGGGGCGACCCTGCACGACGTCCGCCGCCGCGCCAAGTACCTGCTGCTGGACGCGAAACTGCCGCGCGGGCTGCCTCGGGTGGTGCTGGTCCATTTGGGCATGAGCGGGCGGCTGTTTCACGAGGTTGGCGAGCCCCCAGAGTGGCGCCTGCATGAGCATTTCCGCTTCCGCCTGACCGGCGACCACGGGCCGAGTGTCCTTCGGTACGTCGATCCGCGGCGCTTTGGCGCGCTGGATGTGATGCTGGCGCGCGACGAGCCGACCCACCCGCTGCTTGCGTCGCTGGGGCCAGAGCCGCTGGACGACCTGACGGCAGCCGGTCTGGCGCACCATGCAGAGACGTGCCGAATCGCGGTCAAGGCCTTCCTGATGGACAGTCAGCGCGTCGTCGGCGTGGGCAACATCTACGCGAGCGAGGCGTGTTTTCACGCGGGCGTGCACCCGCTGCGGCCGGCGTGCAGCCTGAGTCTGCCGGAGTGGCAGCGGCTGGTGGTCGGCGTGCGCGAGGTGCTCTTGGCTGCGATCCGCGCGGGCGGCTCGACCCTGCGCGACTTCGTGGGCGGCGACTCGATGCCTGGCTCATACCAACAGGAATTCGCGGTCTACGGGCAAGCGGGCGTCCCATGTCGCCGCTGTTCACCGCGGACTCACGCCGTGGTCGAGCGGGTGGTGCTGGGAACGCGGGCGACGTACTTCTGCGGGAAATGTCAGCAGTAGCAGGTCGGATCAGCGCGGTGGCGGGTCAGGGCGTCGCTGGTCGGGCGGTGTCGGCTGGCCGAGTCCTTCCGCCTTGTCCTTGTACTCCACAGCCTTGTCCTTGAGTTCTCCGGCCTTGTCCTTGAGTTCTCCGGCCTTGTGCTGCATGTCCGCCGCGGCTTCCTTGGCCTTGTCGACCGCCTTGTCGTCCAACAGCAGCACCATCGCGCCCAGCGCCAGCAGCGTACACAGCAGCGCCACGATCAGGTGCTTGGTGGCCTTGAACAGCAGCCACCCGGCAACGACGATCACCAGTGCGATCGCAAGGTTGCGTGGGGTCAGGTAGGTGGTCCAGTGCATCGTCTGCTCCGGTTGTCGGGGGGTCAGGACTGCGCGGGGGGAACCAACTCGGCAACCACCACGGGCTTGCCGCGCTGCATCAGCACCGCCACATCGCCTTGAGCTTGCGCCTGCACCAGCCGGGCAAATCCAAAATCAGCTTGTGGAATGGCGATATCCGCGACGTCGGTGCGTCCTGAGTCGGTCACGACGACGAACAGCCCACGCGGTAGGCCACCCTTGTGGAACTGGCCGGTCGAGTGCAGGTAACGTGGCCCCACCTGCACGACCACCGCAGCGTCCGTGCGCGTTTGCAGCGTCTGGCGCAGGGCCTCGAGCCGCTGCAGGTTGCCTTGGGTCGGCGCCAGCCACGCCAGCACGGCCACGTAGTCGTCGGCGGGCAGGCTCGCCAGCTCTTGCGAGAGGGCGCCCGGCAGCTCGTTCAGCGATGCAACGCGCAGGCGGCGCGTGGGCTCTACCGGTGCCAGCTGTCCCGCCAGGATGGCCGCGGTCGCCGTCTTGGCAGACGTGACGTCGGGTTCGTCGAACGGGTTGATGCCCAGCAGCCAACCGGCCACGGTCGTGGCGAACTCCCAACGCACGACCTCGGTCCACAGGTCGGCCACCTCGGGCATCACCTCGGCCGACTGAGGGATGCCCGCAGCCGTGGCGCGCAGCAGGAACTCCTCGTCGGGCTTGGCGAATGTCGTCAGGCCGACCACCACGGCGTGGGCAAGCCGCTGCTCCAGCTGTGCGCCAGCGCCCTCGACGCCGCCCAACACGGGCAGGACGCCGGTGCCCAGCTTGCCCGTCGACTCACCGACCAACTGCTCGATCCAGTTGCCGAATCCCTTGACATTCTTGCCCAATGCCAGCCGCATCTGCCACCGACCGGTCTGCTGTGCTGCGGCCAGGAACGCGCCCAACCGTGCGCCCGGATTCAGGCGTGGGTCTTCTTCGCGGCACTCCGTCAGCATCGCGTCGACGCGGTCCAGCGCATCCTGCAGGACCACACCGGCCAGCGCCGCGGGCACCAGACCGAAGAGACTGGTGGCGGAGAACCGACCGCCGATGTCCACAGGGTTCAGGAAGACCTCGCGGAAGCCGTGCGCCCGCGCCAGTGACTCGAGTCCCGAACCTGCGTCGGTGATGGCGACAAAGTGGTTGCCGTCGTCGAATGCGTGCCGCAATGCCTTGTACGCACTCAGGGTTTCGAGGGTGCCGCCGGACTTTGTCGCGACAACGAACAAGGCCTTGCCCTCGCGACACCACCCGATCCAGTCGGCGATGGCTTCGGGATGCGTGCTGTCGCACACGCGAATGGGCATCCCTCGCTTGCCTCGCAGGTGTCGCCCCACGACCTCGGGCCACAGGCTGGAGCCGCCCATGCCGACCACCAACACGCGGTCATAGCCCTGCCGCTCGACGACCCGCGCCAGCACGGCCAAACGCTCGACCTGATCGCGCATCGTCTGGACGGAGAACAGCCAGCCCAGTCGGTTACGCACCGCGCGGGCGACCGCCGGGTCCTCGCTGAACAGGGCACCATCGCGCTGCCAGATGCGCACGATGGCCTTGGCCTGATCCAGCTTGTCCAGATGCTGCTCCGCCAGACGGTCCAAGTCGGTCAAGTCGTCGCGCACGGGACCGGAAGTCTCTGCATCCAGGGGCAAATCGGTCGCCATTGGGGGCTCCTGTCTGGGTTCGGGGGCGGTCCGTCGTGGCTTTCCCTGGGACGGACGGCGCGCAAGCCTACACCGCGGGACCGGTCGGTGTCTGCCCCGCCGTCTGAGCCCTCCGCAACGGGGGCCGGCGTGGAAATCCCTGCGATTCTTGATCGTATGCCGCCCGAGACGTAGCCTATTGAGGTCATTTGGCGTGGCCGTTCCGCAGCTTGCGCGTCCGACCACACGCGTTGTGCCATTCTGGGGAGGGCCCATGCCAGGTCGCGAGACCCGCGTGTTGCTTCAGTTCGCGGTCGTCGTGTGCGCGGTCGCGTGGGTTCGGTTGCCGAGCGCAGCGGCTGCCGCAGCCGAGATCGACGAGCGCGTCGTCTACGAGTTCTTCGACGCAGTGAAAGACGGGGACGTCGCCAGCGCCAAGCCGCTGCTCGCCAAGTATCGCAAGCTTGTGCACCTCAAGACGGACTATGACCAGACCGCCACGCACGTCGCGGCCGGTGCAGGCAACGCGGAGATGATGAAGCTGTTACTGTCCAAGGGCGCCGACCCCAACGCGCTGGACGAGTACGGCAAGCCGCCGATCCTGTATTCGGTGGCACAGGCGGATCTGGAAGTGTCGCGCGCGCTGCTGGCCAAGGGAGCCAAGCTGGTCGGGCCCGCGCGGTCGGCTCTGGCGCTTGCCGTTCAGGTCGACTCGCCTCCACTGATGGGTCTGCTTCTGGCAAAGGGCGCGGCGCCGAATCAGGCCGACGACGAGGGGTGGACGCCGCTGCACCACGCCGCTTGGGACGGCAAGGGGCCGGCGGTGATGGCGCTGCTGCAGTCGCCGAGAATTGACGCCAATGCTCAGGACTGGGGCGGGGTTACGCCGCTCATGCTTGCCGTCCAGGCCAGTCGGCGCGTGGGGGCACCCTTTCTGACACCGATCCGGGCCATGCTCGCCAAGGGTGCCCGTGCAGAGCTGGCCGCCCAAACCGGGATCACCGCCGCGCGCATCGTGCTGGCGATGCGGTTGCGCGACGTCGCGCCGCTGTTGGGTGCCGCGATGGGCAAGTCGCCGCCCACCGACCCGCCGCCCGCCTTGGCTGCGCGGGAAGTCGCGACGGGTGTTGCCCACGGATGCATGAGGCTCAGCGATTCGACCGTCGTGTGCTGGGGGGGCAACGCGTTTCGCCAAGCTGGGCCCTTCGAGGCCAACGTCCTCGACACGCCCGAGGCCGTTCCCGGTCTGGTCGGCGTAGCACAGGTCGTGACCGGCGGGTTCCACAGCTGCGCCCGTCTCGAGCACGGCCGCGTCGCCTGCTGGGGCAACAACGAACAGGCGCAGCTGGGGGCCGGCAAGCAGTCGCGCCACATCGCCATGCCGTTCCTGGTGCCGAATGTGACCGACGTGGTCGAGCTGGCCGCCGGTCGCGCGTTTACGTGCGCGCGCACGGCCGCGGGAGAAGTGAAGTGCTGGGGCGACAGCAGGGCGGGCCAGTGCGGCGTGCCGGAGACCGAAGCCGTGCTGGAACCCCATCAGGTGCCTGGCCTGTTCAACGCGACGCTGCTGAGCGCCGGGACGTGGCACGCGTGTGCGGTGTTGGGCAGCGGCAAGACGGTGTGCTGGGGCGACAACAGCCGCGGACAGCTGGGCGAGCCGATGATCGAGTCGTCGGCGGCCCCCGTGACGGTTCCGGCCATCGGCGCCGCCAAGGAGCTGGCTTTGGGCGACCGCCACACCTGCGCACGCACCGACGACGACACGGTCCGCTGTTGGGGCGACAACACGATGGGTCAGGCCGGTTCAGGTCGGCCGGTTCCGCGCTCAGACCGGATGGCGGGCATCACCTCGGTCGTGGCGGCTCCCACCCGCGTGGACGGCTTGGGCAAGGTCGAGGGGCTCGCGGCCGGCGGCGGCCACACCTGTGCGTTGAAGGGCGGTGTTGTCTGGTGTTGGGGAGGCTATGGCGGCAACGACGCCCGCGCCCCGCAGTCGTCGCCGTGGATCCAGCACCCTGCGAATGCCAAGGCCATCGGTGTGGGCGGGGTGTTTGCCTGTGCGCTCACGACGACCGACGCGCAGCCGCTGTGCTGGGGTGCTGAGGGCTCGCTGGGTCTTGGCTTGCAGGGAGAGCGGATTCAGTACGAGCCGACGCCGATGAAGGTGTGGTTCGTGCAGCCGGAGCCTGTTGCCGACCCGTAGCTATTCCGCGCCCACGTACCAGGCATACATCGCAACGGCAGCGGCGACGGCGGCGTTCAGCGACTCGCTGCCCGCTTCCATGGGGATGGCGACGGCCTCGCCCCGCAGCTCCGGCGGCAGCCCTGCGCCCTCCAGACCCGGCAGCAGCAGGAAGTCGTCGGGGAAAGCGAAGTGCTTGAGCGGACTTCCCTCTGCCGACAGGAGCACCCGCTGCCCCTCGGTGGCGGCGGCGACCTCAGCCAGCGAGCCAGCCTTCCACAGACGCAGCCGAAACGCGGCGGTTCCCCCGGCACGCAGCGCCTTGGGGTGGAAGGGCGAGGCGGCCTCTTTCAACAGCACGACCTCGCGCACGCCAAAGGCCGCGGCGGAACGCAGCACTGCACCCACGTTCTCGGGATCCTGGAACGGAACGGCCAACGTGCAGCCCTCGAGTGTGCCCGGCCACGCCTGCGGCTCGTCGACCTGCAGCACCAGCAGCGGCGCCGAGGTGCCGAACACGTCCAGCTCGCGAAATAGACCGGGAGCCAGCACGGCGACGGGCAGGTCGGGCGGGGCTTCCTCGGGCACCGTCTCGAGGCCGCGCGGCACCAACAGCTCATGGCAACGCTGTGGAAAGTCACGCAGCGCCTCAGGAACCGTCTTCTGCCCCGACAGCAGCGCCAGACCCGACTTGCGCACGCCCCGGCCCGTCAGCAGCCCCTTCCACGTCTTGAACGACTCGTTGGCCTCGCTGTCGATGGGGCGGGTCCGCCGCCGCACGAGCTCGCTCAAGTCCTCGAGCCGGCGAAACGTCACCAGCCGTCGCTCATGGGTCGAAAACGGCAGCGTATACGCGATGTCGTCCTCCAGACGCCAAGAACGGCCAAAGTCGCGTGCGGCCTCGGCGATCTCGTCGTCGCAGTGCGGCCCCTTCATGAACACGGCCAAGCCACCGGGCGGGACAAACGCGCGAACGCGGGCCAGCGTCACGGGAATCTTCTCCAGCGCGCGCGTGATGACGCCTTGCACCGGGTGCGGGAACGACGAGAAGGTCTTGCCGCAGAACGTCTGAATGCCTTTCAGCCCGGCTGCCGCGATGGCCTCGTCCATGAAGTCGACGCGTCGGGCGCGCCCCTCGGACAGCACGACCTCGACCTGCGGCGCGGCGATCTTCAACGGAATGCCGGGAAAACCGGCGCCCGACCCGATGTCCAGCAACGGCGACGGCAGCTTGGCCCCCAGCTTGCGCGCGACCAGGATGCAGTCGACGTAGTGCAGGGTGACCATCGAAGCAAACGACCGCAGGCGCGTCAGGTCGCCGTCGGCGTTTCGCTCGCGCAGCAGCTGGTGGTACGTCCAGAGTTGCCGCAACGCATCGGGCTCCAGACCGGCACCGCTGGCCTCGAGCATCTGCCCGAAGCCTTCGAAGGTGGGCGAGAATCGCGTCATGGGGCAGGGTCCGCAGCGGGAGGCGTGGGTGGCCGCGTCAACACCGAGGCAAGGATGCCCGCGCCAAGGATCAGCCCAATGACGCCCAGCGACACCGCAGGCGGGATGTGCACCCACTCGGTGACCATCATCTTGACGCCGATGAAGGCCAGCAGCACGACCAGACTGGCCTTGAGATAGCGGAACAGCACGATCAGGCCGGCCAGCGCGAAGTACAGCGACCGCAGGCCGAGGATCGCGAAGACGTTGGACGTGAAGACCAGGAACGGGTCGCTGGTGATGGCGAAGACCGCGGGGATCGAGTCGACAGCGAACACCACGTCGGTCGTCTCGATCATCAGCAGCACGAGCATCAACGGCGTGATGGCGCGACGGCCGTCGGGCAGGCGGGTGACGAACGAGTGTCCCTCGAAGTCCTGGGTGACCGGATACAGCTTGCGGGCGAACCGCAAGACCTTGCTGTTTTGGATGTCGAAGTGGTCGTCCTTCTGGAGGGCCATCTTCAGCGCAGTGATCAACAGGATGCCGCCGAACACGTACATCATCCACGCAAAGCGATTCAGCAGGACCGCACCCGCGCCGATCATCACACCGCGCAGCACGAGCGCGCCCAGGATGCCCCAAAAGAGCACCCGGTGCTGGTACTCCCTTGGCACGCGAAAGGTGCCGATGATCAGGGCGATGACGAAGATGTTGTCGACGCTTAGCGAGTACTCCACCACGTAGCCGGTCAGGTACAGCATCGCCGCATCCAGCCCGGACACCGTCTCGGCGCCCCCCGACCCGAAGCCGCCGACGTGGTTCTCGTACAGGAAGTAGATGACGACGTTGAACAAGAGCGAGACCGTGATCCAGAGTCCGGTCCAGCGCAGCGACTCCCGGAATCCGATGACGTGGTCCTTGCGGTTGAAGACGCCGAGGTCCAGGGCCAGAAACCCCATGATGAGCAGGATGAACAGGGTCCAGATCAGGACTTGCATGAGGTGTTCCGGGTTCGGGGGGCACGTCGGGGGGAATCCAGTGGCGTGCAAGGGCGAGGATTGTGCCTGCGCCCTCCCGGTCTCACAACCACCCCAGCGTCCGAACGTGAGCGGAGAGTGCTTTCGCCGGCTGCTCCCCCGACGCCCCGCCGCGTTGCCAAGGCCGAGGTCCGCCGCCATACTTCGCGTTGGCCCACCCCGCCTTGGCTGTTGAGGAAGACCATGACTGTCACCCGTAGCTTTCCGTTCGCCATGACCCTCGCTGCCGCCGCTTGGACTCTTGCGGCGTGCGGTGCCCCGCCGGCGCCGGTCGTCCGTCCACCGCTCGGCGAGCCGGGCGGCGTCTACGAGACCACGTGCACGGCCCTGCGCTCGGAGCACGCACGCGAACTGGCCGAGAAACGCTATGTGCCCACCGGCCTTCTGATTCATGCATGGCCAGGAGCTGCTCCGGCTGGCTTGGGCGTGGTGAAGTCCGAACTTGACGTCGTCCCCGGTCTGCTAGAGCCCGCCCCCGCCGGAACCCAGCTGCGCATTGCGTTGGTGCTGGCCCGTGGTGGCGCCGGCAAGTCGAAGCTTGCGTGGTCGATCGCTGCGCAGGCGTGCGCCAGAGTCCCCGTGTTTCGCGTGGACCTGGCCACCGAGATCGCGCCCCGCATCGAGTCTGAGGGCAAGGTCGCGTTGGCCTATCGCATCGCCCGCGAGGTCGGTTTGGCCACCCCCGAGACTGCCGAGGATGTGCTGAAGCGTGCGCTGGGTGACCGACCGTGGTTGGTGATCGCCGACTCGCTGGACGAGGTGCCGCTGTTGCAGCGTCAGGCGGTGGCCGCGCAGCTGGATGATCTGGTCACGCGCATCGCACCGAAGGCCCGCGTGGTCGTGTTTACTCGCCCGCCGGTGTTCACCAGCAACTACGGCCTGCAGAGCGTGGATGTGCGCGTCGAGATCCCGCAGATGTCGTGCGCAGAGAGCGACGATGCCATCGCGCACACGGTTCCCGAGGGCAAGGACCGCAAGTTCTTCGACGAATTCATCAAGCGTTACCGACTGGATCGGCAAGTCACGGCGTATGGTCGCTGCTACTACCCGCATCTGGCGACGTGGCGCGACATTCAGGTGGTCGATCGCCTGGTTCGCAACACTGTGGCCGTTCAAGGTGCCGAGATTGCCGGCTTCAGCGCAGGAAGGGCTCAGATCTACACGTATTTCATGACTGCCCAGCTGGTCCGCGACATGCAGGGGGTTGAGGTGCTGCCCGCCGACGCCTTGGCCGCCGTGGACCGCATGGTCACTGCCCAGAACCCCGAGAACGGCGAGCGCAACCTGCCGTTTGCACTGCACCAATGCGTCGCAGCGGTGCCCGGTATCGACCCGGGCATCGCGCAGATCACCTGCGAGCGACTGCTGCAGTCCTCCCTGTTCCGCGCGGGTCATGAGGTCGGTGTGTGGCACTTCGACAACCAGAGCCTTGGCGACCTGTTCCTGGCCCGATGGGCGGCGACGGCGCTGGACAACGGCGGTCGCCCCGACTGTACGCGCGTGGCCAAGCTGGCGAACATGCTCGAGTCGAACGAAGTGGCTGGATTCCTGGTCGGTCAGGCGAACGGGCAGCAGTGTCTGGGCATGGTCGCCAAAGAGCTGTGTCACCGCGGCGGGTTCGCGCAGCACGTCTATGAGCAAATGGATCAGGGGCTGCCGACCGGGATGACGCGGGCGATCCTCTTGCGCGACGCCATCGAGCAGCTCGAGGGCCTGCCGAACGACCTGTGCACGACGCAGCTGCTCGAGCAGCTGGGTCAGGGCCTGCCTGAGCCGCCGCCCCGCGAAGTGCCGCCGCCGGTGCCCGAGCCGCCGGTGAAGAAGAAGGTCAAGGGCAAGGCCAAGACCAAATAGCTGAATCCAGGACCCGGCATGGCCTCCTCCAACCTCGTACTTCGCTTCGAACTGCCCGCCACGGCTGAGCGCGTGTTCGACCTGTTTACCCGCGGGGACCAGCTGACGACGTGGTTTTGTGACCAGGCCGACAGCGACGTTCAGCCCGGCGGCAGGCTGGTGGCCACGTGGCTGGATGAAGACGGCGAGACGTGGGCGCGCAGTGGCACGTGGGTCGAGTTGGAGGCTCCCGGCTTCGCTCGCCTGGTCTGGGACGCTGAGGAAGGGCCCGCCGACGAGTGGCAGTTCGGCATCGCCGGGTGCGAGGGCGGCTGTCGCGTGACCGTCGTCAGCCCGGTGCTTCCCCACCCGAACCTGCCGAACGACGTGCGCCAAGACGCGGTGCGCCAGGGGTGGGAGCGCACGTTTGCCGCCTTGGACCAGCTGCTGCGGACCGAGGCCTAGCGCCCGACCGCGCGAGGTGCTCGACCGCCCATGCCTTTGCCTCCTGCCTCCCAGGACCCGCAGCGCCCTCGCACGGCCGAGATCTCGCCCAGCGAGGTGCACGCCAAGCTGCGAGCGGGTGTCCCGTTTCTCTTGCTCGACGTTCGCGAACAAGACGAATACGCAGAGGGCGTGCTGCCTTCCGCCCTGCTGACCGGTCGATCGGCTCTCGCGGAGCGTCTGGCCGAGGCCACTCGGGTCGGCGACACCGAGATCGTGCTGTACTGCGCGGCCGGCGTGCGCTCGATCTACGCCGCTTTCGAGTTGTGGGAACTTGGCTATACAAACGTAAAGTCCATGGCCGGCGGCTTTCAAGGCTGGCGGGCGCTCGGACTGCCGGTGGAAGGGGCGAGTGGGTTGTCGCAGGAACAGACGACCCGCTACAGCCGCCACTTGCGGATGCCGGAGATTGGCGTCGTCGGGCAGCAGAAGCTTCTGAACGCCAAGATTCTGCTGGTCGGCGCGGGCGGGCTGGGCAGTCCGGCGGCGCTTTACCTTGCAGCGGCGGGAATGGGGACGCTGGGCATCGCCGATGACGACATCGTGGACCTGTCGAACTTGCAGCGACAGATCCTGCACCGTCAGGACCGCATCGGGCAGCCCAAGGTCGATAGCGCGGCGCAGACGCTTGCGTCGGTCAACCCTGAGGTGAGGGTGGTGCGGCATCCCGTGCGTCTCGACGCGGGCAACGCCTTGGAACTGCTGCGGGACTACGACTTAGTGATCGATGGCAGCGACAACTTTCCGACCCGCTATCTGGTCAACGATGCCTGCTTCGCCCTCGGCAAGCCCCACGTCCATGGCTCAGTGTTCCGTTTCGACGGGCAAGTGACCGTGTTTGCGCCAGGGCGGGGACCCTGCTATCGGTGCCTGTATCCTGCGCCTCCGCCACCCGACGCGGCGCCGTCTTGCGCGGTGGCGGGTGTTCTGGGCGTGCTGCCGGGCATCATCGGCACGCTGCAGGCGCTGGAGGCGCTGAAGCTGGTTCTGGGCATCGGCGAGCCCCTGATCGGCCGGCTATTGGCGTTTGACGCGCTGCAGATGCGGTTTCACGAGCTGACGGTGCGGCCCGACCCCGGATGCCCCCTGTGCGGCACCCACCCGACGATTCAAGGCTTGGGTCCGGCCGGTCCGTCCTGCCGCCCATGACCCCGTCCATGACAAACAGGACTGGATGTATCACTAGTCTGCGGATTTACTTGTATCTAGTTTGGTGGATGGGTGGCAAGTAGATGTGTAGTGGGCTGCTGATGGGCGACTTGCCCGCCATTGACGAAAACGCTTTACCACAAGCGTTCTTCCAGCGCCCAGTGCTCGAAGTCGCTCCAGATCTGGTGGGGCGCGTGGTGGTGGCGCGGCTTCCCACAGGACTCGCGTCGGCTGCAGGCGTGCCAGAGCCGACCGCGCGCCTGCTTGTGCTGGAGACAGAGGCCTACCACGAGTCGGAGCGCGGTGCCCACGCGTATGGCGGGCGCAAGACTCCTCGCAACGCCGCGATGTTTCAGGCGGGCGGCATCGCTTACGTCTACTTCGTCTACGGGATGCACTGGCAGTTCAACGTCGTGACCGGGCGCGAAGGCACGGGAGAAGCGGTGCTGATTCGCGCCGGGCTGCCGCTGGACCTCGAGACGGCCGTGCATGTGCGCGCGCGGCGCGGCTTCGAGCTGCCCGGACGCAAGCCACCGCCGCGTCTGGAGAAGTGGGTGGACGGCCCGGCCAAGCTGACCCAAGCGCTGGGCATCGACCGCCGTCAGAACGGCCAGCCGCTTCGACCGGACCAGTCGGTGTGGTTTCAGGTGGGGGTGCCGGTGCCTGCCGACCAGATCGTCGCAGGACCGCGCGTCGGCATCGACTATGCCGGCGAGGATGCACAGCTGCCGTGGCGGTTTCGCTGGATGCGACAGTGGCGTTAGGGGTTACGCCGCACCGAAGTCGCCCATCCGCACGGGCTCGGGGTCGAGCTGCACGCCGGTGGCTTGGCGGACGCGGTCCTGAACGTGTGCAGCAAAGGCCATCACGTCCGCTGCCGTCGCGCCGCCCCGGTTGACCAAGGCCAGCGTGTGGTGCTGCGACAGCCCGACGGGACCTGTGCCGTAGCCTTTGGGCATCCCCGACCGCTCGATCAGCCATGCGGCCGAGAGCTTGATGCCCAGCGGCGTCGTCCAACGCGGCATCGTCTCGCCGGGCTGTAGTGCGTCGTCAAGGCGCGTCGCCGCCGAGTCGGCCAGCTGGGCGGGAACGACCGGATTCTGGAAGAATGACCCGGCGCTGCGGCTGTCCGGGTCTGCGGGGTCGACCACCATCGACTTGCTGCGCCGCAGGGCCAGCACCGCGTCGCGCACCTGCTGCAGGCCCACGGCGCCGGCCGGGAGCGCGTGCAGATCACCCACTGCCTCGCGGACTTGCGTGTGCCGGGCCTCGGGCCTTGCTTCGCGCCGCAGCCGCAACGTGACGCTGAGGACCAGCCACCGACCGGGCGACCGCTTGAACACACTGTCGCGGTAGCCAAAGCCACACGCCGCCGCCGGACGCCGCGCCAGCTCTCCCGTGCGCAGGTCCAGCACGTCGATGGCGTCCAGCACGTCCGCGACCTCTTGACCGTAGGCGCCGATGTTCTGCACGGGGGCAGCGCCCGTCAGTCCCGGGATCCCGGACAGGCACTCAAGGCCGCCCAACCCTTGGGAGACCGTCCACGCGACCAGCTCGTCCCAAGGCGCACCGGCTTCAACGTGGACGTAGGCAAATTCCTGGTCGCCCTGACCCATCTGGCGTCGCTTGCCGCACGGCTGCACGACCAGTCCCGGCAGCCCTGCGTCGGCGATGACCACGTTGCTGCCACCCCCCAGCACCCAAAACGGCAGGTCCTGCGCGCGCGCCCACGCAAGGCCAGCGCGTACCGTCTCGGTGTCGGGCGCCTTCAGGAACCAGCGGGCGGGCCCCCCCACCTGCAGCGTCGTCAGCGGCGCAAGCGGCACGTTCTCGGCAAGCGCGGCAGGGCGAGGTGGCAGGGTCATGGGGGACCTCTGGGTGGCGCAACGAGGCGGTGCGGTCAGCGATCGAGCTCGGCGAGCAGCTCGCGGCCGTATCTTTCCACGAAGCGGGGGCCCACGCCATGCACACGCAGCAGCTCTGCCATCGTCTTGGGCACCACCGTCGCGATTTCCAGCAGGGTGGCATCGGTCAGGATGCGGAAGGCGGGTACGCGCTCGAGCCGACACTGGGCCAGCCGCCACGCCTTCAGCTCGGAGATCAAGCGCTCGTCGCGGCCCTGGTCCAGACGTCGCGGGGCCTCGGTAACGCGCGCTGGCGGTGTGGCAACAGCCGCGGACTTTGCGCGAGAGGCGGCGGTGGCCTTCGCTGCGGCAGCCTTCCGCTTGGGAAGGGCAGCGCGGACGGGAGGTTCGTCGCCTTCCAGGCGGACGCGCTCGACCCACTCGCCGTCCTCGAGATCCGTCTCGCGGTCCAGCTCGATCTGGCGATAGCGGATGGTCTGGCCGTCCTTGTCGAAGCTGGCGGCGTGGGAGGCGATGACGCCCTCGCGTTCCAATCCGTCCAGCAACAGCTCGAATTCCTTTCGTTCCAGCCGCGAGCCGAACACCTCGCGGTGCAGCTTGCCCGCGCTGACCGAGCCGGTGTCCGACAGCGCGTCGACGATTCCCTGCAGCAGCCGCTGTTCGCGCTGGTCGGGCGCGCGCGTGCGGCGCACGGCGTCGGTCTCAGGGGCGCAGCGATCGCAGTGGCCGCACGGGCGGTTGTCGTGCACGTCGCCGAAATACGACGTCAGCGCGACCATCCGGCAGCCGCCATCGCGGGCGAGCGTGAACATGTCGTCGACTTGTGCCTCGCGGTAGGCACGCTGGTTCTTGTAGGCGTCGAGCCAGCGGGGCACGGCGGCCGACGTGTCGCGCACGGTGTCGTCGTAGTCGATGGTCACGGCCGAGTGGCCCCACAGCTTGTCCAGCGCGGCCTCGGCGACCTCCAGCCGCGAGCGAAACGGGCGCAGCAAGTCCTCGCGGCGAATGCCGTCCTCGGGGACGTGCTTCAGGACGGCGACCAGCTCTTCGGGCGGGGGATAGGACCGCTCGAAGAAGTGGGTGTGCAGGTGGCGATCTGCCCACGAATACAGCGCAATCACCTTGGACTGCAGACCGTCGCGTCCGGCGCGGCCGATCTCCTGGTAGTAGGCCTCGACGCTGGACGGCAGCCCCAGGTGCATCACGGTGCGGATGTCGGCCTTGTCGATGCCCATGCCGAACGCGACCGTGGCGACCACGACCTGAATGCGGCCGGACTGAAAGCCTTCTTGCACCTCTTTGCGGCGTTCAGGCGGCAATCCAGCGTGGTAGGCGGCGCAGGGAAAGTGCTTGGCCAGGTCATCCGCCAGCTCCTCGACCTGCTTGCGGCTCAGCGCGTACACGATCGCGGGTCTGCGCTGGGGGTCCGACAGCAGGCGGAGCACATCGGCACCACGGCTGGCGGGGGCCCGCTCGACCATCTCGATGCCCAGATTGTCACGGCGAAATCCGCGGATGAACGCACGCGCTTGCGGGATCCCCAACTGCGCCAGAATGTCCTTCTGGACGCGCACGGTCGCTGTCGCCGTCATGGCCACAATCGGGATCTGGCCGTCACCGCGAAGCTCTGGCAGCCGCTCGCCCAGCAACCGGTAGTCCGGCCGAAAGTCGTGGCCCCACATCGAGATGCAGTGCGCCTCATCCACGGCGATCAGCGACGGCGGCCGCTGCGCCAGACGCTGGGCAAAGCCGGGCACGCGCAGGCGCTCGGGCGCAATCATCAGGAAATCCAGCCGGCCCGCGTGCCACGCCCGCAACGCCTCCTGCGACTCTGCACGCGAGCGGTTCGAGTGGATGCGGTCGGCGTTCAGCCCCAGCTGCTGCAGCTTGGCGACCTGGTCTTCCATCAGGGCAATCAGCGGGCTGATGACCAGACACGGACCGCTCCGCTCCAACGCAGGTAGCTGATAGCACAGGGACTTTCCGCCTCCTGTGGGCATCACCAGCAGGCAGTCGCGTCCGTCGATGGCCGACCGACAGACCTCTTCCTGCCCCGGACGAAACGCCTGCAGCCGGAACCGCTGCCGCAACACGCGCACAAGATCCGTCCCACCGCCGCCGAGCTGGGGTGGGGGCAACGGGGGCGTGGGGGGCAGCAGCGGCAGCTGGGGCGGGGCGCGGTGGGTCATGGGGGCCCGAGTGGAGCCGAGACGGCGCCGTCGCGCAAGGGCAGAGTGTGCTGGGGGCGTGGGCATGGGGACCTCCGTTCACGCCCTACTGATCGTCCGCAGCGGGAAAACGCCGCGCTGGCGTGGGCACATTGCGTCGTCCCGTGGTCCTTGCCACACTGCGCGCACCCGATGCGTCACCCCGACTCCACCCCTTCGCAGCCCAAGTCCGCGCCCGGCGCCCCGTCTGCCTCACCCGTGACGACGCCGAAGGTTTGGCCAGACTTCAGCGATCTTCCAACGTTGCGTGACATCCTCGCCTTGGCAAAGGTTCTGCTCGAACCTCCTCGGCTGGACCGATCCGGCCACGAGCTGCTGCCAGGCGCGCACCGGGACACGGTGATCGCGCTGGTCCGGTCGGCGCTGGCGCATGTACAACCCGAGCTTCGCAACGCACAGCGCATTCCGCGTGACGGCGGCGTGCTGGTCGTCGGCAACCACGCGCTGATGGGGATCGACTCGTTCGCGCTGTTTCCGCTGATCCTCCAGCATGTCGATCGCCTGCCGCGAGGCCTTGCCGACACCTTTCTGGCCCACGCGCCGCTGGTCGGTCGGGTGCTGCACAACGCCGGAGTGGTCGAGGCGAATCCCGGCAACGCCCGCCAGCTGCTGCAGCAGGGCGAGATGGTGGTCGCCTATCCCGGCGGCGCGGGCGAGTCGTTCAAGGGACCCGACAGCCACTACCAGCTGCACTGGAAGAACCGTAGGGGATTCGTTAGGTTGGCGATGCGGGCGCAGGTGCCCATCCTGCCGATCATGGGGGCAGGCATCGACCACGCGTACCAATACCTGTTCCACGAGCGCGTGCTGGTCCGCAAGCTGGTGGGCAAGGACGACGCGCGCTACGACTTTCCCGTCTCGTTGGGTCTCGGGATCTTGCCGCTGCCCGGGCGCTTCACCTTCCACGTCGGCGAGCCCATCGTGCCGCCCCCCGACCCGCACCTTGCCGACGACCCGCAGGCCGTGGCTGAGTTGCATCAGCGGGTTTGGGACACGTCGCAGGCGCAACTGGATGAAGCGATGCGGGTTTGGCGTGAAGAGATGGGCATGGACAGGGGGCCACGATGACGCCGACCCGCATCGAGTGGCTTGCCATCGATGAGGCCGCTGCCTTCGCCCATCACCTGCGCCAGCATCTGGCCGACAACGGCACGCATGGGCTGCTGTTTTCGCCGATCGAGTCGCATGAGCTGCAGGTCACGGCCGTCGATGTCCAGCGCCGCGCCCACGCCACCGCCCGCGGGCTGCTGCGGCCGGTCGACAAACTCGAGTGGCGGCGGGCTTTCGTCCTGCGCGACCCGTCCATGACGCCGGCCGAGATCTATTGCAGACCCGACCGCGGCTTGTGCGGACACGTCGATTTGCGAGGCGCGATGCTGCCTTCCGCCCTGCACCGGTCCACGCTGGCGATGGGGCTGTACGCGTCGATGCGGGGTCAGGGGCACGGCCGGAGATTGCTCGACGCCGCGCTGACGTGGCTGCGGCAGCAACCGTCGCTGGTCTGGGTCGACCTGACGGTGTTCAGCCACAACGCCGCCGCCCTGCACCTGTATCGCCAGGCCGGCTTCATCGAAACGGGAAGGACGGTCGATCGCTATCGCGTTCAGGGCTCCAGCATCGACGAGATCCAGCTGTCGCTGCGTTTGCGCCCCTGACGCGGCGAACGAGGATGCCGTAGGCTGGCTGTTCGGCCCGTCCAGACCCCCACACGCACGTCCAGACCCCAAGCGAGAGAACCCGCATGATCGCCCCCGCCCTCGCCCCCGCCCGCATCGGCATCGTCACCGTCAGCGACCGCGCCAGCCGTGGCGAGTACAAGGACCTTGGTGGACCGGCGATTCGAGCCTATTTCCAAGAGGTTCTAACGAGTCCTTGGGAGCCGGTCGAGCGCGTCATCCCCGACGACCAGCCGCTGATCGAGGCGACCCTGCGCGAGCTGTGCGACGTCGAGGGCTGCAGTCTGGTCGTGACGACGGGAGGCACCGGCCCCGCGCCGCGCGACGTCACGCCCGAGGCGACCGAGGCGGTGATCCACAAGAAGATGGACGGGTTTGGCGAGCGCATGCGGCAAGCGTCGCTGCAGAAGGGCGTGCCGACGGCGATCCTGAGTCGCCAGATCGCGGGCATTCGCGGCCAGTCCCTGATCGTGAACCTGCCGGGCAAGCCCAAGGCGATCGCCGAGTGTCTGGACGCGATCCTGCCGGCGGTACCGTACTGCATCGACCTGATCGGCGGGGCGTTTTTGGAGACGGACCCGGAGCGGTGCGTGGCGTTTCGACCCAGCTAGCTTGGCCGTCTACAGCACCTGCAGCAGCACCGGGTTGCTGTTGGCCTGGTCCAGCGTCCGCACGCGCACGGCTGCCGGCGACCCGGCGGGCAGGGTCGGCACCTTCACGACCACCAGCGACGTCGACCACGTCTGGACCACGGCCTGAACGCCGCCGATGAAGACGTCGCCCTTGCCCGCGCCAAACTGCTGGCCCGAGATCGTCAACAACGCTGCAGGCTTGGCCGCTCCCGGCTGCAGCGCGCTGATGCGGGGCAGCTCTAGCGTCAGCTTGCCCCCCACACTTCCTGACGTCGCCCAGCGGTTGTGGACCAGCCACCACGAGCCTGCCGTCACTTGGGTCAGCACCTGCAACGGATGCGCTTCATCCAGACGGGCGACCAGCGTCGGATTGTCGGCGTCCATCGTGAAGTTCGGCTGCGTCCAGACCGACACGTCGGCTTCGGGGCCCAGACCGGTCACGCGCAGAACGGCCTCGCCCGTGGCCACCATGGCCGCCTGTTCATTCGTGATCTTCATGGCATAGCGCATGCTCGACAGCGCCGGCCGCTCGGCCAGGAACTTGGTTGCCCCCAGCACACCCGCGAACATCATCGACCCGTCAAAGCCTGCGGCATCCAGCAGGGCACTCGCACTGACCTTGGACACCGGGTCGAAGCGCTGCAGCCAGAAGTCCTCGGCAAAATCGCGCAGCAGCTCGCCCACCGGCTTGTCGCCCACCGTGGCCAACGTCGCGTAGGCGCTTGTCCAGTTCGCGGGGTTCCAATCCAGCGCCTCGTAGAGCTTGCGCACCGGGTCCGGCCCTTGCTTCCACGTCAGCCAGTTTAGCCAAGCAGATGATCCATAGACGAAATCAGCCGCCACCGCGCCCCAACCGTCAGGTAGGCCCGACGTGACGACCTTGGCGGCGGCGCCGTCCTCCGTCATGCCCTGAAGCTGAAAGTCCGCGCCAAGCACCTGAAAGGCGGTCCACTCGGCCATCGCCTCATCCAGCCAGGACAGCGTCAGGTTGACCGTGTATTGGCGCTGGAACAGGTGCCCGACCTCGTGGGTGACGATGGTGGCCAGCTCTGCGTCAGCAACGCCATTCTGCACCACGATGCCAGGTTGACCCAGGAAGCCCGACGTCGTCGCGCCCTTGGCCTTGCCCGAAAAGTCGGCCCAAGACACAGACTTGCGCAGGCTGAGGTCGATCGGACCCTTCGGTACCCGCCAGCCCAACGCGGCCAGCGTCTCCCACGCGTTCACCGCGGCATCCAGCACGGTGGCGGCGTAGGTCTCTGTGGCGTAGTCGGCGCTCGCGGGGTCCACCACGTAGTCGAGCCGGAAGTGCCCCAGCGCGTCTTCGAGTACCCCCGGCGTATCCTTGCGGTACAGCACGCCGATGCTCGCGACCGCGGTGTTGAAGCTGTCGGGCAGTGCGAGGGCCGGATCACCGGGTTGCGCGGGTCCGGTGGGCTTGGCGTACTGGCCAGCCGGCAGCTCCCACTTCAAGCGCATCGCCACGGCGTCCAACTCCGCTTTGCACGTGTGGATCAGCCCGGTTGCGGTGTCGATCAGGCCAAGCGACGGCTGCTTGACCGCGAGCTCAGACGACAGGGGCAGGTCCAGACTCACGGGCAGCAGCAACTCCTTGGGTTCTGGCGTGATCTTCAGGCTATAGAGACCCAGCGCGCTCGCCTTCTGCGGGTCGCCGCTCTGGACGGGGGGATTCTTGGGGTCGCCCGGCAGCGGCGCCCACGCCTCGATGGTGTACAGGGGCGTCGCCGACTCCGGGTCCAAAGGCGGCAGGGCGCCTGCGGGAACGATGACGCGACCTCCACCCATCGCCAGCACCAGCGGCTTGCTGGGGTCCACCGCCGACACCTGCCCCGCCATGTAGCGTCCGCCCGCGTTCACCACGTGGACCTGGCAACTCTGGCCGGTCGTCAGGTTTGTCAGCGGCAGCAGGCCCGCCTGCGTCATCGGCACGCAGCGTTGCTGAATGCCTTGGTTCGCCTGCACGCCCGCGCCCCACGTCAGCTCGCCGGGCCACAGGTCGGGCGCCGTGATCTTCTGCAACGGCGCGCAGTCTTTGCCTTCGGCACCGCAACCCAGATTCACGCGCAGGCATAGCACGTCGCCCACCGACAGCGGCTGGGCCTCGGCCGAGCAGAACACCTCCTGAAACCCCGTGTCGCCTTTGCCGATCTGCATCCGCGCCAGCGAACCCGGCACCGGGCGTCCGGCTACCTTCAGTTCCAGAGGCGCACTGTCGCGCACCAGAAAGTCGTCCGGTGGGGCGTCGCCCGTCAACAGCTTCTGCCGCATCCGAATCTGCACCTGGAACTTGTCGCCGGGCAGCAGCCCCTGCACCACCGGAGGAGGCAACCGCAGCACGCAGCGGCCGGTCGGCAGGCCCTGGCAAGGGGGCGGCAGGTTCGATGCCGTCTTGACGTCTTGCCAGCCAGTGTCATGCGCGGCGCTCCAAAACCGCACTGACAGCTGGCTGGATGCCGACAGGTAGGGTTCCAGACCGGCGACGTCCAGCACCACGTCAACCGTGTTCATCTCCAGCGCGGCATACTCCGCAGGCGGTGACGGGTCGGTCGGCAGCCACACGCCTCCCGCCTCGAGACCGGCCGACAGCACCGGCGGCGCCAGCGGAAAGATCAGGTAGGGCCATGGGTTGGACAGGTCCGAGCCCAGACCGTCGTCGACGCGCAGCTCGACCGAACCGGGTGTCACGTCGTCCGGCACCGTGACCACCAGGCTGCCGTTCTCTCGCTTCGGGATGACGACGCGGTCGCCGATCCGCACGCGCAGGGTCTCCTCGCTGCCGTACCACTTGCCGTCCATGCGGAACCGCTGGCCCACCGCCGCCCCACCCGTGGGATAAACGTCCGTGATTTCAGCGATGCCGGGCACCAACCCCTGGAAGCGCACGACCAGCACGTTGCTGCTCAAGCTGTCGACGTGCACCACGACCGGCAGCTCGACATCCACCTTGGGCTGGGGGATCGACAGCTGCACCTGCAGGTAGCGGTTCTGCACCAGCAGCGCCTTCTGCTCCTGTTCGCCGATGGTCACCTTCACATGCGTCGGGTCCCACCCGAAGCCGCTGCCCCAGAGGTCCAGTGTGCCGTAGGGCGCAATCGTCAACAGCGGTCCCTCGACGGTCGAGATCGGCGTCTGCAGGCCGACTTGCACCAGTGCGGGGGGCTTCTCGTAGGGGGCGCGGATGCGAACCGCCAGCTCGCCCAAGGTCGCGGTATACCCCTCAACCGTCAGTATGTCGGGGTAATACTTTGCGCTGGCCGTCGTCTCGGTGGTCTCCAGCGGCAGCCAGGCCTGACCACTTGGTCGCCGGAACAGCGCCACATCGGCCACCATGACCGTCAGGGGCGACTCGACCTGCTGGAACTCCGCACGCACCCAAGCATTCTTCTTCAGGGCCAGGTCCGCTGGCTCGACGGTGTACCAAGTCGCGGGCACCAGCCAGGGGTCACTCGCGGCGCGGTCGGCCTTGGGCGTCGCCTCTTGCATCCGATACAGCCGCAGCTCGGTCATCTCGGTCAAGGCATCCGGCGGCACCTGGACCTTGAAGCGACCGTCGGGCGACACCAGCGTGCCGCCTAGCGGTCCTGCCGTCGCGGTGGCCACCAGCGTGCCGGCCGGTGTCGTGTCGCCCAAGTCCGCATCCGCGCCCGAAGTCATGACGTCCTGCGAGCAGGCGCAGAGCAAGGCCAAGCCCAGACCGCACAGCAGGGGCCATGACCACCGGAAGGTCGTCTGGACGGTGTGGTAAGACGAACGCATGCGAGACTCCATCGCGCCGAAGCAGGGCTCCGCAACCGTAAGGATGTCTGCCCCCGGGCGTCTTGTCGATTTTGCTGCACTGCTTTCTCCACAAGCCCCGCCGCACGCGCACAACCCGCGTCAGGCTTGCCTTTTTGGCCCGCGGCTCCTAGAGTCCCGGCGCCCCAACCGACGCTTCGGCACGACCGAGGCCCCGACACAGGAACGCCCCCAACATGAGCGAAGCCCCCGACCAGACCCCCGCCACCGACGCCGCCACCGACGCCGCCACCGACGCCGCCGCCCCAGTCGAACCCGCCACCGACGCGGCCAAGCCAGTCGAACCCGCCACCGACGCGG
>CAYURO010000002.1:135736-148848 GCA_964447285.1 uncultured Enterobacteriaceae bacterium | reverse complement strand
CGAACCCGCCACCGACGCGGCCAAGCCAGTCGAACCCGCCACCGACGCGGCCAAGCCAGTCGAACCCGCCACCGACGCGGCCAAGAAGGAAGAAGGCGATGCGGAGGCCATCGGCGCCCTCCAGAAGCTGTCGCCCAAGCTGTTCGCACGCATGTGCCGCCGGGTGCCGCTGCGCACCTTCCTGGTCGAGCTCGAGCGTTTGGACCGCGCGGTCTACTACCGCCACTTCAAGGGCTACCGGCCGAACAAGATCGACGCCTCGCTCCTCGAGAAGGTCCTGCGCGCCGAGATCTTCACGCGCAACAACGGCCTGTTGGCTCAGCTGGTCATCTACAACTGGGACGAGGCCGAGTGGCGCCTGTACGGTCAGCTGCAGAAGCTGGTCAAGCAGATCAACGAGGACGTCGAGGCCATCGTCGCGATCTCCGATGCCGAAGCTGACCCGATCATGGATACGCTGGAAGCCGAGTACGACAAGCGCGACGTCTTCATCGCGTCGGTCATCAACGGCGTGCGTGTGTCCGAAGAGTACCTGACCAAGCGCTTCGGCGACGTCCGCCTATAGCCGCAGTCGCGCCCCGCGTGGCTGTTACAGCGCCTTGGCGGGCCCGCGACCTTCGGCTTCCGCCAGCGTCAGGACGACAGAAAACGTAGAGCCACGCCCCACTTGGCTGCTGACCTCGATGGCGCCGCCCAGGTGGTCCACCAGCTGCTTCACGATGCTCAGGCCCAGACCCACACCGCCCATGTGTCGGCTGCGACCGCGGTCCACCCGATAAAATCGCTCAAAAATGCGCAGTTGGTCCTCGGCTGAGATGCCGATGCCGCTGTCGATGACGGACACCTGCACCCGGGCCGTCCCTTCCGGGCGCATCCTTACCTCGATCCTGCCCCCTCCCGGCGGCGTATACTTGATGGCGTTTTGCAGCAGGTTTGCGAAGACAATCTCGAGCGCCCCCCGGTCCGCCCACACTCGCCCCAGCTGCGGCGGCGCCGACACCTGCAGGCTCAAGCCCGACTCGCTTGCCATGTCAGCCAGTTGTTCGACGACGACTGCCAGCACCGACTCCAGATCCACAGATTCGAAGTGCATGCGGTAGGTTTCATCGTCCAACCGGCACAGCTCCAGCAGCTGCGCCAGCAGGGTCGAGAGGCGCTGGGCGTGGCGGTAGATGGTCTGGTGGAAGCCGGCCAGCACCTGCGGGTCCTTGGGCGCCGCGTCGACCAGCGTCTCGGCATAGCCCAGAATCGCGGTCGTCGGGGTGCGCAACTCATGACTCGCGTTGGCGATGAAGTCCATCAGCATCCGGTCCAGCTGGCGGCGCTCCGTCACGTCTCGAACCACCCCGAGGGCGCGGTGGCCCCAGTGCTCGTGGTCGGGTAGGGGCACGACCAGCACGTCCAGCACCCGATCCTGCAGGCCGCGGTGAACGAACTCGAGGTTGCGCGTGCCCCCGCCCGACAGCACTTGGGCAAACGCATCGTCCAAGCCCGGTTGGCGCACCACCTGGTTCAGCGGCCGGCCGTGGCTTCCCGGTGGCAACAGGAGGATCTCGCGCAACGCACGGTTGGTGACCACGACGCGCATCTTGTCGTCCACGACCATCACGCCGTCGGTCATGGCGTCGAGCATCGTGGAAAACAGGTTCTGGCGGGCGGCGAGGATGCTGGGCCGCAGGGGCGGGGCGTCAGGGGGGGCAGGCTCGGTCACTCAGCCCTCCTGCGGTGCGCGGAAACAGTAGCCGACGCCGCGCACGGTCTCGATGGCGTCGCCAGCGGCTCCCAAGCGCTCGCGCAGCCGCTTGACGTGGGTGTCGACGGTGCGCGTGTGCAGCTCAGGACTGACACCCCAGACGTCCTCGAGCAGCATCTGCCGCGTCTGCACCCGACCACGCCGGTCCAGCAGGGTGGACAGCAGGCGGAACTCCAGCGCCGTCACCTTGATCTCGGCGCCGTTGATGTGCACTTGGTGGCGGGCCGCGTCAACTTCGATGCCGCCGGCCGACAGCCGTGTCGTCTCGGGCGCGACGGCCTGCTGTCGTCGCCGCAACACCGCACGCACCCTCAGGATCAGCTCGCGGGTGCTGAAGGGCTTGGAGATGTAGTCGTCCGCCCCGGCTTCGAATCCCTGCACACGGTCAACCTCGGCGGTGCGGGCCGTCAGCATGATGATGGGCGTCTGTGCCAGCACCGGGTCCGCGCGCAGTCGTCGGCAGACCTCGCCGCCCAGCAGGTCGGGCAGCATCAGGTCCAGCAGGATCAGGTCGGGTTTGTAGCGGGCCGCAAGCGCAAGCGCCTCGCCACCGGTGCCGCAGGAAAGCGACGCCATGCCAGATGCTTCCACGTTGTGGACCACCAGCGCGCGCAGGTCGGGCTCGTCCTCGACGACCAGAATGGTGGGCGTCACGGCGCACCTCGCTTGCGGGCAGGGGCCGCGGGGACGACCACCAGCGTCGCCTGGCGCGCCGCGCCGCTGCCCGAGTGCACGACGAAGGCCACCAGACGTCCGTCCGGCGACTCCCAGCCCTCCGCCCGCACCTGCGCGGTGGGACTGCGCACGGGCATCAGGGCGACGGGCTCATAGCCGTCGGTTCGCTTCTCCAGCACGGCGACCTGAGCGGGCTGACCCCGGACCGCGACGGCGAACAGGCGTCCGCTCTTCACGCGCAGCACCACGTCGGCAGGGGTGACCTGCTCGGCTTGGGCAAGGTTGCCGTTGGCGATGCGAATTCGGCGGACTTGCAGGTACTTGCTGACATCGTCGCGCACGAACAAGCGGTCGACGATGACGCCGCTCTCGTCCAAGCGCGCGATGCGGACGGGGTCTCCGGGGCGGGAGCGACCTCCCGCAGCACCTTCGCGCCAAGCGATTCGCGTACCGTCGGAGGACCAGCCCAGGAACTTCATCCAAGCGGGCGGTGGTCCGGGGTCTTCGACGGGGCGCTGGTCCTCGACACCGTCTTCGGGCGCAGGGACGGGCATCTCAGCACCGGGCGCACTGGGACGCGGTGGAATTTCCAATGACCATGAGGGCATAGCCAGCGTGTATGCGAAGGCGGCGGCGACACCAGCAAGGCAAGCGGGTCGGTTTCCACGCATCGTCACTCTCCCCCGTCGACGGCAGGCGCACTCACCGCCTCTTCCACGCGCCGTCGCAACCGCGCCATGGTCGCTGCCGAATGCCCGACTGTCACGCGGGCGTCGAAGATCGCGTGACCTTGGCCCTCTGACGGTGGGTGCACCCGTATCACTTCGCACGTCAAGTCCAGCGGAGGCTCTGCCCGACTCTGGGTCGACATCGTCACCACGAGACGGTCGTACACCGCGGGAGGCGTTGTCGTGCGAACGCGCAGGCTTGTTTCTGCCAAACGCAGCAGCGTTCCCATGGCCTTTCGCCGTCCCAAGCGGAACGACACCGACTCGTTCACGCGATGTGCGACTGCGGGGGGCAGGGCGGTCTCCGGGTCAACGGGGACCTGGGAAGCGACAGGGACCTCCGGATCACCGGGGACCTCGGGGGCGCCGGGGGGCTCTTCCGGCCACGGCGCGGCCTCATCCTCGTCCGGCAGGAACAACTCGGGGGTCGGCGCGGTCTGTCTGTGACCGCGAAGCGGCTTCGGTTCTTCTACCGGGGCAAACGAGACGACCTCGGTGTCGCGCCCCTCGTCCTCCGCGACCGCCGGTGGCTCCGGCAGCTCGTACACGCACCACAGGAATTGGGGCGAGTCCGGCATGGGTTGGGCCGTCACCTCGCCGCCCTGAACGATGCGGTGACGGTCCAGAAATGCCTGCAACGTTTCCGTCGAGCCCACGACGCCGACGCGACTCAGCTCAACCTCTACCAGTGACTCGCCCCACTCATTCTGCGAAGCGGTGATGCAGCGGCCGTCCAGGGTGGCGGGGGGCTCACCAGAAGCCTCGTCATCCAGCTGGATCAGCACGGACTCGCCGATCTCCGGGGCCCGCAGCAGGGTCAGCACAGCCCTGCGCTCTTGCAGCACCAACAGCGACCCGATGGTGCGCGTCGCCGCCCACTCGCAAGTTACCGTGGTGTCGCTGGTTTCCTGGAAGTTCACCGCGCCGGTCTCCCGCGCTTGGTCCCGATCACTGGTTCAACTGGTCGCAGAAGCCGTACTTGCCGCTGCCTTGGATGGGGACACAGGACGCCTCGATCGAGTCGCAGGATGGCTCGCCGCCGCTCACGCGGCAGACCTTCTGGCACAGGCCCATGCTGAAGGTGTCGGCGCCCGCGCAGGTGTAGCCCGGGAGGCAGCCGTTGCTGGACTGGCACTGCGAGCCTTCCTCTGCGGAACCGGTCTTCAGGCACACGAAGCCGTTCGACGAGTCGTAGCAAGACAGCGTTTTGTCCGCGCAATTCTGCGTGAACAGATCGCAGGTCACGTACTTCGCCACGTCGCAAACCTTCCAGTTGCCCCCCTCGATCTTGTTGCAGGTGCTGCCGGGGCAGTGCGCCGCCGTGCCGCAGTAGGGCGAGCACTGTGACGTCCCGGATTGGCTGGTGACGCACGCGCCCTTCTCGCAAAGACCGCCGCCGCCACACTCGCCGCCCACCGGAATGTCGCCGGCCGGAATGCACGCGACCTTGCCGTCTTCGTCGTACCCGCACTGGGTCTTGGGTTCAGTGCAGCCCGTGTTCTTGAACGGGTTGCAGACCGGCGTGGTGCTGTCGGTCTTGGGCGCGTCGATTGCGGTGTCGGGGGTGGCATCGGTGACGGTCGTGTCTGCGGGCGTCGTGTCGCCCACGGTCGTGTCCGGAACCGGAGGGGTCGAGCCGGTGCCACCGTCGGACGCGCCGCAACCGGCCAGCCACAATCCGCACACACAGAGGAGGAACAGGGACTTGCGCATGGTCACGGCTCCGAGGCGAGGGGAAAACCAATGTCCGGGGCGGCCCGGTTCGCGCGGTGGTGTAACACGGGACAAGGTGAGGTGTCAGGTGCCGCGCCTCCTTGTCCCGCAAGCCCGACAACCGCTACGCTCGCAAGGCTTGCCGTCCCCGCTCTTGCTGCGGTCAGGCCCGGAGCCCTTCATGGAAAACGCCCCCCCCCGTCTGTGGAATCCGCTGCGCTGGCCGCTGTATCCACAGATTCTGGTGGCCCTGTGCATTGGCGCTGCCTTGGGGCTATCGCTCGGGCCACAAGTCGCGCCGCTGGGCGTGCTGGCCAAGTGGATCATCGAGCTCATCAAGCTGCTGGCGATCCCTCTGCTCTTCCTGGCGATTCTGGACGGCGTGCTGTCCCATGCGTTTGCGGTTCGCGGCGTCGGGGCGCTGTTCGCCATCTCGGCTGGCAACGCCACGGGCGCCATCCTGATCGCCCTTGTCGTGTCGAACGTGTTTCGCCCGGGGCAGTGGCTGGATCTGCGCCACGCGCTGCCGCCGTCGGCCAAGGCGATGCCGGCGGTCGATACGAGTCCTGGCCACATCGCAGCGCTGCTGTTGGGCAGTCCAATGGTGCTGGCGATCCTGTTGGCGCTTGCGGTCGGCATCCTGGTGTGGCTGCTGCAGCGCGTCGAGCTGGGCAAGCGGGCGACGGCGCCCCTGTCCGGCTGGGTGGCGGCGGGGCTGAAGCTGGCGATGCGCCTGATGGGTTGGGTGGTGCGCTTGACGCCCCTGGCGGTATTTGGTGCGGTGGCCAAGGTCTTGGGCGAGCACGGGTTGTCGATGATGGGAGGGCTGGCGGCCTACGTCGGGTTCTGCGTGTTGGGCATGGGGTTGCACGTGCTGCTGGTGTACCACACCTGGGTCGTGCTGGTGGCCCGTATCCCGTTGCAGCGGTTCTGGAAGGCGGCGCGCGAGCCCGTGGTCTACGGCTTTGGCATCAACAGCAGCCTTGCGACGTTGCCGGTGACGTTGCAGGCGCTGGAGGACTTGAAGGTGTCACCTGGGGCGGCCAGGCTGTCGGCCTGCGTCGGGACGAACTTCAACAACGACGGGATCTTGCTGTACGAGGTCGTGGCCGTCCTGTTCTTGGCGCAGGCGTACGGCATCGAGCTGAGCGTGGCGAGTCAGCTGGGGGCGGCGGTGGTGGCGGTGGCGGCGACCATCGGTGTGGGAGGCATTCCGGAGGCGGGCATCATCTCGCTGTCGCTGGTTCTTGGGGCGCTGCACCTGCCCGCCGAGGCGATTCCGCTGCTGCTGACCGTCGATTGGGTCGTCGCGCGTTGCCGGTCTGCCGTCAACGTGCTGGGTGACATGTCCGTGGCTGTTGCCATCGACGCCGTGCGGGGCAAGGACGCGGCGGTTGCCGTGCAGGAAGGAGACGCCGCGTGAACTACTACATCGCCACCCGTCTGGACCGGGCCGCGGACCATCACCGCCTGCGCGACCTGCTGAACGCGCAAGGACACACCATCACCTACGACTGGACCCACCACGGCAGCGTGCAGAAGGATAAGCCCGAGCGAATTCGTGAGGTTGCACTGGCCGAGACGTCAGGTGTCCTGCGTGCCGACGTGGTCGTCGTGTTGCTGCCGGGAGGGCGCGGGACGCACACCGAGCTGGGCATGGCGCTTGCGTCGGGCAAGTCCGTCATCATACAGGCGGACCCGGAGCACGGGTTTTTCGCAGCCGATGAACGGACTTGCGCCTTCTACCACCACCCGCTGGTGCGGCGGGCTGAGCACGTCGAGGACGTCGTCGCGATGGTGACCCCTTAGAACGCCCCCCCGAACGCCACACTGACGTGCCAGACCTGCCCCCCGTGTTGCAGATCGCCCACCGGGTCGTTGGGGTCCCGCTTGATCACCGTCCGCCGCGGCAACACCAACAGTTGGGTCCCGACGTCCAGCGAGAACGGCGCGGCAGCCTCACCCACGGCTGGCCTGCCGCCTGTCGCATCGTCCAAGCGGAGCTTCTCCCCCGCAGTGAAGTGGCCGAATCGCCAAGAGAATCCCGTGCCGATGCCGTGCGTTGGGTTGTCCAGGTAGTTGGCGAAACCGATGGCTCTGGGGGCAGGCGATGGGCGAAACGTGTAGCCGCCCCGCACCACCCAGGACCGCGAGGCCTCCCACTCTGCCGCCACCGCCGGATTCCATGTGTCCGCGAAGTGCAGGTCCAACGGGGCGGTATCCGTGCCGACGTCGAACAGTCCCCCCGCCCCCAGAGCGTTCGTGGCCTGGCCTTCCACGTCGATCCAAACGTACGGCGATGGGTCGGGCGTCTGCGACCACAGCGCGAGTCCCAGGTCCGCGGCCAGCAACAGCCGGTCCGACACCCGCCAAGCGACCCCTGCGTGCACCACATCGGGCGTGAACAGCGTCTCTTGACCCAGATCAAGCATCGCGTCGATCGCGGTACCCACCTTGATCTCGGTCGGGATCCGATACTGCAGCGACAGCCTCTGCCGGTACCCCAAGCCCAGCGTCAGGTCGTCGGTCGCGCGGAACGACGTGCCTGCGGTCAGACGTCCCTGTGGGGTCAGGGAGATGCGTGTCGAGGCGTAGTCCATCCGGTGGTTGGTCGGATCCAGATCCAGCGCGATCTCGGCCCCCAGCTGCGCAAGCACCTGCGCTCCCACGCCAATTGACCAACGGTCGGTCACGCGCCAGGCACCTGAGAACAGGAACGCCAGCCGGTCGGGCATGCTCTCGTACATCAGAAACTGCGGAGTCTGCGGGTCAGGTCCCGAGATGCGCAGGATGTCTTGCCACGGCATCGCCAGCGCCGCGCCTAGCACCACCCGGTTGTGAAACACCCCGCCCAGCGGATAGTGCCAGCCGAGGGTCAGACCTCCCGTGTCGCGGGGCAAGTGCGGTTCGCGGCTGGAGAACCCGGCGATGTGTTGCTCCCGACACGCGAGATACGGCCCCGTGCACAAGGGGCGCGCCAGCTGGATCGACAGGTCGTGCACGGTTGAGGTGAAGCCCGCCCACACCCCCGCCAACTGCGAGTCGCCTAACAGCGCGGGGTTGTGAAAGGCCGCCTCGGCACCCCGCGCGGCCCCGGCCATCGCCCCCGCCATGCCAACCGACCGAGGCCCAACGCCGAACAACTCAAAGACGCTCGCGTGCCCAGAGGTCGCAGGCAGCAGTGCCCAAGCAATGACGAACAGCAGCAGGGACTTGCGGCAGGTCACGGGACGCCTCCGTCCTGCGAGTGGGGGGAGCACGGTTGCAGCAGCAGGTCCGAGATCAGCGCGAACAGGTCGGCCAACACGGGGGACTCCATCAGCGTCACCAGCTCGGGGATGGTGGCGACCGCGAGGTCTGGTTGCAGTGCGAGGCCCAAGATCTGGCCCCAGGCGTCACGGGCGGCCGCGTTGGTCGAGAGTTCCTCCGACGCATAGGCCAGCAACTCCAGACGCTCGGCGGTCTGGGTCACCTCACCGGGCGGCACCACAGGCAGCGGGACACCCGCCAGCAGCACGTCGTATAGGTGACCGGCCAGAAGCGCCTGCGGGTCCAGTTTCGTCAGGCAGGCCGCCAGCTTGCGAACGGTGGCCAGCTTGGTGGGAGAGGGCGTTTGCCCATCGGCCTCGCGCACTGCCAGCACCAACAGGTCGCGGACGGCGCCCAGCACCCCCGGATTCTGAGGGTCCACAAGGGCATCCACCGCCTGTACCAGCGGCTCAGCGTCCGAGTCCGTTTGTGAGAGCGACAGCAGCGTCGACCGCACCAGCGTCGAGAAGCCCGCCCGCCCCTGACTTCCCGACTGCTCCAGCACCGCTCGCAGCTGCGGAGCACCCGCCTCAGCCTCCGCAAGCAGCGCCAACAGCAGCGGCGGCAGGCGCGGGTCGCGGAACAGCTGGGTGGACAGCACGAACAGGTCCTGGTCCAGACACGTGCGGCAGATGTTGGAAAACGCTTGAAGTTCGGCGAGATGGGCCGGCTGTGGGGGATTGGCCGCAGGGTCGCCTGCCAGCGGCTCCAGCAGCGCCACCAGCACCGCCACCAAACCGACCTTGTCCAGATCCGCCAAGATCTGCGGGGTCTTCTGCAGCGTACCGGGGGGCATCGCCTTGCCGATGTCCAACAGCAGGACCAGCAGCGCGCGCTGACTCGCCGGGTCCAACTCATGCTCGATCAGGTCCGCGACGTGCTGCAGGTGGCCGCCCGCCGCCATCTCGAGCAGGGGCTGCAGTCGATCCTCGACCGACGGACACGCTTGCGGGTCGGCAACGGCAGGGGCCGAGTCATCCAGCGCACCACACCCGGACAGCGCGACTCCCAGCGCGAAGGTGATTCCCGCCAGCTTCCCCAGACGCACCGCGCGGTTGGCACCCGCCGCACTTCCCGCTACCTTGGCCTGCGCCACCGGCCGGAAGGGTCGGCCGGCACCGCGAGATTTCGCAGCAAGGTGGGGCAGGATGGACACGTGGTTTCCAAGGCTAGGCAGGGGCGGCGACGCGACAGGTCTCGCAGTATGCCGCCACGCCCGCAGCGCGAACAGGGGAGTTGTGAGGTTCGCTAACCATGCAATTTTCAAACGAAGTGTTTTACGTTGCACGCTTGTCGTCGGGGTCGCATGTGCGCTTCTGTCGGCGACGTCGCTTGCACCTCTCGCGCACGCAGCGCCACCGGACCGCACGCCGGAACTGAGCCTGATGGGCGACGGCGGCGCAGCCCTTGCGCTGGGCGTGCTGTGGCTCGTCCCTGCAGCATTCATGTCTCCGGCGTCGATGCAGGGCAGCTACACCCAACCCAACGACCCCGGTGGACTGTGGGCGATCGACAAGGTGGCCGTGGGCCCCCGCAACATGGCGGTCTCGCAGACCAGCGACGTCATCGTGGGGGGGCTGCTGGCGGGCGGTGCGGCCTATGCCGGCCTGGCGCTTGCGGATCCCGACCGGCGTGGGCGGGGTGCCGCGGTGGTCGAGTCGGTGCTGCTTACCGGTGCCGTGGTCGAGTGGCTGAAGGTGGGCGTGGGGCGCGATCGGCCCTACACATACGACTCACTCGATGGCATCGGCGAGGACTTTGCCCATCGTTCGTTTCCATCCGGCCACACGGCGATGGCGGTCGCCACGGCCACCTCGCTGACGGTCGGTTGGGCGCGAAGCGGCTTCCTCGACTCAGACGGTGGCAAGTGGGCGACGGCAGGCGTGTGGACGGCGGCAGTCACGACGGCTTCGCTCCGCGTCGTCTCGTCCAGTCACTTCCCGACCGACGTGCTGACCAGCTCCGCCATCGCCGTCGGCTGCACGCTGCTGGTGGAGGGGATGCGAGAGTGGACGGCCGGCAACTAGCGGATCAGAGGCTACTTTCGAAGTACAGTGCCTCGGGCGCAACGCACCCCTGACGGCCATTCGGTAGCCGCACCTCGACACGACCGTTGGGCAATTCGGCGATGCGGCGCACCTCCAGACCCTCGGGCAGGCCCATCGCCTCGCCGACGCCCGAACACGGCGCCATCGAAGCGTCTTCTTCAACGACCACGGCATGTACGACCAGGGCTTCGATGCGTTGCGCGTGGAACAGCCAGAGCAGGGCCAGCACCTGGACCACCGCAAGGCCCGCCGCGCTGCCCAGCAGGGTTGTCCGCCGCCCTGACCGGGAGCCTGCGCGCAACCCCCAGACCAGCAGAGTCAGCGCAGCAAACCCGCCCAGCGCACCAAGAATGGCCAGCAGTCCCCTCGGAGCCGCGCGTGCGATGGCCACGTCCAGCTCTGGGCTTTCGTCAAAAATATGCAGAGTTGCATGGCGTCGGCGCGCCTGATCCGCCAGCTGGCTTCGCACGGCCGAAAGGTTGCTTGTGACGTCGCTGCGCAGCTCCGCCGGCGGATTCAGCCGCAGCGCCTGCTTGTAGTGGCCAACCGCCTCGCCCAAACGGTGCATCTTCACCAAAGTGTTCGCGAGGTTGTAGTGGATCGCCGGCGACGGCAGCCCGTGAGTCAACAGGGACCGATAGCCCTGCTGTGCTCGCCCGTACTTCCCCTGGACGTAGTCCTGATTGGCCGTAGCGAACGAGTCATCCAGCGTCGCGGCGTCCGCTTGTCCCGGCAGCCATCCGGTCACGGCGGCGACGGCGCAAACCACAAGAACCGTCGCGGCCGCACGGCCTGACGAGGACTTGGTCGGCGCCAGGATGACGTCCAGTTTCGCCAGCACCTCGGCCACCCGGCGCGCCGTTTGCGCCAAGTCCATGTCGCGATCGCCACCGGGAGCGAATCTTGCGAAATCACAGTGTTGCAGCTCGACGGTGAGTTGGTCGGCTGCCTCTCGGTCGGCTCCAGCAGCCCGAAGCTCAGCGCCCAGTGCATGTTCGGTCAGTCCGGAAAGTGGAGTGCCTGTCACAATGGCAAGATACCTTGCCACCGCGTCGCGCACCGCCGCGTAACCTTGATCCGGCCCCAGTCCTGCCGCCAGCTGCAGCTGATGCTGAGCGTCGCGCAGGGCGTGGGCGCGGGTCCGTTGCGGTGACTTCTGCAGTCGCCTGCGCCGCCACACACTCGTCAACCACACCAGCACAGCGGCGGCCCATGGCGCGCAGGCCAGACCCCAGAACGCAGGCGTCGCGGTCCAGTCGCTGACCGCCGTCTGCGCGATGTGGGCCTCTGCGGCGATCGGGCGCAGCAGGGCCGAGGCATCGACGACGGCCGTGATGGGCTGTGCCGGACTGTCTCCCGGCTGCAGTCCAGCTGCACTGGCCGTTGCCGCCGGAGTCTCGGCGTTCGGGACCGCAGCGCCCGTCACCAACACCTCAAACGGACCTGCGCGGGACGTCGCAAACTTCTCGTCGTACGGGTCAAACGCGGTGAACTCCAGCGCGGGCACCACGTAAGTGCCTGGCTTGTCGAATGAAACGATCGTCTGCCAGACGCGCTTGCCCTCGGTTCCTGCAAGCGTTCGCTGCACCTGATCGTCACCACGGCCTGGCAGTGCCTCCATCGACATGCCCGCCACGGCCGGCGGTCGCAGATCGCGCAGACCCAGCAGGTTGCCATCGCCGCTGACCTGATACTCGATCAAAAGACGCGCGCCCGTAGCCACTTGCAGCGTGTCGCCGCGCCCCGGTGTCATCACCCGACCCGTCAGTTCCAGCTTGCCGACATTGGCCGCAGCGAAGCTTGCCGGACGACCCGCGGTCGGAATCGGCCGGATGGTCATGTCCAGCGCGGGTCCCGACACCCGCAGTGCGCGCGTCTCGAAGAAGTCGCCCGCCTCGATGCGATACCGCGGTCCGTCGATGCGCACCTTGCCCGCCACCGCGGCCATCACCATGGCTTGATGCGTGATCTGACGCAGGTATGGACGTCCCGAGAATTGGACGGCCTCCCGGTCCGGTTGTTTTCCGTCCAACAGGTTTTCGACGTCGAGGTTCGCAAACTTGGGCGCCTGTGTTCCGCGGATTCCCTGAGTGGGCGTCTCTCGGCTCCAGTACAACTCCCACGTCACGACGAACGGTTGGCCTGCAAAGGGCGTCAGCACCGACACGGAAGGGCGCACGAAGAAGGCCTGACCGGCGAAACGCTGCGCATTGGTCGCTTGCTCAGGCGGTTCCGCAGCCTCGTCCTCGCCGCCCAGCGACACCACCTCGATCTCGACCGCTTCCGACTTCGCGACGTCTCGCCCCTGCAGGCGCAGCACCGCTGGCCCGATCCGCAGCTTGCCCGGCCGCTGCGGCCGCGCGACGTACATCTGGTTTTCGATGGTCGACATGCGGCCGTTGATGATGCTGACCTGCTGCTGCCGTCCGCCCTGCTGCAGGTCGAAGCCATCGCAGGCGGGGTCGAGCATCTCGTCAAACTGACCGGTTGCCTGCACGCGGACTTGCAGTTCCTCGTCCACGGTGAGCTTGCGGGCGCTGACCTCGATCCGCACCTGCGCCTGCTGTGCCCAGGCTGTGGTCCCGGCGCACACCGCCGCCCAAGCAGTCCAAAGGACCGTCGCGGCGAGAACGAGACGTGCGAACCGGGCGTCCATCACCAGTCCTTGGCGGGGGCCGTGTTGCGGAACTGCGAGTTCCGCAGGGCTTCCTGAGCTTCCAGATTGTCCGGGTTGTGGTCGTTGCGGTCCATCTGCTGATGGGTCCGCTCCTGCTCCTCCTTCTTGGGGTCAGGCTTCTGCTCCTTCTCCTCAGGAGGCTTTGGGTCCTTGTCCTGCTTGTCCTTTTCGTCCTGGTCGTCCTTCTTGTCCTGGTCGTCCTTCTTGTC
>CAYURO010000002.1:41994-135636 GCA_964447285.1 uncultured Enterobacteriaceae bacterium | reverse complement strand
CCTGCTTGTCCTTTTCGTCCTGGTCGTCCTTCTTGTCCTGGTCGTCCTTCTTGTCCTGGTCGTCCTTCTTGTCGTCTTTCTTGTCGTCCTGATCCTGCTTCTGCTGCTGATCTTCGCTGGGCGGTGGCGGTTCTTCCACGCGTAGCAGATAGAAGTTCTCTACGTCGGCGCCAGCTTGCGTCCGGACCTTGAGGATGCGGTCCGTCTTGCCACCTGGCACCGCAGCGGCGGTCGTGGCCGTGCGGCCCTTGCGCGCCTGCGGAGTGTCGTCGACGGACGCCGGCCCCGCCTTTTTCCCGCCGGGTGCCGTGACGACACCCTTGGCGAGCGACTTGGCGCCGGCCTCGTCCATGACCTCCAACTCCAGCGGACCGTGCGACAGATCATAGCGGGCAGAGATCTGCAGATTCTGTCCCGCCTTCTGTGTCACCTGCATCCAGTCTCGGTCGCCCTTGCAGATCCGCAGCAGCTGCTCTTGGCCCAGCTCGATCGGCTTGGCCGCTCCCGGCTCGTCGTTCGGCTCGAATTCGTCATTTCCATCGGGACATGGAGGCAGGATCCGCAGCTTCAGCACATACGGCAGGTCCAAGCGTGCCACCGCAGGGTCGACAGTCGGCGCCGGCAGGCTCGGCGGCAGGATCACGTGCGCCACCGGGGCGTTGGGAGGCGGCAGTCCACCAGAGCCCGGCATCATTCCCGGGACGTTTCCAGCTCCAGCGCTCCCCCCCGGCCCTCCCCCCGGCATCGTGGGAAGTCCTTGGGGTGCCTGTACTTGGACGGTCTGAATCTGGGGCGGCTGCTGTCCCGGCCCCGGACCCGGTGGCGGCACGCCTGGCGCGGCACCCGGGGGAAGTCCCTGTGGCCCTTGCGGGTCAGGCGCTGCCGGTGCGACCTGTACGGAACCCGGCGGCAGTGTCGGCAACGGCCACGTAGGCTTGGCCACCCCGCCGCCGGTCACGCGCACGCGGTACTTGCCGGGGGGGGGGGCCAGCACCGCCGTCGTCCTTGCGACCTCACCGCCTCCCGAGACGGCGCTGCCGATGGCTTGGCCCCACAGCTCGCCATGTTCGTCGTACACCTCGACCGTCAGCGACCCTGCGAGGTCCTGCGCGTCCGGCAGGTCTTCCACTTGGCTGGTCAGGTCCACGAACAGGCTCTCGCCCTTCTTCAGCTCGACCTGATACCAGTCGTCATCGCCCGGGCACAGGTACAGCCCCTGCATCGGCGCGGAGAAGTTCTCGGGTGTCAGGGGGTTGGCCTGTACAGCCTGATCGTTGTCCTCGTAGACGTCGTCGCGCTCGCTGCACGGGGGCAGGATCTCCAGCGCGAGCTCATAGTCCGCCTCCGTGTCCAGACCGCCGTGAATCTGAACCACATACGCACCGGCCGTGGCGGCAGACGCCAGTCGCGCAACCATGCCCTCCTTGCCTTGGCGCGCCCGGGCCACCACCTGACCGTTGGGGTCCAGGACCGTGATGTCCACCTGACTTGCGCCGATATCGACGGTGGTCTTCGCGCGGACGCGCAACCCCTGACCGCCGCTCAACAACACCGAGAAATTGTCGTCGTTCAGCGGACACAGACGGCCCTTCACCGGCTCGCCGACCGGAGCCGACCGCGCGGCATCTGGCGTGTCGTTCGGCTCGAACTTGTCCTCGATGCGGTTGCAGGCAGGCAGCAACTTGACCTTCAGCTCGTAGGCGCTCTCGACTTCCGCGACGTTGCGCACGTCGACCAGCACTTGCTCGGCGTGGTCCACGCGGCCCAGATCCACAGCGTCCAGCGGTGGCGCTCCGGCGGCGGGTCCCCGCAGCTGTTCCTGACCGTTGCTGCTCAGCAGCGTGAGGCCGAGCTGCGCGGGGGACCCCGCAGCACCGTCCTCTTGCTGCGCTTCGGCTGAGGTGTCGGCCTTGGGAGCGATCTTGGCGCTGAAGCGGTCGCCCGGCTGCAGGTCCATGCGGAACAGGTCGCGATCCTCAGGGCATGAGCGCAGGTCCAGCGTTTGCTCGCGCTGGCCTTCCGGCATGGCCACGGGTGTTGCCTGATCCACCTGATCATTTGGCTCGTACGCCTTGTCGCGGGTGCGGCACGACGGCCACGCGCCCAAGCGAGCGATCTCCAGGTTGCGCCGCGTGTCGAGTCGCGTCGGGTCGGAGACAAGGGCCAACTCCAGACTCTTGACGGCCTCGCGGTAGTGCGCCAGTGCTTGCGCGGCACTTGGTGGCGGGGGAGCCGTCTGAGGGGCGTTCGGGTCGGAACCAGGTCCAGGGGCACTGCCGGGTACAGGCGACGTACCCGCAGGGGGGGCGGCTCCCGAAGCCTGTCCGGGTCCGGGGTTGGGCTTCGGTGCAGCGGCCGCCTGCTTCTCGAGCTTGCGCGCCCACTCCAACTGATTGGTGCCCGTCGCGTACTGGATGTCGGCTTCCAGAGCTGGTTCTCGCGTCCGCAAGCCACCCAGCGCCCGGCCAAGGCTGGTCGCGGCGTCCTCGTTTAGGCCCATAAAGGCTTGCGCGACGCCGAGATTGAACCAGATGACCACGTGTTCGGGGCGACTGGCTTGGGCTGTGCGGAAGGCCTCGACAGCGTCTCCCAGCTTGCCTTCCTTCAGCAGCTCGCGGCCGTCTGCGATGTCCGGGTTCTCGCGCTGCAGCCACGCCGGCACCGCCTGCGCCGGCGAAGGCGTGAGCATCCCGAGCGTCATCGTCACAAACATCAGCGCAATGGCAGCCTTGACGGGTGCAGCGGTGGAGCTCGCCTTGGCCGTTGCCGCATCGCGCTTGCGGCGCCGGCGGTTGGAGAGTGCCGCATCGATCAGCAGCAGCAGCAGCGCCGGTCCCAGCAGGTACTGGTAGCGGTCTTCCCCGAGAGCCTGGAATTGCGCCGTGTATTCGGCCTTTTCTAGTGCATCCAGTGCAGCCGCGAGGGGCTTCGCCACCGACCGGTCGGCGTAGTGGAACGACTTGCCGCCCGTCGCTGCCGCCACCTTGTCCAGCAACGGCAGGTCCAGCTTCGAGAAGATCGGCTGCCCCGTCTCGTCCTTCAGGATACCGGTCGCGGTGCCGTCGGCGCCCAGAATGGGCACGGGGTCGCCAAACGCCGAACCCACGCCCACGGTGTAGATGCGAATGCCCTGTGCGGCGGCTTTCTGGGCAGCCTCCAGCGCGCCGCCCTCGTGGTCCTCGCCGTCGCTGAACAGCACGATCGCCTTGTGCTTGCTGCCCTTGAACTGCGGCATCAGGTTGTCGCGCAACTCGGCCTCGGCTTTCTCTTTCTCGCCGGTCAGCACCTCGACAGCAAGCGTGATGGCCCGGCCCACATTGGTGCCGCCGACCGGCAGGTCTTCGGGCTTGAGGTCCGCCAGATACGTGCGGATGACGTCGTGGTCGGTGGTGAGCGGTGCCTGCACGAACGGGATGCCGGCAAACGGCACCAGCGCGACGCGACCACCTGCCAGTCGGTCCAGCAGGCTCGAAATCTCCAGCATTGTCCCTTGGATGCGGTTCGGCACTACGTCTCGCACCAGCATGGACTTCGAGGCGTCGACGACGATGGCCAAGTCGATGCCGGCGTTCGACACCTCCGTCTCACGCAGGCCATAGCGGGGGCGGGACGCGGCGCCGACCAGCAGCACCAGCGCCAAGCAGACCAGACCGACGCGCAGCGCAGCAACGCCGGGCGAAAACGAAGCCATCAGCCGCTTTACCGCACCACCGGCACCCAGCCGCGCAATCAGCTTGTGCCGTCCGCTGTGCTGTGCCGCCGCCCAGATGACCAGCACCGCCACCAGCAGCAGCAGCCAGGCCAAGTCGGCTCGCGCAAAGGTCAAGGCATCCGCTTGCATCTCGCTCCTGTCTCCTCCGTCAACTTGGTCGGCCTGCTACGGGAAGGTCCTCAACACGGACCGTCGCAGCAGCTGTTCGATCAGCAGCAGCGCCAGTCCCGCCAGCAGCCAGCCGTGGAACAACTCGCTGCGGTTGGTGTGCACCTTGACCGAAAAGGTCGTCGTCTCGAGATCCTTGAAGTCTTCTGCGAACTTCTTGGCGTCGTAGCTGTCGTAGAACTTGCCGCCGGTCTGTTGGGCGATCTGGCGCAGCAGCTCGGGGTCGGTTGGGAACGGCCGCTCCGGGCGCTGGTAGACCTTGCGGCCAAAGCGGTCGGTCATCGGCTCGCCGCGCAGCGGATCGATGGCTGGCAGACGTGTCTCGCGACCGGAGCCCACCTGGAACGTGAACACCCGCACGCGGTCCTTTTCAGGGAGCGACGCGATGTACTTGGGCACGGTCAGCGGGTCCATCTTGCCGCCTTCCTGCTTGCCGTCCGTAATCAAAATCAGCATCTTGGACCGCGACTTGGCCTTCTCCAGCCGCAGGTACGCCCGGTTCAGCGCGTCGCCGATGGCGGTGCCTGAGCCGCCGATCGTGCAGTGGTTCTGACAGGCGTCTTCCTTGCCCATGCGCCGCCCGTCGTCGAGCACCAGCGCGTCCAACGCATTCAGCAGTCGTACGTAGTCGAGTGTGGGCGGAAAGCGCAGGTAGGCCTCGCTGCCGAACACAACCAGACCGATGCGGTCCGACTTTCGGCCGCGGATGAAGTCCTTGAGGATCTTGCGGGCGGCCTCAAACCGATTGTCGGGCTCCAGACCGTTGTCCTGCACCGTCTGGATGTCGGCGGAACTCATGTCGATCGCGTTCATCGACCCGCTCATGTCGAGGGCGATCATCATGTCGATGCCCTCGCCGCTGAGGAGCTCCTGATCGATGCGCTGGGGCCGCGCAAGGGCGATCACCAACACGATCAACGCGATGGCACGCAACGCGTCGGGCAGCCAGCGCAAGCGCACGCGCCAGGTACGGGGCACCTGCTTGAACACCTGCAGGGTCGAGACCTTCACCGCCGCCGGCCGCGACCGGAAGCGGACCCAGAATGCTGCCGCCACGCCGAACAGGGCGAGCAGGAACCAGGGATGCTCAAACGTCCAGCCGGAGGTCATACGGGTCGCCCTCCCCCCAACACCCACGGCGCCAGCACCAGCACCAGAGCCGCAGTTAGCAGCAGCGCTGCAGGCACCCACGACAGCTTGCCGGACCGCAGCCCGTGCCGGCCATCGATCACGCGGGTGCCGGCCCACTGGTCACCCAGACGGCGCTGTTCTGGCAGCCATAGGGTCGTCAGCGCCTCGGCCACGAGCCCACCACCCGGCAGCAACATCAACAGGTTGCGCTGCAGCCGCGCGGTCCACGACGCCATGCGCGTGGTGCCGACGATGGACTCGAGCTCGTCGTCCAGTCCCGGGGGCAGGCCGGTCGCGGGCTGGGGACGGGTGGGCAGGGCATCGTCAAACGAAGCGATCTGCAGGCCGACCAAGGCCTTGCCGGGCGAGCCGCCTCCCAGCGAGTCGCGCACCGCCAGCCACACCAGACCCAGTACGAAAGCAGCGTCGAACAGCGACTGACGTCCCGTGTCGATGGCCAGCCACGCAACCAAGGCGACCGCTACCGCGCCCACCATCACGTCCAGAGCGAACGCGCGCAGTCGCAGCTGCGGCGGCGCCATCACTTGGATACGCAACCGCTTTTGACGCGCCAGTCGGGCAATCTCGGCCGCGCGGATGCGGTCCAGTTCCTCCGTCGTTTGCATCGTTCGCTCGACCACCGACCGCACGAAGGCCGCCATGTCGGCGATCTCGTCCGCGCTGGCCGCGAGACCGGCAAACTTCATCAGGTCCGAGTCGTCGGCGAATCGACGCATTTCGTCCAGCGCCACCTGACGCAAGTCCACGTATTCCAGCGCCTTCAGCAGCTCGGTCGAGGTCATGTCGAGCGCCAGCAGCCGGTAACGACCTCCCAAGTATTCACGCAGGATCTCAGAGAGTTCACCGATGACGAGACGCGGCTCGGCAGCCGCGAGTCGCCCCGACCGTATCAGTTCCTCCAGCCGCCCGAAGGCGACAATGTGGGGAGGAATCTGCGGCTTGGGCTGCTGCCGCGCCGCTCGGGCCTTGTACATCCGCACGCCGACCAAGGTCAGGACGGCTGCCACCGCCATCATGCCCAGCACCAGCAGCGCGACTTGCAGTGGCGTGTTTTCCTCGATCAGCGGGCGCGGGCTGGGAAGGGGCGCGGGCTTGACCTCGGTTTCCGCGGCAAATTGGCTGCGCACGACCACGCGCTGCGGGGCAAGCGTCACAGCGCCGCTCTCTCCGGCACCGCCGCTGGCCGTCACGGCGTGATAGGGAACCTCGATCGCGGGGGTCCGCAGCACGCCGCTTCGCACGACCAGCAAGGGGATTCGGTACTTCTCGACGACGCGGCCGCCCTGCTCGACGCGCTCGGACGTGCCGGCGTCTTGGGGCAGGGTGGCAAACGGCTTCAGGTTGGGCTTGGTGGGAAAGAAGACGCGGTAGTCCGACGGGTAGGCAAGGTCGACTTCCAGTCGGATCGTGTCACCGAAGGTCGGATTCGGGTTGGAGATCTTGACCGTCGCGGTGACCGGCACTGCCGTCTTGTCAGCGCTGGCTCCGGCCGGTGTCACTTCCACGGGGGCGGCAACAGCAGGCGCAGGAGGCAACCCCTCCGCCCGCTTGGCTTGGATCGCCAAGGCCGTGCACGGGGCCAGCGCGCACACGGCGACGGCGCTGAGCCAGATCGTCGCTCGCTTCATGGTCTTGCCGCCCGGCGCCGGAAGTACGCCACAAGGTCCTTGAGGTAGTCGCGGCTGGCCATCGCCTCGATCGGCTCGAGTCCGTTCTTGCGGAACTCGTCGGACCGCCGCTGCCGAGCCACGTGCGCTCGCTCTCCGTAGACCTGCGGGTTGCGCCCCAAGCCGACGTCCAGTGTCAGAAGCTCTGCCGATTCAGCATCTTCCAGTGTCAGCATGGGAAAGAACCGGGGCCAGCTCTGCTCCGCCTGGTCGGTCGTCACGATGGGCACGAGGTCGTGCCGCCGCGCCGCCACACCCAGCGCCCGTCCGTACTCGGGCCCCAGGAAGTCGCTGAGCAGGAAAACGACCGCGCGTCGCCGCTGGATGCGGCTCAAGTAGTCGCACGCGAGGTCGATCCGGGTGCCGTGGCCTTCAGGCTCGAACCGCAGCAGCTCCTGAATGACCCGCAACACGTGTCCGCGCCCCTTCTTGGGCGGGATGTAACGCTCGATGCGGTCGGTGAACAGGATCAGCCCCACACGGTCGTTGTTCGAGATCGCCGACAGGGCCAGCACCGCCGCGATCTCGGCCGCCAGCTTGCGCTTGGACTTGCGCTCGGTGCCAAAATCCTGTGACCCGCTCAAGTCCACCGCGAGAAGCACGGTCAATTCACGCTCTTCCACGAATTGCTTGACGAACACCTCGCCCGTGCGGGCCGTCACGTTCCAGTCGATGCTGCGGACGTCGTCGCCGGGAGCGTACTCGCGCACCGAGTCGAAGCTCATGCCGCGGCCCTTGAACACCGCGTGGTATTGGCCCGCCATGGCGTCGTTGACCAGACGTCGGGCCAAGATCTCGATGTCGCGCACCTGACTGGCGAGCGACTTGTCGTCGTCGTCGTCATCGGGCGCGTCGGGACCGCTCCGCGCGGCATTGCGCCGGCGGATCGCGTCGTCGCTGAGACCTCGGGTGGCTTCGCTCATCGCAGTTCAGATCCTCGCGAAAGGCAGTTTCAGACCGTCACGGAACGGGGACGCGGTCGAAGATGCGTTGCACGACGTCGTCGCTGGACAGGGAGGCGGCCTCGGCCTGGTAGGTCAGGATCACGCGGTGGCGAAGCACGTCGAGTCCCACGGCCTTGATGTCCTCTGGGATCACGAATCCGCGGTGGCGCAGGAAGGCGTGGCCCTTGGCGGCCATCGTCAGGAAGATGCTGGCGCGCGGACTGGCACCGAACTGAATGAACTCGTGCAGATCGCCTAGCCCGTAGCTCTTGGGATCGCGGGTAGCGAACACGATGTCGACGATGTACTGCTTCAGCTTCTCGTCGATCAGGATGTCGCCGACGACCTTGCGTGCCCGCAGCAGCGATGGTCCGTCGATCACCGGCTGGGGCTCGGACGGATAGCCGCTGGTGGCCTGCTCAAGGATCGCCAACTCTTCGGTCTTGCTGGGATAACCCACCTTGACCATCAGCATGAAGCGGTCGACCTGCGCCTCGGGCAGCGGGTAGGTGCCCTCCTGCTCGATGGGGTTCTGGGTGGCGAGCACCAGAAAGGGCTCGTCCAAGCGGTAGGTCGTGTCGCCGATCGTGATCTGATGTTCCTGCATCGCCTCGAGCAGCGCGGACTGCACCTTGGCCGGGGCGCGGTTGATCTCGTCCGCCAGCACCAGATTCGTGAAGATTGGACCGCGCTTGACCGAAAACGTGTGGTCCTTGGGGCTGTAGATCATGGTGCCGAGGATGTCGGCCGGCAGCAGATCGGGGGTGAACTGGATGCGTTGGAAGCCGACGTTCATGCACTTGGCCAGGCTCTTGACGGTCAGCGTTTTGGCCAAGCCGGGCACGCCCTCCAGCAGCACGTGGCCGCCGGTCAGCAAGCCGATCAGTAGCCGTTCGACCATGTGTTGCTGGCCGACGACGACCTTTCCCATCTCAGCCAGAATGGCGTCGATGAACTGCGATTCGTGGCGAATCATCTCGTTAAGGGAGCGGATGTCCTGCATGTCGGATCCTCGTGGCGGCGAAAGCTGGGGCTTGCGGAGAACCTTTCCGGCCGGGGCGAAGGCAAGGGACCCTCGCTGGCGGTGTCGAAACGCGGAGCCGGTCGGAGCTATTCCCGGCAGCGTGTGCGGCTGCCGCGCGAGCGGGCGCGGTCAAGATAGGCGAGTGTCGCGAGTTGTCGAGGGGGCGCGAGTCCACAGCGATCAAGGGTTTCACAGTTGGGGCGGCTTGCGTAGACTGCCCTTCTTCGGAACCGACCGGGGCCGTGCCGTGGGGGCGCGTCGCACGGCCCGTCGCCCCACCGTTGTCACTGCCCACCTGGAGTCCATGGTCCTCTTCTCGTCCTTGCACGATCGTCGGCGCTGGGCTGGCCTTGCGGTGGTTCTTGCGGTTCTTGCGTCGACTTCGGCTTGCTCGTCGCCCGAACCGACAGAGCCGACACCGCAAGACACCTTTGAATTCTCATTCAACTTCGACACGACCCCCCCGGCAGACGTCGATGAGGACCTGATCTCCGACGCGGCAGCGGAGATCGAGGACGCTGATGTGGTGGGCGTGGTGGGCGTGGTGGGCGTGGCTCTGGAAGTCACCCCGGTGCTCGATCTCGGCACCCGAGTGGCCATGGTCGTTCAGGTCACTCGCGCCAACGCTGAGCCGGGACCGCCCCAGGACGGCGAGGTGGTCGAGTGGACGATCGACGGTCAGTTGGTCGAGCCGGGGCCGAAGTTTACCGCCTCGGGCACTGTGCAACTGCCGGTAACGCTTTGGAAGGGCGCAAAGACAGGAGAGGTCTTGCTCACGGGCGTGCGTCCGGGCACGGCCATGGTCGGTGTGCGGGTCGCGGGCATCGACGCGTCGGCAGTTCAGGTGACGGTCGGATGGCCGGCTGCCCAAGGGATGGGCATCGGCGTTGTGGACACGCAGGCTTGGGCGGCGGGCGAGCGAACCGCGGACAGCGAAGACACGATCAAGCTGGCAGCGGGCAATCTGCTGACGATCCAGTTCCCGGCTTCTGCAATCGGCGGCGCGGAGTTCGACTTTGCCAAGGTGCCGGCCAAGGGGACGCTGAAGGTCTCGACAGTGCTCCCGGCACTGGGAAACCTGCAGATGAAGTTGGTGGCGGGCCGGCTATGGGTCGATCAGGTCGACAAGGGCCAGTTCCGTGGCACGTTCGTGGGGACGACGGCGGACCTGAAGCCGATGGTGGGCGTCTTCGCGGTGGCGCGCGACGGCAAGTTCGGCGTGGACCTGCTGGGCGAGCCGGTGAAGGTCAAGACCTCGGTCGTGCCGATACACGAGGAACTGACGACCGGCGACCACTTTAGCCGTGCCTCGTTGTTTGCGGTCGGCGGAGGTCAGGCCGTGCTGACGTTCCGGCACATTCAGGGGACGACCAAGGGCGACCTGGTGCGCATCAAAGTCGATGCGGCGACTGGGGTTCTGGACGAGTCGCTGCCGCCGCTGGTGGTCGGTGCGGGCACTTGGCAGCAGAACCCGCCCAAGCCGCTGCAGGGCGTCGGTTACGCGGCTGCGGCGACCAGCGAGGGGCAGCTGCTGGCGGTGTGGGAGGGGCGAGACGGCAAGGGGGTGCTGCCGCTGGGCATTTGGATGCGGCCGATCGGTCCCGACGGCGCCTTGCAGGGCGATGCGGCGATTTTGGTGGCGACCGACGCGTGCGATGGCAGCTGCCAGCCCCGAATCGCGGCCTTGCCGAGCTCGCGCTGGGTGATCGCCTGGGCGGTGCCGAACGGCCAGGGCATCCGCGCCCGGCGCGTGCAGGGCGACCTGACGTTCATTGACGACAAGCCCGTGCAGATCGTGCCGTCACCTGCGACCAGCGCGTCGCTCGCGGTGCTGGACGACAAGGTGGCCTTGGCCTGGCGCCACCCCAATGAAGGCTCCGAATTCCGCATCTTCACCGACACTCTGACGGCGACGAACCCTGAGCAGTACCTCAACGGTGGCGTGGACCTGGACCCCGAGCCCGCGATCGTGGGCATGACCGCACCGGTCGGCTTCGTGGCGCTGTTCGTGGGCGGCAGCCCGGCGACGTTGCGCTTCCGGCGGATCGACCTGAGCGGGACCAAGGTGGGCCCTGCCGACGTGGACTTGGCCGCAGGTGTCGATCGGGTCGTGGCGGCGGCGGGCAAGCCGTCGCAGCTTGCGTTGATCGAGCGGGTGCCGGGCGCAGGTGGCGCCGGCGTGATGCGCATTCGCAAGCTGGCGTTCACCAGTTCGACCGACCCGGGCAAGCAGCTGGGGCCCGCGCTCGAGGTTCCGGTGGGTACAAACCTCCCTGTCCGCGCCGAAATCTGCTACGTCCCTGAGGCGGACGTGTATGTCGCGGCTTGGAGCGGCGAAGCGGCCAGCGAAGGCGTGTGGATCCTGCGCTTCCGGTAGCCGACGACATCCCCCCCAACGGTCCCAACCTCGAGTCTTCATGATCCTTTCCGATCTCGATCTCGCGCCCCCCGCGCCCGACGCGCTGCCGCACATGCGGGTACCGCCGCCCGGTCCTCTCTCGCGGCAGTGGCTGGCCCGGCTGCGCGCAGTGGAGTCCCCCAACGTCACCAGCATCGTCCCGGAGTTCCCGGTCGTGTGGCACTCCGCACGCGGGGCTGCGGTGCGCGATGTCGATGGCAACACGTACCTGGACGCCACGTCGGCGTTTGGTGTGGCGCTTATCGGTCATAGCCACCCGCGGGTTGTCGCCGCCGCGAATCGGCAGGCGCAGCTGCTGGTGCATGGTATGGGCGACGTGCATCCCTCGACGGTGCGGATCGAGCTGCTCGAGGCCCTGACCCGCATCGCGCCCGGCGATCTGGGTCACGGCGTGCTGTGCACCGGGGGTTCCGAAGCCGTCGAAGTGGCGCTGAAGACCGCGCTGCTGGCCACCGGCAAGGCAGGCGTCGTGGCTTTCGCTGGCAGTTACCACGGGTTGGGGCACGGCGCGTTGGACGCGACCAGCCGCCGCGACTTCCGCGCCCCGTTTGCGGCGCAACTGGCCCGCAACACCACCTGGGTCCCGTTTCCCCATCCGGGTCGGCCGCCGGTCGGAGTGACTCCCACAGCGCTGCTGGACCACGTTCTGTCGCGCGTTGATGAGGCGATCGCTCACCCCGCGATGGGCGGCGTGCCGATAGGCGCCGTGCTGGTCGAGCCGATTCAGGGCCGCGGGGGCAGCATCGTCCCTCCACACGGCTTCCTGCGTCGGTTGCGCGAACTCTGCGATCGGCATGGCATCCTGCTGATCCTGGACGAGATCTTCACGGGTTGCGGCCGCACAGGCCATTGGTTTGCGTGCGAGGCCGAAGACGTGGTCCCCGATCTGCTGTGCATCGGCAAGGCGCTGGGAGGCGGCTATCCGGTGTCCGCCTGTCTTGGGCGACCGCATGTCATGGCGGCGTGGGGCGAGTCTACGGGTGAGGCTCTGCACACCTCGACGTTCCTCGGCCACCCGGTTGCCGCAGCGGCGGCTCTGGAGACCCTGGCTGTGCTGCGCGATGAGGACGTGCCAGGCCGGGCGCAGGCGCTAGGGGCCGACCTGCGGGCCCGACTTGCGGCCAGGCTGGCTGGGCAGCCATTCGTCGCTGAGGTGCGTGGCCGCGGTCTGATGATCGGTGTGGAATTCCGCGACCCTGCGACTGGTGCACCGGCGCCGCGCAAGGCTTGGTCCTCGGTTGTCCACGCGCTGAAGTCGGGGTTGCTGTTGCTGCCCGCGGGAATCCATGGCGAGGTCGTGCAGGTCACGCCGCCCGCCGTGTTGACGCCTGCGCAGATGGACGCGCTGGTGGAGGGCCTGGGCCGCGCCGTCGAGCAGGCCGAGGGCTGAGCCGATGACGACCACCGACCGCGCCGCGCTGAAGGCTGAGGTGCTCGACTGGATCGGGGCCTGGCTCCGCGGTGATGCGTGTGCCGCCGACCCCAGCGGCGCCCGCTTCGACGCGCTGGCCCTTCGGATGTTTGCGTTTCAGTTCAGGAACATCCCCGCGTTCGCTGCCTTCTGCCGGTCTCGCGGGGCTACGCCAGACACAGTGCACGCCGTCGCCCAGATTCCGCTGGTTCCGGTTACCGCGTTCAAGTCGGCTCGCCTCGCTACAGATGCGGCCGCGCAGGCTCCGGTCGCGGTGTTCGAGACCAGTGGTACCAGCGACGGCAAGCCAGGTCGAGTGACACTGCACGACACCTCGCTGTACGACGCCAGCCTGCACGCTGGGTTCCAGCATTTCGTCGTTCCTGACGCGGCGCCCGGCAGTTTGCGCTGCATCTCGCTGGTGCCAGGTCCGGCGGTGCGCCCCCACTCGTCGCTGGGGCACATGGCGCAGCGGTTGTTTCAGCGTTGGGACGACGGCCGTGGCTCCTCGCATCTGGGCATGTCGGCTGCGGTTCCGGGGCTGGACCTCGACGGGCTGCACCGTGGGCTAAACCGTGCGCGGGTCGACGGCCGACCGGTGCTGCTGCTGGCAACGAGCCTTGCACTTGAGCTCTGGCTCGAGTCCGCACCGGTCGGCCTGCGCCTGCCACTGCCGCCGGGCTCGCGCTTGATGGACACGGGCGGTCCCAAGGGGCGGCGGTTGCACCTGACCCGCGCCGATCAGCACGCCCGGCTTTGCGAGATCCTGCAGCTTGACGCGGACTTGCTGGTGGGCGAGCTGGGCATGACCGAGCTGGCGACGCCGCGCTACGAGACGACGGCGCGCCATCGGCTCAAGGGCGACGTGGCGGCCAGCAGAGCCCACGCGGCACCGCCATGGCTGCGGTCACGGATCTTGCGTCCGGCTGACCGTTTCCCTTGCGAAGACGGAACTTTGGGGATGGTCGCCCACTTGGACTTGGCCAATCTGGACACCTGCGCTTTCCTGCTGACGGCGGACCTGGGGCGTCTGGTGCCGGTCAAGGGTGCGGGCCAGGCGCTGGAGCTTGCAGGTCGTGTCCCCGGCTCAGAGTGGCGCGGCTGTGGTCTGGATGCGGAGGAACTGGTGCTGGGCTAGACCCGCGCCCGCACGCTGCTGACTCGCGCAACTCGTTCGACGCTTTGGGGAAACGCTTCACGCACCATGGCCCGGTGCTCGGCAGCGTAGGTCGCCAGATACTGGTCGTACTCTCCCTGACCGCCAAACAGCACCTGCTCAGCCAGACTGCCGTCCTCACGCTCGACCAGTGTGGCCCCGCGGACACCAGGCGTCGCCCGCAACTCCACCAGATAGGTCTGCCGCAGCCAGTCGCACAACCGTCTCGCCGTCGCCGGATCCTCACAGGTGGACGTCACCTCGAGCTGCAGCGGTCCCTTCTTGGCCATCAGCACCAAGTTCGCCAGCTCGTCCAACGACTCGACCGTCAGGTCCGCCGGCACCTTGTCGTCAGCGCCGGGGCGGCGGACCAGACAGGTGTGCAGCCGGCGGGCGCGGGCGGGGATGAGGTCGAGGTGGTCAAACGCCGACACATGCAGCCAGCCGTCGCGTGTCACGGCAGAGCGGGCGACGCCGATGCGCAGGATGGCGTCCCACGCGCGGTCGCTGGGCTTGTACGCGCGCAATTCCTGACTCGTGATGCAGAGGTCCCAGGCCACGCCCAGGGTGGCCAGCGCATCGAGCTGGTGGTTGGCATCGCTATTGGCCAGCACGCCGACCTTGACGACGTCCCGCAGGGTCGCAAGGGCGCGGGCGCTGTCGGCAAACGCGGGCGTGCGTCCGAAGTCGTCGGCGAACAGACCGATCACGGCAGGACGCAACTGTGGGCGTACCTTGGCGATCGCCGTCTTCAGGACCTCCGCATAGCGTTGGTGTCCGTCGCCTGACTGCAGGCGTTGCGTCTCGCGCTCGAACTCGTCGAAGTCCTCACGCGTGCGGATCTCGACCTTCTCCAAGGCGGTGCGCCAATCAAGGAGCGTGCCGAAGCAGTCGAACGTGATCAGGTGGATGTCTTCGAGCCAGGCAGGTGGGGTCGTCATTTCGGCTCCCGAAAGTCCTGCCGAGGATAGCACGCGCCCCCCCAGCCACAACGTTGCCACCTGACGACATCAAGCCGTTCGATCGCCCAAAATGACGACGGCCGCAACGGATGGAACCGAAGTCCCGCCCGCGCGGCCGTCGCTGGTTCACGCGCCAAGAAGTGCTGGACTACTTGCCCTTGAGGCTGCGCACGTACTTGACGAGTTCCTTGATCTTCGGCGTGCCCTTCAGGTCGGGCTGCGGCGGCATCAGGGGGCTCTTCTTCACGGCCGCACCGCCTTCGCCGATGATCGCTTCGATGTCGGCGTCGGTGACAGTGCCATGCCAGGCGACATTGGTGTGGTCGCGCGGCTTGGGGTCCAGCGAGGCGGCCGCGGGGCCGTCGCCCTTGCCGGTATTGCCGTGGCACGAGGCGCACCGCTGCTCGTACAGCGTCTTGCCCTCGTCGGCGGGGGCAGCAGCCGCGGCCTCTTCCTTCTTGCCGCAGGCAACGAACATCAGCGAGGCCAAGGCGGCCACAGCGAGGATCCTGTAATTCATGCTCTTCTCTCCGTTGGGGGGCATGGGTCTGGCGGCGGGCAGCGAGGCGGCAGCGCGTGTGCACCGTTCGTCGGGGTCTGCCCTTCGCCAGACAAGGGATGGCCGAGGCTTCCTTCTAGAGCCGACGGGCGTTCCTTGCAAGGTAGTCCGCCACGCCTTCCGCCGAGCCCTTCATCCCGGGCTTGCCGTCGCTCCAACCGGCGGGGCAGACCTCGCCGTTCTCTTCGGTGAACTTCAGCGCGTCGACGGTACGCAGCATCTCGTCGATGTTGCGGCCAAGCGACAGCGCGTTGACGACCTGGTGCTGCACCACGCCGTCGCGGTCGATCAGGAACGAGGCGCGCAAGGCCTTGGCCTCATCGATCAACACGTCGTAATTGCGGGCGATCTGCTTGGTCACGTCCGCGAGGATTGGGTAGCGCACCGGGCCGATGCCGCCGTCCTTGACCTTGGTGTTGCGCCAGGCCCAGTGGCTGAACTTGCTGTCGATCGAGCATCCCAGCACCACCACGCCGCGCTTCTCGAACTCCTCGATGCGGTGGTCGAACGCGATGATCTCGGTCGGGCAGACGAACGTGAAGTCGAACGGATAGAAGAACAGCACGACGTACTTGCCGCGCAGGTCTGAGAGCTTGATGGAGCCGAAGCTGCCATCGGCCAAAACGGCCTCGGCGGTGAAGTCCGGCGCTTGCTTGGTGACGAGAACGCTCATGAGCACACTCCTTTGGGGGGTGGATGGGGTGACGTGGTGTCAACGCTTGATTCTTGATCTAGGTCAAACTTTGCGCCGGATCAAGGGCGCCTTGGCCGTTGGATGTGTTTCGGACAAAACAGGTTCACGAATTGGGCGATGAGGTCAGCAACCATGCGCCAAACGTGCATCGTGTCGTGATCGCGGCCCACTCAGGCGCGATCCAGGGCCAAGAATCGGTGACTCAGGAAATTCAGCCGCGGGCGATCGACAGCGAACGACGGCCGGTCGCGGCGTAGTTCCGCACCGCAACCTCGTCGACATCGCCGCGCTTGTCGGCCTTGCAGTTCACGGCCCGCGGCGCCCGGACGACCTGAATGTCGAAGTCACGGTACAGGTCGCGGATGAAGGTGCAGTCGCTGTTCGACAGCAGCCAGCGCACGCCCATGCGGTCCAGCTCGCGACACACGTTGGCCAGCTCGGCCTGTGCGCTGGCCGGGAACTGACCGCCGGAGTAGGCGTTGAACGACGAGCTCAGGCTGACGGGGTGGTAGGGCGGGTCCAGGTACACGAAGTCGATCCCGCGGCGGGCGACCAGCTCGGGCAGGGCGCGAAAGTCGGAGCGCAGCACTTCGACCCCCCCCAGGGCCTCGTGCGCCGCGCGCAGCTTGACCTCGTTGAGGATGTTGGGCGCGGGGTAGCGACCGTGGGGCGAGTTGAAGCGGCCGCGCGAGTTCTCTCGCCATAACCCATTGAAACACGTGCGGTTCAGAAACAGCATCCGCGCCGCCCGCTCAATGTCGGTCATGGCGTGGTCGGTCGGGTGGCGTTCCCGCACCAGATAGAAGTACGCGGCCCGCTCGACCTCATCGCGACGCATGTACTCGCGGTCATGGGTGTCCAAGGCCAGCAGCAGCTCTTCCGGTTGATCGCGCAGGACGGTCGTGACGGCGACCACATCGGGGCTCAGGTCGCACAGCAGCGCCGATGCGAGTCGGTCTTGGTTCCACAGCGAGTAGTACATCGCGCCGCCGCCCAGAAATGGCTCGGCGTACCGCAACTTTCCGGTCGGCATCAGCTCTTGCAGCTGCCCCAACAGCTTGCCCTTGCCTCCGACCCACTTCATGAAGGGCGCGGCGCTGCGAAGCGCAGGCTGAATGACGCGCAGGCGGCGGGACGTGGGGGCGGACGGCATGGACACCTCGGCAAAGCGGCTGCCGGGAGTGTCGGGTCGGGCGATCTGCCGTCCAGATTTCCACCCTTTTGGATCTACGCGGGATCTTGCCTTTGGCGCGGAGGTCGCCGCACCGGCGGGACGGAATCACGATCGGATTCAAGCGGTTGGAAGGACGACGGATCCGCAGATCGTGCCGTGAGCGGACCGACGGAAGAGATGCGGTCGCGGCGCGCGCAATCGGATGTGGCGAGAACGATTATGGAAGTTTACGGGAGGCCAGACGCGCGCTGCCCAACCATCTGAAATCAAAGACGTCGTGGGCGAGGCGGGAACTTTCCACGCGGGGCCCCAGGTGCGGTCCGAGGCTCGCCCGGTGCTCCATCAGGCTTGGGGGCGGCGGCGGGTTGCGGCGCAGCGGGCAGGTCGGGCAACCGCAGCGCCGACCAAGCCCAGTAGGGAGCCGGGGTCGGTGGGCAGCTGGTCGTCAGCGTCTGTCGGTTGTCCGTCAGCCACAGGTCCCACACCTCGCGCCCAGCCCGCGGCTCCACGTGGCTTCCCGGCGGCAACAGCTGACGCGTGTCGGGAGCTCCCGCAACAGGCTCGGCACCGACCGCAAACTGCTGATGCGTGACGGACACATAGCACTCGCCACCCACCTTGTGCGAGGTCTGGTAGACCAGCGTGTCAGTGGGCTGCACGTTGGCCAGCGCGGCGGGCAACAGCCCTGGCGGAACGGCGCCGGTGTCGTCGATCACGGCGACCAGCCGGGTGGCTTGCTCGGCGGTCGATGTGTCGATGACCCACAGCAGCAAGCCGCGCGCGACGCGGCCTTCGATTTGGCGGGTGGGAAGGGCCAACCGTACGGCGTCGCCCGGCTTGACCGGGATCCTCTGGCGAGGAGCAAGGCGATACTCCAAGGAAATAGGCTGGTTGCCTGGCATCACTTCGAGATCCAGGTGGTAGACCGAGTTGGCCGCGAACGCGATGCGGTGGTCGACCACGGCTGCAAGGACGTCGAATCCTCCCGGCGCACCGGGCTGGGGCAACCCTGGGTCGGGGCTCAAGGTGACGACGGGGTCGGGAAAGGCCTCGCGCCAGAACCCGCCCCCTGTGACCTGATTGCCCCCACTGCACGCGTTCAGCAGCGAAAGCGCCAGCCCCAGCAGGGTGGCGTCACGCAGTCGTGAGCGGGTGGGTGGGGCAGGGCGGATGACCATGCGGCAAGCCTACCACGGCGTGGGCCAACCGGAAGAAGTCGACTCGCGCCTGACTTCCGGAACGCGACACGGTGACGGACCGCGCGTGGGAGACGCTGGAATGCCCAGCGCGCTTCGCGCGTTTGCGCTGCGGACTGCGTTCGAGTTTGCGTGGGCGGATCGCGCAAGTGGACAACCGCGCCTCCGGATCCTAGAATCTCTGGCCCTTCCCCCATGACCTGCCGTCAGGAGTTCCTCATGTCGTTCTTCAAGAAGCCCCAACTGCTCAAGACCATCGCGCCGCTCGAGACCACCCGCAACGTCGAGGCGATCTTCGACACCAACATGGGCACGATTCGCGTCAAGCTGTTCGTCGACAAGGCCCCCAACACGACGACGAACTTCATTCAGCTCGCCGAAGGCACCACCAGCTGGAAGAACCCGGCCGGCACCGACGAGACCCGCCCGTTCTACGACGGTCTCGTCTTCCATCGCGTCATCCCCGGCTTCATGGTTCAGGGCGGCTGCCCCACCGGCACCGGCATGGGCGGTCCCGGCTACCAGTTCGCCGACGAGTTCCACCAGGACCTGCGCCACAGCCGCGCCGGCATCCTGTCGATGGCCAATGCGGGTCCGAACACGAACGGCAGCCAGTTCTTCATCACCTGCGACGCCACCCCCCACCTCGACAACCGCCACTCAGTGTTCGGTGAAGTCGTCGAAGGCATGGACATCGTTCAGAAGATCGCCAATACGCCGCGCGACCGCAACGACCGCCCCCGCAAGCCCGTCACCCTCGACGCGGTGCGCATCATCCGCCACTAGGCCGCGCCCGGCCCCTGCCGCGCGAGGGTTCGGGGGCCTTCTGCCGCCACGTGAGGATTCCATGACCCGACAGGTGCCTTCCGCCTTGGCGTCCGCCTTGCCTTGGCGGGCTGCCGTGGCAGCGTCATTGCTGCTGACTGCCGCGTGCTCAGAGCCCGTCGACTGCAGCGTTGAACCCCACCGCTGTCCCATCCCCGGCTCCAGCGTCCTTCCGCGCAAGTCGGCGACTCGGGAAGTCAATGCTGTTCCGGAGTTGCCCGGACCGACGGCGCGCAACCGCCGAATTGACCGGGCGGCGTATGAGGTCGCTGCACGGCGTGGCCAGCGGCTGATCGACGTTCCCGCCGGCGACCCGGTGCGCCAGGTGCTGCGCGCGGCGCGACTGCAGGGCGGCGTTCCGACGGCGGGCAAAGATGCCGTGACCGCGGAAGGTGGCGTTTCGGCGATGGAAGTTCGCGCGGTTCTGGGCTCCTTGCGTGGGGCGATGAAGGCGCGCGATCTGGACGGGCTGGTCGGGAAGCTGACCCCGCGCCTGGCGACGACGCTGCGAGAGGCCCTGCCGCAGAACGGCGAGCGTCTGTGGCGTCACATGGACCGCTACGCGGCGCTGATGGAGGGCGGCTTCGACGTGTCGGAGGGACCGGGCGACAGCGCCGGCATCCGTCAGGTCGTCCTGACTCCGACTGGCGGAGGCCGTGAGCTGAAGCCCATCTTCGCCAAGACGGCGGACGGCTGGAAGGTTGAACGATTCTGAACCCTTGGGTCCGGCGTGCGCGCCTGATCCGTTGCTGAGGATATTTGCCATGAAGCTGACGAATCTGGCTCTCGCGAGTGGCGTGCTTCTGGCCGCTCTGGCCGTGCAAGGTTGCAAGAAGGACGCGCCTGCGGCTTCGGCTTCGCTGGCTGCGGCTCCCGTGGCGGCCTCTGCCGTCAAGGCCCCCGAGGCTCTGCCGGCGGTGGTGACCGCAACCGACGCCGCAGAGCCCGCTGCCGCCGCCCCTGACCCGCTGCGCAACGTGTGGAGCCTGCCCGCCCGCGGCACTTCGGCCAAGGACGGCAGTCGGGTCTTCATCCTGACGCAGGGCAAGGACCGCACCTATGACAGCGCCACGGCGGTGTATCGCCTGTTCGCCTATGACTTGGGCGAGGCGAAGGGTGACGTCCTGACCATCAAGGAGTTGGGCGGCGGCTCGTTCAAGGTCACGGGCTTGTTCGTGATTCCTGCGGGTGTGAACGCCGCGACCGACGTCAAGCCCGGCGACATGGTGTTGGCAGAGTGGGCGGGCGAGCTCAAGCACGCCATCGTCACCAAGATCGACACCGACAAGATCAGCGTGCGGTACACGAACTTGCCCGACAGCTGGCCTGAGGACCGCGTCACGGCCATCAAGGACCTGCGCGAGGTCACCAAGCAGACTGAGGGCCTGAACCCGGGCAACTTCGCGGTGGCACAGGAGGAGGGGCGTGCCCATCAGGTGCTGCTGATCGCCCAGAGCGGTGACCAGTGGGTCACCCGCCGCTTTGCCGGTCGCGTCGGCATCTTCGCCGCCAAGGACCTGACGCCGATTCCGCTGAAGCCCGCGCTGAAGGTTGGACAGGCCGTCCAGGCGCCGTGGGTTGGCATGATGTATCCTGGCAAGATCAAGAAGATCACGGGGACGCGCGTCGAAGTGGCCGTGGACGGCATCGCCACCAAGGAGCCCGTTGTCACCTCACTGGGTCAGGTGCTGCCCGAGCCCGCCGGCGCCAAGGCCGACGCGAAAAAGGACGAGGCCAAACCCGCCGCCAAGGGTAAGCCCGCCAAGTAACGCCCTGTCTTTGAATGTGTTAGTGGACCGGTGACCCCGGCGGCACTTCCCGCGCCGGCGACATCGGCGTGCGTCCACCGCGGCCGTCTTCCGCCACCAGCAGCATCCCGTGGCTCTGCAGCCCCATCATCGTGCGGGGCGGCAGGTTGGCCAGCACCAGCACCTGGCGGTCCTTCAGCACCTCTGGCGCGACCGACTCGGCGATGCCCGCGAGGATCTGACGAGGCTCAGCCTCTCCCAGATCGACCAACAGACGCAACAGCTTCTTGCTCTTGGGGATTGGCTCCGCAAGAACGACCCGGCCCACGCGCAAGTCAACCTTGCCGAACGCGTCGATGTCGATGGCTTCGGCGAACGGCGGCGGCGGTTCGAGGGGCTGTTCCGGCGCAGCGACTTGAGGCGCAACCGGCTCAGTCGCGGCGGCAACCGGCGGCTCGACGATGAAGCTCGCCTTGGGGAACATGGGCGGGCCTTCGCTCAGCGGCGCACCTGCGGGAAGCTCTCCCCAGCGCAGGTCGTCCAGCGACCGCCAACCGCCGGTCCAGCCGATGCGGTGCAGGATCTCGGCCGACGTCCGCGGCAGCACGGGCTCCAGCAGATGTGCGGCAAAACGGATGCCCTCCAAGGCGTTGTACAGCGTCACCGCCGCAGCGTCCTTGTCCGTCTTGACCGAATGGAACGGGGCGTCGGCCGTCAACACGCCGTTCAGCCGCTGCACCAGACCCATCGTGTCCGCGACGGCCTTGTGGATCTTCATCTGCGCCAGACTGTCGCGCAGCGGGCCTGCGTCGCCGAACTGGCCGTCGTTCTGAGGGTTTCCGTCGACCAAATAGCGTCCGTAGGCGATGGCAGCCGCCAGCGCAGCGCTGGGCGCACGGTCGGCGGGCGGGGTAGGCACCTTGCCGTCGAAGTGCTTGATCGCCAAGGCCATCACACGCTGAACCAGGTTGCCCAGATCATTGGCCAGATCGGCGTTGTTGCGCCGGACCAGAGCCTCTTCGCTGAAGTTCGAGTCCTGACCCACCGCCATCTCGCGCAGCAGGAAGTACCGCAGCACGTCCGAGCCGTACTTGTCCTTCATCGACAGCGGGCTCACCACATTGCCGGAAGTCTTGGACATTTTGGCGTTGTCCGTGAGCCACCAGCCCGTCGTCACCAGTCGATGCGGTACCGGCAGACCCAGCGCCATCAGCATCGTGGGCCAGTACACGGCGTGGGTCGTCAGGATGTCCTTGCCCAGAAAGTGTGTGACGTGAGGCCACCAGGTCTCGAACGAGGTCTGGCCGTTCAGCCCCCGCGACGGCGTGTTGCCCGCCCCGGTCGGCGGCAGCGCGTCCATCCCGCCGATCGCCGTGACGTAGTTCAGCAACGCGTCGAACCACACGTAGGTGACGTAGTCGGGGTCGAAGGGCAGGTCGATGCCCCACTTCAGGCGCTCCTTGGGGCGCGAGATGCACAGGTCCTGCAGGGGCTCGCGCAGGAAGCCCAGCACCTCGTTGGCGCGGTTGGCGGGCACAATCTCCATGCGCCCACTGCGGATCGCCTCGATCAGCTGGTTCTGGTAGCGGCTCATCAGGAAGAAGTAGTTCTTTTCAGCCAGACGGGACACGGCGCGGCCGCAGTCCGGACACTGGCCTTCCTTGAGGTCCTTTTCCGTCCAGAAGCGCTCGTCGGCCGTGCAGTACCAGCCCTCGAAGGTGCGGGCGACGATGAGGTCCTGGTCCCACAGCTGTTGCAGCGCCCGCTGGACCACCGCCTTGTGCCGGGGCTCGGTCGTCCGGATGAACTGGTCCGGCGCCGCGTCCAGCGTCGGCCACAGGTCCCTGAAGGCCTGATGCAATTCGTCGCAGTGGGCCTGGGGCTCGATGCCGCGCTTGGCGGCCGCCTGCTCGACCTTCTGACCGTGTTCGTCTGTGCCGGTGACGAAGTAGGTCGGCTGCCCGATCAGGCGGTGATAGCGGCGTGCGGCGTCGGCCAGAACGGTGCAGTAGGCGTGGCCGATGTGCGGGCGGTCGTTGACGTAGTAGATGGGCGTGGTGACGTAGAAGCGGTCGGACATGTCGGCTCCGGCTGGGTCCGCTGCGATGGGCGGCTGGGCGCGCGGTGTATACCACGGGCCCGTCGCAGTGTCCTGCCGCGTGCCCTTTGGACCGTTCGCACGAGCCCGCGGCGGAATGTGCTAAGCTGTGCCGCAAGACGGCTTCCAACCGGCGGATCAACCCACTTTCGATGGGGGGCGGCAAACGCCCATGAGCTTGACTTCCGCCGGAAACGTCGTATGGCCACGCCTACATGGCTGCGCAGCGGCCCCGCAGCACAGGATCGACGCCGTGCAACTTCGCATCTCGCCCCTCTCGTTCACTTTCCCCGGCCTTGACTGCACACCCGGCTTTGTGGCGGCGACGCTGTTCGCTTGCTGCGGGCTCTGGCTTGGCTGCAGCTCAGAGACCAACTCCAGCGCCGATCCCGACACCGGCGCGGAAGTCACCGACGAAAGCGACGTGGACGATGTCGCCATCGTCGATGTGACCCCGGACACCGAGACCAGCTGTCCCGGCAAGCCCGGCTGTGAGTGCACCGTCGACGCGGACTGTCCCGGTGGCGGTTGCGTGCCCAGCTCTACCGGCAAGGTGTGCGCAGGACCCTGCACCGCCACGGGCACCTGCACCGCGGGCAAGAAGTGCGCAACCGTCACCCTGGCCGACGCCAACGCGCTCAAGCTCTGCGTGCCCCGCTCGCCCTACGCGTGCAACCCGTGCAAAGGCACGCAAGGCTGCATCTCCCCGGCGGACGTGAACGCACGCTGCGTCGCGCCGGCCGGTGACGCGGGCAAGTCCGGTTGGTATTGCGCGCCGTATTGTGCGGCGACCACCGACTGCCCCGTGGGCTACAAGTGCGCGGAAGTCGATGTGTTCGAGGGCGGAAAGTCCAAGCAGTGCGTGCCGTTGGACGGCGTATGCAATTGCAGCCTTGCCGCAAAGAACGACAGCCTCGCCACCGTGTGCTTCGCCACCGCCTTTGACGGCAAGGGTCAGTTGATCGGCAAGTGTCCTGGTGAACGGTATTGCACCAGCGTGGGCTTGAGCCCGTGCGACGCTGCCAAGCCTTGGGCTGAGTTGTGCGATGGCTTGGACAGCGACTGCGACGGGGCGACTGACGACAACGGCTGCGACGACCTGAACGCGTGTACCACCGACACCTGCACGGCCGACCTCAAATGCGAACATGTCGACATCTCGGCCACTTGCGATGACGGCGACCAGTGCACCGCCAACACTTGCGAGCCGGCCAAGGGCTGCACGTATCCCAAGGCGGCGTTGCCCTGCAACGACAGTGACGCGTGCACCGGGTCGGACGTCTGCGCCGCCGGAAAGTGCAGCGGCAAGCTGATGGACTGCTCGGACGGCAACGCGTGCACGGCCGACTACTGCGTCGATGGCAAGTGCAAGCACTCCGTCACGCCCGGGCCATGTGACGACGGCGACGCTTGCACCAAGGACGACATCTGCGCGGCCGGTTCCTGCGTCGCAAGTCCCGTGTTCTGCTCTGACAAGAACGCTTGCACCAACGACTCTTGCGACCCCAAGAGCGGCTGCGTCTTCACGCCCAACGCGAACTCCTGCAACGATAGCGACGCGTGCACCGGCCCCGACGTCTGCTCGGGCGGCGTGTGCACGACCCAGTCGAAGTCCTGCGACGACGACAACAGCTGCACCAACGATTCCTGCGACCCCAAGATGGGTTGTACGTACCTGCCGGTGACCCTGGTCTGCAGCGACGGCAACGGGTGCACCGTGGGCGACGTGTGCTGGCTCGGCGAGTGCAAGCCCGGCGCCGCGACCGTCTGCAACGACGACAACCCTTGCACCACCGACTCGTGCAACACCGAGACCGGCAAGTGCGTGTTCACCACGTTGGAGGACGGCTCCGGTTGCGACGACGGCAGCAAGTGCACGACGTTCGATAAGTGTGTGGACGGCAAGTGCAAGCTCAACCCCGTGAATTGCGACGACGAGAACCCCTGTACAGTCGATGCGTGCGACCCGGCGACCGGGTTCTGCACTTCGGTCAAGCTGGACGCCGTGCCCTGTGAGGACGGCAACGACTGCACCAGCCCTGACGTGTGTGCGATGGGCCAGTGCATCGTCGGCAAGAAGCTGACGGGCACCCTCTGCGCCAACGGGCAGAAGATGTGCCTGTCGGGCACCTGTATCTAGTCCCCTCCCTCGCCGCAGGAATCCCTATGCAAGGTTGGCCGTCGAAGGCGCTCGGCTGGGTCGAGTCCGAGCGCGTGTTCCGGCTGGTCGCGCCCAAGGCGACCGCTGTCTCGCTTGTCCTTCGGCGTCATCCGGAGGCCGCGGACGAGGTCGTGCGCCCCATGGCGTGCGTAACGGACGGCGACGGCTTCGTTTGGGAGGTCGCCCAAGCGGACCCCGCGCCGTACTACCGCTACCGCGTTGTGCAAGGCGGCGAGACTTTCGACATCGCCGACCCATGGTCGCTGGCGGTCGCGCGCCAATTCCGCGTCGGCCACCCCACATGGTCGGTCGCGCAGCGCACGGTCTTCGATTGGCAGGGCGACGTGCGGCCTGGGACCGACGTGGGCCACGCCATCATCTCCGAAGTGCATGTGCGTGACTTCACGATGCATCCCAGCTCCGGTAACCCGCATCCGGGGACCTATCTTGGTCTGGCCGACGCTTCTGCCCCGGGGGGCTTGGGGGCCCTGCGGGACCTGGGCATCACTTGCGTCGAGTTGATGCCGGTCACCTCGTTTCCGGTGCTCGAGCCCATCGACCCGCCGGCTGGACAGCCTTCCCACTGGGGCAATCCAACCGGGGTGAATCACTGGGGTTACATGCCCAGCTTCCTGTTGGTGCCCACGGAGCGCTACTCGCTCCGGGGGGCCAATGCAGTGCGGGACGAGTGGGTGGGCGTCGATCCCGACGGAACTTTCCACGACCCGGGCGTCGAGTTGAAACGGATGGTGCGCGCACTGCACCGCGCCGGCATCGCCGTCATCATCGACGTCGTGTTCAACCACGTCTCCACGCACGACGAAAACCCGTTGACGCGTCTGGACCCCGGCACTTGGCTGCACCGCGAGTCCGACGGCGTGACCTTGCGGTCGCACAGCGGCTGCGGCAACGACCTGAACACCTCCGACCCCGCCATGCATCGGCTGGTGCTGGACGCCGTGCGCCACTGGATGCGCGAGTACCATGTCGATGGCTTCCGCTTGGACCTCGCCACCATTCTGGACGACCGCACGCTGCGCGACGTCCGCACGGCGACGCGTGAGGAATACCCCCACGCCATCCTGATTTCCGAGCCGTGGAGCATGGCTGGCTACCGGCCCGGTGATTTGGCTGAGTTTGGCCACACCGTCTGGAATGACCGCTTCCGCAACGGCCTGAAGGGCAATCACCCGCAAACTGGCCGTGGCTTCCTGTTCGGCCGGGGCGACGGTGGCGCGCCACGCAGCGAGATCGCGGCGTTGTTGGGCGGGTGGGAGCGCGTGATCGGTGGGCACTTCGAAACGCCCAAGCTGTCCCTGAACTACCTGGAGTCGCACGACAACTACACCTTGGGTGACTTCGTTCGTCTGGCGCTGGGTGAGGTTCGTTTCGACGAGCAAGTCGAGCGCCAGCAAGTCGCCGAGCTGACGCCCCAAGCCCTGCGCGTGCACAAGCTTGCCGCTGCCCTGCTGTTGCTGTCGCGTGGGTCGGTGATGGTCGCGCAGGGGCAGGAGTGGGGGCGTTCCAAAGTCCAAGCGGGGGCGACTCGCGGGCATCTGGACGGCAACAGCTACAATCGCGACGACGCGACCAACCATCTGGACTGGACGGAACGCCTTGCCAATCCCGACCTGGTCGATGAGTACAGGCGCCTGATCACCTTGCGGAAAGACTGGCTGCTGCCTGCGTTTTCCACCGGCGAGGCGATGCACTTCCTGGCCGGCAGCTGCACTTGGGCGCTGGGCTACGGCATCGACGGTTCGCGGGGACGGTTGGCCGTCCTGCTGAACGGCGAATCCGAGTGTGAGGCTTGGTTCAACGTGCCCGGCGGAGCTTGGTGGCTGCTCTTCGGCGCTGAGAATGCAGAGGTCGTTCCCATCGACGGCGGCGTGACCGTGCGCGTCCAGCCGACCTCAGCCGTCGTGCTCTACTGCGCCTGACCGAGCCGCCAGGACAGAAACCGCCGCCGACGCCGGTACGGACTCCCCGGCGCGCAAAGGCTCTGGTCAAGCTACGTTCCGCATGGTGAAGTACGGTCGCGAGAGCCGGACGACAGCGCTCGGTACCTGCACTTTTCGAGGATGGATGGCCGGCTCCCGCTCCAACATTCCCGCGGCCAACGCAACCGATTCGGGGTCGATGCCCGCCCGCATGGAGCGATGGTCGCTCAACCGACTGTTCGCCCTGCGGCGCTCCGACCGCCCCGTCCTGATGCTGGTGACGCCGCTGTTCACGGTGGTGACCGCCGCCAGCGTCATCGTCGCCACATCGACCCGTGCCGTGTTCCTGACCGAATACAGCGTGGCGATGCTGCCGCTGATGTTTCTGGGCTCGGCGCTGTTCACCGCGCTCGCGTCGTTGGGGTACGTGGCGATCATCGAGCGGGTGGCGCTGGTTCCGCGGTTCGTCGGTCTGCTGGCGCTGGCGGTGCTGTCATTCGCCGCGCTGCAGGCGGCCTATCCCCTGTCGCCGCACTGGGTTGCGCTGATCCAGCTGGTATGGTGCACCGGCATCGCCCACCTGTTGCTGATCCAGTCCTGGAACATGATGTCGGCGCTGGTGCCGGCCAGGCAAGGCAAGCGGCTGTTCCCTGTGCTGGCCGCGGTGTCGACGCTGGGCGCGGCGCTGGGCGGCGGTCTGGTCCATGCGCTGCTGCCGGTATCGGGTGCGCGCAACCTCATGGTGCCCGCGCTGCTGATGCTGGTCTTCCCGCTGATTCGCGTCGAAAAGATCGTCAAGGCGTTGTCGCGGGCGGCGGCCGACAACTCGTCGCCGATCGAGGTGCCCGAAGTCTCCGGGCGGCCGGTCCGTTCGTCGCCCCCCGCCGGTGGTGCCTGGTTTCCGGAGGTCACCCGCGGCGTTGCAAGCATCTGGCGTTCTCCCTTGCTGGGACGGCTGGCGGGACTCGTGTTTCTGCTGCAGGCGGCGTCGCTCATCATCGACTTTCAGTTCAGCACAGAGCTGAAGCTGCGCTACGACCGCGACGAACTCGCCGGATTCCTGGGCATCTACTACGGCCTCTCGAACCTCGTCGCGTTCTTCGTCGCGCTGCTGGCGACCGGCCGAATCGTCCGTGTCGTCGGCATCGGCATGGCGATCTCGGCAAGTGCGGTGTTGCTGGCCTTGGGCAGCTCTGCCTACTTCCTGACGGCCGTGATGGGGCTGGGCTTTGGTTTCTGGGCGATTGCGGCGACCTCGTTCGCAGAGCGGGTGACGCAGTTCGCACTGACCAAGAACGCTATGCAATTGCTGGTGATGCCGTTGGAGATGCGCAAGGGCGAGCGCGCCAAGACGCTGATCGACGGCGTGGTCTATCGCATCGCAACGGCCCTGGTCTCCGGCGTCCTGCTGCTGCTCGCGCCGTCTGCACAGCACTTGGGCCTACTGGCACCTGCGGCGATTCTGGCGTGTCTGGGGGTCATCGGTCTGGGGTGGAGCATCGGTCCCCACTATCGACGCGCGCTGCTGGCCGGCCTGCGCGCGCGCCGAGTCGACGCCGACGTGGACCCACAGACCAGGGCCCTGCTGGAGCGTTCGGCCCTGATCGAAGTGCGGCAGCGCTGTGCCCGGGGCGGTGTCGCCGAGACGCTGCAAGCGCTGAAGATCGCTCGCGACTCGCGCCTGCCGTTGACCATCGCCGACCTCGATCCCGCTGCCCGCCACACGGATCCTGAGGTGGCGCGTCTGGGTCTCGAGCTGCTGAACGACCTGGGCTTGACCCCAAGCCGCGACTTGCTCGAATCGCTGCTGGCGACCGACCCCGCCCCGCCCGTGCTGCGCGAGGTGCTGCGGTTGCTGCTGCGCGTCAAGGACCCCTCGCTGGCGCCGAAGATCACGCCGCTGGTGCAGAATTCCGACGCTGGCGTGGCCCGTTTGGCGTTGATGTGGATGAAGGCGGCAGGCGTCGACGAGCCTCGCAGCGTTGGCGCCGATCTGGCTGCGGACTTGCGCAGCGACAGTATTCCGCGCCGGGCCCGGGCGGCCTACATTTCCAGCGTCTTCTCGGTGGACGGTGGGCCAGATCTGGTCCACATGCTGGAGGATCCGTCGTCGCAAGTTCGCTTGAATGCAGTGCTTTCGATGGGGCAGGTGGGGTCTTCCGAGTTCGTTGGGCCGCTGGTCCGCAGCCTGGGCCGGGGCGAGCTCGTGCAGGCCGCCTCTGACGCGCTGTTCCGCTATGGCCACGCGGTGCTGAATTTGCTGGACGAGCAGCTTGCCGACCCCACGCTGCCTCCCGCCTTGCGTTTGCGGGTGATGCGCGTCATCGAGCGCTTTGGCAACGCCAAGGCCGTCGACTTGCTGATGCGACAGGCCGATGCCCACTCGGACTTCGTGCGAGACCACGCCCTGCTGGTGCTGTGGCGCATCGCCCGCGAGCCCGACCGCCCGCACCCGCCGCTCGACTGGCTGCGGATGCGGATGTCGCACGAGATCGAGTTGCTGCTTGCCTATGACCAGATCGAGGCATTGGCCGCCGCCACGACCGTGCCGCACCTGCACTTCCTCTCTGAGCTGCACGCCTCGCGACTGCGCGCCGACCTGCGCGGCTTCCGGTTGCTGGGTCTCGTCGGCTCGCGTGCAGCGATGCACCGGGCGTGGCTGCACTACCGCAGCAAGGACGTGCGCGCGCGCTCGACCGCCATCGAGCTGCTTGACCAGCACGTCAGTGACCCGGTGCTGCGTCCGTTCGTGGCTTTGGTCGAGGCCGGTGACCGCGCTTCCGGCCAGCAAGACTCGGCCTTCACTCCGCTGCCCGGCATCCACTCGACGCCCCAGCAGATGCCGCCTATCCTCGCGACCGTCGAGCCGTGGCTCGAGCGCGTGTGGGAGTGGGCGCAGCGACCGCAGGAGGCGAAGGTGGGCCGCGATGCGATGGATCTCGTGTTCTTGCTGAAGGGCGTGTCCCTGTTCAGCGACTTGAGTGGCGAGCAGCTGCTGCCGCTGACCGAGATCGTCCAGCACGCGCATGTTGAAGCCGGCGATCTGGTGTTTGCGGAGGGGCAGCCCGCCCACCACCTCTACGTCCTGCTGGAAGGCGAGGTCGAGGTGCTGCACGGCGGCGAGGTCGTCGCGACACTGGGGTCCAAGGAGTGCTTCGGCGAGATGGCGCTGCTGGACCAATCCCTGCGAAGTGCCTCGATTCGTGTGCGCAAGGACGCGGATTTGCTGGCGATTGCCCGTGATGACTTTCAGGACCTGCTTGACCTGCATCCCACGCTGGCCCGCGGTGTCATTCGCGTGCTGACCAAGCGCCTGCGCATGGCAAACGAGACCGTGTCGGCTGAGCTTCACCGCTGACCTTCAGCCCGGCCGCATCAGGACCCGTCCATGGCCTCCCGCAAGTTCCACCGAGCGCCGAATCCCGCGCCCACGCCAGCGCGTGTCGCCGTCGCCGCGTCCGACGTGCACCGCGAGCTGCTGCCCGATCAGTCCGCCGCCCTGCTGCAAGAGCTGCACTTGCTGACCCGCACGGGCGACCTGAACGCCGATACGCGACGCAAGCTCAAGCAGATCAACCACCTGGCCAACCTGCTGCGACCCGGCATCGACGACGCCTTTGCGCGGCAGCCAGAGCCGGTGCTGGTCGATGCAGGCGCGGGCAACGCCTATCTGGGCTTCGTGCTGTACGAGCTGTTCTTCGGGCCGCGGGGCAGGGGACAGCTGTGGTCGGTGGAGGTCAGGCCCGAGCTTGTGGCCAGGGGCAAGGAACGGGCGCATCGGCTCGGCTACGACCGGATGCTGTTTGCAGAACGGACCGTGGCGGACTGGGCGGCCGAGGTGCAGGACGGCCCTATCCGCATCGACGCCGTCGTGGCCCTGCACGCCTGCGACACCGCGACGGACGATGCGCTGGCCTTGGGCATTCGCGCACAAGCCCCGCTGATTGCTGTGGTCCCGTGTTGTCAGGCCGAAGTGGCGCGCCTGCTGGGCGGCGGTACGGGCGTTCGTGCCGGGCTGGGACCACTGTGGCGCCACGCATGGCACCGCCGCGAGTTTGGCGCCCACCTGACCAACGTGGTTCGCGCACTGTTGCTCGAGGCGCACGGTTATCAAGTGACCGTGACCGAATTGGCCGGGTGGGAGCACTCGCTGAAGAACGAGCTCATCCTCGCCCGCAAGGTCCAGCGGTCCAACGGCTTGGCCATCAGGCAGTTGCAGGCGCTGTTGGCCGATTTGCCGCGGCTGGACATGCAGCTGTTGCGCGTCGTTGGGCTGCCCGGATCGGGCGGATTGGAAGCTCCACCGGACGTTGCCGGCCCCGACGCCGGTTGACTCTCCCCCGTGGCGGCCTATGCTGTCCCTTGCATCCCCGAAAGAGCGCGCAAGCGGCATCGGACGGGGCGTTCTGTGAAAACTGGGGGCGTAACGGCTTCGACGGGGACAGTGAAGCTGTGCTGGCGTGCCGCGGTGCCTCAGGCCGCGTCAAAAAGGGGCAACTTACAAGTGCCAACGACAACGTTGAACTTGCTCTCGCTGCGTAAGGCTTAAAAACCCTTCCGGCGACGACGACCGAACCGTGCCCACTGGGTTCGGTCGTCGCCTTTTCAGTGGGCTGGTCCAAGCGCGATGTCCAGGCGCGTGAGGGCGAGACTTTTCTGGACTCTGGTGGAAGTACCCGGTCGACGGGGGGACTCCATCCGGTACAAATCCGACGACTACGCACGTAGAGGGTACCGTAGAACGTTTCCGGACCCGGGTTCGACTCCCGGCGCCTCCACCAAGAAAGCTCGCGTGAAAACGCGGGCTTTTGTTGTTTTGTGCCGACGGTTCGCAGGCAAATCGCCCGGTCCGGACAACCCGCTCCCGCGCCATTGACGCCGCACTTCGTCCAGCACACCATTCGCCACTACCCCTGAGTGGACCATTACGGGCCTCTGCTCAGGCGAATAGACACCAGCTTGGCCCGTAACGAGGCGCGACTTTCATGACGAACATGCGTTGGGTAGCGGTGGCGATGGCCTTTGCGTTGGCGGCGACGGCCTGTGGCAAGAAGGACGCGGCGGCAGACAAGCCCCCGGTACCCAAGGCGGGCGGTCTGACGGCTGAAGAGGTGGCCAAGGATCCGGAGGCGGCGGCCAAGAAGGTGGGAGAGGCCCTTGCGGCGGGCGATCCGACTGCGCTGGCGACCGCGACGACCGGCGGCGGCGACCTGAGCTGTGACAAGCTGGTGCCAGCGGCGCTGCGAACCAAGTACATGGGCGGTGCCGAGCTGCAGGCTGGCTCGATGGTCAACCGCACGCTGATGTGTTCCGTGAACAAGGACGGCGGGCTTGCGTGGCACATCACGTACGACTGTCGGCGCACCACGACGCTCAAGCAGTTCCAGCAAAAGGCCGTCGAGAAAGAGAAGCCTGCCATCGTCGGATTGGGACGCGCCGCGTTCGGGTCTGACACCCAGCTGGAGTTCTACGACGACGACGCGGACTGCCACGTGACGGTCTCGGCCTACCGCGAGGGCGACAAGGTCACCGATCTGGCCAAGGACGTCGCCGCGGCGCTGAAGCCCCCGATGTTGCCGCCGCTCGAGATGGGCAAGTACGCGCTCGATTGCGACAAGCTGTTGCCTGCGGACCTGCGGGACAAGTTCCTGAAGGACGGCAAGGCCAGCGCCGACTCCGTCATGGTGGACCAGATGGCGTGCAAGTTCGAGCTGCCGGACTTCAAGTCCGCGTCGGTCAACTACACGTGCGGTGGGACCTTCGACGACAAGTTCATCCCGCAGATGAAGGAGCAAATGATCAAGCAGGGTGCCCGCTTCAAGACGGAGCCACCGTCCGACGTCGCCATCGGCAAGGGCGGTCTTTACGTATCGATGATGGGCACGCACAGCGTCAGCTTCATCGACGGCGAGACGGGGTGCCTGGTCGCCGTGATGAACATGGCCGGCGACAAGGCCGCATCGATCGAATTGGCCAAGGCGGTCGAGGCGGCGCTGACCGCGGAGTCGGCGAAGTAGACCCACGCAAGCTCAGGTGACCGCGGTCTATTTGGCGGTAGCGGTGGCCAGCGCGTAGGTGTCCATCGCAATCCGCTTCTCTTCATCGGTGGGCACCACCAGCACGCGGCTACGACTGCCGTACGCGCTGACGTCGCACTCGGACCCACGGGGAGCTGTCGCATTGAGGCCGACGTCGAGGCAGACGCCCAGACCGTCCAGACCCTTGCAGACATGCTCCCGAATGTACGACGAATTCTCGCCAATTCCGCCGGTGAAGATGAGGGCGTCGAGTCCGCCCAGCGCGGCCATGTACGCGCCGATATACTTGCGGATCCGGTAGCAGAAGACGTCAAGCGCGAGGTCGGCATCCTGGTCGCCATCGGCCGCCAGTTTCTCCAGCTCGCGCATGTCGTTGCTTTTGCCCGACAATCCCAATAGACCGCTTTGCTTGTTCAGCAGCTTGTCCAAGGCATCGATGGACAGGCCGCGGCTGCGTGCCAGGTACAGCAGGATGCCGGGGTCCACGTCACCCGACCGGGTGCCCATCACCAGACCCTCCAGCGGCGTCAGGCCCATCGTCGTGTCGATCGACTGACCGTTCTCGATGGCGGCGAGGCTTGCGCCGTTGCCCAAGTGACAGGTGATCAGCTTGAGGTGCTCGAGCGACCGCCCCATGTACTCCGCTGCCCGCGCCGACACATAGCGGTGCGACGTGCCGTGGAATCCATAGCGGCGGATGCGACCCTCGCGGTATAGCGACATCGGCAGGGCGTAAAGGTAGGCGCGCGGCGGCATGGTCTGATGGAACGCGGTGTCGAACACGCCAACCTGCGGCGTGTGCGGCATGACCGACCGCGCGACACGGATGCCCAGCAGGTTCGGAGGGTTGTGCAGGGGCGCGAGCTCGACGTTTGCCTCGACCGCCGCAATCACTTCGTCGTCGATGAGGACGGTCTGGGTAAACCGCTCGCCGCCATGCACCACGCGGTGGCCGACCGCCGCGATCTCGTCGACCGAGCCAAGAGGCGCTCCCTCGCCCTGGGTCATCATCTCGATGACGCGCTTCAGACCGACGCCGTGGTCGGGCACGGGCTCCGAGAGGCGGAAGGTGCCGGCGGGGCTCTGCTGGTCGATCTGGCTCATGGGCTCGCCGATGCGCTGCACAAGGCCGCGTGCCAGAACGTCCGCCTCAGGCATGCGGAACAGCTGGTATTTGATAGAGGAACTGCCGCAGTTCAGGACGAGGATCTTCATGGTTGGGTGCACCTCTGGCGGGGGCGTCACGCCCAGCACGCCGTCGGAGAGGGGAAGGCAGGCCGCGACGAAGGAGTGGGTAGCGTTCCGAGCAGTCGAAGTCCAGACGGGGGGTCAGTCCGGGTTGGTCGTGGCCTGAATTGCCGTCACGATCACGGTGTTGACGATGTCGGTGATCGTGGCGCCGCGGCTCAGGTCGTTGACGGGCTTGCGCAGGCCCTGCAGCACGGGGCCAATCGCGATGGCGCCGGCGGACCGCTGTACGGCCTTGTACGTGTTGTTGCCGGTGTTCAGGTCCGGGAAGATGAACACGGTCGCGCGGCCGGCCACCTTGCTGTTCGGCAGCTTGGTGCGGGCGACGTCGGGGTCGATGGCGGCGTCGTACTGGATGGGGCCTTCGATCATCATGTCCGGGTGACGGCTGAGGACCAGCTGCGTCGCCTCTCGCACCAGATCCACGTCTGCGCCCTTGCCCGAATCGCCCGTCGAGTACGACAGCATCGCGACACGCGGCTCGATGCCGAAGGCGGCGGCGGTCTCGGCGCTGGCGACCGCGATGTCGGCCAGCTGCTCCGCGGTGGGGTTGGGGATCACCGCGCAGTCACCATAGACCAGCACCTTATCCGGCAGGCACATGAAGAAGATGCTGGACACGTGCTGGATGCCGGGGCGGGTGCGCACGAACTCGAACGCGGGACGCAACGTCGCCTGGGTGGTGGTCGTCGAGCCGGACACCATGCCGTCGGCGTGGCCCAAGTGAACCATCATCGTGCCGAAGTAGTTGCGGTCGGCCATCAGGTCGCGCGCCACGTCCTCGTGCATCGCCTTGTGCTTGCGGGCGTCAAGCAGCGTCTGCACGTACAGCTCGAAGCGCGGGTCGGTCTTGGGGTTCACGATCTCGACGTGCTCGTCCAAGGTCACGTCCAACTGCTTGGCGTACTTGCGGATCTCCAACTCGTCGCCGATCAGCACCACGTCCACGATGTCTTGGCGCCGCAGGGCCTCGGTCGCCTTCAGGATGCGGTCGACGTTGGCCTCGGGCAGCACGATCTTCTTCTTCTGCCCCTTGGCCATGTCGCGAATCGAGCGCATGAAGCGCTGCGGCGACACGACACGCTTGGTCGTCTCGAACCGCTGCTCGACCAGACGGTCGACGTCGATGAACTCTTCCATCGCCGCGCGAATCGCCAAGGCCTTGTCTTCCTGCTCAGCGTCCAGCACGGGCTGGATGGCGTTGACGGCAATCGCGGTCTCGTACGTGTTCTGCGACACGCGCATGATCGGCAGCTTGCCCTTCGACAGCGACCGCACCAGCTGCATGACCTTGCGCCGAGGCTCGAAACCTCCCGTCAGCACCACACCGGCGGGGCGCGGGCAGTGGTCGCAGCCATAGGCGGCAGCGGCGGCCAGCAGGATCTCCTCGCGGTCTCCCGGGGTGATCAGCAGGCTGCCGTCCTCGAAGTAGTGCAGGGCGTTCTCCAGCCCCATCGCCGCGACCAGAACCTTGCCCACGCGAGTGGCCAACTGCTCGTCGCCGACCAGCATCTCGGCCTTCAGCGTGCGCACGACATCGCGGATGCGGGGGCTGGACAGCACGTTGAGGTGTGGCAGGACCCCGTACAGCGGAATGCCCTCAGCGCGCAGCTGGCGGCGGGCTTCCTCAGCAAAGTCACCGCGCAGCTTCTCATCGACGCGGTTGATGATGACGCCGCAGACTTGGGCGCCCTTTTCCACCAGTTGGCTGTTCGTCAGGCTGATGCTCGAGACCACCTCCTCGACCCCCAGCTTGTGGCCGTTGGCGATGAGCAGGATCGACGCATCGATGTTGCGGGCGATATCGAGGTTGAAGTCCGACTCGAGCGACGGGAAGTTGCGTAGGCTGTCGACGCCCTCGCAGATGATGACGTCACATGTCTGGGCGAGGCGGTTGTGGGCCTCCAGGATGCGGTCCAGCACTTCGTCGTAGTGATGTGCGGCAATCGCCCGGCAGACGTCGGCCGTGCTGACGGCCACCAGATCCTGCGGCCGCAGCTTCGATGACATGACCTTGTGGACGAACAAGACGTCGGAGTCGAGGTCGCCGGTGACCGACGTGCCGACGGGCTTGAAGTAGGACGTGCGGGCGCCGTGACGTTCGAACTGATCCGCAAGACCAAGCGAGATCACGCTCTTGCCGATGCTGGCGTCGGCGGTCAGGACCATCAGGGACTGTGCCATGGGAAGCTCCTTGCGCGCCGGGGGGGGAGGGGCGTGCTCGAGCGAGACAGGGGGGGGAGAGGCAGCCATGAGCTTCGCCGGACACCGGATCCGGAACTGCAACGCTTTCGGCATCCGCTGGACTTGGCCGGGGGGGACCAAGGCTGCTGCCCGGCAGGATACTCCTGGTCGGCGAAAGAGTGAAGCCTTGGCCGTTTCTGGACAGGTCGCCGGCTCGCGCGCTACAGGACGACGTCGCCCATGTCGCCGTGCGGCGCGGGAATGATCTCGGTCCGGATGACCAGACCGCCGTCCAGCTTCTCGACCGCGGCAGCGATGGCCGCCTCGACCATGTGCTGCTCGCCCGTCATTGTGAAGTACGCCTTGCCGCCCAGACCCACCGCCAGCCGCATCTCGACCAGCTCGATCTCGGCCGCCTTGCACGCCGCGTCGGCGCCCAGCACCGTTGCCGCGACCGTAAACGTCTCGACGATGCCAATCGCCTTCAGCGACTCGACTTTGGTGGTCCCGCGCACGGCCGGCAGTACCTGCGGGTGCACCTGCGTCAGCAGCAGGTCGTCCACGTGCGACGGACCCGTGTAGTAAAGGCCTGCCTGCATCGCCTGCTCGACGTCGGCCACGACGCCCTCGACCAGGATCACGAACTTGCCCGGGCAGACGGGCGCGGCGATGACGACCGTCACGGCGGCCCGCTTGACCATCGCGTCGCAGGCAATCACGCCGCGGGCGATGCTGGACATCTCTAGCAGGCCGATGGCGGGGACCTGGGGCTCGGGGTAGCTGTCTGAATGCATGGCAGAAACCTCAGACCCGCCGGATCACGATGGCGCGGTCGTCGACCTTGGCCACCCGTCCGGAGATCGATGCGTGAATGGCGGCACCCAACGCACCGTCGCGCATGTCGGCGATGCGTTGACCGACCGTGACGCTGTCGCCCACGGCCACCAGTGCACTGGCAGGTGCGCCGACGTGCTGCTTGAGCTTGAGCACCACCCGATCGACGTCGTCAAACGTCCCGCGGAAGGGCATCTCGACGTCGTAGGGAACCAGACCCAGCCGGTGCAGCAAGCGGTGCTTGGCGATCTTGCGGTAGCCACGCTCGGCGTTGACGGCGTCGGGGCGATTGCGGAATGGGTTGGCGATCTTGGCCTTCCACATCCGCGACTTCAGCTCGGCGGCGACCCGACGCGGCGACAGGCCCTGCGGGCACGAGTAGACCTCGCACACGCCACACAAACAGCACAGGTGGGCCTGGGTGATCTGGTCAGCCGAGAGATCCTGTCCGTACTTCACCGCGCGCATCCACAGGTGCGGTTCGATGCGGTGGCCCAGGTTGTTGCGGGGGCACAAATCGGTGCACATGCGGCACTGGCAGCACGCCGACATCGAACGCTTGATGTCGGTCTCGGCCTTGACCTGGCGCGAGGCGATCAGCTGGTGGTCCTTGCGCAGCACGAAGAAGCCGCCCGAGGTCTTGGTGACGGGTTCGTCTTCGTCTGCGGCCAGCGAGCCCATCATCGGGCCACCCGCGAGAATCGCGAACTCGTGCAGCGACGTACCGCCCGCAAAAGCAAGCAGATCGCGGAATTGCGTGCCGACGGGAACCTCGTACACGCCCGGTCGCGCCACCTCGCCGACCATCGTCACGTACCGTCGCACGACCGGCTCGCCCTGCGCCGCGGCCGCGACGTTGGCCAAGGTACCGACGTTGCTGACGACCGCGCCGACCTGGATCGGGATGCCGCCCTCAGGCGTGATGCGCCCGGTCGCCTCATAGAGCAGGACCTGCTCGTCACCCGCCGGATAGAAATTATCCAGCAATTCCAGTCGGATCTCGGGGAAGGCAGGCAGATGCTGCTGCAGCACGGCGATGGTGTGCGCGTAGACCTTCTTGGTCACGAGGATGCCGTGCGAGGCGCCGGTGGCCTGCACGACCAGGCGCAGCCCTTCCAGCACCTCGCGCGGGTGACGCTCGAGGATCACTTGGTCGGTGTGCAGCAGGGGCTCGCACTCGGCGCCGTTCGCGAGAACGACGTCGGCCTTGGCCCCGATCTTGGCATGGGTGGGAAACCCCGCACCGCCCGCGCCCACGACGCCGGCATGGCGGACCTGCTCGACGAGCTGTGACGACATGGCGACGCCTCCTGGTGCGGGCGCGCGGGCGGGCGGGGTGTCCACGAAAGGAATCAGAACCGCAAGTTACAGGCAGTTGTCCGACAGGCAGGTCTGCCAGGTGTCCAGCAGGGTCGAAGCGGCGGCGCCGCCGTCCGTCACGCACTGCTGCACGCAGGCATTGTCGTTGCCGCAGGCCTGGGCGCACTGCAGGATGCCCATGCAGTCCGTGTCGCCCGTGCAAGCGCCGTACGAATCCGCGCACTTGGCGTCGTTGCACTCTTGCAGGCACGCGTTGTCGTTCGGCGCGCACTTGCCGGGATCGGTGGTGGTGGTGTCGGCCACGCACTTGTCGTTGAGGCAAATCAGCTCGTCCCACGCCTTCTTGCCGCCCGCGCCGCCGTCGGTCGCGCACTTCTGCTGGCAAGCGCCGGTATCGCAGGCAAAGATGCAATCCTTGGCGGTGGCGCACGTGGGGTCGGCGCTGCAAGTGTCGATCTCGCTCATGCACATGTAGAGGGCGCAGCTGTTCAGGCAGTCCTGGAAGTCAGGGGCGGCCTGGTCGCACGGCATCTCTGGGGCCACGATGCATTTGAGCTGCACGCAAAGGCCAAACGTGTTGGCAAGCGCGAGCGCGTTGCCCTGGGCGTCCTTGGCGCAGGTATCCTGGCAAGCGGCGTCCGTGCAAGCACCCAGGCACTGCATCAGGCCGGTGCAGTCGGGGTCGTCGGTGCAAGCCGTGATCTCGTCTGCGCACGTCTCTTCCTGGCACGTGGAGATGCAAGCCTCGTCGCTCGCAGCGCAGTCGCCGCCCAGCGGCGTGGCCGTGTCGGGCTTGGGAGTGTCCACCGCGACGTCAGGCGTGGTGGTGTCAACGGTGGTGTCGACAACCGAAACGTCGGTGACCGTGGTGTCGGACGTGGTGTCGTTGCCGTCGATGCTGGTCGCCTTGCAGGTCGAGGTGGCGCTGTCGCAGAGCATGCCGGCCGCGCAAGTGGTGGCGACTTGATAGACGGTGCCGTTGCACGCGAGTACGGACGACTTGGTCGATGAACAGGTGACCTGCTTGGACGCGGCGTTACAAGCACTGCCAGCCGCAAGGGTCACAACACCCGCACCGCCGCCGCCACTCGAAGAGGAGCTGCAACCCGTAGCCGCCGCGGCGGTCAAGACGAGACCGATCACGAGAAAACGCTTCATGTTCCAAGACTCCTTGTGATCTCTGCGAGGGCTGCGATGGCGGTGGTGCCAGTGTGTCGCGGAGCGCATCGCCTGCTTCTGGGGGGACGCAAAGCCGATCCGCCTCGGATCGAGCCGCAGCACGATACGCCAAAGTCCTGTCATGCCGCAAGCATCGATCCCTCAGCCGGCCTTCTGCACAGGCCTGACGGGAAAGTCGGTCAAGGCGACGCGCAGCTCCTCAGCGAACAGGGCCAACGCCGCGCGGGAACACTGGAAACGCGCGCCCTCCAGCTCGCCTCCGGGGTGCCTGAATCGGTCGGCGTGCCACGAGGGCAGGGCGTCCGCTGGCAACGGGCCCGTCACCGGCGACAGCACCAACGTCACGATGCAGGTGTCGTTGCGCTCGGATGACCGGCGTACCCACAGGTGCAGGCCAGAGTCGAAGAACCGCGGGTGCCACATCGCGCGCTGGCCGTCCGCAAGCTGGTCGGTGTTCTCGGCCAGGCTTGCGAGCTCCCAACTCGCCAGTCGCGTGTGGACGAAATGGCCGGGCAGGCCGCTGGCCGAGATGCGCACCTTGACCCAGATCCAGTTCAGGTCGAACAGGTTGTCCGCTGCCTCGAACTGGTAGCTGGTCGGCAGCAGCGTCATCCGGATGCGCAAATCCAGCGAGGTCAACGTGGCCATGCCCCCCCCGCTCTCGCCCACTCAGGGGGCGCCATGTCGGCCGGCAGCCCGCGCCACTCGATGCGCACCAGCTGCGACAGGCCGACGCGGTGCAGCAGATCGCCGACTGCATCGACCAACGGCGTCGCCTCGAAGCCCTCGAATGTCACCCGCAGGCGGTGGTCACCGTGGTCGAAGATCGGATAGCTGCCGATGTCGAGCTGGGGAAACGCAGCCACTGTCGCGTCGATGGCGGGCACGCACAACCACTCATCGATGCTGAGGAAGACCGTGGCCAATCGCGGTCGGGGGCCCGCGAGCAGGCGGCAAATCAGGTCCAGCCGCATCGCCACCATGGACGGCACGCCGGGCAGCACGAAGACGTTACCGCACTGCAGCAGCGGCCAGCGGTCCGTGGGCCCCAGCAGCTCGGTGTCTGGCGGCAGGCGTGTCATCCGCAGTTGTTCGTCGGTCAGCGGTTGACCCGTGCGTGCCGCGATCCGCTCGACCATGGCCCCGTGCACCGCCAGGTCCCGGCCCAGTGCCAGCGCGACGCCTTCCCAAGTGCGATCGTCGTGTGTGGGGCCAACGCCACCCGTGGTCAACACGAAGTCGAAGCGCCGCGAGAAGTCGCGCACCACTTGGGCGATCCGTTGCACGTCGTCGGGCAGGATCGCGACCTCACCGACACGCACGCCGGCCTCGGCCAGCCGGTGCAGCAGCTGCGGGGTGTTCTCGTCGTGAAACTTGGCGGAAAGGACTTCGTTGCCGATCACGACCACGCCGAGCGTCCGCTGCCGGTTCGCCTGGACGTTGGGGTCGATCACGGTGGCCTCCGTTACCCGCCGCCGGGGAGCAGCGAGCGAACCTCGACGTACCGCCCGGTGCCAATCAGTGCATCAGAGCTGCGCCCGAACCCGAGCATCCACGCGCCGTCGCCGCGACGCAGGCCGTAGACGTCCAGCCCCAGCTTCCGCAACCACTTGAAATCATGCAGGCGCGCCCAAGCGACGCCCTCGTCGTGCGAGGCCCACGGCGGTCCCTCGCGGCGGCCGCAGTGCGGGCAGAAGTCGATCGGGTCGCTGTCGAGGATGAAGTAGCTGTTGCTGCAGGCGTAGCAGGTCATGTCGATCAGCGCGACGGGCTTGCCGTTGCGGTCGACGTAGGTCCGGTTCTCGTAGGTGACCTCGACGGTCTTGGTCTTGCCGATCGCCGTGGTTTCGATGCCGCGCAGCATGGGCATGGGTCGCTTCTCCGATGGCCGATCGGGCGGCAGGCAAACGGAACCTCCGCCACTGTGCGCAGTCTAGCAGACCGCCCGGGAAGTGCGAACGGCGACGGCGGCTTGATTCGAGACCCGTCACCGGAGCGTTCCGTTCAGTCGGTGGCGGTGGCCGTGGGTTGGTTCAGATGAGTCCAGAGGGATTGCTTGTGGCATATGGAAATTGATCCAGATCAAGTATTGACTTGATCAGGGCCATGGAGGTCCGATTCGAATTGCGTTACAAGGCCGCCTGCCGACGCGCCAGGGGGGGGAGCGTGGGTGACCCAATGCCCTGACGTGTCGACGGAAACGTTACCCCTGTTCAACTGCGTGTTGCGCTTGTTCAGGGATTTCCAGTCTTCGCGCGTCCGGGCATACTCTCTCCCTTGTCCGCTCTTGGTTCGCCACATCAAGTCCTTGCTCTGCTTCATGTTCTTCGCTTTGTTGACCGCATCCATTCGCCCTGAAGCCCTCACTCCAGGAGTCCAGCCGTGACCACGTCCACGACGGGTAGCCCCATCGAGAAGTTCGTTTATGACGACGCCATCGTCCGCAAGTTCACGTTCGCCATGGTGCTATGGGCGGTCGTGGGCATGTTCGTCGGCGTCTGGATTGCCGCACAGCTTGCTTGGCCCCAGCTAAACATCGGCTGGTTCCATTTCGGTCGTCTGCGCCCGCTGCACACCAACGCGGTGATTTTCGCGTTTGCCTGCAACGCCGTGTTCGCCGGCGTGTATTACTCGTCGCAGCGGCTGCTGAAGGCCCGCATGTTCAGCGACACGCTCAGCGCCATCCACTTCTGGGGTTGGCAGTTGATCATCGTCGCCGCCGCGGTCACGCTGCCTCTGGGCATCACGCAGGGCAAGGAATACGCCGAGCTCGAGTGGCCGATCGACATCCTGATTGCCGTGGTGTGGGTGGTCTTCGCCATCAACTTCTTCGGCACCATCGCCAAGCGCCGCGAGCGTCACCTGTACGTCGCCATCTGGTTCTACGTGGCCAGCGTGGTGACGGTGGCAATCCTGCACATCTTCAACAACTTGTCGGTGCCGGCGACGTTCCTGCGCAGCTACTCGCTGTACGCGGGCGTGCAGGACGCGTTCATGCAGTGGTGGTACGGGCACAACGCCGTCGCCTTCGTGCTGACGACGCCGTTCCTGGGCATGATGTATTACTTCCTGCCCAAGGCAGCGAATCGCCCGGTGTTCTCCTACCGGCTGTCGATCCTGCACTTCTGGTCGCTCGTGTTCATGTACATCTGGGCCGGCCCTCACCACCTGCACTACACCGCGCTGCCCGAGTGGGCCTCGACGCTGGGCATGCTGTTCTCCGTCATGCTGTGGATGCCCTCGTGGGGCGGCATGATCAACGGCCTGCTGACCCTGCGCGGTGCGTGGAACAAGGTCGCGGAAGACCCGGTGCTGAAGTTCTTCGTCGTCGCCATCACCTTCTACGGCATGTCGACGTTCGAGGGCCCGATGCTCTCGATCAAGAGCATCAACTCGCTGTCGCACTACACCGACTGGACCATCGCACACGTCCACTCCGGCACCCTTGGATGGAACGGCTTCATGGCGTTCGGCATGCTGTACTGGCTGCTGCCCCGCCTGTTCCAGACCCCGCTGTGGAGCCGCAAGCTGGCGGAAGTCCACTTCTGGATCGGTACCATCGGTATCCTGCTGTACATCGTCTCGATCTACACCGCCGGCATCACCCAGGGCCTGATGTGGCGCGCGTTCGACTCGACCGGCCGCCTCGCGTACCCCGACTTCGTCGAGACCGTGATGCGCCTGATGCCCATGTACATCGTGCGCGTCGTCGGTGGCACGCTGTACCTGACCGGCGTCATCCTCGCCTGCGTGAACTTCTACAAGACCTGGAAGGCCCGTCCGGCTCAGTACGCCGATTCGGCGGGTGAGGCTCCCGCCCTTGCCAAGTCCGACGCGCATGTCTCGCACGGCACCGCCACCCAGTCTGCCTGGTCCAGCTTCATCCGCATGGACTTCCACCGCGCGTGGGAGGGCAAGGCCTTCAAGTTCACGGTGTTGACCGCACTGGCCGTCATCGTCGCGTCGCTGTTCGAGATCATCCCGACCTTCCTGGTGAAGGCGAACATCCCCACCATCGATGCCGTCCAGCCCTACACGCCTCTCGAGCTTGCCGGTCGCGACATCTACCTGGCGGAGGGCTGCTACAACTGCCACTCGCAGATGGTCCGGCCGATCCGCGCAGAGACCGAGCGCTTTGGCGAGTACAGCAAGCCCGGTGAGTTCGTGTACGACCACCCGTTCCAGTGGGGTTCGCGCCGCATCGGACCGGATCTGGCGCGCGAAGGCACCAGCACTCCGTACCGTACCCGGCGGTCAGACCTGTGGCACGTCCGGCACATGAACGAGCCGTCGGCCATGACGCCCCGGTCGATCATGCCGCCGTTCCCGTGGCTGTTGACGGAGGATCTCGACTACGCAGGCATTCAGTCCCGCGTCAACGCGATGGTCATGTTGGGCGTGCCCTACGGCGCTATCCTGAACAAGGACATGAACAACGCCGAGGAGCTTGCGCGCGCACAGGCCAAGCTGATCGCTGCCGGTATCGTGTCCGAGGGCGGCCAGCCGGGACTCGAGACCAAGAAGATCGTCGCGTTGGTTGCGTACTTGCAGCGGCTTGGCGTCGACATCGGTCGTCCGGCTGCTGAGGCCGCTGCTGCTGAGGCCGCCGCGAAGAAGGCCGCCAGCGACAAGGCCGCTGCGGAAGCGCCCGCCGTGGCTCCTGCCGCCGATGCCACGCCGGTTGCAGCGCCTGACGCCGCCGCCGTCGTGACGCCAACCGCCGCCGAAGCAGGTGCCGCGCCTGCCCCGGCAGTCGTCCCGCCCGTGCAACCTTGATGACCATCAGAACCGGACTGGTCCTGGGGAGGAAGACGTGAGCTTGAGCGATATCATGGGAAACATGGACCTTTCGGTCTGGGCCCAAGCGGCGCTCGTGCTCTTTCTGATCGTCTTCCTTGCCCAGGCTGTCTGGACCTATTTGCCGCGCAACCATCCCAAGTGGAAGGACGCCGGGCAGTTGCCGCTTCTGGACGACGACCCGCCCCAGCCTTCTGATCCCGCAACGGAACGAACCCCGACGAACCGCCGAGGTGACGCATGAGCCAGCACGACGAAAACCTGATGGACCACGAGTACGATGGGATCCGCGAGTACGACAACCCCATGCCGGGGTGGTGGAAGTTCGCCTTCATCGGGTCGATGGTGTTTGCCCTCGGTTACTGGGCCTACTTCGCGTTTGTCGAGCCGCAGGGTGGCCGCCTCGACGCCTACGTGGCCGACATGAAGATTCAGGAAGAGGCCAACGCCAAGCTCGCCGCCTTGCAGATGACGGAAGAGAAGCTACAGGTGCTGGTGGGCGACAAGGACTTGATCGCCAAGGGCGAGGCCAAGTTCAAGACCGTCTGCTTCGCCTGCCACGGCCCCAAGGCCAACGGCATGGTGACCGACGCGGCCCCCGGACTCGGTCCCAACCTGACCGACAACGCGTGGATTCACGGCGGCAATCTCATCGATATCTACACCACCGTCACCAAGGGTGTAGAAGCCAAGGGCATGCAGGCTTGGGGCAAGATCCTGCCCCCGGACGAGATGAACGGTGTCGTGCTCTACGTGAACTCGTTGCGCAACACCAACGTCGCCGGAAAGCCTCCGCAGGGGGATCCCTGGAAGCCGCTGGCGGCTGGGAAGTAGTCATGACGTTCCGCGCTCCCGACGAACCCGTCCTGTCGACCCTGAACCTCGACGGCACGCGACGTTGGATGCGGCCGGTGCCTCAGCGGGGCCAGTTCTGGCGACGGCGGCTGCTGACGGCGTGGGGACTCATCGCGCTCTTCGTGGGATTGCCGTTCATTCACATCGGCGGCAAGCCTTCGATTCTGCTGGATCTTCCGAGTCGAGAGTTCACCTTCTTCGGCGTCACGCTGCTGCCCACCGATAGCGTGCTGCTGATGCTCCTGATGCTCGGCATCTTCGTCAGCATCTTCCTGCTGACGGCGCTGTACGGTCGGGTGTGGTGCGGCTGGGGCTGCCCGCAGACGGTGTACCTCGAGTTCGTGTTCCGGCCGATCGAGCGTCTGATCGAGGGTAGCCGCAAGAATCAAGAACTGCTGGACAAACAACGCTTTCCGCTGCGGCGCTGGCTGAAGTTCGGGATCTATGCCGTCCTTTCGGTCGTTGTCGCGAACATCTTTCTGGCGTACTTCGTCGGTGTGGACGACCTGGCGCACTGGATCAAGCGGCCGCCCCACGAACACCCGGCCGGCTTTGCGGTCATCGCTGCCACCAGCGTGTTGATGTTCCTCGATTTTGCATGGTTCCGCGATCAGATGTGCGTGGTGGCTTGCCCCTACGCGCGGCTGCAGTCGGTGCTGATCGACCGCAAGTCGCTGATCGTGGCCTATGACGCAACCCGGGGCGAGCCGCGCGGCAAGCTGGAGAAGACAACGCTGGAGCGCAAGGCCGGCGACTGCGTTGACTGTGGCGCGTGCGTGACGACTTGTCCCACGGGCATCGACATCCGCAAGGGCCTTCAGCTCGAGTGTATTGGCTGCACCCAGTGCATCGACGCGTGCGACAACGTGATGGATCGCATCAAGCGCCCGCGCGGCCTCATTTTGTATACGTCACAGGCAGCGTTGGAAACCGGTCTGCGGCCCAAGATCCTGCGCCCGCGCGTCGTACTGTATCCGGTGCTGCTGCTGGTGATTGCCGGTCTGTTCGCGTTCGCGGTGGCGCGGCGCGGCGAGGCGGAGGTTACGGTGCTGCGCGGCTTGGGCGACGCCTTCTCCATGCAGCCCGACGGTTCGGTGGCGAATCTGGTGCGGGTGCGCGTGGACCAGCACGGTGATGACGACGGCAAGTACTTGATCGCACTTGAGGATTCTCTGGGGCAGCCGCTCCCTGACGTGACACTGGTCGTGCCCGAGAATCCGCTGCATGTGCGAGGAGGCCAGTCCGTGACCACCACCGCATTCGTTCTGGCGCCCGCAAAGTCGTTTCACAGCGGAGTCCGGCGGGTCATGGTCAAGGTGTCCGACGGCGACAAGCTGACGCGCAAGCTGCCGTTTTCCCTCTTCGGACCCGCGGGAGGCGCGGCACCATGAAAGGACGCGCTTGGCCTTGGTTCTTGGGTCTGTTGTTGCTGGGCCCCGTCGCGATGAACGGCTGGGTGTTGGCGAAGCTGTCCAATGACTCGACCTTCGCCGTCGAGGACGACTACTACCGCAAGGCCGTGACCTGGGACGACCACATGGCCCAGGCCGGTCGCAATACGAACCTGGGATGGAAGGCCGCGGCGACAGCCACACGCACGCCGGGGCAGGGCATTCGTCTCCAGTTCGTCCTGACCGAAGCGTCGGGCCAGCCGGTGACCGGGGCGAAAGTCAGCGTCCTCGCTTTTCACAATGCGCGCGCTGGTTTGCGGGTCGAGTCGGTGGCCACGGCCGAGGGGCCGGGGTATCGTGCCGACCTGAAGCTAGACCAGCCGGGGCTGCACGAAGTCCGGCTGACGGCCCAACGCGGCGCGCAGGTTTTTACCCAAGTGCTGCGCGTTGACGTGCCCTGAGGCCCGCTTTCGCACGAGTCCAACCATGTTGACCCTGTTCCTGACCGTTCTGGGCGCAAGCCTGTTGGGAAGCCTGCACTGCGCCGGGATGTGCGGCGGCTTTGTCGCGTTCTACGCCGGAACGGATGCCTCGACCGGGTGGATGCGCGCTCAGGGCCATCTGGCCTACCACGGCGGCCGCCTGACGACCTATGCCGTGCTGGGTGCGGTGGCGGGCACGGTCGGGCACGCGGTGGACCTTGCCGGTTCGGCAGCCGGGTTGCAGAGCACGGCAGCGATTGCGGCGGGCCTGGCGATGTTCGGCTGGGGCGCCGTGCAGTTGGCGCGGGTGCTGGGTTTGCGGTTGCCGCAGCTGCCGCAGGGTTCGCTGTTGCAGCGGGCATACTCAGGCGTCTTGAGCAAGTTGCGGGGGCGGTCGCCCGTGGGGCGGGCGTTGTTGCTGGGGTTGGCCTCGACGCTGCTGCCGTGTGGGTGGCTGTACATGTTCGCCATCACGGCGGCCGGTACAGGGCACGCGGGGTGGGGCGCGTTGGTGATGGCGGCGTTCTGGGTCGGCACGGTGCCGGTGCTGGTCGGTCTGGCGGTGGGCATCCAGGCGCTGGCGGGGCCGCTGCGGCGTCACTTGCCCGCGATCTCGGCGGTGGTGCTGATGGTCGTGGGGCTGGTCTCGGTCGGCACGCGGGTGACCATGCACGCCGTGCCGAGAGCCGGCACCGCTGCGTCCGTGGCCCCGGCCGATGCCAAGGGTGCCGTCGACCGCGTCAAGGGCCTCAAGTCGGGGAAGGCGCCGTGCTGCAATGACGAGTACTGAGAAGGACTTGCCTCGCTCTACACCTGCTGCCTCCGGACCGGTCGCTTGCAGCCACTGCACGCTGCCGGTGCCTCCCGCGCTGATCGAGCCCGATGCCCAGCACCAGTTCTGCTGCAACGGCTGTCGCACGGTCTTTGCCGTGCTGCATGAGCACGGTCTTACGCAGTATTACGACCTGATCCAGCTGGAAGGCGCCAAGGGGCGACGGGCGCGCACGACCGGCAAGACCTACGAGGAGCTGGACGACCCCGCGTTTCTGCAGCTGTACGCCAAGCCTCGCCCCGACGGCCAGTGGTCCACCGAGCTGTACCTCGAGGGCGTGCACTGTGCCGCGTGCATCTGGCTGGTCGAGCGCATGGGCCGCGAGGTCGACGGCGTGGTGGACGCCCGGCTGGACATCGGCAAGCAGACGGCGGAATTGACATGGGATCCTGCCAAGATCCAGCTCTCGACCATCGCCCGGCAATTGGACGCGCTGGGGCATCCCGCCCACCCGTTCCGCGGTGCTGAGGCCCGCGACCTGCGCCGCAAGGAAGAGCGCGCCCTGATCGCCCGCATCGGCGTCGCCGGCGCCATCATGGCCAACGTGATGCTGATGGCGCTGGCGCTGTACAGCGGGCGGATGGAGCCGGAATTCGAGGCGTTTTTCCGTTGGGGCAGCCTGGTCCTGACGATCCCGTCGATGGCGTGGTGCGGCCGCGTGTTCTTTCGCGGCGCGCTGGCCTCGCTGCGGTCGGGCGCGCTGCACATGGACCTGCCCATCGCCATCGGGTTGACCGCCGGATTCGCGTGGGGAACGGTCAACACGGTGCTGCAGCGCGGCGAGATCTGGTTCGACACGGTCGCGACGCTGGTGTTCCTGCTGCTGATTGGCCGGTGGGTGCAGCAGCGGCAGCGGCGGGCGGCCAACGACGCGGCCGAGCTGCTGTTTTCGCTGGCCCCCAGCACGGCGCGGCTGGTGCGGGAAGAGGACGGCGAGGTCCGCGAGGTGCCGGTCGAGCGCGTCAAGCCGGGCGACGTGCTGGAAGTCCGCGCGGGCGAATCGATTCCGGCCGACGGCGTGATCGAGACCGGCGAGTCGACGCTGGACACCTCGCTGCTGACGGGCGAGTCGCGGCCCATCGAGGCGGGTCCTGGCGACCCGGTCCACGCCGGCACCGTCAACCTGGCGTCGCTGTTGCGGATCCGCGCCGAGGCCACCGGCACTGCCACGCGCGTCGGGCGGCTGATGCAGGCGGTCGAAGAAGCGTCGCGGCGGCGCGCCCCGGTGGTGGCGTTGGCCGACCGCATCGTGCCCAAGTTCGTGGCGGTGGTGCTGCTGCTGGCGCTGGCGACGGCGATCGGCTGGGCGTTCGTCGACGTCTGGGCCGGTCTGGACCACGCGTTTGCGCTGCTGATCGTCACGTGTCCGTGTGCGTTGGGGCTGGCGACGCCACTGGCGATTCACGCGGCGATTGGCCATGCGGCGCGGCGCGGCATTCTCGTCAAGGGCGGCGATGCGCTCGAGCGGCTATCCCATCCGGCCGTGATCCTGTTCGACAAGACCGGCACGCTGACACAGGGGCGCACCGAGCTTTTGCAGTGGCTGGGGTCAAACGAGGCCAAGCCGCTGGTGCTGGCGGCCGAGCGGTCGTCGGCCCACCCGATTGCGCAGGCGTTCGTGGCGGCCCTGGGCGGGGCGGTGGCTGGCGAGGCACCGGTCGCAACGGCGCAGCGCGTCAGCCAGACGACCGGCGGTGGGGTCGAGGCCGACGTCGACGGGCGCAAAGTGCTGGTCGGATCGCCGGTTTACGTGGCCCAGCGGTTGCAGGACCCCCAGCTGGCGACGCACCCGTTCGTGCAAGAGCTGGTGGCGCAGGCCCTGACGCCCGTGCTGATCGCGGTGGATGGCCAGGTGACGTCTGCGGCAGGCTTTGGCGATCCGCTGCGCGACGACGCCGAGCAAAGCGTGCGCGAGCTGCAGGCCCTGGGCTGCGAAGTCCGCATCCTGTCTGGGGATCACCCCGCGGTGGTGGCCGAGGTCGGGCGGCGTTTGGGTCTGGCCGAAGCGGCCTGTCGCGGCGGTGCGACGCCCGAGGACAAGCTCGCGGCGGTCGAAGAGGCGCTGAAGCACGGGCACGTCTTCATGGTCGGTGACGGCGTGAACGACGCGGCAGCTTTGGCGGCGGCGACGGTCGGCATCAGCGTGCACGGGGGCGCCGAGGCGAGTCTGGCGGCGGCCGACGTGTTCTTGACGCGTCCGGGCATCCAGCCGGTGGTCGAGCTGTTGCGAGGGGCGCGGCGGGCAGTGCGGGTGGTCAAGCGCAACATCCTGTTCTCGCTAGGTTACAACGTAGTCGGCGTGACGTTGGCGATGTCGGGCGTGCTGACGCCGCTGATCGGGTCCATCCTGATGCCGTTTGCGTCGTTGACGGTGGTGACGAGCTCGTACCGGTCCCGGACCTTCCCCAAGCCCAGCGGCACCGAGCCGTCGGTCTGGGCTGCGCGCAGGGGGCGATAGATGTCCGTGCTCTTCGTGGTGATTCCGCTGGCGTTGTTGATCGTGTCTGCAGCGGTGGGCGCGTTTCTGTGGTCGGTGCGGCATGGGCAGTTCGACGACTTGAAGACGCCTGGGTTGCGGATGCTGCTGGACGATACGGAGACGAAGGCCCGCGTGCCCGAAGCGGCTGCTGTCGACACGGACGCCGTTCTGCCCAAGACCGACGCCTGAACCGCGATTACACCTGCACTTCAATCAGATCCAGCAGTGCGTCCAGATCGGGCACCACGACCTGCCGGCCCGTGAAGTGCGCGACGTTCTGCGCCTCAAGGCTGCGGACGGCGCGGGCGATCGTCTCTGGGCGCGTGCCGACCATCGCGGCCATGTCCTGACGTGACAACGGCAATTCGATCACCAGCGTGCCATCGGCGCCCACCGTACCGAAACGCTCCTTCAGCACCAGCAGCAGGTGCGCCACCCGCGCGCGCACCGACAGGGACATCGAGTGGAGCTTGGCTTCCTCAGCGTCCTCGAGATCCTCCGCCATGCGCTTCAGGAAAGCCATGCCGACCATGGGGTTGTGGTCGAGCAGGTGGCGCACTGCGCTTCTGTCGATGAAGCAGACCCGGGTTGGTGTCAGGGCATCGGCGCTGGCGTGGTACGGCTGGCCGGCAAAGTAGGCCCGGTAGCCCAAGGTCTCGCCGCTGCACGCCATTCGCACGATGGCGGAGTTTCCGTGGACGTCCGTCATGCGCACGGCAACCGCACCCGACTCGATGCAGTACACGCCCAGACACGGATTGCCTTGATAGAAGATGACTTGACCGGGCTGATACGTGTTCGAGACCTTGACCTGGTTCAGCAGGTGCAGGTCGTCCTTGTCGAGCGAGCACCACTCGGTGTCGCTGCGGCTGCGGCAGGTGAAGCAGTTGGTCGCGCGTGGCGGTCCGGGGCGTTCGTCCATGGAACCCTCCCAGAGCAACCCGCTCTGTCGGAAACCGTCGTTACTCTACGCAACACGGACCACGGCGACAACGCACATGCGGCAAGGGGCGCACGGCGGCAGGCGAATCGCCGGGATGGTTGCGTGTGCGGTCCACGACAGGCACGATCCGATCCCGCCCCCGACTCGACGTGTGGGCCAGAGGATTCGCGATGTTCCAGTGCCGCTGCGAGATCGATGTCGCCGCGCCTCCAGAGGTCGTGTTTGGCGTGCTGTGGGATGCGGCGCACTACCCCGACTTCATGTCAGACGTCATCGACGTCGAGGTGCACGCCGACAGCGAACCGTGGACGCAGGAGCTGACGCAGTTTGTCACCTTCATTCGCACTCGCCACTACCGCGTCAGGATGCACGCCGTCCCCCACAGCCGCATCGCTTGGAAGCTGGTGGAGGGAGAGAATCTGGCCGCGAACGATGGCGCTTGGGACCTCTCGCCGCTGGATTCGGGGGCCCGTTGTCATCTGGCCTACCAGCTGCAGCTGGACGTGACGGTGCCGATCCCGGATGTGATCCTCAGGCGACTGGCCGAGTTCAATCTTCCGACGATGCTGCGTCAGGTCCAAGCGCGGGCCGAGACTCAGGCGCGTCGGCCCTCGCCCACGTGAGGCTTCCGATGGCCAAGGACGGCGGTCGACCACCCCGAGAACTGTCCCCCGCTTCCGCAGACCGCCGCGGTCCATCTTGGGTCGACGAGCGAGCCGATGAGCGCGGGGATCTTCGCGTGATGCAAGGGTTCTCTGCCCTGCGTGCCGACCGCGTGTACGACGAGGCGCTGGTATGTGGCGCGTGCACCGCAGCGCGGGTTGCCGACGGGCGAGACGACGCACTGTGCGACGCTCACATGGCCGAAGCCTTGGGCATGCAAGGCGGTTGGTTGTCGGGACCACCGGGCCGAAAGCTGCGCTGAGACGCATGGCAACGGGCGATTGCCGCAGCGTTCGCGGGTGCCTATGCTCCGTCGTCGGTCCCGGACCCAAACCCGCCGCCAAGGTCGGCCGCGACGGAGGGCTTTCCCGATGCACCTGCTGTTCCTGATCACGGCCGCTGTGGGCTGCACACTGCTCGCCATCCAGATCTTGTTGCAGATTCTTGGCTTGGACCATGACTTTGCGGGCGATCTGCATGTCGATGCGCACGCGGGCGACGGCGGACACGACTCCAGCTTCTTCTTCGGCTTGTTGTCGCTGAAGAGCCTGACTGCGTTTCTGGCCTTCTTTGGGTTGGCCGGACTGGCGACCGACGAGCTGGGCGTGCAGGGTGGGGGGCTGAAGCTGGTGATCGCGACGCTGGCCGGCGTGGCGGCGATGGGCATCGTGGTGCTGATGATGCGGGGTATGGTGGCCTTGCAGTCCTCCGGTACGCTGCGCATCGAAAACGCCGTGGGGCAGACCGCGCGCGTCTACTTGCGCATTCCGGGGCAGAACACCGGCACCGGCAAGATCACCGTCCAGGTCGCCCAGCGCGAGGTCGAGTTGCAGGCGATGACACCCGGTCCTGCCATCCCGACCGGTGCCATGGTCGAAGTGGTTCGGCAAATCGACGTGCAGACATTCGAGGTCGCGCGCGTTCGATAACCTGTTGCGACATCGGCGGCGTCGAGATGCCTGAGTATCTGGGCAAGCTGGCGGATCCCAAGGAAGAAAAGAAGGACGCCGAAGAGAAGCCGACCGTCCAGGTCCTACAGCGGCTGCTCCGGGTCGGCCTCAGGCGCTTCGGGCACTTCGGACAGCAGCTGGGCCTCAGGCTTGCCGGCGTCGGGGGCTTCCGGCAGGGCGTTTGTGATGCGTGCGCCCTGCAGCCCGCGGTTGCCGTTGATCGCCGCGATGTGTACGTCCATCGTGTGACCGTTGGCATCGACCTTCATCGAGACGAAGTCGTCGACGCTCCAATCCAACTGAGCGACGTAGGTGCGCTGCGGCGTGACGATGCGCACTCGGCTGGCGCTGCGACTGCCGCCTTCCTGTGTGCAGATGGCCACTTGGGTGCGGACGCCGTCCCAATCTGCGCCGGTGCTTGACCGCCAGTACACCCGCTGGTCGCCCGCGATGCCGCGCACTACGGGGCCGATGCGGTCGTCCGTGGCTGCGCCGTGGATCTCCAGGCCGAGGGGCTCGATGCGTTCGATCTCGCCGCAGTCCAACGAGAGGTAGCCATCCCACTGCAGCGGGCTGGCTTGGCCACGGTCCGCACCGTCGGAGCCGGGGAAGCCCCAGCGCACCGTGACCGTGACACGGCGAGCGTCGGCAAGAGCCGCACCGACCGGGCGAATGGGCACTTCGACCTTGGCAGTGAGTGGGGGCGGCTTCGGCGTGTCTTGCTGGAGACTGCCGGCGAACCAGATCGCAGCCCAGCCTACCAGGACGGCCACCACCAGCCACGCCCCTGCCGGCTTGAGCATGCGGACCACCATCGCCATGCGTCCTCCCCCAAGACCGTTCGACGCCTCTTGTCTTCACCCTAGGGATCCAAGCGTGACCGCGCAAGTCGCTGTTGCGGCTTCGTGGACAAACCGGGTTGAAAAACCCCAAGAGCTTCGCTTTGTTCCAGGCAAGATCCGCCGGTTTCTTGCCAAGCCGAACCGCCACAGGCATCTTCCGAGGCTGCGGGAGGGGTGGCTTGGACATGATCTGGCACAGGCTCCGAGGGGCAGACGGTGGCGGTCGATGGACCGCGGCGCTGCTGACCACCTTGGCGGTCCTTGCCCCTGGTGCCGCGCTCGCGCTCAGCCTCCCGGGTGAGACCGCTGACAGCGCTGGAGCTGCTGCGGACGAGGCCCCCGAGCTGCCCGGCGACGAGGTTGTCGAGCCTTCGCTGTCGGTCGGCGACACGTCCAGTGGCGAGCTTCGCAGTGGCGTCGAAGTCCCCGTGCTGACGACTGGACTTCAACGATTGTCTGTGGTTGCGCGACGCGGCACCGGCTGGGGGACTCGCGGTCTGGTCTCGCTGATCGTGCGCGTCGCCGACGAGCTGGCGCGACTGCCTGACCATCAGACCGTCCCTTTGCGCGTCGGCAACCTGTCTCGCCGGCAGGGTGGCGACTTGCGGTGGAGTCACTCACACGCCTCCGGTCGCGACGCCGACTTCGCGTTCTACCTGCTCAATGGCGATGGTGAGCCGACGACGCCCGACGGCTACGTCGCTCTGGACGGATTGGGGCAGGGCAAGGTTCGCCGCAAGCCCGTGAGCTTCGATGTGGCGCGCAACTGGAACGCGGTGCGGGCGCTGCTGGTCGACTCGCAAGTCCAGGTGCAGCATCTGTTTATCGCCGTACCGCTGCGCCAACTTCTGCTCAACCACGCGCGCGCGCAGGGCGAGCCGGAGTGGCTGGTCGACCGGGCCTCGCTGGTACTCAGCGAGCCTGCGTACTCTGGTCGCCACGATGATCACCTGCACATCCGTCTCTACTGCAACCGCGACGACCGGTTGGCGGGGTGCATCGACGAGGGCCCGCGTTGGTCGTGGGTGACGACGTTCGAGCCCGAGCTCAAGCGGCATGTCAGCGATCTGATGGCGGAACTGGGAGAACCCGATCTGCACCGTCGCGTCGAAGCCGTCCGCCGTCTGGCCATCTTTCAGCGCGACCCGCGGGTGGTCGATGCGCTGGTCTGGGCCGCATCGAGTGGCGTGCCGGAGCTTCGCTGGACCGCCCTGGATGGGCTCGCGCGCTTCCGCCGTGCCGAGGCCTTCGCGCCCCTGATGGCGGCCGCGAGGCGTGAGCCTGAAGGTGCGGTCACGCAAGAACTGTTGGCTGCGGCGATTCGGCTGGCGCGGCCTGCGAATGCGAGTGACCTCTACGTGCTCTTGCGGGACGACGCCGGGGGCTTCTCGGGGCAGCTGGACAGGCAGCAGCGGTCGGTCCTGCGGCAAGTCGTCGTGCGAGCCGTGCGGCCTTGGCTGCTCGAGTCGACGGTGGCTCCGGTTCTGCTGGTGTTGAATGACCCGGATGTGACGACTCGTCGGGCCGCGCTGAGGACGCTCGAGCACTTGGCAAACCGACGTTTTTCCAGTGCGTCCGAAGCCTTGGCGTGGCGCTGGCAGGCCGATGGGCAGGACCGCGAAGACTGGCTCGCAGAGGGATTCGTGGCGCGCGGCTTGCCGGAGGGACTGTCTTCGCCCGAGCTGATCGCGCTGGTCGGCAACCGCGACCCGACGCTCGCTGCGAATGCAGAGGCCTTGCTTCGCACGCGGTTGGGGGGACCGGGAGAACTGGACCTGACCCCCGTGCGCCGTGTGCGCGCGTGGAAGCGCTGGTGGGACCTGAACCAGCACCGCTTTGGCCTTGCGGACGTCGACCACGCCGCCATGACTGCGCAGCTCGATGCCGCAGGTGCTTCGCTGCGGACCCCGGCAGCGCAAGAATAGCGTCGACGACCTGAGTCGGCGCTGGCTCATCGACGGGTTGACGCATAATCAGTAGATGAACATCAACCGCCAATGCGCGTGTTGACCAGGTACGTCATCAGGTAGTCGAACACGAAGATGCCGATCGCGCTGGTGACCACGCTGCCGTTGACTGCGCGCCCCACGCCCGTTGCGCCCCCTTCCACCGAAAGGCCGTAATAGCAGGACACAACGCTGATCGAAGACCCGAAGCAAGCAGCTTTGGCCAGCCCCGTGTAGTACTCGCCCAACAGCTGGCTCTCGAACACGCCACGGAAGAAGACGCGGTAATCGACGCCCAGCAGCAACTCACTGGTCAGGGCACCCCCGATCAATGCGAACAGGTCGCCCAGCGCGGTCAGCAGCACCAGCATCACCACCATCGCCAGAAAGCGAGGCACGACCAGGTGGTGTATCGGATCGATGGCGAGTGCCCGCAGCGCGTCGATCTGCTCGGTGACCTTCATCGTGCCGAGTTCGGCCGTGTTGTTGGCACCGACCCGGCCAGAGAACATCAGGCCAATCAGCACCGGGCCGATCTCCGCCAGCACCGCGTAGCCCGCACCCCAGCCCAGCAGCCCGGTGGCGCCCGTCTGCCGCACGTAGGCGCCCGTCTGGATCACCATGATGGCGCCGGTGAACAACGCGGTCAGGATGACGATGGGATAGCTTTTGACGCCGACTTTGTAGAAATTCAGCCAGGTTTCGGGTCCGTCGAACCGCGGCGGCACCATCGCCCGCAGGATGCGCCAGAGCGTCAGAAGCACGCCGCCCAGGATCTCGGACGCCTCCAGGAAGTTGCTGCCCAACAGGGCGAGGCCGCGACGGATCATGCGGGGTCTCCGTCGTGACCCAACGAGAGGTCGACGCCGACATCGCGCTGGAAGAACTCGTGGACGATGGGATCGCGGCTGCGCAGGGCGTCGTCGGCGGTACCCGCGAATCGAATCTGGCAGTCGTACAGCAGCACGTACCGGTCGCACACGGCGCGCATCCGGTCGACGTCGTGGCTGACGATGATCGATGAAGACCGGTGCGCAATCTGCAAGTCTCGAATCAGGTTGAAGATCTTGGACGACGTCACCGGGTCCAAACCGGCCGTGGGGTCGTCGTAGAACACAAGCTCGGCGTTCGCGATGGTCGCCCGCGCCAGACCCACGCGCTTGCGCATCCCGCCCGACAGCTCGTTCGGCATCAGCCCGGCGACCAGTGGCAGACCGACCTCGTTGAGGCGCTGCTGCACCCTGCGGGCGATCTCGGGTGCCGCCACCGCGCCGTCCTGCGCCAGCGGAAACGCGACGTTCTCGCCCACGGTCATGAAGTCGAACAGTGCGTAATTTTGGAAGGAAAGTCCGATTCGCGTGCGCAGCTTCTGCCGGTCCTTCTCGGCCAGCTGCCGCAAGTTTTGGCCCAAGACTTCGATTTCGCCACGGTCCGGCGTCAGCAGCCCGCAGCACAGCTTGACGAAGACCGACTTGCCAGAGCCACCTGGGCCGATCAGCCCGACGATCTCTCCCGCACGCAGCTCGAAGTCGATGCCGTCCAGGACGCAGACGCCCTCAAAACGCTTGCCCAGACCCTTGACGCGCAGCACCACCTCTTGGCTCATCGCGTCCCCTCGCTGTGTTGCAGGCGGGCGATGGCTTGGCGGGCGATGGCGGTCTCGCGCGGCTCGATAGGCGTGACGGTCGCGATGTCCGCGAAGCAGCGGTGGCGCGCGCCGGGCTCGGGTTCCTCAGAGCAGATGCGGCGGTCGTTGGCGACCTCCTCGCGGCGACGCGCTTCGACGACGCTGAGGACCTCGCGATAGGTGCCCAGCGCGTTGCCAAAGTGGCCTCGCTCCTCCTGAATCTCCGCCAGCGTGACCAGCAGGGCCGGCAGCTCTGCAGCGTGCATCATCATCTTCGGCAGCTCACGCATGTGCCGCTCGGCCCGCTCCAAGTCCTTCCACTCGTAGCGGTAGAGCTCGACCAGCCGCCGCGTGGCGTCCAGATGCGCCGTCGTCGTGTAGGTGCCGAAGACCAAACTGGTTTCCCAGGTCGCCACCACCTGTTCCAGGGTTCGGGCCTCGTCGCGTGGCCTCGCAAGGGCCCGCTGCAGCCGTGCCTGCAGCATCAGGGCGTCCAGGGCCGTCGGATCCTGCCCATGGCGGTCCTGCAGGCGCTGCAGCAACGCCAGCGCCGTCTCGCGGGCCCGTGGCCGGTCCGTCTCGGCCATCAGCTCGGCGGCGCGCAGCAGCAGGTTGTCGGCGAGGTCCGAGTCGGGGGCGGCCACCTCCAACTCCCTGAATCGCTGAATCATCGCGTCGCGTTGTGCTGGCCCACGTCGGGCATAGCGGACCAGGACGTCGACCGCTCTGGCAGCGGCGGCTTCCTCTGGGGCGCGTGTGACCAGCGCCTCCAGCATCCGCAGGGCGTCGGGCGCGCGGTCGAGCTCGTCCAGCCGCAGCTCAGCCGCGTGCAGCAGAGCTCGCGCTCGCGTGGCCCGCGTGTCGGCGTCGATGGCCAGTGCGTCGTAGCAGACGGCGGCCTGCAGAAACTGCCCGTCCCGCGACGGTGTCTCGCAGGCCATCAGCGCCGCATCATCGGCGTCGCGGGGATCGGAGGCGGTGTGACGCAATTCGGCATAGCGGGTGGCGGCTTCGGTGTGCCCGCCGTCCAAGTACAGGTGCTCGGTGGCGTAAAACTCACCTTCCCAACGCACCAACTGCGGGCTTTGGGCGCAGGCGGCAAGCAGCAAGGGCAGGGCGTGAAGGAGGGGACGGCAGCGCATCGCGCGCGGAGGCTAATACCCAAGCGTCAGGTTGTCGATCTGCCACGTCGGCGTGCCGATCATCGCGGTCGAGGTCAGCTGGAACCCAAGCTGGATCAGCCCCTTGCCGCCAAGTGGCACCTTGAACGCGACGTTCTGTGTGCCCGTGGTGACGTTGAGCAGCTGGACCTCGCTCCATGTCGAGCCGCCGTCGCTGGACAGCCGCACCGACAGCGTCGAGTTGCTGGGGAGCGGGAACGGTGCGCCATTGTTCGCGTACGTCAGGCCGAACTTCAACGCAGCGACCTGATCGACGCCGGTCTGGATCACCGGGCTGACCAAGAAGGCGCTGACCGACACGAAATTCGGGAGCTGGGCCGATGCACTCAACTGGGCGAGCTTGTTGCTCTTGTTGTTTTGGATCAGCTGCCAGTTGGCTGGGCTGAAGCCGGGCAGTGCTTGCGCCGACCAGCCGCCCTCCGCAAAGGTCTTCAGGTACTGGTCGAAGAGCTCGGTCCACGGCAGCTTGCTCGCGTCGCAGGCGTCTCCCGTGCCGTTGCCGTTCGAGTCCTTCTGGTCCGGGTTGACGACCAACGGGCAGTTGTCCGACTTGTCGGCGATCCCGTCGTTGTCGTCGTCCAGGTCACACGCGTCGCCCTGCTTGTCACCATCCGTGTTCAGCTGGTCCGGGTTGACCGTGGTCAGGCAGTTGTCCACGTTGTCGCACTTGGTGTCGCCGTCCTGGTCCGGGCAGCACTCGGGCGAGGTCGACGGCTGGTGGAAGCAGGTGCCCGACGCGCAATAGTCGACGGTGCACTTGTCGTTGTCGGCGCACTGGAAGTCCGACTTGCACGGAGCAGGGACGCACACGCCGTTGGCGCTGCACACGCTGGCGGCGTCGCACTGGCACTGGCTGCCGCAACCGTCGGAACCGCAAGTGTTGGGCGCGCACTGGGGAATGCAGGTTCCGCCGCAGCCGCCGCACAGCTTGGTCTGGCACATGTCGACGCACGGGGCGTCCCAGCCGGCCTGGCAGCAGAACGGATCTTGTTGACAGACACAGGCTTCACACGCGCAGCCACCGCAGCCGGGGTTGGGCGTGATGGTGCAGCCGTCGTTGGGCGGGCACTCGCCGCAGTCCATGTTGCAGTTGGTGCAGGTCTCGCCTTGGGAGTCCGCGCAGATGCCGTCGCCGCAGACAGGGCCGCAGGTGCCGCAGTCCTTCGAGCAGTTCTTGCAGGTCTCGCTGAGGTTGGGGTCGTAGCTGGACGCTTCGCACTGGCCGTCGCCGCACACGGGGAAGCACGGACCGCAATCGGTCGCGCAGTCCTTGCAGTTCTCGCCAGCCTCGCACTTGCCGTTGCCGCAGGTCGGCGGGCAAAACATGACCCCAGCGCAGTCGATCTTGCAGTTGGCGCAGTCCTCGCCGTGGGGTGAGTCGCAGGTGCCGTCACCGCACACGGGCGGGCAGACGCCGCAGTCCTTGTTGCAGGTCTTGCAGTCTTCCTCGGGCTCGCAATTGCCGTTGCCGCAGACCGGCGGACAAACGCCGCAGTCGTTGGCGCAGGTGGTGCAACTCTCTCCCAAGGCCGCGTCGCAGGCGCCGTCGCCGCACACCGGCTGGCACGCGCCGCAGTCCTGGGCGCAGCTGGAGCAGCTCTCACCCGCGTCGCACTGGCCGTCGCCGCACGCGGTCGGGCAATTGCCGCCGCACTGGTTCTTGCACTCGCCGACGCAGGTGTCGTCCCACGCCGTCGAGCAGCAGTAATCGTCCGTCGAGCAGACACATTGCTCGCAAGAACACCCGTCGCAGCCCTGCTTGCCCGTCGCCTCGCACCCGGTCGCACACGCGCCGCAGTCATTTTGGCAGGTCTTGCAGGTCTCGCCCTTGGGCGTTTCGCAGATGCCGTCGCCGCACACGGGCTTGCAGATTCCGCAGTCCTGGGAGCAGGTCAAACAGGTTTCTTTGCCAGCGGAGCAGACGCCGTCGCCGCACGCCGTCGGGCAAGTGCCGCAGTCCTTCGCGCAGGTCGAGCAGCTCTCCTTGCCCGCGGTGCAGACGCCGTCGCCGCAGGTGGTCGGGCAAGTGCCGCAGTCCTTCGCGCAGGTCGAGCAGCTCTCCTTGCCCGCGGTGCAAACGCCGTCGCCGCAAGGCGTGGGGCAAACGCCGCAGTCAGGCTGGCAGGTTGAGCACGTCTCGCCCTTGGCCGGCTCGCACACCTTGTCGCCGCACTTGGGCGGGCAGCTGCCGCAGTCGGTCGGGCAGCTCGAGCAGTTCTCCAGCCCTGCCATGCAGATGCCGTCGCCGCAGGTGGGCTGACAGGGACCGCAGTCCATCGGACAGGTCGAACAACTCTCCGCGTTCGCCGTGCACACGCCGTCGCCGCACACGGTGGGGCAGATCCCGCAGTCCTTGGGGCAGGTTGCGCAGCTTTCCTTGCCGGCCGTGCAGACGCCGTCGCCGCACTTGACGGGTTGCTGGCACCACTGCTGGTAGTCGGGGCAGCAGTCGCCGTATTGGGTGCAGACGTCGTCGCAGTAGCAGTTCTGGTCCCACCCGCCGCACTTGCCCTTGCATGTGCCGGCAGGGCAGGAACCGCAGTCGCCGGGGCAGCTGCCGCACGACTCGCCCTCGCTGCATTGGCCGTCGCCACAGGTGGGGGGGCAGACGCCGCAGTCCAGCGCGCAAGAGTCGCAGGTCTCGCCGAAGCCGACCTCGCACTGCTTGTTGCCGCAGAAGTTGGGGCACTGACCGCAGTCTACCGAGCAGGTCAGGCACGTTTCGCCAGCGAACACGTCGCACGAGCCGTTGCCGCATTTCGGCGGGCACTTTCCGCAGTCGCCGGGACAGGTTGTGCATTGCTCACCAAGCGTGGCCTCGCACACGCCGTTGCCGCACGCGGGAGGACAGGGGCCGCAGTCGGTCCCGCAGGTTTGGCAATTCTCAGCCTTCGACAGCTCGCAGATGCCGTCGCCGCAGTCGGACGGGCAGGTGCCGCAGTCCTTCTTGCAATTCGAGCAGTTCTCGCCCGCCGACGCGAGGCAGGTCCCGTCGCCGCAGTAGGGCTTGGGACACGTGCCACAGTCCTTGTTGCAGGTGCTGCAGGTCTCGCCCAAGGCGGGTTCGCAAGTGCCGTTGCCACACGCCGGGCAAGAGCCGCAATCCATCGGACATACACTGCAATTTTCGGCAGAGCTGGGTTCGCACACCCCGTCGCCGCACTTCTGGCAGGCGCCGCAGTCTTTGGCACACGTCAGGCAGGTTTCCTTCTTGCCGGGTTCGCACTTCATGTCACCGCAAACGGCCGAGCACTCGCCGCAGTCGCCGGGGCACATCGTGCAGTTCTCGCCGATCTGGGCCTGGCACACGCCGTCGCCGCACAGCTGGCACGCGCCGCAGTCTTCCTTGCAAGTCGTGCAGTTCTCTCCCGTCGATGCCGAGCACACCCCGTCGCCGCAGGTCTTGCACGCGCCGCAGTCCGCTGCGCAGGTGCCACAGTCCTCTCCCGCAGCGGGGTCGCAGACGCTGTCGCCGCAGACCGACGGGCACGCGCCGCAGTCGTCGGCGCAGGTGGTGCAGCTCTCTCCGGATTGGGGCGCGCACTTGCCGTCGCCACAGGTGGCCTGACACGGCGAGCCGCACTTGCCGCATAGTTCGGCGCACACCGCGTCCCACGCCGACGAGCAGCATGACGGGTCGACGTTGCAGACGCAGTCCTGACAACTGCAGCCCTCGCAACCGGGTTGGCCGGTGGGCTGGCAACCCTTGGTATCTCCGCATGTTCCGCAGTCTTGCGGGCAGTCGGTACACGACTCGGTGGCCTCGCACTTGCCGTTGCCGCACGGGGTCGGGCAGGCGCCACAGTCCGTCGCACAGGTGCCGCAGCTCTCGTCGGCCATGCAAACACCGTCGCCGCAGTATGGGGGCAGGATGTCGGGGTCGACGATGTCGGTGGCGTCCAGATGTACGTCCTGGGCGTCCGAAGCGGTGTCTCCGGGGTTGCCGTACTCAGGTCCCACCAAAGTGGAGCCGTCGCCGCAAGCGGATGAGAGGGCGACAACGGCCAGCAGGGCGAGTCCGAGTCGAAGGCGCAAGGTCGACATGGTATCCTCCCGTTCGCCTTTGCGGGGGCGGGCGTCGGGTTGTAGGGGCGGCGCGGTTGGGCCACCACCATCGAATCAGGCGACGGTTCGAAAGGCTTGCGTCTATGCAAGAACGGCCTTGGACCGGGCTCCCGCAAGACTACCAGAAGCGGATGGGGCGGCGCCACACGCGTTTGCGGTGGGGGGGGCCGAGAGGCTACAGACCGACGTCGGCGGCGTAGTTGACCTCGATCTCGTCGGTCGGATCAGGTACCGCAGAGAAGTAGATCGCCTCTGCATACTGCTTGCAGAGTCCCTCGTTGCACACCAGACCGGCCGCGCAGTCGCGCGTCGATTTGCACGCCTGGGACTCGCCGGGCAGGGTGCCGCTGTCGCTGGTGCGGCAGTCGGGGGCGGCCTTGAGGTAGAAGCTGTCGGGCTTGGTCGACTCCGCGTGCTCGACATACTCCATCTGCTTGGTCTTTCCGCCGCGCTTGCGCAGGACCTTGATCAGCGGCACGCCATCTTCCCAGTTCGGCGGGTGCGGCAGACAAACCTTGATGACGCGACCGAGGATCAAGTTGGCGACCTCGGTCAGAGCGGGGCCAAAGTCTTCGCCTTCGCAAATGTTGTAGAAAATGCCGTTTTCGCCAAAGGCCTTGGTCAGCGCGATGTAGCGCGACCCGTAGCCCGACTCGCCGCGTGCTCCCTGACAGACATACGGCACCTGCTTGGGCGCGGTGTTCTTCAAAACGGACCGGTAGTATTGCGACACGTCGATGCGCTGCTGGAACTCGGTCGCCAGTGCGCTGGCACCGGAGTTGAACAGCGTGTCGCCGGTGATGGCGGCCACCATGACGCGGCTGGGGTCCGACTTCAACGAGCGGAAGCGATTGACGAAATCGTTGACCGTTGCGAAGCGGGTGTCGAACTTGATGCTCTCGAGGATGCTCTTGTCGGTGGACGCGATGCACTTGGCGTAGTCGTCCGAGCCGACCTTGAACTTCACGCAGTCCGACAGGCAGACCAGGGCAGGATTGGCAGCCTTGCGGATCTCGCAGTTGCCCTCGTTCAGGCCCTTGTTGCCGGCGACCGCATCGCCCAGCGACTGGCAGCGATCCTGAACCTCAGAGGGCAGGATGCCCGCCTTTCCGGTCTTGGGATCGCCCACGATGACCTTCTTCTCCTCGGCGTTCAGGTTCGACAGCGAGATGTCCAGATTGACCGAGCAGTCGTCGTCGTCGCTGACGAACACGATGACCAGATAGGCGTCGTCGCGCACCAATTGCTTGTACTGGCACTTGGCCGGGTCGATCTTGCCGGTCTTGTCCTTGGTGCAGTTGATGCCGTTCGGGTCGAGTGCGTACCAGGCCGACCGGAAGCCGCCCTCGAATTTCGACTCAGTGCTGGTGCCAGCGCCCACGGTGGCGATGCACTTGAACAGGTCCAAGGTGGGCTTGTTGGTCAACTTGCCCTTGGCGTCCAGGGGGTGGGACTTCAGCACCGGCGGCAGCTTGTCCGACGTCGGGCAGGTCTTGGTGTCGGGCGGGAACATGCAGCCGGCGTTCTCAGGCGTGGTGCCGCCGGGGATGTAGCAGATCGCCCGGCGCTCACTGAGGGGCACGTTGGATTCGTACAGCTCCTGACATTCCTTGTCGCTGGTGCACCGCTTCTCGCAATACGAGTTGATCGAGCAGTTCAGGTTGGTCAACAGGGGGTCGGTGCCCGGCTTGTCGCACTTCCACTTCGTGTTGCCGCCCACGGGATTCTCGTAGGTGCCGGTGCCGCCAACGGGACACATCGACGACGGCCCCACCGACGTGAACTGGTACTCGACCACGGCCTTGGTGCACTGCAAATCCGTGGTGCAGGGCAGGCGGACGCGCTCCATGCAGTTGGGCGGAAATGCGGTGGCGGCAGAGTGCATGAACTGGCCGACCTGCTTGACCTGATTGGTCTCGACGGTCGTGCCTCCCAAGTCCGAGATCTGCTGCACCGTCACAACGGCCATCTGCGCGTCGATCGTGCCCAGGGCCTGCAGGTTCGTCACGAACTTGTCGAATCCCTTGGCAAGCTCGCGCTGCTCTTGGCACATCGACGACGAGTGGTCGATCACCCACAGGAAGTCGAGCTTGACCGCTTCCTTGTGCGACAGCTTGCTGGTGACCCGCACCTCGAAATTGTCGAGCAGGCTGTGGACGGGATAGCTGTTGCAGGTCGCGAGCAGGGGAAGCAGCACCAGGCTGACCACAAGCAGGCGGGCGGGCTGGATCATGGACGAGGCTCCGACGCGAAACGGGGGCAAAACGCCCAGCCGGACGATAGCATCGCGCCTCGTTTCGCGCCAGACGGGATCGTGTTCCGTTGCAGGTTCGCCTACGTGGCCGCCGTCATCGCCTCGCCAGCAGCCCGCGGACCTCAGGACCGAAGGCTTGGGCAAGCGCCGCGCCCACCGACTCGTCCTGCGGTCCCCCGTGGCCCACCAGGTGTCCCTCCGCCAGCACCCACACCTCGTCGGCATGGGCCAGCGCCAGCCGCAGATCGTGGATGGCCAGCACGACCAGCGCTCCATCCTTGTGGGCCAGATCGCCTAGCCGGCGCAGCAGACGGTCGGCTTGTGGCAGGTCGAGTGAGGCAGTCGGCTCGTCCAGCAGCAGCACCGGGGCCTCTTGTGCCAGCACCATGGACAGGAAGGCGCGCTGGCGTTGCCCGCCGGACAATGTCTCGATGGGGGCACGGCGCAGTTCCGTCAGCTCCATGCGGTGCAACGCGCCGTCAACGGCCTTGCGATCGCGCGCGTCCAGCCGGCCCCACAGACGCAGCGCAAAATTGCCCCGCAAGTGGGCCGTGCGGCCAAGCGCGACCAGATCGTCCGTCAGAATACCGGGTTCCGCGGTAGCCTGCTGCGGCAAGAATGCGATGCGGCGGGCGTCGGGACGGCCGTGCCGGACGCAGTCGTCGTCGAGGATCGCTCCCCGATTCACCGGCATCAGGCCGGCAAATGCGCGCAGCAGGGTCGTCTTGCCCGCGCCGTTCGGGCCGACGACGGCGACCAGACGGCCCAAGGGCCAGGCGAGATCCAGCGCAGCGACGGCGGGTTGCGGGGTGTTGGGGTGTTGCAGCGTCAGCGTCCGGCAGGCCAGCGCAGGCCGCAGGGTGGGGATGGGTTCCGGTTCGGGGGCAGCGGCGCTGTCCGGCGCGGCAACCGCGACGGAGGCGGGACGAGGCGGCGCGAAAGAGGCAGTTGCCGCTCGCTTGTGCTGCCGCTTCGGCCCCAGTCCAAGCAGCGCCACCAGCACTGGAGCACCCGCCAGAGCCGTCAGGATGCCCACCGGCAGCTCGGCGGGAGACACGACCACGCGCGCCAAGGCGTCCATCCAGGCCAGAAAGGCGCCGCCCACCAGCACCGCGGCCGGGACCACGGCTCGATGGTCGCGTCCCAGAACCGCCCGCAAGCCATGGGGAACCAGCAGTCCGACGAAGCCGATGATGCCTGCCAGTGACACGGCGACCGCCGCGAGCGCACTGGACCACCAGACCGCGCTGCGGCCCAACCGACGCTCGTCGACGCCCACGCCTTGGGCCGCATCAGCGCCTAGCGCCAGCGCATTCAGCCGCGGTGCCTGGGCCACGGCGAAACCGGCGGCGGCCAGCAGGACCAGAACCCCCGGCACCAGCGCCCACAGCGATGGCACCGACACGCCGCCCATCAACCAGGACGTCGCTGCACGCAACCGCACGTCGCTCAACCGGTACAGCGCAAACGAGGTCGCCGCGCCGCCGAATGCGGTCAGCACCAGACCCGCCAACAGCACCCGCTCTGGCCGCAGCGGACCACCTGCGCGGGCGATGGCAAAGGTCAGCGACACGGCCAGCAGCGCGCCGACCAGCGCGGCGGCGGGCTGCAGAAAGGGCAGGATTTGTTGGGGATCCGCGCCGACCCATGCGCCCACCGTCAGGCCCAGCGGCGCCGCCAGCACGGCCGCCAGCGTTGCGCCCGAGCTCGTGCCGACCAGATAGGGATCCGCAATCGGGTTGCGCGTGGCGGCCTGCAGCAGCACGCCGGACAGCGACAGGGTCGAGCCCACCAGAAACGACCCCAGCACCCGCGGCCAGCGCACGTCCCACAGGATCGCCCGGGCCAGGGTTGCCGTGGGACCGTCGGGGCCCAGAGCGTCGGACGCCAGCTGCAACGGCCCCTGCGGCGACGGTCCGACCGCCAGCGCCCCAAGGACGGACAGCAGCGCAAGCGCAAGGCCGCCCGACCAAGCCAGAATCAGCGCCGTGCGCGTGCCCATCGGTGGGGTGTGAAGCGTCACTTCGCCTCCAACGGCGGAAAGGCGTCGGGGTGCAGGGCGCGCGCGATCTGTTCGACGCCCAGAACCAACCTCGGCCCCGGGCGGCTGACCCAATCTGACCGCAGGGGATGCACGTGACCCTCGCGAACCGCCCGGAGCGCCTGCCATCCGGGGCGTGCTTGGACCGACGCCAGGGACTGCGGGGCCTCGATGGCGTCGGCATCGGCCAGCAGAATCGCGTCGGGGTCGGCGGTCAGTACGGCCTCCGTCGACACCTGAAACCACGGCAACACTGCGTCGGCGAACAGGTTTTGTCCACCCGCCGCTTCGAGCACCGCGTGTCCGAATGCCTCGCGTGACACGGTAAAGGGCCGCGCTCCGTCGCCTGCGTCCATCTCGTAGAACACACGTGGCTTGGGCAGGCCCGCCACCCGCGTCTGGATGTCCTTGAGGCGACCGGCGAATTCCAGCTGGAGTACCCGTCCGGCTTCAGGGTGGCCGCAAGCACGGGCCACGTCACCCAGCGTCTCCTGCACCTGCCGAAGATCCTTGGGCGAATAGCTGAGGTACGGCACCTTGGCGGCGTCCAAGGCGGTTCGCAACGCGGTCGGCGGAAAGTGCGTCAGGACCAGATCGGGGTGGGTGGAGAGGATCGCCTCTGCGTTGGGCACGAAGCCGTGCGCGGCGGGGATGCGGCGGGCCTCCGGCGGGTAGTCGCTCCAGCCGTCGCGCAGGACCACGGCGTCGCCACAACCGACGGCGAACAGGATCTCGGTCAGGGCGGGCGACAGCGACACGATGCGGCGTGCGGGGGAGGCGAGGTGCAGGGTGCGGCCCTGGTGGTCCGCCAGCGTCACCGCAGCAGAAGACACCGTCTCCGCAGGGACTTGCGCGTGCGACGTAGGCGCGGACGCCTCCGGCACGGTGGCCTGCGAGCGCGAGCACGCCGCCCAGCAGGCGACCGCCACCATGAGGGCAGGCAAGGCGCATGACCTTGAGTTCACCATCCAAACGCCCCCAAGTCGACGGCCGCCAGACCGCCGGGATTCGACTGCACGGCGGGTAGCTCGTACGGGTGTTCTGCGTCCTTCACGTCGAACACGCGCAGGTCGCCTGCCGGGTGCGAGGCCTCGCCCGCCCATACGATGTTTCGGGCGCCATCGGCAAACAGGCCGCTAAACCCGAACGGCTTGCCTGCCTTGGCCAGCGGAAACCCGCCCCACGATGCCATGTCGAGCAGCCACAGGGTATCGGGGGTTTCCTTTGCAAAATCGCCGGTCGTCGTGGTCACCAGATACCGTTCGTTCAAAGCCGCCAGATCCTTGCCGAACGGAGCCATTGCCAGAACGGTGGCCGAGGCCTCGACTTCGGCGACGGGAGGATTGGCCGCGGTGTCGATGACCAGAATGTTCGAGTACGCGTGCTGCTTGCCATCGGGCTCGCCGAAGAAGCCCGAACACAGCACCGCGATCTTCGTGGACGTGCCCAACCGCCTGGCCTGCACGCAGTTCTTGGACTCGGGGGCGTCGACCACGTGGACGACCTTGCCGGTCTGCGGGTCGATGGCGACCACGCGGCCCTTGCCCGCCGTCTGGAAGTCGGTGCTCATCGAGGCAAGCGGCACCCAGACCAGCTTGCCATCAAAGGCAAGTCGCCCGGGCGCGGCCACCGTTCCTGACAGGGAGGCATAAGGACCCAACGCAACCCGCGCGGCGAGCTTGGCCGGGTTCAGATCGATCAAGAGGAGATCATCGCCCTCGTCCAGATCGTCCGGCGTCGGCGTGGGCGAAGCGTTGGCAGACATCCGCGACACCGCAGCGCGTGAGGAAGAAATCTGCAGGAAATCTTGAGGGTTGGCGTAGAACCCGGTGGCCACCGAAAGCTGCTCGCCGACCTTGCGCGTCACCGGGTCCACGAAGCTGAGGACGCCCGTGCCGCGGTCGATCAGCACCAAACGACCGTCTGGCGTCGGGGTCTGCGCCACCACCACGTCGCCGCTCAACGCAGCGCCACCCGGGGTGACGGCAGAGCCCGAGTCGAGGAAACCCGATGTCGTGACCACGCGTTTCTCCAGGTCCACTGCGGAGAGCGATGCGGTCACGTAGTCGGAACCCACCACGGCAAGCGCAGTCGGTGCGCCAGTCGGTGTTGTTGCATCGGTGGTCAAGGTCACGTCTCCGGGTGCAGGCGCGTCTTCGGTCGCGTCGGCGGTGGCCGTGGCATCGTCGGATACGTCCACAGTGTCGGCGACTGCATCGACGGCGTCGGGGGCAGATGTGTCCGCCTTGCCGTCGGTGGTGTCGTCTGCGCACGCGGGCAGGGTGGCAAACGTCAGAAGGAGCAGCGGCATCCAGGGCTTCATGTGCATCGGGTCAAGGCTCCAGGTGGTCAGGGGTGGAAAGAGCCGCGTCAGGGCGTGTCGGGACCGCCGCGCCAGCCCAGCGAGACGAAGAAGGTCCGGCCCGGCAGCGGATAGCCGAGCAGGTCGAAGTGGGCGCTGTCCAGCGCGTTGTCGGCGCGAACATCAAGGAAGAATCCGTGCCTGGGGAGATCGACTCGAATTCCGCCGGCAAGAGTCGTGCGGGATGGCACCACCACCAGGCCCGCGGCATCGGCGAAGTGGCCTGCCTGCCACTGCAATCCCGACCACAGCGAGCCCTGGACGGCACCCACCTGACGCGTCCAAGCACCCCGCACCCCCCAGCGTGTCCGGGGGCGGAGCGGCAACGGCTTGCCGTGATAAGCAGGCGTTATCGAACCGTTTTCCGTGGCAATTGTCGTGTGTTGCGTGGTCAGTTTCAGGCCGTGAGGAGCCCGCAGCCGCACCACAGCCTCACCGCCCCGCAGCGTTGCGTGGTCCACGTTCTGATAGGCCGCCTGATGTGGTCCCAGCACCTGCAGTTGGATCAGGTCGTTGACGGCCGACGCGAAGGCCCCAACGCTGGCCGCGGCCCCCCACTCGCCGCGGTCGGCTTCCGCCTGCACGGCAGCATCGAGCCCCAACGCAGCTTCGGGGCGCAGCTGTACGTTGCCGCGGATGACCCCGTCGTTGCCGAACAACTCGACCAACGTCGGTGCCCGCGTTCCGCGCGTTCCGGCGGCCGTCACCCGCAGCCACGGCAGCATCCGCCACCCCACGCCCAGTCGGCCGGTCCACAACTGCCCGTCCTCCACGGGAATTTCTCGCCAAGTGAACGGAAAGCCTTGGTTCGTCATGCGCTGGCTATGCTGCAGGTCCAGCCCTGCTGAGGGGACGATCTCCAGCGTCTCGCCTGCCAGCACCACCGGCGCCGCGAGCCCCAACCCCAGCGTGGTGCGGTTGGATCCCGGTTGTGTCGTGTTCGTGCGCAGTTCTGTCGTTTCGACGGTGCCGTGCTGCAGGCCGATCCGCCCCTGCACGCCCACCGGTCCCCAGCGCGCCGACTCGTACGTCGTGAGTGCGCCCAAGCCCGCGACCTGCTGTTGGGTGTGCCAAGGCGGCCCCAGCTCGCCCAGACGGTCATCGACCTCCGTGTTCAGCACGCTCGCCTGCACCGTGGCGCGCAGCCGGTCGCCCTTGGCCGCAACCCCCAACCCCGTCGCAGCGACGTACCCCAGCTGCCGGCCGACGCCCAGACGCGCCTGCTCTGCCGGGTAGAGTGCAACTCCTGGAACACCTTGATCCAGCAGCGATCCCAGCCAGCGACCCTCGAACTGCCAGCGCGGCGTCGGGTGCCAATCGGCCGCCAGCGTGCCCGCCAGCCTTGCCACGTCGTTGTTGCGCCGCACCTGCCAGCGGTCGTCGCTTGCGTCCCACGCCGTGCCGCGCTGGTCCAGGTAGCCGAAATCGCCGTCGGCCTGCAGCCAACGCACGCCGCCCGAGACGCCGACGGACTCGCCGGCCCACGTCCCCCAAGCTTCGGCCGACCGTGCTCCATAACTGCCAGCACCCAAAGCAACTTCTGCGGTCGTTTCGCGCTCGTGTCGCATCTGCAGTCGCAGCGCCCCGCCGATGGCCTGACCGCCCAGGAGCGCCGGCGACGTGCCGCGGTACAACTCCAGCCGCTCGACCATGCCCAAGGGCAGATCCGCGAGATCCAAGGGAGTTCCGTCGACCGCCAGCACCGGGATGCCATCCAGGAATGTGTCGACCTGATCCGGGCTGCTGCCCCGCACACTCAGCACCGCCGTCGCGCCGAAGCCGCTGGTCTGGCGCACCGAGGTCCCAGCCTGTTCGTCCAGAGCCTGTGTCAGCGACAGGTGTTCCTTGGCCAATGCCGCACCGGTGGCAGAGACCACGGGGGCGGTTCCGTCCAACTCACCGCGGGGCAGCATGGTCCGTTTTCCCTTGACACGAAGCGACATCCGTTCGGCCGCGGCGGTGGGCGTCGGGTCGGCGGGCAGATCGAGCCCGTGACTGGTGACCGGCAGGCTCAGGCCCGCGACCACCAGCAGCAGCAGCAGCGACGATGGCAGGGCAAGGCGCGCAGGGGCGCCGCCGAACCGCCGGATCACGAGCGCTCCCTACGCCTCGGACGAGCTCCGGCGCAGGCGACTCACAATGCAATGGGCACAGTGCATAGCCCTCTCGCCGTCCCAGTCCCGGGGACACGAAAGTTGCGCTCTCGGCCGGTCTCCTGGCTTCCAGCGTGCATCGCGGCCCGCCTTCCCAGCCCGTCGGGGCCAGTGGCTTCAGGGTCGCGCAAAGCTGGTGACAGTGGCGGGTCCGCGCCGGATTCGCACCGGCTTCCCTCAGGGTCGGACGTCCATCGCACACGCGACGGACCGCGTTCGACCCAGGCCCTCGCGGGCACCGGGAGCGAGGTGGACGCTAGTCCGCCCGCGGCCGAAGGTCAACGCTGGGCTGGGATTGGCTTGGGGGGCAGGCGTGACGGGGTCGGACCCGATTACGGCGCGGTGCAGGGGTTGCCAGCGGTGCATGGGGCCAGCAGAAGTGCCGTGGCGACGGGGATGTGCGTGCCGACCGGGATCTGCTTGACCTGCATGCTGCCGCCGAACTGAATCGCGCCGCTCGGCTGGTTGGCCCCAGAGAGCGTCACTCCGATCGTCGAGCCCGGGATGTTACAGATGACCAGACCCTTGGCGCCGGGCGGAATCGCGCACATCGGCTGCACGAAGCCCATGTCGACCACGCGCTGGGCGTAGGTGGACGAGGCGCTGATGCTGCAAGGCTTGACGGCGAACGGGTCATTCATGGGGACGACGACCTTGTCGCCCGCGTCGCGGACCTCGACCAGCACCGAGCCGATCTGGTGCGACGCGCAGCTGCCGCCGTCGGCAAACGCCCAGTCCAGGCTGACGACCGTGCGCTTGCCGATGTCGATGGCGTTGGCCAGCTTGGCGTCGTTGTTGGCCATGATCTGCACGGGGCCGGCCAGCAGCACGTTACCGTAGCTGTCCGCCGTCTGCGGTCCCAGACCGTCGAGCTGGATGTAGCGCGCGCCGGCCGGGATGTTCGACAGCGTTGCCGTACCGTTCTTGCAGGGCACCTGCACGCTGGCGAGCACCTGAGTCTTCTGGTCGTCCAGCACCCGCACGTCCACGTTGGTCAACTCGTACTTGGCGCACTCCGTCGCCGGAGCCTTGCCCAGCACCGTCCACGTCAGCGTCAGGCCGCCCGCGCCACTCAGTTGCACCAGATTCACGGCCGGCGAGATCACCGTCTGCGTGCCGCCGGTCACCTGGAAGGGGCCGGTCAGCGGGTCGTTGCCCACCACCAGCTGGCCCTGAGCGTTCAGGCCGTCCAGCTGCAACATCCGGCTGCCGGACGGGACGTTGCTGATGATCGCCGAGCCGTTGGCGCAGGGCACGGACCCGGTCGAGATGACTTGCTTGCCGGAGCCGTCCAGCACGCTGATGGCGATGGTCTGCACGCCGTACTTGGCGCAGCCGGTGTTGGCGGCGGTACCCAGCACCGTCCAGCCAAGCGAGATGCTGCCGGTCAAGGCACGTGTCAGCGGCGCCAGATCGATGGGCTTTTCCACCAGCACCAATGTGTCGGCGGGCACGTCGATCGGGCCGTAAAGACTCACGTTTCCCCATTCGACGGTGTTGTTCTGGGTCAGGCCGTCGATCTGCAGATAGCGCACGCCGATCGGCACATTGTTGACGGTCAGCTGGCCTGCGCTGCACTGCGATTCAGCCGAGGCGACGATGACGGTCTTGGTCTCGTCCAGCACGCTGACGACCACCGTGTGGATGCCGCGCTTGGCGCACCCCGCGATGGCCGAGTCGCCGGCGATGGTCCAAGCCACGCCAATGCTGCCCGAGGTCACGACCGTGGGCCCCAAGGGCAGCACACCGGTCGGCTGGGTGAAGCCCGCCAGCGCAGTGACGGTCTGCCAGGGCGTGACGGCCACAACCGTATCCTGCGCCGACAGGCCCTCGACGCGGACGTCGTAGTCGCCTTCCGGGACGCTGATGCTCCGGGAGCCCTGCGTGCAAGAGACGTTGGCGATGCTGGGGAAACTGCCGTCGGCGGGTTCGACCCGAATGGTGACGGAGTCGATGCCGAGGGCGGAGCAGCTGCCACCGACCGGCTCCCACTGCACCTGAATGATGCCGTGGTTCGCACCGGTGTTGACGATGCAACCGGTGGTGAAGAAAGCCAATAGAGCAAGGGCCTTGATGATGCGCGGCATGATGACACCTCCGGCCGCTTCAACGGCCGCGCCGCCAGTCTATTCACGGCACGGCCTGATGCTCAAGCGCTGGACCGCCTTGACGCGAAATCCATGGAAGTTGACGAACCGCGCAGGTGCCTGATCCTGCGAGGAACCGCCCGCGGGGCGGCGACGCTTCGATCTGCGAAGCTGGGGAGAATCATGGACGACCGACCTCGTCCCGCCAGGCTGCGGCTGCTGACTTGCGCTTGCGTGGCATCGCTTGGTTCAGCTTGTGCGGGCGTTCCGTCGGTGCCTGCGCCGTCGTACGGGTTCGACTCCGGTCTGGCCAACGTCTCTCAGGACGTTCGCTTTGGGCGGCGCGCTGTCCCTTCTGCCTCTGCTTCAGCACACGGTTCCACAGGCTCCCCGTCACAGCGTCCTGGGGCCTACGCTGCCGCCGCGCCGAGGCCGTCTTCTCCCCGCCCTGCTGCAAGACCAGCGCCCGCTGCTCTGAAGCCCGCTGCGCCTGCCACGGTTGCTGCGGCTCCGGTCGAGCCTCGCCCGTCGCCTGCGGTTGCCTCACCCGCAGCGAAGTCGGTGGTGCCCGCGGGTCCGATGCCGGCCGGTACGCCTTATCCCGACGATCTGCGGGCTTCCCAGAGGGTCGAGGCGGCCGCCGCGTTGTTGGGGACGGCAGGACTTGCCGACCGCGCGTTTGTCGCCCATGTGCTGCGGGCCGCTGGCCAGGACCTGGAAGTCGACCGAAATGTGAACTACGCCGCAGGGTTGCACGCCAAGCTGCAGGCTGTCGGCGTTGCGGTGGAGGCTGCCGAGGCCCGGCCCGGCGACCTGGTGTTTTTCCGCGACACGTCGGATCTCAACGGCAACACGCGTCCGGACGACGGCGTGACGCTGGTCGGCGTGGTTGAGCGGGCGCAAGGCACGCAAGTCGTCTTCATCGCCCAGCGCGCGGGCAAAGTGCGGCGCATGGCCGTGGACCCGCAGCGGCCGCAGGTGGTGCGCGAGGGCTCGCAAGTCGTCAATACGCGGCTGGTTCGTTGGCCGGGCAGCACGCACGCGTGGACGACGGGGCAGTGTCTGGTTGGGTACGCGCGGCCACGGCAGCCGTAGACGCCTGCGGACCTACTGCCGAATCCACACCATCGTCACGCCCTCACCGCCTTCGCCGCGGATGCCGATGCGGAAGCGGTCGACCTGCGGATGCTTTCGCAAGTGTTGGCGAACCGCCTCGCGGACGGCCCCCGTGCCCATGCCGTGGATGACGCAGATGCCCGGAGCGTTGGTGACGGTCGCGCGATCCAGAGCGCGGTCGACTTCGCGCAGTGCTTCGTCTACGCGGTGGCCGCGGAGGTCGACGGTGCGATCTGTGGTGCGCAGGGCTTGGGTGTCCTCGTCGTCGGTCGCTTGCAGCATGTCGACGGCGTCTGGCGTGACCTGGCGGGCAGTGGCGGGCAGGGGGCGGATGCCGGTGGGTGGGGCAGGGCGCGGCGGCAGCTTCTGCGGACCACCCTTGTCGGTGGCGGCAAGCTCGCGCAAGTCCGTTTCGCTGCACCACTGTTCGAGGCTGCCGGCGCGCACGCGGAAGCGGCGGTTGCGCGTGTCCACTTCGGTGACGACGACGGCGCGGCCCAGCGTCTCGAGCCAGACCGACGTGTCGACCTTGGTCTTCTGTGGATCCAACGGCTTGCGCTGCGGCTTGCCCTCGCGGACCTCACGGGCCTGTCGCTCCAGCCGCTCGAGCTCGACCTGCCGCGCCGACAGGGTGCGGGCTGCGTCCTCGATGCGCTTGCGGTCGCCCTCACGCCCTGCACGCTTGGCGTCCTCGAGATCCCGAAGCGCGGCAGACACTTGCTCCAGCGCACCAGCAGCCGCCTTCTCGATGCGCCGCTCAGCCGCGACGGCTTCGTTGCGCCGCTGGTCGTCCAAGGCTGCGCGCGACCGGTCCAGCTGGTGTTGCTGCTTTTCGATCTCCAGCAGCCGCTCTTGCACTTGATGACGCATCTCTTCCAGCCGTTGCAGGGTCTGGGCCACCTCGCTGCCGCCGCCGCCCGCCAGCCGCGTGGCGCGCTCGACCACCGACGCCGGCAGACCCAACCGCCCCGCCAGCGCCAGCGGGTTGGACGAGCCGATCTGCCCCATCCGCAAGCGGTAATTGGGGGCCAGCGAGCGCGAGTCCAGATCCAGCGCCGCATTCTCGAACACGGGGTCGCGCACGGGCAGCAGCTTCAGCGCCTCGAAGTGCGTCGTCACCAGACCCACGCACGGCGTTGCGTGGCTGCCCAGGTACTCCAGCAGCGCCGTGGCGAGGGCGCTGCCCGCGATTGGCTCCGTGCCGCTTGCCAGTTCGTCCAGCAGAATCAATACGTTGCTGCCATTCGCCTGGTCCAACGCCCTCGCCGCCCGCTGTACCGTCCGCAGGTGGCCTTCGAAGGTCGACAGGCCGGCTTCGACGTCCTGCGCGTCGCCCAGTACGACCTCGACCGCGTCAAACCACGGGATCTGCGTGTCCGGCCCCGTTGTGACGTATAACCCCAGACGCGACATCTCGATGGCCAGACCCACCGTCGACAGCACCACGGTCTTGCCGCCGCCGTTCGGGCCGCTGACGATCAGCCAGCGCGCGGGAGGGGTCACGTCCACGCTGTTGGCCACCACCTGCACACCGTCCAGCACCAGCAGCGGGTGACGCCCACGGTCGATGAACATGCGCCCGGTGTTTGAGAATTGCGGACGATGCGCCTCGAGTCGGGCGGCCAAGCGCGACTGCGCCAAGACCACGTCCAAGGCCGCCAGGCGCTCTGCCGCATCCAGGAAATCGTCGGACTGACCGGCGACCAGCCCCGTCAACTCTGCAAGAATTCTACGTTCTTCCCGCCGCACCGCCTCGATCGCCAGCGACAACTGGTTGTTGCCCTCGACCATCTCTGGTGGCTCGACGTACACCGTTTGACCGGTCTGCGACGTGCCGTGGATCACCCCGCCCAGCACCCGCTTGTCGCTGGACTTCACGGGCAAAACGTACCGATCGTCGCGCAGGGTGTAGTACTCGTCCTGCAGCAGCCCTTGCTCGTCGGTTTCCTTGACCAGCTCGCCGATTCGGCGGCGCAGGCGGCTGGCGATCGACAGCACCTCGGCTCGCAGGCGGGCCAACTCGGGGCTGGCCGAGTCCAGAATGTGCCCTTCGTCGTCGATGGCGTCGGCCAGCAGGGTGGCCAACAGGCCCAGGTCGGGCAATTCGGCGACATCGCTGCGCAGTTGCTGCACTTGCGACGGCCATGTACGGGGCTGCCGCACCAGCCGCGCCGTTGTGCCGGCAAGTTTGGAAATGACAGCAAGTTCAGGACCATCCAGCACTCCGCCGCGCTGTCCGTGCGCCAGCAGGTCAGTGACGTCCAGACGCGGACACAGGGGGACCACCGCTCCCGAGTCGTGCAGCAAGGTGGCCTCGCCGATGCGATCCAGCCTTGCCTCGGCCCCGGTGACGTCGCGGGCAAAGGGCAGCTCGGCGGCGCGGCGGGTGCCCAGATCGGTCTGGCACAGGCTGGCTAGGGTCTTGAGCACACGTTGGAGGCGCAGTGGGTCGTTCATGGGCTCCAGGGGCCGGGTGGCGCATCCGGCGCGATCTTCCTGCCTTGCCGGGGGGGCGGCCGCCTTCTATCATCTGTCGACTCAGGCGTGAACGGGGCCACTGCCCATCTCGAACGGATCCGTGACGGCCTGTCCAACGGGGACGACACATGACCACAGAGCCGAACTCCGCGGAACAGAACCCGATGCGCCGCACATGGTCGGAGTTCCGCGATGCGCGACGCGAGGTGACGACCCTCCTCGGCGTGCCCGTGCCCTTCGTTGGTCGCCGTGCCGAGGTCGAGGCGCTGTACAACATCGTCCGCGAGTCGCTGAACAAGCGGCAGATGGGCGCGGCGTGGGTCTACGGTCCGTCCGGCGTGGGAAAGACCAGACTTTTGAATGAGCTGGAGCGTGCGGTCAGCCCCGATCGCCGGGGCGTGGGTTGGTATCGCGTCGTGGTGGGCAAGGAGCTTGCCGGGCCGCCCACGCTGGCGGGTCGGTTGCTGCTCGAGCTGCTCGGCGGTGGGCATGTGTTGCGCATGCCTGAGCCTTGGAAGTTCGTGCAAGAGCGCCTTTCGGTCTTGGTCGGCGCGCAGGCGGCGGAGTGCATGGTGGCGGTGGCGCCCCTGCTGGGGCTGCGCGGGCAGGATGGCAGTGAGGAGGAGGAGGCCCTGCGGCAGCACGAGGCGCCTCACCACGTGGCAGTCCAGTTCGTCGGCAGCCTGCTTCGGCACCGCGGCAAGCAAGGGCCCTTTGTCCTGCAGGTCGATGCTTCGTATCACGACGACGAGGAGCTGCAGATCCTGCTGTCCGGTCTCTGCGACACGTTGGCCCACTCGCCCGCCACGCTGCTGGTCGAGGCACGCCGGCCGCCACTCGAAGGGATCGCCATTCGCGCTTGGCGTGTGGACCCACTGGACGCCGAGTCGATGCAGGGGTTGGCCAAGCATCTGAGCAAACGTGTGCGGGGCGCTCCCGCGGACCTGTCGGAGCAGCTGCAGGCAGAGGCCGACGGCATCCCTGAGCGGATGATCGACAAGATGCGCGGCATGATCGCGGCGGGCGAGGTGGTGTCGTCCGACGGTGCCTGGACCTTCCGTGATCTGGGACATCACGCCGAAACACAAGCGCGGCGGCCTCCACCGGTGAGTCCATCCGGCCACTCGTTGCCCGACCGCATTGCCAGACTTCCCAGCGACTTGCATGAGGTCATCGACGCCGCAGCCATCTTCGGCCCCGTCACCTGGTTTGGCGGCATTCTGTCCGTCTTGCGGGGGGGGCGGCATGAGCCCTCCGAGAGCCTGTCGGAGCGCGACCGCGTCAGCCTGAAGGCGTCGATGATGCAGCTGCAAGCGATCGACGTGCTGGTGTTTGTCGAGAACCCGAAGATGACGCGGGAGTTGGAGTTCGCGTTTGCCTTTCCCACCGACCCGGCCGCGATCCTCGCCGAGATGCCATACGAAAAGCGCAGTCTTTACGCAAGGTTGGCTGCACAGTGGTTGGGAAGTCGGCCCCGACAGGACCCGGTCGGCGACACTGCACGCATCGCTGAGCTGTATGAGCAGGGCGGCCGCAATCGGCAGGCCGCGGCGCTGTACATGGAAGCGGGCAACGCGGCAAGGACTGTGGGGCAGCTGCAGCGGGCGCTGGCGCTCTACGATTCTGGCGCAAGGACGGCCGGTCCCGACGACGCTGATCTGGCGTGTGATGTGCGCACGGCTCACGGTGGAAGCCTTTTGCGCCTGAGCCGCCACCGCGAGGCCGAGCCGGTGCTGTTGGACGCGCTGCACATGGCGCGCTGTCTGGACGACGACTTGCGCTGCGGCATCGTGCAGCTGCGGGTGGCGCAGGTGGCCCGCGTGTCGGGGCGGTACGAGGCGGCGACGTCGTTTCTGGAGGGCGCGCTGAAGCACTTGCGGGTGGCGGGTGCTCACCGTTGGATCGCCGATGTCAGCGACGAGCTGGGCGTGATCACGCTGGTACGCGGTGAGGTGGATGCCTACAAGAACGCCCTTGCCCACTTTCTGAAGGCACTTGCGTTGCGGCGGCGGTCGGAGGACCGGCGCGTGGTGGCCCGGTCGCTGTGCAACATCGCGCGGGTCCACATGGGCCGCGGCCACTTCACGGACGCGGTGGAGGCTGTCCACGAAGCGGTGCAGATCTGCGAGCAGATTCAGGACCGCTGGGGCGCTGCTGCGGCGCGTACCGTGCAGGGAGAGGTGCTGGCCGCGTCTGGCAAGCACAAGCAGGCACTGCAGAGTTGGGAAGTGGCGACTGGACTGGCCAGCGAGATCGGTGACCCGAGTCGGCGCGTGGAGCTGGTTGTGTTGCAGGCAGAGGTTCACATTGCGACGGGTGACTGGCAGCACGCGGCGGCGCTGATGCTGGACGCGCTGGAGCAGGCCAGAGAGATCAACGATCCTGAGCTGTTGTCGGGTATTCACCGGGTGCAGGCGGCGATCTCGTTGGAGCGTGAAGCCCTGGAAACGGCCGACCTGGACAGCGAGCGGGCCGTGCAGGTGGCGCGCGACAGCGGTGCGCGGCTGCAGGTGGCGCGGGCGCTGCTGGTGCGCGGCGGTGTGCTGGGGACCCGTGCGATGGCGGACAAGGGCGCCCGAGCGACCGTGACGGACCGCAAGGCCACAGAGTGCTTCGAGGAAGGGCTGACGATCCTGCGTGAGGTTGGCGACATCGTGCGTCTGGCCGTTGGGCTGCGGTCCTACTTGACCTACCTGACCCGGCGTGGCGGCGGACCCCGACACAGCGCCGTGCAGAACCGTTTGCGAGAGGTCGAGTCCGAGATCGCCAGAGTCGCCGGGTAGTTCGCAGTCACTACTGGCCACGTTGGCCCCTGCGTGCTGCGATGCCGCCTCGTCACACCGACGCTGGAGGCCCCGTGAGCCAGAACCCCCACCCGGGATCGATTCCCTATCCCCCCGATCTGCAAGCGCATCTCGATGCCGCGCTGGCCGCACAGCCTTTGGACCACGCGCCGCGCACCCGCCACTATGTCGGGGCTGACCGTGCGTCGCCCGATGCCGCAACGCACGGCGGCCCCTACGCTCCTGCCGGAGCGCGGCCGACGTACACCAACCGACTGATTTTGCAGACAAGTCCCTATCTTCGCCAGCACGCCCACAATCCCGTCGACTGGCGACCCTGGGGTCCCGAGGCGTTCAACGAGGCTCGCCAGCTGAACCGCCCCGTGTTTCTGAGTGTCGGCTACGCGACCTGCCATTGGTGCCACGTAATGGAGCACGAGAGCTTCGAGGACCTGGACGTCGCCCGCGTGCTGAATGAGCGCTATGTCCCGGTCAAGGTGGACCGCGAGGAGCGTCCCGACGTCGACGCCGTGCACATGGCCGCCGTCCACGCCATGCAGGGCCACGGCGGCTGGCCGATGAACGTGTGGTTGGTGCCGCTGCCGGAGGAGGCGGGCAGTGGGGCCGTCGGGTTGCCGTTCTATGCCGGCACGTACTTTCCGCCCCGAGACGGCGTGCGGGGGCCGACCCGAGGCCTGCTTGAGATCGCGACGCAGCTTGCGGATCTGTATGCCCGAGATCCCGACCGTGTGGTCGAGCACGGTCAGCAGGTCGCAGCGGCCGTCCAACAGCACTTGTCGGGAGACGACCCTGGCGAGTTGGTGGGGACGCAAGCCACCGACGCCGTGGTGGACGAGGTGAAGCGCGACTTTGATGCCGTGAGCGGCGGGCGGCGCAGAGCCCCCAAGTTCCCCTCGCAGATCCCTGTTCAAGCACTTTTGAGGCATCATTGGCGCACAGGTGATGCACAATCCATGCACATGGCGGTTTTCACGCTGCAGCAGATGGCTGCGGGCGGGCTGTACGACCACGTCGGCGGCGGCTTTCACCGCTACAGCACCGACGCGCGTTGGCGGGTGCCCCACTTCGAGAAGATGCTGTACGACCAAGGGCTTATCGTGATGGCTGCGGTCGACGCGTGGCGGGTGTCGCGGGACGCGGACTTGGCGCTTGTCGTGCGCGAGACGCTGGACTACCTGCTGCGAGAGATGCGTCACCCCGACGGCGCCTTCCACTCGGCCACCGACGCGGACAGCGAGGGGCGTGAAGGCGCGTACTTCGTGTGGACGTTGGCAGAGTTGCAAGACGTGTTGGGACCCGACGAAGCGGCCGTGCTGGCCGATGTGTACGACGCGAGTCCGCAAGGCCACTTCGAGGGGGCCAACGTGCTGCACCGACGCACGCCGTGGCCGGAAGCGGCCGCGCGGCACGGTGTGTCGGTGGACGACCTGCAGCGCCGCACCCGTGCGAGTCTGGACCGGCTGTATGAGCGGCGTCAGACCCGTGAACCGCCACTGCGGGACGACAAGATCCTGATGAGCTGGAATGGCTTGGCAATCTCGGCGCTGGCCCGGGCTGGCCGCGTATTTGACGAGCCGCGCTGGGTGCTGGCCGCAGAGCAAGCGGCGGGCTTTCTGCTGGACCGCATGAAGCAGGACGGTCGGCTGCTGCGGTCGTGGTTGGGCGGGCCGTCGCGCACTTGGGCGTTTCTGGACGACTACGCCTTTCTGATCCAAGCGTTGCTGGACCTGTTCGAGGCGACCGGGACGGTCGTTTGGCTGCGCACGGCGTTGGAGCTGCAGGGGACCCAGGACCGACACCACTGGGACCCGCAGCGGGGTGGCTACTTTGCCACGCCAGATGACGGCGAGCACGGTCTTGTGCGCGTGCGACCCGACCAGGACGGCGCAGAGCCTTGTGGCAACTCCGTCGCGGCCTTGAATCTGGTGCGTTTGGCTGCGCTGACGGGTGACGAGCAGTGGCGCCATCGGGCCGAGCAGACGCTGCGGGCGTTTGGCGAGCGTCTGGCAGACATGCCCGGAGCGCTGGCCGAGATGCTGCTGGCGGTCGAGGCCTGGCACGCGCCCATGCGGGAGGTCGTGCTGGTGTGGCCACAGGGCAGCGACCGGTCGGCCCTGAAGCCGTTTCTGACCGCGCTGCGCGACGCGTTCTCGCCGCATCGCGTGGTGATGATGGCGCAGGCAGGTGAGGGGATTCAGGCACTTGCTGCGGTGGCCCCTCCGGTCGCCCAGCGAGTGGCGCTCCACGGACGGGCCACGGCTTATGTCTGTCGCGAAGGCGCGTGCGAGCTGCCCACGGTCGACCCGAGGGAACTGGTGCAGCAGTTGTTGTAGGAGTGGCACCCGAGCAAGAGACCGGGCGAAAGCGCGCGCGAGCGATGGGCGCAAGGGACCGGCTTGGCCGTGTCGGGCGCCAAGGACCGCGCGTCTGGTCTTGGCCGGGCTCTACTCGGTCGGCAGCGGCTGACCGGTGCGGGCCATCGTGTGCAGGCTGTCGGCCTTCTCCTGCATGCTGGCGAGCTTGCGGTAGAGTTGGCTGAAGTGCGGATTCTCGATGAACTTCATCAGATGGTTGCGACCCCGGAATTCCTGGGTTGTGGCCGTGTCGATGATCTCTTTGAGAATGCGGATCTCGTTGCGGGTGAACGAGTTGCTGACGCGGATGATGGTCTGCTTGCTCATCGTTCCTTCCTGACGGGGTGGCGGCGCGATCGCCAATAGCGGCCGGAGTGTGCACCAGGAAGCGGGCTGAGCCAAGGGGGGGGCGAACCTTCGGGTGGACACCACAGCACATGTGGCCAGGCCATCGAGAAAGTGACGATGATGCAAAGTGTTTCTCGCGCGGTCCTCGAGTCGGTCAGCTCGCCGGCGTGGTCACCTCCGGTCGGGTCTTGAGCCCCTACCGCACCTGCGACTTTCCGGGTACCGTCGCGGTTCCCGTCCCCCCTGCCTGACCGCAGCGACTCTTGGAGGCACCCGTGGACCCCTTCGTCGACCTACGCAGCGACACCGTCACTCGCCCGACACCCGCCATGAAGCAGGCGATGATGGACGCGCCCCTGGGTGACGACGTGTTCGGGGACGATCCGACGGTGCACGCTCTGGAACGCAAGGTCTCGCAGCTGTTGGGTAAAGAGGCGGCGATGCTGGTCCCATCGGGCACCATGGCGAACCAACTGGCCCTGCGTGTCCACCTGCGGCCCGGTGAGGAGGCCATCGTCCACGCGGGTTGCCACGTGCTGAACAACGAGGGCGGTGGGGCAGCGGCGCTTTCGGGTGTGACGCTGCGGCCACTCGACTCGGCGGATGGCGGTCTGGACCCCCGCGACGTCGAGGCGAACCTGCACTTGGACGACGACCCGCACCACGCCCAGACCCGCCTGATTTGTCTGGAGAATACGCACAACGCGCGTGGTGGGCTGGTGCTGTCGTTTCCGGGCTTGCAGGGCGCGGCAGAGGTCGCGCGGCATCATGGCGTTCCGATGCACCTGGATGGAGCGCGACTGCTGAATGCGCAGGTCGCATCGGGCCGACCGGCACACGAGTGGGCGTCGCTGTTCGACACGGTGTCGCTGTGTCTTTCCAAGGGGTTGGGGGCTCCGGTGGGCAGCGTACTGGCCGGATCGGCCGACCTGGTCGCCAAGGCGCGTCGGCATCGCAAGCAGCTGGGTGGCGGCATGCGGCAGGCGGGCATCCTTGCTGCAGCGGGTCTCTACGCGCTGGAGCATCACGTGGAGCGGTTGGCGGACGACCACCGCCGCGCGCGACAGTTGGCCGAGGCGATTGCCCAAGTCCCCGGACTGACTGTTGAACTTTGGCGGGTGCAGACCAACATCGTCTACTTCGACTTGGCCGAAGATCACCCGTTGGCGCAGGACCCGAGGGGACGTGACGTCCTGCAGCGTCGTCTGGCGGAGCGGGGAGTGCGGGTCGCAGGGGCGCCGTATCGACTTCGCGCCGTCACGCACCTGGACGTGGACGACGCGGGAATCGAGAGGACGTGTGACGCCTTGCGAGAGGTGATGGCCTAGTTGCCGCAGAACGACGCGCTAGGCCCTGCGGCGGATGATGGCGTTCTGGAACACCTCGATGTAGTCGCCGGCGGACCGGTCCCACGAGAAGTCCTGACGCATTCCGTTGAGTTGGATTTGCCGCCAAGTGTCGGGCGCTGTGTAGAACACCGAAAGGGCGCGGTCGACCGCCGCCTGCAGGCCCGCAGTCGTGTCTTCGTGGTAGCGGAAGCCGGTGGCCTGACCGTCGCCCACATGGGAAACCGGGGTCTCGACGACCGTGTCGAGCAGGCCGCCGACGGCGCGTACAATGGGCACCGTACCGTAGCGCATGGCGTACAACTGCCCGAGACCACAAGGCTCGTAGCGGCTGGGCATCAAAACGGCATCGCAGCCCGCCTGCATCGCGTGGGCCAATGCGGGCTCGTGGGCGAAGCGGACGCGTACGTTGTTGGGGAACTGGCGCTCGAGATACCGCAGCCACTCTTCCAGCGCCGCCTCGCCCTGACCCAGAACCAGCAGGCGTACCCCGCGCTGCGCCAACCACGGCACAATCTCGGCGACAAGATCGATGCCCTTCTGGCGTGCGAACCGGCTGATGACGCCGAATACGGGGGTGCGGTCCCAAGTGTCAAAGCGCGCCGACTCGAGCAGCGAGTTGCGGCAAGCGGTCTTGCCGTCGAGCGAATTGATGTCGTAATTCGAGGGGATCAGAGGGTCCGTCGACGGGTTCCACGCCTGGGTGTCCACGCCGTTCAGGATGCCGGACAGCTTGTTCTTGTGCGTCGCCAACATGCCTTCCAGTCGCTCACCGAACAGGGAGCTCTGGATCTCTTGGGCGTAGCGCGGACTGACGGTCGTCAGCGCGTCGGCGGTGGCGATGCCGCCCTTCATCAGGTTGATGCGGCCGAAGAACTCCATCTTCTCGATTGTGTAGTGCTCCCACCCCAGACCGGCCACCAGCAGCTCGTGATTCGGGAACACGCCCTGATAGCCCAGGTTGTGGATCGTCAGCACGGACGCGGCGTTGGGCAGCCTCTCGCGGTAGGGACCCGACAGGTACACGGGGATCAGCGCGGTGTGCCAATCGTGGACGTGAAAGACGTCCGGAGCGCCTGCCATCAGCTCTGTCGAGCAGTCGAGCACCGCGCGGCAGAACGTCGAGAACCGGGCCACGTCGTCCGGGTGGCCGTACAACCCCTCGCGGTCAAAAAGCACGGGACAGTCAAAGGCATAGGTCGGAACGTCGGAGCCAGGCGCGCCCGAGCCCGTCGCCCCGGGCTGCGGTCCCAGGATGCGCAGGAAGCGGCCTTCGATGTAGTGTGGCCCCAGCCAGACGCCGCTCTTCGCGCCGGTGTCGACCAGCAGCGAGCCCGACATCTCGACCTTGCGCTTGACCTCGCGGTAGAGCGGCAGGAACACGCTGACTTCAGCGCCGGACTCGCGAAGGGCTTGGGGCAGGGCACCGGAGACCTCAGCGAGCCCCCCCGTCATGCACCACGGATAGGCTTCGGCGACGGCATATGCGATGCGAAGAGGTTCAGTCATTTCGGCTCATGTCGTTGCTGTGCCGGCGGACCGCCACGTACGTGTCCGCACGCTCTCGCATGATGTCGGAGACGGCGGGGTCCTGGATCAGCATGTAGGCCATGTCTTCGGGGATCTCGATCGGGCCCTGGCGGGGCACGTGGGTTCCCTTGGGCAGGACGATGATTCCCTTGTCGGTGATGAACGGGAAGCGCAGTCGGTCGGCCTCCTCGTCGTAGCCGATGGTCGTGCCCTCGGCGATGGTGACGTTGTGGTCCAGCAGCACGTTGCGGATCCAGCAGTGGCGTCCGACGTTGCAGCGGCCTGAGGTGACGGAGTTCTCGATGCTGGCGAAGCGGTGGAAGTAGCTGTCGACGCCGGCCACCACGTTGATCAGCATGGCGCCCGAGACGATGGCGCCTTCGCAGACCAGGCTGTCGACGACCTGGCCGAATTCACGCTGCTTGCCGGCCAGCACGAACTTGGCGGGCGGCAAATTGTACTGCGCTGAGTGGATGGGCCACTGGCGGTTGTACAGGTTGAAGGCTGGCAGCACGGCACGCAGGTCCATGTTGGCGTCGAAGAAGCTGTCAAGCGTCCCCACGTCGCGCCAGTACGGTGCCGCGCCGGGGGCCTCGCCGGGGACCTTGTTGGTCGAGAAGTCGTAGATGTAGACGCGGTAGCCGTCGGCCACCATCTTGGGGATGATGTCCTTGCCAAAGTCATGCTGCGAGTTGGGGTTCTCGCTGTCCTGGATCAACAGATCTTCCAGCACCTTGCGCTTGAAGAAGTAGTTGCCCATCGACACAAGGCAGGTGTCGGGCTTGCCGGGGATCGGGATGGCGTCCTCGACCTTGGGCTTCTCTTGAAAGCCGATGATGCGACCGGTCTCGTCCACCTGAATCACGCCAAACGCGTACGCCTCTTCCCGCGGCACCGGATAAGCGGCGATCGTCAGGTCGGAATTCAGCTCGACGTGGTGCGCCTCCATCTGGTCGACGGCGATCTTGTAGATGTGGTCGCCGCCGAAGACCGCCACGTGGTCGGCATGCTCGTCCTGGATCAAATTCAGGTTCTGGTACACGGAGTCCGCAGTGCCCACGTACCAGTGCTCGCCGCGCCGCATCTGCGCCGGCACCGCGTCGACGTGCTGGTCCAGCAGCCCCGACAGGTTCCAGTTGCGCGACAGGTGCGTGATCAGCGACGACGCCATGTACTGCGTCAGCACCTTGATGCGGTAGTAGCCTGAATTCACGAAGTTCGACAGGACGAAATCGATGATGCGGTAGCGTCCGCCGAACGGAACCGCGGGCTTGGCGCGGTGGGTTGTCAAGGGCGCCAAGCGGCTTCCCTTGCCGCCTGCGAGGACCATCGCCAAGGTGCGGGCCATGTGCGGGGTCTCCTTCGGTCCTGATAGGGGCTGTCGGACCAGCTGGGTTGGATGCGGTCCCGGAGTGTGCCACGGCGCAACCGCAATCGCCAACACCCGAGGTCGCCCTCAGGTCAACACGACGCCGCGGCCGTAAAGCGCCAGCAGGTCCATCGTCAGCGCCACGCCGTAGTGCACGGCCACGCCCAGCCAGACCGAGCGGTGCTTCAACGCCAGATAGCCCAGCACCGAGCCGGCCAGAATCGCTCCCAGCGTCTCGGGAAGCGGCTTGCCGAAGTGTGCGATCACGTACGGGATGATCATCAGCGCGATCGCGTACATACCGAAGTCGCGCTCGGTGCCGAAGGTGAGGTAGCCGCGCCAAAACGACTCTCCCGACACGAACACGAACACATAGGCGGCCTGGTACAGCACGAACTGCCACACCGGTATCGAAGCGGAGGCCAGCAGATCGTGGCAAAGCGGGTACTTGCGCAGGAAGGCTGGGGTCCCGGCGGCGTGGACGACAAACGGCAGGACGACCAGGAATGCGGCAAGGTACAGGGGCCACAAGCGGTGCGGGGTCGAAGCCGGGCTGCGGGACGGCAGCACGCCGAGGTCGCGGGGGCGCAACCCTAGAAAACGACGGGCAAACAGCAGGGGCAGCACCATGCGAAAGAACACGCCTGAGGCTGAGAAGTAGAAGAACGACCAAAGGGGGGCCATCGGAAACGACGGGTCGACCCAAGCCTGGAACCACCGTCGCCAGCTGTCCACGCGGCCCAGATACCAGAAGCCGCAGAAGCACAAAGCACCGGACACCAGCACAAGCCAGCTCTGCGGCGACACGCGCTTGAGCCACGCCGTGCCGTGGAACCACACGAGGATGCCGAAGCTTATCGAGAAGGCGATCAGCAGATGAACCGCCAGCCAGCGCTCGTCGTGCAGAAAGCCCAGCTGGTACCGCGCCACCACCTGAACCACCAGACACATCGCCATCAGCAGCAACGCCAACGGGTTCGCGCGCAGCGTGCCGGGCGTGAAGGCGGGGGTCGTCGGCGTCAGCAGCCAGCGGAGCCAGCTTTCGCGGGGAGCGATCGTGCGCTGGGCGGCAGGGCGGGAGATGGCGTGCCTCCTCAGGGGCGGCTAGCGGGTCGCGGTCGCATCGTCGGCCAGATCCGCCTCGGCATCCGTGCCCGCCGTGATGTCCTGGTCGGTCGCCGTGTCGGTTGCCGTGTCGGTTGCCGTGTCGGTGGTGGTGCCGGCCGTCGAGTCCACCGCGTCCACGGTGTCCGTCACCGTCACATCGGGCACGATCTGACTGGGGCAGAGGCCGTCACACTCCTCGCACAGAGAAGTCTTCAGGTTGCAGAAGTGGTTGCCGTCGGCCGGGCACTGCGCGTTCTTGGTGCAGCTCAGCTCGGGCGTGTCGCGCACGGGCTCGCACGCCACGAGCAGGACCAGCAGCAGAGAGCCAGCCGACATCAGACGAAGGAAGGTGGCGAGCGTCATCGGCGGACTCCTGATCGGCGGCGCAGCGTTGCGCGAGGTCCCCATGTAGCGGAACCGCCGGGGCGGGGCAACCCCGGGACGGTCGCGAAGGCTTGCGCGGCGTTCTGCCATGCAACGCCGAACCGGGTCAGGGGTATTTCCACTCCCCGCACTTTCCGCACAGCAGGTACCACCGCGCCTTCTTGGCGCTCCACAGCACCGTCATCGTTTGGCCGCACTTGCAGGGCTCGATTTCGGGCTCGGGCGACAGCTTGGCGGGGTCGGGCGGGTCGTTCCAGGTGTCGCATGCGTCGCAGCGCTGGTACCAGCGGGCCTTCTTCGCGCTCCAGAGCTGGCGCAGGATCCCCTTGCATCGCTCGCACTTGGCCAGCGGTGGGGCTGGTGGACGGTCCACGGGGGGCGCACCTTCCTGCGGGCGGCCACACGTCAGGCACTCAGGCGCGTGGTGAGGGCTGGAGCGAACTGGACCACCGCAGAATCGGCAGGACTGGCAAGGGGCTCCGTCGTCTCGCGTCTCGTAGGAGAAGCCGCAAAAGTGGGGGCCCACGCCGCTGCACCGGACCCAGGCGGGGCTATGGGCGCGGTGCAGGATCAGCGGACGCTTGCAGCGCGGGCAGTCGCCCATGCGTTGCGAGCTGGTGGGCGACGAGCCCAGATCGATTCGCTCGAGATCGGGGGGCTTGGCTTGGATGCGTGCCACCAGATCCTTCACAAAGTCCCGTACTTCAGTCATGAAGACATCGCGCTGGTGTTCGCCACGGCGGATCCGTTCCATCGCCGCTTCCCACTGCCCGGTCAGCAGCGGCGACTTCAAGGCGTCGACCTCGATGCTGCGGATGAGGGCAATACCCTTCTCCGTGGGGCGCAACATCGTGTTCTTGCGTTCGGTTTTGCGCTCGACGTATTGCCGCTTGATCAGCGTCTCGATGATGTTGGCGCGGGTCGCCGGTGTCCCCAGGCCGCAGTCCTTCATCGCGCCGCGCAGGGACTCGTCGTCCAGATCGCGGCCGGCCGTTTGCATCGACCCCAGCAGATCGCCCTCCGTCATCGGCTTGGGGGGCGAGGTCTTGCCCGCCTTGGGGCCCACCGTCAGCGTCTCGACCGGTTCGCCCTTCTTCACCAGAGGCAACGCGGCGTCGGGCTTGCCTTCCTTGCCACCCGAGGCGGGCGGGTCGACGCGCGTCCAGCCCAGGTCCTTGACGACGGTGCCCAGGCTCTTGAAGGTCTCGATCCCCTTGGGATTTTCGACAGCGACGCGGGTAACCACGGTCGTCTTGGCCTCGACGCGGTCGGGAAACCACGCGGCCAGCAGCCGCCGGGCGATCAGGTCGTAGATCGCCGCCTCGTCGCCCATCAACCCTTGCGCCGACTTTTCGGTCGGGACGAGCGCCGAGTGGTCCTCGACCTCCTTGTCGTCCACGAACCGCTTGGTCAGCTTGGGGGTTCCCATCGCCCGGACTTCGGCGGCAAAGCCCGCGTACTTGCCGTTCTGGCCGTCTGCCAGCGCTTGCAGCCACTGCGGCGCCTTGGCGGCATCGGCCTCGGTCAAGTGGCGGGAATTCGTTCGGGGGTACGAGATCAGCTTGGATTCATACAGCTTCTGCGCGATCTCCAAGGTCTTTTCTGCGGTCAGCCCCAAACGCTTGTTCCCCTCTTTCTGCAGGGCCGTCAGGTCGTACAACAGCTCGGGGCGCTTGCGTTCGTCCTTGGCCGTGACCGTGTGCACCGTTCCCGCACGGCCCTGAACGCGGTCAACGATCGCGCGTGCCTCGGCTTCGGTGTCCAGGCGGTCGATCTCTTTGCCCTCCGCCGTGCGGTACCACTTGCCCTCGTAGTCGCCTGCCTCCGCCCGGAAGGTTGCCAGCACCGTCCAGAAGTCTTTCGGCACGAAATCGCCGATCTCCAGCTCGCGCTGCACCAGCATCGCCAGCGTCGGTGTCTGCACCCGCCCGATCGAAAACACGCCCTCGAGGCCCACCGCGCGCGCCATCAGCGTCTGCGCCCGCGTGCAGTTCAGGCCGACCATCCAGTCCGCTTCCTGCCGACACCGCGCCGCATCCGTCAGTCCCTGATAGGCCGACTCGGGCTTCATCGCCTTCCACGCGTCCTGGATCGCCGCGTCCGTCAGGCTGGAAGTCCACAGACGTTTCACGGGCTTGCTGCACTCGGCCAGCGCATAGGCCAGGTGGAAGATCAGCTGCCCCTCGCGCCCGGCGTCCGTCGCGTTCACCACCTCGGTCACGTCGGGGTGCTGCAACCACTGGCGCACTTCCTGCCATTGGTCCAGCGAAGAGGCGATCGGCTCGTAGCGGAACGTCTCGGGAAGAAAGGGCAAAGTCGCCAGCGTCCAGCGCTTCAGGTTCGGATCGTAGGCCTCAGGGCCCATCGCCTCGACCAGGTGGCCCACGCACCACGTGATGACCAGCTCGCCACCGCCCAGATGGTGCCGCCCCGTACCCTTGACCCCCAGCGCGGTGGCAATGGCGCGTCCCATCGAGGGCTTTTCGGCGATGACCAGACGCACGTGGGACTCCATGTGGGCAACAAGGGGGCCGAGGGTAGGGTCGGCAAGGGTCCGTCGGCAAGGGTTGCAGGACACGTGCCAAGCGTGCAGTGGCGCAACCCCAGACAATCCCTGCAAACCGTCGAATCCCCTGCGCAACCTGGGCGGTCTCGGGACCAGTCTCGAGAGCGGTCTCAGCCGTGCACACCCCTGACCACGACACTGCGCTGTGATTGGCCTATTCTCCCTGTCCTGACCGTCCATCGACGCAGGGAGCTCGCGCCAACCGTGATCGCCATCCTCTTGATCGGTTTCCTGTTCGGCTTCGTCGGGTCCATCCCGGTCGCGGGACCGATCTCTGCCTTGGTGCTGGGCCGGGCGCTGGACGCGCGCTACCGCGAGGGGTTGGCCATCGCCGCCGGTGCCGCGCTGGCCGAGTCGATCTACGCCGCGCTGGCTTTCTGGGGCTTGGGTGTGCTGCTGACCGCGCATCCGTGGCTCGATCCGGCGTCGCGGGTGGTGGCAGGTGCCGTGCTGCTGGCCTTGGGCGTCTTGTTCCTGCGGTACCGGCCAAGCCCGCCGTCGTCCGAACCCGCGCCGACCGGGCGCAAGGCCCGCGGATTTCTGTTGGGGTTTGGGATCACCGCGCTGAACCCGACGCTGATCGCCACCTGGACGGCGGCGACGGCCACACTTGCGTCGACGGGCTTTGTCGCCTTGAGCCCCAGCGGCGTCGGGCCGTTTGCGCTGGCGGCCTGCCTTGGCATCCTCAGTTGGTTTGCCGTCATGCTGGCGACGATCCGGCATCTGGCGGGTGGCGTCGGAGGACGCAAGTTCCAGCGCTTGCTGCCGATTCTGGGTGCGGTCCTGGTCGTCGTCGGCGTCGTCGTGACGGTCAGCGCGGTGGCGCCCCTGGTTCATGCGTGGCGTTAGCGGTCGCGGCGGTTGCTGTGCAAGGCCCACCTCCGACGGCCCACGCTTGACCTGTCCGTGACGCGGGTGCCACCTTGCTGGGCCGTGCAGACGGTCTTCCGGGGCACGTCCCGAATCCTTCCACGTCTGTCGCGGCTCCCACGCCCACGCCGCACGCCTTTGCGGTTCTGGCAGGTCCCCATGGTCAAGGTCATCGCCATCGTCTTGTTGGGCCTGCTGGGCGTCGTGTTGCTGATGCAGCTGGGGGTGCGGTTGCGGGCACGCGCTTTTCGCGGCAAGGCCGTGCCGAAGCTGCCCGGGGAAATCGGTCGCAAGGTCGAAGACTTGGACGTGGCGCTGCTGTACTTCTTCGGTCCGAATTGCGCCGCATGTCGCCCGCTGACCCCGCGGATCCGCGAGCTGGCGAACACGAATCCCGCCGTGCTGCTGGTCGATGTGAGTCGGGACTTGGGTGTCGCTCAGGCGCTGGGCGTCATGGCCACGCCGACGGTGGTCGAGGTTGGCGGTGGGCAGGTGCAGGGGTACTACGTGGGGATGCCGCCGCAGGCGATTCTGGAGCGGTTTCGACGCTAGACCGGGGCGGCTAACCTGCCGGCCGTTCGGTGGTCGCGATGGCATAGGGTTTGCCACTGGCATCGACCAGCGTGGTTGCCGTCAGCCACACGGCGATGACCGCACCGTTCTTGGCCAACCGCTGTGCGCGATACGGCGCCAACACATCCGTGTTGACCAGCCGACGCACGACGGCCAACTCTTCGTCGCGCCTGCCTTCCGGCAGCACCTGTTGGATGTTCATCCCCAGCGCTTCGGTTTCGGTCCACCCATACATGCGGGCAGCGGCCGGGTTCCAGGCGAGGATGCGCCCCACCAGGTCCTGCAGAACGATCGCGTCGCCAGAGTCGCGGACCACGACGGCAAATCGGCGCAGCTCCTCGGACACACGCAGCGTGTCACGGGCCAACTTCTGCTCGGTGATGTCGACGAAGAAGACCACGGCGCCTTGAATCACGTTCTCGAGGGTGCGGTAGGGCCGGATCCGCATGGAGAACCAGGTTCCCGCGGTGGTCTGCACCTCGATTTCCTTCGGCACCAGACTTGCAAGGACTGCCCGTGTGTCCGGCATCAGCCGGTAGTACCCCACCAGATTGGAGACGACATGGCCAATCGGCCGCCCGATGTCGCCGCGAATCAGGTTGAGGATATCGGCAGCGGCCGGGGTGAAGCGAAGGATACGCAGCTGATGGTCCACAAACACCGTGCCGACACCGGTTCCGGCCAGCAGGTTGTTCATGTCATTGTTCGCCAGTGACAGCTCTGCCACCTTGACCTGAAGCTCGGCGTTGACTGTCGTCAGTTCCTCGTTGACCGACTGCGTCTCTTCCTTCGAGGTTTCCAGCTCTTCGTTGGTGGCCTGCAGCTCCTCGTTGACCGACTGCATCTCCTCGCTCGCTGACCGCAGCTCCTCGTTGGAGGTCTCGAGCTCTTCGTTGGTCGCCTGCAAGTACTCTTCCTTGCTCTGCAATTCGCTCAACAGCGCCATCACGTGAGACTCGTCGGCATCGGCGGTCGCGTGCGCCTTGTCGGCCGCGGCATCTGCGCTCGCCTTTCGAGTCGAGTCGCGGTCGACC
>CAYURO010000002.1:0-41894 GCA_964447285.1 uncultured Enterobacteriaceae bacterium | reverse complement strand
CGCCTTGTCGGCCGCGGCATCTGCGCTCGCCTTTCGAGTCGAGTCGCGGTCGACCTTCTCCGCTTGCCTCATCACCACGAGGTACAAAGACACACTCCGCACGGACTCACCCGTGGACTGTACCGGGTACACGCTGACGTCGACCTTGGTGAAGTCCCCGTTCGTCCTGACCCGAAGACTCCGCTCGTGCACGGGGGTCGCAGTCGCCTTGACGTCGCGCAGGGCGGTGGTCAGCTTCTGCCTGAGTCCCTCACGCGCCATCTTCAGGATGTTGTTCACCACCGCCTCGCCCGGTGAAGGCTCGAGGTACAGCCCCGTGCGGCCGTGGAGGTACAGGATGTCGCCGCCGTCATTGACCAAAACAGCGGCAGGCGCCACCAGCTTGAGCAGCGTCTGCTCAGTCAGCTCGCGCAGCGGTGGCATTCCGTGCTTGGTTCGCTTGGCCAGCGGCCACGGGGTCAGTCCCGTTGGCGTCGCAGGGGAAAGCGGACTGGTCACGGGCAGTCGGCGCGCACTCTGCAGCGAATCTTTCCGCTGGTATTGCTTGTGCTTGCGGTCTCGAACCGAAAACTGGTCCGTGAAGTCGCCGATCGTTTCGGATGAGCCCAGAAACAACCAGCCCCCCGAGGACAGGGCGTAGTGGAAGAGGGGAATGACCTTCCTCTGCAGCTCGTTACCCATGTAGATCAACAGGTTCCGGCAGCAGATCAGGTCGAGCTTCGAGAACGGCGGGTCCTTGATCAGGTCGTGCTCGGAGAATACCAACAAGTCTCGCAGGCTCTTGTGAACGCGATACACCGCACCGCCCTGCTCAGGTGTGAAGAAGCGCGAACGCCTTTCGGGGGAGAGGTCGGCGACGCTGCTGGCCGGATACTCACCTGCCCGCGCCGCCGCAATCGCGTGGCCGTCGATGTCGGTGGCAAAGACCTGCAGCTTGAAGCCTTGCCGCAAGGTCTCCAGCCGCTCTTGCAGAAGAATGGCGACCGAATACGCCTCCTCGCCCGTCGAGCAACCCGTCGACCAGACCCGAACCACCGAACCAGGCGCCTTGCCGGCAAATAGGGTTGGGAGGACCTGCTCCTCAAGCGCCCGAAAGGCTTCAGGATCTCGAAAGAAGCTGGTCACGCCGATCAGCAGATCGCGAAACAGCGCGTGGACCTCGGCAGGAGTCTGGCGCAGGAATTCGACGTAAGTCTCCATCGTCTTCAGCTGGTGAACGGCCATACGCCGCTCGACACGACGCAGGATGGTGCCGCCCTTGTATTGCGAGAAGTCATGGCCGCTCTGGTCGCGCAACAGGATGAAGATCTCCCGCAATCTGTCCTCTGCCGTCGACGATCCGGCAGGCTCTGCAGTCGGGGGGCGGTTGTACAGCCGGTTCACATGGTCCGTGAGCCGCGCAGGCATCTCGGCAGGCAGCAATTCGTAGTCGACCAAGCAAGTGGCGACCGCAGCGAGCAGCATGCCGTTGTGCTCAGAAGAGTCGGGGCGCTGGACCATCACCATGCCGCCTTCACCCTTGATGGTCCTCACCCCCAGGGCGCCGTCGCTGCCCGTTCCCGAGAGCACGATGCCGATGGCCCGCTCGCGCTGGTCCTGGGCAAGAGAGCCGAAAAAGTGGTCGATGGGCAAGCGCAGACCGCGAGCGGCGGTGGGCTCGTGCAACTGCAGACGGCCGCCCGCGAACGTCATGTCGCAGTTCGGCGGGATGATGTAGACGCGGTTCTTTTGCACCACCATGCCGTCCTCGACCTCGGAGACCTGCATGGGAGTACAGCGCTGAATGATCTCGCTCAGCAGGCTTTTGTGGTCAGGCGCCAGGTGCTGGACCAGCACGAAGGCCATGTCCGGCTCGATGTCGAGCGGCATGCCGGAGAAAAAGGCCTCGAACGCAGCCAGCCCCCCCGCTGAAGCGCCGATGCCGACGACGGGAAACGGCAACGCCGACTCGGCAAGCGCGCCAAAGGCAATGGACTCCGGAGTCTGCGTTGGGGCGCCGGACTTGCGGGAGGGCATCGAGGACCACCTTCTTTGCTGCTGGGCGCTTGCACACACCACTCGCCATTTCCGCAAGAGGAGCGCGCCCAGTTCACTGGACCCCGCTGATACTACGATTGGGCGGGATCGGCAAGCGGAGACTGGTTCCGCGGATGCGGATGCCGTTGGCCAGCGAGACGTCTGGCTGTTGTCCAGCGAATTCGGACGCGCCGACTGGTCCGCACCGATGGCGAGCCAGATGCAGACCGGGCCGAACCAGGATCGCGGGGGTGGGGACCGCGTCGCTTGACACGAGACCACGCCGCACCTGACGTCCAGACCGTAACGCCTTGATTGGCAACTGGTTGTGCTTGTTTGCATCGACTCCCCCTTGGGGAAGTCCTGAGGGGGTGACCTTGCAGCGGGTCGCCCTCGCGTCACCCACTCATGCTTCTGCCTTGGGCTTTACCTTGCGAGCCGGAGCCTTCTTGGGCTCGGTCGTCGCCACCTTGGCCGGGGCGCGCTTCTTCGGCGCCGCATCTGCCTTGACCGCAGCCGCAACCTTGGGCGCTGCCTTCGGCTTTGCCACCGCGGCAACCTTGGGCGCAGCCTTGGGCTTTGCGGCCGCGGGAGCCTTGGCTGCTGCGTCGACCGGCTTGGCAGCCGCGCGCGCCTTCTTCGGGGCCGCAGCGACCGGAATCGGAGCCGGGGTCACGGCCTTGGGCTCTCTGACCGCCACGGGCGCAGGTGCCGGGGGAGCTTCGGCGCGGGGAGGACGTGCGTCGGCGCGCGGCGGACGGGTGTCGGGGCGTGCGGGACGGGCTGCCGGACCTTGCGACCGCGCGTCGGGCCTGGGGAAACGGTTGTCGGGGCGCTGCGGCGTGCGGGTGTCCGGGCGCGACGGACGGGCGGGCGGCCGGCTGTCGAAGCGGGACGCGGGACGAGCATCCGAATGCGGCGGACGCGTGTCCATGCGCGGCGGGCGGGCGTCAGAACGCGGTGGGCGGGCATCGTCGCGGGGCGGCCGACCTTCGTCGCGCGGGGCGCGGTCGGACGGCTCGACCGCGGCCAGCAGCTCGGGCGGGGCCACACGCGGCTGCAAATAGCGACCGCACAACATGGCCTTGCGCATCCGCTCGACAACCTTGGGCGCGACGTCCGACCCGACCTCGACCAGCGTGTAGTTGCCACGGATCTCAATCGCACCGACCGTGCTGCCGGGGACGGCGGCCTCGTTGGCGATGGCGCCCACGATGTCGCGGGGTTCCACACCGTTGCGGCGACCGACGCCGAAGGACAGCACGACGCGGGTCGAGTCGGTGCCCAAGCGCGAGGCACCGGCAGGGATGCGCGGGCGGCGCGGCGACTCGAAGCCGGTGTTGTCGGCCGGCGCCAGCTCAGGCGCATCGGCAGGCACGGCGCGCGGCGGGCGGGGCGTGCGCTCAGGGCGCACCGGCCGCTCGGAACCCGCCGCATCGACGGGGTGTTCTCGGCGCGCCGGTCGCTCGGCACCGTCGGCAGCGACGGGGTGGTCGCGGCGCGCGGCCTGCCGCTTCTCAGGTCCGTTCAGTGCCGGCGGCTGGACGGGGCCCTGCACCGGAGCGGTCTCCGGGGCCTCGATCGGCAGCGGGCGGTCACCCCAGGCCAGACGCACCAAGGCCGCGGCGAGCTCAGCCGGCGGCGTATCGGCCAACAGCTCTTGCACCAGCGGCTTGAAGTGCTGGATCTCCTGGCTGGCCAAGGCCTTCTTCACAACCTGGGCAAACCGCTGCATGCGGGCGGCTTGGACCTCGAAGGCCGTCGGCACTTGGCGCCACGTCATGCGCTGGCCGATGAAGCGCTCGAGATCGCGCAGCCGCCGCTCCTCGCGCCGGGTGACCAGCAGCACCGACCGACCGTGGCGACCGGCGCGCGCGGTGCGGCCGATGCGGTGCACGTAGGTGGAGGGATCTTGGGGGAATTCCATGTTCACGACGAGGTCGACGTGGCCGATGTCCAGACCGCGCGCCGCGACGTCGGTGGCCACCAGGATGCGCAACTGGCCGTTCTTCAGCCGTCGCAGCACGCTTTGCCGCGCGATTTGGGCCAGATCGCCGTGCATCGCTTCGCTGGGGATGCCGCGGGAATCGAGCAGCTCGGCAAGCTCTGCGCAGCCGGCACGGGTCCGCGCGAACACCAGCGCCGCCTGGGCATCTTCGGTGGCGAGCAACCGGGCCAGCGCCTCGAGCCGCTGGTGGGGCTCGACGATCATGTACTGCTGCTCGATGTTCTCGACCGTAAGTGCCCGCGCTTCCACCGAGATCGTCTCTGGATCCGTCAGGTGGCGCCGGGCGACGGACGCGATCTCGTCGGGCATGGTGGCAGAGAACAGCGCCATCTGCCGCGGCGTTGGCACGGCGGCCAGGATGGTCTCGACGTCTTCGAGAAAGCCCATCCGCAGCATCTCGTCGCCTTCGTCCAGCACCGCGATCTTCACGGCCTCCAGATTCAGCGTGCCACGGCGCAGGTGGTCCAGGATGCGACCGGGCGTGCCGACGACGACGCGCACCAGACCCTGCAACCGGCGGATCTGGCGCTCGATCGGATCGCCGCCATAGATCGACACCACGCCGACGGGACCCAAGTGACGCCCCAATTCCTCTACCATCTCAGCGACCTGCACGGCCAGCTCGCGTGTCGGCGCCAGCACCAGCGCTTGCACGCGGCGGTCTTCGAAGTCCAGCTTCTGCAGGATCGGCAGGCCAAACGCGGCCGTCTTGCCGGTGCCGGTCTGCGCCTGGCCGACCACGTCACGCCCGGCGAGAAGCGCAGGAATCGTGCGGGCTTGGATGGGCGTCGGGATGGTGTAGCCCATGCGCTCGACCTCAGCGAGCAGCGAAGCCTGCAGGCCCAGATCGGAGAAGCGGGGCCCCGTGTACACGGGGGCGTCGTCGGTTGCGGTCTCGGCCGCAGCCTCAGAGGGAGCAAAGGTCTCGGTCATCGGGGAAGGTCCTGTCTCGCGGGTCTTTTTGCGAATGGGGTCGGCGAAGGGGGCCGGCGCTTGGGGGGGCGGGAAGCTAGCACGTTCTGGGCCAAAAGGCTCCGCTTTTCTCGCATGGGGGGCGTGGGCGGCGGGTTGCCCCCTTGCGGCATCGGGACGAAGATGGTCGGGCAGTGGGCGTTTGGCCGTTGCCGACGACCCTGCGATCGGGTGCCCCACAAGCGGAGAAAACGATGCTGCGTCTCTCGATGGTGTTGGGATTGCTGCTGTTTGCAGTGCCCGCTGTGGCGGGTCCGGTCAGGACCGTGCCGACCGTCGATCTGGGCCGCTATGTCGGCAAGTGGTACGAGATCGCCAGCTATCCCCAGCGGTTCACGCGCAAGTGCGTCCGCGACATCTCGGCGACGTACTCGAAAGGCAAGGGCGGCCGCATCGACGTCGTCAACCGGTGCACCACCAAGGACGGCGACCTGAAGGTGGCCGAGGGCTACGCGAACGTGATCGAGGGCACCGGCAACGCCAAGCTGGAAGTGACGTTCTTCTGGCCGTTTTTCGGCGACTACTGGGTGATCGGACTTGACGCGAACTACCAGTGGGTCGTGGTCGGCGACCCCAGCCGCGAGTACTTATGGATCCTGGCGCGCAGCAAGAAGCTGCCCCAAGACCAGCTGGACGCCGCGATGGCGGTCGTGCGCAGTCAGGGGTTCAACGCCACGCGGTTGCGGTGGGCGGTGCATACCGAGTAGCCGGCGACGACGCTACGGCTTCTGCGGCTTGTCCTTGACCGTCTTGAAGTCGACCGGCTCGACCTCCATCCCCTTGTCTCCCGTCGGCTTCTTTGGCTTCGGCTTGGTCGTCTGCTTCGGCGGCAGCTTGCCCTCCTTGGGCGGCGGCTCGGTGGGCGCGGCGTTCACGGCCAGCGGTGCGAACGAGAACACGGCGGCGAGCAACCAGGGGATGGAGCGCATGGTGACCTCGGGAGAAGGACGGGGGGAACCGGTGCGAAGAACAGACAACAGGCAAATTTAGACGGGTTGATGGCGGCCGCCAAGGGGAATCTGCGGTGTATGTGGAAATTCTCCACATGTCGCAATTTTCAGCGGACGCGCCGCCCGTCCTTGCCAGCAAGTGCGCATTGCGACAACACTTCGCTCTTGGCACGGACCCTGCACACTGGACCTGCGAACGCTGGTGCCCGGCGCGTTTCCCGCCGAAGGAGGCCCCCATGACCCGCCTGAACCTCTGGATTGCGCTGCTGAGCCTTGGGCTTCTGGCAGCCTGTGACACGAACAGCGACCCGGCTGCGGCGAAGCAGGCCCCTCCGGTGGTCTACGGCCAGAGCTTGGCGGCCCTGACGGAAGCAGAGAGCTGCGACGACGTCCTGGCAAAGCTGAAGGTCAAGACGCAGACCGATGCGACCAAGGCCATCGCCGACAACCTCGCCATCGCAAAGGAATGGAGCAAGAACGGCTGCATGATGTGGGAGTACGACGGCACCGGCCCGAACGCGGGCGGCGGTACCCCTGGGGCGACCCAGGCGTCGAGCACGAACACGCAAGTTGCGGGCGTGGATGAGGCCGACTTCGTCAAGAACGACAACCTGTTCATCTACGCCGTGGCCAACGGCAAGCTGCAGATCCTCAAGGCGTGGCCGGCCGCAGAAATGACGCGGATCGCCCAAGTGCCCGTCGAAGGCACGCCCAAGAAGCTGTACGTCGCCAATGACCGCGCGCTGGTCTACTCGGCGCTGGGCCCCGTCGCAACGGGCGCAAACTACACGCCGTACGGAGCATGGGGCGGCATGTCGTACCCCGGCAACACCGGCACCGAGTGCACCTACGGCTACGACTGCGACTTCACGGGCGACGGTCAAGTACTGAAGATCACGGTATTTGACATCACGGACCGCACCCAGCCCAAGGTGCTGCGCGAGACGACGTTCTCGGGCTCGTACCTGAACTCGCGGCGCATCGGCAACATGGTGCACACCGTGGTCGTGTTCCCCGAGGTGTCGGTGCCCGGCCTGTCGTTCTGGCCCACCCAGCTTGCCGACCCGTGGCAGTGGTGCGGCGACCAGACCAAGTTCCCGTACAGCGACGCGGAGTTGGAAGGGATATTTGCGACGCTGGCGGCCAAGAATCAGGCGCTGATCTCGGGCTCGTCGATCGCCCAGTACCTGCCCGGAATCAAGGACGTGCGGCACACAGCCGGCGGCACTGTGGACGAGTCGGGGTTGCTGGCGGGCTGCAAGGGCTTCTACTTGTCGCAGGAAGGCGACGGCAAGAGCTTGATCTCGCTGGTCAGCATGGCCATTGACGATCTGGGGACCATCGGCGCGACGACCGTGGTGGGCAAGACCGGCGCCGTGTTCGCCAGCAAGGACGCGATGTACATCGCCGTGCGGCACAAGGCCGACCAGATGGGCGGCTGGTACTATGACGAGAGCGCGGGTATCGACGAGGCCACCACCGTCCACAAGTTCCAGTTCGGCACCGGCACGCAGACCAGCTATGTCGGCAGCGGCGCGGTCAAGGGGCGGATCCTCAACCAGTTTTCGATGGACGAGCAGAACGGCGTCTTGCGCATCGCGACGACCACCGGCCACCTGCCCAGCCCCGATGTGCACAGCACGCTGGCGACGATGGCGCCGGTGCAGATCCCCGACGGTCCCGTGCAGCTGGGCGTCCTGGGCATGGTCGACAAGATCGCTCCGGCCGAGGACATCCGCTCGGTGCGCTTTGACGGCGACGTGGGCTATGTCGTGACGTTCAAGAAGACCGACCCGCTGTTCGTGTTCGACCTGAAGGACCCCAAGGCGCCGAAGATGGTGGGAGAACTGAAGATCCCCGGCTTCTCGACCTACATGCACCTGCTGGACGAGCACCATCTGCTGACGATTGGCTACGACGCTGACGATCAGGGCGAGTTTGCCTGGTTCACGGGCATTCGCCTGCAGATCATCGACGTCACCGACTACAACAACCCCAAACTGGACTTCGCCGAGGTCATCGGCACGCGCGGGTCGACCAGCGACGCCGCCACCAATCACCTGGCCTTCACATACTTCGCACCCAAGCACTGGTTGGGCCTGCCGATCACGGTCTGCGAGGACAGCTCAGGCGGCGGCAGCTACGGCAGCACGATGTCGTTCTCTGGCTTGTTCGTGTACGACGTGACCAGCGGCGCCGGGTTCCAGAAGCTGGGCGGTCTCGCCAGCCTGCCGCCGCAGACCACCACGCAGAGCAACATGTGCGGCAACTGGTGGACGCAGTCGAACAGCTGGGTCAAGCGCAGCGTGTTCATGGACGACTTCGTGTACGCGATCTCTGGCGATGCGGTCATCTCTGCCGCCGTCGCTGACCTGACCAAGCCGCTGGCCAAGGTCGATTTGTTGGACTAACGCGACATGTTCCTGCGGGAGGACTACCATTCCCCCGCCTGCCTGCACCGTTCCGCCCAGGAACGGCTCAGACGCGACAGGCCTTCCCCTCCTGACGGCCCGGTCGAGTCACAACATGCCCTCCAACTCTCTGCTGCGACGTAGCATTTTGCTCGTGGCGTTGCTGATGCCCGTGCTGGGTTGCGCGCCAGGCGAAGGCCATGTGCCGACCGAGGCTGACGCAAAGGCCGTCAACCAACTGATCAAGGACGTCGAGCTTGTCGTGACGCTGGTGCAGACCAACGCCGCGCTGGCCGACCGGCCGGACGACGAGACGCTGACGGCCGATGAAAGGGCGCTGCTCTTCTCGATCTGGGCGCCGTATCTGGACCACGACCGGGCACTGACCTCCTACCAGTGGCGCTTTCTGGACGGCTGGCAGAACGCGGGCACGACGGCGGAGGAGTCGACCCGTGCGCTGGCGGTGGGCCTGATGGCGTTGTCGGCGCAAGTGGATGCCAACCTCGAGTTCCTGCAGACCTGGGGCTCCAGCGCAGTGTTGCGAACGGCGATGAATGACCCAGCCCTCGAGTGGGGTATCGGCGGGGGCGAGTACGACCGGGTCCTGCGCGAGACCGCACGGCCGCACACGATGCTGACGCTGCAGCTGGCGACCTCGGCGTTGGAGCGGCGCCTGACGGGACTGACGAAGAAGGACCTGGCCAGTGCGGAGTTCCTTGCGTTGGGAGAGAAGGCGCTGAAGACGGCCGACAAGGTCGAGGCAAGGTATGACAAGGCGATTCCGCGGCTGATGGCGACGGCGATTGGCGGCGTGACGCAGGCGCAGCTGGACGAAGTGTCTCAGGTGGTCGTGACCAAGATTGCCGAGTGGATGGGCGACACACGGCTGCGGTCCAAGGCGGATTCGCTGATCACTCCGGAACAGATCGACTGGCTGCAAACCCAGCTGGATCCCGGCGACCTGATGCTCGAGCGGCGCAACTGGTACCTGTCGAACTTGGGGCTGCCCGGCTTCTGGCCGCACGCGGAGTTCTACCTGGGCACGCCGGACGAGCTGGCGGCGGCCTTCGACCAGGATCCCGAGGTGCTGCAGGCGTTTGGGGCAGGGGGGCTGACGGCTTACTTGCAGAAGACCTCTCCCGAAGTGTGGGCAAAGTACATCGAGCAGGCCGCAGACGGTCGCCCGCACCGCGTGGCCGAGGCGATCAGCGAGGGGTCGGTGTTCAGCAGCCTGCATGAGGCGGCCCAGGCGGACTACCTGGGGGCGATGCGACCTCGGGTGTCGCCGCTGGACAAGGCGCGCGCGGTGGCAGAGGTGTTCGCCCAGCACGGCAAGCCCTACGACTTCGACTTTGACTTCCTGACACAGTCCAAGCTCGTCTGCAGTGAGTTGGTCTACGTCGCCTATCTGCGGCCCAAGGGGCAGGGCGAGGGGTTGTCGCTGCCGCTGACGACCGTGATGGGCCGGGTGACGCTGCCGCCCAACGACATCGCGGCGCTGTTTGACGCCGAAGCGGGCACGCCCACGCGGCAAATGGATTTCGTCGCCTTTCTGGATGGCCGAGAGTCGAGCAAGTCGGCCATCGTGGCGACCGAGGCCGACCTGCGCGCGTCGTGGCGTCGGCCCAAGTGGGACTTGTCGCAGCAGTAGGGCACCCGGCCCACGGACACGAGGACACAGCACATGAACGGAAAGCACAGTCGTTGGAAGGGGTTGCTTGCGGTCGCGGTGGGCGTGACGGCGCTGTCCGCGTGCTCGATGGCCACCCTGGGACCCGCGCGTCCGATTGACCCGGGCGAAACGCAGGTCGTGGTCGCACCGGCGGCGATGCGCGTGGGACGGGGGAGCAAGCCGTACGTGGGGCCGCAGCTCGAGCTGGGCGGTCGCGTGGGCCTGACGGACTCGGTCGACCTGGGGGCGCGGCTGTGGCTGCCGCTGCCGGGCTACACCTTCGATAGCCGGATCGCCCTCAGAAAGGCCAAGAACGACCGTGGGTTGGATCTGGCGCTACAGCCCGGCGTCTCGTACCTGTACGTGCCGGGCGGATCGGACAATGACGCCCCGCTGCACATCGGCACGGTGTCTCTGCCGCTGCTGATTGGCTGGAATCTGGGCGGTGGCAATCAGGTGACCGTGACGCCCAAGCTGGTCGACCTGATCGCGGTGGACACGTCCACCTATGGCCAGACGGCGCAGCTGGTGACCGCAGGCGCGACGGTGGGTTTCGTGTGGCAGGTGACCCGGCAGTTTGCGCTGGTGCCTGAGGTCGGCTTGGGCTGGCTGGTGCTGGGTTCGCAGGCGGGCTTTGGCACCGAGTTCGGCGTGAATGGCTCTGCGGCACAGCTGTCGCTGGGGCTGCTGTTCGGTGGTCACAAGCAGCCCGCGCAGACTTGCGTGCCGACGCCTGAGCCCGTGTCGCCCCTGTAGCCGCTGGCTGTTAGCCTCGCCGCAGCACCAACACCTGAAACTCGCTGGGTACCAGACCCATCACCCGCTCTCCGCACGGCCGAAACTGCACGCCCTCGATGCTGTCGGGGCGCAGGTGACCGCCGCACGCCAGCGCGAATTGCTCAGGCGTCATCGCGCGTTTCTGCAGGTCGCCGCCGTGCAGCCGCACCAGGTGGCGCAGGTTGCGGAACTGCGTCCGGGTCGTCGCCAGCACCCAGACATCGCCGCGAAGACTCAGGAATTCCGGCAGGGGCTCCAGCGTCGCCTGCAGGCCCAGCACGCCCGCGACCTTCATCAGGTGACCGAAGTGCACCGACCACTCGGAGTGCTCCAACTGTGTGGACTCGATGGGGAATTGCTTCTCGCCCCCAAACTCGGTCAGCACCGCCGTGCCGCCCGGCTTCAGGACCTTGGCCAACCGCTCGACCAGCCGCGTAGCGCCCACCTGCACCGGCACCGGCTCCGGGGCCTGTTGTGTATCCAGACCGTATTGCTGAATAAGTGCAAGGGCTTCCGGATCGGTCTCGTCGTCGGGCCGCCCCTTCTGCAGCGAGTCCCGCGTGACGAAGCCCATGCGCAGGTCGGCAATCACTTCGTTGGAGACCAGAAAATCCACCGACGCTTCGGGAAGTTGCAGGTCCTCGGCATGGCCTCGCACCGACTCGGCCAACGCGCCGAACGGGGCCAGACGCTCCTGCTGCGCGGCCTGAAGCGCCGGCGCAAGCTCGACCACCTTGTAGTGCAAGCCAGCCAGATCACACAGGCTCTCGACCATGCCCGCCGCAAATCGGCCGGTGCCGCCGCCGACCTCGACCAGCTGAGCGCGGTTCGGCGCCACCCAGCCGCGGTCACGCGCAACCCGAGCAAACGTCTGGGCATACGTGCGGTCGGCCAAAGCGGGATGCGGGTCGCTGAACAGGTGCGACAGCGTGGTCTCCAGCTCGTCGAACTGCGCCTCGGCGTCGGCAATCGTGCCTTCGTGGTAGGCATCGAGGTTGCGGGTGCGCGGGTCAAGCGGCAGCTGCGGCGTGTCCGACAGCGGCGCGTAGGGCATCGTGCTGGTGACATACGGAGGAAGACGCTGGAACTGGCTGCGAGGCTTCAGCAAAACGCGCGTCAGCTGGCTGGATGAGTGTGTCCAAGCGGCGATGGAGACGACCGCCCGGCCCAAGTCCTGCAGCGGGTCGCCGTCGTACAGCTCGGTCAGGTTGGCCGCCAGCCGCCGCACCGTCTTCTCGCCGTCGATGCTGCGCCACAGGTCCGCCTGCCACGGGTCCATCTTGACGATCTGGGGTTGCGCGTACGCCTCCGCGCCAAAGCCGCGGCTGGTGACCGCGGTGACCGTGCTGTCGACCTCGCGCGCCGCAACGATCCACGGCCCCTTGATCGGTACGGACTCGACCAGCCCGTCCAGCTCCAGCACGTCCGGCGCCACCAGCACCCGGTGTTGGCCAAATACGGACAGAAACTCGTTCATTTGCGCGATCGAGAACTTGCCCGCGAACTGGTCCACCACCACCGAGTGGTCCACGGGCTCGGTGAACGCGTCGACAATCCCCTTCAGATCCGCAGACATCTCAAGCAGGAAGCCGTACAGCTCGTGGTAGAGGTAGACGGCCTCGCCGCGCTGGAACCAACCGAGGTGTTGCGAACGGACGAACACGCCCATGGGGCCTCCGGAAAAGGGGGTGAACCTGAGCGGACTTTGGGGGATGCGGGGGCGAGAGGTCAACGGCTCGGGCGGGATTCGGCGCAGCGTGGACAGGCAGCGACGGAGCCGACGACGGTTGGGCCAAGCCTCACAAGTCCGCGTCCTGGTGGTAGACCTTGGCCTCGACCGAGAAGCCTTGTCCCGCCGGATTCACCGTCCACGCGGAGACCGAGAAGCCCATGAAGTACGCCGACGGCACGGTCAGACGCAGCACGACATAGCCGTCGGCACTGCAGTATTGCGACAACGCGCCACCGCCTGCGTAGTTGTTGACGGAGGTGGACCCGAGGCACGACCAACCGGAGTAGGTGTAGCCGACGGCATCGCTGTTGATGACGGCCGAGGCGCCGTAGTTGTAGCCCTCGACCAGCAGCCGGTACATCGTGTTGGTCTGGATCTTGATATTGGTCTTGATTTGGATCTTGGTGGGGCTATTGGCTGTTGTGCTCCACTGCAGCAGGTCTCGCTGAACGCGTCCGCCGCCGGACACCAGCTTGGTGTTGGCCGTCACGGTGTCGGCGGTCACGGCGGTCGCGGTGACCTTGGTTGCCTTGACCTCGGTGGCATTGACCGTGGTGCCGTTCAGCGTCGTGCCGGTGACGGTCGTTGCCGTCAGCGCGCTGGCTGCCAGCGTGTCGGCAGTCACGCTCTTGTCCACGACCAGGTCGCCCTTGACCTGAACCTTCTTGCTGGACACGGTCTTGGACGTGATCGACCACGACTGGATCGCGCCGTCGAGCGTGTTGTTCACAAATCCGGTGTCGATGACTTCCAAGTACCACTTTCCCTTGGGGTTCTTGCCAACCCACGTCGCAAGGTCGCCGGACAGCGTCTTGGTGGGGGCGGGCCACGAGGTCTTGACGACCGTGCCCTTGGCCGACTTGTCCCAAAGCACGAACTTGTCGGCGTTCGGGTCAATCAGGGTGATCTTCACGCTGGACATATCGCTGTTCGACACTTCCGCCGTAATCGTCAAGCCTTGCGTCACGCCCAAGTCCGGGATTTCGATGACGTCACTGATGCCGACCGGACTGTTGTCGGGGATCGCGACGGGCGTCTTGGCGCTTGCGAATACGTCCGCGAACTCGTTGGTCAGCGAGCCTGCGGAGATCTCGTTCAGTCCGTCACCCGGCAGCTTGGACGCGTCCACGGTGCCCGACACGCAGTCATAGGCGCCGTCGGCCAGGATGCCCCGCATGACCAGTCCGGTACCGCACGCCGCGCCCACCTTGGCCAGCACCGGCAGTCCATCCAGGTCGCCGTACGCGCCCGTCGTCGCGATCGCTGCAAAGGTCGGCTTGCCTTCCAGGTCTGCATACGCGCCGGTCTTGGCCACCGCTGCCAGTGTCGGGGCGCCCGACAGGTCGGCATATGCGCCGGATTTCGAGACCTTGGACAGGTCCGCCGCCTTGGCATACGGTGCCAGGACCTGCGGGTCCAAGTGGCCGGCCGTCACGCAGCCAGAGCACGCGAGGCCCGATGCGACGCCCGCCCGCACCGCGAACGGTACGGCGTGCAGCGGCTTGCGCGGCAGCTCTGGGTCCGAGCCAATCGTCACGCCCAGCCACAGGCTCGAAGCATCGGCCAAAGTGGCCGGGTTCAAGGGCTTTTGGGTGCCGAGTGCGAACGAAAAGTGCCCGCCCTTTGCTGTGACGGTCAGCGGACCCTCGCTCCACACCGCCTGGCCGCCCAGCTCAGCCGCGTACAGGCCCACGCCCACCGCGTAGTCACCGTCGGGTGCCGCGCCACCGCCAGTAGAGTTCAGGAAGCCCTCGACCGCCACCGTCGCGGGCACAGCGAACGCCTGAGGCGTCGGCCAAGCGAACAACGCCACCGCCAGCACCAGCGCCGCCATCCCTCGCAAGTCGTTCCAGCGCTTCGCGATCATTGTCCGGCCCCCCGTGTGTGCGCTTGGCGGACCAGGCGCGGCTCCGGGCTTCCGGGCGCGCAAGAGCTGCCAGTTCGCCCTCGACGATACGCTCTGGACGAACGGTCCTCAAGACCGCAGACTCCGACGGCATGAAGCTCTCCGCGACCGTCCACGGCTCGACCTTCACCTTCCCCACCCTGAAGGACGCGTTGAACCGCGCCAGTGAGCCCAAGTCGGGCGACCAGGCGGCGGGGCTGGCGGCCGAGAGCACCCGCGAACGCGTGGCGGCCAAGCGCGTGCTTGCGGATCTCGAGCTGCGTCATTTCTACGAGCACCCGTCGGTTCCCTACGAGCTGGATGAGATCACGCGCGTCAGCATCGACGACTTGGACGACCGCGCCTTTCGCACGGTGCGCGGCTGGACGGTGTCGGGGCTGCGCGAGTGGCTGCTGGACCGCAAGACGACGGGAGAGGACATCGCGGCGATCTCGCCCGGTCTGACGCCCGAGATGGTCAGCGCCACCTGCAAACTGATGTCGACGCTGGACCTGGTGACGGCCGGTCGCAAGATGCGCGTGGTTCGCAAGTGCAACAATACGTTGGGGTTGCCGGGGCGGATCTCGTCGCGGCTGCAGCCAAACCACCCCACCGACGCCGTGCCGGGCATCCTTGCCGCCATTCAGGACGGGCTGTCGTACGGCAACGGCGACGCGCTGATCGGCATCAACCCATCGACCGAAAGCGTGGAGAACACCGCGGCCATCCTGCACGCCGTCAAGGACATGATCCGCCAACATCGCATACCGACACAGGTTTGTGTGTTGGCGCACGTGACGGTGCAGATGGACGCGATTCGGCGGTTTCAGGCGCCCGTTGACCTGTGCTTCCAGTCGCTGGCGGGTACGGAGAAGGCCAACCGCAACTTCGGGATCTCGGTCAGTCTGATGGACGAGGCCTACGACCTGGTCAAGCGCGAGGGCACGGCGCAGGGCCCGCACGTCATGTACTTCGAGACGGGGCAGGGCACGGCGCTGTCGGCAAGGGCGCACTACGACACCGACCAGACCACCATGGAGGCGCGGACTTACGCCTTCGCCCGCCGCTACACGCCCTTCATCGTCAACACGGTCGTCGGCTTCATTGGCCCCGAGTACCTGCAGGACGGCAAGCAGATCACCCGCGCCGGTTTGGAAGACCACTTCATGGGCAAGCTGTCCGGCGTATCGATGGGCTGCGACGCCTGCTACACCAACCACGCCGACGCCGACCAGGACGACCAGGAAAACCTGGAGATGTTGCTGGCTTCTGCGGGCTGTACCTACCTGATGGGCATTCCGCTGGGCGACGACGTGATGCTGAACTACCAAACGACCAGCTTTCACGACAACGCCGCCGTCCGCGAGCTGTATGGCCTGAAGCCGGCGCCGGAATTCGAGGCGTGGCTCGAGCGCATCGGCCTGTGGCGCAACGGGCGACTGACGGAGCGCGCGGGCGACCCGACGGTGTTCGACACGCCGTTCAGTTTGCGGGGTGAGCGGAAGGGGCGCGGTTAGCCGCAGTCGGCCGGATCGCGGCGGCCTGCAAGTCGCCAGAGGCACCCGGTTGACGCAAATTGACGCGCGTCATTCGACCCGGATCAGTCGTTCTTGGCACCTGCCGCGATCCAGTCGTGCAGCGCGGTCAGCGTGGCGGACGAGGGCGCGCCGCCCTGCACCCGAATCGTCATGTCCGTGATGGAGTCGACGTCGCACCCGGAGCCGTCGCCCGTGTCGAAAGCCTGTCGCACTGAGCTGTCCAGCGTCGCGAGCAGCAGGCTCTTGCCGGGGTTGCCAGGGACCACGAAGGCCGTGCCGTTGCAGGCAGACGGGTTGCCGGACATGCCCTTGGCCTTGGTCATCAGTGTCGCGTGGGCGTTCGCCTGGGTCGAGAAGTCCAGACTTTGCTCGATGCCACTGATGCTACCCATTGCACCGGGCGCGTGGCAGTCCGCGCACTTGTACAGGTAGTCGGCGTAAATGCTGGTGAACGTCGGCTGCACGGTCGTGACGCCGTCCGGCAAAGCGGTCTCGCACGCGGCCAGCGGTAGGGACAGGGCGACCAGAGCGATCCAGAGAGACAGGCGCTTCATCGGGACTCCTTTCGAGTGTCCAACAGGGTCAAGTAAGTGGCGAGCAGGAACCGTTCCGGGGCCTTCAGCGGGTTGCCTCGCGCGGCCAATTCCCGATGCACCGCCGTCAGATCTGCCTTCAGGTCACGGTGCAGCAGACTCGCTGGCACTTTGCCATACAGGGTGGCCTCTGCATAGGCAAACAACAGGCGCAGGCGCAGCGGCGGGGCCACCGTCCCGGTCAGCTTGGTGAACCGCGCCACCGCGACCAAACCGGCCTCCAGATGCCGGATCGCCACTTCGGGCTGGGCCTGCTTGCGGGCGACGTCGGCCAGGCGCTCTTCGACCTCGGCCAGCAGCAGCGGCAGGCTCTCGTCGTCCTCGCTGTCATCCATGCGCCCGGCCAACAGGTCGCGTCGCGCCAGCAGGGCCACACGCGCCTCAGCCAGCTGACCGTTCTGCTCCAACGCCGAGGCTTCGATGCCCAGCAGCACCAGCAGCACGTCGTCGCGGTCGATCCGCGCGGGGCGTTCCCACGGGCGCAGCGAGGTCTTCAGCGCCTCATCCGTCACTTGTGCCAGATCCTTTCGCGCCGCCGTCACCGCTTGCAGCGCTTGGTCTGCCTGCCCCGCGGCCTGTGCTGCCGCGGCCTGCAACAGCCTGGAACGCAAGCGATTCGCCAGCTGGTTCGTCCCGGGTTCCACGCCCTCGGCCGCCAGCGTGGCAAGGGCGTAGGCCTTGTCGAAGTGGCCGGCGGCGTAGTGCAGCAGCGCTGCGCGGTCCGTCACAAGGTCGCGAAACCGCTTCAACTCCACGTACTTGTCCAGCAGCCCGAGCGCAAGGTCGGCATCGGCAGCGGACTCCGAGTGGCGGCCGACCTGATAGAGACTGCGGGCGCGCGCCAGCCGGGCGGTCAGCTCAGACGCCGGTCGCAGGTAAGGCAGACGGTCGCGCCGGTCAAAGAAGTCCAATGCAAGCCAGTGGTTGCCCACGGCCGCCTGCAGCTGCCCCAGTGCCTGCAACACGCTGGCCGCCTGCCGAGGCCGGTCGCGGGCAAGGTCGAGTGCCATCAGGTAGTTCTCGTTCGCCGGCAGCGCGGCAGAGCGGTCGCCCGTCAGCAGCCGTTGGTGCGCGAGATACCCCAGAAACGCATACCACGCCGCTTGTTGCACGAAGGCACCGCCCACGGGGGCCAGGTCGGCCTCGACCGCCGCGATGGCTTGCCGCCGCACGTCCGCGTCGGGGATGGTCGTCAGCGTCCGGGCCGCCAGCCACGCCCGCGCAAACCGGGGCACGGGGGCGTCGGGCGTCTTCTCGAAGCGCTTGCGGTAGAACTCGGCGACGTCGTCCTTGCCCTCGCGCAGCCGCAGCTCGATGAAGCCGATGTGGGCCTCGAGATCGTCGGTCTGCAGCGTGACGCCAAAGAAGTTGCCGCGGGCGTCGTCGATCTTGCCTTGCGATTCAGAGAGATACGCCCGTTCCAGCACGACGGTGCGGAACAGATCCACCGCGTCTTCACGCGCCGCGTGCTCGCGCGCGAGCCACGAGACCCACGAATTGCTGAACTCGTACATCAACAGAGCGCTGCTCATGGTCGCCGCGCGCCGCAGCGTCGCCGCCACCAAAGCCTTGCGTCGCGCAAACGACTTGTTCTGACGGTAGAGCGCGAACACCGCCGCGCGCACCTCCTCGTCCTTGCCCGGCGTCAGCTGTAGTAGCTGCGCCTCCAGCTCAAGCCGGAACGCCAACTCGCCCTCGGCGTCAAAGCGCCCTCGCCACGCGTCCAGCCGTTTCTGCTGGTCGGACTTGGCCACCCCGCGCAACAGGACGGCCACGAAGCGATCGGCGTACTGAAGCCGCTCGGCGTCGTCGAAGCTGGGCCGGGTCGCCAGCGCTGCCAGGGCATCGAGTTCCTTGTCCGTTTCGCCGTGCTCGCGCAGCAGCGCCACGCCGCGGTCGCCAAACAGCCGCAGCGCGAACGGCTCGTCGACCCGCCGCGCGTCAAACTGGGCCAGCCGCCGCAGCGCCTCGCCCTCGTCGCCGATGACGTCCAGCACCTCGACCTGCGCCAGCAGCGACAGCGCCTGAACGGCTGCGGGTGCGCCCTGCGCCAGCTTCTCCAGTCGGGTCAAACGGTTGCGCTGGTCCATCACGAAGCCGTCATGCAGCTGGCCGCGGTTCAGCAGCCGTTCTTCGCGCCGATGCGCCACCAGCTCCGCCACGACGGCCGCCCAACCGGTCACCTTGGCGTCACCCGCTGCCAGCCGTCCCGCCATCGCCGCGTAGTACTCCGCAGACGCGTGCTCGCCGTTCGCCAGGTGCAGCCACGTCATCTCGCGCAGCCGCTCGACCTTCTGCGTCCCCGAAGCACCGCGCGCCAGCCGCCCCAGCACCAGCAGTCGCTGCCACGGGTCACGCGCGGCCTCCAGTGCCTCCAGCAGCTTGTCGGCCGGCAGACCGGACGCCAGCGCACCGTCTGGCGGCAGGCTGTACAGGTCCAGCGAGCCGTCGGCGTGGCATGTCACGACCAGCCGGTCTCGTCCGGGCGCGGGGTACTGGCAGTTCCACAGGGCGCTGGTCAGTTGCTCGGTCGCTGCAGGGTCGATGGGCGGGTCGGCGTCGGGCGCGAACGGCACCCGGAACACCACGGCATTGTCGTCACCATCGATGCGGCCGTCGAAGTTGGTGTCGCTCAAGTGCTGCGCGAAGTACAGGTAGCGGCCGTCGGGAGCGAACGCGGGAAAGCCTGTGACTCCGGGGAGATCGAAGCGGACCTCGCCCACCGGCTTGCCGTCCGTCCTTGCCAGCGCCAGCCCTTTTCCCAGCCGCATCGAGAAGGACACGCCCACGTCCTGAGACGCCCGCTCCAGCGGCACGAACACCAGCCACTTGCCATCGGGCGAAACGGCCGGCGTCGACAGATTGCGCTGCAGCAGCGACTGCTTGCGACCGCTGGCGATGTCGATCCGGACGAGCTCAAGGTCCGCGTGCAGCCCCGTGCGCCGCACCACGCCGACCGACTGGCCGCCGGGGAACCAGAACGCCTGCAGGTCCGCGCTGTCCGGTCCCGTCAGGCAGTGCGACTCGCCCGTCTGCAGGTCGCGCACACACGCGTCACCCGTCGCATCGTCGCGGGTAGAGATATACAGCAGTGTCTTGCCATCGGGGCTGGGCCGCGGAAACGAGACATCGGCGCCGTCATCGAACAGCAGCCCAGCCACACCACCGTACGTCTTTTGCGAGAAAACTTGGGTTGTTGCGTTGCGGTTGCTGACGTAATACAGCGTAATACCGTCAGGCGACAGCGCCCCCAAGAACTGGTCCGAGGCCCCCGCCGTCAGACGCACCAGCGACCGCAAGACGCCGGGTTCACGGTCCGCCGCACGCGACGCACCCGCCGACAGCAGAATCGCCATCGCCGCGCACCACATGCCGGCTCGCACCGTCAGTCGCATCGCTTCACCGTCCACTTGCCGTCGTCCGCTTGCAGATGGCCGCCACACACCAGGTCCGTCAGGTGTCGTTCCCGCCATGCCGATTGCACATCCTCCAGGCTTGTCGCCGGGTTGCGCGCTTGGATGTAAAGCCACACTTGCCGTCGGTTGCGGTTCGCGCGCTCCATCAGGGTGCCCACGCTCTCGGGGTCGACGCCGCCAGAGCACTGCTCGCGGGTCTCGACAAGCGCTCCACCGAGCCCCTCGCCCACACAGCGTCGCACCAACAGCTGGTCGATGCGGTCCGCGTCTGCCGATAACTCGCTGTACAGGGAGGCCAGCGCCTGACCGTCCTCTCCCGTTTTCCACCCCGACGCCGCCAATTGTCCGCTGGTCAACGGTTCTGGCCTTGCGTTCAGACCCTGCTGCTCCAGTTCCTCCTCCAGCGCGCCGAAGCGGCCACCGGCCTGCTGCTCCAACGCGGTGCGGCGGTCGACGATGACGACGTCCGGTGCGTGGATGCAGGCGGTGGCCGACAACGCAGGCAACAGCACGAGCAGCAGGGCGATTCTTGCGTTCATGGCGAAGGGCTCTCCTTGTCGCTCTCGGTACCTGTGCCGGCGGCCGCCCCGAAGTACTGATCGATCAGAGGGGCCAAATACTTCTGCATCATCGGTCCCAGCGGGATGCCGCGGATCTCGTCGATCGACACAATCCCCGCCGCGCCCCCAAGCTCAACCGACATGTCCATGAAACCGTTCTGGAATGTCATCGATGCTTGCCGCGGGTGGCCCAGCTGCAGCGCCATCCTCGCCTGGTTGGCGCGCGTGTCCTCTCGGTACGGGTCCCACAGGTCCAGCAACATCAGCAGGTGGCTGCGTCCGGCCCGCAGCAGCTGCATCCGCCCCGCCACGGCCATCCGTCCGGGCAGCAACGTCATCGCGGCGTGCAGGTCCAGCCGCTCGTCGTGACCCGGTACCTTCAATCCGGTGCCGTTGCCGCGGAACATCACCTTGGTGTCCCGGCCATCGACGTCGATGATGCACTGGCCCGTCACCTGACCCTGCAGCGCCGAAACCTCCAACTGGTCAAGATGCAAGACGTTTCGATCGACCCGCGCGTTGCCCGCCAGGGGGCCCAGCACCAGACCCATGTGCTGCACGCGCCGGATGCCCAGATAGTGCGCGCCGGTCAGGAACGGCTGATGGTCCTGATACCGCCACCGCGACCAGGCGTTGGTGCGCCCGCCGCCCAACAGTCGCACGCGCTCCACCCCGCCCATCACGAAGTCCTCGACCAGCGGCAGGTCGCCTCTCACGCCCTCGATCTTGGTGCGACCCTGATTCACAGCCAGATCCACTCCGTCGAATTGCACAGCGGCGGTCAGGCGAAACACGCTGAGATCACCGGACTCCAGCTGGAACGGCACGCGGATGTGGCCTGTGCCTGCCAGCAGTCGGGTCGCCTCTCCCAGCCTTGCGATATCGAGGTCCAACGTGCCCGTCAGGGCGATACTCTGCCGACCCGGCACCGGCTCCAGTGCGGCGTCGCTTGCCACGTCCTGGCCGGTTGCGGGGGACCGGTCCTGCTCGACCGTCCTGGCCCTGGCCGTCGGGACCAGGTCCACGCCGCCTTGCAGGTCAACCCGGACACCTGCGCCCGGCTGCTCGAACTCCAGCGACTCCAACCGCAGGGCCGCCAGGTCTTCGGCGCGCGCCTTGAATCGCCACAGCAGCTCGCCGGGGGGCCACTGGGTCGCCGCATTCTGCACCAGTTTCCGCACCTTGCCGTCGCCGGTGATCCGAAGATCGCCCAGCCCATCAGTCCGGGGGCCGCTCACGGCAAGCGTCTGCCGCAGGCTCCACAGCTCGGCGTGCAGGGCTCCCGCGTCCACCCGCAGCTCTTCTGCCGCCACGCGCACCGTAGCCGCCACCCCCGCCGGTCCCAGCGACGCATCGACGTCGACCTGCAGGCCAGGAAGGTCCACCTGCACGCCCGGTTGCTCGACGCGCAGGCCGCGGACGTCCAGCGCGACCCGGTGCGTGCCCTTGGCGCCTACCTGCGCCCCCGCGCCGCCCCGCAGCAGTGCCGCCCCACCGGGCAACGAGCCCGAGGCGGTCACCTTTGCCGTCAGCTTGCGGGCATCCAGCCCCGCGGCATCGCGCGTGTCGGCTGGCAGCATCCGCAGCAGTCCCGCCAGCGCGTTCGCGTCCGCCGAAAGCGTGTAGTCCAGCGCATCTCCCCGTCCCGTCACCGCTTTCAAGTCGAAGCCCAGGTTGGGACCGCTGGGAGACGACAGCTTTCCGCTGGCCTCGACTTTGCCCGCCGCAGGCTGGTAGCGCACCCGGGCCACCACGTCGTTGCGCGCGGCGCCGGTCCACCGCCCGACGCGAGGCGACGCAACCGTGCCCGTTACCTGCAGTTCTTGGTCCAGACCGACGCCTTCGCTTTGCAACCGCAAGGTCGCCTGCGGAAAGCCAACCGGCAGACCCGCCTGACGCGTCCACAGCTGCCGAACCTCCACCGTCGTGTCCTGCTTCACGGCTCCCAGCTGCCCGCCCGGTGTCTTGGCCTGACCCTGACTGCGTACCGCGAAACCCAGCCGTCCCCACTCGGCCAACGAGCGCAGCTCTGGCGGAAGCGGCAGCGCTGCCAGCAGCTCGCCCAAGGCCTGACCGGTCGCGTCCACTTGCCAGTCCAGCCGGTCGGCCGTGCGGTCCAGCCGAGCCTTGGCCTCGCTGCCGCCCCCCTGCAATCCCGCTCGCAGCACGGCAGTCGCTTGTCCCGGAGCACGCGGATCCACATGGAACTTCTCGATTTCCGCCCAAGCGCGCAGGCCACGCAGCGCCTGACCACCGCCCACCCTTGCCGACGCCGCTTTCGCCTCCAGCGACATGGACCCACCGACCTGCCAAGGCTCGGTCCACTGCGCGTGCAGGCCGGGCGTCTTCAGCAGCAGGGTCACGTCGCTCAACGCGCCCGCCACGCCATCGGCCGCTGCCTCGATGCCATGGATGTCCAGGCCCGCGTCCAGCTTGAAGTCTCCGGCCTTGGGCACGCCCGCGCCCAGCACCGCCGGCCCCGACGCATCCAGCCGCGCCTGCCAGCCGGCCAAGCGCACGCTCCCGGCCGCCACCGTTGCCGCCAGCTCGCGCATCGGCATCCGCATCCGAACCTGCGTGCCCTGGGGACCCGATTGCGCCGTCGCTTCCAGCCCCGCTTGCGTCGCCGTGACCTCTCCGGCCGCAGCCACGGCCTCCAGCTTGGCCCAATTCAAGTGACCAGAGATGTCCAGACCGATCAGCGCGCCCAGCCCCGGCACCACGCCGCGGGCGGCCTGCCGCAGCGCCTCGGTCGCCGCCGCCGCCGTCGTGTCCAACCCCGCGTCCAGCCCCTGAATCTCGATCCGCTCACCCGTCGCCGAGTCTGCTGCGAACAACCGTGCGATCGGCGCAGCCACCCGCAGCCGAAACCGTGTCTCCGCGCCTTGCATTGTCGCGCCGACCGGGTCGACCCGAACCTCGACGCGCAGCCCCTGCAGCCGCGCCGTCTGCGTCCCTCGCTTGACCTCCAGCGCGTCGCCGTCCAGCTGCAACAGAAGGCCCCCCACCTGACTGGCCAGCGGGTTTTCGGCCATGCGCAGGTCTTTCAGGCGGGCCAGTGCGCTCCACCCCCGCCCCACTGCCGACGCCATTTCTGCGGGCACGAGTGCCAGCAGGGGGTCGAGCCGCAGCCGCGCCTCCGCTGACTCGACCGTGGGACCGGGACCTGCGTCGGGCAGCACCGCGCGCGCCGTGGCGACGACCGTCTCGCCCAACAACCCGAACCGCTCCAGCACCGCCGTGACCTGCTTGTGGCCGGGTTGGAACGTCGCGCGCGCCTGCAAGTCCAGCAGAGGACTACGGGAATCCTGGCGCGACAGTGCCACCGTCACCAGGGCCGCGTCGGCCGTCGGCAGGGTCACGTCCAGCGCGAATGTCAGCGGCATCCGGCCCCCGTGCGTCCACAAGTGCTGCAGCGCGCGCAGGGTCGCCACTGCTTGGGTCGGCGACGGAGGCTCGGGCGGTACTGCAGCAGGGCGGCCACCTTGCAGCATCGTCAGCGACAGCCCCTTGGGACCCGGCGCGCCGTGGATATTGGCCACCAACTTCGGCACGCCCAGCTGCACTTGACCGTCCAGTTGCACGTCGCCCAGCGCCAGTTCGTGCGTCCCGCCGGTCGGCAGCCGCAGCGACACGCGCGCACGCAACCCGCGCACCTGCAGTGCATCGACGGCCACGGCGGCGCTGTCCCGCAAGTCCTGCAGCGTCTTGGACAAAGGGACCGTCGGCTCATCCGGCTCCGGCATCGACGCCAGCAGGCGCGACAGCGAGTCGCCCCACTCGGTATCGACGACCACATGCAGCGTCGGGTCTTGCACCGTCAGCGAGGTCAGCCGCCAGTCGCCCGTCAGCAGGTCTCCCAGTCGCCACGCGCCCGCGATGCGTCGGACGCGCAACAGCTGTGGCGCCAGATCCGCGTCGGTAGGCAAGGATGGCACCGTCAGGTCGCGCAACTCAAAGCCCGAGAAGCCCAGCGACGCGTCGGCGTAGTCCAGGTGCACGCCCGTCATGTCGAAGGCAAGGCTGCGGATCGCCCCGCGCACCCAAGGCGCTCCCAGATTCGTCGCCACCACCGCCACTGCGATCACCAGCACCAGCAGCAGGGCGACCAAGGAAACCCAGAACCTTCGCCACCACTTGTACTTGCCGATGGGCTTCCTCGCCGGGCGTGGCTGTCCCGCGGGAACCTGGGGTTCCGGGGGCGGGGTGAGGGTGGGCGGAGCGGTCTCTGTCGGCATGGTCCCATCGCAGCAGGGAGGTCTGAACAGTAGCACCTGAGGCCCGTGCGGCAAGCTCGGCCAACGGTCGAACCGGCGTGTTTCCGGTTGACCTTGAACCCGGCCCCGTGCCTACCATCGGACTTGGCGATGTTTCGTCGCCTGCCACCGAGCCCCCCGACCGGAGTCCCGATGACACGACGTATCTTTCTGGTTCTTCTGGCGTTTGTCCTGTGTGCCGCTCCCGCTTTCGCAGCCCCACCCAAGCCTGCGGTCACGCTGGGCGTGGACGTGCTGCTGAGCCAAAAGACCGCGCTGATCGAGGGCAAGCGTCTGGGTCTCGTCACCAACTCCGCGGCGGTGGATGGCAACCTGGTCACCACGCTCGAGCGCCTGCGCCGCGACTCCCGGTGGCAGGTCACGCAGCTGTACGCACCCGAACACGGCATCGAGGGCGCGCTGCACAACGGCAACAGCGGCGAGTCCGGCCTGGACCCCGACACTGGCCTTCCCATCGAGGGGTTGTTCACCCGTGGGCCGTCGGTCGAGTCGCTGGACCGGGTGGACTTGGTCATTTTCGACCTGCAGGACATCGGCTCGCGCACCTACACCTATGTCACGACGCTGGGCCAGGTGATGCGCGCGTGCGCCGAATTCAAGAAGCCGCTGCTGATCTTGGATCGCCCCAACCCGCGCGGCGGTCTGCAGTTCGAGGGGCCGGTTCGCCTGCCGAAGTACAAAAGCCTGATTGGCTGGGGACCGCTGCCGGTCACGCACGGCATGACCGTGGGCGAGATGGCCCTGTTCTACAAGTCCGAGCTGAACATCGCCTGCGACGTCACCGTGGTGCAGATGCAAGGCTGGCGACGCGACATGATCTGGGAAGACACGGGGTTGCATTGGGTGCCGACCTCGCCCGGCATCCCGCACCCGCTCAACGCCCACCTGTACGTGGCGACAGGGATGGTGGGCGGTTCGGGGCCCAACGTGAACGAGGGCGGCGGCATGTCGATGCCCTTCGAGCTGATCGGCGCACCCTGGATCGAGCCCAAGGCGTTCGCTGCTGCGCTGGAGGCTGAGAAGCTGCCCGGTCTGCGCTTTCGCCCCATGACGTTTCTGCCCCGCCGCGGTCAGTTCGCCAACAAGGTGACCCACGGTGTCCAGATATTGCTGCAGGACCCGCGCGAGCTGGTGCCGCTGCGAACGGCGCTGACGATTCTGGTGACGCTGAAGAAGCTGCATCCCGACCAGTTGACGGTGAAGGATCGCAAGCGTTTCGGGCGGGTATGGGGCAACGACGAGGTGCTGCGGCTGATCGACGAGGGCAAGACGACCGCAGAGATCGAGGCGACCTGGGCAGGCGAGCTTGCCGCCTTTGGCCAGAAGCGCGCGAAGGTGCTGATCTACCCGACGCCGACGCCAGTCGCAGCTGAAACGAAGCCGCTGGCCAGCCAGCCCTGATCAGGTCGCCTTGCGCCGCTGCCGCAACATCCACTCGTACAGTTCAGGGGTTGCGTAGGCTCGGCTCCACGAGTCGTGGCCCAGGTCCGGGTACACGGTGAAGCGCACGTGGGCGCCGTGTTTCTGCAGTGCCGTGACCATCGCCTCTGTCTCGGCCAAGGGCACCGCGTCGTCCTGGGCGCCGTGAAAGGTCCACACCGGCACATCGCGCAACCGCTTGGCCTGCTTGGCGTTTCCCCCGCCGCAGACCGGCACCACCGCAGCAAAGCGCTCTGGATGGCGCAGCGCAAGTCCCCACGTCGCGTAGCCGCCCATGCTCAGGCCCGTCAGTACGACGCGGTCAGGGTCCACGGGCAGCTTCGCAAGCACTTCGTCGTACAGGGCATCCAGGGCGTCGAGCGACCACCACTCGGACGGTGGGCACTGCGGCGCGACCACGACAAACGGGAACTGCTTGCCTTCATGGATCAAACGCGGGATGCCGTGCCGCTTGACCAATGCCAGGTTGGTGCCGCGCTCTCCCGACCCGTGCAGAAAGATCACCAAGGGCCAGCGCTGGTCCCCGCGGCCCGCCGCATCGGGCAGCAGCGTGAGGTAGCGATAGTCGTGCGGACGACCGTTCAGCGCAGCGATCCTGGCTTGGCGCTCTTCCGTAACTCCTCCGATGCGCGAGTGAACCGGCGTCTGCGCCTAGCCCCGCGCCGCACGCGCGACAAGCCGCGCTGCGATGGCATCCACGATGGGGTCCGGCACTCCGTCCGGCGTCAAGCTGGCCCGTCGCAGGTCGCACATGTCGTTGACGTAGTCCACGACGACCAGACGACCCGAGCCCGTCAGCGCCAATTCCGTCGAAAACATCGTCATGCCGGACACATGTGCCGTCAGCGTTGCCACCCGGTCGATCTCGCGTCCCCAGTCGGTGCGCTTCTGGTCGTCGGTCAGCAGGCGGTAGCGAAACGTCTCCGGGTGCCAGAAGCACGGGTGCACGTCGCCCAGGCAGTACAGCACGCGGAACCAGGCCGGAGTGCCATCCAAGTCCATGGGGTCAATGCGTTCTTGCAGCAGGTAGCCGTCCTCTGCGTCCTGCGCGCGGGCTGTCTGGATGTCGTCGTGCGTCCAGGCCTCGCGCACCACGCCCACGCCCCCTCCGCCATGCGCAGGCTTCAACACGAAGGGTCGGCCGACGTGGTGCAGGTGGTCCAGGTCTGCCGGTTCACCTGTCGCGCAAGGCGGCAGCAGAATGGTCCACGGCACGTGCAGGCCGACCGACATCAGGGCAAGGTGCATGCGCGCCTTGTCTGCAGCCGCGACGGTGCGTTCCGGGTCGTTCACCACCAGCGACCGATGGCCCCGGGCCAGCAGGCACAGCGCGGCGGCCTCGGGCAGCGCATCCGACGCGCGGTCCACCACCACGGTGGGAAACTCAGGCGACATCGACAGTTCATGCAGGCGGCGCGCCATCTCCGCAGGTCCGACGGCAGCGGCGCGCACATCGGCGGCCACGGCCTCGGCCAGCACGCGCTGGACGAAAGGCAGGTCGTGTTCCCACTCCCAAAGCAGCAAAAGGTCGGTCACGCGGGCGTTTGCCTCCAGGCGGATTCGGACGGTCGGAGAACGTCAGGGGGGGGAGCGTTCTCCTTCGTCTTCAGCGGTGTTGGTGGCGAAGATCGGGCCGAACAGGCGACGATAGACCCATCCGGCCAGCGCCATGCCCGCCACGACATCGAGCACCACATGCTGGCGCGTCGTCAGCGTCGACAGCGAGACAAGCACCGCCCACAGCAACCACCAGTTGCCGTGCTTCAGCAGCCGCAGCCGAAGTCCGATCATCATCGACAACGCCACATGCAGGCTGGGCATCGAGTTGCCAGGTGAGTCGATCTTGTAGAACTCGCTGAAGACGTAACGATAGAAGGGGGACGGCAGCGCCGACGGGTCGGGCCGCGTCACATGCGCGGTGAGCAGGATGAACGACGCACACGCCACCGCGCTGGTCAGCAGCATCCCCAACATCAGCTTCAGGAAGTCGCGGGGAGGCGCCACCCAGGCGGCTGCGAATAACATCGCGTAATAGCTGAAGTAGACGGCCAGCGTCCAGGGCAGGAACGGAATCGCGAAGTCCACCGCTGGCCAGGTGAAGTCGAACCGCGGCACCAGATGATTGTTCAGCCACAGGTAACTGTCCGCACAGACAAGGACCACCGCCGCGTTGACGGCCAGACGCCCCCACGGATCCCGGCTCGCGCGGCCGAGCAGACCCCGAGCGGTGTCGACGGCACGACGCCGCGTGTCGTCCATCGTGCGGGTATTCAAGGGGAAGGGCATGGGCTGCGTGGGCCGGTCCGCGGGTGGCCGGTCACTGCAATTTGCTTGAGGCTTGGCGGAGATGCAAGCGGCCGCTGCGTGTTGCGTCCGGCTGCGGACTCATCACGCGAAAGGTGGCGCGCGCTACTCGACCTTCGACGTCGCCGTCACGGACTTCACGGCCGGCGAGTAGCCCTTTTCGGAGCTGACGAGCTGCAACTCGAGCTGCAGCAGCAGACCCTCAGCTTCCGGGTACTTCGTCACGTCAAACGGGAATACGGCGGGCGGGAACACCACCTGCTCAGACCACTTGGCGACCTCGAGCTCGGCCATCGTGTTGCCGGTGCGGAAACGAACCTTGATCGCCGTCTTCTCAGGCAGCTCCGCATCGACCGCGATCGTCTGCCACTTCACCTTGTGCGTCCCGACCATGATGGGATTGGCGGTGGTGCCGCCAAAGAAGGTCGCGACGTACTGCCCCTTGGGTGCCGTGAAATAGTTCAGCGTGTACCCGGTCATGTCCGAGTACGTGTACGGGTTGTTGCCGACGGGGTAGTCGCCGACCATGACCATCGCCTTGGGGTCTACCTTGGACACCGTGTGACCGCCCCAGTTCACCCCCCAGACAAAACCGTCGTAGTCCAGGGCGATTCCGTGCGGGCTGCCCCCAATGGGCACTTCGCCGACCTTCTGCATCGTCTGTGCGTCGATCTTGGTGACGCAACTGCAGCCGTCGTTTGCCGTATAGACGAAGCCGTCGTTCGAGCTTGCGATGCCGCTGGCCTGCTTGACGCCCGCCACCGTCGCCCACTGGCCGGTCAGCGGGTCGTAACGCGACGCGCCCGAGCCGTAGCTGCCGATCCAGATCTTGCCGAACTTGTCGACGTTGATGCCGTACTGGCCGCCGGGTGCCGAGCCATGGGTCGTCACGCCCTTGGTCACCGGGTCAACGCGGATCAAGCTGCCGCCCTGCACCCAAATGATGCCCTTCTGGTCGATGACGAGGCCGTACGGGTTGCCGCCGCACGCGATGCCGTCGACCTTGTTGCCGTTCTCAGGCTCCAGACGTGCCAGCGTGCCGGAGCTGTAGTAGCCGATCCAGACGTGGTTTTCCTTGTCCACGCCTGCCGCGCGCGCCGGGCCACCGCCGTACGAAGGGGTCATGAACTTCACGCACTCGTCGGCGCCGCCGCCGCCCATCATCTCGTCGGGCGTGATGGTCTTGCTGCCGTTCTTGTCCTCGGAGGTCTCGATGACACCGTTGCCGTTCTTGTCGATGCAGTTCTGCTTTTCGGCCATGATTTTGGCGACCCGGCCATCGCCGCGGCAGGCGACCCAGACGTTGCCCATCAGGTCGACCGACGTGCGCGACGGGTCGCTGCACACGTAGTACCGGCCAACTTCAGCGCCGGTCTTGCAGTCGACCTTGGACACGGAATTCTGCGGTGAGTTCGACACCCACAGGAACTTCAGATTCAGACTGATTTTCGCCTGATCGATGACGATCCAGCCGTTTGCGTCCAGACCCACGCCGGTTGAGTTCTCAGAGTTCAGCTGGAACGCGTTGCCGGTGTTGGCGCCGATCGACTGCTGGCTGCACGACATGTCGCAGGTGCCGCAAGACGACTTCACGCCTTCGTCGGTCTGGCCGTCGCAGTCGTTGTCCAGGTTGTCGCAGGCCTCATTCTCCGGCATCGTTTCGCCGTTGCAGATGCCCCAGAAGCCGTCCTTGCACGGCTGGACGCCGGCCTTGCAGACGCCCTTGCCGACCCAGTTTGCGTCGCCGGAGTAGCACGGAGCCGCGATGCCCTTGCAGGAGCACCCGGGGACGTTGCCGCCGGTGCAGTCCGGACACGCCTTGGCGAAGTTCGGGTTTGAGTCGTCGCAGTCCAGCCCAGCCACGCAGAACTTGCCGAACCCGTCGCCATCTTCGTCGATGCACTGGCTGGGGCCGGTATCGACATCGACGTCGGGCTTGGTGGTGTCGATGTCGGCGTCCGTGTCGGGCTGGAGGACGTCGGTGTCAGGTTGAGTCGTGTCTGTGTCAGGCGGCTCGACATCGACCGGGGGCACGGCGGTGTCGTCGGTCGCAAGGGTGTCTTCGATCGTCGCGGTGTCGTCGGGCTGCGTCACATCCGGCGCGATGCCATCGAGGTCATCCTCAGCGACGTCCTCCGGCGGCACGGTCGTGTCCGGTTTGACGACGACGATGTCAGGGACCCATGTCGAGGTCGACGGGGGCGTCTGACCCGAGCACGCCGTCGCCAACAACGCAACCGCTAGTCCGGCCGCCGCAAGTCCGCTCGCATTCGTGAAGATCGTCGTACGCATGACACGCCTCCTGACCCGTCCGCAGCTGGTTGCCCCACCAGCGCTGGGCGGATAGACAGGTTCCACTCCGAAGAGCGACCCGTATGTTCCAATCTAGGGTTGCCGCACCCATTCAGCAAGGGCTGATTCCGTCCGGGTCGTTGGATGGGGGGCTGTGGACCCGCACAGGGTCACACGCGGTCGCAACGGCGCCGGAATCACGCCCCAGTTCCTGCCTCTCGTCGCAGATAGCGCCCCAGGCGCTGCACGGCGTCCGCAAAGATGTCGGTCGGCAACAACAGGCCCACGACCAACCAGCCCTCGCTTGGAAAGTCAAAGAAATAGCCCGGATGCACGATCAGACCCTCGCGCTCGATCAGGCCCAGCGCGGTGGCTTCCTCGCCATCGCCACAGGGCACGCGCAGCACCGCGCTCCATCCGCCGTCGGCCGGCAGGACGGTCACTTCGGTGTTGCGAAAGGCTTCCTCCAGCGTGGCTCGATTCGTCTCGAGCCGTTGTCGCAGGGCCGTCTGAATGGCCGGCTTCAGCTGCAGCAAGCGCGGCAGGGCATTTTGCACGGGCGTACCGACCGACAGCCACGTGTCGGCGATGACCTCGAGCCTTGCAAGTGCCTGCGACAGCGCGGGTTCCGGACCGCTGCTGGCCATCCACCCCAGCTTGAGCTGCGGCAACAGGCACGCCTTGGACAGGCCGCCCAGCGCGAAGGTCAGGCAGCGGGTCTCGCCGGCCACGCTCTCCACCCGGTCTCCGGCGGCGTGGGCACGCGGGGTCCACGTGTCGGCAAAGACCTCGTCGGCAATCAAGGCCAGGCCTCGACGCGCGCACAACTCAGCAATCCCGTTCAGTTCATCGCGTCGCAGGATCGCTCCCGTCGGGTTGTGCGGGCTGACGATGAGGATGGCGCGGGTGCGGGGCGTGCAGCGTCGCTCCAGATCCACCAAGTCCACCGGCCAGTCGCCACCGACCGGACGCGCGGGGCAGGGCACCGGGACCACCGACTCCAAGCCCGCCAAGTACTCGAACAGCGGATAGCTGGGGGTCGGCACCAGCACCTCGTCGCCAGGATCGCACAAGAGCTTGAAAATAAATGCGTATGCCTCGCTGGTACTGGCCGTCAACACCACCTGTCGGGCGGCAACTCGGTTGTGATAGATGTCGCGGGCCAGCGCCTCACGGGCGTGCAGAAGGCCAAAAGGTTCGGGGACATAGCGCTCGTTGTTTCCGTCGTGCAGCGCTTGGGCGACCTCGGCGAGGGGCAGGTCCAGGCCTACGCGCGTCGGGTTGGATTCGGTCAGGTCGACGACGGTCAGGTCCTGGCGTCGACGCTCTGCCACCGCACGCGCCAGCGCGTTTTCGGCATCAGGCCAGTCGGTACGGCGCGAGAAGGGAGGGGGAGCGTCCGTCATCCCAGCGTCTCGACTTCACCGTTCAGAAACGGTTGAGCAAAGGCCAGATAGCTGCGCCAGCCGTGGTCGATCTGGGCAAGGTGCGCGGCCTCGAGCGTGCGCGCCGCGCGCGCGGGGCTGCCGATCAACAAGCTGTTCTCGGGGTAGCTGCGGCCGACCGGAATCAACGTGCCCGCGGCGACCATGGTGCGGTCGGCCAGCACGCAATTGTCCAGCAATGTCGCGTGCATGCCGATCAGGCAGTCATCGCCGATCCGGCAACCGTGCAACACGACCGAGTGTCCGACCGTCACGCGCGCCCCAAGGACCACCTCGCTGACGCCCCCCGTCGTGTGCGCCACCGTGCCGTCCTGCAGGTTCGTGTACGGGCCGATGCGGATCGGGCCGCAGTCGCCACGCAGGACCACACCGGGCCAAACGCTGACGTGTTCGGCCAGCTCGACGTCGCCAATCACGGTGGCCATCGGGTGGACGAACGCGGTGGGGTGGATGCGCGGGCGGACGCCTCGCCAGCTCTGGATCATGGGGGGCCTCGGCACTCGAAGCGCCACTGCGACCGACGTGGGCCGAGGGACTTCGAGAGGTTGGAGGATAGGCCCTTCCCCGCGGACCGCCAGTCCACTGCCGCAGAGGGCGATGGTCAGGCAAGTTGCATAGGCAAATCACGCTGTTATCTGTACGGTCGGAATGCATCGCGGTAGAGCGATCATGCCATCGCCGGGAGGTACCGGCTGGCGGGTGCGCGAGTCTCCGGATAATCACAAGACATTTTGAAGAGTTGTCGCACTTCCGGTGGGGTCGTTTGCGGCTGTTTCACGGGCATGTGGCGGGGTCTGCACCATTCCGGCCCCGCGAGGTCCATGATCACTCTTGACTCTCGTGCGATTGTGCTCAGCATTCGCGCCCAAGAGGCAGGCGAATTCGGCCGTCGAATCGCCTGTCCGGGATGCAGGACAGTAGGGCGCATTCCGCCGCGCCCGCGGAGAACCAAGGCGATGAACGACTCGATGAACTCGAAGCCTCCTTCGGCACCGGCAATCTGGCCGGAGCTCGGCGCTGCCGCGCAGACCGCCACGGTCGAAGAGGCCGAGGAGCCCCCCTCGGGCAGGGGCCTGCGAAAGTCCGCACGCGGCAAGAGTTCCCCCAAGACCGGCGCCCTGCAGCTCGACTGGACCCGTCCCACGGCCACCATCCAGGCCTTCGACCCCTCGGCGCGGCGCAAGAAGTCCTCCCAGAACACCGGCGAGCTACCCCGCAAACGCAAGACGCGGCGTCTGGCGCTGGTCTGCAACGTCAAGCCGGACGCGTCGTCGATGCCCGGGCCCGTGGACGAATACGAGGAGTACGACAGCCCCCAGACCGTCGCCGCGCTGGCCGGCTTGCTGGGTAGAGAGGGCTACATCGTCACCGTTTTGGAGGCCGACCGGTCGCTGCCGCGCAAGCTGGCCGCCGGCAACTTCGACATGGTCTTCAACATCGCGGAAGGCAAGGGCGGTCGGTGCCGCGAGGCCCACGTGCCGGCGTTGTGCGAGATGTTGGGGATCGCCTACACGGGGTCGGACCCGTTGACGCTCGCTGCGACGCTGGACAAGGACGTCGCCAAGCGGCTGGTGTGCCGCGAGGTCCACACGCCTGCCTGGCTGACTGTGCGCAAGATCGAGGACTTGCGCGCGTTCGACCTGACGTTCCCGGTGTTCGCCAAGCCGCTGGACGAGGGCTCGAGCAAGGGCATCCGCGACAACAGCCGCTGCAAGGACTTCGCCGAGCTCGAGGCCTTGGTGTCCGAGCTGCTCGAGCTCTATGGCCGCCCGGTGCTGGTCGAGGAATTCATTGGCGGCCCTGAGGTGACGGTCGGCGTGGTGGGCAACCGCGACCCGGAAGTCATCGGCATGATGCACGTCGTGCCCACTCAGGGGACGGTAGAGGACTTCATCTACTCGCTCGAGGCCAAGCGCGACTACGAGAACCGCGTGCGGTACGCCATCCCGCCTGAGCTGCCGGACGCGACCTGCCGACGGATCGAGGCCGCCGCGCTGAAGTGCTTCCAGCTGCTGGGTTGTCACGACGTCGCCCGCATCGACTTCCGGGTCGGTCCCGACGGTCACCCGTACTTCATCGAGGCCAATCCGCTGCCGGGGCTCTCGCCCACGTCGGGGGACATCGTGCTGACGGCCAAGGCGATGGGCATTCCGTGGGAGACGCTGATCGCCCGCATTGTGCGCGAGGCTGAGTTCCGGCAGGGTGTGCTGCGGCCGACGCTGGTGCCCAAAGCCGAGGCGAAGCGCAAGAATCACTTGCAGTTGGCGCCAACGCTGCCGCTCTTTGACGCGCTGCCGGTCCAGGGCTGAGGCCACCTCTCCATGCGCGTCGCCATTGCCTACAGCGCCCAGCGTCAGACGCCGGACACGGACCTGACCGAGACGGTCGAGGCGCTGGAACGGGCCATCGGTGCGCTGGGCCATCAGGCGCTGCCGATGCCGTTGGGGTATGACAGTGCGAGCTTCCTGAGTAAATTGAAGGTCTTGCAGCCAGATGTCTGCTGGAACCTGTGCGAGGAGGCCAGTGGTCGTGCGGGGCGTGAGCTGCACGCGGCGGCGTTGGTCGAGCTGGGCGATGCTCCCGTGACCGGCACGTCGGCGGCGACGCTGTCGCTGTGTCTGGACAAGTCCATCGTGCGCCATGTGCTGCGGGGGGCCGGTGTCGCGGTGCCCGATGCCGTGCTGGTCGAGGCCGGAGACGAGCTTCCGCAGTCGATTCCCCTGCCTGCCATCGTCAAGCCGGCGTGTCAGGACGGCAGCGTGGGCATCGACCGCGACTCCGTCGGCCATGACCGCGCTGCGGTGCTGCGTGCCGTCGAGCGGCTGCATTCGGCCGGATGGGGACCCGCACTGGTCGAGCAGTACATCGAAGGGCGCGAGCTGAACGTGCTGCTGCTGGGACCCGCGGGAGGGCCGGTGGCCCACGTGGCGCTGGGCGAGATCGAGCTGGACGGGCTGCCTGTGGGCGAGCCCCGCATCCTGACCTATGCCGGCAAGTGGGAGCCCGATTCCGACGCGTACCAGAAGACGCCCGCGCGCTATCCCGCCAACGTGGATGCGGAGCTGGCCGAGCGGCTGCGGGCGATGGGCGAGCGCGTGTTTCGGGCGCTGAAGCTCAGCGGCTATGCGCGGATGGACGTGCGGGTAGCGGCAGACGGCAGTTGCTATGTCATTGACGTCAATGGTAATCCCGACATTTCTCCCGACGCAGGGCTGCAGCGCGCTCTGCCCAGCCTGGGTCTCGACTTTCCGCAGTTCGTTGCGCTGCAGCTGGGTTGGGCGCACGTGCGCTGACGCCCCCGTGTCTATCGACGCACCCCGAGGACCCCCATGAGCCTGGACGCCCCCAACCGCGTCACCGTGACCACCCGACTGGCCGTTGTCGCTGACCGCGGCGCCATCGCGCATCTGCTCGAGACTGCAGGAAATTTCAACGAGGAAGAAGCTGCGGTCGGTCTGGAGCTGGTCGACATCTTCCACGGCGACGGTCCCACCGCCGGACCCGAGGGCGACTACCCGACGCTGGTTGCGGAAATCGACGGGCAAATCGTGGGTTACGCGACCATTGGTCAGACGCCGTTCACGCAGGGCACCTGGCACCTGTACTTCATCGCCAGCGACGTCACCCGGCGGCGGGCGGGCATCGGGCGCACGTTGTGCCTGGAGATCCAGCGTTTTGCGCAGCAGCGCGGCGGCCAGCGCCTGGTGCTCGAGACCAGCGGCCGCGACCTGTACGGCGGCACGCGGGCGTTCTACCTCGCGACCGGCTTCACGGAAGAAGCGCGCATCGCCGACTATTACTCGCCCGGTGACCCCGTGGTGTACTTCATCTGGCGCTGGTAGGTTTGCTTACCGCAGCCGCACGACCAACGCCTTCATGCGCCCAGACGGATGATCCAGCGCGGTGGGGCGGTGCTGGACCTCGACGACTTCGCGCCCGGCCGACTTCGCCCCCTCGCGAACCTTCTGTTCCAGTTGCTTGCCGTTCAGCCCCAGCGCATTGGTGCACGCCAGAAGCTGTCCCCCGGGTGCCAACAGACCCAGCGCCGTCGCTACCAACGTCGCGTAGTCCTGCGCCGCCGAAAACCGCTGCTGCTTGACGCGGCTGTAGCTGGGCGGATCCAGCACAATCAGGTCGAACCGGTCACCGCGCTTGGTCATTCTCGGTAGCCAGTGGAAGACGTCGCCGCGCAGAAAGTCGTGCTTGTCCGGGTCTGTCAGGTCGTTCAGCGCGAAGTTCGCCTGACCGATGTCCAGCGCAGGGCCCGCCGCATCCAGACTGACGGTGCGCGCCGCGCCGCCCGCCGCCGCCGCGACCGAGAACGCGCAGGTGTACGCAAACGTATTCAGCACCCGCAACCCGGCGGCGTTGTCCAGCAGCCACCGTCGATTGTCGCGTTGATCCAGGTAGATGCCGGTGGGCAGCCCCTCGCCCAGGCGCACGTGGAAGTGCAGGCCGTTCTCGAGGACCACGCCTGCGCCACCCGGGGCCGCCTCCAGCCCGAACACCGGTTCCGACGGCGTCAGTCCGGCCGCGGTCGCGTCGACCACCGTGTTCGCCTGCAGGGGCCGCAGCTTCAGGTACACCGCGCGGGCGTGCAGGCGCGTGCCCAGGGCGTGCGCCAGCTCCCGGCCGTCTGCCAGTTCTCTCGCCACGACAGCGGGTTCCAGAGGGGTGCGCAGGTCGGGCAGCAGCCCCAGCACAAGGTCGCGACCGTAGGCGTCGAGACTCCAGTCGGCCTCGGCGCCTACGTCGACCACGCGATAGGCCGTCGTGCCCGGGTCGGCGGTCAAGGCCGCGCGGGCTTCGAGTGCTTCTTCCAGGTGTTGCAGCGCGGTGGCGAGATAGCGCGGGTCCAAGGTCACGGCAATGCTCCGGCTGCAGCGGTCGGGGTGTCGCGAAAGCCCTTCAATTCGTTCAGGCCGTGGCGGCGAGCGTACGCCTCCTCGACGCCGGGACAGCGCGCAAGGGCAGGGCAGTCGCGGCACGCCGGACCATACACCGCCAGCGAGGCCTCGACATGGGCCATGCCGTGCAGCACATCCCCAACCGAATCATCGAGATAGTGCGTCTCGCCATAGCCGGTACGCCCCATCGGCACGCGGTCCCGTTCGCCCACCACGCAGTTCGGAAAGCCCTCGAGGTGCAAGCCCAGCCCCGCCGCCTCAGCCGCCCGCAGCGCCTGCTGAACCAGAGGCATCACCTGGTCGAACGTGACGTCGATGCCATGCCACCGCCCGCCGCGCCCTTGCATCGACGGAAACGCGAGCTTGGCCGACACCGACGGACCGAAACGCTGCGCCAGAAACACCATGTGCTGCGCCAGCTTGTCCAGATTCGGCGCTGCCACCACCGTGTTGACCATCACGCGACAGCCAGCGCGCAGCAAGTGTTCAATGCCGCTCTGGATCTCGCTGAACGCGTGCGGCGGCGCCCCCGACATCGCACCGCAGGTCTCGGCGTCCGGTCCGTGCAGCGACACGATGGCCCGTTCAAGCCCCAAGTCTACCGCCCGGTCGGCCAGCGCGGCGTCCGCGAACGTGCGCCCGTGCGTGTGCAGGTCCCAAGTCAGCTTCCAAGCGTGAAACCGGTCAGCCACCGGCCAGAAGCCCGGGTGCAGCGTCGGCTCGCCCCCCGTCAGCACTACGCGACGGAACCCCTGTGAGTGCAGAAATGCCGCGCGCCGCAACACCTCGCCCATGGGAGGAAACAGCGCCGCCGGGTCCCCTGCGTTGCTGCACATTGGGCACTTGTGGTTGCAGGTCTCGCCCAGGCGGAACAGCGCGACGGACGAGGGCGTGACGGCAGGGTTGGCCGGCGGCAGGCGCTTGCGAAGGAGATGCAGGCTGCTGGCGCGCGTCGGCATGCGGCGATTGTGCAGGACGGGGGCTTGGGTGGCTAGCGGTGAGAAGGGTGTCAGGTATTGCCAGTTTACAGTTTCGGCGGTTGCCTGGGCCGTTCGGGACGCGAGGTTGACCCTGTGCGGGGGCTCGCCTAGACTCCCGCACCCGGTGCCCCTTGTGGGTGTCGACGCGCGACTAGCTCAGCTGGATAGAGTATTGGCCTCCGAAGCCAAGGGTCGCCGGTTCGAATCCGGCGTCGCGCGCTAAGGAATTTGCTGTTGGACGGGTTCGGCGTGGCCACGGCGTGGCCACAGAGCGTCGACCACCCCCCTGGCGTGATGTCCAGAGGGCTCCCGACGCGTATTGCACCGATCCCGTCGTGTGACACAGCAAACCGCGGTCCCTACCTTGCCCCCCCGAGAGGCAAGCATGGCTACCGCACCCCGTCCCGTTCGACTTCCCAGTGGCAGATGGCGCATCCGGTGGCTCGACGTGGCCAATCGGCGCGTGTCGGCTACGTTCGATACCTTCAACGACGCCCAGAAGGCGCTGTACCGCACGCTCGCCGATGTCGAAGCGATGCGCCGTGGCACGCTCGCCCTGCCGCCGCCCAAGAAGACTTTCGCGGACCTGACCAAGCTCTGGATGGACAACAGGGTTGTGCTCAAGCGAAGTGGCGCCCAGGACAAATCCCGCCTGCGCGCCCACCTGACACCGGCCTTCGGCAAGCTCGAACTCCAGGACATCACGTTCGCTCGCATCGAGGCCTTCAAGGCCGAGCGCGCCGGCTTGTCCAAGCAGACCCTGAGGCACATTCTCATCCTGCTGAACTCGATGCTGAAGTACGCCAAGGACCACGGCTGGCTGCACGTCGTGCCGCCGGTCGGTGCGCCCAAAGTGCGTGCGAACGACCGGAATTACTCGTACCTGCGCACCCCTGACGAGATCCGGCGCTTTCTGCTGGCGGCCCACGACGAGGGCGTCGACACCTACACCCTGTACGCCACCGCCGTGTACACCGGCATGCGCCAAGGCGAGCTGGCTGGCCTGCATTGGGCGGACGTCAACCTCGACGGGCGGCTGATCATGGTCAGCCACAGCTACGTCGGGCCGACCAAGTCGGACGAGGCGCGTCCCGTACCCATTCTGGACGTGCTGCTGCCGATCCTGCGGGCCTGGAAGCTGCGGTGTCCGAGCGGCCTGCTGTTCCCCAACATCAAGGGCGAGATGCACCAGCCCAAGGACCGCATCTTTTGCGAGCGGTTCCACCGCGTTCTCGACGCCGCCGGCTTCGAGCGGCCGGCCGAGGGGCGACGGGTCCACTACATCACCTTCCACGACCTGCGGCACACCTTTGCGTCGCACTGGATGATGGGAGCAGGAGACATCTTCAAATTGCAGAAGATTCTTGGGCACCACTCGACCGAACTGACCAATCGGTACGCGCACCTGAGCCCGGCGGCGTTCATGAGCGACCTGGGGCGCCTCGGCGGCTTGGGCATCGGCGGCGGGGCAGACGTGCTGCCGATCACCCGGGGCCGCAACGAGCAGCCCAAGGCGGAGGTGGCTGACGTGGGCCGGCAGAAGCGGCAGATTCCGCGGCGGGCATCCCGGGGGTGATCCGGGCGCTGCCCGGTTCACCTGGAGGTTCGCCATGTCACGTCTGATCCGCCGCCCCGAAGTCGTTCGTCTTGTCGGCCTCTCCTATTCGACCGTGTACCGCTTGGAGCGGGCCGGCCAGTTCCCCAGCCGTCGGCGCATCGCGCAGAACTGCGTGGGCTGGGACCTCGCGGAGATCGAAGCGTGGATCGCATCGCGTCCCACATCGTCGTGCCGTGAGCCGTGGGGCCCGTCGGGCAGCGGCACGGGCGGCACTCGATAGCGGGCCCGCCTCAGTCCCACGTCTCGCCCCCCCCCGAGTCGAGCCTGCCCGCGCCACGTCGGGGACTTTGGACCGCACCCAGCATGTCAGGCTGCTCGCGACGAACTGCATGGCTGATCAGATGCTGGGCGACGGAGACACAATGCACCTCAAGCCTTCCTTCAGCGGCGCTTCAGACGCAGCTGCAGCCGCTCGATCTCCTCGAGGATGCGCAGCTCTTCGGCCTGCTCGACGACGGCCGCTGCTCCCCGGTCGAGGTCGAACCATGCCTTCGGGTCGTTCGGCATCACGGTTCGCACCTCGTGTCCGCGCGACTTCGCGCGGGCCTGAATCGCGTCCGCCAGGGATGCGCGCGAACCGTCCGCCCCGTGCTGGATAAACACGACCGGCGCTGCCGCTGTCGGCTCGCCCTTGAAGTCGTAGAACAGCCAGTCGACTAGCCCCGCCTGGTCCGCGTGCGCTGAGTACCCGTTGAGGGTCTCGATGTCGGCCGCGATGTCGGCCACGCGAGGCCCCGGCTGCCCCTGCCAGGAGAGCCGCCCCGTGTGACGGCGCCGTTCGGCCAGGGAGGCTCGCCCCAGGTCCTGCAGCATTCGCCCGGCGGACCCCGCTGCGCAGTAGCCCGTCAGCCCGACGCTCACCTCCGACCGGTGCAGCAGGTTCTGCAAGTACGTCACTACGGGACCGCCCTCGCACATCCCGCCGCCGGTGATGACGATTGCCGGGCCGGTCAAGCCACCTTCGAGCAGCCGCTTGCGGTCGCCCACCCGGCTGACCCGTGGCCGCCAGGCTTGCGCGAGCGAGTTGCCGAGGCTCGAGCGGCTCGGGTCGGCATCGACAGGCAGGGCCAGGCTCATGCGGATGATGTCGATGGCGCGGCGGATGTGCTCCGGCTCGCGGTCATCCAGGCCGAGCATCCGGAACCACTGCTTGCCCAGCCAGAGGGGGCGCACCTTGCCCTGGCGCCCGCCCACCTCCGTGCGGATGAAGGCTTTGGCCATGACCGAGTGCATCTGCGACGCCATCGGCGCGTCCAGGTACACCGTGACGAACTGGTAGCGGGCAGGGTCGGACGCGATGACGCGTTGCACGTCCACGAGCACGTCCTGGGTTCGGCTCAGCGCGAAGCAGGGCAGGATGAGCACCCCGTTCGACTCGACCGTCCGATCCACCAAGCGGGCCATGCGGGCGAGGCGGGCCTGCTGGTCGTTGGTGTCGGGGTCGCGGACGACGCCACCGTAGGTGGACTCGATCACGGCGAAGTCGCTGGCAACGGGCGTCATGCGGTGGCGCAGCAGGGGCAGCACCTCCGAGTCCTCGGCGTCGGGACCGAGGTCGCCCGAGAACACGATGCTGCGTTGGTCGAGGCCGGGCGTGCCCCACAGGATGCCGACCGACACCGCGCCGACCGTGTGGGCCGACCGGAAGTAGCGAACGAACAGGTTGCGGCCGACGGGGTGCGGCGTGCCCAGCAGCGAGCCGGCGTGCTCGTGCCAGTGGATCCGGGCCACGTCGCGCTTGGCGTAGGGCGCGCCATGCTGCACCGAGTCCAGCAGCAGGACCGTCGCCAGTTCCGCGGTTTCGCGCGTCGCGTAGACGGTTCCGGTGAACCCGTCACGGTACAGGCGAGGCAGCAGCCCGCAGTGGTCGATATGCGGGTGCGTCAGCACTACGAAGTCCAGCTCGTTGGGTCGGAACGGCCACGCCTGCTCGTTCCATGCGGCGGACGTCGCCTCGCCCTGCTGCATCCCGCAGTCGATGAGGAAGCTGACGCCCATGCGGTCGTCGCGCATCCAGGCGCACGAGCCGGTGACGCATCCCAGGGGACCGATGAAGCGGATTTCCATGGAGTTCTCCTTGTGGGTCGTAGGTTTCGGTACA
>CAYURO010000001.1:0-295311 GCA_964447285.1 uncultured Enterobacteriaceae bacterium | reverse complement strand
GTTCGGCCTCTACCAGGCCATCTTCATGGCCAACGCGGGCGGCGCCTGGGACAACGCGAAGAAGGTGGTCGAGGTCGAGCTGAAGGAGAAGGGCACCGACCTGCACTCGGCTTGCGTCGTCGGCGACACCGTGGGCGACCCCTACAAGGATACGTCGTCGGTCGCCATGAACCCGGTCATCAAGTTCACCACGCTGTTCGGCCTGCTGGCCGTCGAGCTGGGCGAGCAGATCCAGTCCCAGAGTGGCATCGAGCTGCGCCTGGTGCTGGCGGCCGTGTTCATCCTCGCGTCGATGGTGTTCGTGTGGCGGTCGTTCTACGGCATGCGCATCATCAAGGCAGAGACCCCGGATCTGGACGCCTAACCGCGCCACCGACCGCAAGGTCAGACAACGTCGATAGAATTCGCGCAGGCCCGGAGGGTTCGTCCTTCCGGGCCTGTTGCGCTTTTGCGGCATGGTTCAGGCGGAAGGGGTGTTCCGTCGAGTGGACCGCAGGCGGGCGGCTGGCCGGCCGGGCCGATGCACCCACCATTGAAAGGGTGGGCTATCCGTGTGATAGCCCGGGGTTTTAACCCTGGGTGGCCCCGTCCGCGCGAGTCGGGTAGTTCGGTGGATCGCGACCTGTGAGCGCTTCGATGGGCTCGCTATCGAAAGGACTCTCGCTCGCAGCCACGGTTCCTGACTGAGCCGTGCCCGGTGCCCGTCGACGCCGCCTCGGGGTCGACGGGGCGAACGGCCGCAGGCGAAGAAGACCGACTACCGCACGAAGATTCCGAAGTCGACCTGCGGCCGGGCGCTGGTGGGGCCGCACGTGTTGGTCCACACCGAGTTGCCGCAACCGTTGTTGTTGATCCAGTTGTCGCCAAAGCCCATCGGTCCGGGGTGGTAGCCGAAGTTGGGCATCGCTTCATAGGTCAACGGATAGCCGCCGCTGCTGGGGCGGGCGTGGTAGCCGCCGTAGCCGCCCTGCACGCTGTGGCCGTTGCAATCGACGATGGCACAGATCGGCCCGAAGTCGGTGCCAATACGGACCGTGTTCTGCGCGTCGCTGCCGCCGGCGCCTGTCGAGTTCACGATGATGGGCAGGCCGTTATCGATGAAGACGTCGCCGGCATTGCGCGTGTAGGCCCCGGGCGCAGACACCACGCCCTGCCGAAGCGGGCTGCCGGCGGTAATGGTCGTGTTCGCCGCGAACGCCATGATCTGGGCCATCGTCTTGTTCTTGGCCGCGGTGGCCAGGCTGTAGGCGGCGAAAGGCTGCGGATTGCTGAACGGGCTGCCCTCGCTGTGCGCGAAGACCATGATCTCGTTGGCCACCAGCGAGTTGAACGCCTGGCTCTTGAAGTCACCCGTCAGCGCTCCGGCGGCCGTGCCGAACAGCTTGGATGCGCTGGTCCAGAAGTCCGTATCGGTGTACCAGCGGCCAGTTGCGTCGTTGGTGTCGAGGTTGAAGACCAGAGTCCAGCCGCCGCCTGCCGCACTCATCTCGCACCAGGTCTGGAACGGGTCCACGCCGCCCAAGCCGTCGGGGTCAAGCCAGTACAGGCCGCTCTTGCTGGCGGGACCGACCGTCAGGATCTGCTTGCAGCTCAGGCCCGGGTCTTCCTGGCTGCCGCCCGGGGGGACCGTCAACCACAACGGGAAGAACTTCGCGCCGTTGCAGACGTACAGCGCGTTGTCCTTGGGGCTGGCGTAGATGTAGCCAAACGTTGCGGTGTTGCAGGTTACCGGTGCACTGTCGGCGCGCTTGACCTGCAGGCCGCCGTCGGTCACCAGCAGGCCCACGGACGAGACCTTCTGCGACGACAGGGTTTGGATCTTCACGCTCCAATTCAAAAGCTTGCCGTCAACTCCGTTGTTCAGAAACGCGGTGTCGATGACGTTGAGCGACCAGTTGCCCTTGGGGTTCTTGCCAATCCAGGAAGTCAGGTCGCCGCTGACCGTCTTGGTGGTCGACGGATAGGTGGTCTTCAGGCTGGTCCCCGAGCCACTCTTGCTGTGCAGCACGTACTTGGTGCCGGCCGGATCGTAGACCTCCACCGCGATCTTGGAGATGTCGGAGTTCGTCAATTCGACCGTGACATCCAGCCCTTGCGCGACGCCCAAGTCCGGCACCGCGATCACGTTCGCCACGCCGACCGGGTTGTTGTCGGGGATGTCGACGGGAACCTTGGTGCTTTTGACGTCGTCGATGAACTGGTTGGTCAGCAGGCCGTTCGAGATCTCGTTCAGGCCGTCCGGGGGCAGCAGGCTGACGTCGAATGCCTTGACGCAGTCATACGAGCCATCCTCCTTCAACCCCTTGATCACCAAACCAGATCCACACGCGGCGCCCAGCTTGGTCAGGACGGGCGTGCCGGTCAGGTCGGCGTAGCTGCCGGTGGTCGCGACATCGGCAAGGCTGGCCGTCTTGGCATAGGCCGTCAGGTCTGGGCCACCGGCAAGGTCGGCAAACGCGCCAGAAGTCGCAACCTTGGCAAGGTTGGCGGACTGCGCGTACCCCGACAGGTCCGGCGTGCCCGACAGGTCAGCGTAGGCGCCTGAGGTCGCCACCTTCGACAGGTCGGCCGCCTTGGCGTAGGGCGCGAGCACCTGCGCGTCCAGCTGCGCGGCGCCAATGCACCCGGAGCAGGACAGACTCTCGGCAATACCGGCCTTGCGGGCAAACAACACGGATGCCAAGGGCTTGCGAGGCAGCGCCGGGTCGGGAGCGATCGCCACCTGCAGCCAGCCCTTGTCCAGCTTGCCCAGCACCGTTGCGTCGATCGGCGTCACGCTGCCCAGCGAGTACGTGAATTGGCCCCCCTGCACCGCGATCTTCGTCGGCCCCTCAGACCACAACGCCAGACCGTCCTTGTCCACGTCGTACAGCGCGAACGTCACGTCGTAATCACCGTCCGCCACTGGACCGCCGCCCGTCGAGACCAGCGCGCCCTCGACCAAGACCGTCGCAGGCACGGCGGCGACGGTCACAGTCCCCCACAGCGCACTCAGGACACATACGACGCCGAGCACGCCAGGCTTCCACGCTGCCATCGGGACCTCCACGACAAGTTGGCGACCCGTGAACCGGATCGAAGGGAATCAGGGGGAAATGCAAAGGTAGACCGGGACCGGGAAAAATGGAAATGGCAACTTGTCGGGTGGCAACGTTCAGTCCATGGGCCGCAGGGCGACCGGAGTGTCGTAATAGACTGCACCGCCTCCGCAATCCGTCTCACGGGCGTGGATCAGGGCGTTGGGGCAACGACCCGCGATCAGCGAACCTCCCTTGGCCATCGCCAACACATCGCGCCGCTGCCGGGCGTCAAACCTCAGCCGCACCGTCATCGCGCCCAGCTCCGACACCACCTGTGCAAGGCCGCCATCGTCGAATCCCAAGGCGGCATCGGGGTGTACGACTGCCACCGGCGGACCCGCCGGTTCTCGCACACCTGCTGGCTGGGAGGCCTGCGAGCGCTCGGTCGACAGTGCCATCAGCAGCAGCGGCCGGTCTGGCGTGACCTGCAGCGGGGTCGAATCGACATCGGTGACGAGCTCGACCTTTCCCGATGGCGTTGGGAACTGCCTGTCCGCAAACAGGATCCTGGGAGCCAACGGATGGCGTACCGGCCCCTCCCGCAGCTGGTCCAGTCCCGCACCTTGGTCCGCGACCCGGGTCAGCAGTCGACGCTTCCACGCCTCGACCGGCTGGCGAAATTCCTGGGCGTTGGGCAGCCCCAGCCGCACCGCCAGCTCTCCCGCGATCTCATAGTCGCTGCGCACACCTTCAGGCTGCGGCACCACCGGACGCACCTCGGCCAGCCAGGCGTGGCCGTACGAGCCGACCAGATCGTCTTCCTCCAACAGCGTCGTCGTCGGCAGCACGAAGTGCGCGCAGCGGGCGGTGTCGGTCAGAAAGGCATCGACAACGACCGTCAGCTCGCGGGACCGCAAGGCCTCTGCCACCTTGTGCGAGTCGGGCAGCATCGCCACCGGGTTGCCGGCCGTCACCCACACCGCGCGCACCGGCGGGTCGCTGGCATCCAGAATCGCCTGACCCAACAGCGCTTCCGGCAGTCGCCGCGCCGCTGCTCCCGACAAGAACGACAGGTCGAACGCGCCGCGTCGCTGGAAGTAGAACGACACGCCGCCGCCAGCGACGCCCAGGTTGCCCGAGATCGCTCCCAGCGCGTCGAGCACCCGCACCGCTGCCGAGCCGTTGCCGCGCCGCTGCATACCCCAGCCGACCAGGATCGCAGACGGTCCCTCGGCATACGCTTGGGCCAGCGCGCGAACCTCGTCGGGCTTCACGCCTGCCAGCTCGGCCCACTGCGCCGTCGACCGCGCGAGCGCCATGCGCCGAAACACTGGCAAATTCAGGCAGTACGCGTCGGCCGTCGGGTCCACCGCCTGGGCTTCGAACAGCTGCCGCGCCACGCCCAGCCCCAGCGCCACGTCGCTGCCCGGCCGCGGCTGCAGGTACAGGTCTGCACTGGAAACGCCCTGATGATGCACAGGATCGACCAGCACGACCCGCGCACCGGCCTTGCGGCACTCGCGCAGCAACGGCACCAGATGCGGACTCGAGACGTACGGATTCTTGCCCCACAGCAGGATCGTCCTGGCGTTGCGCAGGTCCTCGAGATCGTGACTGTCCTCGACCCCGAAGTCCGCCAACTGCGCCGCGTCACCGGCACCCGAGCAGATGTCGCCCGACTTCAACGTCACCGGACCGAGCTGCTCGAACAGCGCGTCCGTCACGTGCTTCATCAGGCCCAGCGACCCGCCGCTGCGGTAGTGCAGGATCGCCGCTGGCCCGGATTCTGCACGGATGGCGCACATTTGGCGCGCGATGCGGTCCAATGCCTCGTCCCAACCGATCGGGCGAAAGCCGTCGCCGTCGCGCATCAGGGGCGTGGTCAGGCGGTCGGGGCTGTACTGGCGGTCCAGGAACCGGCTGGTGCGGTGGCACAGAAAGCCGCGCGTAACGGGATGATCGGGGTCGCCCTGCAAGCGCGTGACGCGGCCGTCCTGCACGGTGGCGAGGATGCCGCAGACGTCGGGGCAGTCGCGGTTGCAGGCGGTCCGGAGGTGCACGGGGGTGTCGGTCATGACGCGAAGGTAGCGGCGACGCGCGTCGATGGGAATGGGCACCCCACCTGCCCCCCTCCAAGTCCTTGTCCCCCCAGCACTCAAGCGCTACAGTCCACAACGTGCGTGCACACTGGATCGGCAACTGAAGGGTATCCATCGAGCAGACCGCGCCCGTCCCCCTCTCGGCGCGCGACCTGCCGGCAGACGCAAGGAGGCGGACCCCATGGCTTCCGTCACGGCTTCACGGCGCTCGTTCCTGGTCGATTTCTTGAACAAGGCAGCAGGGTTGTGGGTGGTGGCCACCGGTGGCGCTGCGCTTGCGACGTTGCCGGGCTGCGAGACTCCTGCGGACACTTCCGCCGACAACACGGCCAAGTACGGCGGGCCGCCCGACACCATTTCTGACGCAGAGCCCGACACCGCCTCCGAAACCGCCACCAAGTACGGTGGCCCGATGGACATCGACGAGGACGCCGGCGCCACCGACGTCGCCACCAAGTACGGTGGCCCCACCGACGTCGATCAGGACACCGACCCGACCGATATCGCCACCAAATACGGCGGTCCCGCCGACACGACCGAGGACATCGAGACCGCGACCAAGTACGGCGGTCCGATGGACGTGGACGCCGACGACGGGTCGCAAGGTCCTGAGGTCGCACCGATGTACGGCGGCCCGTTCGACACGAGCGAAGACGTCGATCACGACGCGAACGACACCATCGACACGGGTCCGGCGATGAAGTACGGCGGTCCGGTCGACGCCGGTTGATCCCACTCGCCGGTTGCCCCCGGACGGGCGACGCCCTGCGCGACGGCCGGTCCCACACCACGGAGCGCCATGTCCCTGTTCCGCAAAAGTGCCGGCGATGTCGGCCTGTTGGACTTGCCCAAGGTGGTCGCCGTGCGCCGCGACGCTGCCCGCCGCGGTCGCCTGTTCGCCAAGCCCGACATGACGTACCTGTTCTGGGAGGCGACGCTGCGCTGCAACCTGCGCTGCCGCCACTGTGGGTCGAGCTGCGAGGGCAAGTCGCCGGTGCGCGAGCTGGAAACCACTGAAGTCAAAGCGATCCTTGACACCATCGCGCAGGACTTCAACGCCAAGCGCATCTTCGTGTCGGTCACGGGCGGCGAGCCCCTGCTGCGCAAGGACTTGTTCGAGGTCGTCGCGCACATGACGTCGCTGGGGATGCGCAGCTGCATCGTCACCAACGGCACGCTGCTGGACCGCGAGAAGGCCCAGGCGTTGTGGGACGCCGGAATGCGGACCATCTGCGTCAGCATCGACGGGTTGGAAGACGAGCACGAGGCGGTGCGCGGCAAGGGCTCGTGGCGCAAGGCGTTGGACGGCATCGCGACAGCGCGGGCGATCGGCTTTCGGCGCGTCGAGGCCATCACCTGCGTGCGTCCCGTGCACCTGGACCATCTGCCCGAGATCGAAAAGGCCGTGCGCGCGGCGGGCGCGACGATGCAGCGGCTGATCACGATCGATCGGATGGGCCGCGCCGAGCTGGACGGTCCCGACCTGTGGCTCGAGCCGCCGCAGGTGCGCCAGCTGTTCGACTATCTGGAGACAAGACGCGCAGAGATCAAGAAGACCAAAGAGAAATTCGACGTACGCTTCTCGTGCGGCGGCTTCCTGGGCGTCCAGCGCGAGCTGAAGGTGCGCCCGGGTGACTCGCAGTGTTTCGCCGGGTTGTGCGTGGCGTCGATCCTGGCCGACGGTCAGGTCAGCGCGTGCCCGTCCCTGCCGCGGTCGATGGCCCAGGGCTCGGCGCTGGAGCGGCGCTTCTCGGAGATCTGGCACACGGAGTTCAAGCAGCATCGCGACATGGCGTGGCGCAAGACCGGACCGTGCGAAGACTGCTCGTGGTTTGAGGTCTGCGGCGGTGGCGGCCTGCACGAGCGGCTGGTGCAACCCGACGAATTCTGCTGGCTGGACCGCCAGGACGGCGACACGACGCGCGCGCCCGCCTGACCGCATCCCTCGCCTGCCCCTTTGAGGAGTTCCCGATGAATGTGCGCTTTCCGTTGTGGACCGTGTCTGCCTTGGCAGTGGCCGCGCTGACCGGCTGTGAGGTCGCTCCGATCTCCGCCTACGTGCCCTACGACGTCACTGAAGTGACCGACACGGTGCAGGATGTGCCTGTGGACGTTGCGCCGGAGCAGCCGGATGTAGGCCTGGGCGCCGAGGTGGTGAACCCGGTGGGTGCCGCCCAGCTGAAGGCAGAAGTCCGCATCGCGAAAGACTTTCCGCTCCAGGTGGTCTCGTCGCTGCGCAGCTACCTGACCTCAGGGTCGAAGCTCGTGCGCGGCAACCTGTACGTGCAGCTGTGCCAAGACGAGAACTGCCAAACGCTTGTTTGGTCGGACAAGGTCAAGATCGACGCGCTGTTGGTCTCTGGTTCAACGATTCCACTGCTGGTGGGCGGACTTCCGACCGGAAACTACTTTGCCCGCGTGGTGCTGGACTCCAAGTACAGCCGGGATAACGGCGACGCGGCCGATCAGACCGGGTTCTTCGGTCCTTTCGACGTGTTGCAGGCTGCCGGCACCGACCCCAAGCCGTCCGAAGGCAAGAACCCGCTGACCGGCACCACCGCAGTCACCCTGTCCGATGCCGCCCCCGCCGACATGGGCGAGGTGGTGCTGGGCCACTTGCTGCTGCCGACCCCCGCGTTTCCCGCCGCCACCGAGACGGGGCGGGTGGTGCTGGCGACGTCGGGAGAGGGCGGTTATCGCAATCACATCAAGTCGGTGGACCTGTCGACCTTTACCGTGGGCGCGGGCGTGGCGCCGTTGGTCGACGGCAAGCCGTTCACGGGGGACCTGTGCGGCTTCGTGCGCGGTCAGGGCTCGTCACTGCACGTGATGGGGGCAGGCGGCAAGGGGGCTTGGGTGTTCACCTACGACCTGTCCACCAACAAATTCGCCAGCAGCTCGGTCTACATTCCCCACCCCGACTGCGCGGACGGCAGTTGCCTGAGCCCCGGCGCCGAGTCGCTGCCTTGGCCTTGCCGCGGCGCCGCCGTGTTCCAGAACGCCAAGACCCGCCTGTACCTGATCGACTACAAGGGCGCCGGCGCGCTGACGACGACCGGGGCCTACCACTTGATGACCGTCGAGCTGGACGCAACGGGCGCCGGCAAGGTGCTGGAGACCTCCGACAAGACGAAGGTCGCATTCCTCAGCACCAAGCGCATCTTCCGGGGCGTGGCCGTCGTCGGTGACGGGTTGTACCTGATGGAGCCGTCGTGGTCCGGCCAGCTGGGCGACGAGGCGAAGACCGCCGGCAAGACAGCCGAGACGACGGTGTACCGGGTGCCGATCGGCGCCGAGGGCAAGGTCGACTTCACCAAGCGCGAGGCCTACTTGGCCGGTGTCGCCAGCGACAAGTGCGGCTCGACCAACGCGTGGCCGCCCGGATTCGCAGCGGTCAGCGTCGGCGCCGAAACCCAGCTGTTGGTGGGCAGCGACGAGGCCATTCAGGTGCTGTCGTCGGCAGGCGCCAAGCTGGGCGCGATCGACACGCGCGACTACGGTCGTCTGCCTGGCTCGTTCGCCGTGTCGCCCGACGGCAAGCTGGCGTACGGGATGCCGCACTGCAAAAGCACCAGCAAGAAAGCCAAGGTTTTGAAGGGCATCGGCACGACGCGAACCGATCTGGATCGGCACGCGGTCGCCGTGCTGGACCTGACGGGCACGCTGCCCAAGCTGACGCAGACGAGCGCCGATTATGACGCCGACGAACTGGCCGACGGTGGCATCGAGATGGAGTTCCTCTATTTGAAGAGGGACTTGCTGCGCTGGTGCGAGACGTGCACCGGCCAGGTGCCGCCCACCGCCTACACCGGACCGGACATCGCGGTGGGGACCAAGTCGCTGTTCTTGCGCGGCACGGGTACGGCCTCGATCGGCAAGAACTCCGCTGGCTTGGGCCAGGTCAGCGACATGGGCGTGTTCGACCTCGCATCGGGTCTGGGCGTCGCCTTCCGCCAGTGGTCGATCTGGCTGGATGGCCCGTCGGCGCGCTGGGGCTTCGACCTGAACCCGGCCAACCCGACGCGGACCTACGACGACGACCAGTCGGTCGGGGCGATGCTGTGGGTGAATCAGTAGGCCGGCGATCCGTAGACGCTAGAAGCCCTTGCACCGCGAGTCGTCGGCCTTCTTCCACGTCACGAACTTCGCCTGAGCAGCCACGATCTCTGCGCAGGTGACGTCGCCGTCCTTGTCGGGGTCTAGGTTCAGCCCGCCCTCGTCAACCCGCTGCAACGTGAAGCCACTGTGCGGCTGGTTGGGGTAGGTGGGGAATGACTGCTCGCAGAAGGCGCTGGAGCCGCCCAGCGTAATCTGGTCCACGTCGTGCAGACCGGCACCCTCGAAGCGACCGGGCCCCACCCACATCCCCTGCAGCGACGAAACCGCCCGGATCGCCACGTAGATCTGACAGAGCTTGCCGATCAGCAGCGTGGCCCCCGGCTGGCCATCCCCGTCGGTGTCGAAGACCTGCGGGTCACCTGCGTCATCGGGCATCGGGTCTGCGAAGGGCTGGTTGAGCTTGACGCCGTACAGCTGGATCTCAGCGGAACTCTCGTACGCCGTCGACGCGCCACTGGCGATGACCGTCGCATCGACGAGCAGCGGCCCCACCGCCTGCAGCAGCGCGGTCGGGAACACCGTCGCCTGCCCCAGCAACTGCGTGCTCGTCGCGCTGCACAACGTCCGCGTCTCGTGCAGTTGGTGCCCGTTCTGCTCGATTTGGACACGCAGGATCTTGTAGCTGCGCAACTCGAATCGGGCATCGGCGACCGCCACGCACGCAGACCAGTCCGTGGCCAGTGCCCAGGTGCCCGCCATCGTCGTCGACGGGTCGCCCGTGGCGGTAGCGTCGGCTGGCAGCGTGTCCGCCGTGGCATCCACCGTGTCGAACAACTGGTCGGCGAACTCGCCGGGCGTAGCGTCAGGCTCGCAAGCGGCGGCCCCAGCCGTGAGCACAAGAGAAGACGCAAGGAGTTTCCAGTGCATGGCTCAAAACCTCCAGCGCATGTCGACGCCCACGGCCAGCAGGTCGCCCCACGAGGTCCAGCCGGGAAAGCCGGGGTTGCCAGTCTGCGTGCCCTGGTACTCTGCGACCTTCTGCCCCGTCGTCGGGTTGACGGTGTCGTCAGGGATCTCGTCGCACACCACCGTCACACCGGGGCCACAAGCAGGGGCCGGCGACGTTTGGGCTTTGTTCGTGTCACGCGGCAGCAGGTGGTGCACCTGGACGTACCAGTCGACCTCCAGCGCCCGACCGAACAACTCGAGGCCGTGGGTGGCGCCGGTCGTGGCGACAATCCTTGAATTGTCTACGTAATTTGTCCTGCCCGTCTGCTCCGGCACCGGCGATGGCTCCCACTGCAACCCCACGCGCAGGCGGCGGTCGCGGTCGGCGCGATGCTCAAGCCCGGCGCGCAGGCTCAGGGTGTCGTTGAAGCCGGCGGGCTCATTCTGCGTGTCGACATAACCGCTCCAGCGCGACCACATGGCCTCTGCCACCACCGTCGTCGGTCCCAGCCACACCGCGCCGCCCAGCGCCAGCTGGTCCGGGCTGTAGTTCATCCGCAGCGTCACGTCCTGACGGATCGGAAAGCTGTCGGGGTCGGACTGAAAGCCGTTGATCTGGATGCTGTTTTGCAGAACCATCGGAAAGTAGCTGGCGCTGCGCCACGCCAGACCGGCGCGCCACTTCTCGCCGTGCACCAGTGCGCCCAGATGCGGAGCCATGCGCCCCACCTGCTGGTTGTCGACCGCCAGCCTGGCGTTCGCTTGGTCGACCGGGTCGTCCAGATACACGGAGCTGCTGGCGTGCCCCGACGGCAGGACCGAGAAGCCGCCGCCCAGAGCCAGCCACGACAGCACCGGATAACCGACGCCCAGCAGGATCACTTGGTGCTGCGACCGGCTGCCCAACAGCTCGAAGTCCAGACGGTTCGACACGTATTGCTCGCGCTCGTCGGCAAAGCGGGTGCGCTGCATCCCCAAACGCGTCATGGGCAAGGAAAGGGCCACGCCGAACCGCAGCTTGTCCAGCCCAAGCGAGCCGACCGCCCCCAAGCGGAAGTCATAACTATCCGGAATGCCACTAGTATCGCCCCTCCCCGCCAGCAGGTGCGAGGAGGGAACCGTCGCCGAGTCGTTGCCCAGATCCGGCAGGTCATAGCCCGCGGGTCGGGACTTGAGGCGAATGCCCACCTGGTCAAACGCGAGCGCCATGCCCACCGCCATGTGCGGCTGCGACAGGGCGAGACCGGCGGGGTTGTGCCACAGCGCGGTGTAGTCGTCGGCCCAAGCCGAGACGGCTGAGCCCATCGATGCGGCACGGGCAGAACCCCCGAAGAGTTCCATGGAGTTGGCCAAGGCCGGACGGGTGACAACCGCCGAGGTCAAGGCAACCAGGAGCGTCAGGTGAACAAGCGAACGGGGATTCAAAGGCACCTCCGCATGCGGCCGAACGGGGAGGCGGGAGAATGACCGCTCACTTCGCAGAAGGCAAAGCGCCGGGTGTGCCCGTCAGTCCACCGTCGCGGCTTGCAGCAGCATCTGCCGAAGGTTCTGAAGGTTCGCCGGGACCGACAGGTCCGTGTCGACGGTGCCGTTGGACGGAAGCCAGACTTGCAGCCGACCCTGCCGGTCGTATACGAAGAAGTCGTCCTTGCCGCCACCCTGCTGGGCCCAAGCGTTGACCTCAGTGGTGTCCTGGAACAGCGGATAGGCGGCAACATCGCTCATCAGGTGCTGAAACAACTCGAGCTTGGCCTGGTTGATGGCGACGATCTGCACGGCCGTACCGTTTGCGTCGAACTCTTTCTGCAGCGTGTCGAGTCTCCCAGCCTGGGAGAGGCAGTAGCCTCAACTCGCGGAGAAGAGGGCCACCAGCACCGCCTTGCCCTGAAAGGTCTGAAGTCCGTACGTCTGTTGAAATTTTGCACTGAGCGGCTGGAAGTCGGCCAGCTGCCACGTGGGCCACTGGGCGCCGGGACACACGGGCGTGTCGCCGCCGGACGTGCAGTCGGGGGGCGGCGTGGTCGCGACCGGGTCGGTGGCGACCTCGCACGCGGCGAACGCAACCAACGCGCCGGCCAGCAGAGCCATGCAGAAGTTTCGGCGGGTCACTGGACCTCCTGTTCGCAAAGGGGCGGGGTGAAGACGCGCGGTGCACGGGCTCCGGAGCCAGGTCAGCCGTTCGGCCCGAAGCCCAGAATGCGGTAGTTGCCGCTCTTGGCATCCTTTTCGATGTCGAGCAGACCCTTTTCCGCAGCGGTTTCGAGCATGTGACCGAAGGTGCGGAAACCGTATCGCTTTTCATTGAACTCGGGGCGACGGCGCTTGAGGCTTTGCTTGAGCATGGACGCCCAAACGACCTCGGTGTCGCTGCGGTCGGCGAAGATGTCGTCCAATGTCTCGAGCACAAGCTCCATCGGATCGCCGGCGGGAGCACTCTCGGCCGGCTCGGCCGCCGCCGGGACCGGGGCCAGCGAGGTGAACTCGATCTGTGCCTTCTTGCTTTGGGCCGCCTTGCCCCTGCCGCCCTTGCCCGGCCGTCCTGCTGCGGCGGGGGCGTCTTCAGCATCAACGGGCGCGGGCACATCGGAGCGACGCCCGCCTGAGCGCGGCGCGGTTCCGGTCGATGTCACGGCAGCGGCGACGGCGGTCGGCGCAGACACGGTGGGCTCGGCCTTGGCGTCCTTGTCGCGCGGTTTTGCGGCGGCCTTCTTCGCGCGCGGTGCGTCGGCGATGAGGTCGTCGTAGAAAATGAACTCGTCACAATTCGACACCAACAGGTCGCTGGTCGAGTTGCGCACGCCCACGCCGACGACCTTCTTGTTGTTCTCGCGCAACTTGGAGACCAAGGGCGAGAAGTCGCTGTCGCCACTGACCAAAACGAAGGTGCTGACGTGCTCTTTGGTGTAGCAGAGGTCCAGCGCGTCCACGACCATGCGAATGTCGGCCGAATTCTTGCCGGATTGCGACAGCACCGGGACCTCGATCAACTCGAAGTTGGCGCGATGCATCTCCTTTTTGTACTCGCGGTAGCGCTCCCAGTCGGCATACGCCTTCTTGACGACGATCGTTCCGCGCGACAACAGCCGCTCGAGCACCTTGTGGATGTCGAACTTCGACTGACCGCGGACGTCGCGCACGCCCAGCGCTACATTTTCGAAATCACAGAAGATTGCCATCGTGGGTACATCGTCCTTGGCCATCTTCGCCTCCGGCTGCTCAGGTTGCCGGGCGACGGTACAGGACCGTGACAAGGGGTGCAACCGAACGTGTTCCCGCCCCCTTGGAAGCCGCTTGCATCGCATCTATCATGCCGCCCTACCCGCACCCGCGGGCGGTCCGCAGTTGTCAGATAAGTGGAGGCAATCGCTTATGAAAGACGTAGACCCGGCCGTCATCCGCACCCTCGCTCTCATCGGCCACCAAGGTTCCGGCAAGACCAGCCTTGGCGAAGCCATGCTCTTCAACGGCGGCGTCACGCCCCGGCAGGGTTCCGTGGATACGCGGTCCAGCACGTTCGACTTCGAACCTGAAGAGCAGGATCGCGGTGGCTCCATCGCCACCACGTTCGCAACCTTGAACTTCTCTGGTCGGCGCTATCACGTCATCGACACCCCCGGAGACGGCAGCTTCGCGCACGAACCCCGTGCGGCGATGGCAGCGGCTGACTCCGTGGTGTTGGTCATTTCGGCGGTCGACGGCGTCGAGGTCGAGACGGAGCGCAACTGGAGTACCGCGGTCGAGTTGGGCTTGCCCCGCGTCATCTTCATCAACAAGATGGACCGCGAGCGCGCGAATCCGGAAAAGACTGTCAAGGAAATCAAGGAGATCCTCAATGTCCGCCCGGTGCCGCTGCAGGTGCCGATTGGCAAGGAAGATCAGTTCAAGGGCATCGTCGACCTGCTGCGCAAGGAAGCACACTTCTTCAAGACGGACGGCAGCGGCAAGACCGACAAGGGCCCCGTCCCCGACGATCTGGTGGCTGAGGTCGACGCCGCCTATCTGGAACTCGTCGAGTGCGCTGCAGAGGGCGATGACTCCCTGCTGGAGAAGTACTTCGAGGCTGGCGAGCTGACGACGGAAGAAGTCTTCCGCGGCGTCGAGAAGGGCATCCGCTCTGGCAAGCTGGTTCCCATGCTGTACGGCTGCGCCACGGCGAATCGGGGTGTGCAGCGGCTGCTCGAGGTCGGGTCGGTGCTGCCGTCGCCCCTGGACCGGCCAGCCCGCATGACCGTGGAAGGCGGCGACGTGCCGGCCGACCCGAACGGCCCCTTCGCGGCGCTGGTCGTCAAGACGCTGATCGACCCCTACGCAGGCACCATCAACGTTCTGCGTATCATGCGCGGCACGCTGACGCCTGAGTGCGAGGTGCGCAACGCCACGCTGGGCCACAGCGAGCGCGTCGGCGGTCTGTACTGGCTCGAGGGCAAGAAGCTGAAGGACTGCCAGGCGGCCACGGTCGGCGACATCGTCGCGGTCACCAAGCTGAAGGACACCCACACGGGCAACACGCTGTGCGACAAGGCCGCGACGGTGAAGCTCGAGTTCCCCGCGTTCCCGCCCGCGATGAGCACCTTCATCATCCGCCCCGCCACCAAGAGCGACGAAGGCAAGGTCCGCGAGGGAATGCGTCGCCTGACCGAGGAAGACCCCTGCCTGCGCTTGGGCAACGACGAGCTCTCCAAGGAACTCACGCTGTCCGGCGGCAACCCGGCGCACGTCGAGATGCAGGTCGTCCGCCTGAAGCGCAAGTACGGCACTGAGGTCGAGCTCTCGCTGCCGCCCGTGCCGTACCGCGAGACCATTCGCGGCACGACGGAGATCGAAGGCAAGCACAAGAAGCAAACGGGCGGTCGCGGCCAGTTCGCCGTCGCGTGGCTGAAGATCGAGCCGAACAGCGAGAAGGTCTTCGAGTTCGTCGATGCGATCGTCGGCGGCTCCATCCCGCGCAACTTCATCCCCGCGGTCGAGAAGGGCGTGGTCGACGCGATGGACCACGGTCCGCTCGCCGGCTATCCCGTCACCAACGTGCGGGTGACGGTGTTCGACGGCAAGTACCACGATGTCGACTCGTCGGAAGCCGCGTTCAAAATGGCCGGATCCAAGGGCTTCAAGGGCGGCTTCCTCAAGTGCCACCCGCTGTTGCTCGAGCCCATCGTCCGCATGACCATCAGCGTGCCGGAAGTGAACGTGGGCGACGTGATGGGCGACATCACTTCGCGCCGCGGCCGCGTGTCGAACACGGAGTACGGTGCCCGCTCGGTCGTGACCGCCTCCGTCCCGCTGGCCGAGGTGCAGAATTACGCCCCCGTGCTGCGCGCAATGACGCAGGGCAGAGGCACATTCACCTGGGAGCACGCCGGCTTCGAAGAGGTTCCGGCACAACTGCAGGAGAAGATCATTGCGGCGTCGACCCGCAAGGTCGAAGACGAGGAAGACTAGTCCTCCGCGCCCCCGGTGTCAGGCCTACACCAGCCCCGCCACCATCCTTGCCACCGTGATCAGCAGGAACGCCGCGAAGATCCTTCGCAAGGCGACCGTGCTGACACGGTGCGCGGTGGCGACCCCAATCGGCGCGAACAGCACCGTCATCGGCGTCAGCAGGGCCACCCCCAACAGGTGCACGTAGCCCACCGAACCCGGCGGCAGCAGCGGGTTGCCCCAGCCCGTCCATGCGTAACCGATGGCGGCAGGCAGGGCCACGAACACGCCAAACACCCCGGCCGTCCCCACCGCACGCAAGGTCGGATGACCCAAGGCGATCAGCAGCGGCACACTCACCGCCCCACCGCCCACGCCCAGCAACGCCGACAATCCGCCAACCCCAAGGGCCAGGACGCGCTGCAGCAACGGCCGGGACCGTGTGCGTTCGGGATTACCCTTTTCCTGTGCGGCCTTGGCACTGTCAGAGCGCTTGCGCAGCAGGTCGATGGCAATGCCCGACGCCAGCACTCCGAACCCAATCGTCAGCACAGAACCGCGAGCCTGCCCTGCCACCAGCGTCCCCAGCGCCGAGCCGACCAGCAGCCAAGGCGCCCAACGCTTCAGTGTGGCCGCATCCACCGAACCGCGCCGCGCGTGCGCCCGCCCCGACGTGATGGCAGTTGGCAGGATGCTCGCGAGGGAAGTGCCCAGCACAAGGTGCATCCGAATGGACTCGTCCACGCCAATCAATGCGAACAATTGCAGCAAGAACGGCACCATCACGATGCCGCCGCCCACGCCGAGCATGCCTGCGACGAAGCCGGTGAAGGCTCCGGTGACCAGCAGCGCGGCCGCCAAGGAGGCCAGCCACAGCGGGCCGTGGGTGAGAAGCGAGGTCATGGGCAAGGTCCGTGGCCCGATGCGCGGGCTTGAGCGAGGGTAGCCGCGCGTGGGGCGCCCGGCAATTTCGAAGCCGAGCAAACCCATGGTAATCTCCGCATCCTCGGCACCGCGCACAGCGCACACCCGCCGCTCGACGGAGCCCCCGCCCATGTATCTGGAACGCGCCCGGACCTTGCGAGGCCTCTACGCCGTGCTCGACGTCCTGGGCATTTCGATTGCCTTTGTGCTCGCCTACTTCGGTCGCGAGTGGCACGACCAGCTGCCGCTGCTGCGGTCGATACCGTCGACGCCATGGGCGCCGCTGTCGGAAGAGCGCGCCATCTACACCGTGCTGCTGATCGTCAGCATGGGCTCGTGGATCTGGGGACTGCGAGGACGCCGCCGCTACATGCGGGTGCATCGCGGCTCTTGGTGGCGAATCTTCGGTCACCATTTGCGGGGACTCGGCTGGGCCATTCTCGCGACCTCGGCTGTGGTGTTCGCGCTCAAGTTCGAGACGGTCAGCCGTCTGTACTTTGGCTACTACTTCGCCATCGGCTTTGTGGCACTGATGGCCAAGGACCTGTTTCTGGGTCGGGTGTTGCGCAGGCTGATGGCCAGCCAGACGGTGCGCCGCCACGCCTTGGTGATCGGCAGCGGTCAGCCCGCGTCGTGGTTCACGCAGGTGTTGTCCGCGGACGACGACGGCTTGGGGCGCCCCACCGTGGGCGTTCTGACACCGGACGACGAGACGGCGCAGGAGATCGGCGGCCAACCCGTCCTGGGACGCTTCAGCGATCTGGACCGCGTGCTGGTGGAACGACCGGTTGACGAAGTGTTCATCGTCGGCAGCGCCCGGCAGCTGGCCGAGCTGGCGCCGACGGCACAGACGCTGATCGAGCGCGGCCGGATCGTCAGCTTTGTTGCAACCTTGCAGGCAGGACCCCACGGCGTCAGCGGCCGAGTGACCGAGTTCGCTGGCATTCCGATGGTGTCGTACGGCCCGATGCCGCGCGATCCCGTGTCTGCGGGTGCCAAGCGGGTGCTGGACGCAGTCGTGGCGGGTGTGGCGCTGGTGGTGCTGTCGCCGCTCTTTCTGGTCGTTGCCGTGCTGCTGAAGCTGCTGGACCCAGGCCCTGCGCTGTTCCATCAGGATCGGCTGGCCCGCGGCGGACAGCTGTTCAAGATCCACAAGTTCCGCACGATGCGGGTCAATGCCGAGGCGCTGCTGCGGGCCGACGAGGCGCTGTACCAACGCTACGTGGCGAACGACTTCAAGCTGCCCGAGCAGGAGGACCCGCGCGTGTCCAAGCTGGGACTATTCTTGCGCAAGTCCAGCCTGGACGAGCTGCCGCAGCTGTGGAACGTGCTGGTGGGAGAGATGTCCCTGGTCGGCCCTCGCCCCATCGTGCCGGCGGAGATCGACCACTACCGACCGTATGCCGACCTGTTCCTGTCGGTGCGCCCCGGCGTGACGGGCTACTGGCAGGTGTCGGGACGCAGCAACGTGCGCTATCCCGAGCGCGCGTTCCTGGACTTGGACTACATCGCCCACCACCGTCTGACCGACGATCTGTCGATCCTGTTCAAGACGCTGCCGGCGGTGCTGCTGCGCAAGGGCGCGCACTAAGTCCAGGCTATTCCGCTTGAGGCACGGCTACTTGTTCGTGCGGAAACCGAACACGGTGTACAGCGGGCAACTGCCGATCAGCCCCGTCGCCAGTGGCACGATGCCCAACAGTCCCCACGGCGTCTGGGGGCCGACGAACACGATGGCCAGAAGACCGGCACCGATGACGACGCGCAACGCGCGCTCGATGGCGTGCTCGTTGGTGGGAAACAGCTTGGACATGGTGGGGCTCCTGCGTGTGGATGAGTCTCGTCGGTGCGGACGTGCCCGGGGGCGGATTTCGCCTGCCGCAAGCCTGCCAGCACCGACAGCCGTAAGAGACCCTCAACGACGCAAAGGGTTCGACACTCCGGCTGAATTTCTGTTGGCTAGTCTTCCAGTGTCGACGTGTCGCCCTCAGGCAGCCCCTGGGCGCGCGCCCGCAGCAGCCGCCGCATGATCTTGCCGGACCGCGTCTTGGGCAGGGCGTCCATGAAGTCCAGCTTCTCCGGGCGCGCAATCGGGCCCACCTCGCGCCCCACGTGCTGGATCAGCTCGTCGTGCAGCTCGTGCGACGGCGACCGCCCCGCCTTCAACTGAACATAGGCGTGGATCGCATGGCCCTTGAGCTCGTGCGGCACGCCGATGACCGCGGCTTCGGCGACGGCGGGGTGGCTGACCAGCGCGGACTCGACCTCGGCCGTGCCCAAGCGATAGCCCGAGACCTTGATGACGTCGTCGACGCGGCCGATGATCCAGAAATAGCCGTCTGCGTCCATCCTGGCGGAATCACCCGTGAAGTACTTGCCGGGATAGGTCGACCAATACTGCTGGACATACCGCTCGGGGTCGCGCCAGATGCCCCGGAGCATCGACGGCCATGGCCGCGTCAGCACCAGCTTGCCTTCTTCTCCCACCGCCACGGGCTGGCCCTGATCGTCGACAATCTGCGCCTCGATGCCGGGGAAGGGCAGCGTGCCCGAGCCGGGCTTCAGCGGCAGCGACGGCACCGGGGTGATCATGAAGCTGCCGGTCTCGGTCTGCCACCACGTATCGATGATGGGACAGCGACCGCCGCCGATGACGCGGTGAAACCAGCGCCACGCCTCGGGATTGATCGGCTCGCCGACGGACCCCAGCAAGCGCAGTGACGACAGGTCGTGGCGGTTGGCCCACGCCTCGCCAAAGCGCATCAAGCCGCGAATGGCCGTGGGCGCGGTGTAGAGGATGTTCACGCCGTATTTTTCCACGACGCGCCACCAGCGGTCCGGATACGGGAAGGTCGGCGCGCCTTCGTAGATGATCGAAGTGGCCCCCAGAATCAACGGGCCGTACACGATGTAGCTGTGACCGGTGATCCAGCCCGGGTCTGCCGCACACCAGAAGCGGTCTTCGGGGCGCAGGTCAAAGGCGTACTTCATCGTCGTCGCAACGCCCACCTGATAGCCGCCGTGGGTGTGCAGAATGCCCTTGGGCTTGCCGGTCGTGCCTGACGTGTACAGCAGAAACAGCGGATGCTCGGCGTCGACGATCTCAGTGGCGCACTGCCCCGGGTTCTTGGCTAGCGGCAGCGACATCAGCTCGTCGTAGAAGTAGTCGCGCCCCACCTCCATCTTCACCGGCAGGTTGGTTCGCTTGACCACCACCACGTGCTCGACCGTGCCCGCCCGCTGCAGCGCCTCGTCGGCGATCTCCTTCAGCGCGATCACCTTGCCGCGCATGAAGCCGCCGTCGGCGGTGATCAGCACCTTGGACTCCGAGTCCTGGATGCGCTCGGCCAGCGCCTCGACCGAGAAGCCGCCATACACCACCGAGTGCACCGCCCCCAGCTTGGCGCACGCCAGCATCGCGATCGGCAGCTCGAGCACGCGCGGCAGGTAGATCGTGACGCGATCGCCCTTCACCACACCCATGCTCTTGAGGATGTTGGCGAACTGGCAGACCTCGCGGTTCAGCGCGTGATACGACATCGTCCGAACGGTGCCGTCCTCGCCCTCCCAAATGTAGGCAAGCTTGTTGCGGGTGGCGGTGGCCTGATGGCGGTCCAAGGCGTTGGCGACGATGTTGGTCTTTGCCCCCACAAACCACTGGAAAAACGGGGCGTTCGAGTCGTCCAACACCTGGGTCCAAGGCTCGGCCCATGCGAGCTCACGCGCCTCCGCCTCCCAGAAGCCCAGAGGGTCGGCCGACGCCTTGGCGCGCAGGGCGTGGTAGTCGGGCACGCGGGTGTGTGCAGCCTGAAGCGGGTCGGGAGCCCAGACTTCCCCGTGTGAGTCGTTGCGTACGTGATCGCCGTCGGCAGCCATGGGGCGCTCCTTTGCAGGTTCAGGTGGGCGGGGGGATGGAGAGCTTCTACCCGCTTTCGCTGCACCTGCAAAGCCGCCGACGCCAAGCCCTTCCGATGGCTGCGGATTGCGCGGTCAGGCCCCAAGCGTCCGCAACGCAGCCCTGATCAGGGCGACGTGCCGCTCCTCTTCCGACAGCAGCTCCTGCAAGTGGTCCGGGTCCCACTCGGGCGGCATGGCCCGCTTCAACGCCGCGTAGAACGCGACCGCGGCCTCCTCCATCCGCAGCGCCACACGCAGCACGTCTGCGGGCGACTCCTGCCCCGACAGCCAGTCCGTGGCATCGCGGGCTTGCGGGAAGATGCGTCCCGGTGCCAGCGAGCGCAGGTAGGCCCCCGTCACTTCGTCCAAGTCCGGCACAGACGACTCCTGCTGGGACGTCAGGGCCTTCTGTTGCAGGTCCTCGAAGTACGCCTCGTGACCGTGTTCCTCGACGGCCAGGGTATGCAACAGCCGACGCGCCGTCTCGTGCGTCGCGCGAGCACTGGCCTCCCGGTAGAAGCGAGCCCCCTCACGCTCGATTTCTTTAGCAATCTCAAGCACTTCCATGTAGTTGAAAGAAGTCGCCATGCAGCCTCCCACTTCCCTTGCAGTTGGGTTCGTCCTTCGGTGGCCAGAGCGGCGCGGCAGCGCATCGCGTCGGGACCGCTGAGCCCGCAGTAGCCAAACCGTACCCGATCGCGCCGATTCCGCACAGAAGTACATGATGTGGGGCCAAGAGGGGGCTTTACCGTTCTCGTTCTTGTCACGCCGCGCTGCAAGAGAGTATCGTGACAGCGCTACCATGTCCGAGGCATCGCCAGCGCCACACGGAGTCACCATGTTCTCGACGAATTTCGGTTCTTCTCGTCGCTCAGCCGCGTTTCGCACGATCTGTGCAACGGCTTGGCTTGTGACTGCATCCGGTTGTGTGGGCGGCGGAGACGAGGTCGTGGGCGGTCCCTCTATCGAGGACCTGAGCGACACGACCATCGACACCGACGTTGTGGCCACCTGCGCGACCGGTTGCAACGATGGCAACCCCTGCACCGACGACAAGTGCGAGAACGGCACATGCGTCAACGCGGCCAACACTGCCGCTTGCGACGATGGCAACGTCTGCACCTCCGGCGACATCTGCTCCGGCGGCACCTGCTCGGGCGCGATGAAGAACTGCGACGATGGCAACCCCTGTACGACCGACAGCTGCGACAAGGACGGTGTCTGCCTGCACCCGCCCGGCACCGGCGAGTGCGACGACGGCAACCCCTGCACCCAGATCGGCACCTGCAAGGCCGGAACGTGCATCGCTGGCGCCGCAGTGAAGTGCGAAGACTCCAATCCCTGCACGACCGACGTCTGCGACCCGGCCAAGGGCTGCACTTACCCCGCTGCCGAGGGTCCGTGCGACGACGGCACCCTGTGCTCGGCGTTTGACACCTGCGCCAATGGCGTGTGCGTGCCGGGCAAGCTCAAGGACTGCAACGACAGCAGCCTTTGCACGCTGGATTCCTGCGATCCCGCCACTGGTGCCTGCAAGAACGCCCCGATCGTCGTGCCCTGCAGCGACGGTAACTTGTGCACCAAGGACGACGCGTGCATCGACGGCGCCTGCCAGGGTCAGCCGATCGCATGCAACGACGACAATCCGTGCACCAACGACGGCTGCGACCCTGCCAGCGGCTGCACGACCGCGCTGAACACCGCGCCTTGCGACGACGGCAACGCCTGCACCAAGAACGACGTGTGCGTGTCCGGCGTGTGCGACGGCACCAAGTTCAAGCCGCTCGACTGCGACGACAACAGCCTTTGCACCACGGACAGTTGCGACCCCAAGACCGGCTGCCTCCACGTCAACAAGGACGGCGCGCTGTGCGACGACGGCAACGACTGCACCGACAGCGACACGTGCAAGGATGGCCAGTGCCAAGCTGGAGCCAACACCTGCCAGTGCGTCACCGACGCGGACTGCGCAATCAAGGAAGATGGCAACCTCTGCAACGGCACGCTGTACTGTGACAAGACGTCGTTCATCCCCAAGTGCGTGCTGAACGCGGCGACCATCGTGACTTGCACAGCCAGCGGCGACGTCTGCAGCAACGTCGCGTGCAACCCCCTGACCGGCAAGTGCGATGCCACGGCCGTTCCCGACGGCACCGGGTGTGACGCGGACGCCAGCGTCTGCACGGGCGCCGACGCCTGCAAGGCGGGCGCCTGCCAGCCCGGCGCGGTCGTCGACTGCGACGACAAGAACCCCTGCACCGACGACGTCTGCAAGCCCGCCGTGGGCTGCGTCCACAGCGCGAACACGGCTGCGTGCGACGCCGACGGCAACGCCTGCACGGCCGGTGATACCTGCTCCAACTCGGCCTGCGTGCCGGGCGTGGCCAAGAAGTGTGACGACGGCTTGGCGTGCACCCAAGACTCGTGCAACCCACAAACGGGCAACTGCGTGTTATATGGCACGGCCTTCGACGGCGACCCATGCGATGCCGACGGTTCGGTGTGCTCGGTGGGCGACGCCTGCAAGTCGGGCACTTGCGTCAAGGGCACGGCACTGAAGTGCGACGACGGCAACCCGTGCACGCAGGACGCCTGTGACGCGGTCCTGGGCTGCACCCAGGCGGCAAACGCGGCGCCGTGCGACGACGGCAACGCCTGTACCTCGGGCGACGTGTGCTCCGGCGGCAAGTGCGCCTCTGGCCAAGTCAAGGCGTGCATCGATGGCGACAAGTGCACCACCGATGCGTGCAACGGGGCGACCGGCCTGTGCACGTTCGCGGCGATTCCCGGCTGCAGCAACCAGTGCACCTCGAACACCGACTGCAACGACGGCAAGGTCTGCACCGACGACACCTGCAGCAACGGCGTCTGCAAGAACAGCGCGAACACGTTGGCGTGCTCCGACGGCGACATCTGCACCGAGGGCGACGCTTGCAAGGACGGCGCGTGTCAGTTCGCCAAGGCGAAGAACTGCGACGACGGCAACTCGTGCACCGACGACTCGTGCGACCCGAAGTTGGGCTGCGCGTCGCTGGCAAACGCGAAGACCTGTGACGCAGACAGCGACGCGTGCACCGTGGGTGACGCTTGCAGCAACAAGGTGTGCATCGCCGGTCTGCCCAAGAATTGCGACGACTACAACCCGTGCACCGCCGACTCTTGCGAAGTCGCTACGGGCAAGTGCCTCAACGCGGGTGTGCCAAAGGATGGGACCGGCTGTGACGCAGACGGGTCGTTGTGCACGGTGGGCGACGCCTGCAAGACCGGATTCTGCATCAAGGGCACCACGCTGACGTGTGACGACGGCAACCCCTGCACCGCCGACACCTGCCTGCCGACCAAGGGCTGCCAGTTCGCCGCGACCACCGGCCCGTGCGATGACGGCCTGGGCTGCACCGTCAATGATGCCTGCGCCAGCGGCAAGTGCGCCTCTGGAGCCCCCAAGGACTGCAACGACAACGAGAAGTGCACGACCGACTCCTGCGACGCCGCCACCGGCAAATGCGTGTCGGTCGGCATCGCCGGCTGCGGCAACTTCTGCGCGGTCGCCACGGACTGCAACGACAAGAACGGCTGCACCGACGACACTTGCAAGAGCAACCTGTGCGTGTTCACGGCCAACGTGAAGGCGTGCGCGGACGGTGACAAGTGCCTGCTGTCCGGTCAGTGCGCCGCGGGCAAGTGCGTCAACGGCACCGCCGTGAACTGCGACGACGGCAACAGCTGCACCGACGACGCGTGCGACCCCAAGACGGGCGGCTGCCTATTCACGGGCAACGCTGCGCCGTGCAACGACGGCAACGCCTGCACGCTGAACGACGCCTGCAAGTACGGCAAGTGCACCGCCGGCGCGGCCAAGGACTGCAGCGACGCCAACGTGTGCACCGATGACTCCTGCAATACGACGACGGGCGTGTGCGGCTACGCGAACAACACCAAGTCCTGCGACGACGCCAATGCCTGCACCTCGGGCGACATCTGCGTGGCGGGCAAGTGCACCGCAGCCATCGCCGGGCTGTTCGAGGCCGACATCGGCACGGGCGTCGCCGGCTTCAAGAACGGCACGGCCAAGGACGCGCAATTCAACTTCCCGCAGTCGATCGCCCGCGACACCACAGGTGCGTTCCTGGTCACCGACCTGCTGAACAACCGCATCCGCAAGGTCGCCGCCGACGGCACCGTGACCACGTTCGCAGGCACGGGAGCCCCCGGACTGGTCAACGGTCCGGCCGCCACCGCCCAGTTCAGCGCCCCCACCGCGCTCGCATTCGACCGCAAGGGCAACCTGTTCGTCGCCGACTACCACAACAACGCGGTGCGCAAGATCGACACCTCCGGCAACGTGACGACCTACGCGGGCACCGGCATGTCGGGCTGGAAGGACGGCAAGGCGACTGAGGCGCTGTTCGCCCAACCGGTGGGCTTGGCGGTGGATGACGCCGGCGTCTACGTCAGCGAGGCGGGCAACCACACCGTCCGCATGATCACCCACCCCGACCCGACCACCGACCCGCCGAGGATCAGCCAGGTCATCACCCTCGCGGGCGGCGGCGTTGCGGGCTACAAGGAGGACGTCGGCAAGGCGGCGCGCTTCAACGCCCCCGTCGGTCTCGCAACGGGTCCCAACGGCACCATCTACGTCGCAGACTCGGGCAACCACCGCATCCGCCGCATCGCAAGCAACGGCTACACGGTGACCATCATCGGCAGCAGCTCGGGCTACAAGGACGGCAACGCCGCCGAGGCGCTGTTCAGCTTCCCCGTCGGTCTCACGTTCGCCCCCGGCGGCGACCTGCTGATCGCCGACCGCCAGAACTCGCGCATCCGTGCGCTTGGCGTGGACGGTCTGGTGCGCACCATCGCCGGCGACGGCACGACGGACCAGCTCAACGAGCCGTCGGGCATGACGGCCAACGGTCAGGGCCGCATCCTGATCGTGGATCAGAAGAACAGTCGCCTGCGCGTGCTGAAGCTGGCGGCGATGGTGTGCGAGGACTTCAACCTGTGCACCTCGGACGCCTGCGACCCCAAGACGGGCGGCTGCGCAGCGACCACGCTGAAGGACGGCACCGCGTGCAGCATTTCGTGTCTGGACAACTCGGTGTGTCAGACCGGCACGTGCGTCGAGGGATCGCCCAAGAACTGCAACGATTACAACACGTGCACTTGGGACTATTGTGGTGCCGGCGTCTGCAAGTACGCTCCGGCCATCGGCGTGCCCGGCTGCCCGTAGACGCGCAGTCCAAGCTTCTGCTCCACACGCAAGGGGGAAGGATGAACGACTTGCCAAACCGGCGGAGGCGTCCGGCACTCCCGTGGCTTCCGTCGATCATGGCGCTGGCGCTGCTGTCGTGCAGCGAGACGGCGGAGACGCCACCCAGTTGGCAGCCCGGCGACTCGGTCATCATGCCGGACTCGGTCGAGGTCGACGCGCTGGCGGACGGAACCGACGATGCTGCTGGCGATGACGTGACGCTCTCGCCCGACGTACAGGGCGGCGACGTCGCCGACACCATTCAACCCATCGACACACAAGCGAAATCCCCCCAGATCGTCGTCAAGCTCAAGGGTGTCGAGACGAACCTGCTGGTCTTTCAGCCCCTGCGGTCGCAGCCGACCTCGCCGGTCAAGGCGGCGGCGGAGATCTTCAACATGGGCGACGGTCCGCTGGTGATCGCCGATGTGGGCTGGCAGTCGGACACGCTGCAACTCGCCATCGACTGGGCGTGGCAAGAGCCGTTCACTTTCGAAGACTTGCCGCTGACGATCGAGCCGGGAGCCAAGCGGTCCTTCCTCGTCACGTACGACCCGAACCAGCCGGGCGACGACCAGGGCACGGGGCGGCTGACGCTGAAGACCAACGACCCGAAGAAGCCGGATCTCGAGCTGTTTTTCTCGACACCGTGTACCGGCGCCAAGCCGCTGCTGCAGCCGCAGAGCCACGTCTTCGTCAACGCCAGTCCGCAAACACCGCAGCAGGTGTGCGTCAAGCTGGGCAACATCGGCTGCGAACCGTTCGAGTACCAGGGGGCCACGATTCAGCCCGCCGACGACCAGTACACCATCGTGCAGGTGCCGCAATTCGGCTCCGAGATCCCCCAAGTCGGACAAGCACCCAATTTTGCAGATCAATTGATGACGCTACAGATCTGCGTGCAGTTCAAGCCCAACGGGTCCAAGGCGCCCAGCCCGGTCGAGTTGGTCGTTCAGGTCAAGCAAGGCATCGAGACGCGCATCGCCAAGGCCAAGCTGACGGCGACGTGGCAGGCGGACAGTGGCTTCGCGCTGACGTGTGACACAGGTGCACACCTGTTCGACTTCGCCTCGGCCGCCAAGCGCTCGTGTACACTTGAGAATCTGGGTCCGTCTGGACTGTCGGTCTACACCGCCGGCGTCGTTCCCGTCCTCGAGTCGCAGCAACAGGACGTGCTGGACAAGGCGTTTGCGCTGCAGGTCCTGATGGGCGCGCCGGTGCTGTTGCCGGTCAACATGGCTGCGGGCAGTTCTGCGACGTTCCAGCTCGGGTTCACCGCCCCCGCCGGCAATCCGCCGCTGCCCGCACGTCTGGATCTCTGGTGGAATCAGGCGGGGGTACCACAGAAGTGGGCCATCCCGATCAGCGCCGGGACGTGCAAGGCGCCTGCCCCGGAGATCGGTCCCAATCCCCTGGGCTTCCACGCGCCCAGCGGCGGCAAGTCCCACACGGTCTGGATCTTCAACCAGAGCTGCAGCCCGCTGCGGCTGATCAAGGCCTGCACCACGCTGTTCAACGTCACGCAAGACACGCCCTGCGAGACCGGCGCCGAGTCCGCGGAATACACGGCCGCGTTCGAGGCCAAGACCGTCGCTCCGTGGGGAACTGCCTCGATCCCGGTGCAATTCCAGCCCGGCGCGTCGCAGTCCGCCCCACACTACGGCATCCTGCACGTCTACTGGTGCGCGGGCGAGTGGACGGCCAACACGTGCAAGGGCAAGACCCTGATCTCCAAGGTAAACCTTGAGGGGTCCAGCCGCGCCGACGTAACACCACCGCAGTTGGCGCTGCAGCCCGTCGTCGGAGCCCAGGCCGGAAAGTCCCTGCGCATCAAGGCAAGCGTCACGCCCGGGACCTATCCGGTCGGCCTCACGGGTGCCTACCAATGGACCGTGACGGCTCGCCCGCCCGGATCCGCCGCTTGGCTCTACTATCCGATGACCAGCGGAGCCGAGCTGCTGTTCGTCCCCGACCGGCCCGGCAACTACACGATCTCGGCCACCGTGTCGGCGTTTTCTCCCGGCGATCTGGGCTCGCAGACGACCAGCGCCCCTCAGTCCGTCACGTTCCAAGTCGCCTACTAAGACGACGCGCCTCGGCCCTCCCGGAGGTTCCATGTCCCCCATGCCCGACGGCGGCATCCCCGCAGAGCCTGAGTGCGCCACGCGGCCCCTTGATTCATCGCTGCCCGTGCTCGGCATCCACGGCCGATCCAACAGCGGCAAGACGCGTCTGGTCGAGCAGTTGATCGCCGGTCTGACCCGCCGCGGCCTTCGCGTCGGCAGCGTCAAGCACGCCAGCCACCGGCCGCAACTGGACGTCGAGGGGAAGGATTCCTGGCGCCACGGCCAGGCAGGGGCTCAGCGCGTGCTGCTGATCGGCCCAGACTCCGCGACGCTGTTCGTGCACAAGCAGGCCCCGTCTGAGCTGGCGCCGTGGATGGCGTCGTTCGAGGGTCACGTCGATGTGCTGGTGGTGGAGGGCTTTCGCGAGGTGCTCGCCCCCGCGATTCGCCTGGAGGTCAGCGACGTCGCAGGCTTCCAGTTGACGCGCGACCCCACCGTGCAACCGGCGCGTTGGCTGTTGCGGCGGCCGCACATCGAAGGCAACTGGCTGGATTTCCCAGAGGATCTGGTCGAGCGTCTGCTGGACGAGGCCGCCGCGGTGGTCGGCTGGCAGAAGTAGCCGCCACCGCAAACGTTACGTATTTCAGGCGCCGGTGACGGGTCCGCCCACCGGCTGCGTCATACCGACCATTGGAGCTTGGGCGCGCAGGGCGGTGATGGCCGTCAGCTGGACGATCGTCTCCACACGGCAAGCAGGCGGAATCACAGTGATCGGCCGCTTCAGACCGAGCAGCACGGGACCGATCTCGTCCGCCCCTCCCAGCCTCGACAGCATCTGGTACGCGATGTTGCCGGCGCCGAGCGTGGGGAAGATGAAGACGTTGGCCTCCGCCTTCAGGTGCGTGTGCGGCCACGACGCCTCTCGCGTCGGCGGGTCCAACGCGATCTGCGCCTGCATTTCGCCTTCGATGTCCAGGTCGGGCTCGCGCTGGCGCACCAGCTTGACGGCCTGGGCCACCTTGGTCGCCTCATCGTGCGTGGACGAGCCGAAGTTCGCATACGACAGCATCGCCACATGCGGTTCGATGCCCATGTCGCGGGCAAAGCGCGCCGTCATGATCGCGATGTCGGCCAGCGTCTCGGCCTTGGGCATGATGTTCACCGTCGTGTCCGCGAAGAACATCGGACCGCGCTTGGTGATCATCAGGTGCACGCCGGCCGCTGCCGTCATGCCCCAGTCCAGCCCGATCAGCTGCAGGGCCAGCCGGATCGTCTCCGGATAGCCTCGCCGCAAACCCGCCACCAGACCGTCCGCGTCGCCCGCGCGCACGAGCATCATGCCCGCCACGGTGGGGTCCCTGGTCAAACGCTCACGCGCTTCCGGAGCGGACATGCCGCGGCGACCACGCAGGGCCATCAGCGCCGCAAGATCCCGCTCGTAGGTCGCGGGGTTGGGCAGCGGCAGGATCTCCGTGGTCCCCAAGTCCACGCCCAGCTTCTTGGCGCGCGCGTGCAGCTCGTCGGCGTCTCCCAAAAGGATCGGCACCGCGATGTGGTCTTCCAGGATGCGCGGAATCGCCCGCAGGACGCGATCGTCTCCTGCCTCCGGAAACACGATGCGCTTGGGGCGCCGCGACACGCGGTGAATCACCTGCCGCACGATTGATCTCGCAGGGCCGATGCGGCGTTCCAGCTCGTCGCGGTACTTGTCCAGATCGAGCGTGCGACGCGCGACACCGCACTCCATCGCCGCCTTGGCCACGGCCGGCGCCACCCACAACAACACGCGCTCGTCCAGCGGCTTGGGCAAGATGTAGTCGCGGCCGAAGCTGAGGGTCTCACTGCCGTACGCGGCACGCACATTGTCGGGCACGTCCTCCCGCGCGAGCTGGGCGATGGCCTTCGCCGCGGCCAGCTTCATCTCCTCTGTGATCTGCCGCGCGCCCACGTCCAGCGCACCGCGGAAGATGAACGGGAAGCCCAAGACATTGTTGACCTGATTGGGAAAGTCGCTGCGGCCGGTGCCGATGATCGCGTCCGGGCAGACTTCGCGCGCGAGCTCGGGCCGGATCTCAGGGTCGGGATTGGCCAAGGCGAAGATGATCGGCTTGGGCGCCATCGTCTTCACCATCGCCTGCGTCACGACGTTGCCCTTGGACAGGCCGACCAGCACGTCGGCGCCCACCAAGGCCTCGCCCAACGTTCGGGCTTTCGTGTCGCGCACGTACGGCAGCTTGCTCTCGTCGACCTCTGCGCGCCTGCCCTCGTGAATCACGCCGCGCGAGTCGCACATCGTGATGTTCTCGGCCTTGACGCCGACCATCTGCCACAGGTTCATGCACGAGATCGCGCTGGCACCTGCACCGGACACGACCACCTTGATCTCGTCGATCTTCTTGCCCTGAATCTCGACGGCGTTCATCACGCCGGCCGCGGTGATGATCGCGGTGCCGTGCTGGTCGTCATGGAAGACCGGGATGTTCATCCGCTTCTTCAGCTCGCGCTCAATCTCGAAGCACTCGGGGGCCTTGATGTCCTCCAAGTTGATGCCGCCGAACGTGGGTTCCAGCGACGCCACGATCTCGATCAGCTTCTTGGGGTCCTTTTCGTTGACCTCGATGTCGAACACGTCGATATCCGCGAATTTCTTGAACAGCACGCCCTTGCCTTCCATCACGGGCTTGCCTGCCAGCGCGCCGATGTCCCCCAAGCCCAAGACCGCCGTGCCGTTCGACAGCACCGCCACCAGATTGCCTTTGGCCGTGTAGTCGTAGACGAGGTCAGGGTCGCGGGCGATCTCCAGGCACGGCTCGGCGACGCCAGGCGAGTAAGCGAGCGACAAATGCCGTTGGGTGATGCAGGGTTTGGTCGGGACGACCTCGATCTTGCCGGGTCGGCCTTCGGAGTGGTAGCGAAGGGCATCGGAGAGGGGGGTCTTTTCGTCCATGGGGCGCCTCGACAGCAGTGAGGGATTGGCGGGGGGGCCGGCGGGAGGTTAGCCGCCTTGTCTCCGCCTGTCACTGCCAACGGCCACTGTGGCTGCCCGTCGCCTTGGCGCGGTCCCAGCTACTCCCTGTCGACCGCGATCTGCAGCGCAGCCAGCTTCTCGTACAGCGTGCTGCGATGAATCCCCGCCAGTTCCGCCGCCTTCTGGATGTTACCCTCCGCACTGGCCAACAGCTGCAGGAAGTAGTTGCGCTCGAAGTCCCGACGCGCGTCCTTGTACGCCCGCTCCGCAACCGCGATGCCCGTGCTCGCCGTGCCCCGAATTTCGGGCGGCAGGTCGTCCGCCCGCAGCTCGTCGCCGTCGCACACCAGACACGACCGCTCCATCACGTGCTCCAGCTCGCGCACGTTACCCGGCCAACCGTAGTCCAGCAGGTGACGCACGGCTTGGGCGTTCAGCCTCGCGGGCACGTGGGGAAAGGTCTTGCGCAGCTTCTGCAGGAAGTGCTCGACCAGCAACGGGATGTCTTCCGTGCGCTGGCGCAGGGGCGGCAGAGCGATGCGGACCGTGTTGATGCGGTAGTACAGGTCCTGACGGAATTGCCCCTTCTCGACAAGCTCTTCGATGCGACGGTTCGACGCGCAAACCAAACGAACGTCCGTCTTGGTCAGACGCCGACTGCCCACGCGGTAGTACTCGCCGTTCTGCAGCACGCGCAGCAGCTTGGGCTGCAGGTTGGGGCTCATGTCGCCGATCTCGTCCAGAAACAGCGTGCCGCCATCTGCCTCGGCAAAGAAGCCCGCGCGTGCATTGGTCGCACCTGAGAACGCGCCCTTCTCGTGGCCGAACAGCTCACTCTCCAGCAAGTGCTCGGGGATCGCGCTGCAGTTCAGCGACACGAAGGGGGCCGACGCGCGGTTACTCAACTGGTGAATACGCTTGGCGAACAGGTCCTTGCCGGTGCCGCTCTCTCCCAGGATCAGCACCGAAAAGTCGGACGGTGCCACGCGCGCCGCCAAGTCCATCACGGACATCATCGCCGGAGCACGACAGATGATGTCGTCCGACGCGGACTTGCGCGCCACCTCGGATCGCAGCCGGGCGTTTTCCCGCAGCAGGTTGCGGTGGCCCAGGGCGCGGTCGATGACGATCTCCAACTCTCCTGTATCGAACGGCTTTCGCACATAGTCGAACGCGCCGCGCTTCATCGCCTCAACCGCTGTCTCGACCGTGCCAAACGCCGTGATCAGGATCACGGGCAGCTCGGGGTCCAGGGTATGGAACCGCTCAAGGCCGTCCAGTCCGTCGATGTCGGGCATGCGCAGGTCGGTGACGATGACGTCGGGCGCTTCCTGACGGATCAGCTCCTCAGCCGCCAGCACGCCGGGTGCCGTCAGCGGACGAAAGCGCTCGGGGTCCAGCTGGCGCGAGAACAGGTCGCGCGCGGACTTCTGGTCGTCGATGAACAGGATCGTGGGCTTCTTCATCCGGTCACACGCGTCCCTGGGGGGGGGACGTTCAAGCGTCCTGCTCGAGAGGTCCCGAGCAGGGCAGTTCGATCACGAAGGTGGTGCCTTGGTCGCGGCGGCTCTGCACCGTGATGGTGCCGCCGTGACGCTCGATGATCTGGTGGGCGATCGACAGTCCGAGACCGGTGCCGGTCGCGCCCTTGGTGGTGAAGAACGGATCAAAGATCCGCTCGACGTGAGCCGGGTCGATGCCGCCGCCGGTGTCTTCGACGCGAATGACCACGCGGTCTTCGCCGGACAGGTTCGCGCTCACGGTCAGGCAGCGCTCCGCCCGACCTTCCATCGCATCGACGGCATTCAGGACCAGGTTGACGAACACTTGCGTCAGCAGTCGCGCGTCGCAGCGCGCTTCGGGGCCCTCGTCCACGACCATATCGACCACTTGAACATTGGCTTTCCGCAAGCGATACGAGGAGATGCCGACCGCCTCGCGCAGGATCGTCCCCACCGGCTCGACCTGATAGCGCACCTGTCCCAGCCGGGCGAACTGCAGGAACCGCTCCAGCAGCGCAACGGCCTTGGCGTTGTCGTCGTGGATGGTCTGCACGTCCTCGCGGTGGGGACTGTCGGGCGGCAGCGACTTCAGCAGGATCGACGAAAACCCACCGATACCATGCATGTAATTTCCAAGCTCATGCGCCAACCCCGCGGCGATGGTGCCCAGCGACGCCAGCCGATCGTGACGGCGCAGACGCGACTCGACCAACCGCTCTTCGGTCAGGTCGGTGACGAGGATCACGGCCCCCAGCGTCGTGCGAGACGGTCCCCGCAGTGGGTACATGCGAAAGCCCAGGGTGCGCTGCCCGCCGGACGGTGCCGACGAGACCGGCCCTCCCTCATGCCAAGGCCCCACCTCGCAGCTGCGCACGACCTCTAGCGTTGCCGCGGCGCCCGACCGCACCACGGTCTCGACCATCGTTCCCAGCGCTTCTCCGTCGGGAATCAGGGCGCTGACGTGCTTGCCTGCCTCCGGGCGTCCAAGGCCGGTCAGCTGCCGGTCCGCGCCCTGATTGGCCTGCACGATGTCGCCGTGGGCGTCGACGGTGACAAGACCGACCTCCATGCAGCGAAACACCGACTCCAGATAGGCGGCGGTCTGACGCAGCTCTGCCGTGACCTCGTTGACGCGGCGCTGCAGCTTGTCGTTCAGTTGTTGCAGCCGGTCCAACAGCTCGGCGTTCTCTGCACGCTGGGCCCGCAACCCCGCCTGTAGATGGCGAAAACTCGCCTGCAACGTCCCCACCTCGTCGTGAGACGTGGGCAGACCCACCGGCACGGCGTCCAGTCGCCCTTCGGTGATGCTCTGCGCCGCCTGAGTCAGCACGGCCAGCGGCTTGGTGATGCGCCGAACGTAGACGGTGCCGGCCGCGGCTCCCACGAACAGCCAGAACAGCGCCATGGTCGCGGCCGACCGCATCAGCCGACCTGCGCGCTCGGCGATCTCGTTCGAGCGGAACTCGAGGTAGATGAAGCCCAACACATCGCTGCCTCGCAGCACGGGAGCCGACACCTGATAGGCCAAGGCGTTGCCGAATAGACCGATGAGACCCGGACTTGACCGCGGAGGTCCGAAGACGCCGTGGCGACGATCCGTGCGCTGGTGGCCGACTTGGGTGGCGTCGCTGTGGGCCAGCACCTTGCCCGACGGATCGACGACGGCCAGCTCGATCAGGTCCACCGTCCGCCGAATCCTGCCCATCACGAAGTCGAAGCGATGCGGGTCGGAGCCGCCCATCAACCCCGCGCAGGCATTCGCGATTCCCTGGGCATGGATGGTCCCCTGCGTGGCGATCCGGTGGTCCAGATCCGTGACCTCACTCGACAGCCAGAACAGCGTCTGCCCGGCCAGAATCAGGCAGATGATGCCCGACAGCAGCAGGACAAGACGAATCCGCAAGCTGAAGCGAGGCCGACGCAGCTTGGGTGTCGGCGATGTCATGGCGGCGCCTCTGACGCGCCGTCCGCCGTGGGGGGCGAAGCGAGGTCGGCCGCTGGGGATTGGGTCTTGTGGCAACTCCAACAGTTCGTCTGCTCGGAGTGATGCTTGTCCTTGTCGTCGTGGCACTCGAGGCACAGCTTGCGCTGCGGCAACCAGGTGTGCGCTTGGTGACAGTCCTGGCACGCCGCGTGGTCGGGTACCGCGTGCAGTCCGGGGTGCTGCTGGATGCCCTCGTGGCATGAAAGGCACTGATCATGCGCGGTTTTCTTGTCCTGATGGGGCAAGTGGCAAACCCCGCATGAGAAGCGCGCCATGTGCTCGTTCTGTGCGCGCTCTGGCATCGACACGCTGCGCGCGGCGTGGCAGTCCAAGCAGACGCGGCGAGTGGGGATCAAGGTGTCATTGGTGTTCAGGAAGTTGTGGCAGGCGTTGCAGTGCAGCTTCTCCATGCCCGTGGTGCGCACGGCCTGCCCCTTGTGGCAGTCCGGGCACGCGTCCAACGCCGCGCCGAATTTGTGGATCGTGCGCGCATGGCAGCTCTTGCACGTGATGTCGCCCTGCTTGAGGTGCACCTTGTGACCGATGGACTTGCCGATCTGCGGCCAGTCGCCCACCTTCTTCTCGTGACAGCGAATGCAGGCGTTGACCGGCACCTTGGGCGAGTGGACCTTGGTGTGCGGCCCGGAACCCTTTGCAGGCTCTGACGAAATGAACCCGCGCAGCGAATCCAGCGCCTGGGCCGTCGTCTGCTCGTGGCACGCCTGACACGGCACGTTGTGGTGCTCGCCCTCTGCCCACATGGTGTACTGGTCCTGGGTGACGTGGCACTGGGCGCAGAAGTCGGGGTCATGCTGAACGTAGTGCTCGAAGGACCGGAACGAGGCAAACGCGAGCCCCAGCAGGGCCGGAACCCCGCACAACAACGCCACCTTCAGAAGCAGGCTGCGACGGCCTCCTCCCGGGGGAGTCTCAGTCGTGGCACTCGGCACAGACCTCCTTGCGGACCGTCACTTGGAAGTGTCCCTCGAAGGCGTGGCACTTGTGGCAGTGACCACCGACGCCCTGCTCTTGCTCGTGCATCACGTGCGGAAAGTCTTCGCCTTCCTTGTAGTCCTTGATCGTGTGGCACTCGAAGCAAGGCAGCTTCGCAAGGCGCGCGAGCTTGGCCTGGGTCTCGGTCGATTCCGCAGGCGCGTCGGCGGCCTCGGCTTCTTCGCCGTCGGTTGCGGTGGCTTCCCCAGCGGGAGGGACGGCGGTAGTGACTGCATCGGCAAGGGCGACGGCGGTCGTGGCGGCCTCGGGCAGCGCGGTCGCTTCGGGTCCGTGGCCCCCGGCCGCTGGAACCACCAACGCGCCGTTGCGGACCTCGATCCGGACGTCGGGGCTCAGCAGGACCACGGTCCCCGTCGCCACCAGGATCCCCACGAGGCCGATCAGGATGCGGCGGGCGGGGGTCATGCGCCCTCCTTGCCGTCGTCAGCCTTGGCGACCTTGGCCTTGGCCTTCTCGACCAGCGCGTCGTACTCGGCGCCGTGCTCCTCTGCCAGCTCCTCGACCGTCAGCCTGCCGTGCAGGAACACCCACGACATGGGGAAGACGGCGGGGCGCAGGTGCACGTTGTAGAAGTGCCACACGAAGATGGCCATCGCCGCCAGCAGCGCCTCGTCGGCGTGGGCGAGGAACGCGACCTCGTACAGCCAGTTGGGGGCGATCTTGGCGAACTCTGCGGGGAACCAGCGGATGGTGCCGGAGCCGACCATGATCACGACGCCCCAGAACACCGCCCAGTAGTCGAACTTCTCGAAGTACGAGAACCGCGCGAACTTCGGACGTTCCTTCCTCAAGCCCAAGAAGTACATGATGTTGCCGATCGCGTCGAACAGGTCGCGCGGCATCGGCACCATCGACAAGGGCAGCTTGCGCGAGAACGCGAGCACGACCAGATACGTCACGTGGTAGACGCTGGTGATCACAAGGCCAATCGCAGCGATGCGGTGCCACAGCCCTGCCGTCTGCAGGCCGCCGAACAGGTCGACCAGGAAGCGCGAGGCGCCGAAGCCGTGGGCGCTCAGCGGCCAGCCCGTCAGCACCAGCGTGGTGAACGAGAACGCCATGATGCCGTGCATGATCCGCTGGTGGACGTCGAAACGGACGACGCGGCGGTCCTTGTCGACCAACCCCGCCTTGGCCAGCAGGTTGGCGCCGTGGTCAACGTGACCATGACCACCTCCCTTGCGGGCAGCCCGGAAGGTCGCAGCGAGGTCAAGCAGGACGTGCAGGCACAGGCCGAAAATCGTGAGGAAGGTCAGCCAGGCGAAGAACTTGACGGTCCAGAAGCTGATCGGCCGCCGATCCGCCGTCATCGCCGCGTGCGTGGCGTTCTTGCGGAACGCTGGCGTCGCGTTCGCGTGGCACTTGATGCACGGCTGGGCCGTCACGGCGTTGCGGTCGATCGGCGTGTGGCCGCCGTGACAGTCCGCGCAGCCCGGCGACTCCTTGGAGCCCAGGTGCAGGTGCCGCGCGTGCATCGTGTGCTCATAGCCCTCGACGACGTCGGTCGGGATCTTGAACGGCTTCATGTGCTTGGGGTCGCCGTGACAGGTGATGCACTTCTCGTTCATCTCTGCGCGGCGCGCGTTGGGCTCCAGCTCCTTGGCAAGCCGAATCGTGTGCGGGCTGCCGTGGCAGTCCTTGCAGTAGGGCAGACCGGCCTTGGCACCGTCCTTGTCCTTGCCGTGCGGCAGGTGACCGGGGTTCTCGCCGACCTCATGGCAGTCACCGCACGCCGTCCAAGCGTCGGGCACCCGCAGGCCGCGGTCCTTCAGCGCCTGGGCGGGCTCGCCTTCGGGCGAGATCACCTTCTCGTGCGGATTGAAGTGAAAGCCCTTGTGGCACTCGCGGCACGACACGTCGGCGTGCGCGGTCGCAGAGACCTCAGCCGGCGCGAACACGGCGTCTTGATGGCAAACCCGGCACCACTTCGGATCATCCGACGGGTTCGGAGTCTTGGCCGTGGCGGGAAGCGAAACAGTCAGCAGCACGCCCAGCAGGGCGGCGGACCACAGAAGGCGGGCGGGAAGGTGGGCGAGCATGGGCTACCTTTGCGAGGTGGTTTCCGTGCGGACGGGTCTGAAACAAGCGGGAGGAGTGGGTGGGAGGCCCCGAAGGGTCGGCGCAGACAAAAGCAATTTCCGTACCAGCCGACCGCCTTGGCCGAAATGGGAGTGACTTCGCGATGGATCTTGAAGTGTTGCGACACCCTCGGCGCGACAACTCGCACGTCCCCCGGACGCAACTCTACGCCTGGAAACGGCAACCGACCATGGGATCTGTCGGAATTTCCCGACAGCCATGTGCGGCGTCATGCAATTTCAACGACTTGGCACCGTTTGACTGTCGGATTCTTCCGACAAGCCAGTGTCGGGAATTCTAGACACGTTGAATTTGTTCTTGGTTTCTTGGCCACCGGCAGCCGCCGCCTTCCGGGGAGAGGAGGAGGGGCGGCTGCCGGTGGCCGCGTCCGGGGCGGGACTGCGAGGGTCCGCGGGGGGAAAGCGGACCAACGCTTGGGGGGAGGGTAGCCCCGCCGGACGCCTTCGCCTGACTAGCGGCTGACTTCGACGGTCTCGGTCCGGGTCTCGGTCTTCTCTTCGGCGCGGAGCATGGGGGCAAACGGCCAGCCCAGCAGCGTGCCGATGAAGGCGCCGGCGACCAGGAAGAGGAACAGCGAAGCGAACAGGCCCAGCGCCATGCCGCCCGTGGTGATGACCTTGGCCATCATCGTCGGCTCGACCGGCGTGCCGAACAGGGCGCCCGTCATGATGAGGCCCATGTAGCCGCCGTACAGGGTGCCGGGCACCGCGCCGATGACCAGATAGACGATGAAGCTGACGGCAGCGCCGACGTAGGTGGGAAGCAGGGCCTTGTGGTTGCGCTTGGTGCTCATGAGGAATCTCCTTGGGTAGAACTCGTTGCAGGGGGCCGGTTGTCTTCTTCCGGGTTTGGTGGGGCGTCGCGCCCTCGATGACCACCTATTGAGCAAGGTCCGTGCCAACTTGATCAACAAATGTACTTTCAACAGGTTATGTGTTTCCACGGGTCTACGCGGGTCGTCGGACTTCCGGGACAGCCGACGACGGGCCAACCGGACATCGCCGCAATTGCCATTCACTTTCAGGCAGTTACTATGCATGTCGGAATTCTCCGACAACGTGTTGCCGTTTCCCGTCACCGAATTCCGACACCTGCAGGCCACCTGCCGGATGGTTGAATGGACCGATCTGGTGTCCCGCCTTGCGCGTTCGCGCTGCCTGACCTATACAGCGCGCGATCGGCGAGGCGGCCGACGGCAGGTGTCGCCGACCTGAACTCGAGTCCACGCGGCTCGGATTCACCGCCCCGCCCTCTGCCCCCCAACAGGGGCGACCCGGCCTCGTCGCACTCCCCCTGCCTGCGAGCGCCCATCGCCCTGCCCCGGACCGCCCCCGCGCCCTCCTCCTTTCCGAGCCCGGCGTGCGAGCGCGAAGTCCCCACCGCTCAGGTGGACTGTATAGGAGACTGACTCCATGGTCGCACGCCGCAAGATCACCATCGATGGCAACGAGGCTGCCGCTTCCGTCGCCCACCGCACCAACGAAGTGATCGCCATCTATCCGATCACGCCTTCGTCCAGCATGGGAGAGCTCAGCGACGAGTGGTCCGCCAACGGCCGCAAGAACATCTGGGGCTCCGTGCCGCAGGTGACCGAGATGCAATCCGAGGGTGGCGCGGCCGGTGCCGTCCACGGGGCCCTGCAAGCGGGCGCCTTGACGACGACCTTTACGGCGTCGCAGGGCCTGCTGCTGATGATCCCCAACATGTACAAGATCGCGGGCGAGCTGACGCCGTTCGTGATGCACGTGGCGGCCCGTACGCTGGCCACCCACGCACTGTCGATCTTCGGCGACCACTCGGACGTGATGGCCTGCCGCCAGACCGGCTTTGCCATGCTGTGCGGCGGGTCGGTGCAAGAGGCGCACGACTTCGCGCTGATCACCCAGGCCGCCACGCTGCGGGCGCGCATCCCCTTCCTGCACTTCTTCGACGGATTCCGCACGTCGCACGAAGTCGCCAAGATGGAAGAGCTGACCGACGACGATCTGCGCCACATGATGGACGACACGTTGCTGGCCGAGCACCGCAAGCGCGGCCTGAGCCCGGATCGCCCCAACGTCCGCGGCACTGCGCAGAACCCCGACACGTTCTTCCAGGCCCGCGAAGCCTGCAACAAGTACTACGACGCGGTCCCGGCCATCGTGCAGGCCGAGATGGACAAGTTCGCTGCCCTGGCCGGCCGCGCCTACAAGCTGTTCGACTACGTGGGTCACCCCCAGGCCGAGTGGGTGCTGGTGCTGATGGGTTCGGGCGCCGAGACGACCCACGAGACCGTCGACTGGATGGTCGCGCAGGGCGAGAAGGTCGGCGTCGTCAAGGTGCGGCTGTACCGCCCGTTCTCGCTGGAAGCGCTGGCCAAGGCCCTGCCCAAGACGACCCTGGCCATCGCGGTGCTGGACCGCACCAAGGAGCCGGGCGCCGTCGGCGAGCCGCTGTATCAGGACGTGCTGACTGCGCTTTCCGAGCTGCGCGCCGCGGGCGAGTCGCCGTTTGCTGCCGAGCCCAAGGTGGTCGGCGGTCGCTATGGCCTGTCGTCCAAGGAATTCACGCCGGCGATGATCAAGTCGGTGTTCGACGAGCTGAAGAACGCCAAGCCGCGCAACCACTTCACGGTGGGCATCGTGGACGACGTGACGCACCTGTCGCTGCCCCTGGGCCCTGCGCTGCCGACCGCCCATGCCGGCGAGATCGGCGCGGTGTTCTTCGGCGTCGGCGCGGACGGCACGGTTGGCGCGAACAAGAACTCGATCAAGATCATCGGCGAGGAGACGCCCAACTACGCGCAGGGCTACTTCGTGTACGACTCGAAGAAGTCCGGCACGATGACGACCTCGCACCTGCGCTTCGGTCCCAAGCCGATCCGGTCGGCGTATCTGGTCAAGCAGGCGCAGTTCGTCGCTTGCCACCAGTTCACGTTCCTGGACAAGGTCGACATGCTGGACGTGGCGGCCCCGGGCGCGACGTTCCTGCTCAACTCGGTGTACGGCGCCGAAGAGGTGTGGGACCACCTGCCCAAGGAGGTCCAGCACTCGATCATCGAGAAGGGCCTGAAGTTCTTCGTGATCGACGGCTTCAAGGTGGCGCGCGAGACCGGCATGGGCCAGCGCATCAACACCATCATGCAGACCTGCTTCTTCGCCATCTCGGGCGTGCTGCCGCGCGACGAAGCGATCGCCCAGATCAAGTACTCGGTCAAGAAGACCTATGCCAAGAAGGGCGACGAGATCGTCCAGAAGAACTACGAGGCGATCGACCACACGCTGGCGCACTTGTTCGCCGTCCGGGTGCCGGCCAAGGTCACGGCCACCCGCGCGATGCCGCCCATCGTGTCGGACAACGCCCCCGACTTCGTCAAGCGCGTCACGTCGGTGATGATGGCGGACAAGGGCGACCTGCTGCCCGTCAGCGCCTTCCCACCCGACGGCGTGTGGCCGACCGGCACGACCAAGTGGGAGAAGCGCAACATCGCTTTGGACATCCCGACTTGGGACGAGTCGATCTGCATCCAGTGCAACAAGTGCGCGCTGATCTGCCCGCACGCGGCGATCCGGGTCAAGGCCTACGATCCCAAGCACTTGGACAACGCCCCGCTGACCTTCAAGTCGCTGGACTACAAGTCGCCCGAGTTCAAGGGCGCCAAGTACACCGTCCAGGTTGCGCCAGAGGACTGCACCGGCTGCGGTCTGTGCGTCGAGATGTGCCCCGCCAAGGACAAAAAGAACCCCGAGCACAAGTCGCTCGAGATGGTGCCGCAGCTGCCGTTGCGCGACACCGAGCGCGAGAACTGGGACTTCTTCTTGAACCTGCCGGACCCCGAGCGCACCGAGGTCAAGATCGACGTCAAGGGCTCGCAGTTCCTGGTGCCGCTGTTCGAGTACTCGGGCGCGTGCTCTGGCTGCGGCGAGACCCCGTACATCAAGCTGCTGACGCAGTTGTTCGGCGACCGGATGCTCATCGCCAACGCGACGGGCTGCTCGTCGATCTACGGCGCCAACCTGCCCACCACGCCGTACACCTGCGACACGAACGGCCGCGGTCCCGCCTGGGCCAACTCGCTGTTCGAGGACAACGCGGAGTTCGGCGTCGGCATGCGGCTGGCCGTCGATCGCCACGTCGAGCAGGCGGAAATGCTGCTGCTGAAGCTGGCCGCCCAGATCGGCAGCGAGCTTGTCAGCGACCTGCTGAAGGCCGATCAGACCACCGAGGCCGGGGTCAAGGCGCAGCGCGAGCGGGTCGAGGTCCTGCGACAGAAACTGACCGGCATTCAGGGCGCCGATGCCCGGATGCTCGAGCTTCAGGCGGAGTACTTCGAGCGGAAGATCGTCTGGATCGTGGGCGGCGACGGCTGGGCCTATGACATCGGCTACGGCGGTCTGGACCACGTGCTGTCGATGGGCCGCAACGTGAACATTCTGGTGCTCGACACCGAGGTGTACTCGAACACGGGCGGTCAGGCGTCGAAGGCCACCCCGATGGGTGCCGCGGCCAAGTTCGCCACGGCCGGAAAGCCCAATGGCAAGAAGGACTTGGGCCTGATCGCCATGAGCTACGGCAACGTCTACGTCGCCCGCGTCGCCATCGGCGCCCGCGATGCCCAGACGGTGCGCGCCCTGCAAGAGGCCGAGGCGTACGACGGACCGTCGCTGGTCATCGCGTACTCGCACTGCATCGCCCACGGCTACGACCTGCAGCGCGGTCTGGACCAGCAGAAGACGGCGGTCAACACCGGCTACTGGCCGCTGTACCGCTACGATCCCCGCCGCGTGCTCCAAGGCGAGTCGGCCATGAAGCTCGACTCGGCGGCGCCCAAGCAGAGGCTGATGGACTTCGTGGACAAGGAGACGCGCTACAAGATGGTCCAGGCGCGCGACCCAGAGCGGTTCGAGCGCCTGATCTCGACCGCCGAGAACGACCTGGCCAACCGCTATGCGCTGTACGAGCACATGGCCAAGATGGCGATCCCGGTGCAGCTGCCGGTCAAGACCGAGGAGTAGCCCCGGCGGTCCGCAGGCGATGAACGCAAGAAGCCCCGCTGTCGGTTCCGGCCGGCAGCGGGGCTTCTCGCGTTTTACTCTTGTCACGTGCGGTGTTGCGAGGGTCAGGCAGCTTGCGTCTGCGCCTTCGCCTCTTCGGCCTTGTGGCGCACGTCGTCCATGTCCAGCCCCTTGGCCTGACGCAGCAGGTCGGTCAGCCCCTCAGCCGGAACCATGCCTGGCTGGCTGAACAGCAGGACGCCGTCGCGGAAGATCATGAGCGTGGGGATCGAGCGAATGCTGAATGCGCCCGCCAGGCCCTGCTCTTCCTCCGTGTTGATCTTGCCGAAAGTGACGTCGGGGTTCGCGGTGGCGACCTTCTCGTAGATCGGGCCGAACGAGCGGCAGGGGCCGCACCAGGGCGCCCACCAATCGATGAAGGTGATGCCTTCCTTCTGGACGGTTTCGGTGAAGTTGGACTCGGTCAAGTTGACGGTACTCATGGGTTCTCTCCTGCATGGTTCGGGGAAGTGCGTCTTCCGGACCGTCTGAGCCGGGACCTTCCGGAAGGATTCACGCCCTGCCGCAACAGGGGTAGGATGGCGCGGCGCAAGGCTTCCCCCTGCGCCGATCTGGATGCTCGTTTGTCGCTTTCCCCCCGCACGCCCTCGAGGTCGATATGGTCGTCGAGTCCTTCCCGTCCCCTTCCCAAGGTACTGCAGCCGTTCTGCTTCCCGCGCTTCGGGAGGCCCTGGGCCGCGACCCGATCCTCGCGGCGTTGTGCGGCGACGACCTGGAGGTCCTGCTGCCCTACATGCAGCCTCTTACCTTCGAGCCCGGCGGCGTCATCGTGCGACAGGACGACACCGGGCGGGACCTCTACTTCATCGGCGACGGCCAGGTGCGCCTGCGCCGCAACGCCATGGACCTGGGGCGCCAGGGGCCGGGCGAGCACTTTGGCGAGCTGGGGCTGCTGACCGGCCGGCCGCGCGCGGCAACGGTGTCGGCCGAGACACAGGTGACGGTGCTGCGACTGACGCACGAGCGCTGGCTGGCGATGGCCCGGGAGTGCCCGAACGAGGCGCTGCGGCTGGTGCAGTCGCTGGTCTCGCGCATCGCCCACCGCCTGACCGAGATGACGGACCGGGTGGACCTGCTGCTGAAGGAGCGGTCGATGCCGCGCCGGTCGGCCGTGCACGTGCAGTTGAACGGCCGGCTGCACCGGGTGCGCACGGGCACGCCGCTGCACGCGATCCTGCCGGTCGACGTGGACGGCTATCCGGTGGTTGCAGGCCTGATCGACCACAAGCCGGTGTCGCTGAACACGCCGCTGACCTCTGACGCGCACCTGGCGCCGCTGACGACGCAGCACTGGGAGGGGCGCGCGGTGTTTCGCCAGTCGGTGGCGCTGCTGCTGCTCGAGGCGGCCAAGTCCGAGGGCGTCGAGATCCGCATCGGGCCGTCGTTGGGCTACGCACAGCGGGTCGAGGTGGTCGACGACAACCCAGGAGATTTGCAGGCGTTGGCCGACCGTCTGGCCAAGACCATGCGCGAGCTGGCGGCCGGCGACGTGCCCTTCCGCGTCGAGCTGTGGACCGTGGAAGAGGCGATGATCCACTTTGGCGAGCAGATGTGGGACGACGCCGCCCACTTGCTGCGCAGCCATCGCGAGTCGACGGTGCCGCTGGTGTCGTGCGGCAAGGTCTACGCACTGGGTCTGGGGCCGTTGCTGCCAAGCGCGGGAATCCTGCGCAATTTCTCGCTGATGGAGCAAGGGCGCGAGCTGATGCTCTACTTCGGCGACGACGACAAACAGGTGCACGCGCATGGCGAGGAGGCGCCGGTCGCCCATGCCGCCACCGACGCGCGCATGGTGACCGAGCACGAGCGTTGGGCCGACCGGCTGGGCGTGACAAGCGCGGGCGCCTTCAACGAATTCTGCATCTCGGGCAAGGTGTCGAACATCATCCGCATCAGCGAGGGCTTCCACGAAAAGCGCCTGGGAGCAGTGGCCGACGAGATCGCCCAGCGCACCGGCGTGCGGGTGGTGTGCGTGGCAGGGCCGTCGTCGTCGGGAAAGACGACCTTCATCAAGCGACTGACGGTCCAGTTGCAGGTCAATGGACTGAATCCCATCGGCATTTCGCTGGACGACTATTACGTGGACCGCGAAAAGACGGTCAAGGACGAGCACGGCGAATACGACTTCGAGGCGCTGGAGGCCATCGACCTGGGGCTGCTGCAGAACCACCTGCGGCGGCTGATGGCGGGCGAGACGGTCAAGACGTCCAAGTACGACTTCAAGCTCGGCAAAAGCCTGCCAGAGGGCGGCCCCGAGCTGCACCTCGACGACCGCGACATCCTGATGCTCGAGGGCATCCACGGCCTGAATCCGGGGCTGCTGGGCGACGCCGTGGACCGCGATCTCGTGTACCGCATCTTCATCAACCCGCAGACGGCGCTGCCGTTCGACCGGCTGAACCGGGTGAATGTGTCGGATCTCAGGCTGTTGCGCCGCATCGTCCGCGACCGCCACCAGCGCGGCTACAGTGCCGCCGACAACATCGCGCGCTGGCCGTCGGTGCGCCGGGGCGAGAGCCTGCACATCTTCCCGTTCCTGCCCCAAGCCGACGTGGTGTTCGACTCGTCGCTGATCTACGAGCTGTCGGTGCTGAAGGTGTTTGCCGAACGGTACTTGCTCGAGGTCGACCAGACCCACCCCAGCTACATGACGGCGTATCGGCTGCGGCAGTTGATCGACCGGTTTGTCACGATCTACCCGGATCACGTGCCGCCGACTTCGATTTTGCGCGAGTTCATTGGGGGGAGTGGGTTTGAGTATTAGGGGAGGGGAGGGTGGGGAGGGTGTCAGGACTAGACACCTGACATCTTTTGCTCCCGCCAAGGGCTCACATGCCCTCGCCCTTCAAGAATTCGGACCGATGGCGGGCTCGTCAGCAAGCTGGACAGATCGCGGTGAGCAAGCTTGCCGTTCCGCCCGTGTCGCGCATCTGTGAGGAGTGTCCATGCGCCTTCCGGCTGCCCTCGTCGTGCTCGCCCTGACGGCGTGCAGTTCGCCCAGCGGCCCGGGGCAGCCGGCCTCGCCCTCCACGGCAGACGATATCCACGACGCAAACACGGAAGAAATCTCAAATGTTACGGACATGCCCGAGGAGCTTGACGGCATGGACGCCGAGGTCTCGCCCGACGCTGGAGACGGGGACGTTGCTTTCGAGAGCGACGGCGACACAGCAGCTAGCGACGCCGCGTGCCTGTCGCCAGGGGAGATGCAGTGCGTCGGCAACGCGGTGCAGGTGTGCGACTCCACCGGCGTCTGGCAGCCGCCCGAGGACTGTGGGGCAGGGACCTGCAACCCATCTTTCGGCTGCATGATCTGCACACCGGACAGCCGGTTTTGCCAAGGCGACGTCGCGCGCAAGTGCAAGCCGGATGGCTCGGGGTTCAAGGACGAGGAGTGCGACCCGCTGCTCGGCAGCGCATGCGTGGACGGTGGATGCACGGGTCCGTGCGCGCCCGAAGCTGTCGGCCGCAGCTACGTCGGATGCGACTACTTCCCGACCGTGACAACGAACGGAATGCCGCTGCAGACCGCGCACTTCGCAGTGGCCGTGTCGAACACGACGCCCGACGAGGCGACCGTGACGGTGAGCAAGGGTGACGACATCCTGGACGTTCGTCAGGTGGCGCCGAATTCCGTCGAGCTCGTGCTTTTGCCGTGGGTCGATGCGCTCTTCAAGCCGTCCACGACCGCGCTGGTGCCCCAAGGCGCGTACCGAGTGCGGTCGACGCGGCCTGTGACCGTCTACCAGTTCAATCCACTCGAGTACCAAGTGGGGAGCGTCTACACGTACTCAAACGATGCTTCGCTGCTGCTGCCGACCACCGCGTGGCGGCTGACCTACATGGTGGCGACGCGGCCACACTGGACGAAGAAGGACTTCCCGGCCTTTTACGCCGTGACCGCAAACGTCGACGGCACCACAGTGACCCTGCAGCCGAGCCCTTCTGGCTGGGATATCCGCCCAGGCGCAGGGGTCGCCGCGGACGGGACTGGACTGGTGCTTCTCAACCGTGGCGACGTGCTGCAAGTGTTGAGCGCGGGCGGGGACCCGACCGGCACCCTCGTGCTGGCCGACCGGCCGGTTCAAGTCATCGCCGGCCACCACGCGTGCAACGTGCCTGAAGACACCCCGGCCGCCGACCACTTGGAAGATGCGATGTTTCCTATCGATACACTGGGCAAAGACTACCTCGTCGCCGCGCCCGCCGTACCGTATTCAACCGCACCCCAAACGCATGTCGTCCGCATCGTCGCCGCCGAGGGGCCGACCGTTCTGCAATACGACCCGCCGATGGACGCGCCGACCGTGCTCGACGGCGTCGGGGCGTTCTTCGACGTCAATGCGGCGCAGGCGTTTCGGGTCACCGCAGACAAGCGCATCCTGGTGGCTCAGTTCATGGTCGGGCAAGAGGCGGGCGGCGGCGCGGGCGACCCAGCGATGGCGCTGGCGGTACCCGTCGGCCAGTATCTGGCCCAGTACCTGTTCCATGCGCCGGTGAATTACGAGCAAAGCTACGTGAATATCGTCGCCCCGTCCGGCGCGCAGGTCACGCTCGACGGGGTCGCGGTGCCGGTGGTCGCCTTTCAGCCGATCGGTGGCACGGGTTACTCCGTTGCACGCGTGAAGTTCACCAACACCGGCAACGGCACGCACCGCGTCCAGTCCGAGTCGAAAGTCGGAATCAGCGTCTACGGCTACGGCCAATACACGAGCTACTGGTATCCGGGGGGCCTGAATCTCGGCGACCTGTGACGGCCCCGGCTACCACCCGAAGAACCGCACGGCGATCCGCGACACGGCCGGCTCGCCCGGAGCGGGCACGATGTGGGTGTTCCACGCGACGAGGATGCGTCCGTCAGGGAAGGTCGCGACCACTGGCGCGCCCGTACCCGCTAGCGAACCCGCAACGTCCGTCGACGCGCAATCGAACGCATCGTCGGCGGGGTAATACCGGTTCAGGCGCACCGCGTGCTTCGGCTGAGTGGCGTTGTGCCAGGCCACGATGGCACGACCGTCGTGGGTGACGGCGACCGGCGCCTGGCCTGGGTACTGCCCCGTTCCGTCCTGGTCCAGAAGATGCGTCGTGCCGAAGTTGCCGGGTGGAGACCCTGCGGCCACGCGGCGGGCGAAGACCTTCACGGCATCGGTCTTTTCCTTGACCGAGCCCGACTTCCACGTCACGAGCAGCGAGTCGTCGTCGAAGGCCGCAAGGCCGGGCAGCGCCTCGTAGATCTTGACCTTCGGGCTCAGTGCGAAGGCTGCGCAGGACGGGTCGCCGCTAGTCTCGAACGCCCGCCCCTGCACGTACGGGTCGCCCTGCTTGCCATCCGGCCAGATCTCCCACGCAAGCGCGGCCCGGCCCAGGGCCAGCGGCGCGATGGCGGGCGACATCACCCTCTGCCCTTGGACCACAGTGCCGGTGTCGAGCTCGCCCGACGGGGTCTCGCCGTCGCCGTTGTACCGCCGAAGGTAGATGCCAAGCTTGATGCCCTGCCCCTTTGCCCCGCCCGCCCACGCGGCAAGCACCCCGTCATGCCGCATCCGGACGAGGACGGGAGCCACGATGTTGGAGGGACCACTGCTCTCGCCTAGACCCAGAAGGGTCGTGTTGAGCTGCCGCGGCTCGCCCAACACCGCCGAACCGTCCGCCGCCACGCGGCGCGAGAAGTAGGCGACGGTCTGCGTGGCCTCGTCCTGCATTCGCCACGCGACGAGCCACGAGCCGTCTGCCAGCCGCGTGACCGCCGAGCCAAAGTGATGGCCCGGCAAGCCACCGCTCAACAACACGGGGGGCAGGCCTGCGAGGTCGCCGCCGGGAAACACCTGCAAATACAGACTGCCCTTGGGCCACACGCCGGTCGAGTTGGCAACGGCCCACGCGCCATCGGCCCGGGTAGCGAGCGCTGGCGAGTAGGCGTTGCCGATCGGCGCCGGCAGCAACTGGGGCAAGTCGGGCAGACACAGAGCGTGGGTGCCCATGCACACAGTGCCGGTCGGGCAGGTCTTGCCCTCGCACGCAGGCGGAATCCAAGGAACGGGGTACGCGCAGCCGAACGCGGCGGTCCACGTCGGCGCAGGCGACACGACACCTTGCGGTGCGGTGTCGGCCGTGTCGGACCCGGCGTCTGACGGCACGTCCGGCGCCACGTCGGCGTCGAGGATTTCCGCCGTCTCAGCAATGTCTGGGGCGTCCGGCCCTTGCATGTCCAACAATTCGGAAAGTTGCGAGTCTTCGGAGCCGTCCTCCAGATCTGTCGGTGCCGGCACGTCGGTTTCGACGGCGTCGTACAGTTCAGCGCTGTCTCCCGGCACAGCGAGGTCGGACATCGCGTCACCCGGCGTCGCAGCGTCCGGGACAGGGGCGGCGGTTTGGTCGTCGCGTGGGCCGGAGCACGCGAACACGCTCGCAGCCACGAAACCAAAGAGTGCAAGCCGACCTGGCATCTGCAAGTCCCCGCAGTTGTTGTTCGACCGGACGCTACCGCTTCACCGGAGGCGGAGGCCACAAGGCGTGACCTTCGAGTCACAGATACGGCCCCGCCACGCCTGAAATGGCCGAGCAAGGCTGTACGCCTACGCCAAGCAGCCGTCAAGGCGGCCATTCGCCAGCGTGCAGGGGTCGGGGGTCGGTGTCAGGGGGTCGGTGTCAGGACTAGACACCTGACATCTTTCAGCCCCGCTCAAGCCCTTCCCGCTCCGTCACCTCCGCCCCCATCGCCTCGACCCACCCAGCAAACCGCGCCTCGACAACCCGCCGCGCCTCGAACCGCCGGATATCCCGGGTCAACGCGTCATGCCCGACCCCAAACGCCGCGCAAATACGCCCATGCTCGACCCCACGCTTGCGACTGAGCCACCACATCGCCAGCCACCGCGCCGGCACCCGCACCCCGCGACCCGTCGGCCCCACAAGCAGCTCGCGCGGCGTACCAGTGACCTCCACCACCCGGTGCAGCGCCCGCGCGACCTCGAATCGCATATCCGGCGCCGGCATCGCCTCGGTACCGGCCGAGTGCTGGTGCGTCCAGAGCCGGTCGGGGTCGAAGCCGGACGGAGGCGCGAGCGTGCCCCCGACGTGGTGCCGCCAGGTCTGGGCGTAGGCTGCCACCGAGCCGTAGCCGCGGGTCAGCGACGCCGTCTCGAGCCAGGGTGGCGCCGGCTCCAGGCCGAGGTAGGCGCGGTGGCTGGTCCAGTCGGCGGCATCGGCGTCGGCAAGTCCGGCCCGCACCGGGTTGGCGTGGAGGTAGAGCAGCAGGTAGCGCCAGTAGTTGTCGGTCTCGACCAGGCGGTTCTTGTAGCGGCCGCGGAACAACGGCCCGTCCCAGCCCATGCGCGCGTTGGTCAGCCGGGTGAACTCGGCGCCGACGAACCGCATGGCGCGGTCGAGTCGGCCGCTGCGCGAGGTGACGAGCAGGTGGTAGTGGTTCGGCATCAGCGCGTAGGCGTGGACGTCGACGCCGAAGCGCTCGGGCAACGGTGCGAGCAGGTCGAGGAAGAGGCGGCGGGCGGCGTCGTCGGGGAAGATGGTTTCGCGCCGCGCGCCGCGGTTCATGACGTGGTGGCGGGCGTTCGGGTAGTCGATTCTGGGGTAGCGCATGGGATCACGAGCCTTGTGTGTGGGTCGAAGGGTGTCAAATGCCTAGTCCTGACACCCTCTTTTCGTTCGCTGCGGGAGGACGCCGCGACGCGCGCAGGCGATTCCCTTGTTGGCGGGGCTTGGATACCTCGCCGAACGCCGCGCAGGGGCGACGGGCGACGGCAGGGGCGACGGTGTCAGGACTAGACACCTGACACCTTTCGGCCCGCGCCCGCCCAAGGGAAGTCCGTGCGCCGACCGAGAAACCTGTGTCGAAGCAGTGTCTTGGCTCGTGCAACACCCGTGCTCTCTGGGTCTCGTCTGAAGCAAAGATGTCAAGTGCCTAGTCCTGACACCCATCACACCCATCACGGCGACTCGAAAGGCACAACCGCCTGAACCCGCGCAAGCTCGACCAGCGCCTGCACAAACGCCGCGTACCGCCCCCGCGTCCTGCCCACCTGCCGCACCAGGCCCTCCAGCGTCCGCGCCGGCCCCTTGCGCACGAAGCGCTGGACCGCAAAATCCGGCAGCATCCCGCCCACATCCAGCGTCATCACGATCCTGGCGAACGCGTGCTGCTTGTCGACGTAGCGAAAGAACATGCTGCCCCGCACCACCGGCATCCGCGTCACGCCGTCGCGCGGCGGGGCCTTGAGGTGCGTCACTTCTCGATAGTGGACGGCCACTTCCAACTGCTTCAGGTTCTGCGTGATCACCGACTCGACCACCGAATCCCGGTCGTCGAGCGGCGAGGGCAGGTGGAAGCGCTCGTAGATCACGACCTGGGTCTGGATGTCGCCCGCCACGATGCGCGACTCGTCCAAGTCGCCGACCCACTGCGGCCGCCGCGCGGTGTCGGACAGGACCGCCAGCACGTCGAACAGGTGCGCATCGATGACGCTTTCGGCCTTGAAGGTCGCGCGCTCGGCGTCCGTGTCCTCCCACACGCGGACGTTGCCTTCGCGGTACAGCAGCTCCCAATGCTCGGCGCGCGCGGTCGAGGCCAGCAGGGTGGCGACCGTGGCCAGCCACGCGAGACCCATCGCTGTCGTGTTCCGGTGTCGTTGCCGCATCTGCCCCCCAATCCCCCCTGCCCCCCAACCCCGATTCCGGCTACACTCCCGCCCCCACCACCGACCCGCCGCTGCTGCGAGTCCCCCGCCCCGGCCGTGCCGCCGGCGCCCCGAAGGAACCCATGGCCGTCCCCGAACTGAACAAGATCATCTACTCGATGATCGGCGTTAGCCGCTTCTACGACAAGAAGCCGGTGCTGAAGGACATCTACCTCTCCTATTTCTACGGCGCCAAGATCGGCGTGCTGGGCCTGAACGGCTCGGGCAAATCGTCGCTGCTGCGCATCCTTGCGGGCGTCGACAAGGAATTCGTCGGGCAGACGGTGCTGGCCCCCGGCTTTACGGTCGGCCTGCTGGAGCAGGAGCCGGTGCTGGACCCCACCAAGACCGTGCGCGAAACCGTCGAGCAGGGCGTGCAGGCGATCGTCGATCTCGTCAAGGAATACGAGCAGATCAACGAGAAGTTCGCCGAGCCGATGGACGACGACGAGATGAACAAGCTGATCGAGCGCCAGGCCGCGGTGCAAGAGAAGTTGGACCACGCCGACGCCTGGGACCTCGACAGCCGCCTGGAAATGGCGATGGACGCCCTGCGCTGCCCCCCGGGTGACGCGCTGATTGGCCCGCTGTCGGGCGGCGAGAAACGGCGCGTGGCCATGTGCCGATTGCTGTTGCAGAAGCCGGACATCCTGTTGCTCGACGAACCCACCAACCACCTGGATGCCGAGTCGGTCGCGTGGTTGGAGCACCACCTGCAGCGCTACGAGGGCACGGTCATCGCCGTCACCCACGACCGCTACTTCCTCGACAACGTCGCCGGCTGGATCCTCGAGCTGGATCGCGGCCATGGCATCCCGTGGAAGGGCAACTACTCGTCGTGGTTGGAGCAGAAGGGCGCGCGGCTGGCGCAGGAGGAGAAGACCGAGTCCGACCGGCAGAAGACGCTGGCGCGCGAGCTCGAATGGATCCGCATGTCGCCCAAGGGCAGGCACGCCAAGGGGAAAGCGCGCATCACGTCGTACGAGGAGATGCTGGCGCAAGAGAGCGAGAAGCGGGCGACCGACCTCGAGCTGTTCATCCCGCCGGGTCCGCGGCTGGGCAACATCGTCATCGAGGCCAAGGGTGTCAAGAAGGGCTACGGCGACAAATTGCTGATGGAGGACATGACGTTCTCGCTGCCACCCGGCGGCATCGTCGGCGTGATCGGCCCCAACGGCGCCGGCAAGACGACGCTGTTTCGCATGATCACGGGGCAGGAGACGCCCGACGAGGGCACCTTCCGCACCGGCGACACCGTCAAGCTGACGTACGTGGACCAGAGCCGCGAATCGCTGGACCCCGACAAGTCGATCTGGCAGACGATCTCGGACGGCCAGGAGGTCCTGCAACTGGGCAAGCAGCAAGTGCTTTCGCGCGCCTACGTCGGCCGCTTCCAATTCCCCGACCAGCAGAAGCAGGTCGGTCTGCTGTCGGGCGGCGAGCGCAACCGCGTGCACCTGGCGCGGATGCTCAAGGCCGGCGCCAACGTCATTCTGTTGGACGAGCCGACCAACGACCTGGACGTCAACACGATGCGGGCGCTGGAAGAAGCGCTCGAGAACTTTGCCGGGTGCGCGGTCGTCATCAGCCACGATCGCTGGTTCCTCGACCGCATCGCGACGCACATCCTGGCGTTTGAGGGCGACAGCAAGGTCGTGTACTTCGACGGGAATTACTCGGAGTACGAAGCCGACCGCAAGCTGCGCCTGGGCGCCGCCGCCGACCAGCCGCATCGGATTCGGTACCGGCAGTTGACGCGGGCGTAGGCCTGGTTGCTGACCACCCCGCCTCGACTTCACCCCCTCACGCTGCCACGATGCCTTGCGCCGGACCTCGCACTTGGCGTCCGCGCGGAGGGACCGATGTCGCTGACGCCACGAATTCTGTTCCTGGCCGTGCTGTTGCCGGTCGTCGCGGCCTGCAGCGGGACCGAGGAAGGCACGGCCACGCCGACCGCCGACAGCGACGCACTGGCCGACGGCGCCCTGCTGGACGACACGGCCCTGCCAGTCGACACGACGCTGGACGCCACCCAAGACACGTGGGCAGACGCGGAGTTCGACGGGGCCACGGACGTGGCGACCGACGCTGTACTGCCGGATGTGCCCGAGGTGCCGCCCGACGCCGCCGACGACACGGCCGGGGATGCGGTCGAGGACGCGATTGCGGACGTAACGCAAGACGTCGTTCCGGACGCCGCGGATGACGCCGCCGAGACGACCGACACCCTCCAACCGCAACCAGGCATCTACGCCGGCCACTGCAACGCCGCCTTTGCCATGCCCGCCGAGCAGCCGTGGCAGCACACGATTGCCAGCCCCATCATCTCGCTGGCCGCACCCAACCACCGAATTCGCGACCTGATTCTTCCGGTCGGCACCGCGGGCAAGCTGCGCGGACGGTTTACGTACGGCATCATCGACAAGGACCTGGGCGACGAGGCGGTCGAGCTGTGGGTACAGACCTGCCCGACGTGGGTGTCGTGGGGCACGGGAACGACCGACGCCGACGGCATCCTGTGGTTCGACGTGCCCGCCAACCTGCCCCAGGGCGACTACCGCGTGAAGATGGTGGTGCTGGGCGACACGACGGTGGCCGACGGGGTGCTTGCCGTGTGGCCCAAAGGCGTGCAGGTCATCGTGACAGACGTGGATGGCACGCTGACGACGAACGACTGGGAGCTGTTCCAGGACGTCCTGACCAGCCAAGACGCGCAGATGTGGCCCGGCGCCGACCAGGTGATGCAAGCGTGGGAGCAGAAGGGCTTGCGGCTCGTGTACCTGACGGGTCGCCCCCAGGCCGTGAACCGGTACTCGCGAACCTGGCTGGCGGACCACGGTTTTCCCCTCGGACCCCTGCAACTGGCTGAGACGGCTACGGAAGTGTTGCCCACCGAGAGCGGCGTGCAGAAGTTCAAGGGCGACTGGCTGACGGCGCTGCAGCAGGACGTGGCGGTGGTGCCGGTGGCGACGTACGGCAATGCGACCACCGACGCGGGGGCGTACCTGGCCGCGGGTGTGGCCAAGGCGAACGTGTGGCTGATCGGACCGAACAAGGGCGACCAGGGGACGATGCCGATCGAGAGCTATCCTGCGCACTTGCCCGTGCTGGCCGGGTATCCGGATGCGGTGCAGCCGTAGGGGGTCAATCCTCCTGCAGAACCGCAAGCTCCTGCGCCGTGCGGTCGCGCATCTGCAGCGCACCGGCAAAGCACATCAGCGAGCAAATCGAACACCCCACGCAGTGCTCGGCGGCCACGTGCGGAATCCCCTGCGCGTCCAGAGCAATCGCCCCGTACGAGCACCGCGTGCAGTTGCCGCAGCTCGTACACAACTCAGCCACGGGGCTCGAAATCCGCTTGACGGGCGTCAGATCCATGAAGCCGGTAATCGGCTCAGGCAGCGCCGCGCCGATCAATTGCTGCACCGAAGTCATGCCCCGCGCGGCCATCAGGTGCGACAGCCCCGAGTGCAGCTCCTGAACGTACGCCACGCCGTACTTCATCGGCGCGGTGCAGAACTGCACCGTGCCGGCACCGAGCGCCAGGAAGTGCGCCGCGCTCTTGTAGTCCATCGTGCCGCCGTTGCCCGACACGTAGACGCCCAGGTGCGCCACGCTCGCGAGCGTCAGGTTGCTGATGGGGGCCACGCCCGCGCCGCTCATGCCCAGCACGATGCCTTCGTCCCAGGTGGTCTTCTTGCCGGGGCGGAAACCCAACGACGGGAAGGTGTTGGCGAGCGTAATGCCCGCCGCCTTGCCGGGGTGGCGTAGGAACACCTCGCGAATCGCGCGCACGATGACCTCGACCGACGTCACCGCACCCGTGAGCTTGAAGAGCTTGGGGACGGTGGGGTCGCTGACCTCGAGGACCCAGTCGATGATCTTGGCGGTGACGCGCGCGTTCTGCGACACGATGGCGCCCTCGGTACCGTCGCCGCCCTGCGGACACGACAGGCTGTACTCGACGGCCATCGCGCCCGCCGCATCGAGCGTGCGCGTGTTGGCCTGCCAGCCCTTGCGGTCGAATTCGTCGTCGCCGGTGACCGGACCGCCCGTAGAGGCGGCGATCAGGCGGTCGGGGAACTCCTTGCGCAGCAAAGCGATCTCGCGGCAGACGCGCTGCAGCGAGTGGCCCGACACGTTGTCGCAGTTGCCCCACGTCACGCTGTCGAAGGCGTACATGTAGTCGGCCGGGATGTGGATCGGCACGTTGTCGAAGGCCGTCTTCATGATGCCGCCGGCCCAGCCTGCCGCCAGACCCTGCCGCATCGCCTCGTAGCCGTCGGACGGCGGCGCGGCCGAGAGCAGGAACGGCGAGATCAGCTTGCGGCCGAAGAAATCGGTCTCGAGCGACACCGGCAAGCGGTCGTAACCGGGGATGACGACCGTGCTTTTGCGCGGACTCTCGACCGCCGGCGCGGCCTGCTTCGCAAGGAAGGCATCGACCGCAACCGCGGCGTTCTTGCCGCCCGCCGCCGCCTCGACCACCGTCGACGGACCCGTGTCGCAGTCGCCAGCGGCGAACACGGCCGGGTTCTGCGACCGCGTCAGGCCGGAACGCGCGCCGATGGCGACGATCACGTGGGCGAAGTCGCCGCGGGTCTGCGCCGTGCCCGGCACTTCCGACAGGCCGCGCAGGGTGAAGGGCTGGCCTTCCTCGAGCGCAACCTTGACCGTCTCGAGCCCTGCCATGCGACCCGCGCTGCCCAGGATGCCCGTGACCCGAACGCGACCGCTGACGGCCACGCCGTACTCCATCACCTCGGACAACTCCTTGTGCGTCAATGGCATCTCGCCCAGCTTCTCGAGCGCCAGAATCTCGACCCCGGCCGCACCCGCGCGCACCGCCGTCACCGCGCAGTCGACCGCGGTTGCGCCGCCGCCGACCACCGCGACCCGTCCCGTCATCGGGAAGGCCTCGGGCGTCTTCAGGTACTTCAGACCGGCCACCGCCAGATCCTCGCCGGGCACGCCCAGCGCGATCGGATTCCACAGGCCGACGGCCACCAGCACGGCATCGAACCCTTGGGCCAACAGGGCGTCGGGGTCGGCCACGGCCTTGCCCGTCTGCACCGTCACGTTGGGCAGCGAGAGCACGAAGGCCAGATCGCTCTGGATCACGGCGCGCGGCAGACGGTGCGCCGGGATCACGTTGCAGGCACCGCCAAGGGTGGCGTCGCGCTCGAACACGGTGACGGCATGGCCGCGCTGGGCCAGGACGGCAGCCGCTGCCACACCGGCGGGTCCGGCACCGACGATCGCGACCTTCTTGCCAGTGGCGACGGCGTGCGGCGTCAGCTTGGGCATGTAGCCGCCGCGCTTGGCTTTTTCGACCAGCGTGGCCTGGATCGCCGGGATCTCGACCGGACGGTCGAACTTGGCGTGGACGCACTTGGCCTGGCAGAAGCGGTCGGGGCAGACCAGACCGCACACGCCGCCGATGGGGTTGGCCGTCATGATCTCGGCGACGGCGCGCTGGACGTCGACGGGGCTGCCCTGCCGTGCCGCCATGATGAAGTCGGCGGGCGAGCAGTGGACCGGGCACGCCTCGCGACAGGGCTTCTCTTCGCAGAATTCGCAGCGGGCAAGCTCCGTCGCCAACTGGGCGTCGGAAAGGAACAATTCGTGCTTCATGGGTAACCTCTCAGGGGGGTCGATGATACCTTGAAGGATGTAGAGGGTCGTACGCGGCTCTAGTCGATTGCCGCGAACCTCCCCCACGTCTGCGGTGCTGCCTTGGCGGCCTGCTGGCAGATGGCTGCCCAGTCAAGCGTCTGCAATTCCTTGTGGCGCATCAGGATCTTGCCGTCGGCGATGGTCGTGTCGACCGCAGACGCCGAGACGCCGAAGATCAAGTGGCCCAGGACATTGTTCGAGTCGAGCGGCGTGAACGGGATGTGGTCCGACACGATGACGTCGGCCGCGGCGCCCACCGACAGCTCGCCCAGCTTGCGTCCCATGAACTGCGTGGCGATCGCGGGGTTGGCGGTGACCAGCATGTTGGCCATGTCCATGAAGCCCACACGCGGATCCTCGGCGACGTGGTGACGCAGCCACAGTCCGGCGCGAACCTCTTCCTTCATGTCGCTGGTCATGCCGTCGGTGCCCAAGCCCACGCGAATGCCCTTGGCGGCCATGTCGACGACGCGGGCGGCGCCCACAGCGTTGTTCATGTTCGACTGCGGGTTGTGCACGGCGTTGGTGTGGGTCTCGGCCAGGCGCTCCATCTCGGCGTCGTCGATGTGGATGTTGTGGACCGACAGCGTCTTGGGGCCCAGACCGCCCGCGACGTACAACCGCTCGAGCACGCGCATGCCGTACTTGGCCACGCTGTCGACCTGATCTGCCTTGTCCTCAGCGACGTGGACGTGCAGGCCGGTGTCATAGCGCTTGGCCAGATCCACGCAGCGGTCCAGCGTCTCGGGGCTGATGGTCATGCCGGCGTGCAGACCGACCAGACCGTGCAGGCGGCCGCTCGTATCTCCGGCCGCGCGCTGCAGAAACGCCTCGCTCTCAGCGATGCCGTCGTCGGTGCCCTGCTGGCCGTTGCGGTCGGTGATCTCGTAGCAAAGCGAAGCGCGAATGCCGCTTTCCAGAACGGCGTCGGCGATCACGTCCAGGCTGCCGCGGATGGCCGACGGGCTGGCGTGGTGGTCGAAGATCGTCGTCGTGCCCGAGCGAATGCAGCGCACCAGCGGAATCAGGGCCGACAGGCGCACGTCGTTCATGTCGAGCGCGCGGTCCAGCTTCCACCACAGGTTTTCCAGCGTTTCTACAAAGTTGGCGGCCGGCTTGGGCGCCAGACCGCAGGCAAACGTGCTGTACAGGTGATGGTGGGCGCAGATGAAGCCGGGCAGGATGGTCTTGCCGCCCGCGTCGATCCAGTCCGCATCGGGGTGGTCGCGCCGCAGCGCCGCAGAGTCGCCGATCGCCGCGATCTTGCCGCCCTCGATCAGCACCGCCCCGTGATGGATCACGCGGTTTTCTGCGCCCAGGGTCAGCACCACGCCGTTGCCGACCAGAATCTTCGCGTCCTTTGTCATGACAGGTCCTTGTGCAGGAAGGGGGGGGGGGAGAGTCCGCTCGCCGCTCCGGGGTCCCAGCCCGGTCTTGGGGGCTGTGCCGCGCGACGCCGAATTGGGCGTCTACCCTGCGAAACACGCCTCGTCAATGTCAACGCTTGCGCTCGTGGTCGCGACTTCTCGGGCCCCGGCCAGCCGAAATGGACCGATGGCTGACGGAAACCCTGGACGGTCAGGCGGGAATTACCCGCGATCTCGAATACTTCACCATCAGTTCGATGGATCCCACTACGTGGCCCTGCAGCTGTCCGGTGACTTCAGCCGCCGTGGCCCCCATCGGAAGGTCCAACTCGCAGTCCAAGGCATACAGGCGAAACACATAGCGGTGAGCGCCCTGACCGGCCGGTGGTGCCGGGCCGCCCCAGCCCACGCGCCCGAAGTCGTTCAAGCCCTGGCGAGGCGACGTGGTCCGCGACGACAGCCCCTCGGGCAGGTCGCGGGCGTCGACCGACAGGTTCCAGACCAGCCAGTGGATCCACGGACGCTGGTCCTTGGCCTTGACGCGCTTGCGGCCGGCCGCCCCGGCGCCGTCGTCGTGGCTGTGGCCCTTGCCGCCGCAGCCGCCCTTGCCGCCACAGCCGCCCTTGCCGTCACAGCCGGGCACGCCGCTGGACTTGCAACCGCCCGCGCCCTCACCGTGTCCACCGCACTTGCCACCGCACTTGCCGCCGCACGAGCCGCCGCACTTGCCGCCGCACTTGCCGCCGCCGAGTTCCACCGGGCGCAGTGCGTCGGGGTCTTCGACGACCAAGGCGAACGACCGGGTGCCGTGGGGACAGCCGCGCCAGACCAGCGGCGGCGACACGTCGGTACCGTCTGCGGTAAAGCGCACCGGCAGTGTGGCACCGCGGGTGAAGGCCGGACTCGAAAGGTCGACCAGCGAAGCCATGTTATGCCACCTCAGCCGGGGTCTTGCCGGCTTGGCGAGCAAAGGGTGTGCCGGGCCCGTCAGGAGCCGCGGGCAGGTGCGGCATCGACTGCGACAGACCGCGCAAGAGGCCCGTCATGATCACGGCGGGTTGCAGAGAAACGGCCATGCCGTCTGCTGGCTTGCCGACGACCTGAACGTCCTGCAGGGCAAACGTCGCGGGGTCGAAGGCTGCCGTGAGCTGCGGCGCGCGGTAGCGGATCGCACCGTCGAGCACCACTTCGTGCGTCTGGCCACCGAAGCGCGCCTGCATGGCGACGGTGGTGCCGTTGCGGAACAGCATGAACGCGTTGTCCTGCTGCGCCTCGAAGTCGGCGCGGTGCAGGTACAGCCGCGGTTTGTCCTTGTACGGCGTTCCCGACGTCGGGCAGAAGGTCGTGCAGTTGCCGCACTCGTTGCAGAAGTCCGTTAGTACGGCGACTTGCACCTGTTGGTCGATGCGAACGGTCTGACCGACCTCACGCACCCACTTGCCGCCCTTGAGCAGCAGACCCGGCAGCTGGGCGTCGAGCAGCGCCGTCTGGTAGGTCAGGAACGCGAGGTTGGGACACACGCTGACGCACAGGCTGCAGACTAGGTCGCAGTCGAGGCACCGCTCGGCTTCTGCACGGGCGTCCTCTTCGGAGTACTGCAGGATGACTTCGCCGAAGTTCTGACGCTCCTCGACGGGACGCTCGGGCACCGGCACGCGGAAGGTCCGATGGGCGCGGCGGATCACGAGGTCAGACAAATTGGCCTCGGCCAACCCCCGGCCCTTGGTGGGCTCGAACCCCTCGATTTTGCGTCGAATGGCCGCTGCGATGGTCTTGCCGTCGGCACACGCCTTGACCGCCGACGAGGGGCCGTCGAGCGCGGTGTCGCCCCCTGCGTAGACGCCCGACACCGACGTCTCGAGCGTGGTCGGGTCGGCGTGAATGGCGCCGTGGCGCGAGAGCTCGGGCTCTTGGGCGCCAAAGAAGTCCAGCACCGACCGCTGGCTGACGGCCAACAACACCGCGTCGGTGGGGAACACCAGGTCGTCGCCGTCTGCGGGCACTACCGCGCGCCGCCCGTCCTTGCCCCGCTCGCCCAGCTTCATCGGATGGCAGATCAGGGCGGCCGACTTGCCGCCCTCGACGTGTACGGCCTTGGGCGAGACCAGCTCGGCGACCTTCAGCCCCTCTTCCAGAAGCCCTTGCACTTCCATCGGATCTGCCGGCGCTTGGTCCATCGTGCGCCGATAGGCGACCGTCACGTCAGCGCCCAAGCGATGGGCAGTGCGCGCAGCATCGATGGCCACGTCGCCGGCGCCGACCACCAGCACCTTGGGGCCGATCTCGACCTGGACACCGTCGCGCACCTGACGCAGGAACCAAATCGCGTCCATGACCCCATCGGCATCTTCGCCAACCAGACCCAGCTGCTTGCCCACCTGCGCGCCCGTCGCCACGATCGCGAATTCAAAGCCCTGTTGCCGCAGGTCGCTGAGCATGAAGTCGCGCCCGGCCTTCTGACCGAAGCGGAACTCGACGCCCAGCTTCTGCACGATGGCGATGTCCTGATCGACGCTGGCCTGCGGCAGCCGATAGATCGGGATCGTGCCCGACACCATGCCCCCGGTCTTCTCGAATTGTTCAAAGACCGTGCACGCATAGCCGGCCTGGGCGAGATAGCTCGCCGCCGTCAGCCCACAGGGACCGGCGCCGACAATCGCGACCCGGACGTTGCGCTGCGGGGCCTGCGGACGGAAGGCGGGCTTGTGCTCCTGCGCCATCACGAAGCGCTTGACCTCGCGGATGGCCAGCGCGTCGTCGTAGTGGCTGCGAATGCACGTGTCCTGGCACTTGCGGTCGCAGATGCGCCCGAGGACGGTCGGGATGGCGCTGTCCTTGCGCATCACCTCGACGGCGTCGGCATAGCGCCCCTCGCGAACCGCCCGCATGTACTGCGGAACCTTCTGGTCAATCGGGCACTCATCGACACACGGCGCCTCGACGCAGTCGAACAGGCCAAGCTTGCGCGGTGTTTTGGTCTTCGCCGTGGCCATGCCCGACTTGTGCAGCGTCGGCGCGCGGGTCACGGCATCGGCGTGCACTTCCAAGTTCAAGCGGGCGCAGGCCTTGACCACGTCGTCAGAGAACGCGACCGGGTCCAGCCCGCGCTGCTTGGCAAACACGCGTGATGCGGCAACGCCCTCGCCACCTGCGTCGGTCAACGCAGCCGCCAGCACGGCAAAGTCCTCGGCATCAAGCGCCACACCCTTGCTGGTGGCAAACGGACCGGCCAGACGGTGACCCAGCGCGCGCGCCAGATTCTCTGCGAAGTCGTTGCTGATCGCGGCCGTCCGCACGACGAAAGCGTCCAAGTCCTTGGCGTCGAAGGCGTCCATGGCCCGCGCCGTCTCCCGCATGTACTGCAGCATCCGCAAGTAGCCGCCGGACTTCAGGATGTCGGAGCAGACCGTGATGGTCTTCATGCCCGCGGACAACAGGCCAGGCATGAAGAACGCGTCGGCGCCGCCCGCATACGACATCGGCAGGTCGCCATCGAACTCCGCCGACAGCTTGGCGGCCAGGCTGGAAGAGATGGCCTGCAACGGCCGCCCCGACAGGTACATCGTCTTTTCGTTGGCCGGGAAGACGTTGCGGTGGTTCACGACTTCCAGCGTGTTCGTCAGCTTGACGCCAAACGTCAGGCCCCGCTCCAGCGCCAGAGCCCGCAATCGGGTCAACATCGGCACAGCGTCGACGTACTTCAGGTCGTGGCCGAACGCCTCGTCCGGCACCGTGACGTCGTCAAATCCCAGCTGCGTGTTCAACAGACCGCGCACGCCCTCGGCCCCCAGCAGCGTCGGATTGAGCTTGACACTGGTGTGGAACCCGAGATCAGCCAGCAAGTACTTGGAAATGCTCTCGATCTCGGCAGGCGGACAGCCGTGCATGGTCGACAGGGTGATGTTGTCCGACAGGGTCGATGGGATCTGGATCTGGCGCACTTCGGGCAGGACCTTCGCGACGATGTCGATCAGCGGCTTCTGATCGGCAGCGGTGTCGCGTACGCGGCGCAAGTAGTCCTGAACGTTGGGGTTCTGGATGCCCTGCAGGTTGTAGCCCACGCTGAGGTTGAAGACGATGCCCGGTCGATCCCCCGGCAAGCCCAACTTCTTGTGCAGTGCGTGAATCAGGACCCAAGCGCGCAGGTACTCGGCATACGACTCGTGGACCTTGAGCTCTTGCGACCACTCGCAGTTGTAGCCCTCGTCCTGCATGTCGATGCACGGCTTGGAGATCTCAAGCTCGTCGAGCGTCTGCACCGTCTTGAGTTCGATGAAGCGCGCGCCGCACAGCCAAGCGACGATGATGTTCTGGGCCAGCTGCGAGTGCGGCCCCGCGGCGACGCCGAACGGCGTGTCGAGCGTTTGGCCGTACTGGGCGCGCCGGAACGGATCGGTCGGCGCGGGGCGGAAGAAGCCCTTGCGCGGAATGCCGAAGATCGCGTCTTTGCGCTCGAGCTCGTCGAACACCCACGCGGTCAATTGCTCCATCGAAATCGGGCGGAAACGGTCGGACATCAACAGAACCTCGGCTGGACCCCGAACGGGGGCGGCGGAGGCTACCACGGGTGCGGCAAGGCGGCCAAGACGAGATCATCACCTGCGTGTCATGCAGCGATGGCTGTGGTCAGCGAGCGTAGACCATGCCCCACGCCTGCGTGCCGCACCAGCCGCGGTGGAAGGGAGCGTGCCCCCCCTCGTGCGCGCCCAGGTCGCGGCCGTCCTGATTGCACGAAAGCGTGTTCGCATAGCCGAACGCCCACGAGTAGCCCTGGGTATCGCTCGCGTGCCAGTGCCAGCCCTGGGTCCAGCTCGGCGAGTCGGCGTAGGTCACGGTCCACTGATGGCACGACGTCGAGCGCACCTGCGACGAGTTCTGGTTCATCTTGAACACGCAATCCGAGCGGTGGAAGATCTCGGCGCCGTACTTGCCGGTTCCGCTGCCGGGCGTCGTGACCCAATAGCCGATGGCTGCGCCTGAGTCCTTGCGCAGCAGGTTGATGTTGGCGTCGGAGATCTTCTGCAGCACGCCGTTGTTGGGCTGGTCGGCGTCCACGGCGGGCACGTCGAAGGCTGCCGCGCGGTCGATCGACGCCAAGTCGGCCCCAATTCCCGCCTTGAGCACCAGCGTCCAGCCACCACCGTAATCCACCATGTTGCAGTAGACCTGGAACGGGTTGCCGGCGCCGATCTTGATCCAGTATGCGCCGCTCTTGGGCGTCAGCGCCTCGGCCTTGGCCTTGGTCAGGACGTCGAGACACGAGGTACCCGGCTTGGACTTTGCGTACCCCGTCGAGGCGACACACACCGACGAGCAGCCATCGCCGTCTGCGTTGTTGCCGTCGTCACACTCCTCGTTCGCGTCCAGCAGTCCGTTGCCGCAGCTGTCCGCCAGATTGCGCCACACCGCTCCGTCACAGTAGCGCACAGCCTTGATCTTGGTGTCGAAGTAGAGTGACCCAGCGACGGTGGCGCCGCACGCATAGGGCGGCTCGATGCCGTTCTTCAGCACCAGACCGCCGCCCACGCCGACCTTGCTGGAGGCCATGACCTGCACTTGGATGCTCCAGCTGTTCAGCGCTCCGTCCTTGGCGTTGTTCAGGAATGCCGTGTCCACGACCTCCAAGTACCACTTTCCCTTGGGGTTTTTGCCCACCCAGGTCGTCAAGTCGCCCGACACGGTCTTGGTGTCGGTCGGCCAGGTGGTCTTCACCGCCGTGCCCTTGGCACTCTTGCTCCACAGCACGAACTTGGTTCCCGCCGGGTCGATCAGGTTGACGATCAGGTTCGTCGTGTCGCTGTTGGCGATGTTCGCCGTCACGGTGAGTGCTTGCGCAGTGCCGAAGTCCGGCACTTCGATCAGGTCGCTGATGCCGACCGGATTGTTGTCCGTGATCTCGACCGGCGTCTTGGTGCTGGCGGCGACCTCGTTGAACTGGTTGGTCAGCAGGCCGTTCGAGACCTCATCCAGCAGATCCTTGGGCACCGACGCCGCGTCGAACGCCTGCACGCAGTCATAGCTGCCGTCCGCCTTCAACCCTTTGACAACAAGCCCCGTTCCGCACGCCTTCCCCAGCTCAGGCAGCGTGGGCAGGCTGGCAAGGTCCGTATACACACCCGTAGTCGCCACCTTGGCCAGCTTGGGCGTACCGGTCAGGTCGGCATAAGCACCAGTCGTGGCAACATCGGCCAGAGAGGCGGTCTGGGCGAACCCCGAGAGGTCGGGCGTCCCTTGCAGATCCGTGTACTTGCCTGACGTCGCGACGTTGGACAGCTCGGACTTGCGCACAAGGTCCGACACCAACTTCGGGTCCAGCATCGCTTCGGTCACGCATCCGGTGCACGACAGGTTCTCGGCCACGGCAGCCCGCAGCGCCAGGAACACGGAGGCAAGCGGCTTGCGCGTCAATTCCGGGTCTTCGCCAACCTGCAGCCCCAGCCACGTGTTGTTGGCCAGCAGCGCCGGGTCGATGGCGGCTGTCGCACCCAAGGCGGCAGAGAAGCTGCCGTTCGCCACGTCGACGGCCTGCGCCGCCTCTTGCCACAGCGCCTCGCCGCCCACGGCCTGGCCATAGATGCGAAAGGTCATTGCGTACTTGCCGTCGGCCGCCGGACCGCCGCCCGTGCTGGTCAGCAGGCCCTCGACGAGTACCCGCCCGGGCACGCCGGCGCTGCCGGGAACTGCCGCCAACATCGCCACCGCAAGCGCCAGACCTCCGAACGTCCAGAAACGCCGCCGCTGTCGTGCCATCGCAAGCCTCCGCCGCACAAGTTGTCTGTCGGCGCCGTTGTAGCGGAGGGGCAGGCTGGCGGCAAGGCGACGATTTCCGCGCGGCGAAATCCCGCTGCGAGCGAACATGCGGCGCCCGGATGCGTCGGCTTTCCGTGGACGCCGCGACCGCGTTTCTGACAAGCTGCGCCGCACCCGGGCACCGGGGCGTAGGGGGACGGGGATGCGCAAGGTCTGGATTGTCGGGGTGATGCTGTGCGCAGCGTGTTCCGGGGGCGGCACGACAGCCTCGACCGACCCCGATGCAGTCGACACCGCAGCCGACACCGCCCAAGAGACGGTGCTGGATGTGGCGGACACGACCGCCGACGGTGACACGTCGACGCCCACGCTGGTGCCGAACCTCACGGCCTTCTGCGACCCATGGGCCGCTTGGGCGTGTGACCGGGCCGCGAGCTGTGGCTGTGGTGCTCCCAAGGGCGGCGCGCTGTCGACGGCGGACTGCCTGGCGAAGATGCAGTCCGTTTGCCAGAAGGACATGGGCAAGGTCGGTTCCATGATCGACCAGTCGCAAGCCCTCGCGTTTGATCCCGCCGAGGTCGCCAAGTGCCTGGATTGGCTGGACAAGACCCTGCCAGCGTGCATGGTCACCGCCAAAGACGCCATCCCGTACACCGCCTGCCGCGGCATGTTGGTGTGGACCGCCAAGGGCTCCGAAGCGTGCATGAGCACGGAAGCTCCGTGCGCCGACGGCACCGGCTGCGTTTCCGGCAAGTGCGGGGCTGCGGGCTTGGCCGACGGGAGCCCGTGCCAGAGCCACGGCGAGTGCGCGTCGCGGGTGTGCTATCCGGACACCCACGTGTGCATCAGCACCCACGCCGTGGGCGAACCCTGCGCGACAAACGCCGAATGCCCCCCGCTGACGCAATGCCTTTCGAGCAAGTGTACCGCTCCCGGCGATGCGGGCGCGACCTGCGGCCAAGACGAGGACTGCGGCTTGATGCTCGCGTGCGTCGAGGGCAAGTGCTTGATTCCTCAGACGACCTGCACTGCGGGCACCGCCTGCGGCAACGGCGGCAAGTGCCTGGGGCCTTACTTCAACGCCTGCGCGCCGCGAAAGGTGCAGGGGACGCCGTGTACCCAGGACGGCGAGTGCTTGGCGGGCCTGAGTTGCAAGGACGCCAAGTGCGAGCCGCTGCCCGGACTTGGGCTGCCTTGCGCCAACGGCACGGGCTGCGCGACCGGGCTTGCGTGCCACCCGGACAAGCAGACCTGCGAGGTGATGCCCAGCGACGGCCAGCCGTGCGCGATGGGCGAGATGGGGCCATTCGTGTGCGGTGAGGGCCTTGCCTGTCAGGCCGACACGTTTGTCTGCAAGCCCCCGCCGGGCAAGGGCGAAGCGTGCGCCAATCCATCGAAGTGCAGCCAAGCCGACGTCACCGGCGACGGCAAGGGCGGCGACTTGGCGTGCGCGTTCGGGCCGTCCGGCAGCTTCTGCGTGCTCAAGCTGGCGGAAGGCGACAAGTGCGAGAACGATGCTTGTCAGGACGGCCTGTTCTGCAGCTTCACCTTGGGCAAGTGCGCCAAAGTCCTGGCGACCGGCGAGAAGTGCAAGGACGGCAACGAGTGCGGCCCGCAGGGCTCGTGCGTGCCGGATGGCGTGGGGACACTGCGTTGTGCGCCGCTGCCAAAGCAGGGTGAAGCCTGCCTGTTCGACTGCAGCGCCGGCCTGTACTGCGACAAGGGTATGGCCGACCCGACCTGCCAAAAGCCGTTGTGCCAGCTGTTCTACAACCTCGACTAGCCCACTTTGCCCGGCAGGAGGCACGCATGGCTGCCCAGTCCTTCGGAACCCGTTGGCGACATGACGTGTTGGCGCTGTTCGCTGCTCTGGCGCTCGTTGCGTGTCAGCCGATTGGCTCCGGCCTGTCCGGCACGCCTGCGTCGGCCCAGATGAGAGGGTCGGCTCCAACCCTTCAGGTTCCGACCGCACCGACCGGGCTGGGTCAGTCCGTCGCGCCGAAAACCGCGACAGCCACCGCTGCCGCGGCACCTCAGGGAGCTTGGCACAGGACCTGGGTTGCCGACCTACCGTGGGGGGGGGCTCCCGGTCAGGCTGGGCGACGCTGGGCGGCCGAGCAGAACCCGGAAGCGCCGATGGCCTTCGACGTCGGAGCCGACGGCACGATTGCGCTGCTGGATCAGGTCAACGAGCGGGTGCAGCGGCTGCATGTGGCGGCCGACGGTGCCGTGACCTCTCTGGGAGCCGTGCAAGTACCCGGGTCGGTTCAGGACTTGGCGCTGGCCGCGGCTGGCGGGATGTGGCTGTTGGATCGCTTCGTGTCGAAGACAGCGCGCTTGGTCGATGCGGCGACGGGAGCGACGCGGGCCGAGGTTGCCTTGACAGCCAGCGGCGTGACTGAGCCCGGCGCGATGTCGGCTTTATGGCAACGCGGCGACGGCCTGTGGATCGAGGTCGACCACGCAACGCTGGTGCGGGTCGCGGACACGGCGGGGGTGCCAGACGCGGTGCGGCCCTCACTACCCGGTCGGGTGGTGCCGGGCGGACAGCGTGCGGTCAAGGCGCTGCGGGTGCCGCCGAATCGCGTGGTGCTGCAAGCACTTGCACTGCCACACCGGCCACAAATCGCGCCGGAGTGGGTGGCGAACCTCACCCTGCCGCTGCCGATCTGGGCCATCGCCGACGTAGACTTCGACGCAGCGGGCAGGACTTGGGTCGTGGTCGACCTGGCGCGCTTCGTGCCGGGTGAGGACGCACCCGTCGAGCGAGGCCGCGTTGCCATCGCCGTCGATGCGACCGGACGGGAAGTGCAGCGCCTGACGTTGTGCCCTCCCGTCGGACCAGAGGAACAGTTCCGCACCGCCCGCATCGGCGGCGACGGCGCCCTGTACAGCATGTGCCGCGGTGAGTCTGGTCTGCGCATCGAGAGGTGGGCGCCATGACCCGCCGACGCCTGACGTTTCTCACTCTGGTGGCGGTGACCTTCGCGTGGGCGCCGCCGGCGTTTGCCAAGCCCGAGCCCATGACCCGCGACGCGATTTTGGCGCTGGGCAAGACGGTGGTCGGCTTTTCGTACTGGTGGGGTGGTGCCAAGTGGCAGCCCGGGGCGACCGCGAAGGGCACGTGCACGCCGACCGGCCCCGACGGCTGCCCGGCCTGCACCCACGCGGGTTCCTGGGGAGCGGACTGCAGCGGCTTCGTGGGAAAGGCATGGCAGGTCGACAAGCCGACGGCGCTGGACACCTACTACCACCCGTACAGCACGCTGAACTACACGACGCAAGAGACTTGGTGGACCAAGATCGCCAAGGCCGATGTCCAGAAGGCCGACGCCTTCACCTACAACAAGAACGGCGCGGGTCACATCTTTCTGTATGTCAAGGGTGATCCTTGGGGCAGCGTGTACGCCTACGAGTGCAAGGGCTGTACATCCGGCTGTGTGTATGGGCTGCGGTCGGTCAGCGCGGACTACGGCGCTCGCCAGCGCAAGCTGCTACAGGACACGACGACCTGCCAACCGCACTGCGAAGGCACCGTCGCCATCGATGGCAAGTGCGGCAAGGTCGACTGCGCCGCATCGGCCGGCACCTGCGTCGCAGACAGCTTGGGCGTGCGCTGCGTTTCGACCCTATGCCCCGCCACCGGACTGACGCAAGTGTGTACGCCGGATGAGAAAAGCGGGAAGATCGCGACCTGCGACAACGGCATTCTCAAGGACCCCGGCGACTGCGGTGCCTATGGTGCGTGGTGCTCGACGGTGCTGGGTGGCCCCGCGACCTGCATCTCGGCGTTCTGCGCGGCCAGCCCCAGCGCGGTTCCCACCGCCGGCGACCTCTGCTTCCAAGGCAAGCGCTTTCGCTGCGACGCCGTGGGCGGCGTGGCTGAAGTCCCTTGCCCGCCTGACCAACCCTGCTCACAGCTACCCGGACAGTCCGGCCCCGGCAGTGCCATCTGCGGCCCCCCTCCGTGCGCCGACTGCAACGACGGCAACCCCTGCACCGACGACCCTTGCGTCGGTGGAGTCTGCCAGCACGTGCCGAACGCAGCCCTGTGCGACGACGGCAACCCCTGCTCAGCCGGTGACGCATGTGCAAACGGTGGCTGCCTCGCGGGCCCCAACTTCGGTTGCGACGACAGCAATCCGTGCACAAGCGACGCCTGCTTCGGTGGGCAGTGCACCCACGTCCCCCAAGCCGGCGGCTGCAGCGACGGCAACGCCTGCACCTATGCCGACGCGTGCGCGGACGGCGTGTGCGCGGGCACGCCCAAGCCCTGCAACGACGCCAACCCGTGCACCTTGGACGGCTGCGAGGACGGAACGTGCACCGCCATCGCCACCGACGGAGCTTGCGACGACGGCGACGGCTGCACCGTAGGCGACAGCTGCTTTGCCGGTGCATGTTCCGCCGGAGCCCCGTTGACCTGCGACGACGGCGAGGACTGCACGCAAGACGGCTGCCAGGACGGCGCCTGTACCCACACCGGCGGTGACCAGGTCGTCAAGGCCAGCTGTGTCGGCAGCGCCGTGCAGTTGACCAGCCCCTGTACTGGCGGAGAGCCGAAGCTGCTGCCCTGCCCAGAAGACTCACCGTGCAAGTTCGGATTGTGCGGCGGTTTGTCCTTCGACCCCGACGACTTCTTCCCGCCCGCCAACGATGCAACGACCACGACCGATGGGTCCCCGCGCGATGGGCTACCTGCGGGCGACGGCGGCGGAAGTGGCGTGCCGGTGAACGCGCTGGCGGCGCCGAACAGCGCCGGCTGCTCTGCGTCACGCTCGACACTTCCGATGGGCGGACTACTGCTCCTTGCACTTGCGGGCCTGACCGTCGTGCTTTGGCGCAGGTCTGGGGCGCTGCGCCACCGCGCCTGACCTCGTGTCCCCAATCCTTGACGCTACAGAAGCTTGCGCCGTCTGACGCCGACCGCGGCGGCGGCGACGACCAGCAGCCACGGCCAACCCGGGCTTGTCGGCCCGCGCCCCGACGTGCCGGCTTGGCAACCTCCCTGAGACGCCCCGGTCCACGCGTTGCTGGTGGCCGTGTCGGCAGGTGAGCTGTCGGCCCCCGCAAGCTCAAGTGACCACGCATCTTCCGCGTCAACGTCGAGCAGCGCCGCGTCGGTCGCCTCGTCGGCAACGCCTGTGTCGCTGCCGGCAGCGTCGTCGTCGGCAAGCGCCGCGCCGTCTGGGTTTTCCCCATCCGTCGCCCCGGGTTCCACGTCCGCGACCACGTCGTCGCAGCCATCGCCGCCACACCCGTCTGCGACGTCAACCTCAGGACATGCGCCGCAGTCGATCGGACAGTTGCCGCAGTCCTCGCCCAGCGCACAGTTGCCGTTGCCGCAGACCTCGGCACACGCACCGCAATCCGCAGAACAGGTGCCGCAGCCCTCGTCGAGCTGGCAAGTGCCGTCGCCGCAGACCGAGCCGCACATTCCGCAGTCGGCGGGACATGTTGCGCAGCCCTCGCTCTGGTCGCAGTCGCCGTCGCCGCACACCGACGGACACGGGCCGCAGTCCGCGCCGCACGAGGCACAGTCCTCCCCCCCCGTGCACTCGCCGTCACCGCACACGGCAGGACACTCGCCACAGTCGGCTGTGCAGGTCGCGCACGCCTCGCCGCCCGCGCACTCGCCGTCACCGCACACGGACACGCACGCGCCGCAGTCCTGGGCGCAGGTGCCGCAAGCCTCGTCGCCGCTGCAAGTGCCGTCGCCGCACACGGGGCACGCGCCGCAGTCCTTTGGGCAGTTCGCGCAAGTGTCCAAGCTGTTGCAGGTGCCGTCGCCGCAGAACGGATCGACCCGCGTCAGGCGTACGGCATCGGCGACGATGTGCTGATTCTTGGCGACGGTGCCGCTGGCGTGGTCGAAGATCGCCACCCACTGATCGCCACCAGCTGCGAACGTGTAGGTACCGATGACCGTCCAGTCGCTGCCCGCCTTCTGGTTGACGACCACATCAACGTTCTTGCCCCCAGCGCGAATCGTATGCTTGACCTTGGTCCAGAAGCCCCACGCGGCGTTTGCCTTGTACTCGAGCTTGTAGGTGCCGGCCTCGGCGAACTGCAGGCGCCACCACGCCCAATTGTCAGGTTGGCTGCTGGAGTAGGCATTGGTCCACCGCAGGCTGCCGCCGTTGCCAACCTTTTCGGTGTGCCAAGACGCTTGGGCACCGAACGTACGGAAACACGCTCCGGAATTGTCGACGGTGCCACCCGCCGCGGGGATCACGCCGCAGGGCTTGCTGTCGATGCAGTGGCCCGGACGCGCGGGAAAGCCGGTGACGGCCTTGGCGATGATGCCCCAGTGGTTGGCGACGGGTCGGGTGCCGCTGCCGTTGTTGTTGCCCGAGACGTCGTTGAGGTAGCCGGTCCCCGCCTGCCACAGTTCGCTCGACCCGCCGCCGTCGAGGTTGAACGCCTGCCACGCGCCGACCTGTGCGACCACGTCGGCCAGCTCGGTGCCGTACATGCCCAACGACTTGGAAGTGCGGCCATCGACGACCACCAGGAAGAACGTCTTGCGATCCTGCGAAAGCCCCATCGCCGTGCGGGGATGGCGCGCGCGCATGTCGCTGCGGTCGGGAAAGCACGTCGACGCGGTGGGCGAGGCACACGCGACCTTCTTGCCCTCGGTCACCAGCTCGGGAAACCCGCTGACCAGCCCCAGGACGCCGGGCGGCAGCGTGGGCGTGTACTTCTTGGGGCTCCAGCCCTGCGACACGCCGTTGGACGCCGACAGCTTCTTGACCAACCCCGTGTGCGAGAACTCTACAGCATCATGGCCAAATGCGATCCAGCCGAAGTCGCCTGCGTACCACTCGGACGCATAGTCCGGATGCACACCCGTCTGAATCAGCGGCCAGGGCACGCCGTCGCCCACCGCCTGACCGTACACGCGCACGGGACCGGTCTTGTAGAAGTCGCCGTTGGTTGCGATCTGTGCGCCGCGGTCGCCGCCCCAGTCCCCTGCCGTCTCGGTGATGTCAGGAGCCCGCGTCGCATCGATGTGCACGTTGCTGCCGCACAAGTCGACGCTGACGACCCACAGGCGGTTCAGAGGCTTGGCGATGGTGTAATGCCGCACGGTGACGGACGGCCACGGCTTCTTGGTCGAGACGAGCTTGAGGGTCAGGGCGTCACCAGAGGTCGGCACCAGACCGGACAGCACGACGATCAGCAGCGCGACGAAGGCAATGCGCAAGGGGTGTGCCGACATCGCGCGCTCCGCCGGGAGACCGTGCCGGCCCCACGGCACCGGATGGTGGCCCTGCGGGGTCGGACGGTCAACGCTGACGTCGTCAGAGGAGAGGGCAGCAGGCGAGGGCCGGGCAATCAGACGTTGACGCCGGTACCGCTGAGCGTGGGCGCAGTTGCGGACCAGCGGTCGTACTCCTCGGCCAGCACGGTCACGTCGCGCAGAATGCGATCTGCGTCGAGGGTCAGGTAGCGGTCGCCCTCGCGCACCACCTCACCGCTCGCCACCACCAGGCGCACTTCGCTGCCGTCGGAAGCCCAGATCAGGTTCTCGACGACATTGTTCAGGCGCGTCGGCACCATGTTCGGCTTGTCGAGGCCCAGCAGCACCAGGTCCGCCGCCTTGCCGGGCTCGAGACTGCCCGCCTTCACGCCCAGAACGGCCGCCGCGTCGATCGTGATCATCTCGAGCACCTGCTGTGCCGGCAAGTATTCCGCGTTGCAGTGCAGGGCCTTCTGATACTGCGAGGCCAGTCGCGCAGCCGCCAGGATGTTCTGGTTGTCGGCGCTGCCCGAGCCGTCGGTCGAGACCGCGACCGGAATGCCCTTCTCGAGCATGCCCATGATGGGCGGCATGCCCGAGCCGAGAATCGTGTTCGCCAGCGGGTTGTGCACGATGCGCGTGCCGGTGCGCGCCAGGATCTCCAGGTCGCCCTCGGTCGTGTGCACCTGATGGGCCAGCACCGTGTGCTCGTCCAAAATGCCGATCCGCAACGCGTATTCGACCTCGGTCTCGCCGTACGTCTGGCGGAACCAGGCGGTCGTCGCCTTCTCCTCGGCGCTGTGGCAGTGAAACAGCGTGCCGTGCTCGCGCGCCCAGGCCTTCTGCGCCTGCAGCATCTCGGGGCCATTGGAGAACAGCTGGTCGGGGCCAGGAATCACCTGAATGCGCGCCTTGCCCGCGTGCTTGGCGTGATAGCCGTCCAGCCGCGCCACCGCTTGCGCGGGCGTATCGAGGATGGCGGCGTAGTAGTGCCGGTCCTGGCTGCCGACCGCAGCGATCAGGCGCGTGCCGGCCGCTTCCGCCGACGCCACCAAGTCGTCCGCAAAGTACTTCGAGTAGTTGCAGTGGTGCGTCATCGCGGTGGTGATGCCATACGACAGGTCATCCAAGCGCGCCTTGAAGTACGACACCTGCTGCGGCGTGCGGCCCAGCAGCTGGATCAGCCGGTCGCGCTCCTCGGTCATGAAGCGGGTGAACGGATTGACGATGCCATCCAGCCACTTGGTCAGCGGGACGTCCTTGACCAGACCGATGATGGGCGGCTCGTGGTCGTGGCCGTGGCACTTGACGAAGCCCGGCAGGACGACACCCGGCAGCTGCACCAGATCCGCAAGCGTGGCGGGACCTTGCGCGTCCTTGCGGCCGATCACCTCCAGCGTCGGTCCGTGTGCAGCCAGCAGGCGCTCACCGACCTCGGGCGTGTAGGCGCCGACCTCCAGCAGGCAGTCGCCCTGCCACAGCACATAGCCGTCGTGGATGCGGGTGGCGCGGCCGAGCGTGTCGCCCAGGGGCAGCAAATAGCGCGAGCGGAGGAAACGGGGCATGGGGGGATTCTCCTGTCCGGCGGACCTCCCCGAGCATTGCCGGGGCCAGGTCGGGTCTGAAGTCGCGGCGCAGCACCGTGCGACAAGTCCCTTGCGGCGTCAAGGCTTCACGGTCTACCGATCGCGCGCACGCTCGCCCGCCCGACGGAGTGCCTCGACCACGCCGGCGCCGACCCGCTCTGCCTTGTCGCTGGGCACGTCCAACAGCGCGCGGTCTCGCCGAGGGTCTACGTCACCGACCTTGCGCCCTTGCTCCATCCACAACCCATCGAGCCGCAAGCCCCGAATCATGCCCGAGATCACCGCCACGACGGGCTGACCGCCCACTGTGGCCACCACCTCGCCAGCCTCGACAACGTCGCCGATTTGCCGGTGACGTCGCAGGACGCCGGCGGTTGGGCTTCGAAGAAGTCGTTCGTTCGTCAGCCCTTGCACGTCTCCCGGGACGCCCGTGTGCGACTGGGCCATCCCCGACTCGATGACGCGGCCCAGGTCGGGTCCCCGTTGGGTCTCGATGACGTAAGTGCAGTGCTCGCCAGCGCGCCAACCGGGACCCAGTGCGACCACCACGGGTGCGACGTCAGGGGTCAGGTCCGCGTCGCTCAAGCCCCGCAACCGCGCGTCGACCAATGCGTGCGGCCGCAGCTGCACGAGAAGTTCCGCCAGACCGCCGGTCCAGACCGGCACGTCTCCGTTCTCCAGCGCCTGCCGGACAGCGTCGTGCGTCGGTGCGTGAACGCCCGTGAACTCGCCCACCTGAACGCGCCCGGACAACGAGGCCGACGCGAAGGCAACGGTCAGTCGCAACGCGGTCGGACGCGGCAGGTCCTGGACGACCACGGGCCAGCCCGCCCGACGCAGCGCCACCGCCACGCCACTGCCCAGGTCACCGCCACCGCGAACGACGACGACAGGAAAGGACAACGGGGGTTGTTCAGCGGAGTCACAGGTCACGGCAGATCCGAGAGGCAGGTCCGGGGGGGGGGCGCCTTTGCGGCCAGAGCCACGGGCAGCCGCGACGATAGCAGCCCCCCGTGCGACCGGCCAGTCCCGCGAGGCCGGAGCAAATTGTCCCGTTCCGGGTCAGCAGGTCCTTCGCAAACTCGTGTGAAATTTCGTGTCATTGCGCATTCCCCGGGGTCTTCGCGGCAGGTCAAACGAAGTTCGACGAACCTCTCGCAGATCCCGATCGTTCGCAGTATCCTAGCCAGCTTCACGGCCTGACGAATCTTTAGTTTGTGGCGCCGTGCTCTCCCCAAGGACTCGCATGCGACGGGTCCAACCGAATTCCGCAGGGTCTCGCGATCGTCCCAATTTGAGACCATTTTGCCCTAATAAGGGGGTTCCCATGTGTCGACATCCTCGCCTCACTTCGACGACGGTCGGATTTCTTGCCCTGATTCCGATCCTTCTGCTCTCTGCCTGCGGCAGCGATGACATTGTGATCGGACCTGAAGGGGAAGAAGGGGACGTCCTCGCCGACGCCGTCGATGCGGTCGTGGGCGACACTGCTGACGTCGTGCTGCCCGACACGGTCACGGCCGATGGCGTGGGAACGTGCGTGCCGGCCGACTGCAACGACCAGAACCCCTGCACCACCGACACCTGCGACGCCGCGGGCGTGTGCCAGTACGTGAACAACACGGTCGCCTGCGACGACGGCGATGTGTGCACGACCAACGACGCCTGCAACGCTGGCAAGTGCGTGGCCGGTGGCGCGGCCAACTGCGACGACGGCTCTGCCTGCACGACCGACACGTGCGACAAGGCCACGGGCTGCCTCCACACCGCGTTCGAGGGAGCGTGCGACGACGGCGACGGCTGCACCCAGAACGATGTCTGCAAGGACGGCAAGTGCGGCAACGGCGCGGCCCTGACCTGTGACGACGGCAACCCCTGCACCGACGACAACTGCAGCCCGGCCGCCGGATGCACCTACCTGCCGAACACGACGGCTTGCACCGACGGCAACGCCTGCACCAAGAACGACAAGTGCGCTGCGGGCAAGTGCGAACCCGGCTCCAGCACCGTGACCTGCGACGACAGCAACCCGTGCACCGACGACGCCTGCGACCCCGACACGGGCAACTGCGCCTTCAAGCCGAACACCGGCGCCTGCAACGACGGCAACGACTGCACCACGGGCGACGCCTGCTCGGCGGGCCTCTGCTTTGGCAAGCCCAGCTGCAGCTGCACCGAGGACAAGGGGTGCGACGACAAGGACGCTTGCACGTTTGACACCTGCAATCAGGGTGTTTGCCAGTTCGACGCTGTTTCCGACAACCCGTGCGACGACGGCGACGCCTGCACCCAGGACGACAAGTGCTTCGAGGGCAAGTGCAAGCCGGGCACCGCCAAGACTTGCGACGACGACAACGCTTGCACCGATGACAAGTGCGTGCCCGGTCTGGGCTGCGTGGGCGCGTTCAACTCGGACGTCTGCGACGACGGCAACGCGTGCACGCAGGGAGACGCCTGCGCGTACGGCAAGTGCCTGGGCACACCGTTCTGCGAGTGCAAGGCCGACAGCGACTGCAACGACGGCCTGGACTGCACCGACGACGCATGTGTGACCGGGAAGTGCGCCAACAAGCCCGCCGGCAACGGCAAGGCCTGTAACGACGGCAACGGCTGCACCGTGGGCGACGTTTGCCAGTCCGGCGACTGCCTGCCGGGCAAGGCCAAGGCGTGCGACGACCAGAATCCGTGCACGACCGACGCGTGCGACGTCAAGACGGGCGATTGCACGACCACGCCCAACACGACCCCCTGCAACGACAACGACTTCTGCACCTCGAACGATGCGTGCAAGGAAGGCAAATGTCAGGGCGGCGGCGTCACCAACTGCGACGACGGCATGCAGTGCACCAACGACAGCTGCGACCCTGGCTCAGGCTGCGTCAACTCGCCCAAGAGCGGCGTCTGCGAAGACGGCAACCCGTGCACCGAGGGCGACTACTGCGGCACAGGCGAGTGCAAGACCGGCACGGTCAAGTCCTGCGACGACAAGAACCCTTGCACCAAGGACAGTTGTGACGAAGTAAAGGGTTGCATGTATGAGGAACTTCAGGGCTCGTGCGACGACGGCAACGCCTGCACCACCGAAGACACCTGCATCTCGGCCGTGTGCACGGGCGCCGAGAAGGTGTGCGACGACCTGAACGCCTGCACCGCCGACGCGTGCGACCCGGCGGCAGGCTGCAAACACACAATGACCGCATCCGCTTGCGACGACGGCGACGCCTGCACCAAGGGCGACATGTGTATCGAGGGCACCTGCAAGCCCGGCGCTGCCCTGACCTGCGACGACAACAACGCGTGCACCGAGGACACCTGCGACCCCAAGACCGGATGCGCGGCCAAGCCGTTGGCAGACGGCGCGGTGTGTGCCGCGGCAGGCTGCAACGGCTCGACCTACACCTCGGCCGGCTTGTGTCTGAGCAGCATCTGCGTGCCCGGCGACAAGAAGGACTGCAACGACGCCAACGTCTGCACCGACGACGCCTGTGACCCGTCCAAGGGCTGCATCGCGACAAACAATGTCGCATCGTGCAACGACAGCTCCGCCTGCACCAAGAACGACACGTGCAAAGACGGCGCCTGCACCGCCAGCCAGCCGGTCGTGTGCGACGACGGCAACGCCTGTACGGTCGACTCGTGCGACCCGACCAAGGGCTGCCAGAGCGCCAGCGCGACCGACGGCGCGACCTGCATCGCGCCCGCTTGCGACGGCTTGACGCAGATTCCGGGCTCGACCTGCACCTCCGGCACCTGCATCAAGACCGGTGACCCGATCAGCTGCGACGACAACAACCCGTGCTCCGACGACTCGTGCAACCCCTCTGGCGGCTGCGGTCACGTCAACAATACCCTCGCCTGCAACGACGGCGACGCCTGCACGACGCAAGACGCGTGCTCTGCTGGCCTTTGCAAGGGCGGCAACATCGTCATCTGCAACGACAATCAGCCTTGCACCGATGACGTATGCGACAAGGTGGCCGGCTGCAAGACCGTCAACAACACGGCGGCGTGTGACGACGGCTCGCTGTGCACGGTGAACGACGCCTGCGCAAACGGGGTCTGCAAGTCCGGCGCAGCGCTCGTCTGCGACGACAAGAACCCGTGCACCGACGACAAGTGCGACCCCGCCAAGGGCTGCACCACCACACCGAACACGGCTGCGTGCAACGACGGCAACGAGTGCAGCACCAACGACTTCTGCGCGGGTGGCGTCTGCAAGGGCACCGGCGGCAAGAACTGCGACGACAACAACCTCTGCACGACCGACTCGTGTGACGCACAGGGCGGCTGCATCAACCTCACCGTGCCGAACGGAACGGCGTGCGGCGAGACCGGCTGCACGGGCAACGGCCAGTTCCAGGGCGCCCCCGTCTGCACAGACAAGGTCTGCGGCGCACCGCCGGCCCCCAAGAGCTGCGACGACAACAACGTGTGCACCAACGACCTGTGCAACCCGCAGACTGGCTGCATCCAACAGAACAACACCAACGCGTGCACCGACAACAGCCTGTGCACCGTCAAGGACGTTTGCAGCGCGGGCAAGTGCACCGGAGAAGCTGTGGTGTGCGACGACAAGAACATCTGCACCAACGACTCCTGCGACCCGGTCAAGGGCTGCGTGTACACGGCCAACACCGTGACCTGCGATGACAGCAACGCCTGCACCACCAACGACAAGTGTGCGGCCACCAAGTGCGTGGGCGGCGTGCCCCCGACCTGCGACGACAAAAACACGTGCACGGACGACAAGTGCGACACCGTGAAGGGGTGCGTCTTCACCAACAACGTGCTCAGTTGCAGCGACAACGACGCGTGCACAACCAAGGACACCTGCGCCAACGGCTCCTGCGTCGGCGGCGCCAAGCTGGTGTGCAACGACAACAAGGTGTGCACCAACGACTCTTGCGACCCCGGCAAGGGCTGCGTGTTCGCCAACAACACCGCCACTTGTGACGACAACGACGCCTGCACGACCAAGGACGTCTGCGCGGTCGGCTTGTGCGTCGGCAGCCTCCCGCCGGACTGCGACGACAAGAACTTCTGCACCAACGACCTGTGCGACGCGGTCAAGGGCTGCCTGCACTTGCCGTGGGCCGACGGCGTGCCGTGCGCCGATGGCTTGTGCGCCGGCACCCAGTACCAGCCGGTGTCCACCTGTATCGCAGGCAAGTGCGTGCCGCCTGCGCCCAAGACCTGCGACGACGGTCTGGAGTGCACGACCGACGTCTGCGACCCGAAGGCCGGTTGCGGTGCCGTGGACAGGGCGTTTGGCACCGTGTGCAAGAGCGGACCTCTGAACACGATTGGCCAATTCTGCTCTGGCAGCTTGTGCACGGGCCTCGAGATCTCCGTCCAGGCCATGCCGGGCGGTACGGTGCAGGGCATGCTGACGGGCATTGGCCGAGCCGGCGACAAGGCTCCGGTCAACCTGTCGGCGTGGAGCGGCTACTACAGCGGCACCACGCTCTCCTACAAGGTTGGCTCGATGGTCGAGACGGCAGAGACGAACCTGACCATCTCTGCTCGCGGCACCCAAGGATTCAACTCCGGGTGGTACACGTCGATGAACGCCATGGCGAATCGGCTCTCAGTCGGGGACTTCAACAGCAATCAGTACCCTCTGACGATGGAGCAAGCCGGCACACCCGGCTACTGGTCCTCGAACAACTCGCCGCAACTCTGGAACTTGAACAGCTTCTATCCGCGTGGTCTGACAGCCGTCGACGTCTACGCTGCAAACAACACCTGGATGTATGTGTACGGTGGTCCGTCGTACAATCAGGGCCTCGTCAGCACGCTTGGTCGTGTCAGCCACGGCGCCAACAACGTTTGGGTCGGCGCAGCCCGCATGGCGATCGGCTCGCAGACCTCGCTGTCCTGCGGTCAGGTGCGCATGGACGTCGCGGGCATCTTCGCTGCATCGGACAAGGCGGTCTTCATCGCTGGCTCGGTGCTGGATGGCAACGGTTCGCCGACGTACGCAGGCGTGGCGTTCTGGGACGGCAACACCGTAAGCTCATGTGGCGGCGCGGCCGGGTTCAGCGGTCTGGCGCTGATCGAGTCGAGCACGCTGAAGGAACCCTTTGTCGCGCCGATCAATCCGGTCGGTAGCCCGTCGATGGGTGCCTTGCGTGCGATCGACGGTTCGGCAGCCGACCATGTGCTGGCCGGCGGTGCGTACGGCACGCTGCTCAGCTTTGAGGGAGGCAAGTGGTCCTCGGAGACACCCAGCTTCGTCGGCATGCCCGTGGTTTGGAGCGCCGCGTTCGACGTTCGCTCCGTCGAGGTTTCCGACAAGACCGCGTGGGTGGCCGGCGAGTACTACTCGCTGGGCGTCTGCCGGGCTGTGTTCGTGCTGCACGGCACTTACGACGGCACCAAGTGGGTGTGGGACAAGCTGCTGATCTACGACAAGAACCTGATCACCTGCGGCTCGCCCAACGAGCAGACGTCAGTGGGCCGCATCTGGCTCGACGGTGTCTCCGGGTCCGTGTACGTCGTCGGCTCGCAGGGAACTGATGCCGCTGGCAGCATCGTCACCAGCAACCCGGCACAGCGTCGCCCGCTGGTCGCCCGCATCAAGCTCAAGTAATCCCCTTCGCTACGCTGCGCCCCCAGTCACTTCCGGGGGCGTGGCGTGCAGGGACCTCCATGCCGGTCGCTTCACCGCTGCATCCTCCTGACACGCTGCCGACGGCGCTGGTTGGCGCAGCGACGCGTCAGGCCGCTGCGTTCTACGCGGGGTCTGCAGCATTCCTGGACTGTCTGGGCGACCTGTTCATCGACGAAGGACGTCTTCCGGTGCAGGGAACAGAGACCGTGCGGCGCAGCTTTACGCCCATTCTCACAGCCAACGCACGCGCAGATCGCGTGCCACCTCGGACGTTCTGCGCGGCAGGATGGTGCGACGTCGGAAGCCTGCGCTCCCCGGCACTCGATGCCTGGGTCACGTCACGGCCGCACCTGCGCGGCGCGCTCCCCCACCTTGCGGAATCCGATGTCGTGGTGTGGTTGGCCGCCGCCGGCCGTCCCCACGCCCCCTTGTTCTTCAATGCGTTTCGTCTACAGGAAGGGCATTGGCGCGTCGTGGCCTTCGGCAGCGTGTAGCCGCCAGCCGCCGCGCCAAGCCTGTGCGCTGTTGGCGCAAGCCCCAGTGGCCTGCTACAAGTTGCCTTCGCGCAAGGGACAATCGAGATGGGTAGGCGGGAAGAGAACAAGACCAAGAAGCGCACCGACCTTGAGGCGGCCGCCCGGCGGCTGTTTCTGGAGCAGGGCTTCCATGCCACCACCATCGAGCAGATCGCCGCCGAGGCCGGGGTAGCTCGCGGCACGTTCTACCTGTACTTCGACGACAAAGAGACGATCTTCCGGACGCTTGTGTGCGCCGTACTGGACCCCGCGGTAGACGCGCTGGTCGATGCCCGCAAGGCGCTGGACGAGGCCGTGGATGAGGACGGCACGCAGGCAGCATACCTGGCACTGGCCCAGGCGCTGATCGACGCCGTGTCGCAAGCCCCTGACGCGACGCTGCTGTTTTACCGCGAGCAGCGCAACCCGGGCTCGGTGGGCGACTGGCTGCGTTCACGCAGTGGCCAGCTGGATGCGTTCGTGGCGGAGCTGCTTGCTTCGCTGATGGCGCGCGGCCTCATTCGCAAGACGGACGACCGCTTCATCGCATTGGCGATCTTGGGCGCAATCGACCGCTTGGTGTACGCGTGGCTGGCAGGTCACCTGCCGGACGACCCGTGGCCGGTGGCGCTGGAAGTGGTGCAGTTGTTCGGCGCCGCCTTGGTCAACACCGCCGAGGCGCCGAACGCCGCCCTTGGCTGACCTGTACACGGCTGGCCGCCCCCTCACCTGCCACGTCAGGGCGCGATCGAGGTGCAAGTGCCGGGGAAGTTCGGACTGGACACGCTGCAGTACTGCGCGACGCCGCAAGTCTTGTAGATCTTCCAGTCGGCCCACCAGTCGTCCGCTGCGTCAAACGAGCACCAAGTGCTGGACCCGGTGCAGCCGCTGTACGACTCGCGCACCAGGATGTCTGCGCCCTTGTCGACACCCGCGCACTTGTACTCGGACTTCTTGACGTAATCTCCGCACTTGGCGCCCTTGGGGGCATAGTCGCCGTCGGGCGTGCAGCAGGAGGTGCCTGCGTTGCAGACGATCGCGCTGACGCACGACCCTGAGGTGCCGCTCGCGTTGACCTGACACTTCTCGGTCGCGCCGCAGGTCTCGGAGTCGGTCCAGACGTCCCACCATGTGTCGAGACTGTCCCACGAGCACGACGATCCGGTGCCCGTGCAGCCGTCATAGCCCTTGCGAACCAAGATCTTGCCACCCTTGGCCGTCGAGTCGCACTTGTACTGGGTCTCGTTGGCGTACGAGCTGCACTTGGTGCCCTTGGCTGCCCAAGCGCCGTCTGCCGTGCAGCAAGTCGACCCGGCCTGACACTTGATGGCCGACACGCAGCTGGCCGAGCCCCACTGCACCTCGCACACCTGGGTCGAGCCGCAGGTCTTCTCGACCGCCCAGTCCGTCCACGCCAGGTACGCGTCCTGCGACGAGCATGAGGTCGAGTCGCCCGCGCAACCCTGATAGGACTTGCGGGACAGGATCTTGCCGCCCTTCTCGGGGCCGCTGCACTTCTGTTCCTTGTCCAATTCGTAGCTGCCGCACTTGGTGCCCAGGGCCGAATAGACGCCGTCTGCGGTGCAGCACGTGGTGCCCGCCTTGCAGGGAGAAATGCACGCCGCACCGTTCCACGACTCTTCGCACGCTTGGAACTGTGTGCAGGTCTTGGCGATCTCCCACGGACCCCATGAGTAGCTGCTGCTCGAGTTCTGGCAGTAGGTCGAGTAGCCCGAGCAGCCGGCAACGGCCTTGCGCGACAGGATCTTGCCGCCGGGCTCGGTGGTCTCGCACTTGGTCTCGGTGTCGAGGGTGGTCGTGCCGCACGCCGAGCCCTCGGCCGCCAGCGTGCCTTCGGAGGTGCAGCAGGTGGTGTTTGGCGTGCAGGCCGGCTTGGCGACGCAGGTGCCGATCGTGTTCGGGTCGGTCACCTTGCACACTTGGTCCCATGAGCACGCGTTGGCGATCTGCCACTGCCCCCAGGCCGGGCTGGCCTCGGTGCACAGCATGGCCTCTGACCCGTCACAGCCCGCAACCGAGTTGCGCACCATCACGTCGCCGTCGGCCCCCGGAGTGCTGCACTTGTACTCAGACTTCAGAGGCTTGGTGCCACACGTCACGCCCGCTGCCGCCGGAGCGTACGAGCACTTGGTGTCCTTGCAGATGTCGGTCGTGCACGGGTTCTTGTCCGCGCAGCCGGCGTTGTCGACGCACTCGGCCAGCTTGCCGTCCTTGCAGGTGGGCATCTCGCCTGAGGCGCCGGGGACGCAGCCTGCGGTCTTGTCGCACACGCTGATGGTCTTCCACTCGGACCACACGCCGTCATTCGGGTCCTGGCTGCACACTTCGGCGATCTGTCCGTCGCAGCCGGCCACTTGCTCCCGCTGCTGGATCAGGTTGTCGTTGCACTGGGTTTCCGTGGCGAGCAGCTGGGTGCCACACGGCGAGCCCGCGGGCTTGATCTGGCTAATGTCGAAGTCGCAGCACTCGCCAAACGCGCAGCAACCGGGCTTGGGCTTCTCGACGCACTTGCTGTTTTCGCAGGTGGGCATGGAACAGCCCATCGGTGACCCGCAGTCCGCGTCCAACTTGCAGCAGCTGAGGTCGGGAGAGTGCACGCAGCTGCCGTCGTTGCAGTCGTCGAACGTGCAAGGGTCGCCGTCGTCGCAGTTGCCCGCCACGTTGCAGGTCGTCGCGCAGTACTGGTCGTAGTCCGTGCAGCACGTATTGGTCTGCAGGCACTCAGGGTTGCACTGGCAGGCTGCGACCGAGTCGTAGGCCCCACAGCGACCGGCGCACGACAACGGGTTTACGTCGGGCGTCGTGTCGGTCTGCCTATCGAGTGGCGAGACGTCGCCGAAGAGGTCATAGCTGGCGTCGGTGTCCATCGGCAGGTAGCCGCCACCACCGCCGCCCGCTGCGGAGCCGCACGCAAGCGCGCTGGCCGTCAGGGAAATCAGAGCCAGGGCTCGGGTCCAGAAGAGAGGGGTCGGGGGGGGAGTGGAGCGATTCACGGCAAGTCCTGTCGGCCGCAGAGGCGGCACGGGCTGGCGGCCGCAACGGGCCGCTCGACGCGAAGTTTCCAGTCACCCGGGTCCGCTGGCAAGCTTCCGTAGCAGCACGGCTTGCTGACCCGGTATCGCATCCGGCGCTGTCCGCGCTATCCTGCCGCAAACGCCCGCGATCTGTTGCCGGGCCAGGAGCACAAGATGTCCGGAGGACCGCTTTCCAAGCAACGCAGTGAAGCCGCGAAGAAGGGTGCCATTGCGCTGGGTGGCTGGGGAGGGACGCTGTTGGCGTTGCTGTTCGCCCACAGCGCGTTTCTGGTCATCGTCGGGATTGGCATTTCCTCTTGGCTCACGTGGAGTTGGTTCAGCTACCGGGCCAAGTGGGGCATGCGATTCTGAGTGCGGGCGGCTAGTTGCCTCGCTGCCGGGGCTGCGTGCCTGTGCCCGCCTTGATCTTGTACTGCTTGGCCTTGATCGCGTTCTGCACGTCGATCAGCTTGAACTGCGTGCCCTGACACTCGTAGCTCTGGGTGGTCTTCGGGTCCACCGCGGCACCGTAGCGGCTCTCGATCTCGGCCGTGATCGCGTTGATGCGGTCCTGCGTCTCCGGGTGCGACGACAGGAACTCCGGCATCGCCACGCCCGCTGCCCGCTCCTGGGCCAACAGCACCTGAAAGAAGTCGACCAGCGCGTACGGGTTGTAGCCCGCATCAAACGCGATCTGCAGGCCGGTCGAGTCGGACTGCTTCTCTTGGACCTGACTGAACTTGGTCGACGCCAGGAACTCCCACGCCAACACCGCCAAGTCACTTCCCGTGCCCTCACCCAGCAGGGCCGTCGCGAGCTCGGTTGCCAGATAGCTCTTCTCCAGCGCCTTGACGCCATGCCGGTGGGCGACGTGCCCCATCTCGTGCCCCATCACGCCGGCGATCTCCGCGCAGCTGCTGGCCGACAGGATCAGGCCGGTCGAGACGTAGGTGTAGCCGCCCGGTGCCGCGAATGCGTTGACCAGCTCATCATCGGCGATCACCTCGACCTTGTAGCCGCCGAACTCTGCCGGATCGCGGAAACCCACCGACGCCGCTTGAAGCTTGGCGGCGAGCTGCACGCCCCACTGAGCCAACGGCTCGCTCGCGTCGACAATCTTGTATTCCTTCTCGATTTCCACATCGACACCCTTACCGAGCTCGACCTCCTGCTCGTTCGACACGAGGTAGCCGCCCGTGTCGATGAAGCCCGAGTCGCACCCTAGCGTCGCTGTGAGTGCCGCGCACGCCAGCACGGCGGTCCAACGGTTTCGGCTTGACATCTGCAACGCTCCTGCAAGGGATTCGCGGGATTCCCGGTGAGAACATTAGCCACCGGTCGATCTGTGCGGGCCGCACGATGCCAGACGCGCCCCGCTGAGACAAATGCCGCGCTTGCAGTGGGCCGACCAGTTGCATCGCGATCCGGAATGCGGTATCGCGGCGCCGTGTTGGGAGATTTCGCCGCCGCAGCTGCCGCGGCACCGCTCCGAACCCACTTTCGATTCCTTTCGCAACGAGGCGATATGAAACGCGACCATGCCCTGATCGTCCTTCTGGCCCTGATGATTGCCGGCTACGTGGGCGGCCGTATCTCGACCCGACACGCCACGCAGGCTCCCGCCGTCGCCGCCGACGCGGCGGCTGCGCAAACCGTGACGGCACAGGCCCCGACGACGTCCCCGCCGACGTCCGCTGCGGCTCCCTCGGCGATGCCCGTGCCCTCGGCACCCGCCGCTGCCCCCAGCGCGCCCGCCGATCCCAACCAGGTCTGGCGCGTGCAGATCCACGCCGACGACCCCAAGCTGGGCCCTGATTCGGCGCTGGTGAAGGTCGTTGTGTTCTCGGCATTCGGTTGCCCTGAGTGCTCGGACTTCGCACCGGCCATCGCCAAGGCTGCCAAGGAGTACGGCGACAAGGTGCAATTCCGCTTCAAGCAGAAGGTGATCGCCGCGCCGCACCCCGACGCCGCCACCGCCGCCGAGGCCTCGCTGGCCGCCAACGCGCAGGGCAAGTTCTGGCCGTTTCACGACAAGCTGATGGCGTCGCAGGCCATCGACCGCGGCACGATCGAGTCCGTCGCCGCGGGCGTGGGTCTGGACGTCGTACGCTTCAAGAAAGACCTGGATTCCGGCAAGTTCCGAGGTCAGGTGCTGCGCGATAGCCTGCTTGCGAATGAGGTCGCGGCCAACACCTTCCCCAACATTCTGGCCAACGGCGTGCGTATCAAGCCGCCCAAGAACTTCGACCAGCTCAAGGTCCTGATCGACGAGCAGCTGGCCAAGGCCAAGTCGGCCGTCGCGTCCGGCACGCCTGCGGCCAGCCTGTACGAGTCGACCGTCAGCACCGGCAAGTTCTTCGAGCAGACCGGCGGCCCCGCGGTGCAGTTCCAGACCCAAGGCAGTCCGGTCAAGGGCAACCCGAACGCCAAGATCACGGTCGTGTTGTTCGAGGACTTCCAGTGCCCCTTCTGCACCAAGCTCAGCCCCAGCATCGAGGCGTTCCAGAAGCGGTTCCCCAATGACGTCAAGGTCATCTACAAGCACATGCCGCTGACCATCCACGACAACGCGCAGATTGCCGCCGAGGCGTCGATGGCCGCCGCCGCACAGGGCAAGTTCTGGGAATACCACGACATTCTGTTTGCGAATCAGCAGGCGCTGACGCAGCCCGATCTCGAGCGCTATGCCCAGCAAGCCGGCCTCGACGTCAACAAGTTCAAGGCGGATCTGGGCGCGGGCGTCGGCAAGCAGTTGATCCAGCGCGACATGAACGAGGGAACCCAGGCGGGCGTCAGCGGCACCCCGTCGGTCTTCATCAACGGCATGCGTTACCAGGGTCCGCGCGGCTATCCGCCGGAGGGTCTCGAGGCCGTCGCGCGCGTCTATTTCGGCCTGTAGCCTGCCGAAGTTCCCGTGGCTACTTCGCTGCCTCGGTCTTGCCGGTCGGCTGATACAGACCCGCGGCATCTGAACCCAGCAAACCCGCCGCGTACAGCTTGTCGTCCACCAGCGACAGCCGGTCGATCATCGCGGGCGTCAACAGTCGTTCGTGGTGGATCGTGTCCAGCCGGGTCGCGATCCGCTCAAGCTCGGCGTCCGAACCCATCCAGTCGAAGCGGTCGAATGCGCTCAGGTCAAGCGGCCGTGAGTACTCGCGCAGCGCCTTCTTGCGGTCCAGATTGTAGTACAGGTCGAAGAACGACATCGCGAGCTCGCGCAAGCTGCGGTAGACCGGCTCGCGGTAGCGCAGAACAGACGTGTTCGACTTGGCGATGCAACCGAAGTGCCCGTCGCGCTTGAAGATCGCCAGTACGTGGTCGTCGTCGTCGTGGGCGCGCAGGTCGAGGATCAGGGGCGGCTCACCCATCCGGCGCAGCGCTGCGGCGGCCAAGAGAGCGCCGTCGAAGCAGTGGGCACGACGGTCGCGCAGGACCGACAGCGGCGACCGGTAGATCGACTCGGTGCTGTAGGGGGTTTCGTCCAGAAACACCTGGATGGCAAACGGGTCGCGCAGGGTCTCGAGCACCTGTCGCTCGCCCTGTGGCCAGTTTCGTGTCAGGTCAGCGAACGTCTTGCCCGGCATGAAGTTCTCCCGGATGTGCTACAGCCGTTGGGTCGGCCCGCGGCTTGTACCCGAAAAGGTGCAGAAGACGCCAGCCCACCCCCGCGCGCGCAGAATCACGAGGCGGCACGGCAAATTCCGCGTTCCGGCCGCTGCGCGTGACCGGGGCCGGACTATACTGAGGCGCTTGCCCTGCTCGCTGCTGCTGCCCTCTCGCGTTCCTGCTCCTCTCTCGCGCCGCCGCCCGCCCCACAACGACCGGACCCGCACGCCCCGCCCCTGAGGACTGATGGATCCCAAGCTCGCGCTGCACATCCACGACGTGATGGTCCAGTCGCGCCTGACCGAAGAGGCGCTGATCCGCATGATGCGGTCTGGCCACGGCTACTTTTGGATCGGCGGCCCCGGTGAAGAGGCGTTCGGTGTGCCCCTGGGTTTGCTGGTCGACAAGGGCTCGGGGCCAGCGCACGACTACCTGCACCTGCATTACCGCTCGAGCTGTACCGTGATGGCGATGGGCACCGCGCCGATCGACCTGCTGCGGCAAATGCGCTCGACGATCACCGACCCGTTCTCGGGCGGGCGCAACTTTGCAGGGCATCTGTCGATTCCGCAGTGGAACGTGGTCCCCGGCACCTCGACCATCGAGACGCAGTACGTCACCGCGCTCGGCACGGCCTGGGTGCAGCGGCGCCACGGCGGCACCGGCATCTCGATCGTCAACGGCGGCGACGCAGGCACGGCGGAGGGCGACTTCGCCAGCTGCCTGAACTGGTCGTCCCGCCCGGGCCAAGAGCTGCCGATTCTGATGATCGTCACCCACAACGGCATCGGCATCTCGACTCCCGCCAGCCAGGTGCAGAACACGTCGTCCCTGCACGAACGCGCCATCCCGTTTGGCATCCGCCACGGCCGCGTCGATGGCAGCGACCCACAGGCGGCTTGGACCGCGCTGCAAGAGGCGATGGCCTACGTCCGCACAGAGCGTCGACCGTTCCTGCTGCAGGCCGACGTGGCGCGGCTGTACGGCCACTCGTCATCGTCGGGCGCCCGCCCCGAGTCCGGCCGCGACTGCCTGGCTGAGTACGAGGCAAAGCTGGCGGATCAGGGACTGCTGTCGCCACAACAGGCGGCTCAAGTGCACGAGCGTTGGCGGGAGCATCTGCGCGACGCCGTCCATCAGGTCCTTGAAGAGCCCATGCCGACCAAGGACGACGTCTTCACCCACATCTACTACCGCGAGCCCGACTAGTCCGCCCCCCCTGCAGGAGCTCCGATCCATGGCCAACCTGGCCCAAGCCATCCGCCTTGCGCTGCACTACGGCGAGACCCATCTGGGCGTGACCGACATCTTCGGCGAGGACGTCGGGCCTCCGCTGGGAGGCGTCTTTACGGCAACCCAAGGCCTGACGACGACTTGGAACACACCGCTGGACGAGCGCGGCATTCTGGGTATGGCGATGGGCATCGCGCTTGCCGGCGGCCGGCCCGTGGCCGAGATCCAGTTCTGCGACTACATCTTCAACGCCATCGACCTGATGAAGCTGGCTGGCAACGCGCACTGGACGACCAACGGGGGCTGGCACTTGCCAATGGTGGTGATGACGCCCGTCGGCGCCGGCATCCACGGCTCGATCTACCACTCGCACTCGATCGAGAGCATCGCGACCCACCTGCCTGGCTGGAAGATCGTGATGCCGTCGAACGCGAAGGACGCCTACGGCCTGTTGATTTCGGCCATCCGCGACCCCAATCCCGTGCTGTACATGGCGCCCAAGGCCCTGCTGCGGGTCAAGGGCGACGAGTTGATCCCCGGCGAGCCGGCGGACGAGCGCGAGCTGCACCGAAGGATTGACGCGCCGCTGGGCGACCGCTCTGGCTGGACGCCGAGCTGGCCGCCCGTCACCGACTATTCCGTGCCGATCGGCGAGGCGAAGGTGTGCCGCACCGGCGACCGCATCACCGTCGTCGGTTACGGACACCTGTTGCCCGCCTGCGTGCGCGCGGCCGATGCCCTGGCGCAAGAGGGAATCGCCTGCGAGGTCATCGACTTGCGGACGCTGATTCCGTTCGATCTGCCCACGCTACAGCGGTCACTCGAAAAGACCGGGCGGCTGCTGATCGTCAATGAGGACACCGAAGTCACGAATTTCGGCGAGCATTTGCTTCGCAAGCTGACGGAGCGCTGCTTCTACAGCCTGCAGGTGCCGCCCGTGCTGCTGGCAGGTGCCGACGTGCCCGGCGTGGGTCTCGCCTGGGAGCTGGAGCGCCATAGCGTGCCGCAAGAGGAAGACATTCTCGCGGCCATGCGCAAGCTCGCGACCGCCGGGGAATAGTCGCGCCACCTTGCGGACTTCGACGTGCAGTGCGACCGGTGGCTCAGCAGCCCGCTGACGGCCCTTGCTCTGTCGGGGTGCGCGTCCTTTCGTGCCTGACACCCGCGACCCGACGTTCCGCCGCGCCGCGCGACCCCTTCGGGAGGTACACCCATGTCCCCCAAGCCCCTTGCATCCGCCTTGGCTGGCCCCCCCCGGGTGCTGCTTGCGGTCGCGCTTGGTCTCGCCGTCATGACGCTCGGGCAGTGCCGCCGTGCCGCCCAAGACCCACTGGCCGCTGCACGGCCTGCCCCCACCGCACGGCCTGACCCCACCGCACGGCCTGACCGCGCTGCGCCGATGGCGGATGCTCTACCCACGCCCCAACCGATGGCCGCCCCCGCGCCGGTCGCGCCAGCCCCTGCCGCACCGACCCCTGCACTCGACCCCATCGCAGCGTCGAACCTGGTGTCCGACATCGCCGAGCGCGCCGTTCAGAGCGTGGTGAACATTTCGACGACCCGCATTGTGCGCCAACGCTCCGCCGCCATTGACGAACCGGCCTTCCGCGGCTTCTTCGGCGACCCGGAAGAGCGCAGTCGCCGCGAGAACAGCTTGGGATCGGGCGTGATCGTGGGCGCGGACGGCGTTGTCGTGACCAACAACCACGTGATCGAGCAGGCGTCCGAGATTCAGGTCAAGCTGGCGGACGGCCGCATCTTCGAGGCCAAGCTGGCCGGTGCCGACCCCCGCAGCGACATCGCCGTGCTGCGTTTGCAGGGAAGAGTCGAGGGGCTGCAAACCCTTGCGCTGGCCGACTCGGACCGTTTGCGGCTGGGCGAGACGGTGCTGGCGATCGGCAGCCCGTTTGGCCTGGCCCAGACCGTGACGCAGGGGATCGTGTCCGCCAAGGGTCGCGCCGACATGCGCATCGTCGACTACGAGGACTTCATCCAGACCGACGCGGCGATCAACCCGGGCAACTCCGGAGGCGCATTGGTGAATTTGCGGGGAGAGCTGGTCGGCATCAACACCGCCATTCTGTCCCGGACGGGTGGCAATCAGGGCATCGGCTTCGCCATTCCGACCAACATGGTTCGACCGATCATGTCGGCACTGATCAAGAACGGCCGCGTCTCGCGCGGTTGGCTTGGGGTCGGGATTCAGGACCTGGACACTGAGCTGCAGCAGGCGTTTGGCACGGCCAAGGGCGTCCTGGTCTCGGAAGTGCAGTCGGGCAGTCCGGCAGACAAGTCGGGCTTGAAGCGAGGCGACATCGTGACGAAGGTCGACACCACCGCGGTCGACACGTCCGGGCGTCTGCGCAACCTCGTCGCCAGCCACGAGGCCGGCACGCGCATTCAGGTGGAATTCGTGAGGGCAGGAAAGGCCTTGACGGTTCCCGTCGTGTTGGGCCAGCAGCCGGGGGCCGAGCTTGCCCAGGGCGGTGCACGGGAGGTCGGCGGTGCCATCACCGGACTGCAGGTCGCCCCGCTGGACCCCCAGCTGCGGCGCGGACTGCGCCTGCCCCCCCAGTTGCGGGGTCTGGTCGTCGTCGACGTGACCGAAGACTGCCCGGCGGACAAAGCGGGGCTGCGGCGTGGCGATTTGCTGCTGGAAGTCAATCACAACCCAGTTGCGTCGGTCGACGAGCTGGCCCGTGCGGCCCAGGGCGGCCGGGTGCTGCTGTTCGTGTTGCGCAACGGCCACTCGCGCTACGCGCTGCTTCAGCCCTGATCCGTCAAGTGTTTCAGGCATGTGGAGCGACACCCGGACGGTTTCTTGGCGCAGGCCGATCCGGGATGCTATGCAGCACACGATGACTGAGCCCGCCCGCCACGCCCCGTATCGCGCCACCCCGACCTTTCGCCTTGCCGTCTGGGGCCTGACGTGCGCGTGTGCGTGGCTTGCGGCTCCAGCGACAGCGGTCACGCCCCTGCAGCCCCCGGACCCCCAAGGACGCCCCGGCAAGGCCATCGAGATCATCGACCCATCGCAAGCGGCGCTGGACCCTTGGTTCAAGGCGGTGAAGCGGGCCGCAAGGGGCAAAGGTCAAGCCCGCATCGCCTTTTACGGCGCTTCGCACACCGCGGCTGACCTGTGGACGGGCGAGGTCCGGCGGGTCCTGCAGGACCGCTACGGCGACGCGGGCCACGGGTTTGTGTTCCCGGCCAAGTGGCACGCCGGCTACCGCCATCAGGACATCAACGTCGACGCCAGCAAGGGCTGGGTGGTCGAGCGCTACAAGACCACCAACCCTGAGACGACGGGGGACTTCGGCCTGGCTGGACTGACGATGACCAGCGCGGACCCCGCCGACTTCGCCTTGGTGCGAACCACGGAAGACAACACCCACGGCCGCCGCGTGGGACAGATCGATCTGTGGGTGCGGGGTACTCCCCAAGGTGGCGACCTGTTGGTGGACATCGATGGCAAGGTCCACGTGGTCGCCACCCGGGACACCGAATCTCGTGTACGAAAGCTCGGGTGGCGGGTGACGGACGGAGGCCATGCGGTTCGCATCGCTCCCGCAGGTACGGGTCCCGTGACCGTCTACGGCCTTGCGTTCGACCGCCGTCAGCCAGGCGTGATCGTGGACCAACTGGGCATCCCCGGCATGAACGCCGAAGTGATGCTGCACTGGAGCGAGGACACGTGGCGCGCGATGCTGAACGACCGCCGCCCCGACCTTGTCGTGCTCGCCTACGGCACCAACGCGGTGGGCGATGAGGGACAGCCGATCGATGCGTACCTGGAGACATGGCGCAAGGTCCTGACCCGCCTGAGGGAAGCGCGACCGACCGCGGCGTGCGTGCTGGTCGGCCCAACCGACCGGCTGAGCAAGGAAGCCGATGGCACCCGTCGCCCCATGACACGGACGCCTGCGGTGATTGCGGCCTCCCGACAGGCGGCGGAGGAGCTTGGGTGCGGCTGGTGGGACTCTGTGGCGGCCATGGGCGGCCCGGGGTCCATGGTCGAGTGGCAAAAGGCGGGGCTGGGCAGCTCAGACGACGTGCACCTGACGCGCAAAGGCTATCCGTGGATGGCCGAGCTGTTCCACTACGCGCTGATGAAGGACTACGGCGTGGCGCGCAAGAAGTCCGCCGCGCACAAGCAGAAACGCGCGCCGGTACAGCCGAAAGCGCGACCCGCGAAGAAGGCCAAGCGGCCGGCCGCAAAGGGTCACCGGTAGAACCGCGTCCACGGCTCAATCCGCCCTGGCGGTGGTGCCTTTGACGCGCTGCAGGTGCTGCTCGAGGCCCTTGAGCAGTGCCCGGTAGATCCCGACGCCCATCGCCTGCTCGCCCCGCGGCGTGAAGTGCGAATAGTCCGCCCAGCCAAGCCCCGCCGACACCCAGCGTCCCATCGAGCCCTGACCTCCCATCAGCGCGATGGCGTCGAAGTAGCCGCAGCCCACGTCACCGGCCAACTTCTTCTGCCACTGGTTGATCTTCCAAACGGTGGCGTCGCTGACGACCTTGCCGCGCCGCTTGACGCCGTGGTCGCCGGGCCCCAGCAGCAAGCACGCACCTTGGGGATGACCGGCGCGCATCCGGGCCACCGACTGCTTCATCTGGTCCAAGTACTCGGCCTCGCTCAGCTTGTCCGTGCGCTCGTTGCCGCCATAGTTGAGGATCAGCAGGTCCACCGGACGGTCACGCATCTGACCCTCCAGATGCTTGACATCCGCATTCAGCCAGCGGGTGCCGCGTGCGCCGACCTCCCCCAAGCTGTCGTAGATCAGCCCCCTGTCCCGCTCGAGCGCCCCGCCGTACACGCGCACGCGGCCGGCCTTGACCCGCCACTGCATCGCCTGCGCGCCGTCGGGTGCCGTCCAAGTGTAGCTGCCGTCCGTGCCGGACGCGGTGTCGATCTCCAGCGGCGCCAGAGCCTTCTTGTTCAGGGTCGCGGTGATCGTCGCCCTTCCCCGACTTCGGTAATACAGCGTCATACGGCTGGCCGGGTGCTTGGGCACGGTCGCCAGGCCAAAGGTGGCGCCCGGATTGCCGTCCGCGGCCACGCCACCATAGCCGTATGCGCCGTCTTTCGCGTTGCCTGTCAGGAAGTTGACGAGCACCCAGCCGCCCGCCGATGTGCGCTTGATGCCCTTGTGCACGTACCACTGGGTGCGGCCCTCGACCAGCGTGAAACCGTGGCCGCCGTCGCCGAACCGACGCTGCAGCAGCTGGCGAACCACGTGGGTGATGCCGTCGTTGGCGGTGTGCGAGTCACCGTAGTGGGCGATACGGACGTGGGTTCTGCGGCCCTGCGCAAGCTCGACCAGGCCCCGGAAAAACGGGTCCAGCGTGGCCTGCGGGTCTTCGAGCCACACCTTCTGGTCGCCAAACGCCTTGGGCTCGATGTCGAGCGGTCCCTCGGCGGTGGCACCAGCCACGTGGTGTCCGGGGGCCGTCAGCGTGCCAGCGTCGGCCAGATCGAGAGGCTGCCCGACCACGTTCTCGCCCCCGGTCGGCAGCGCCCCGGCCTTGCCTCCCGGGACGGCGACACCGGCCAGATTGTCCAGGTCGTCACCCGAGATCTCCCCCTCGTCGTCGTCTTTCGCAACCGGCATTCCGGCCAGCAACGCAGCTTCGGGTTGGGGCGGCGGCGTGAAAGTAGCCGCTCGCAGCAGCGGGCTGGCGTCGACCCGATCCCAATAGCGGTAGTCCTCGAGTCGGGCATCGAGATAGGGGACCAAGCTGACCGCAGACAGAATGGCGACGACGGTGGCCAAGTGCCCAAGGGCGCCCCACGGCAGGACGGGCCCAGGGGACGGTGGCGCGGCGCGCGGAGTCTGCGGTGCTTCGGTGCGGGCGGTCATGGTCCTCAGGGCCGACGCGGCCGGCCTGGAGCGAAAAGGCTTAGAACTGGAAGTAGATGAAGGGCACGACCTCGGTCTCGGCAACGGAGCTCATGGCAGCACCCAGCAACGCGAGCACCATGCCCTGCGCATAGGCGGGCAGGCGGACGAAGTCCTTGTGCAGGCGGCCAGACAGGTTGGGCGAGCTGAAATGGATCGCGAAAGAACCCAACAGAATCAACCACGTCAACGTGTCGATGCGGGCAAAGCCCCACCCTTGGGTGAAGAGCGAGCCCGCGAGGTTCCAAGCCTCATCCAGTCCCGGTGCACGGAACAGGATGCGCGCGAACACGACAAAGTGGAACGTCAACACGACCTTCCACAGCGTCTGGTGCCACGGTTGCGCCTGCTGGTCGAAGGATTTGGGCTTGTGGCGGTGCTGCACGCGGTTGATCATGACGGCGAACGCGTGAACCACGCCATACAGCACAAACGTCCAGTTGGCGCCGTGCCACAGCCCGATCAGCACAAACGTGATGAAGGTGTTGCGGTGGGCGCGCCAGACCGACCCGCGCGAGCCGCCCAGCGGGAAGAACACGTAATAGCGCAGCCAAGTCGACAGCGTGATGTGCCAGCGACGCCAGAAGTCGGCGACCGACGTGGCGCGGTACGGACGATTGAAGTTTTCGGGCAGCGTGTAGCCCAGCAGCGCCGCCGACCCGACAGCGACGTCGGTGTAGCCCGAAAAGTCGCAGTAGATCTGCATGGTATAGGCGTAGAGGCCCACCAGAATCTCGGTCGAGGAGTAGACGCCCGGGTTCGAAAACACGCGGTCGACCAGATTGACTGCCAGGAAGTCGGCAACCACCACCTTCTTCACCAAGCCGCGGGCGATGCGGTACAGCCCCTCTGACACGCGGTCGCGGTCCAGCTTGGGGCCGGCATGAAGCTGCGGCAGGAAGATATGGGCGCGCACGATTGGCCCGGCGACCAGCTGCGGAAAGAACGTGCTGAACAGGGCGAACCGCAACAGCGACTTCTCGGCGGGGATCTCACGCCGGTACACGTCGATGGTGTAGCTCATCGTTTGGAACGTGTAGAACGAGATGCCCACCGGCAGCACGATGTCCCACACCGGAATGTGCGTCTGAAGCCCCAGCCCGGTCAGCGCGGCCGCGACGTTCTGTGCGAAGAAATTCAGGTACTTGAAATACCCAAGCAGCGTCAGGTTCATGCCGATGCTGGCGAGCATCAGCGCCTTGCGCTTGCCGGGCCGCTCTGGCGCAGTCGCGGCGATCCACCGGGCGAGCGTGAAGTCGATGACAGTCGACCCCAAAATCAGCAGGATGAACACCGGGTTCCATGCCATGTAGAACAGGCAGCTGGCCAGGAACAGGAACAATACGCGCAGCATGCCCGCTCGCAGCAGCAGCCATGATCCGGCCACCGCCACGGTCAGAAACACGAGATAGAGCACGCTGTTGAAGAGCACGGCCGGACTTCTCCCGAACGCTTACGCCGGAACCTCGAGCACCCACTCGCGCATGGCTTCGCGCACGCGTCCCCAAGCCTCTTCGTCACGCCGCAGCCGCACAAACGCGACATACAGCTCGTCGATGATGGCCTCGACCTCGTCGAGCAGCTTCAGCCGCTCCTCGATGCGCCACAGGTCCTCGCCGCCCGACACGACCGGCAGCTTCAGCTGCGACAGCGTCAGCGTCTCGGCGTCGATACCCAGCTCGTAGTGCTTGTCGGCGACCTCGAGGATCAGCCGCGCCCGCGAGACCTTCTTGCCCGTGCGCAGCGCCGTTCGCGCTTCTTCGGTTTCCGTCGGCGCGTCGGCCTGCACCGTGCTGCCCTCGCGCACGTTGCCGCCGGTCTCGAGCGTCAGTCGCTGGCCGAATTCGACCTGCACGGCGCCAAACGTGTCGGTTTGCACGCGGCTGTTGTTGTGGGCGGACTCATACCACAGCCAAGTCAGGAACTCGCGTCCCAGAAAGGCGTATCTCTCGCGGCTGGTCTCGGCCATCGGTGGCTCCTTCACGGTCCAGACTTGGGGGGGCGGCTCAGACGCGCGCCAGATGGAAGGGCTCGGGGTCCAGACCGGCCAGATGCTCGATCTCAGCGTCTTCCATGCCGCGCAACCACAGCACGCTCAGCAGACCTACGGGCTTGAGCTCCTGGTGGAACGTCTTCTCGAAGCTCTCGACGAACAGGGTGGCCGCCGCCCGCGACGTCGACATCAGCCGTACCTCGCCGGTGGCAATCGTCCAGCACACCTCGAGCAGCTGCATCCGCGGCAGGCTGCGTTTGCGCAGGCCCTTCTTGACCTCCAGCTTCAGCACGTCGAGCTCGCGGCGGATCAGCTTGTCGCGCTTGTCAGCGGCGCACCGCTCACGGGCGGCCTGCTCGACGTAGGCCTTCAGTGTCACTGCGGGGATCTTGAGGGTATCGACGCGCAACCGCAGCAACACGTGGCCGCTGGGTGTGACGAACGTGCCCGGGTCCCAGTCGCTGGAGAACGCGTCTTCGAACTGCACCCAGCCGGTCGACCGCTCCAGGTCGGTGTTCGGGTCGATCTCGTGGAAGCGGTGCTCGCGCAAAGCGGCGCAGTAGGCCTCCTCGAACGCGTCGGGCACGCCGTTCGCAACGAAGCGCATGTAGCTGATAGTGCCGTTGACCAGACCCATGTTCGGCTCCGATTCCCGAGGCACCCCAAAGACCGTGGTCGGCTCGCAGCGGCATCACAGCCAACCGTTCGCGTCCGGATCGACACGAGGCGGGCGAGGTGGCTTGTGCGGGAGTCGGCGCGTCGGACCGGCGGAGTGCAGGAGTTGGGGTCCACAGCCGGAAAAGGCGGACCGGGCGCGCGATCTAGACCCAACCCGGGCCAGTGTCAAACGATCGCTGCGAAGTCCGCGGGACCGGGCGGTTCTGGATTGGGGCGATGCAGCCCCCGTTCGACATTGACCCTTTCCCGGCGCGCCCGTACCATTCCTGCCCTCGCCCGGGCCCAGTGTTCACCTCTCCCCCCCAACCTTCCCCTGCCCGGCATCGGAGCCCGCCGTGACCCTGCAAGACAAGATCCGCTCGCGCACCGCGACCGTAGCGGTCGTCGGCCTCGGCTATGTCGGCCTGCCCCTCGCCACCCGCATTGCGTCGGTCGGCCTGCGCACGCTCGGTATCGACATCCAGAAATTTCGCGTCGATCGCATCAACGCCGGCATCTCCGACATCGGCGACGTCCCCACCGAGGTGATGGCGCCTCTGGTCCAGAAGGGTTTGCTGACCGCCTACACGACCTTCGAGAAAGTGGCCGAAGCCGACGCCGTCGTCATCTGCGTGCCCACGCCGCTGTCCAAGACCCGCGACCCGGACAACTCGTACATCGTCAAGGCCGTCGAGTCGGTCACGCCCTTCATGAAGAAGGGGCAGCTGTTCATCCTCGAGTCGACCACCTACCCCGGCTTCACGCGCGAGGTGATGGTACCGATGCTCGAGCAGGCCAGCGGCATGGTCGCCGGTCAGGACTTCCACGTGGTCTTCTCGCCAGAGCGCGTCGACCCGGGCAACGAGAAGTACGGCGTCAAGAACACGCCCAAGACCGTCGGCGGCCTGACGCCAGCCTGCAGCGCCGCCGTTCAGGCTTTGTACGGTCTGTTCATCGATGACGTGCGCCCCGTCTCCAGCCCCGACGCGGCGGAAATGAGCAAGCTGCTCGAGAACACCTTCCGCGCCGTCAACATCGGCTTGGTCAACGAACTCGCGCTGATGTGCCACAAGCTCGGTCTGAACACGTTCGAGATCATCGACGCCGCCGCCTCCAAGCCGTTCGGTTTCATGCCGTTCTACCCGGGTCCCGGTCTGGGCGGCCACTGCATCCCGATCGACCCGCTGTACCTGTCTTGGAAGCTGCGCACGCTGAACTACCAGGCGCGCTTCATCGAACTGGCCGACACGATCAACACCGCGATGCCCGCGCACGTGACCCAGCTGTGCCAGGACGCGCTGAACGAGGCCGGCAAGGCTCTGAAGAACGCCAAGGTGCTGGTGCTGGGCGTGGCCTACAAGCGCGACATCGACGACTACCGCGAGAGCCCCTCGCTGACCGTCATCGAGCTGCTCGAGAAGAAGGGCGCGCACGTCGATTACTTTGACCCGCACGTTCCCGAGTACCGGCACGAGAGCGCCACCGGCAAGAGCATCGCCGACCTGTCCAAGCTCGAGTCGTACGACTTGGTCGTGATCACCACCGACCACAAGGTGTTCGACTACGAAGACATCTGCGCTCGCACCGACGTGCTGGTCGACTCGCGCAACGCCACCCGCAAGCTGACGAGCAAGCGCGCCAAGGTGTACGTCCTTTAGGCTCCGTCGCCAGGGAAGCCCGCACCTTGACCTCTCCCGCCCTCCAACCCGACTCCACTTCGGCATCGGCTTCGTCCCGCGTGACGCTGGGCAAGCCACTGCCCTCGCCCACCGGACGGCTGCCGCCGTGGGCGCGTTGGGCGATCGGTCTGGCGATCGGGGTGCTGTTCACGTGGTGGTCGTCGCGGTCGTGGCCGATCGACGCCCTGTTCGGCGGCGTGCTGTCGGTGGGGCGCGACGCGACGGGAGAGCTGGCGATCCAACACCGACGCAGCGAGACCGGCAGCGTGCTCTGGTCGGTCGACCTGTGGGCGATCGGTGCGTACTCTTTGATTTTGTTCGTGATTCACTGGCTGCGGGTGCTTCGTTGGAAGCCGCTGCTGCTGCCCTATGCCGACGTGCCGGTGCGCGTGCTGAACCGCGTTGGTGCCGTGGGCTTCATGGCGGTGTTTCTGCTGCCGCTGCGACTGGGCGAGCTCGCGCGTCCCCTGATGCTGGTGCAACCGCGGCCACTGGAGGGCCAAGCGTCCGTGCCGTTCGGCGCCGGTCTGGGGTCGATCGCGGTCGAGCGGGTGCTGGACGGCTTGGTCGTCACGTTGATGCTGTTCTCCGTGCTGATCCAAGTCCCGGCGGCGACGCTGGCGCGCCACCCGGAGGTTGAGCTGGGTGCTTGGATCGCCTTTGCGGTGTTCGGCGGCGCGCTGGTGGCGCTGGGGCTCACGATGGTCGCGCGCGACTGGACGCTGCGGACGACGCGAGCGGTGGTCGGCGTGGTGTCCAAGGGTCTGGCGGAAAAGCTGATCGGCCTGGTGACCTCCTTCGTCGACGGTTTGGCCATCCTCAAAAGCCCCTGGCTGATCCTCGAGTTCGTCGGCATGACGATCACGTATTGGGGCCTCGCTGGATTTGGCATCTACGTCCTGGCGCGGGGCTTCGGTCTCGACATCCCCGTGGTTGCCGCCTACGCGATGATGAGCTGCGTGGTCGTCGGCATGATGATCCCCAACTCACCCGGAAACGTGGGATCCTTCTGGTACTTCCTGCTGATGCCGGTGGGTCTTTACGGCCTTCAGGGCGACTCACCGCGCACCATCGCCTTTGCCTTGGGGCTGTGGTTTGCGCAGACGGCTCAGCAGACGGCCTTCGGCGTGTGGGGCTGGTGGTCAGAGGGCCGGGCATCCGCCCGCGAGCGCCGTCAGGACCGACTCGCGTCGGGAATTGCCAGCCCTGACCTTCGCGGATAGGCTGCCTCTCGTGCGGAACGAATTTCCCCAACCTTTCGGTCCTTACGAGCTCTTGCGCAGGCTGGGGCGCGGTGGAATGGCTGAGGTCTTTCTCGCGCTCGCCCCCTCCAGCCGCGGCGAGAAGCGGTTGGTGGCGCTCAAGCGCATGCACGGCGCGCTGTCCGAGGACCCCAGCGCCGTCGAGATGCTGGTTCAGGAAGCCCGCCTTGCGATGCGCTTCCAGCACGAGTGCATCGCCCAGACCTTCGAGCTCGGCTGCCACGAGGGCGCGTACTACTTCATCATGGAGTACGTCGACGGCGTGGACCTCGGCACCATCTCCTCTCTGGTCGAGTCTCGCGGCACCCGTCTGGACCCCGCCCCCGTCGCCTACCTCTGCTCCCGCATGGCGCGCGGTCTGTCGTACGCCCACGAATTGCGCGATGAAAACGACCAGTTTCTGGGCATCGTGCACCGCGACGTCAGCCCCCAGAACGTCCTGATCGGCCGCCACGGTGAGGTCAAGATCATCGACTTCGGGGTCGCCAAGGTCGCCTCGCGCATCCAGCAGACGATGGCGGGCATCATCAAGGGCAAGTACGCCTACATGTCGCCAGAGCAGGCGAGCGCCGAGCCCGTTGACGCCCGCAGCGACCTCTTCAGCATCGGCATTTGCATGTACGAGCTGCTCTGCGGTGGGCCGCTGTTCCGCGGGGTCGGCGGGTCGTCGCCCTACGCCATCTTGCGCGCCGTGCGGGACGAGCCGATCCCGCCGATCCACAAGGTGGTCCCCGGTCTGCCCCACGAGCTGTCGCGTATCGTCCATAAGGCCCTGGAGCGTCGCCTTTCCCACCGCTACCCGTCGGCTGCGGCGCTGGCGACGGACCTCGAGACGTGGCTGCGTCGCCATGCCCCCCGCTTCGACGCCCTGACGCTGCAGGTCTATGTGCGCAAGGTGCTCGATGAAGCCCCGGTTGGGGCCCTGCCGCAGAGTGCGATCGCGACGCCGCCGCTCGCCAAAATGCGGGTCGACGAGTTCCTGCCGTCGCAAATGAGCGTGGTCGCAAGTTCTCCCTTCGATGCGCCGACTTCGCCAGTTCGACCTCCGGCGCTCGTCCAACCGGCGGGGCCTGCGCCCTCCCCCGGTGGCGGCCGTTCACCGTCGATGCTGTTCCCGCGGTCGTATCCGGGCCAAGCCGGCGCCTCGGTACCGTCGGGGCAAGACGGCAAGCCCTTGGCGTCTGCGTATGCGGACGTGGGGCTGCGTCCCTCGCGTCGGCGCGTGCTGCAGGTGCTGTGGGTGGGGGTGATCGCTCTGCTGTTCGCGCTGGGCTGGAGCACGATCGCGACGCTGGTCAAGATCGGCGGGCTGTGAACAACGCCTGACGCGACGCAGCCTAAGCCAACCGCACTTGATCCAGCGGCACCTTCACCGCCATCGCTCCCAGCATCACGTGGACTTGGCCGCCGCTGATCTCGGCCACCGTCGCCACCTTGCCGGCAAACAGGCCACCCAACAGTTGCACGCGCGCGCCAGGCGCCACCGAGGTCGGTTGCTCGCGCTCTCGCGGGTCGGGACCCAGTTCATACGGACGACCCGGTCCGCCGCGAAAACGGTCGTCGCGGGGGCGGTCGTCCCGAGGCCGGTCGCCGTGGGGCGGTCGGCTGTCCGCACGCGGCCGGCGGTCGTCAGGGCGCTCCGGGCTGCGGCCTGGGGCATCGCCGCGCGGTCCAGGGGGGCCAGCAGGGGCGCGGCGGTCGGCGGGAGGCCCAAGAGGCGCCCTGCGGTCGTCACGCGGCCGGTCGTCACGGGGGCGGCTGTCGCCAGCACGCGGGTCTGGACGAGGCGGTTGGGCTGAGTCGCGCGGAGGCACCGGCCCCCGAGGCGGCCCTGAGTCGCGGGGGGGTGGCGGACCGCGGCGATCGTCGCGCGGAGGTGGTCCGGGGCGCTCTTCGCGTGCGTCGGCGCTGGCGCTGCCCGGGGCGGCCGGGGCACGGAAGCTGGCTTGCGGAGCGGTCTCGCGTGCCCAGGCCGGGCGGTACGGACCGACCGCGCGCTCAGATGCTGCTGGACGCTCCGGGTGCGCAGAACCCGCGGGGGCCACGGGCCGCATCGGCCGCTGGCGCGGCGGCGGCATCGAAGCGGCCGTCGTCACAACCTCGTCAGGGGCAGGCTCCGTCGAACCGGTCGCGTCAGTCGCAGCGTCGACCGCCTCGGGCACGGGCCCCAGACAATCCTGCAGCAGCGGAAGCGCGACATCGAGCCACAGCGCGACCTCAGGCAGACCGCCTTGCCCCTCCAGCGCCAGCTCGCGCGGAATGCGCCGGGCGACGCGGACCTCGACAGGGCGGTCTTGGGACGCTGCCGCCGCCAGGGCCTCGAGATCGCCTTGCTGTCCATCGATCTGCAGCAAGTGGCCCGGCTCAGCCGCCCAAGCCCCCAGACGCTCGACGTGACGACGCCAAGCGGTCTGGTCGAACTTCGCGTCCACCGGCACACGCAACACCAGCACGACGCCTTCCAAGCCGACGCTCAGGCCCGCGTGCGCGTGGCAGTTGATCGGTTCGCTGGCCGACACCGTGTCGTCGCGCGCCTGCAGACGCTCGCGGTCGACGGCCGTGCGGCACCAGAAGGCCTCTTGGTGGTCAACGGTGTGGGCATTGACGAAGGCGGGATGGTCGCGGCTGGTCCAGAGTTCCAAGCCCGCCAGGTCGCGCCCTTGGGTGGCCTGTTCCACAAGCGACATCACGCGTTGCCGCACCCGCCCGCGTTCGAGGTTGAAGCGGTTGGAGCGCCACTTCGTCTCGACGTACGCGTCGAAGTCCGCTCCGGTCCATGCCTCGAAGGTCTCCTCGAACAGGGCCACGCGCCTCTCCTTCGCAGAATCAGAACGCCGCGGTCGGTGCCGACGCGTCGCGGGCAGGCACCACATCGTAATACGTCAACCAGCGGTCGTACTTGGGAACGCGGCCAAACACGATGTCGAAGTACGTGCGCTGCAGCTCCTCGGTCACCGGGCCTCGCGAACCGGCGCCTATCGAGCGGCTGTCGACGTCGCGCACGGGCGTGACTTCGGCGGCTGTGCCGGTCAGGAAGATCTCGTCGGCGGAGTAGAGCTCGTCGCGAGCGAAGACGCGCTCGACCACGGTGTAGCCCAGGTCGCGCGCGATCTCGATCAGGGTGGCTCGGGTGATGCCTGCCAGAATGTTCATGCCAAGCGGCGGCGTGATGATGACGCCGTCCTTGACCATGAACAGGTTCTCGCCGGTCGCCTCAGTGACGAAGCCCTGCTCGTTGAGCAGGATCGCCTCCTCGTAGCCGTTGGTGACCGCCTCGCGCTTGGCCAGGATCGAATTGATGTACTGGCCGGTCAGCTTGCCCTTGGCCATCGTGCCGCTGACGCCCGGCTTGGGGAACGACGAGATGCAGCAGCGAATGCCACGCTTCATGCCGTCATCGCCAAGGTAGGCGCCCCAGTTCCACGCCGCGACCATCGCGTGCACCGGGTTCTTCATCGCGCCGATCCCCATCGCGCCAGACGCGATGTAGATGACGGGGCGCGCGTAGCCGGTCGGCAGGTTGTTGCCACGCAGCGCGGCCACGACAGCGTCTTCCAGGTCCTGGCGCGTGTAGTCCAACGCCTTGTCGATCGTGACGAGGTGACAGCTCTCGAACAGGCGGGTGATGTGCTCCTTGAGGCGAAAGACCGCGCCGACGCCGGGGCGAACTTCGTAAGAGCGGATGCCTTCGAAGGCTCCGAGACCATAGTGGAACGTGTGTGTCAGGTGCGGCAGCCGAGCTTCTTCAGCGTCGACCAACTTGCCATTGAGCCAAACCTTCACTTCGGACACGGTAGCCTCCTCCGATGGCGCGCAGGGGGGTTCGCGGCATGGGCGGCGGATTGTACCCTCAGGCCCCAGCGACTGGCAACCGAACGAGGCTCTGGCAGCGCATTTTCGCCTTCGTTGCGACAGATTTTGTCGTTTTGCCTGAGCGCTTGCACACCGGGGCACTCCGACCGATTCTTCGCCTCCCGAAGGCAAGGGTCGAGAGCGGCGGTAAGGAGGACAGATGGCGAACATGCGACGGGCCGTGGTGGTGCTGGCGGCGGGTCTGGGCAAGCGGATGCAGAGTCGGTTGCCCAAGGTGCTGCATCCGGTACTGGGCGAGCCCATGCTGGCCCACGTGCTGCGGACCGCACGGGCGCTGGATGCCGGCCGCATCGTCGTTGTCACGGGCCACGGGCGAGAGGCGGTCGAGGCGTGGGTCGCGCAACACGGCGCGGTTCCTGGCGATCTCGTCCCGCCGACCTGCATCGAGCAGCGCGATCCCAACGGCACCGGCCACGCCGTGCAGTGCGCCCTGCCCGCGATCGGCGATGTCGACGAGGTGCTGGTGCTGTACGGTGACGTGCCGCTGCTGACGGTCGGGACGCTGGAGCGGCTGCTGGCCGCACGCGGCGACGGACCGTTGTCCCTGCTGGTGACCGAGATCGCCGACCCCACCGGCTATGGCCGCGTGGTGCTGAACGAGCAAGGGCGAATTGCACGCGTGGTCGAGCACAAGGACGCGACGGCCCAGGAGCGGCTGGTGCGGGTGGTGAACGCGGGAATGATGGCCGTGCGCGCTGACTTCCTGCGCTCGGCCCTGCAGAAGCTGCGCCCAGACAACGCCCAGGGAGAGCTCTATCTGACCGATCTGCTGGGCTTTTCGGCAGCGCAGGGCGAACCCGCTGCGGCGTGTTTCTCGGCAGAGCCCGAAGAGGTTCAGGGCGTCAACAACCGCGCTGAGCTGGCTCAGGCGACCGCTTGGCTGCGGCAGCGGGTGGCGCGCGACTGGATGCTGACTGGTGTGGCGCTGGAGGACCCGGCGACCACGTGGATCGAGGCCAGCGTCGTCCTGGAGCCCGACTGCACCATCGGCGCCGGCGTCGAGCTGCGCGGAACCACGCAAGTCGCCGCGGGGGCCCACATCGAGCGAGGCTGCGTGTTGCGTGACACCCAAGTCGGGCTGGGCGCACATGTGCTGCCGTACGTCGTGTCGACCGAGGCCTCCATCGGCCCGTCGGCCTCGGTCGGGCCCTTCGCGCACCTGCGCCCCGGCACCGTCCTGCACGAAAAGGTCAAGGTCGGCAACTTCGTCGAGACCAAGAAAGCCGTGTTGCGCAAGGGCGCCAAGGCCAGCCACTTGAGCTATCTGGGCGACGCCGACATCGGCGAGGGCTGCAACATCGGCGCCGGCACCATCACGTGCAACTACGACGGCGTGAACAAGTTCAAGACCGTGCTGGGCAAGGAAGTCTTTGTCGGCAGCGACACTCAGCTGGTGGCGCCGGTCACGCTGGGCGATGGCGCCTACGTGGGCGCGGGTTCGACGATCACCCACGACGTCCCGGCTGGCGCGCTGGCCTTGTCCCGCACCGCGCAGACCCACATCGAGGGCTGGACCGACCGCAAGAGGGCCCGCGACGCCGCACGCAAGGCTCAAGCTGTGGGAAAGTAACGTCGCCGACTGGGCTCGATCTCCCGTCGATTCTGCTCATCGATCAAAGCCTTGGCCACGACGAAAGAGTCCGGTTCTCCACAGGCAATTGTGCAAACCGATGGGATACGCTAGAGCCGATGGACTCGGCGATCCGGCAGAAGAGGGGGCGGCATGTGCGGCATCATCGGTTACATCGGCGCGAATCAGGCAGCACCCATCCTTGTCGAGGGGCTGCGTCGCCTCGAGTACCGCGGCTATGACTCGGCGGGCCTGGCCATCGTCGACGGCGACATCCACTTGCGCCGCGCGGTGGGCAAGCTTCGCAATCTGGATGGGTTGTTGGCGGAGTCGCCGGTCCAAGGGACGCTGGGCATCGGGCACACGCGCTGGGCGACGCACGGCCGGCCGACGGAGATGAACGCGCACCCGCACGTCGTCGGGACGGTCGCGGTCGTGCACAACGGCATCATCGAGAACCACCTGGAGCTGAAAGCCGAGCTGGCTGCCGAGGGTCGCAAGTTTGCGAGCGAGACCGACACGGAGGTCTTCAGCCACCTGATCGACCGGGCGCTGAAGCAGGGCAAGGACTTCGAGGCTGCGGTGCGTGAGGCCGTGGGGCTGGTGCGCGGCTCGTACGCCATCGCGGTGGTCGACCGCAACTGCCCGGATCGCTTGATCGTCGCCAAGCAGCAAAGCCCGCTGATTCTGGGGCTGGGCGAGGGCGAGCGCTTTGTGGCCAGCGACATCCCGGCCGTCATCAGCCACACCCGGCAGGTCGTCTACCTCGAGGACGGCGATCTGGCGGTCGTCACGGCAGACGGCCACCGCATCCTTCGCGTGCAGACGGGGCAGGAAGTGCAGCGCCCGATCGTCCACATCGACTGGAGCGCGGTGGCGGCCGAGAAGGGGGGCTACAAGCACTTCATGCTCAAGGAGATCCACGAGCAGTCCCGCGCGATCACGGACACCTTCCGCGGCCGCGCGTCGGTCGAACAGGGCGAGGTCTTCTTCGAGGAGCTGAACTTCGACCGCGCCGTGCTGGACGACATCCGGCGGATCGTGCTCATCGCCTGCGGCACCAGCTGGCACGCGGCGCTGGTCGGCAAGCACTACATCGAGCAGGCGGCACGCATCCCGGTCGAGGTCGATCTGGCCAGCGAGTTTCGCTACCGCGACCCGGTCATCGATACACACACGCTGGTCGTCGCGATCTCGCAGTCGGGAGAGACGGCCGACACGCTGGCCGCCCTGAACGAGGCCAAGGCCCGCGGGGCGCGTACGGCCGCCATCGTCAACGTCATCGGCTCGTCCATCGCGCGAGCGGCGGGTGACGTCATCTACACGCACGCGGGTCCAGAGATCGGCGTGGCCTCGACCAAGGCGTTTACCACGCAGATGGTCGCGCTCTATCTGCTCGCCATCTATCTGGGCCGACGCATCGACCGGCTGTCGGTGGACCAGGCCCGCAGCCTGATCGAGACGTTGCTGCAGGTGCCGGCTGAGGTCGACAAGGCCATCCAGCTGAACTGGCACGTCCGCGATGTCGCTCGCAGGTTCATGAACGCGACCAGTGCGCTGTACATCGGCCGCGGGCTGCTGCACCCGATCGCGCTCGAAGGTGCGCTGAAACTCAAGGAGATCAGCTATATCCATGCGGAAGGCTATGCCGCGGGCGAGCTGAAGCACGGCCCCATCGCGCTGATCGACGAGCACACGCCGTCGGTCGTCGTCGCCCCGCGCGGCCCCAGCTTCGAGAAGACGCAGTCGAACTTGTCTGAGATTCTGGCGCGGCGCGGCAAGGTCATCGCGGTTGGAAATGCGGACGACGAACCGCTGCGCACTGCCGCCGACGACTACCTGGCGCTGCCGGCGACGACACCTTGGTCTGCGCCCATCGTGGCGGTGGTGCCCCTGCAGCTGCTGGCGTACCACATCGCCGATCTCAAGGGCACCGACGTCGACCAGCCGCGCAACTTGGCCAAGTCGGTCACCGTCGAGTAGCGCAAGTCCCTGACGTCACACCAGATCGTGCTCGCCCCAGGCTACGCGCCACAGGGTTGGGTCGACGAGCTCGGGTGGCGACGGTGGCAAGGTCGCGCGCACGGACAGCACCACGTCTTCGGGGACCAAGCGACCGGGCACCGGCAGAAACCCGTTGTGCAAGAAGGCGTTGCGCGCCGGGTCGCCGGGGAACGCAAGCGCCGCTGCGGCGTCACAGTCCTCAGCCCGTGCGGCATCCAACAAGTCCGCCGTCAGTTGCCGCCATGTCGTGGGGTCATCGTCGGCCGCGAACGCCTCGGCGACGAACGCCGTCCGCAATCCCGCCTGCCAGCGAATCCCCAAGACGCCCAGCCCCATCAGCCGCCCACCCCGACGCGTCTCGACCATCAGGTAACGCCCACCCGGCCGCCGATAGCGCCACGTCAGGTAGTCGAGGTCCCGCTCGATGCCGACCTGCGTGCGCCGCGCCGCGTCTTGCCACAATTCGCGAGCGTCCTCAGGAGGATGCGCTGCCAGTGGCGGCAACCGCGGAGTCGACCGCAACACCATCCGCCATGGCCGCCGCACCATCGCAAGAGGGCGAAACAGGAAGGGAAACGGCTGCAGCTGGATACGCCCCTGATGGCCCAGCGCGCCCGGGGTCGACTGGCGATTCGAGAAGCCGTAGACGACCTCGACAGCCTGCTGCTCCAACTGCTGGAACAGGTGCCGGCTCAGCACACGGTTCAGCCCGCGCCGCTGCCAGTCGGGGACCGTCATCGCGTCAATCGACTGTCCGCACAAGGTGTTGCGGCCGGCCATGCGAAATGCTCGCGTGACGGTTCCCACATGGGCAACGACTCGGCCACAGTCGACGGCCACGACCGCCACGCCGGGACCTGCTGGCGTCTCACGGTAGAACCAGCGCCACAGTTCCGCAGACCGAGCGACACCAAAGACCTGTTGGAATAGCGCACAGATCGCTTCGGCATCCGCGTCGGTGACGGCACGGATCTGCAAATGCGATGCAAGCTCGCTCAGCGCAGCCCCAGCTCTTCGGCCCGCAAGCGGGCGTACTCGCGGGACAGCAGCTCGACGTGCTCCCGCTCCTCTTCCTCGAGTTCTCGGTAAAGCGGGCGCTCCGGCGACCCTTCCGCAAACTTCGCGCCTTGGACCGCAAAGTAGGCGGCCGCCTTGCGCTCCAGCTCGACGGCGAGCTGCATCAGACTGGCGCCGGACTCGAAACGCCCAATGGCGATGCCGGCATACAGGGCGGCACGCTCGGGCGTCATCGCCATGTCGTCGGGCAACCGGACGTGATAACGGCGAGCCAGCGTCTGGGTATGCGCGACTTCCATCGCCACCAACTGCTCAAACAGCGCCTTCGCGGCAGGCTCCCGCGTCTGCTTCGCCGCCTGTTGGTAGAAGGCCATGCCGCCCAACTCGATCTCCAGCGCTTCGCGAATGGCCGCCGCCGGGGTCGCCGCCACTTCGCCGCGGATCTCCGACAGCCCAAGCTGACCGCCGCACCCGGGGCACTGACCGTAGGGAAACGCAAAGCCTTCCGACATCTTGTGACAGGCCATGCAGCGCCACTCCAGCGTCGCACCAGCGCAGCAAACGAACTCCTCCGCCTCTTCGACCAAGCGTTGACAGCTCTGACATTGGAGCGCGGCGGGCATGGCAACCTCCAGGAACTCAGCCATCGGGGACCCGGTGCAGAAATTGCCGGTCCGGAGAGGAAAGACAAACGACCTCAGCGCACACCATGGAGTACAGGAAACCCGCAGGAATGCTAGGGGACCGACAGCATGAACTCAAGCTTCACGAATGCATTCTGGTGCGCGTTGCCGCTGCGTCCCAGCGCCAACTCCACGCCCTTGACGTACTTCAGATACATCGGATCCGTCTCCGCGGCACCGGGGCTGTCGGGCGGCTGGTCGGCGTCCAGCACCTCAAAGCGCAACTCCGTCGCCGCGTTGAGCTGTACCGGACACGCGAGCTTCCACTGCGGGTCCTCGCTGTCCATGACCACCTGCGTGCGGCACACCTCGACGCCGTCAACCTGCAGCATGGCAAACGGGTCAGGAAGCTTCCCGTCGCCTTTCGGGTCCCAAGGCAAGCCGTCGTCGCCGTAGCTGGTCCCGACCAACGCGGTCTCCAGCGTCAACACGAAGTCCTTGCGGCACGCCTTCTTGACGCACAGTCCCGCCTCGCCACAGTCCGCGTGCCCCGCACATGGCTTGACCGTGGTGCCAGGGTCGCTGTCGCAACCGAAGGTGGCCAGCGCCAGGCAAGCTACGGCCAGCGCGCTGCGCGCGACGGGCGACCGATGTCGCTGGGGAGAAGCAAAACCTGGTGCAGGTGCGGGCATTTGAGGGGGGCGACTCCTAGTCGGCGGCTGGTGCGGAGTCAGCGGCCGAGTCGCCGTCACGCGAGACCGCCTTCGCCGCGGCCCGTCCCAAGCGCCGCGCGACCCGCTTGCCCGTGGATTCCGGCTTGGCAGGCGCGGTCTTGGCCTTTGCCTTCGAGGACTTGCGGGCCTTTGACTGGACCCGGTCCGGATTGGCGTGGGGGCGGACGCTGCTCTGCACGTCGGAGCGCAACGTGCCGTCCTCGTTGGGGATGAACCGCACCTCGGTCTTGATCTCGAAGGTCACGCTGGTCAGGATCTTCGTCAGCTCCTGCCCCACGTTCAGGTTGCTGAGGAACTGCTGCATCTCGCGGCCGACCATGGCAACGGCTTCGCGCTTGCTGCTGTCGATCTGCTGCATGACGGTGTGGATCAGCTCGCGAGGCATCAGCGCGCCGACCAGATTGCGCCGCCCCTCTTCGCTGGAAAACACCGCCTGGACGCCGCTTTGCACAGCCCGCCGGATGACGTCGATCAGAAAGCCGCTGTCGGCCGCGCCACCGCCCTCTCTCGGCTCGCCGTCTCTGTCCCGCTTGTCGCCGCCGAACACCATTTGGCACCCCCGTTGGTCCTGTCGCGTCCACCGACCCTAGCACAGAGGTCCGCCGTCTTCACCTGGGCGCGTGAAGGGCTTGGGATCCGAATCGATTTCCGGGATTGCCCGAGCAAAGGCTAGTGGTGCAAACCGCCGGCGTGGTCCGACTTGAACTCGCCGCCCTGAACGGCGATCGAGGGGCCGTCCTTGTCGAGCAGGCTGATGATGGCGGTCTTTTGCGCCACGCGGGTGTCGGTCGGGATCGCGTGGCGGCCAGAGTCCATGCGGATCGCATCGCAGGGGCAAGCCTCTTCGCAGAAGCCGCAGTAGATGCACTTCAGCAGGTCGATGCCGAACGCGGACGGGAACTTCTCGATGCCCGGGTCGGGATGCTCGGCGGCGACGATCGTGATGCAATTCGCCGGACAAGCGGTCGCGCACAACATGCACGCCACGCAGCGCACCTGACCGTCGGGGCGACGCATCAGGCGGTGGCGTCCGCGGGTGCGCGCGGGATAGGGGGTCTTGACCTCGGGGTACTGGACCGTCGGCGTGTCCTTGCGGCCGAACAGGTTGCGCACGAACTGGCGCGAGGTCAGGGCGACGCCCTTGGCGACCTCGATCACGTAGCTCTGCGTCACCAGGTCGGGCTGCATGCGGTCGACGAGCTTGGCCATGGGAAAACTCCTAGCAGAACGAGCAGCTTACGCGCGGTCGAGGGCCATCAGCACGATGCCGGTGACGAGCAGGTTCACAAGGGCCGCCGGCAACAGGATCTTCCACCCCAGGCGCATGATCTGGTCGTAGCGGAAGCGGGGCAGCGTCCAGCGGATGGTCAACTGCAGCCACACCAGAAACAGGGCCTTGAGCAAGAACGCCGCGATCTGCAAGGCGATCATGCCGGGCGTCGTGCCCTCGACCAGGCCGGGGATCTGCCAGCCGCCCAGGAACAGCGTGGCGCCCAGGCAGCCGATCATCACCACTTCCACGAACTCGTTCAGCATGAAGACCGAGAAGCCCATCGCGGAGTACTCGGTGAAGTAGCCGGCGACCAGCTCGGACTCGGCCTCGCCCACGTCGAACGGCGCCCGCTTGTTCTCGGCGATCGCGCACGCCAGATACAGCACGAACGCAAGCGGCTGCATGAACAGGCCCCACGCGGGCAGAAAGCCGAACAGCACCTGGCCCTGCGCGCGCACAATCGACTGCAGATCCAGCGAGCCGTAGACCATGAAGATGCCGCACAGCGACAAGCCCATGGCGACTTCGTACGAGATCATCTGCGCCGAGATACGCAGGCCGCCCAACAGCGACCACTTGCTGTTCGAGGCCCAAGCGCCCATCACGCCGCCGTACACGTTGAGCGACGAGATGGCGAAGATGAACAGGATGCCGACGCCAAGTGCGGAGATCTGCATCTGATCCGTCGGACCAAACGGGATCACGGCAAACACGACCAGCACCGGCACCAGACCCACGTAGGGCGCAAGCCGATGCATGATCGGGTTGGGCGTGGTGGGCGTGAAGTCTTCCTTGAACAGCATCTTGATCGGGTCGGCCATCATGTGGAACAGGCCACCCAGACGGAAGCTGCCGATGTTGGCGCGGTTGGGGCCGATCCGATTCTGCAGCAGGGCCGAGTACTTGCGCTCGAGCCACGTCAGCACAAGTGCTGTGCCCAGCACGAACACGAACAGAAAGCCCAGGACCTTGATCAGCGTCCACAGCACCGTGTCGAGCACCAGGTGTCCAGTCAGTTCCATGGTTTCCTCGTCTCAGGCGCCGCGGCGCAGGGCGAACGGGCGGGGATAGGTCGGCGCGACGGGATCGGGTTCCCACTCAGGTGTGCCTTCGGTGCGGGCGCGGCGCGGGGCCAGCTCGCTGCCGTTCGTCAGCCCCCGGCCCAGGTCGCCCACCTCGATGTAGTCCAGGTGTTGGAAGGCAGGCACGGTGGCGGCGATGCGGTCGAACAGCTGCGCAGGTCGGGTGCGGTCGGCAAAGTCGAGCTCCAGCCCGTACACCGCCTGCGCCAACTGCGCGGCGGCGACGTGGGCGGCGACGGTGCCCACCGGGGCCTTCAGCGGCGAGGCCAGGCGCTGCACCCAGCCGTCGGCGTTCACGATCGTGCCTTCGCGGTTGTGCAGCGGCGTCGCGGGGATCACGACTTGGGCGGCGTCGGCAAGCGGCCCCGAAAGGTCGGTGATCACGGCCAGATGCGCGACCTCGCCGAGTGCCTTGGCCAGCGCGTCCGTCACGGCGATGTCGTGATCGACGACCGTCAGGACCTCGAGACCCGCGGCGTCCTTGGCCAGATCAGCTGCGCCGCCCCAACCGGGAGCAACAGCGTCGAGAATCGCCGTTGTTCCCATGCGGTTGGCGTCACGGTCGGCCAGACGCAACAGCTTGTCGCCCTGAGCGGCGGTGCGGTCCAGCACGTAGACCTTGGCGCCTGACGCGGCGGCAAGGCGTCCCCACGCGTACACGTCCTCGTTGGTCAGCGACGCAGACAGGGCCACGCCGGTCGAACCGCCAGAGGTCTTTGCCTGCTGCAGCCACGCAGCCAGTGCGCGCACGCCGTCCAGCGCATGGACCTCGCGCGGTGCACCGTTGGCACCCGGAGCCTTGCCCGCCGAAAGCGCCCGCGTCTTAAGGACATCGAACACGCGGCGGCCGTCGTCGCACATCCACCACTTGTTCACGTCGGGGTTGTAGCGCGGCAGCACCCGCTCGACCTGATTGCCGTGGCTGTCGATCCGCACGGCGCAACCGCGCGCGCAGCCGGTGCAGACCGAGTCGCGCTGGTCCAGGAACCACACGCGGCGGCGGAAGCGGAATTCGCGCGAGGTCAGGGCCCCCACGGGGCAGATGTCGACCACGTTGAGGCTGTACGGGTTGTCCAGCACCTTGTTCGGCGTGTTGGTCAGCTCGGCGTGTTCGCCGCGGTCCTGCACGGCCAGCTCGAAGGTGCCGGTGATTTCCTCGGTAAAGCGGACGCAGCGGGTGCAAAGGATGCAGCGCTCGGCGTCCAGCACGACCGTCGGCCCCAGAATCTTGCCCTTCGGCTTGGCGACCTTGTCGTGGAACAGGCGCGACGGCTTGGTCGACCAAGTCGCATAGTGCTCCTGCAGCACGCACTCGCCCGCCTGGTCGCAGATGGGGCAGTCGACCGGATGGTTCAACAAGATGAACTCGAGCACGGACTTCTGCGTCGCCGCGACCTTTTCGGTGCGGGTGCGCACGACCATGCCCTCGCTGACCTCTGTGTAGCAGGCCGGCAGGGGCTTGGGCGACTTCTCGATTTCCACCAAGCACATGCGGCAGTTGGCGGGAATCGAGAGGCCGGGGTGGTAGCAGAACACGGGGATGTCGACGCCCAGCTGCTTGGCGGCGCGTACCACCGTCGTGCCGGCAGGGACCTCGATCTCGAGCCCGTCGATCGTGACTTTCGGCATGGCAAAAACCTAGCGATCGACCTCGCCGCCGATCATGTTCAGGGTGTCGAACGTGGGGATGATGTCGGCGAGCATCTTGCCCACCGACAGCTTCTTCATGATGCCCATCGCGTAGAAGCATGGCGCGCGCACGTGGACCCGATACGGCCGACCGCGTCCCTGGGACACGATGTAGAAGCCGACCTCGCCGTTGCCGCCCTCGACCGCGCTGTACGCCTCACCTGCAGGCACCTGATGGCCGTCGGTGATCAGCTTGAAGTGGGCGATCATGCCCTCAATGCTGTTGTAGACCTTGTGCTTGGGCGGCAGCACCACGTTCCAGTCGCCTACGTTGATGGGGCCGCCGGGCATCTGCTTGAAGATCTGCTTGATGATGCGGATCGTCTGGTCTAGCTCTTCCAGTCGGCACAAGTACCGGTCGTAGTTGTCGCCCTTGGCACCGATGATGACGTCGAAGTCGACCTCGTTGTACGCCAGGTACGGCTGGTGCTTGCGCAAGTCCCAGTCCACGCCGGTGGAGCGCAGCATGATGCCGGTGCAGCCGGACGAGATCGCGTCCTCGCGCGTCAGCTCGCCGGTGCCGATCATGCGGTCGTAGAAAATGCGGTTCTTGGTCAGCAGCTTGTCAAGCTTGGTCACCAGCGGGCGCATCGTCTCGATGGCCTTCATCACGGTGCGCTCGTAGTCGTCCGGCAGGTCCTTGGCCACGCCGCCGATGCGCGTGTACGAGGTGGTCAGCCGCGCGCCCGTCAGCTCCTCGATCACCGGGTACAGGTACTCGCGAGCCTCGACGGCGTAAAGGAACGGCGTAAATCCGCCAAGTTCCATCGCACCGGCCGCCAGCGACGTCAGGTGGTCGGTCAGGCGGCTGAGCTCAGAGATCAGCATCCGGATGTACTTGGCGCGCGGCGTGATCTCGACGCCCCACAGCTTCTCGACCGCCATCACGTAGCCGACGTTGTTGATCATCGGGCTGACGTAGTTCAGGCGGTCGGTGTAGGGCAGGACCTGCTGCCAGGTTCCCATCTCGGCCATCTTCTCGAACCCGCGGTGCAGGTAGCCGATGTGGATGTCCATGTCCTTGATCGTCTCGCCGTCGAGCGTCAGCACCATCTTCACGGTGCCGTGCATCGCGGGGTGCGACGGACCCATGTTGAGGATCATGTCCTCGCCGACGCGAACGGTGTCTCCGGCTGCGGGCGTCATCGTCATGGCAGATTCCTCAAGAGGCGCGCGGGCTTAGCGGAAGGTTTCCTGGTCCGTGTAGTGGCCAAGCTCAGGCATGGGGATCAGCGGCTGATAACCACGCAGCGGGTAGTCCTTGCGAACCGGATGACCCTTGAACTCGGGGTACAGCAGGATGCGCCGCAGGTCTGGATGACCCTCGAACCGCACCCCCAGCATGTCCCAGGCCTCGCGCTCGCCCCAGTTCGCCGCGATCCACAGGTCGCACATCGAGGGAACGACCGCGTCGTCCTCCGGGGCAAACGTCTTGACGCGCAGCCGGTGGTTCAGCGACAGCGACAGCAGGTGGTAGACAACTTCGAAGCGGGGCAGGCGCGCCGATGTGTAGCCGAAGCGGTTGTCGGCGTCGCAGGGGCTCACCTGAGCGCGCAGCTCAGGCGCGTACTCCAGATAGTCGGCGACGGTGACGTCGATCAGTTGCTCCATTCGGCAACGCGGGTCGTCGCGCAGAAACTGCATGACGTCCACGAGGAGCTCCCGCGGCACGAGGATCGTCGCGTCGCCGGCGGTGTTGTGGCTGCCGAACACGGCGTCAGGCTTTTCGGCCCGCAGCAGTGCGATCAACAGGTCGGACATGGGTCACCATCGCCGCCGTGCGGGGCCGCGGGCGGGTTTCTGGGCAGGCGCGACGGCGGCCTGCGGTGTCGGTCGGCTGCGCTCCGTCCCCGGTAATCCCGGCGACGACGGCTGCGCAGAACAATCAAGACGGGCTATTCCCAGTCGAGCGCACCGCGGCGCCACACGTACGCCAGACCGGCGCCGAGGATGCCGATGAACACGAACATCTCGCCAAACGTCGCCCACCCAACGCCCGGCTCAACGATCATGTCGCGAAACAACGCCGCCCACGGGTACATGAACACGGATTCGATATCGAACACGATGAAGAAGATGGCGACGAGGTAAAACTTGACGCTGAACCGGTGCCGGGCGCTGCCGACGGGCTCCGAGCCACACTCGAAGCTCGCGTCCTTGATGGCGTTCTTGCGCTTCGGGCCCAGCAGCCAGTTCAGCGCGATGATGGCGCCCGCGAGGCCGATGGCGACGACAAGCACAGTCAGGATCGAGAGATAGCCCAGATGGCTGGTCAGCATGGCGGCTCCGCATGGGTCATCCGACCGGGTGCGCCCCCGACTCTAAGGGGAGGCGACCCCACACTTCCCGGGTCGGCGACAGGGCTGCGCTGTAAGAAGACTGGAAAGCCTGAGGAGACGGCCGCAGGGCAGACTCCGGGCCGCGAGCGAGATACCGCCATGGCGCGTTTGCGTCAAGGCATGCGGCCCGGAAAGCGGCGAATTCGCCCGCCACCGACCTGCCTGCAACCGCCGTGCGCGCCCGCCGGTCGGTGGCTGCGATGGGGCAGTCAGACCCCACGGTTCCGGGCTACATAGGGTCCGCGTTGCAGCCACAGGAGGTTCTCGCTAGGCTCGACCTCGACCTGCACCCTCAGGCCACGCGCTCGCCCCAACCGGAGAGGCCCCCATGTTGATGGAACGTGTCAAGCGAGAACCCTTCAAGGTCCTGGGCGTCGTCGTAGGCATCGTGATCGACAACAAGGACCCTGACGCCCACTACCGCGTCAAGGTGAAGTATCCGTGGGTCGCGGAGAGCGGTGACTACGCCGACGTCAAGGATGCTGAGGACTTTCGCTCGAACTGGTGCCGCATCGCCACCTTCATGGCCGGCAAGGACCGGGGCGCGTTCTGGCTGCCAGAGGTCGACGACGAGGTCCTCATCGCGTTCGAGCACGGCGACGTGCGGCGGCCATTCGTCATCGGCTCGCTGTGGAACGGAGTCGATACCACGATCCATGCGAATTCCGAGCAGGGCGGCAAGAACTGGTTCCGCAGCATCCGCTCGCGGTCCGGCCACATGCTGCAGTTCGTCGATGACAAGGAAGGCACCGAACGAATTGTCCTGCAGAACAAGGTGGCGGCCAAGGACGAAGAGAAGGACCCCAAGCAGCGCGACGGACACTGGATCGCGCTGGACCAGAGCGGCAAAGTCGACCAGATCGAGATCTACGACCACACGCAAGAGCACTACATCCTGATCGACACCAAGAACAAGAAGATCACCATCGAGTGCAAGACCGGCGACATGCTGATCAAGGCCGAGAAGACGATCACCATGGAGTGCACGGATCTGGTCGTGAAGGCGTCGGCGAGCATCAAGCAGGAATCCGGCTCGACGACCGACATCAAGGCCGGCTCGAACATGACGGTGACCGCCAGCGGCAAGCTGACTGAGAAGGGCGCCGTCATCGAACTGAACTGACCCCCGCCCGGAGTCCTCTTGCCCAACCGGATCCACGGCAACCTTGCCGGCTTGGCCCATGCCGAACGCGCGGGCATCGAGCGCCTGGCCCACCACCTGACCGATCCCACGCAGCTGGCCAGCGAGGCGCTGGTGCTACGGCTGACGGGCATGGCGGCCCGGCTGAAGCGCCAGATCGGCGTGCTGATCGACCGCGGCGGCCACGTCACGCACGTCATCGTCGGCGACGACCACCAAATCGAGCTGCCGGATCTGGGGCGCTGGGGCCAAGGCTCGGGCCGTCTGCGCGGGCTGCGTCTGGTCCACGCCCACCTCAAGGGCGAGGGGCTGAGCGACGATGATATGAACGATCTCGTCCGGTTGGGTCTTGACCTGATCGCCGCGATCACGCTGGACGGCGACCAACCCGACCTGGTCTTCATCGGCCACCTTGCCGCCGACCGTCAGGACCAGCCGCACCGCAGCGTCGAGCCGGCCGTCGCGTGGCCGGGGCGGGCTTGGCACGGCTTCGATCTGGACTGCGCGGAGCTGGTGCGCGAGCTGGAGATGCAGCTGGGGCGAACGCGGCCACCGGCCCGGATGGTCAACGCCCGCGAGACAGCGCTGCTGATTCACGTGGGTCCAGAGCCGCTACCGGATGCCGAAGATCGCCTGGATGAGATGGAGGAACTCGCCCGGACCGCCCGTGTGGAGGTCGTCGGACGTGTGATCCAGCGCCGTCGCGAGCTGGACCCACGCACGCTGTTGGGCGCGGGCAAGCTGGCAGAGATTTCGTTGCGGGCGATGCAGAAGGACGCAACCCTGCTGGTGTTCGATCGCGAGCTGACGCCCAGCCAGATGCGCGCCATCTCCAAGCAGACCGACATGAAGGTGCTGGACCGGACCCAGCTGATCCTCGACATCTTCGCCAGCCGCGCACGCAGTCAGGACGGCAAGGTGCAGGTCGAGCTGGCGCAGCTGAGGTACTCCCTGCCGCGCCTGGGAGAACGCGACGACGCGCTGTCGCGCCTGACCGGTGGCATCGGCGGCGTGGGACCCGGCGAGACCAAGCTCGAGATCGATCGGCGCCGCGCACGCGACCGCATCCACCGGCTGGAAGACGATCTGGAGCGGCTGGCGAAGGGCCGAGCGGTGCGCCGTCAGGGGCGAACGGAGTCCGAAGTCGCGCTGGCGGCGCTGGTCGGCTACACCAACGTCGGCAAGTCGTCGCTGCTCAACGCGCTGGCAAAGTCCACGATCTTTACGGAGAATCTCGCATTCGCCACGCTCGATCCCACAGCCCGACGCATCCGGCTTCCGGGGGGGACGCCCATCGTCGTCAGCGACACCGTGGGCTTTATCCGCGACCTGCCCAAGGAGCTGCTGGGGGCGTTCGAGGCGACGCTGGAGGAGGTCCGGGCCGCCGATCTGCTGTTGCTGGTGCTCGATGCAAGCCACGCGCAAGTCGAACAGCAGTTGGAGAGCGTCGAGCGGATCCTCGCGGACCATGACTTGGGGGACAAGCCCAAGCTGGTGCTGATGAACAAGTGCGACGACGTGCATGACCCGGCGACCGTGCGCGAACTCGTCGGCCGCTATCGGGCGCTGCACACGTCTGCTGTGACGCGTGAGGGCTTGGCAGAGCTGCTCGATCGGCTGGAGGATCGGGTGGTCTTCGCGCGAAGACTACGAACCCTGTCCGGCGCGCCAGAGTTGGCCACAGCCTGGAGCCCCTTGGAATCCTGAGTGTCTTCCCTGATCTCGGAGGAGGGAGCCGACTGTCTGGTCGAGTTGTTCTTGGCCCAAGCGCCACGCGTTTACCTCGCATCTGCTTCGTACTACCATGGCCGTTCGGTTCGGCGCGCTCAACGGCCACCGAACGCCCCTTCTGTGTGCATTCTCTTCCTTTCTCTGCGTCACCCCATCAGGAGCTTGCCATGCGCTCGACCGCTGTTCGCCTGAGTGCCGTCGCCCTGGCCCTCGCCGCCATGATTGGTTGCGGCAAGGGTGATCCCGACGAGAACTTCCGCCTTTGGAGCAACAACGAGGCTGGCTGGGACGAGATGGCCGCCTTTGTGGCAGACAGTGCAAACGAATTGCGTCTGCGCGTCCGCGCCGTCGAGGTTCTGGTCGACGAGGGTGGGCAGCCCTCGCAAGCGCTGCGCGTGACCAACAAGGCCAAGGATCAGGTCGAAGTCCTGTTGGGTCTGCAGCCGGCGCTGAAGAAGATGCTCGAGAACCCGAACGTCAAGAAGCAGGGCCACGCCAAGCGGGTGCTGTTCGATCTGCTCAGCGTCCTGCCCGACGCCAAGAAGCCTGCGATCCGCAAGGTGATCGCCGACTGGGCGTTTGCCGACATGAGCCTCGACGACCCCGCAGCCCGCATCACGGAGAAGCTGGGCCAGAAGTTGCGTCCCGACGAGCTCGAGCAGCTGGGCGACGAGGGCATTCCCGGCGCCGAGATCATGCTGAGCAAGGCCATCGCCCGCGACGGCGTGGTGGGCATGTTGGTCGCCCTGAAGACCCCTGCGTCCAAGAAGGCCCTGATCGACGGCATGCGCCGCTACCACAAGCTGAAGAAGGACATCAAGGTCACGGAGGGCGATCTGGCTGCCATTCAGGGCACCGACAGCCTTGAAGGCTTCCTGTACTTCCTCGAGCTCTACGAGACCCGCGGCGCCAGCAGCCACCCGGACGACCAAGGGGCCGCCAAGCTCGCGATTGCCGCCGCGATCCAGTGGACGGAAGGTGAATCAGCCAAGGCGCAGATCAAGCAGGCCTGGGGCGGCGACAAGCTCAAGCCCGCCATCACCAAGCTGCTGATCGGCAAGAACTGCGACGACCGCTGGTGGGCCGCGCAGATGTTCCTGGCCTACAGCGGGTTGGAGGGGTTGAAGGAAGTTCTGGCCAAGCTGCCGGATGACCGCAACTACGGCCTGGAAGAGCTCGCCAACAGTGACGTGAAGCTGATGATGACCGACCTGTGCGCCATGGACATCAAGCCGCTGGGCATCGAGAAGGTGCGGCCGCTGTTTGAGGCCTCGCTCGCCAGCCCCCGCGTCATCGAGCGTGTGTTGGCCCTGCGCTGCCTGACCACGCTGGGCGACGACGCCTCGCTCGCGCTGTTGAAGAATTACCGCAAGGACGACAAGGCATTGGTCGACCCCATCATCGTTCCTCCGGTGGGCTCGAACATGGGCGTGTCGGACCTCGCCGCCGTCTTCGCGGAGGTGGTCGATTACCTGCGCGTTCAGGACGCCCTGCTTGCCGAGGGCAAGATCGATGCCGACACCGCGAAGTGGCGCAAGAACTACGCCAGCTACAGCTTCGACCGTCGCGGCAAGGTGTTGGCCGCGTATGCCGAGGAGCGCGCGACCGAAAAGATCGCGCGTGACAAGGAGAAGGCCGCCAAGGGTGCCGCCAAGTAAGCGGTCCAGACCGGGAACCACGCCATGTCCCAGATCGTTTGCAGCCATTGCAGTGCCAGCTGGCCCGAGGCCTACCAGTTCTGCGGCCGGTGCGGCAGCGCCTTGCGCTCTGCCGTGCCTCCCCCCCCTAGCGGTCCAGCGCCTGTCGCCGCCGCTGTCGGGACGGTCCGGCTTGTCGTGCTGCGCGGCGCCGTGGCCGAAGGCACGCGCCACGATCTGGCCCCGGGCCGCACGGTCATCGGCAAGTCGGGAGACCTCGCATTTCCCAGCGACCCGATCCTCAGCACGCATCACGCCGTCTTTGAGCGCCGCGGCGCCACTCTGCAACTGGTCGAATCCTCTGGACGCAGCGGGTGCTTCCACCGGATTCACGAGCCCGATCGCGTGCCTTCCGGCACCGTTTTGTTTGCCGGCGAGCAGTACCTGCTGGTGCGACTGGGTGACCGAGCGCCCGGAGAGGCCGTCTCGTCCGACGCCCCTGCCGAGGTCTTCGGCACGCCGTTGCCGCCGCCGCACCTGCACGTCACCCAGCTGCTGGCAGGTGGCCTTCCGGGACGGGTGGCCTCGACCGATGGTGAGGTCCTGACCGTCGGGCGCGAGAATTGCGACCTGTCGTTCCCGCTCGATCGCTACATGAGCGGCCGCCACCTCCGACTGGAAGTGGTGGATGGTGAGGTTCAGGTCACCGATGTGGGCAGCCTGAACGGCACATTCCTGCGGGCCAAACACCTGCCGATGGAGCTGGAAAACCGCGACGAGCTGATGATCGGCACGCTGCTGTTCCGGGTCGACCTCCTGCCCGACTGACCCCCCATGCCGCTGGACCTGAGGAAGGATTCGCGGGCGACCGCGTCCTCGCCTACACTCGCTGGCGATGACTGCACCCGCTGAACGCCCTGCCCCGCCCAAACCCGTCGAGCGCCCCCGAGTGCCCGCCGCAGGCACGGTCGGACGCTCCAAGGTCGGGTGTTTCGTCCGAATCTTCGCGGCCTTGCTGGTGCTCTCCGCGTTGGCCCTTGGCGCGGGTGCGCTGGGCTGGCTGTGGATCGACGCGAGCCTGCCCGACGTCTTTTCGTTTCAGGCGTACCGGCAGATCGCCCGCGAGTCGTCGCGGGTGCACGCGGCCGGCGGCGAGGTGATCGCCCAGTTCGGCGAAGAGATCCGCACCGTCGTCCCGCAGGAACGCATTCCCGACACGATGCGCTATGCCCTTGTGTGTGCAGAGGATGCTGCCTTCTTCAGCCACCCGGGACTGGACTTCGTCGGCATCGCCCGCGCCATCTGGGTCGACCTGACCACCGGAAAGATGAAGCAGGGCGCGTCGACCATCACGCAGCAGTTCGCCAAAACGCGATTCCTCAGCAGCGAAAAGTCGGTCCTGCGCAAGCTGCGAGAGCTGGTGCTGGCCCGCAAGCTCGAAGAACGGTTGGAGAAGAACGAGATCCTGACGCTGTACGCCAACGAGATCTACTTCGGCCACGGGCGTTATGGGGCCGAGGAGGCGGCGCGCTTCTACTTCGGCCGCTCCGTCAGCGAGATCGACGTCGCGCAGGCGGCACTGCTGGCGGGCATCATCAACAGCCCCGCCCGCTTCTCGCCGCTGCGGCATCCGGACAACGCCCGGACGCGGCGCTCGTATGTGCTCAAGCAAATGCAGGAAAACGGCTACATCACCGCCGCGGACCTCGAACGCGCTGAGGCAGAGCCGCTGCCGACCGCCAGCCACGACCCGATCCAGCGCGTGGGGCCGTGGTTTGTCGAAGCCGTGCGTCGCGAGGTGCTGCAGAAGGTCGATCAGGAAGCCTTGCTGTACGGCGGGTTGCGGATTGAAGTCGCGTTGGACACCGAGCTGCAGCGGGCCGCCGAGCTTGCGGTGCGGACCGGACTGACAAACCTGGACAAACAGTATGAGAGCGCCAAGCCCCTGAAGTCCTATGCGAATGAGATTGAACTCGCCGACGGACTGACGCGGCTGCGAAGCCAGCAACCCACGCCCGCCGCCGGTCGAGTCCTGCTGGGCGTGGTGGTGGGGGCGGACGAGAAACGCAAGGCATGGCAGCTCGACCTTGGGACGGCGCAAGGCTGGCTGCCGTACAAGGCCGCGGAACGATATCGGGTGCCTGAGCCTGCGCGTGTGCCCGGTCCGCAGCCCGCATTGACGCCGCCGCCAGCAGACGCTGGCGAGCTGCCCAAGTGGACGCGTGGAGACCTGCTGCGGATCTCGATCCGTGAGAAGCATGACGGTGAGATCCTGCTGTCGCCCGAGATGGGGCCGCAGGTCGCGCTGGTGGCGATGGAGCCTGAGACGCGGTTGGTGCGGGCGCTGGTCGGCGGCGACGACTTCACGTTGCACCCGTTCGACCGAGCACTGCTGGCCCGTCGGCAACCGGGGTCGACCTTCAAGACCTTCGTCTACGGTGCTGCTTTGGAAGCCCAGATGGTGACACCGGAAACTGAGTTCCGCGACGAGCAGCGCACCTACACCGGTACCGGCCGGGCTTGGACCCCGCGCAACTACAGCGGCCACTTCGACGGCCAAGCGCACTCGCTGCGCAACGCTTTGGCGCAGTCCATCAACTCGATCGCCGTCGCCGTCGCCGCCCAAGTCGGCCCGCAGCGCGTCGCCTCATTCGCCAAGCGTATGGGCGTGAATAGCCCGCTGACCGTCGGCTTGCCACTGGCGCTGGGGGCATCGAGCGTGTCCCTGCTGGAATTAACCAACGCCTATGCGACCTTGGCAGCAGAGGGTCGGGTCGCCGCGCCGATCCTCGTGACCCGTATCGTCGACCGCACCGGCCGCGACGTGTTTCTGGCCGCCCGCGAGCTTGGCACGCGCGTAGTTGAACCCGAGGTCACCCGCGCCCTGACGGACATGCTGGGTGAGGTCGTGCGCACGGGCAGCGGGCGTGGGGCCAGCAAGGTGGGGCGCCCCGTCGCGGGGAAGACCGGCACCTCAAACGGCAGCCGTGACGCTTGGTTCGTCGGTTTTTCCGCAGAGTTGTGCGCCGGCATCTGGGTGGGACACGACGACCGCAAGCCGCTGCCCAAAGGCTCGGGCGGCACGCTTGCCGTCCCCATCTGGACGGACTTCATGCGCGACGGTCTGGAACGCGTTCCCGTGCACCCGCTGCCCCGCCTGCCGCACGTGCTGGCCGGTCCGGTCGCGGGTCTGCCGCCTGCGGTTGACCCCGAGATGGGCGCCGAAGCCGTACGCGACGAGGCACTGGAGCCCGCCGACGATCCAGTGCTGCCGCCGGATGCGCTGCCACCGGTGCAGAGACCCGTGGAAGATCGAGATGACGAGTAAGTTCTAGGACTTGTGTGGAGCCGGAACGCCTGTCGGACGGGTCGTGAAGAAGCCCTTGCCCGCGTTTGCCTTTTCCGCTTTGGCGAACGCCATCCGGGCCTGCTTGGTCGCCACCAGACCCGCCATCTCGCGGTACATCGTCGCCTGCTGCGAGTTCGGCTCGGCGACCACGATCGGGCGGCCCGCGTCGGCGTTGGGCGACACGGCCATGTCGAGGGGCAGCGACCCAAGCAGCTGCAGGCCGTGCTTTTCGGCGTGGGCGGCGGTGTGGCTTGGCCCGAAGATCGGGTAATCCTTGCCGTTATCTGGGCAGTGAAAGTACGCCATGTTCTCGACCAGACCGATCATCTCAACGTTGAGCATCCCGAACATCTTGACCGCGCGCAGCACGTCCGCGAACGCCACGTCCTGCGGCGTGGTGACGACGATGGCGCCCGACAGCGGAATGGCTTGGCAGAGGCTGAGGATGATGTCGCCGGTGCCGGGGGGAAGGTCGACGACCAGGTAGTCCAACTCTCCCCAGGCTACGTCCTCGATAAACTGCGTGACGGCACGCGCGACCATGGGACCACGCCACGCGACAGCGGTGTCTTCGTCGATCATGAAGCCAATCGAGATGCACTTCAGGCCATAGCGCTCAGCCGGAACGATCTTGCGCGCGGCATTCACGGCCGGCTTGGCGTCCCGCAACCCCAACATGATCGGCACGCTGGGGCCGTAGATGTCGGCGTCCAGCAGGCCAACCTTGGCGCCGGCTTGCGAGAGCGCCAGCGCCAGATTGACGGCGACGGTCGACTTGCCCACGCCGCCCTTGCCCGCACCGATCCCGATGACATGGCGCACGGGACCGAGCTTGTCTTGAAGCTCGGGTGGGTCGGCGGCCAGCGTCAGCTCGACAGCGTCAATGCCTGCAACACCGAGCACCGCCTGATCAACCGCTTGTCGCAGCTGCGCCTGACGTGGGTGGGCCGGTGTCGTCAAGGCCACGCGCACCTTGGCTGTCCCATCGGAGACCTCAACGCCGCGCACCAACCGGGCCGCCACGAGATCCATGCCCAGATCGGGTTCTACCACCGTCGCGAGCGCCGCCCGCACCTGTTCTGCCGTCGCCGTCATCCTGCTGTCTCCTGTTCGTGGGGTCCTGGATCCGCCTCTCGTTGACAACCCGGCGGAGCGTCCCTAAAGTACGACTAGTTTGGTCAGACTTCAAGAGTACCGAACGAACGTTCGCATACGAACCACCGGGAGGCAGGCAAGCGAATGATGCGGCTGTCGAAAAAGGCGGATTACGGACTGGTCGCGCTCAAGGCGCTGGGCAGCCTCCCGCCCAACGATTCGATGTCTGCGCGCGAGCTTGCGATGCGCAACCACCTGCCGCTCGACCTGACCCCCAAGGTGCTGGCCAAGCTGGCGCAGGCGGGTCTGGTCGAGGCCACGATGGGCAAGTCGGGCGGCTATCGGCTGCTGCGGGACCTGTCGCAGATCACGGTCGCTGAGGTCGTGCGCGTGCTGGACGGCGAGTCGCAGTTCGTGCCGTGCAACGACGGCGAGGGCGCGTGCCACCGGTTCGCGCAGTGCGACATCCGCTCGCCGCTGGACACGCTGAACCGTGAAGTGATGAAGGTGCTGGACCGGATGACGATTGCACAGCTCTAACCGTCTGAGGACGAACCTGCTGCGCTGAGCACAAAAGAGGAACGATGGCCGTCAAGCTTCCGATCTACATGGACAATCATGCGACGACCGCCGTCGATCCGCGCGTGTTGCAGGCCATGCTGCCGTACTTCACAGAAGTCTACGGCAACGCCGCTTCGCGCACGCATGTGTTCGGACGTCAGGCCGAAGAGGCGGTGGAGCTCGCTCGCCACCAGATCGCGCTGGCCATCGGCGCGTCGACCGACAAGGAGATCGTGTTCACGTCGGGGGCCACGGAGTCCGACAACTTGGCCATCAAGGGCGCCGCCCACATGTTGCGCGACAAGGGCGACCACCTGATCACGCTGGCCACCGAACACAAAGCCGTGCTGGACTCGTGCAGCGCGCTCGAGCGCGAGGGATTCCGCATCACCTATCTGCCGGTCGATGCCCTTGGAATCGTGTCGATGGAGGCACTTGCCGCCGCGATCACGCCGCAAACGACTCTGGTCGCCGTCATGGCTGTGAACAACGAGATTGGCGTCGTCCAGCCGCTCGCCGAGATTGGCCAGCTGTGCCATGACCGCGGGGTGCTCTTCTTCTGCGACGCCGCCCAGGCCATCGGCAAGATCCCGTTGGATGTCGAGGCGATGCACATCGACCTGTTGGCGATGAGCGCGCACAAGATGTACGGCCCCAAGGGGATCGGCGCCCTGTACGTGCGGCGCAAGAACCCTCGCGTGCGATTGGAACCCATGATCCACGGCGGAGGTCACGAGCGTGGGCTGCGGTCCGGAACCCTTGCGGTGCCGATGATCGTCGCGATGGGCAAGGCCGCTGAGCTGGCGCGTCTGGAGTTGCTTGAGGAGTCCCAGCGTTTGCTGGCCCTGCGCAACCGCCTGTGGACCGGCCTGCAGGCGCGTCTGGAGCACATCTACCTGAACGGCCACGAAGACTTCCGCACCCCCGGCAATCTGAACGTGTCGTTCGCATACGTCGAAGGCGAGTCGATGCTGATGGGCATCGCGGACATCGCTGTGTCGTCGGGGTCGGCTTGCACGTCGGCGTCTCTGGAACCCAGCTACGTGCTGAAGGCTCTGGGCGTGGGCGATGAGCTGGCGCACACCTCGATCCGCTTCGGAATCGGCCGCTTCAACACGGAAGAGGAGATCGACTACACGATGGAGCGCGTCGTCGAGGTCGCCAACCGCCTGCGCGACATGTCGCCCCTTTGGGAAATGGTGCAGGAAGGCATCGACCTGAGCACTGTGTCGTGGAGCGGTCACTAGGATCGAGCAGAATCGCAAGGAAACAGGAGACAAGACGATGGCTTACAGCGAGAAGGTGCTCGACCACTACAACCAGCCGCGCAACGTCGGCTCGCTGTCCAAGGACGACCCGAACGTCGGAACCGGCGTAGTGGGCGCGCCAGAGTGCGGCGATGTGATGAAGTTGCAGATCAAGGTCAACGCGCAGGGTGTCATCGAGGACGCGCGCTTCAAGACCTTTGGCTGCGGCTCTGCGATCGCTTCATCCTCGCTGGCGACCGAGTGGGTCAAGGGCAAGACCGTGGCAGAGGCTGCGACCCTGCGCAACACCGACATCGTGCAGGAACTGAACCTGCCGCCCATCAAGATCCACTGCTCGGTGCTGGCGGAGGACGCCATCCGCGCGGCGCTCGCCGACTACAAGGCCAAGCAGGATGCTGCTGCCAAGAGCGAGGTGTAATCATGGTTTCCATCACTCCCGCCGCCATCGAGCGGCTTCGCTCTGTGTCCGCCGAGCAAAATGTCGAGCTCGTCGGCGTCCGCGTGGGCGTCACAGGCGGCGGCTGCTCTGGTCTGTCGTATGTGCTCGACTTCGAAAAGGAACCACGCTTGGGCGACCGCGTGTTTGGCGAGAATCCCAAGATCTTCGTCGACCGCAAAAGTCTGGTCTTCCTGGACGGCACGACGCTCGACTTCGAGGGCGGTCTGAACGGCAAGGGCTTTGTGTTCCAGAACCCCAACGCCAAGGGCAGCTGCGGCTGTGGCTCGTCATTCACGGCCTAGCCCCCTTGGACGCCGACTGCGACCCCCGCCCAAACCCTCTTCCGCGCAGGCACATGGCCATTCTGAATGACAGCGCCGTGGAACCCGGCACCCCGACGGCCGTGTCGCCGCCCCCCTTCGTGTTGGGGGCCGACGGCAAGGTGGATCTCGACCGCTGGTCTGCACCCGGCGAACCGCAGCCCGATGCGTTCGCTGTGCTGGGGCTACCGCGCCGACTGCTGTTGGAACCCTCGCGGCTGGACATTCGGTTCCGCAGCCTTATCCGAGACTTGCACCCGGATCGGTTCCATGTCGCCGGCCCGGATGCCGTCCGCAAAGCAGAGCGACACTCCTCGCTGGCCAACGACGCGTACCGGGTGCTGCGCGACTTTGAGCGAAGGGTCAGGCTGCTGCTCGAACTGGAAGGTCAGACGGTAGAGGAGAGGTTCAGACCCTCTCCCGCGCTGCTGGGCCAGCTGCTCGAGACCAACGAAGCCCTGGACTCCCTTCAGGAAGCGCTTGCGGATGGCGACCCCGCCGCAACCAACGCCGCTCGCACCGAAATCGAGGCTACTGGACGCGAGCTGCGCGACGCCCGCCAAGCCCTGTCCGACCGACTGCACGACGCCGCCCGCCGCTGGGACGCCGCGCAAGCCCCTGATGCTGCGGCAGATCTCGCCTTTCTCGCTCGACGTGACCTGCGGGCCGCGCTGGGAGAGGCCAGCTACCTCGACAACCTGCTCGCCCGGGTCCAAGGCGCGTTACAGCCGCCCCCCGCATCCACCGGCGCTCAGGCCTGATCCCCCAGGAACTCCCCGATGTCCATCCCGATCTTCTCGTCCCGGCCCCCCGAGCAGCGCAAGTCCCGTGCCGTCGGCATCGACTTGGGTACGACCAACAGCTTGGTCGCTGTCGTCGCTGAGGATGGTCAACCCAAGATTCTGCTTGGCGACGACGGCCAGGCGCTGGTCCCTTCGGTCATCGGCTTCGAGGTCGACGGACAGCTGGACGTCGTGGGTTCCGAGGCCGACGAGCATCTGGCTGAGCGCCCGGACCGCACCATCTACAGCGTCAAGCGGATGATGGGCCGCAGCGCCGACGAGGTCGTCAGCGAGCTTGGAATGCTGCCGTACCGGGTGCACCGTGACGACCAGTCCGCCGCCGTGCGCATCCAGGTGGGTGACCGTCGGTATACGCCACCCGAACTCAGCGCCTTTGTCCTGCGCGAGCTGAAGCGGCGTGCTGAGAAACAGCTGGGCCAAATCGTCGACCGCGCCGTCATCACCGTGCCCGCCTACTTCAACGACGCCCAGCGTCAGGCGACCAAGGATGCGGGGCGGCTCGCCGGGCTGGAAGTGCTGCGGATCGTGAACGAACCCACGGCTGCCGCGCTGGCCTACGGTCTGGACAAGCGACCGGAAGGCCGCATCGCCGTCTATGACTTGGGCGGCGGCACCTTCGACGTATCGATTCTGCACATGCACGCGGGATTGACCGAGGTGCTGGCGACGTCGGGCGATACCCACCTTGGCGGCGACGACATCGACCAGCTGATGGTGGCCAGCGTGGCCGACCAGATCGAGGCCGCGGGCTTGCAGGTGCGCGGGCATCTGGACCGGGTGCAGCGCCTGCGCAAGGCCATGATCCAACTGAAGATCGCGCTGTCGTCGCAGGAGGCCGCCGCGGTGCAGGTCGATCTCGGGGGGCCTTTGCCCCTTGAATTGGCGTGGGACCGGGCGGACTTCGAGGCCCTGATCGCGCCGCTGGTTGAACGAACGCTGGGTCCTTGCCGACAAGCCTTGCAGGACGCGGGTTTGCAGCCGACGGATCTGGACGAGGTGATCTTGGTGGGCGGCTCGACGCGGATTCCGCTGGTGCGTCGCAAGGTCCAGGAATTGTTCGGACGTGTGCCGCAGTCGGGCATCGATCCCGACCAGGTGGTGGCATTGGGAGCGGCGGTGCAGGCCGACATCATGACGACCGGCCGACGCGACATGTTGCTGCTGGACGTCACGCCTCTGTCTCTCGGTATCGAAACGGTCGGCGGCGTGGTCACCAAGCTGATTCAGCGCAACAGCCCGATCCCTGCATCCGCGACCGACGAGTTCACGACCTCGGTGGACAATCAGACCGGCGTGGTGCTGCACGTGCTGCAGGGCGAGCGAGAATTGGTCAAGGATTGCAGAAGTCTGGCCAGATTCGTGATTCCGGTCGCGCCTCTGCCTGCCGGTCTGCCGCGCGTCGGCGTCACCTTCCTGATCGACGCCAACGGGATCCTGCACGTCACCGGCCGCGACGTCCGCACGGGACAAGAGAAGACCATCGAGGTCAAGCCGAGTTATGGCCTGTGCGACGAGGAAGTCGTGCGGATGCTGACCGAGGCCTACGACCACGCCGAAGACGACTGGGCCGCCCGGCAGTTCATCGAGGCCAGAACCGAGGCCGAGCAGGTCGTGGCCGCCACCGAACACACGCTGGCCGGTCCGGCCGGAACCCGCATCGACGACGACGAGCGTGACGAAATCCAGAGTCGGATCGGGAGTTTGCGCGCGGCCATCGGCACCCGCCAGATCGACCCCGTGCGCGAGGCCCTGTCCCGCCTCAACGACGCCACGCTGCACCTGGCTGAGCTTGCGCTCGCCAGCACGCTGAACGACGTGGTCCACGACGCCAAGCTGGCGGGACGCATCGAGAATGACGCGCCAGAGGCCGCCGACCGCCTCAAGCATGGCCACCACCGCCCCGGTGTCATGGGCCACTAGCGACGAGGTCCGCCCGTGCCGACGCCCCTGCCCGACCTGATCGCGCGCGTCGAGGCGGAGTACCGGCATTGCCGTTTGTGTCCGCATGTTTGCGGGGTTGATCGCCTGACGCGGGACCCTGCCCCTGGGGCCTTCTGCCGACTGGGCGAGACCGCGTGGGTCTACAAAGAGCTGCTGTCGCTGGGCGAGGAGACCGTCGTCTCGCCGACCTGGCTGCTGGACTTGGGCGGCTGCTCGCTGCGTTGCCTGTTCTGCACCGAGTGGGGCCACGTCGTCCACCCGCGTGCGGCCCCCGCCATGCCCCTCGATCCCCTGTGGTTTCGCCAACGTCTGGCCCTGCGCCGTCAGCAAGGGGCGCGCACCGTGTCGTTTGTCGGCGGCGACCCGACCGTCAGCCTGCTGGGCGTGCTGCGTGCCCTGCAAGCGGTGCCGCCAAACGAGTTGCTTCCGGTGGTCTGGAACGCGAACGGCCTGATGGGCGACGTTGCGCGCGAAGTGCTGGCCCGGGTCGTCGACACCTGGGTGCTGGATGCGAAGTTCGGCAACTCGCTGTGCGGCCAACGGATCTCAGGCAAGCATGGGTTCGACGCCACCGACGAGGCCTGGAGCACGATCAAGTGGGCGGTCAACCTGCCGCAGGATGGCCACGCCTCGCCGCGGATATTGGTCCGCCACCTGATCATGCCGGGGCATGTCGACTGCTGCACGATTCCGGTGTTGGACAACCTCGCCGCCCTGCAAGCGGGTTCAGGTGGCGACCGAGTCGCGGTGAACCTGATGACGCTGTTTCTACCGGCAGGGCCGACCGCCGAGCGCACTTCTGCCGCGCCGGAGCTCTCGCGATTGGCGACCAAAGTCGAGGTCGCGCGGGCGGTTGGCTACGCCCGTGCGACGCTCGGGTTGTGGGGATTGGACGGCGACGTCCGCTGACTGCGGCTGCCGGAGACGGCGGCGAGCGTCAGCGGGGCGACGCCTTGATGGTCCCGCTGGACCGGCGCTGTCGTTCGCGACCTGTTCGCTTCTCGGCTTCGTTCTCGAACTGGCGGGTCAGCTTGTCGACGGCGGCGTCGAGGGCCTTGAGCAGGCCGTCCTCATGCGCCTTGCCGATGAGCTCAGGGGTCGTTCCGGAGACGGTAATCGTGACATCCCAGCCGACGGTCAGCTCCTCCAGGGCGATGCGGGCGGCAACGGGCTTGCCCATGCGCGCCTCGAGCTTCTCGAGCTTCTTGCTCAGGTGCCGCTGCACCCGCTCTTCGGTCTCCTGTTCTTTGGTGCCCGGGTTCAGCTTGGTCACGACAGTCAGATCCATGCAGAGACCTCCTGGCGGACGCGGTCCCGGCACGGCCGGCCGAGATCGCTCCGCGTCGTGGCGCGCTTGACCGCGGGAATGTGACGCTACCCATCCCAATGCCAAGCCGCCCAATGAGCATAGCCCACCGGTCCGAACCCGTCACATGGTTCTTGCATTCCTCAATGGCGAGGGATCGCGCAGGGGGCGGCAAAGGCTACGCGACGCCCCAGTTCTTCGGGCCGTCCAGCAGCTTCTGCAAGTCGGCCTTTTTGGCCGTTTTCACTTCCGTCACCTGCAGTTCCAGCATCTCGTTGTAGACCGGGCGGTGCACGGAACGCAGCACGCCGATCGGCACGGGGAAGGCTGGCGATTCCAGGCGCGACAGCAGGAACGCGCGAGTCGGGTCAGGGTCATGCGTCTGGTGCACCCACAAGTCCGCTTCCGTCATGCCGTTTTCGCCAAGCTTGACGACCTCGGGGGTCAGACCATTCAGCCGAATGCCCTTGTCGCGGTTGGCGCCAAAAATCATCGGCTTGCCATCCTCTAGCAGGATGGTCATGTCCGCGCGGCTCTCCTTGGCGGTCAGTGAGTCCCACGCGCCGTCATTGAAGATCACGCAATTCTGCAGGATCTCGACAACAGCGGTCCCCACATGGGCGGCGGCGGCCGTGTAGACCTCTGCGCTGTTCTTGGCGTCGACGTCGATGCAGCGGGCGACGAAGCTGGCCTCGACGCCCAAGGCGACCGACAGCGGATTGAACGGGTTGTCGACCGATCCTTGCGGGGAAGTCTTGGTCTTCTTGCCGAATTCCGACGTGGGCGAGTACTGGCCCTTGGTCAGACCGTAGATTCGGTTGTTGAAGAGCAGCAGCTTGGCGTCGATATTGCGGCGCGCCAGATGGATAAAGTGATTGCCGCCGATCGACAGGGCGTCGCCGTCGCCGGTCACGATCCACACCTGCATGTCCGGACGCGCGATCTTGACGCCGGTTGCCAGCGCCGGGGCGCGGCCGTGGATGGTGTGGAAGCCGTACGTCGCCATGTAGTACGGAAAGCGCGACGAGCAGCCGATGCCGGCGATCGTGGCGATCTTCCAAGGCGGAATGCCCTGTTTGGCCAGCGCGCGCTGGATACCGGCCAGAATGGCGTAATCGCCGCAGCCGGGGCACCAGCGCACTTCCTGGTCGCTGGCGAAGTCCTTGGGCTTCATCTCGAGGGTGGTGGGCGTGTGGGCCATGGTCATCTCAGGTTCCTTGCAGACGGTGCGGTTGCCGCCGATGGGCGGATCTGGCGCGGAGGGGTTACAGCCAACTCGAGATCGCTTCGGCGACCTCGGCCACGCTGAGCGGTTGGGTGGCGATGCGGTTGAAGCCCTTGGCATCGACCAGGTACTTCGCGCGGACCAAGGGCAACAGTTGACCGTTGTTGATCTCCGGGACCAGCACGCGCTTGAAGCCGTGCAGCACCTTGCCCAAGTCGGCGGGCAGCGGATTGAGCCAGCGCAGGTGCACGTGAGCGACCTTGTGACCCTGAGCGCGCAGTTGGTCGATGGCGGTCCGGCAAGAGCCGTAGGTCGACCCCCAGCTCAGGACGCCGACCTTGGCGTCGCGCTCGCCGTAGACCTCGGTCGGAGGAATGTCCTGGACAACCGCGTCGACCTTGGCTTGGCGGGCAAGCGTCATGCGCTGGTGGTTCTCCGCGTCGTAGGCGATGTGGCCGGTACGCTCCCACTTTTCCAGACCGCCCAAGCGGTGTTCCAGCCCCTGCGTGCCGATCTTGACCCAGGGACGCGCGCCCGTCTTCGGGTCACGGTCATAGGGCAGGAACTCGCCGTTCTGCAGCTTGGCAACGTCGTCCAGCAGATCGATCGGGATCGGCGCCAGATCGGCCACGCGCGGCACCCGCCAAGGCTCAGCGCCGTTGGCGATCGAGCCGTCCGACAGCAGTACGACCGGCGTCATGTACTTCAAAGCGATCCGACAGGCCTCGTAGGCGGTCTCGAACGCATCGGCAGCACTGCGGGCCGCCAGCACGGGCAGGGGCGACTCGCCGTTGCGACCGTACAGCACCTGCAGCAGGTCCGCCTGCTCCGTCTTGGTCGGCAGGCCCGTCGAGGGACCGCCGCGCTGCACGTCTATGATCACCAGCGGCAGCTCGGTCATGACGGCCAGGCCCATCGCCTCGCTCTTCAGCGCGATGCCGGGGCCAGAGGTCGTGGTGACGGCCAGATGGTTGGCATAGCTTGCGCCGATGGTGGCGACGACGGCCGCAATCTCGTCCTCCGCTTGGAACGTGCGGACGTCGAACTCCTTGAGATTCGCCAGCGTCTGCAGGATCTCGGTGGCCGGGGTGATCGGATAGGAACCGCAAAACAGCGGAAGACCGGCCACCTGTGCGGCGGCGACCAAGCCCAGCGACAGCGACTCGTTGCCCGAGATGTTGCGGTAAAGACCCGGCGCGATCGTGGCAGCCGGCACCGTGTAGCGGGTGCGGAACAGCTCTGTGGTCTCGCCGAAGTTCCAGCCGGCGCGAAACACCTTCAGGTTGGCGTCGAACAGCAACGGCCGGGTGCCGAACTTCTTCTTGATCTCGTCTTCGACGCTCTGCGTGTCGCGCTCATAGAGCCAAAACACGAGTCCCAGAGCGAAGTAGTTCTTGCAGCGCTCGACCTCTTTGGCCGACAGCCCCATGCCTACCAAAGCCTCGCCGGTCAGGCGACCCAGGTCAACCTGCACGACCTGCCAGTTCGACAGCGAATCGTCGTCCAACGGATTGGCCGCATACCCCGCCATCTTCAGGTTCTTGGTCTGGAAGGAGTCGGTGTTGACGATCAACATTCCGTGCGGTTTCAGCCACTTCAGATTGCTCTTCAGCGCCGCCGGGTTCATCACGACCAGCACATCGGCCTTGTCGCCAGGCGTCAGGATGTCGCGGCTGGAGAAGTGCAGCTGAAAGCCCGACACCCCGGCAAGCGTGCCCGCAGGGGCGCGAATCTCAGCCGGGTAATCCGGGAAGGTGGCCGTGTCGTTGCCCGCAAGCGCGGACGCCGCGGTAAATTGATTGCCGGTCAGCTGGATGCCATCGCCAGAGTCTCCCGCAAAGCGGATGACCACCGATTCCAGCACCTCCGTCGGTCTCGTGCTCGTCGCCACTGCCGTTCTCCGTGTTCGTATAGAAGTCCGCACACCCGGGTCGGGGTGGCATGGCCGGTCCGCTGTGCGGTCCTCCGGAATTGTGGTTCAAATTCGTTCCGGTCGCGACGCCCGGGTCCGCGCTGCTTCACCGTCCGGTCCCGCCGATGGACGGCCGGGAATCGCTCCCATCCACTGGGATGACGCGACGGAAGGAAACGGTGCGGGGTCCCCCCCCTGGCGCAGAGCTACTCGGGAGTCTCAGGTCCGCGGCGACGCTCGGCATCGCGCGCAATCGCCTTGCGGCGCTTGTTCAACTTGGGCGCCACCGTCATCGCCTCGGGGTCGCCGAGCTTGTGAAAGTGGGCCGCTGACAGGTCGACCGTGTGGCCGCGCAGCATCAGCATCGTGCCGATGATGTACAGAAAGATGGTCACGCCCAGTACGATCAACTCTCGCAGGAAATCAGGATCCATCGCTCTCTCCTCGTCCGTTGCGCGCCGCGGTAGCTTACCCCGGTCGCCACCTCGTTCCTAGTCGATGGCCAGTCGCGGCCGCCACGTCGAGCCCTCGCGGGTGTCGCGGACTTCCACGCCGTCCCGCAGCAGCTCGGCCCGCAGCTCATCGCTGCGCGCCCAGTTCTTGTCCAAACGCGCCGTGTCGCGGTCGCGCATCTTCTCCAGCACGCTCGCCAGCTCTGCACTACCGGGAGCAAACATGCGGTCGCGCGCCAGCTCGACGATCAGCTCGGAGAGCTGCGCCGCCGGGTGCTGAAACACGCCCAGCAGCTGCGCCGCCCGGGCAAGGAAACCCCGCACGTGGGCGATGCATTCCATGTTGCCCGCGGCCTTCGGCTTCGCCAGGGCGGCCGTCAGCGCGGTGATCGGCTCGCTCAAGGCGGCCAAGGCACGGGGCGTGTTGAAGTCGTCGGAAAGCGCTTCCATCAGCTCAGCTTGCGCTACCTCGACCACTGCGGGCGGCTTGCCGGTGGCTGACGTGGGCTGCCGAGCGAGAAGCTCGTCGGCAAGCGCCAGCTTCTCATACACATTCAGGACGCGCTTGTTGGCCTCGTCCATCGCCTTTTCGCTGAAGTTCAGCGGATGCGTGTAGTGAGCGGTCAGCAGGAAATAGCGCAGGGCCTGCGGGTGGAAGCGGGCCAGCACGTCGCGAATCGTGAAGAAGTTGCCGGTCGACTTCGCCATCTTTTCGGAGTCGATCGTCACAAACCCGTTGTGCATCCAGTGCTTGGCAAACGCATCGCCGGTGGCCGCCTGGGCCTGAGCGATCTCGTTCTCGTGATGCGGAAAGATCAGGTCTTTGCCGCCGCCGTGGATGTCGAACGCGCCGCCCAGATGCTTGCACGCCATCGCCGAGCACTCGATGTGCCAGCCGGGACGACCGGGCCCCCAGGGAGAAGGCCACCAGGGCTCGCCGGGCTTGGCCGCCTTCCACAAGGCGAAGTCGCGCTGGTCCTTCTTGCGACCGTCGAACGACACGCGCTCTGACGCCCCGTCGGCGTTGTCTTCCTGCACCCGGCGACTCAGGGAACCGTAGGCAGGAAAGGACTCTACCGAGAAGTACACGTCGGACGTCGCCGTCGGCTGGCCGTCCACGGGCACGGGCTCAGATGCCGCGACGTAGCCGTGCCCGCGCGCGACGATCTGCTGCACCATGTCGATGATCTCAGCCATGTGCGTCGTGACGCGAGGCTCGATGTCGGGGCGCTGGCAGTCCAAGCGATCCATGTCCACGTAGAACGCTTGGATGAACCGCTCTGTCAGCGACTCGACCGACTCGCCGTTTGCGTTCGCGCGGGCGATGATCTTGTCGTCAACGTCTGTGAAATTGCGGACGTACGTCAGGTCGTAACCGAGGTGCCGCAAGGTGCGCTGCACGACGTCAAACACGACGCAAACCCGCGCGTGGCCGACGTGGCAATAGTCGTAGACGGTGACGCCGCAGACGTACATGCCGATCCGGCCAGGGGCCAGCGGCGTGAAGACTTCCTTCTGACGCGTCAGGGTGTTCTGAAGCCGGAACAGCAAGGGGAACCTCGGACGGATCTGGCGAACCAAAGGGGGCAAGAGTGTACGCTTTGGAGCCTGCGAACTCAAGGCCATGTGCCGGGTTTCAAGTCACGTGCGGACCGTTGCGATCGGCAACCCAACGGCCTGCAAAGAGGTTCGCTCGCGAGACCGGATCGCGCCTGCCGTCGCGCATTATCGGTTGACAGGCCGGTCCGAGCCATGGGAAGGTCGCACGGCTTCTGTACCCTTCTCCCGCCCGAGCAGCATGACCCTTCAACTCGCACGACACCCGCGGCGTCACGCAGCGATCCTGCCTTCGGTGGGCGCGCTTGGCGTCATCACGGCGGTCGTGCTGGCGAACTGCTGGTCGCTGCTGTCGTCCGAGCCCGAGCTCGCGCCGATGGACGCCCTTGCTCGTCTGGACGCACTGCAAGGCGAGTCCTTGCCCAGCAACGCCATGGCTGCAAGCGGAGCGCCGGAGTCCGCAGCCCGTACGGACGCTCGCGGCCCCGCGCTGGCAGGTGCTCTGATCGCGGGCCCGATTCGCGTGACCGCGCCACCGCCGCAGGGCCCCGACAGCGACCCGCTGCACCCGAATCTGGGACCCACCAATCGCGTCTCGCGCTCGTGGACTGTGCAGTCCGGCGAGTCGCTCAGCGAAGCGTTGGCGCACCTGCATGTCCGCGGCACCGCCCGTGACGCCGTCATCCGCGCCTACGAGACCGTTCGCAACCCCACGAAAATTCAGGCGGGTTGGCAAGTCTGGGGCCAGTTCGCCACCAGCGGCTTGATCGACGACGGCGAGCTGGTGCGTCTGGTGGTCGCGCCACAGTCCGGCGAAGGTCTGACGGTCGAACCCCAAGGCGATGCCTACGTTGCGCGGGAAGGCGGGCTGCCGGGAACGCTGGTGCGGCAGGCACTTCGGTGCGGCATCGTGGGCACGCTGGAAGACTCGCTGCGGCGCTGCGGAGAGACTGAAGATCTCGTGCCCATGGTCGCGTCGCTGCTTGCGGACCGCCTGGTCGAGCCCATCGAGCCCCGCACGGGGGACGAGCTGCGACTGGTGATGGACAAGCTGGTCGACGGAACGGCTCCGGTCCGCTACCACCACATCGCGGCGCTGGAGTACCGGACGGCCCACACCACGATCACCGCACTCTGGTTCGACTCCGAGCACGACACTTCCGGTTACTACGACCCGAAAGGCACTTCGGTCGAGCGCCTGTTCCTGCGCCAGCCGCTTCGCACCGCGCGCACGACCTCGCAGTTTGGCATGCGCCTGCATCCGGTCCTGCACCGCACACTGGCGCACTACGGCGTCGATTACGGTGCGCCCCGCGGCACGCCCGTCTGGTCGGTCGGAGAGGGCCACTTGATCTCGGCAAGGCGTGCAGGAGCCGCCGGCAACTTGGTGCGGGTCAAGCACGACGAACAATACATGACCGAATACATGCACTTGCAGCGTTTTGCTCCGGGTCTCAAGCCCGGTGAGCGCGTGTCCAAGGGTCAGGTGATCGGGTACGTTGGCTCCACTGGCCGCTCAACCGGACCGCACCTGCACTTCGGCGCCAAGCACGACGGCCGCTACATCGACCCGAATGGCCTGCCCGACATCGCCAAGCCCGGCATCATCGCACGCGACAAGGGCGATTTCGCCGCGAAGAGCCGTGAGCTGCTGGGGCTGCTCGAGTCCTTGGGCCACACGCCCGGCGCGGCCGGCACCTAGCCCCACCTCCACGACAGCAAGCAAGTCTGCAGCGGGTCACGCGATCCGGGAGCGGAAGCCTCGTCCTGCGACGTCGTAGCCGACCCACCACAGCGGGGCGCCGGTTTCGCTGCTCTTGGACCACGAAAGCTGCTGCGGCACCGCCTCGCGGGTCCGCGGTGCAGCGCCGTCCCACCACGCCAGAGCGACAAGACCCGTGCGACCGCGGTCTTCCGCCACGCCCCAAGCGCCCAGCAGGTCAGCGCCGCGGGTGGTGGCACAGGTGCGCAGCCAGGCGTCGGTGGCGTTGTCGCCCAGTCGGTCGGTCCAAGGGGGCAACTCCAAGGTCGTCAGGTGGGCGTGGCCCTGGTCCGACGTGCGCTGCAAGAGCACCGGAGCGAACGGAATTTCCAGCATCGGGTCCAAAGGTTCGATGCGTTGGCTGGTGACCTCCGCCCCCGCTGCCACCGCCCGACCGCGGGCAACGTCGAGCGCCACCGGGCTCAGGTCGCCCAGCACGGCATCTCGCCCCAACAGCAGCGCGGCGATCCCCACTGTCCCGGAACCCGCCATCAGGTCCAGCATCTTGCCGTCTGGCGGCAGCGAGGCCTGGATGATCCGGGTCGCAAGGGCCAGCGGCTTCTGGGTGGGATAGCCCGTGCGCTCCGGATCCCGGTTCGACAGCGTCTTCTCGACCAGCGGGTCCGGCCAAGCGCGCAGCAGCGGCGCGGCATCGTCACGGTCCGGCGTCTGCCAAGTGTCCGTGGCGCGCTTGGGCTGACCGGCCAGCATCGTCGAGGTCGCCGCCTCCATCGGTGCCGAGAACCAGTGTTGTTTCAGGTCTTTCGCGTAGAAGTACAGCACATCGTGCTTGCGCTGAAACCGCCGACCTGACGAGCCGCCCAGGCCGTATGCCCATACGATCTCGTTCAGCAGGTGGTCGGCTCCGAAGATCTCGTCCAGCAACAGGCGGACGTACGGGCCGCGCCGAAAGTCCAGGTGAAGATAGAAGGATCCGCGAGGCGACAGCAGCCGGTGGCAGCGTTGCAGCACCGGCTCGAGGCCCTCGAGGTAGCCCGCGAGATCGCCGCCGTCGTCGTCACCGTAGGCCGGCAGCTTCAGCGTCGCGGTGCGGCCATCGACCTGAAGGTCGCGAATCCGCCCGTAATTCGCGTCGCTGCCGAACGGCGGGTCCAGGTGGATCAGGTCGAAGGTGCCGGCCATCCCCTCTTGCAGCAGCCGGTCCGCCACGCGCTGCGCTGGCCCTTGCAGCAGGCGCAGGCGGCCCCGGTCGGTCCTGGAGGCCGGCAGATGCAGGGTTGGGTGCAGGTCGACGGGCAACGCCGCCGCGAAGGTCTCCGGCTGCCGTCCCGGCCAATTCAGGTGAACGGGACGCATCAATCGACTCGCTGTGCGGTCGAGAAGGTGACAATGACGGCGGATCGGCGTTTCATGTCGCTCCCTGTTCCGGTGGCGCCTGGGCGTGCCCGTGCGTCGGGGCCCCGAATGCGGCGGGCAGGTTCGTTTCCGCGCCAGGAGTCGTCAAGTGCCGCGTCGCCCTCCCCCTCGCTCGTCGAAGCCCGCGCCCCGCGGTCGTGACCCCCGCGAACTCCGCCCACAGCCCCATGAACTTCGCCCGTCCGGCGCACCGCTCGAGGTCACCGTCGCAGCTCTGGGCGGCTTGGGCGACGCGGTGGTGCGGTTGGACGACGGTCGGGTGGTGCTGCTGCCCGAGGGCGTGCCGGGCGACCGCCTGCGCATCCAGTTGATGGGTACGCATCGCGGCGTGGCCCGGGGTCGGGTGCTGCAAGTGGTCGCAGCGTCTGCGGATCGGGTCGAGCCCGCGTGCTCGGTGGCGTCGCGCTGCGGCGGCTGTACTTGGCAGCACGTGTCGCTTCGGGTGCAGCGGACCACCAAGCTGGACGCCGCCCGCCGGGCGCTGGGCCCCGACGCGGCCGAGCTGCGCATGGATGACCGGGTGCCGGACTTGGCCCATCGGCGCCGGGTGCGTCTGCATCTGCGACGTGATCCTGCAGGGTTGCACGCGGGGTTCATGGCCAAGGGCAGCGAGCTCTTGGTGGCGACCGACGCCTGTCCGGTGCTTGAGCCCGTGCTGGCGGCCCTGCTGCCGCGACTGGGTCCGGTGCTGGAACGCTTCGTCGATCAGGGTGAAATCCACGCGGTTCTGGGCGTCGAGGGCGTGATCGCCGCGGTGTTCGCCAAGCCAAAAGGCGGCGCGGAGACTCCGGATCCAGCACGTCTGGCGGACGCACTGGGACTTGTGGGCCTGCGATTTCAGCTGGGCTCGAACACCTTCCGCTACGGCTTGGACGAGGTGACGTTGCCGGAGACGCAGGCCCCGGGTCTCGGCGAAGCAGGACTGCCGGTGCGGGTCGATGCGGCGGGGTTCGCACAGGCGACGGTCACCGGGAATCAGGCGATCCGCGAAACCGTGCAGCAGGCGCTAGACGAGATCGGCAAGGTCCCGCGCTGTCAGGAGTTCTATGCGGGATCTGGCAACCTGAGCGTGCTGCTGGCCGGGCGGACGCCGGAGCTGCGGGTCGTCGAGTGGGACCAGGCGGCTGCGGATCGCGCCAGGCGAGCCATGCTGCCGGCACTGGCGCTGGGGACGCTGGTCACGGTGCTGTGTGGCGATGCGGCAGAGCTGATCGAGCCCGCGGACCCGGGCGAGCTCTGGCTGCTGGACCCGGGACGGCCGGGGGCACTCGAGGTCTGCAAAGCCGCGGCGGTCGAACGCCCCTCACATATCGTGTACGTATCGTGCGCGCTGGACACGTTGTCGCGCGACCTGAAGGCGCTGCGGGCAGCGGGGTACGTGCAGCAGACCGCCGTGCTGATCGACACCTTCCCGCACACGCCCCACGCCGAGATGGTGGTGCGGCTGCTGCTCTCTTGATCTCGACGTCAGAACGGGGGCTTGTTAGGCTCCGCCGCCAGTCTTCACCACCGGCGCGCACCCGACGATAGATCGTCGGACGCGCATAGACGTCAGAGGGGATGCGAGCGCGATGTGGCTTCTCGCCATGGTCATCGGAGACGATCCCACCGACGAGACGCTCATGGAGCGGTTCCTCGATGGTGACGCGCGCGCGATGGGCACGCTTTACGACCGGCACGCGCGATCGCTCAAGGCGTTCGTGGCACAGCAGGGCGCGGCGCGGCCAGACGACGTGGTGCAGGACACGTTCCTGCGGGTCATTCGTAATGGCGCAGGGTTCAAAGGTCAGGCGAAGTTTCGGACGTGGCTGTTCACCATCGGGCGCAACCTGTGCATCGATGCGTCGCGGCGCGACCGGTTTCGCTCGGGTCCTTCGCTGGACGCGCCGACGCGAGGAGACGAGGGGCCAACCCTGGGCGAGCGGGTGTCGAACGACTCACCAGAGTCCGACGCAAGTCGGCAGGCCGCCGATGGACAGTTCCGCACTGCCTTTGAGGAGGCGATGGAGAAATTGCCGGCCGAACAGCGCGAGGTATTCGCCTTGCGGGAGCTGTCTGGCCTGAGTTTCGCAGAGATCGCGGAAGCGACAGACTGCAACGAGAACACGGTCAAGAGCCGAATGCGCTATGCCCTCAAGGCGTTGCGTGACGCGCTGCAAGACCACATCTGACGGGGCGGGACCCCGAGTTTGCGTCGGCCTTCGGGCCACCCAACGGTGAGGGGGAAGTCCCCTGGGCGCAACGGGCAGGAAGACGGCGATGGTGCGTAAGCCCACCCAAGACCCGCAGACGCACGAGGCCCTCGAGGTTCTGGCGGAGTATGAGCGTCGCTTGGCGCAAGGCCCGGGAACGCTTGGCGACGCTGCCCCCGCAGCGCGCGACGAGATCGACGACTACCTGCGCATGCATCAGCGCGTCGCCGCGATGGAACTGCCCGCGGTTGCGCCGTCGGTGCGGGGCGTGATTCTCGGCGCGGCCTTCGAGCAGGCCGAAAAGCACCGTCAGGAGTCCGGTTTCTCCCGTTGGATCAAGGCGTTACTGCGTCCGGGTCCAATGGTCGTGATGATGGCGGGTGCCGCGGTCGTGCTGGCGCTCGTCGTCCGGCCGGACCGACACGCCACGCCGGAGTCGCCCCCGGCCGAGGCCGTCGCCATGGCCGACGCCCCGCCTGCCCCCCAGGCTGCGGTCCCCGCTGAACCAGCGGCCGAAGCGCCCGATCTTCCCGTGGAAGCTGCCGCCGCCGCCCCTGCTGCAGCGCCAGCCGCTGTCGCGCCCTCGTTGCGTACCATCGAGGCCGAACCGGCGTCGCTGGGTCCAGTGGCCGCCGATGAGACCAAGAAGGGCATGGCGGGTCAGGACAAGCCCACAGCGAGCAAGAAGGAATTTGCGGCAAAGGACGACGCGAGCGCGGCGTTCGGTACCGCTCCGCAAGCGGCGTTCAACGAGCTGAAGGCAGACAAGAACGTTCAGGATTACCCGCAAGGGCTGTCCGACGACGGCTTTGCGGCACCGCCGCCGGCTCGCGCCAACGCTGCCCCTGAAGGTCAACTGGCCAAGCAGGCTGCGTCCTCAGCCGAGGCCGAGCAGCAAGCAGCCCTTCGCGAGGCGCTTGGCTCCGGACGGGCCGCGCGCGCAGAGGCGACCCCCTCCCGTCGCCCCGCCCCCAGCAGCGCGCCGGCACCGGAGCAAGCGCAAGCTGCCGAGCCCGATGCCACGGCGGCGACCATTGCCAAGTTGCGCGAACAGGTCGGCAAGACCAGCGACCCGGACGCCAGGGCGGCATTGTTGGGCAAGATCCTGGTGTTGGCGCGCAAGTCCGCTGATCGCAAGACGGAGCAGTGGGCTCAGGCGCAGCTGGACAGCGGCACCGCCAAGGCCGGCGCCAAGGCGAAGATGGCCGCGCCGGCCGACGAACAGGTTCCCGCCGAGTCGCCGCAGAAGTAGGTCCGGTTGGCCGGGAAATCAGCGGCCGATCAGCTTGCGCACCGTCCCCACCAGCTCCCACACCTGCTCGCCCACCCGCTGTGCGTCGGCAGCAACTCGCAGCCACCGCGCGGCCTGCACCGCCTGGCCCACCAGGCCCGGGTGCGGCAACGGCTTGCGAACGCGACCGAGCCGACGCAGCCCGCCAGCGGCCCGTGCCCAGTGTTCCAGATCGACATAGCCGTCGAAGGGCCGATGCTGCCAAGCCCGGCGAGAGATCACGACCACCGATGTGCGACCTGCCCCCACGATGACGAGCGGAGTGCCACGACGCGCGATGGCAAGGGCCTCGTTGACGCGAACGTCGGGTGTAGCCTCGGGATCCGCCAGCACGACCAGATCGGCCTCGCTGGTGCGAAGGGCGACCTCGATCGACTGCAGTGGCTTCACCAGACCGCCGGGACGGTGCAGCACGGTCGCCTGGGCACGCTCGCCCTCCGCCGCGCTCTCGTCGACCGACCCCAGATCCAGCAGCCACCAGCGCAGGTCCACGCGGTCCAGACGCTCATGCCACGCAGCCAGGCGGTCGCGGACGACGGCAGCGTGGTTGCGGCTGACCAGGAAAAACGCTGTTGCGACAGCGGGTTCGTAGCTTACCTCGCTGCTGCGCCCTGCGTCGGGGACGACGGCGACCGGGGCGACCTGTGCACCGCCGGCAGCGTCACGGCGACGGCGCACCGCGTCAGCGGCCCGGTCGGCCATCGAGGGACCGTCGGGTTCCGCAGCAGGCGCAGCAGCTTCCGAAGCCGCCGCGGCTGCGACCGCCGGCAGGCCTTGGGCGGGGGTCTCGTCGCGGTCCAGACGATGGGCCATCGAGTTGCGGGCGGCGCGTTCCGCCATCGACAGCTGCGGGCGCTGCGCCGGGGTCTCGGCCGGAGGAGGTGGCTCCTCCTCTACCAGCCGCTCACGGCGGGCGGCATCGCGGGCCAGGCGGTTGCGCAGCGCAATCTCGGCCATGTCCAGCGGCTTGGGGCGATTCAAGCGCGGGTCGTCCGGCTCACGTAACGGCCAAGGCGGTGGCGCGACGACGGCAGGCTCGTCGACCAGGGCGGCAACGGCGGCGACCTCAGGCGCAGCGATGGCAACCTCAGAAATCGACTCCACAACCACTGCTGGGGGAACGGGCAGCGCGGGCGGCGCAATCGGCACGGGTGAGACGGGCGGCGCGGCCCGCAGAACGGCGGCCTCGGCCGCATCGGCAGCCGGCGGCGGCGGGCGACGGGAGAAGCGTGCGGCGCGCTCCGCCATGCTCAACACCGGGCGGGGCTCGGCAGGCGTCGGGGGCGCAGCAGGGGCCCGAGGCGCGGGCGACGGCGGAGCGACAACGGCTGCCGGTTTCGGGACCGGCGTTGCGGGCACCGCGGGTGCAGCGGCTGCCGTGGGTGCAGTGGGTGCAGCGGTCGCTGGCTCCGATTCTCCAGACTCGAAGAGGACTTGCTGGGTCTTGGCGTGCTTGCCGCGACGACGACGACGGTGGCGTCCCTCGTGGGCTTGGGCGTCGTCCGCTCCGGCCTCGGCCGCCGACTCCTCGGCTTCGACCGGCGCATCGGGTTCAGACGCCACAACCACGACCGCGGGCTCAGCAACCGGCGTGGCGGCTTGGGGAACAACCGGGGGCGGCTCGATCGACGGTTCCGCCGAAGTCACTGTCTCGACCGCAGTTTCCAGCTCAGCGGGGCCGCGGCGACGGCGGCGACGGGGAGCGGGCGCAGGCTCGGGCTTGGCGACCGGCTCAGGCTCCACGACCGGCTCAGGCTCCACGACCGGCATGGCCTCGACGACCACCTCCGGCTCGGTCACCAGCACAGGCTCAAGGACCGGATCCGGCGTCGGCTGCTGCCTCGGCTCCGGGAACATCCCCAGTTCCTGCGGGGCCTTGGGCTTGCGTTGGCGTCTGGGCTTGTCCACGGCGGCGACCGGCTCCAGCGGCAGCGCGACCGGCAGGTCGTCCATGGGAAGCGAAAGGGACTCGTTGCCGCTCGACTTGCGTGCGCGCGGTCGCCTGCGTGGGATGTCGATCATGGGGGTCACCGGGCGATGTCGCTGGGAGGGGGCGATGCGGCGAGCCTACCCAAGCGCTGGCAGTGTGTCACGTCCGCCGGGAAGATCCTTGAAGAACAGCCAAAAACGCCGACGCGGGGCCGACCGGTGAAGATCGGACCCCGCGTCGGGAGGTCAGGTCAGACGGAAGCGGTTCCGCCTTACGGGATGACGATGGCGCCAATGCCGCCGGTCGTGCCCTTGTAGAAGCCCGTCGACGGGAGGAACACCGAGCCGAAGTCCACGCCCTTGGCGGTGCGCAGATTCACGGTGAACTCGTCGGGGTAGCAGGCGCAGCCGCTGTACGCGAAACCGTCACGGTCTGTGCCGGAGCCGGGCTTGTAGCTCGTGTCGACTTCATAGATGTCCAGCTCGTCGCCGGACTTCAGGGCCACCAGAGCGCCCTTGCCGTCGCAGTCGAACACCGTGCTGGCGCCGTTGGTGCAGGCGCCGATCTCGAGCTCGAGCGAGCCGCCGTTCAAGCTGACGTAGCCGGTGTCGGGCTTGTCCGCAAAAACCTTGCCGTTCACGGGGCCTTCGGCCGACGCCGGAATGTTCTTGTCGTTGTCCGGGCACTTGCTGCCGGACGTCGCGATGTTGGCGCTGCCGACGCGACCCACGCCCAGGAACGTGCCGCCACGCCAGGCGCCGATGGCGTCAAAGTCCATGCCCGGGCTCTTGGTGCAGACCGGATCCTCGGACTTGTCGAAGATCACGATGGACTTGTACTCCGTCGGTGGGGTCGTCGTGTCCGTGTTGGTGTCGATGGTCGTGTCCGTACCCTGGGTGGTGTCGCTGGTCGCGTCATCGGCGTCGAGCAAGCCACCCACAGAAGCATCGCAGCCGGTCAGCATCATCGCGGCGCCGACGCCCATGAGAGCCAGCATCTTCTTGATTTCCTTCATGATGTTCCTCCGGCGCTATGCCTTCTCTTGGTCGTTCAGCCTCGTGATCCCGCGACCCCGACAACTGTCCGTTTTTCCGTTCCGTGTGCGCCGCGGCATAGGATAGGCGAGCCCGGAAGCAAGTCAACGCCGCGACGTTGGGTCCCACCATGGAACCTGCCACGTCGCGCGGTTTGCGTCGGACGCGCTTGTCGTTCACCGGATTCATTCCGTCGTCGAATGGTCGAGGAATTGCCTCTTGAGCCGCGGCCCGCGCTGCCCCACACTGCTCAACCGGATGCTTGCTTGGCTTCCGCCCGGAGGTCCCCGTGACTTGCCCCCGCTGCGGTCAGCCGCTGACTCCGGATGCCCTTGCCTGTCCGCATTGCCGGTCTCGACTTTCTGGGGTCGATTCGGTGGCCGACACCTCCCTATTTCGTGCAACGGGCGAATTCGACGTGATCGATTCGTCCGCGATCGGCCGCGCGACGGTTCCGGTGCCCCGCAGGACCCTTCCTTGGCGTGAACAGGCACGCAAGATGCCTTGGACTGGCCGGGATGCGGAGCGATCGACCCTGACCGGGCGCGTACTGGAAGCGCTGGAACTGCATAGAACGCTTCCGTTTGTTGTGCGCGGCGCCTTGGGCAGTGGCCGTTCAAGGCTGGTCGAGGCCGTTCGCCAGCGGGTGCTCGAGCAACGCCCCGAGACACGGTGGTTGGTGGCGACCGGGCAAGGTCTGGCGCGGCCATTCAGCACGATCGAGCGACTGCTGCGACTGCGGTTCGACATTCCTGAGTACGTCAACGGTACCATCGCTGGCGACCGGTTCGAGCGCGCAGTCGAGACGTTTTTTGGCGACCCCGCGGGTGCAGACGTGGCGCGTACCTGCGGTCCAATGCTGGGGTTTCGCTTCTGGAGCGACCACGTCATCGACTTCGCCGACCGCTCTGAACAGGCCCGGCGCGCGCGTACCGCCCTGCTGAACCTGATGACACGCGATCTGGGCAACACGCCGACCGTGCTGGTGGTGGACGAAGCGGCGGAGGCCGATCTCGACAGCCTCGCGTTCTTTGCCGATCTGGCGCGCGAAGCCCCTGATCTGCCTGCGGTCCTGCTGCTGGTCTGCGATCCGGCGGGCTTGCAGCGATTGCCGTGGCTGGGCGAGCTGCCCGGAGTGGACGTGCCACCGCTGGACGCAAAGTCGCTGACGGCGTGGGTGCGGTCGGTGCTGACCGGGGTCTCTGGCGTCGATGATCGCGCCGTCAAGAAACTCGTCGAGCACGCGGCGGGTCGACCTGGCGCGGTGCTGGACAGTCTGGACCACCTGCAGCGTAAGGGCGCACTGGTCGAGACGCCCAGCGGTTGGCAGCTGAACGCGGGACAGCTGGCAGAGGTGATCGCCGGTACGCAGCGATCCTCGAGTCGCAGCGGGCGGTTTGAGGGGCTGACGGACGAGCAGCTGACCGTTGCGAGCTTGGGCGCCGTGATCGGCACGCGGTTCTGGATCGGCGGCGTGGTCGCCCTGCGGCGGCTGGACCGCACGGGTCCGCGCACGGTGGCGGGTCTGGCGCAGGAAGAGGCCGATGTTGCCGAGGTCGTGAAGGCCTGCGAGGCACTGACGGATCGCGGGCTGGTCGTGCCGGAACGCGCGGCAATGCTGAACCATGAACAAGGGTTCCGCTTCGTCGAGGCCGCAGATTGCGCGGCGCTCCTTGAGTCGCACTCGCCCGAGCAGCTGCGTCCGCTGGCGCGGCAGGCGGCGGTGTGGCTGCAGTTGGTTGCAGGCGAGCGGTCGAGCGATCTGGCCGAGGTGCTGGCGCCGCTGTGGCTGGCGGCGGGCGATCCGGTGCACGCCTCCCACGTCTACCTGCGGGCGGGACTGCTCGCTGTCGACGAATTCCGCAACGAAACCGCGAAGTCGCTGCTGGAGCAGGCCCGGGCGCTGGCACCGGCAGACTCGGCGCACCTGCACTTCGAGTCGGCGATCGCGCTGGGGTCGCTGGCCGAGTCCGACGGCCGCTTCGCCGACGCCGAGACGCTGTACCGCGACGCGCTGCAGCTCGCATGGCGCTTCCGTGCGCGGTCCCGCGAGGCCGAGGCACTGCAGAAGCTTGGGCGGTTGCTGCGGAATCAGGGCAAGGCGCGCGAGGCGCTGGAGCACCTCAAGCCCGCATTGAAGCGGCACGAGGCGGTCGGCGACCTGCGCGGGCTGGCCTCCGCGTGCGACGACGTGGGCCGTGCCTATTGGACCGGCGGCGACATGCGGACGGCGCGGGCGTTCCTCAAGCGGGCGGCGCAATACCGCGAAAAGCTGGGTGATCGACCGGGACAGGCGGGAACGCTGACCAGTCTGGGCGTCGTGTCGCTGACGCTGGGACACCTGGATCAGGCGAGGGCGTGGCTGGACAAGGCCGTGCAGATGCAGCGTCAGGCGCGCAACCTGCCGGGACTGTTCGAGGCCCTCAATGCTTACGGAGCCATGTTGCTGGCCTCGGCTGAGGTCGACGGCGCCATCGCCAGCATGGAAGAGGCGCACGAGCTGGCGCGACGGGTCGGCAACCGTCGCATGCAGGCGATGATCCAGAACAATCTCGGAGAGGTGCTGGTGCAGGCCGATCGCTTGGACGAGGGCGAGACCCAGCTCTACAAGGCCGTCGAGGGTGCCGGAAGGCTCGAAGATCACGCGCTTCTCGCCGACGCCGCGCGCAACCTGGCGATTGCTGCCCGCAAGCGCAACGACCCGCAGCGCGCGCTGAAGTGGGCGCGACGCAGTGTGGCCGCCGCCCTGTCCAGTGACCTGCTGCACACGCGCGCCACCAGCCAGCGTACGCTCGGTGAGGTTCTGGCCGACCTGAGCGACGTCGATGGCGCCGACCAGGCCTTCGCCAAAGCCGAGGACGTGCTGGCCCAAGCGCACGAGGCGCGCGAGCTTCAGGCGTGTCTGCAAGTGCACGCAGCCTTTCTGATGCGGTGTGGACGGACGGCGGATGCCGAAAAGCTGGTGGCCCGGTCCGACGCGCTATTGGCCGGACCAGAGGTACTGCCGAAACCTACGGCCGAGGCGTAGCGCCCCACGCACCGCGACAGCTGACCTGGCGCGCGATCCGGGTGCGGGCCACAAATCGGGCAAAACTTGTCCTGTTTGTGCCACCCTGTCATCTTGCACCATGACACGAATGTCAGGTTCCGGCGTCAGCGCGGCCGCCCCGTGGCGTCGGCGGAATTCGCAACAACGCATCGACAAAACGCTTTTGACCCGCGCCGAACCCATGGCGCGTGTCTTGCATCCAATCTCTGTCGAGGGGCAGGTCCCTTGTCGATGCCCGGTCCGACCGGTCCCGACCCGAGTCCGAGGCTCCCAGAACCCAGGCCGCGAACCCCGAGGTACCGCATGCACCCGCCCGCCCACGATCCCCACAGCGCCGAGGATCTTCCCATGGACGAGATGGAGTTCAGCGCGATGGACACGACCGAAGACCCCGAGAGTCCGTGGGTCGCCCCGATGCCGCGTCGACGCCCGCGCAAGGACGAGCCGGACGACGCGTCGCACCTCGACCCCACCGTGCTGTACTTGCAGCACATCGGCCGCGTTTCGCTGCTGACCCGCGAGGGTGAGGCCGACGTCTCGCGCCGCATCGAGGAGTCGTCGGCCGACGTCCTCGACATCCTCGAACGTGTGCCCGCTTGCCGACCGCTGATGACGGTGCTGCCCGTAGAAATGGCGACCGACATGGAGCTGCTCAAGCAGTGGACTGAGACTGAGTGCTGGAAGGACCGCGACTCGCGCATCACGACGCTGGCGCGGGCCGAGCGCTTCCGCGACCGCGTGCTTGCCCATGATGCGGAGATCGCTGCGCTGACTGTTCCGGCTGGGCAGCCGCGCACCGACGCGCTGAACCAAGCGATGCGCAGCAAGTACCGCAGCTTCTGGGAGGACCGCACCGGCGAGCGACTGATCTCGAAGGCGATGGAAACCTTTCAGGAACTGGCACGCGATGCCGTCCGCTCTGAGCAACGCCTGCGCCGCGCCTTGGAAGAGGCCGGCGTGACCCGCGCCCAAGTCGCCAACCTGCCCGCCGAGCCGCGGCGAATTCGCAGCGACCGGGCCAAGCAGCACATGGCGGTGCGCCAAACAGCCGCAGCGGCTGAGGCGGCCGCGCTGGCCTACGGATGTCCCGCCGATCAGGCGAGCCGCGATCTGCGCAAGGTGCGTCTGGCCCAGCGCGTGATCTCGGAGAGCCGAAGCGTGATGATTCAGGCCAACCTGCGTCTGGTGGTGTCGATCGCCAAGCGCTACATGAACCGCGGGATGCACCTGCTGGACCTGGTCCAAGAAGGCAACATCGGCCTGATCAAGGCCGTCGAGAAGTTCGAGTGGCAGCGCGGCTACAAGTTCTCGACCTACGCGACATGGTGGATCCGCCAGTCGATCACCCGCAGCATTGCGGACAACGGCCGCACGATCCGCATCCCCGTGCACCTGATCGAGGCACTGAACCGCATCATGCGCGAGCGTTCTTTGCTGGAGCAGGAGCTGGGACGCGAGCCGACGGTCGAGGAACTCTCGGTCCGCTCCGAACAGCCCATCGATCAGGTCGACACGATTCTGCGCATGGTCAAGTCGCCCCTCTCTCTGGACGCGCCGGTGGGAGAAGATGACGCCCAACTGGTCGATTTTGTTGAAGACACTCAGGCGATCAAGGGCATCGACTTCTGCATGCAGCGCGATCTGGCGGCCCACACCCGGCGTGCGCTGACCCGCCTGCACCCGCGCGAAGAGGCGGTGCTGAAGCTGCGGTTCGGCATCGGCCATGACGAGGGGCTGACGCTCGAGCAGGTGGGCGAGATGTTCAACCTGACGCGCGAGCGTATCCGCCAGATCGAGACAGGCGCGCTGAAGAAGCTGCAGTCGCCCGCGCACCGCGACGCGCTGGCGATGCTGTACGAGGCGTAGGTCCGCAACCGGCAGGCGGCTTCCAGAGAACCCCTCTTCTGGTCTGTCTCGCCCTGGTGCAAGGTTCAGGCTCGGGAGGCGCACGACCGACGGACGTCGCGACGCCACCCGGGCCCGAGCCTGTTTTGCCCCCCTGACATTCATGTCATGCCCGCCAAAGTAGGCCGCCTTCTGCGAGGGCATGGGGCTGGTTCGTCCGCGGCAGCGCGGCGCATTGAACCACTGATGCGGTTCCGGTATCCTCGCCGCCACCCGCCGGACACTCCGATTGGGTACCTTTCTGGAATCATGGAGAAAGACTGGCATGCGCCTGACTTCGACCCCTACTCGTAGCCGCACCGCGATCCTCACCCTGGTGGCCCTGGCCCTCTTGGCGACCCTGGGAGGCTGTCGTCGGCCGACTGGCCAGTCGATTGTGCTGACCAAGGACCAAGAGCAGCAGATCGCCGAGAACGTCCTGAACGCACCGCCCGCGATCGCCAACAAGACCGAGGTGAAGTTCGAGGACAAGATCACGCTGATCGGCTGGGAGACCAAGGGTACGCCTGCACGCCGCGGCGGCAGCTTCGACATGACGCTCTACTTCCGCGTCGAGCAGCCCATGCATGGCGACTGGAAGGTCTTCATGCACTTCGAGGCCCCCGGCAAGCGCCGTCAGCCGTTCGACCACTACGGCATCGGCGGTCTGTACCCCGTGTCGTCCTGGAAGAAGGGCGAGATCATTCGCGATACCGTGACCGTTCAGGTTCCTGCCGACTGGCCGGAAGGGGAGTCCCAGGTGCTGGTCGGCTTCTTCGATTGGGGCGCGTGGACCAAGGCCAGCCAGGATCGCCGCCTGAAGGTGCAGGACGCCAAGGGCTTGACCATCACCGGTGACGGCCGTTTGGTGGTCGAGAAGGTGCAAGTTGGCGCCAATCAGGCCGGTGGCGCCGCCGATCAGCGTCCACCGCGGGCGGAAGAACCCCCTGCCGCCTATCAGGTCTCACGCGCAGCTAGCGCCCCCACGCTTGACGGCAAGATCGATGATGCTGCGTGGGAGGGCATTCCCCCCATCGGCCGCATGCGCCGCATCGACGGTGAGTCGGCCAACGCCGCGTACATGACGCTGGCCCACCTGACTTGGGACGACGACAACTTGTACTTCGCCGTGACCACCCGCGACGACGACATCCGCAACGAGAAGACGGAGAACGACACGGAGCTTTGGAACGGCGACGTGATCGAGCTGTTCCTGCAGATCCCGGGCAAGAACGGCGAGTACGTCGAGCTGCAGTTCGCGCCGACCAACGCCCGCTTTGACGCGAAGTTCACCGCGCACCGCAAGCCTGAGTGGCAGGAAGCCGCCAAATTCGAGTCTGGCGTCAAGCAGGCCGTCAACGTCACTGGCACCGTGAACAGCGACGCGGACACCGATCGCGGCTGGTCGGTCGAGGCCGCCATCCCGTGGAAGGGCCTGGGTCTGGAGGCCGCGCCCGCGCTCGGCACCCGCATCGCCGCCAACGTCTACCGGATCGACAGCCGTGGCACCAAGAACGTCGCCTACATCGCGACTTGGGCTCCCGTCGGCAACGACTTCCACAAGCTCGAAGGCGCCGGCACGCTCGTCCTCAATGGCCCCCGCGGCCGCGACGTGCCCCCCGCCCTGCTGCCCCCCGGCCTGAAGCCGCTGATGCCCGTCCGTGGCGCGCCGACTCCCGCGGTTGCTGCGCCAGCCGCCCCTGTTGCGGCCCCCAAGGCTCCGTAAGTTCGAGCCTTTCCCATGACATCGGACCCACAATTGCCTCAGACCGGCTTCGAGCGCCTGGTCACCGTCATGGACCGCCTGCGTGCGGCCGAGGGCGGTTGCCCGTGGGACCGCGAGCAGACCCTGGCTACGCTGCGTGCGTACTTGGTCGAGGAGTCCTACGAGCTGCTGGATGCGATGGATGCGTTGGGGCCGGCGTCTCAGGCGCTGCCCGCCGATCTGCCCTGGCAGGGACCCGCCAACGAGGAGGAAGCCCAAGCGTTCACCGGCAAGGTCAGCCTGTTCCGCGAGGAATTGGGCGACGTGCTGCTGCAGATCGTGTTTCAGTCGCAGATCGCCAAGGAAGCCGGCTGGTTCGATGCGCAGGACGTCGCCCACGGCATCGCGGACAAGATGATCCGCCGTCATCCCCACGTGTTTCACGGCGACGGCGACCGCGACTTGCGCCCGGCGGAGATCGTGACGCAGTGGGAGCAGATCAAGCGCCGTGAGGGCAAGGGCGCTCTGGACGGCGTGCCGCGTAACCTACCGAGCTTGTTGAGGGCCCAGCGGATCGGCGAGAAGGCCGCGCGGATCGGCCTGGACTGGCCGGGACCCGTGGCGGTGCTGGACAAGGTGGACGAAGAGCTGGCCGAGCTGCGCGCCGCGATGGCTTCCGGTGACGAACAGGCGATGGCGGACGAGCTGGGCGACGTGCTGTTCGCGCTGTCCAGTCTGGCCCGGCACTTGGCGGTCGACGCCGAACAGGGGCTGCGCGGGACGCTGGACCGTTTCACCAGGCGATTCCAACACGTCGAACAGGCCTTGGAAGCGCTCCACGGCCGCGAATACCGCGCGGACCTCGACGAACTCGACGCGTTGTGGCAACAGGCCAAGGCTGCCGAACGGACCGACGAACCGACCCGCTGAGCCACGCCGCTCGCCGCGATCCACGATGTCCTTCATCCACCTGCACGTACACACGCAGTTCTCGATCGCCGACGCTACGACGCGTGTAGGCGACATGGTGGAATTCGCCTCGCGCGAGGGCATGTGGTCGATCGCGATGACCGACCACGACAACTTGCACGGCGCGATCGAGTTCACGGAAACCTGCCGCAAAAAGGGCATCAAGCCGATCTACGGTTGCTGCCTGTCGATTGCGAACCGGCCGGTCGGCGAGCACGTCAAGCGCGTGCATCACCTGACGCTGCTGGCGGCCGACCAGAAGGGCTGGCAGAACTTGGTGTTTCTGGTGTCGATGGCGCACTTGAAGGCTCCGCCCAGCGGCCACCCGCGCATCGACCCCGAGCTGCTGGCGGCGCACGCGGAAGGGTTGATCGGCCTGTCGGGGGACCTGTCGGGAGAGATCGCCAACGCCCTGTTGCGCAACGAGCCTGACGAGGCCAAGCGGCACGCGCTGAAATACAAGAAGTGCTTTGGCGAAGGCAACTTCTACATCGAGGTGCAGCACAGCGGTCTGGCCGAACACGAGCTGGTGGCGCCACAGCTGATCGCGCTGGCGAAAGAAGTAGGGCTGCCCTGCGTCGCCACCAACGACGTGCATTACCTGAAACGCGAGGAGGCGCGCGCCCACGAGGTGCTGATGTGCATCGGCCTGGGCATCCAGGCGCGGCAGGAAGACGAGGAGTTGCCCACCGACCAGCTGGACCTGGCGACCGCCACTGAGATGCGGCGACGTTTCGAGGGCCATGAAGCCCTTTGCGACGCCACGACTGAGATCGCCCAGCGCTGCAACGTGAATCTGGACCTGGGCGACCCGGTGCTGCCTCGCTTTCCGGTCCCAGACGGCACCGACGAGACGACCTATTTTGCCGCGCTGGCCCGCAAGGGTCTGGAAGTGCGGCTGGCGGAGCACGATGCGGTCGGCTTCGTCTACGACCGATCGGTGTATGAGGCGCGGCTGGAGCGAGAGATCGGCGTCATCACAGATATGGACTTTCCCGGCTACTTCCTGATCGTCCAGGACTTCATCAACTGGGCGAAGGAGAACGGGATCCCGGTGGGACCTGGACGCGGCTCGGGTGCCGGCTCGCTGGTTGCGTGGTCGATGCGGATCACCAATCTGGACCCCTTGCCGTACAAGCTGCTGTTCGAGCGCTTCCTGAATCCCGGACGCAAGTCGCTGCCCGACTTCGACATCGACTTCTGCGTCGACCGGCGCGGCGAGGTCATCAAGTACGTGGCCCAGCGCTATGGCGAAGACCGCGTCGGCCAGATCGCGACATTTGGCACGCTGAAGGCCAAGGGCGCGATCCGCGACGTCGGCCGAGTGCTGGGCGTGCCGCTGTCGGACGTCAACGAAGTCGCCAAGCTGGTTCCCGACACCGCCAAGAATCTGGACGAAGCACTGGTCCAAGAGCCGCGACTGAAGGAGCGCGCAGACAACGACCCGGTCATCGGCAGGCTGGTCAAGACCGCGACGCTGTTGGAAGGGGCTTTGCGCAACGTGGGCATGCACGCAGCGGGCGTCGTGATCGCGCGTGGGCCGCTGTGGGAGCAGGTGCCCGTAGGCAAAGGTCAAGCGGGCGAGAATGTGACGCAATTCGACAAAGACGATGTCGAGAAGGCGGGGCTGGTCAAGTTCGACTTCTTGGGGTTGAAGAACCTGACGATGATTCAGCACGCCGTGAATCTGGTGCGTCAATCGCAGCTGCCGGAAGAAACGCCATTCGACATCGACAAGATCCCGCTGGACAACCCCAAGGCCTATGAGGTGATGAGCAGGGGTGACACGGCCGGCGTGTTCCAGATGGAGTCGTCGGGCTTCACCGGCATGGTCAAGGGCCTGCAGCCATCGGAGTTCGAGGACATCGTCGCCGCGGGCGCTTTGTACCGGCCCGGGCCGCTGGGCATGGGCATGCACACGCGCTACATCGAACGCAAGCACAAGCGAGAGCCGGTCGAGTACCCACACGCCCTGCTGGCCGAGGTGCTGGAAGAGACCTACGGCGTCATCGTCTATCAGGAACAGGTGATGCAGGTCGCCCAGATCCTCGCCGGCTTCTCGCTGTCCGACGCCGACAACCTGCGGCGCGCGATGGGCAAGAAGAAGGCCGACGAGATGGCCAAGTGGGGCGAGAAGTTCGTGGCGGGTGCGGTCGAGCGAGGGGTCGAGACCAAAACCGCCGACGACATCTTCGAGCTGATGCGGTCGTTTGCCGAGTACGGCTTCAACAAGTCGCACGCCGCGGCGTACGGCCTGGTCACGTACCAGACAGCCTATCTGAAGGGCTTGTATCCCAAAGAGTTTTTCGCGGCGCTGCTGACGTCGGACCAGGGCGACACCGACAAGGTCGTGCAGTACATCCAGCAGGCACGCGGCACGGGCATCTCGGTGTTGCCGCCGGACATCAACGAGAGCGCGCTGTCGTTCTCGGTCACGCCCGCCGGCATTCGCTTTGGGCTGGGTGCCATCAAGGGTCTGGGCGAGTCGGCCATCGAGGCCCTGCTGGGGGCCCGCGGAGAGGCTGGTAAATTCGCGTCGATCTTCGACTTCTGCCGCCGCGTCGACACCCGCAAGGTCAACAAGCGCACCATCGAGGCCTTGGTGAAGTGCGGCGCGATGGACAGCTTCGGCCAGTCACGCGACATGCTGTGGGCCAACATCGGCCGCGCGGTCGAGAGGGCACAAGAAGAGGTGAGGGAGCGCGAGTCGGCGCAGACCTCGCTGTTCGGCATGCTGGAGGCCAAGGGAGCCAAGCCCGTCGACTCCTATGTCACCCCCAACGAGACCTGGCCGATGCGCCAGATGCTGGCATTCGAGAAAGAGATCCTGGGCTTCTACGTGTCGGGCCATCCGCTGGACCGGTATGCGCGCGACCTGCACCGCCTGAGTTGCAAGACACTGGCATCGCTGAAAGACCCGGACATCCTGCAAACCGCCACCATGGGCGCCCGCGGTCCGCGGCGGCTGCAGCACTACGCCGCGGTTGTCGTCGTTGCGCACCGCGAGCAGATGACGCAGAAGGGCACGCGCATGGGCTTCACGACCGTCGAAGATCTGAGCGGTCAGGCGGAGATCGTGGTCTTCGCAAAGGCGCTGGAACAAGCCGAGTCGCTGCTGCAGGGGTCGGCGCCGCTGCTGATGAAGCTGAGCGTGGACGCGGACGGCCGGGAAGAAGGCAAGGTGCGACTGGCGCTGGAAGAAGTCGTCTCATTGGACGACGCGATGCGCAGCAAGCTGGAGCGGATGCGGATCTTCCTGCGCGAGGACCAGTGCGAGCACGCCAAGCTCAAGGAGCTGACGACGCTGCTGGCGACGCACCCCGGCACGGCGCGCGTCACGGTGCTGTTGCGCCTGGCCGGCCGCGGCGAGGTCGTCGTCGCCGCCGGTTCGAACCTGCGCGTGGCGTTGAGCGACGAGCTGATCGGCAAAGTCGAGAAGCTGCTGGGACGCGAGACGGCCGACTACGGCTAGAGCCTCGGTGAACTCAAAAGATTACAGTGAATTCGCATAGATGCGCCACTCGCCGTCCTCAAAACGGAAGGTGATCGGCGCCGGGTTTTCGCGCTCACTGCTCTTGAGGAACATCTTCACGGACTTCTGTCCGGACTCGATGACCGGCGCGTCGCGGCGGGTGACGCGGACCGCGAGCGGTCTGGCACTGGTCAAGTACGTCGGTGCTCGCTGCCGGAAGTACCGCCACTGGTAGGTCTTCAGGTGCACGAGCGCGTTTTCATTGTCCCGGTTCAGTGCGACGTTGAGCCGCGCGTAGCAGGCGAAGCCGTCTGCGTCGCCGGACACCTCGAGGGCGCAGTGGAAGGCCTCGCGTAGCACCGCGTCCGGCGTCCCGGCTGGGAACTCACTGACCACGCCGATGCCCGTGGCGAGACTGGGTTCCGCGGGCTTGGACGGAGTTGCCGGCGGCGGCTCGGGGCGCTTGTCGTCCTGCTCGGGGCGCGTGTCTTCGTCTGCCGACGGGGGGGCCGGGCGCGCGGCCTCAGGCAGAACGGCGTCCTTGGGGGGCGTCGACCTGGTTGGCTCAACCGTCGGCGGATCAGCGGCCTGTGGGTCGGCAGCCTTTGCCGCACTGCAAGCCAAAGTGACAACAGCCAAACCAGCGAGCAGCAAGGAGATTCGCAGGCGGCGGAAGGCGAGAGAACAATGCATGAACTGACCTCGGCAGAGTGCAGACACGCTACCATGGCCGTGACGTCTGCGAAAGCTCGGCGTATCCTTGCGCGCCTGCACGCAAGGCCGGCTGCGCACCTGCGCGGCGGCAGACTCTCCTCGGAGCCGACCATGGCCGCCGCCCCCTCCACCGTCGTCGTCGAATCCGCGCTGCCCGGGGACCGTGCCGCGGTCGTGGCCCTGTTTGTTCAGGACCTCATCGACCTGCGGATGGACCATGACGAGGACGCCCTGGGCGCGGTGTACGACGCGCTGTTGGAAGGGCCGCGGTCTCTGGTGCTGGTCGCGCGACAAACGCAGCGGGATGAGGCGGTCGGCGTGCTGGTCGCAACGCACGTCCCCAGCGTGAAATTTCAGGGCTGGTCGCTGTGGATCGAGGAGTTGTTCGTGGCCCGCACCGCCCGCCATGGCGGCCTTGGACGCGCGATGGTCGAGCACTTGCTGCAAGTCGCACGCACTGAGGGGCTTCGAGGCATCGATCTGGAGGCCTACCACGGCAACGCCCCGGCCGGACTGCTGTATCGGAGTTTGGGGTTCCGGCGACTGGGGCGCGAGCGGTTCTTCTATCGGTTCGAGTGGGAGCAGGACCAGGAGGGAGAGCCTTGAGCCCGACACCCGCAGAGGAAAAGCGCGAGTACTTCGCTCTGCAGTTGAATGCCGGCGTCACGTCGCTGCATCTGGACCCTCGCTGTCCCGGCGTGCAAGTGCCCCTGCGCTTTGCCGAACTGGAGTGGCTGATCCTGAACTACTCGTACCGGTACGGCGTGCGCGACTTCGCGTTCGACGACGACGCCGTGTTCGCCTCGCTGACGTTCGCCGGTCAGCCGTTCCCGTGCCGCGTGCCGTGGAAGGCGGTGTTCGCGATCACCGACGAAGCGCGTACCGAAGGGCGGGTCTGGGAAGATGACCTGCCTGAAGAAATGCGCCTGGTTCTGGCTCAGGGCGGCGCCAAGGCCGATGAAGAGTCGCCTGCGGTCGAGGCACCCCCACCGGAGCCCACCACAGCAGCTTCCCGCCCGCAGCTTCGCGTGGTGCGGGCCGACCTTGGGGCGGCTCCGGACACAAGACCCGCTGCGCCGACGGACCACCTGCCGGAGATCGGTCCCGACGCAGGCCCCGAGCCTTCCCCCCCTCGCCGCGGCCATCTGCGCCGCATCCAGTAGCCGGCAGCCACGCCAACACCCTCTCCCCCCCCCCTACAACCGACGGCCGTGCATGAAGATTCTTGTCGTCTCCCAGTTCTACCACCCCGAGATGGGCGCTCCGGCCGCGCGGTTTGGCGACTTCGGCCACTACTTTCTAGCGGCTGGCCATGACGTGACGGTGCTGACCACTTTTCCCAACTTCCCCCAAGGCCGTATCCAGACCGGCGTGAGGCAGCGGGCGTCACAACAGGAATTTCTGGACGGCATCCGCGTGATCCGTACCCCGGTGCTGGCACTTGGCGGCCATACTCCGCTGCGAAAGGCGATGCTGTACGCGACTTTTGCCGGCAGCGCGCTGCTGCAGGGTGCCCTGCGCGACCTGCGACCCGACGTGGTGATCGGCACGACGCCGCCGCCGACCGTCGGCTACACCTCCTACCTGCTGGCCAAGCGGTTCAACGCGCCGCACGTTCTGGATGTCCGCGATATCTGGCCAGAAGCCGTGGTCGCTGCGGGCCGGGTCCAGGCCGGTCCGGCGGTGCACGCCCTCGAAGCGATGAACCGGGTGGTGCTCGAAGGCTCGGCGGCCGTCACGACCGTCAGCCAAGGAAAACGCGTGCGACTGCTGGAGTTGGGCGCGCGCGAGGGCACCGTCGAAGTGATTCCGAACGGCGTGGATCTGGCTCGCTTCGACCGTGAGGCCGACGCTAACGCTGACGAGGCGCGCGAGTGGCTGCAAGCCGCCGGCGTGCCCCGCGGCCGCCAGACTGTGGTGTATGCCGGCGTTTTCAACCCACCGCAAGGTCTTGATCTTGTGCTGGATCTGGCCCGCGAGCGGCAGGCCCGTGGGGACGACCCGGTGCACTTTGCGCTGGTCGGCGACGGCTCGCTGCGCACGCATCTGCTCGAACGCGTGGCGGCCGAGGGCTTGCTCAACGTGACGGTAGCGGGACCGATCGACCGCCGCCTGGTCCCCGGTCTGTACCGCTGCGCGTGGGCGACGCTGGTCATCCTGCGGCCTCGGCGCGACGAGCACACCGTGCCCAGCAAGATCTACGAGTCGATGGCGTCGGGGCGCCCGGTACTGCTGAGCGCAGACGGCGAGGTCACCGGCATCGCCCGCACGGCAGAGTGCGGTCCCGTCAGCGGCGCGGGCGACGGCCCCGGGTTGCAGGCCGGAATTGACGCACTGTTGGCCGACGAAACCGCTGCGGCGCGGCACGGCCGACTCGCCCGCAGCTACGTCGAAGCGCACAACGACCGCGCCCGACTGGCCGGGCGGTATCTGGACGTCCTGAAGCGAGTCACGGGGCGAGCGTCGTGAGCAAGCCCAAGCAGATCGCTGCCTTGTGGTGGCGGACGCTGACGCCTCTGCCGCTTGGCACCCACGCGTTTCGCGCTGTCAACGTGACGCGGCAGCGGCTGTGGGGACCGCTGCTGCCAGGCCTGGTCGCGTGGTGGCGACAGCGCGGTCGCGACTTGGCTGGCGACGTTCGTCGGGAGCCGCTGTTGGCTCTGGGAGCGGCCTTGGCCGCCGCTCCCTCCCCGGACGCCGGGGACTTGCTGGATGGCCGATTCGTGGTCGTCGGAAAGGCGATCGAGGCGTTCCCGCCCACCGACTGGCGGCTGCCCGGCGCAAGTCCGCTGGAAGTCTACGAGGCGCACTACCTGCAGTGGGCCGACACGCTGGTGGCGGCGGCCCTGTCGGCCGAGGATGAAGGCTGGCGAACTGCTCGGGCGCTGGCCCTGCTGGAGGCGGGGCTCGACGGCTGGTCGCGCGCCTCGCTGACGCTGCCCAAGGCCTGGGAACCCTATCCACGCGCCCGTCGCGCGCTTGCGTGCCTGCAAGCGGCGGCCAGACTGACGGCACTGGAACATCATGGCCGTGACCGACTCGAAGGGACCCACAGCACGCTGAGGCAGAGGCTTCTCGAGTTCGCGGCCGCTGCCGTGACCGATCTGGACCTGCTGGTCGAGCGTCATCTGGGTGGCAACCACCTGCTGGTCAACCGGATTGCGCTTGCGGCTGGCGAAGCAGTTTGGGGAACCGGACGGACAGCGAGCGAAACCGCGGCGAACGAGATCGAGTTGCAGTTTCCCGGAGACGGCGGGCACGTCGAGGCGTCGCCGATGTACCACGCCCAACTGTTGGAAGACGTGCTGGTGCTGCAGGCGCTGCTGTCGAGCTCGGCCGACGGGCCGCTTGTCCGGATACAGGCACGGGCGAGTCGTGCAACGGCGTGGCTGGCGGCAATGCGGCACCCGGACGGCCACTTGCCGGCCTTTGGCGACAGCGATCCGGGCGTCCTCAGTTCACTGCGCCTGACCCGAACCGCGCTGCGACGGGTGACGGCCGCAGCTCCGAACCCGCTGCAAAGCGCCTGGGTGTCCCGGCATGGCGGTCACTACGCTGTCATGCATACCGCGCCACCGGCTTGGAACCCGCAGCCCGGCCACGCCCATGCCGATCACTTGTCCGTCGAGTGGTCGTGTGCCGACCGCAGGTTTCTGAGCGATGCCGGACTTGCAGGCTATGACGGTGACCCGAATCGAGCGCTAAACCGCAGTGCTGCCAGCCACTCGACGGTCGAAGTGCCGGGAGCGCCGTCGATTGAGCTCTGGGCGACGTTTCGGGTAGGCGCGCGCGGCAAGGTCCACGGTGTGCAGTCGGGGCGCCAGGACGGCTGGGATTGGGTGACGGCCATCCACACGTGGCCAGACGGAACCTTGCACCATGTCAGGCTGGTGGCCCATCACCCGCGCGGTCGGCTGCTGGTGGTGGATGGTCTGGTGTCCAAGGGAGCGCCCCCCCAGGGACTGGGACGGCTGCTGCTGGCCCCCGGCGTGGTGTGGGGACCCGACGATACGATTGCGCATGCGGGCGATTTCGTGCGCGTACAGGCGACCGAAGCGCTGCTGCGCGACACCGGCTGGCGCTTTGACGACCGCCGTCAGCCCAAGCCTGGCAACGAGTTGCGCTACCCGGTCCGTGGGCCAGAAGGGACGTGGGTGCTGCTGTCGGCGGAGGCAACCGACCTGGCCGCCGTGCAGTTGCTGTTCGGGCCGCGCTGGCAGACATTGGCAGCGGCGCCCCGCGTCGGCTAGCATCGGAAGACACGCGGCACGGGCAAGGACGCCCGCAGTTGCAGCAGACCACGGCACCGTTGGACGACGCACCGTCGGCCTCAGCCTTTTCGCCGGTGGAGACCTCGTTTGCGCACCTACCTCGTCGCTTTTCTGATGGCCTTGGGGATCGCCGCACTGGCGACTCCGATCGCGCTGCAGATCGGCCGACGGCTGCACCTCTACGACGCTCCTGACGGTCGCCGCAAGATTCATACCGGCCTGATCGCCCGCACTGGAGGTCTGGCCATCGCCGCCGGCTTTCTGGCGCCGCTGCTGGGCCTGTTGTTCGTCGGCAACGCGTTCGCAGCGGACCTGAAGGCCAACGAAGTCCGCATGACGGCGTTTCTCGCGGGCGCGGTCGCCATCCTGCTGCTGGGAGTCTACGACGACGTGCGCGGCGTCGGCGCTGGGGGCAAGCTGGTCGTTCAGGCGGCGGTCGGCGGCCTGTTGTGGTGGGCCGGGCTGCGGTTTGAGACGGTGACGCTGGGCGGTGACGTGATCGCGTTCGGCATGTGGTCGCTGCCGCTGACGATTCTGTGGGTGGCCGGCATCATCAACGCGATGAACCTGATCGACGGCCTGGACGGCCTTGCCGCCGGAGTCGCATTCTTCGCTGCGCTGTCGCTCTTCATCATCTCGCTGTTGGACGGCAACATGATGCTGGGCCTGTTCTCCGCCGCGCTGGCGGGCAGCGTGCTTGGCTTTCTGTTCTACAACTTCTCGCCGGCGCTCATCTTCATGGGCGACTCCGGCAGCATGACCATCGGCTACGTGTTCGCCGCGGCCGCGCTGTGGAGCGCCGGAAAACGCTCGACAGCCCTCGCGCTGGCGCTACCGGTCCTCGCGCTGGGTCTGCCCATTGCCGACACCGTACTGGCATTCACGCGCCGCACGCTGAACGGCCAGTCTCCCTTCCACTCGGACCGCAAACACATCCATCACCGCCTGCTGGACACCGGCATGTCGCAGCGCAAGGCAGTGCTGGTGCTGTATGGCCTCTGCCTGACCCTGACTGTGGTGGTGGTCCTGATTCGGATGTACGCGTGGTGACCAGAGCCTCCCACGCCGCGACGCGACCTTCTGCGCGCCGGCCGTGGCTCCCCGAGCTCGACGACGCGACGTGGCGCTGCGCTCAGTTGCTCGGGCGACCTGTTCTCCACGGCGACGAGGCCCAAGAACTCCGCACGGTGGTGCAAAGTCTCGACGCCCAGCGCTGGCAGGCACTGGCCCGGCGTGCGGTTGGCCGGCGCACGGCTCCGTGGGTGCTGGGGCACATCCGGTCGCTGGGGCTGCCCGTCGACCCGACCGCACGGCAGCTGCTCGATCAAGGGGAACGCGAGGCTGTCCAGCGCACGCTAGAGTGCGATCAGGTGCTGTTCCGCTTGGCCCCCACCCTACTGGAAGGGGTCAACCCGGCCTGCATGGTCTTGAAAGGACGGGCTATCGAGGCTCGAGTCTATCCGGTTGGGGTGATGCGCCCGATGGTCGACGTGGACGTGCTGGTGCGGCCGGGGCAGCGCATTCGGGTCCGGCAAGCGCTCGAGGCCCTTGGACTGCGCCGAACTTGGCGCTCGCGGTCGGGGCACATTGCGATGTGGTCTACTGAGCGCGGGGCTGGGACGGTAGAGGTGCACGAACGCCCGCTGTGTCCGTTCCGCTTCGCCGCGATGGCCTCAGACGCCGCGATGGCGGGGCTGACCGCAAGGGCGGTGCGTGGACCCACCGGTTGGCTGGAGCCCGACCCGATTGACCACACGGCTTTCCTGCTCATCCACCTTTTAGAGTACATTTACGCTGACATGCGGCATTTGGCCGACCTGGCGCTGTGGTTGCGAGTGGTGCGGCCCGACCCGGAACAGGTGGTGGACCGACTGCGCGAGTGGCAAGGACTGGCGGCAGGTGCAGCTGCGGCGCTGGCGGTGGCGGCTTGGGACCCGGGAGCGGTCGACCCGGCGTTGCTGCAAAGGGCGACGGCCGAAGCACCGGGACGTGGTCCGCAGCGTTGGGTGGCGGCCGGACTGCGGACCTACGCGGGCGCGCGCGTGCGCTGGACGGCCCGACCTCACGGCCAGTGGCTGGAAGCGGCGGGACTGATGGCGCATCTGGATCGGCCGTGGCGCTGGCTGGCCAGCTGGACGCCGCTCGGCCCCGGAATGACCATCCCCAAGGAATCCGAGGATTAGGCGCGGGGGTGGTAGCTGTCGTAGATCTCGCGCAGCCGGTCGCGGTGCACCTGCGTGTAGATCTGCGTCGTGCCAATGTCGGCATGTCCCAGCAGCGCCTGGACGGAGCGCAAGTCGGCGCCGCCAGCGAGCAGGTGGGTCGCAAACGAGTGGCGAAGCTTGTGCGGCGAGATCGGTTTGTCGATGCAGGCGACGGCGGCGTAACGCTTCACCAGCTTCCAAAAACCTTGTCGCGTCATGGGCTTGCACTGCGTCGTAATGAACAGTGACGGACATGTCGGCAATCGTCGGGCGCGCTGGGCGGGGCTGCGGGCCAGCTGGGGACGGGCCTTTTCCAGATAGGTCAGCAACCGCTCGCGGGCGGCATCGCCGATGGGCACCAGACGCTCCTTGCGCCCCTTGCCCATGCACCGCACGACACCTCGGTCGAAATCGATGTCGATCAGGCGCAAGTGCACAAGCTCGCTGACGCGCAGGCCGGTGGCATACAGCAACTCGAGCATCGCCGTGTCGCGCACTGCGCGGTCCGTTGCCATGCCGGGGGCTTCGAGCAAGCGCTCGACCTCCGCCGGCGTCAGTACGTCGGGCAGGTCATGGTCCAGCTTGGGCATCTCTAGCAGCAGCGCGGGGTTGTCTTCGAGCACGCCGCGGTCGACCAGATAGTGGCAGAACGTCCGCAACGTCGACATGTGCCGCGCCACGCTGCGGGCCTGCAGCCCTCCAGTGCGGAGGTCGTACAGATACTCGAGCAGCGCATCCCGATCGAGGTCCGCGGGATCGTCGACGCCCAGCTGCTCGTCCATGTACCGGACAAGCCGCTGCAGGTCCCGTCCGTACGCGACCAGGGTGTTGCTGGACATGTTGCGCTCAAGGCGCAGATGCCGCAGGAACCGCTCGACTGCTTGGGCTAGGGGGGTCGTGGGTGTAGTCGTCATGGCAGGACGCATCCTGCGCTGCGCCCCACGGAGATCAAAATTTTCTTCCAAACCAGATAGTTGTGCAATTTTCTTGACAGCCGACCGCAGATCCACGTGGGACCGACCGCTCTGCGGCATGTGGAGAAAACCGCTTCCACTTCAACGAGATCGCAACACCGGCCAGCAGACGCTTCGGTCAGGGTGCGTCATCGGCGGCGCGGCGCACATCGTTTGGCAATTCCCTCGCTCGCGCAGCCAGTTCCGCGACCATCGCCAGCGCCTGTCGCGGCGTCAGGTCGTCCGGGTCCAGCCGACACAGGTCTCGCGCGAGGGCCAGTAGTCCTAGATCGACGGGCGCGGCGTGCGCTGGCTCGGTTGGCGGCACATCGAAGAACGACAGCTGCCGGACCGCACGCGGCCTGCCGACGGCCTCTTCCTGCTGCTGGACGGCCTGGGCGCTCTTTTCCAGCTGCGCAAGGATGCGGCGGGCGCGCTCGATGACCTCCGCCGGCAGGCCCGCCAAACGCGCAACCGCGATGCCGTGCGACCGGTTGGTGGGCCCCGGGGCCAGCCGGTGCACGAACACGATGTCCTGCCCCCACTCGCGCACGGCGACGTGGGCGTTGCGAAGGCGGGGCAACTTCTCGGAAAGCGCCGTCAGCTCGTGATAGTGCGTGGCGAACAGACACAGGCAGCGCGCTTGGTCGTGCAGCGCCTCGATGACCGCCCACGCGATCGACAGACCGTCGTAGGTCGACGTGCCGCGGCCGATCTCGTCCAGCAACACCAGCGTCCGCGGCGTCGCGTGCTCCAACAGCCAAGCCGTCTCGCGCATCTCGACCATGAAGGTTGACGCACCCTCAGCGATGTCGTCGGCCGCGCCGATCCGCGTCAAGACCGCGTCATGCACGCCCAACACCGCGTCATCCGCCGGCACGAATCCGCCCGCCTGCGCCAACAGCACCGCCAGCGCCGCCTGCCGCATCAACGTCGACTTGCCCGCCATGTTGGGACCGGTGACGAGCAGGATCTGTGCGGGCTGCACCTCGAGGTCCGACGCCCCCAGATCCGCCGCCGGATTGCCCTGCAATGCCAAGTCGTTGGGAACAAAGCTGCCGGGCGCGAGCATCTGCTCGACCACCGGGTGTCGGCTGCCGCGCAAGATCAGCGCCGGCTCGTCGACCCACCGTGGCCGACAGTAACCCTGCGTCGCTGCTAGCTCTGCAAAGCCCACATGCACGTCCAGGTCCGCCAGAGCCGCCGCCACACGTCGCAACAGGCTCACGTCCTGCGCCACCCGGCTGCACACCGCACGATACAGCTCGCCCTCGCGCGAGATGCGGTCGGACTCGGCGCTGAGCAACTTGCGCTCAAAGGCCACCAACGCCTCGGTCGTGTAGCGCTCTGCGTTCTTCAGGGTCTGCTTGCGGTGGTAGTGCGCCGGGGCTTGGTCTGAGCGACTGCGCGCGATCTCGATGCCGTAGCCCGACACGCGGTTGTAGGTCACGCGAAGTCCAGTGATCCCGGTATGTTCGCGCTCATCGGTCTCGAAGCGGGCCAACCACGCATGGCTGTCGGTCGTCAGTTCGACCAGCTCGTCCAGCGCGGCATCGAATCCCGGCCGAATCACACCGCCATCCGCCACCGTCGTCCGCGGCGTGTCCGCCAGTGTCTGGTGCAGGTGCTGCAGCAGCGCCGCGGTGCCGTCCAGGTCTGCATGAATCCCGGCCAACGCCACGGCCTCAGTCAGTCCGCTCAAGTGTTGGCGAATCGCGGGCAACGTGGCCAGCGTCTCGCGCAGGGCGGCCAGCTCCCGCGGAACCGCCATGCACGCCGCTGCACGCGTCGCCACCCGGGCCAAGTCGCATTGATGCCGCAGCGCGGCCTGCAACGCCTCGCGGGCTGGTCGATCATGACGCAGGGCGTCGACTGCGGCGTGACGCAACTCCAGCGCCCGGCGATCGGCCAACGGGGCCAGCAACAACGCCCGCAGCAGTCGCCCACCAGCGGCGGTCACGGTGCGATCGACGGCATCCAGCAGCGAGCCCTTGCGCCGACCTGTGCGGGAAGTCGTCAGGATCTCGAGGTGTTGCACCGCCTCACGTGACAATTCCAGATGCGCCGTGATGCCAAGCGGCCGTGGCGGCTCGAGCAGACCCAGACTGCCGGGTCGCACCTCTGCCAGATACGCTTGCAGCAGCCCTACCGCTGCGTCAGGCGCGGTCGCGTCCCGCCCCACCTCAGCCGGCACCTCGCGCTCGGTCCGCACGATGCCGCGCGCCGCCGCGATGGGGTCCAGCCAAGCCAGCGCGCGATTCGGCAGCACGATCTCGCGAGGCTCCAGACGCACCAGCAGCACGGCAAGCGCAGCGGGATGAGCGATCTCGGCCACATGCAGCTCGCCCGTGGTCACGTCCGCGACGGCCAGCCCCAGACCGCCGCGCTTTCCCGGCGCCAACGCCAGCACCCGATTGGGCAGCCGCGTGTCCAGCGCTTCGGTCTCGAGCACCACGCCCGGAGTAATGACGCGCGTCACGCCGCGTTGCACCAGACCTTTGGCCAGCGCCGCGTCCTCCAGCTGCTCGCACACGGCAACCCGCCGTCCGGCTTCCAGCGCCTTCTGCACGTGCCCCGGCAGGGCGTGGTGGGGAAAGCCGCACATCGGAATGGGTCGCGGGTCGTTCTTGTTGCGCGAGGTCAGGGCGAGGTCGAGCAACCGCGTGCCTTCGAGGGCATCCTCAAAGAACATCTCGTAGAAGTCGCCCAGTCGAAACAGGACCAGCGCATCGGGATGCCGGCGCTTGGCATCGACCACCTGTCGCATCACGGGCGTCAGGCGATCAGGGTCGACCTCGGCCGTGGTCAGGTAGTGGGGAACGTCCCGTTCGTGCAGCCCTGTCACGGCGCCGAATCCGCGTTGCTGGTCGTCGTCGCGTCGTCAGGCGGCAAGACTTCGGCGCACTGCAGCTTGCGAGCCACGCTGACGCCCACCGTCGCGCCCAAACCCGGGGCGGGACACTCGATGTCCTCGACCCACAGCCAATCCGTGTCGGACCGGGCGTGCATCCGCAGCGTCGTACCCGCAGGCCAGGTCGCGCAGGAGCGGCGGCGCTCACCCAGCTTCCATGTGCCCCACTCTAGCTGGTCGCCGAGCAGGACTTCGACCTGAGTCAGCTGCCCCGTGCACGTCGCGGACGCGACCTCAAGGTCCAAATTGCAGCGGTCGGCCGGACAGCCGTTGGGCTCGCACAGACAGGGATAGCTCTGAGGGGTGTCGACATCGGCGGCCTGAGCGCACGACCATGCCAACACCGCGACCGAACCCAGCAAAATCGCCCTGCGGATCATCGCGACCACCTCTGGACGAGAGGATGCGTGGCCCGTCGGCAGCCGTCAACCCAACCACCGCGCCACGCTCGCTGCCTGGACCAACTGCGGTTGGCAGTCGATGCGGTCCTGTGCGATCCTGCGGCCTCGCCTGCACAGAGTGGCGGGTTCGGGGTTCGGCATGTCCAACTGGCCTTTCGTTCGCGCGCTTTCACGCCTCGATGCCGTCCGCTTGGGACTTGCCACCACGTGCTTGGCCGGGCTGACGGCCTGCGGCGGCGGCGGTCCACAAGTCTTGGAGGAAGCGCCACTAGACCGCGAGGTGCGGCCGGCGGGTCTGGTCCTGGTCCCGGTCGGACTCGCGCTGCCCGAGGCGAATGCACTCGAGGTCGCAGCCACCAGCAACTTGGCGGCCAACTACCTCTTGCAACATACCGACTTGCCGGTCATCGGCCTGTACGACATGGGGCTGAACAAGCCGCCGCTTGAGGTCGTCAATGCCGCGGCCGACACGGATCTGCTCGTGCGCGCCGGCGACATCCCCATCGACTTCCGCACTTGGATCGCGGTGCAATTCCTGATCACCGAAAACCGCGCCACCAATGTCCGCGACATCGTCGACACGCGCATTCAGGACCCGAAGAAGCCAAACACGTGGCGGCAACGCGGGTTCGACTCGCGCGTCCGCGTGGAGGTGAAGTTGGCCGACCCGTTGCGCGGCCGTCAGCTGGCGATCGTAGTGATCGAAGACGACGACGATCCGACCGCCGGCGAGCCCGGCGGAGATCCCCGCCCCGGCGTCACGCGACTGGTCAAGCTCGCGCTTGCGCGGCTGATCGCTTCGTCGGGCGACCTGCTGAAGAGTGGCCAACGGCGCACCCGGGGCGACGGCATGGTCGACAGCGTTCCCGCGATGACCGGCTGGGGCTCGGTCGACTTGCCAAGCTGGGAACAGGGCCACCGCGACGACCCGGAAGTCGTGCGGGAGGCGGCGTCGATGTCGCTGTGGGACCGCTTTGCTCCCGGCTTATCGGTCGCCCAGGTCCGCGCTGCCTCAGCCAGCCGCGGCGTGCTGATTCGCCAAGCGTTGGCCCCGCTGGAGGCTGGCGACGTCGTGCTGATGGTGGCGGGCAAGCCTGTGTCGGCCATTCACCAAGTCGATCGCCTGCTGCAGGGATGCGGTACCGGTGCCTGCCCCGTGCTGGTCCTGCGCGCCGGCCAGCGCGTTGAGGTCGACGTCCGGTGGCCAGCCCTACCTTCGGCGGAAGACGAGTGAATCGTCCGCGCGCCGGGTCGTCCCCACGCGCCACGCCCGCCGCCAGTCCTCGCGGTGCGGCCAGCCTGTTGCAGTTCGACGGTGTGCTGGAGAGCGGCTGGCAGGCGCCCCCGGACGGTCTTTCCGCAGGCGCCGCGCAGACTTTCGCTCGGCCGACCGACGCGCCTCACTCGCAGCTGCCGGGTGTGAGGGAACCCACCGAAACGGCCGAGGGTCAATGGACGCTGCGCGGCGTGCTGGTCCGATTCGTGTACCAAAACACAGACAAGGGCTTCGGCATCGCGGTGCTGCGGCCCGAGCAGTCCGATGTGGCATGGACGGTCAAGGGGCCGCTGTGGGGCCTTGAGGCCGGTGAGAGCGTCCAAGTTTGGGGAAAGGTCGAGCAGGACCCCAAGTACGGCAGGCAGTTCCGCGTCGAGGCGGCGCGTCCCGTGCTGCCGGTGACGGTGGAAGGGGTCCTGCAGTACCTGAAGTCCGCGCGCATCCCCGGCATCGGTCAGGTGCTCGCCCGGCGCATCGTCGAGGTGCTGGGGCCCCATGCGCTGGACCGCGTGCGTGCGGAACCCGAGGTGCTGGAGTCGATTCCCGGCCTGACCCGCGCCCGACGCAAGGCGGTGCGAGACGCGTTGGTGGCGCAGGCAGACGCCGAGGCCATGCGGATCTTCTTGTACGATCAGGGGCTTGGTCCCGTCCTTGCCAGTCGCGTCTTGGACCGTTATGGCGCCGACACCGTGCGCAAGATCCGCGAGAACCCGCATCGTCTGGCCGGCGAGGTCACGGGGATCGGCTTTCGCACCGCCGACCGCATCGCGCAGGGACTGGGTGTGCCGGCCGACGCCCCTCGTCGCCTGCAGGCGGGCGTCCGGTTTGCGCTGCAGGACCTGGCGTCTCAGGGTCACTCGGCGCCGCCGGAAGCGATGCTGGTGGCCCGCGCGTCCGCGATTCTGGAGATCGACGAAGCCCTGCTGCCGGCCGCCATCGACACCCTGATCCAGGCAGGGCACCTGGTCCGTCCCGAGATCGCGTCCGAGGTGCCGCTGGTCGCACTGCCGGAGATTGCGGTCGCAGAGGCCGGTCTGGCGCGGCGGGTCATGGGGCGCCTGACGCAGGCCGGGGCCGATGCCCTCCCTGTACCAGAACACCGCGTGGCGCTTGCGGAAACGGCGCTGGGATTCTCGCTGCAAGGGGCGCAGCGCGAGGCCGTGAAGGCGGCACTGCAGCGGCGACTGCTGGTGGTGACCGGCGGACCGGGTACAGGCAAGACCACGATCATTCGCGGCTTTCTCGCGGCGCTGGCACCCGACGGCCTGCGGGTGGCGCTCGCGGCTCCGACGGGACGGGCGGCGCGGCGGCTGGGCGAAGCGACCGGGCACGAAGCCAAGACCCTGCACCGCCTGCTGGAATTCGATCCGTCGCAACAGCGCTTCCTGCGCGACGCCGACCGTCCGCTCGACGCCGACGCCGTGATCGTCGACGAAGTCTCGATGATGGACGTACCGCTGGCCGCCGCCCTGTTCGCCGCCGTGCCGCAGGACGCTCGGGTGTTGCTGGTGGGTGACGCGGACCAGCTGCCGTCGGTGGGGCCGGGAGCGGTGCTGGACGACCTGCTGCGGTCGGGTGCGGTGCCGTTCGTGGCGCTGGACCACATCTATCGGCAGGGCGAGGGGTCGCACATCGTCACCAACGCCCACCGCGTGCGGCACGGCCAGCTGCCGGTGGGGGCCCAGCGCGGCGAGGACGGCGACTTCTTTGTGATTGCCCGCGAAGAGCCCGACGAGATCCGCGCCACGCTGCTGGAGATCGTCACGCGCCGATTGCCCGACCGCTACGGCTTCGACCCCATCGACGATGTGCAAGTGCTGACACCGACCCGACGCGGCGCCCTTGGCACCGTCGAGTTGAACGAGCTGTTGCGCGACGCCCTGAACCCACACGGTGCCCAGCTGCAAGGCGGATTCCGCAGTGGCGACAAGGTGCTGCAGGTCCACAACGACTACGATCTCGAGGTCTTCAACGGCGACATCGGACGCGTGCTGGGACCCGGCCCGGAGCTGCCGGCGGGCGGTCCGACGCTGCTGGTGCGGTTTGGCGAACGCGACGTGCCCTACCCTGCCAAGTCCCTGGATCAACTCGGCTTGGCGTATGCGGTGACCGTGCACAAGGCCCAAGGCAGCGAGTATCCGGCGGTCGTCGTACCTCTGCATGGACAGCATCACCTGCTCTTGCAGCGCAACCTGCTGTATACCGCCCTGACCCGTGGCCGGCGGTTCGTCGTGTTGATCGGACCACCCAGCGCTCTTGCCCGCGCCACCCGCAATGACTCGCCCATCCGGAGATTCACGATGCTTGGCATGGCGTTGCGCGCACTGGCAGGTGACGAGTGACGGCCGCCCAAGTCGTTCTGGTCCAAGCGGAGGAAGCCGGACTGCAGGTCGGACGCTGCTTGGCCATTCGCCCCGGCCAGCCGCTGCGCGTCGAGGTGAGGGTGCAAGGCGGCGTGGGCTCGCGAACGCTGCGTCTGGACCGTAGCGCAGTTCACGCACAACTGAACGCCCGCTGCGAGACCTTGGACGAGGCGGAGGCTCTGGCCGTCGCTGCCCGCCAGCGCTTGGACCATGCGGACATCGAGGCCGTGTGGACGCTGGTCGAGGACCACCCGACCGGCTTGGGCGAGGTTGCACAACTGCTTCTGGGAACAGCGGATCCAGCCGCGCGCGACACGACTGCGCTGGCGCTGGGTCTGGACAATGACGCCTTTTTTCTTCAACTGGGCCAACTGCACCGCCGCAGCGCGGCAGAGCGCACTGCGCTGCAGGCTCAACGGGCGCAGGACGCTGCCGTGAGGGTCGAAGTCGAGCCTTGGCTCACGTCGCTGGACCTTCGGCGCACCGGAGCCCCCGTCCCCAAGGAGCGCCTTGCGCCGTGGATCGGTCGACTGCAAGCGTGGATCGAGCGCCCCGACGCCAACGACCCTGCGGTTGAGCGGCTGCTGACCCTCAGGGGGCGCCACCGCCAGCCCCACCCGCGTGACGCAGCTGAGCTGCTGACGGAAGTGGGCGCCTGGGACGGCCACGAGGACTTGGAGCTGTTGCGCACCGGCTTGCTGGCGCCGTGGCCAGACGAGGTGCTGGCCGCCGCTCTGGTGCACCCCGACCTGCCAGACGGCTTGCCGCATCTGGACTTGCCGTTCGCGACCATCGACAACGACGACCCGCATGAGGTCGACGACGCGGTGTTCGCTGAGCGCCACGGTGATGGTGTCCGGCTCTGGGTCGCCATCGCCAGCCCGGCAAGCTGGGTGCCCAGGGACGGAGTGCTGGATCGGGCGGCGCAGCTGCGGGGCGCGACGCTGTACCACCCTCGCTATGTCATGGGCATGCTTCCGGATTCCGTTGCGCGTGATCGCGCATCCTTGGCCACCGGCAAGTGGAAGCCGGCGCTGGTCTTCTCCATCGACCTGGACGCCCAAGGTCGCACGCGGTCTTGCGAGCTACGGGAGGCGATGGTCCTTGCCGCGCACGCGTGGAGCTACCGGCGGGTCGATGCCTCACTCGCGTCCGGCGTTGCCGACGGTGACGTGGACCTCGCGCAACTGCGGCTGCTGGTCGAGATCTGCCTTGCGTCCGAGCAGCAACGCATCGGCGCGGGTGCCTACCTGCTCTACAAGCCCGACGTCGAGCTGCGCGCGCCGCCGCACCAAGGCGTCACCGTTCGGCCCGCGAGCCAGACCAGCCCGGGCCGTCGCATGATCACGGAAGCAATGGTGCTGTGCGGGGCCGCCGCGGGACGCATCGCCTCCCAGGCGCGGCTGCCGTTACCGTATCGCAGCCAAGCCAAGCCCCAAGGCGCTCCACTGCCGCCAGGACTCTATACGACCCCCGCCGACGTGTTCGCCGTGTTCCGCACATTGGCCCCGGCGCACACCACGACGTCGCCCGAACCGCACGCAATGATGGGAATCGAGTCGTATGCACAAGTCACCTCGCCACTGCGCCGCTATGGTGACCTCCTGGCCCAGCGCCAGCTGCTGGCCCACGTGCGCGGACAGCCCCTGCCGTACTCAGCTACTGCGCTGAGTGAGGCCGTGACGACCGCAGAAGCCGGCGCGCAGGAGCGTCGGCACTGGCAACGGCGCGGCGACCGCTACTTCAAGCTCGTGTGGCTTGCGGCACACGCGTCAGGGCGGCCGCTGCTGCTGCAGGTGGTGCGTGCGCTGGCCGGTCAGGGACAGCTTCTTGGCTTCCTGCCTGATCTCGCACTGGAAATCGCCATCCATGCCCCCCACGCCCATATCGGCGACTGGCTGGAAGTGGTCGTGCGGCATGTCCACCCGAGCGCGGGCGAACTGTCGGTCACACCTGTGCGCTGACTCCGGAATCGTGGGTCATGCACTGGGCAGCGCAATCGCGCGCTTCTCGACGCCTCGTGGCTGCCCACGCGGCTGTTTCCGGCGCCGCCACAAGCTCCGAATAGCTGCGCCGCCGTTCGCATTTTCGCCAAGACATGCGGGGCGATGTCGTGTATAAGGCCGCCGCGCCGACCCCCTCTCCCCCTGCCAGAGGAACCCCCTTGGCCGCCACCGTTCGCCCAGGACCGTTGCCGCCGCTCCTTGCGAGATACGTCTTCTCGTGGGAGACGATGCACACGATCATCGGCGGTCGCTCGGCCATCGACCTGTCGCACCTGCGGCTGTCGGGGGGGCCGGAAGAGGCCTACCGCTTTCTGGCGCGCTATGGCTTCGACCTCAACATCCCCAGTCACGCCGAAGACGTCGAGCGCCTGCGTGTAGAGGCCTTGGGCTTCCTGCGCGGCGTGTTGCTGCCCGGGATGGACGACCTGACGGTCCCGCCTGAGCTCGACACGATGCCGATCTTGGACCTGCTGCGCCTTGCGGCGGGGGAAGCCGATCGCGCACGCCCGGGCACCACAGCCCAGGCCGTGGAAGCCTATCAGCTGCGCATGGCGTGGGCGTGCTCGATCCTGCGCTGCATGCACACGATGGCCCATGCGGTCAACTACTTCCAGAACAACTTCTACCGTGAAATCCGCGACCGCATCCTCAACCGCTTCGTCGAACAGGTCCGCACGCGCGAGGACGGTTCGCAGTACCTGCACTGCTCAAGCTTTGACGTGCCGCTGGTGCGTTTCGAGGTCAAGGAGACCAAGCCGCTGCGATCGGTGACCCTCAAGCTGCTGCAAAAGCAGGAGAATGTCGCCTACGACCTGTTCGACCACATCGGCGTCCGAATCATCGTGCCGCGGCCGGTCGACGCGCTGTTCGCTGTGCGAGCGCTGCGGGAAGAACACACGATCCTGTACCCGAATGTGAAGCCGACCCGGTCGCGCAACACGCTGCTGGACTTGGAGGCGTACGACACCCACGTGCGCGGCTGCCTGCAAAAGTTCCAGCGCGGCGAGCATGACGAGGCCGGCACGGTGGCGGCCATCCATGCATTCGAACAGAAGCCGGAGGGCACCGAACAGGTCGAGTGGAACCCGTACTCGTCGGACAAGTACCGCTCGATCCAATTCACGCTCCGCCAGATGATCCGGTTCGCCAATCCGCTGTACCAACGGCTTGAGCACGCCCAGTCGGTCGCTCGCCAGCACATGGCCGGACCGCCGCTCGACGAGATGCTGGCAGCGCTGTCGCTGGCTCAGGTCGACCCGGAGATCCAGTTCTTCTTCCCCTACGAAGTTCAGCTGATGGACATCGCCAGCTACCGGGCAGCCACCGACGGCCGAGCCTCTTACAGCGAGTACAAGGCCCGTCAGATCGCGTCTGCGCGCCGTCGCGTGATGCCGCGGGTGCTCGAACTCACCGGCCACACGGAAGAATTGGCGGGCGACGAAGCCCGGGCGGCCAGCAACGGCGGCGGTGCACACCTGCCGGTCCCGCTCAAGCGCACGCTTGCGGCCACGGGTATCTTACCCCAGGCCACGGTCGACGAGCTCAAGGCCCTGTTCCAGCGGGACATGCCGTGACGACGTCGGACGTCGCCGATTTCTCCAAGCAACTCGAATCTTTGCTCTGGCCGACAGACTCAGCGGCCGGCCCCGCCGTGATGCGGCTCGGCGACGCCGACGGCCTGTGTCCCTACGACCGCGCGCTGCAGGTGATGGAGACGCTGGTCGAGCGCCCTGCGCACGCCCCCGACGTGCTGCTGCCTGTCCAGCACCCACCGACGCTGACGGTGGGGCGCAAAGGCGGCCTGCAGCACGTCCATGCGCGCACCTGGCTCCAGCAAGGGCGAGAGATTCCCATCCAGATTCACGAGGTAGCGAGAGGAGGCTCTGTGACCTGGCACGCGCCGGGCCAACTGGTGGTCTATCCCGTGGTGCAGGTGGCCAAGCTCGAGGGACCCGTGGGGCGAGGTCCGCTGGGTGACCTGCCCGGCTTCATCCGCGTGCTGGAGCGAGCGCTGCAAGAGACGTGCGCGACGTACGGACTGGAGACCAAGACCCGTCGCGGCTTTGCTGGACTGTGGCTCGACGACACGCGCAAGCTCGCAAGCATCGGCGTGGCCGTCCGCAACGGTTGGACCTTTCACGGACTGGCGCTGAACGTGACGACGGACCTGTCGGGCTTCGATCTGATCACGCCGTGTGGACTCACCAATGTGCGAATGACGAGTATGCGCGCGGAGTTGGGCGACCGATGTCCCTCTCTGGCTGCCGTCGAGGACGACCTGATCGGCCGGCTGTCGGTCGCCTTGCGGCGGCGCAACTAGCTCGGCTTCTCTTCCGATTCCAGAGACGTTCCGCTCATCTCGCCCTCGGTGACACCGTCGCGCTCGGTCTCGTCCGGACCGACCGGCACGCGGTAGTCCTCCGACAGCCAAGCGCCCAAGTCGATGACGCGACAGCGCTCCGTGCAGAAGGGAAACGCGGGGTTCTCAGGGCGTGGCGCAGCGAGACGGCGGCACTGCGGACATGTCGAGGGCATCCTCTTCCTCTCACGAACAGCGGTTGGGGGGAACGGACGGCTGCTTCAGCGCGCAAACAGGTAGCCGTACGCGACGAGGTTCTGGTCGCCGGCATCCGCAGAGCAGCTGGCCATCACGCCGCAGTAGTTGCCGCCCACGACGCTGCACCCGGCATCCCCGGTGTGGCCAAAGCCAAGGAACGAGTCACACGAGGCGCAGTCGTTCTCCTGATTGGTCAGGAAGCCCAAGCGCACCGCGCGGCTGCCGCAGGTGATGTTGAAGCCTTCGCGGTTGCAGTACGGCTGTGCCGACGAGCCGGCGACGAGAGCCTTCCAAGCCGCGCGACCGACTGAGGTGTACGTCGCGGCGCCCTTCATCAATTCCATCAGCGACGTGCCGGTCTGCGTCAGAAGCAGCCACTTGGTCGCCCCCGCCACCTTCATGCCGACCCGCATCTGCGTGAACGGCAGCTTCACGAACGACATCAGCTTGGCCTCGGTGTCCTCGAATCCCGGCTTGTCCGCGTTCAGCACGTCGACGCTGGTCCACAGGGCTGAGTTGTAACCGAAGGTGTCCTTGGTGCCGTCGATGCGCGCAAGCAAGGTCCAGCCGCCGCCGTCGCTGGTCATGTCGCAGTACGCCTGATACGCGGTGGCTCCGCCCGAATTCAGCCAGTAGATGCCGTCCTTGGTGCCCGGCACCTTGGCAAGCAATTCCTTGCAGCTCGCCACCGGGCTTTGCTGCGACCCGGGCACGGGGATGAACAGCTGCAGGGGGAAGTACTCCTTGCCGTTGCAGACGTAGAGTGAGGTGTCCTTGGGACTTGCATACGTCAGGCCGAACTGCGCCGCGTCGCAGGGAACCGGGGCCGTGTCGGTGACCGCGAACTGGAAGCCGGCGGTCGCGGCGACCTTCTTGGACGACATCGTCTGGATGGCCAAGCTCCACGCCTTCAACTCACCGTCCTTTGCATTGTTCAGGAAGCCGGTGTCGACCACGCTGAGCGACCAACTGCCCTTTGCGTTCTTGCCGTTCCATACCGCAAGGTCGCCACTGACAAGCTTGGTGGGCGAGGGCCAGGTCGTCTTGAGTGCGGTGCCGACGCCACTTTTGTCGTAAAGCACATAGGCCTTGGCTTCGGGGTCGAACAGGGTGACCTTGACCTTGGACAGGTCCGAATTCGTCAGGTCGACCGACACCGTCAACCCCTGCACCAGACCGATGTCAGGCACCACGATCGTGTCCGAGATACCGACGGGATTGTTGTCCGAGATCGCCACCGGAACCTTCGCGCTCGCCACGGTGTTCAGGAACTGGTTGGTCAGCAGGCCGTTGGAGACCTCGTCCAGACTGTCCTTGGGAAAGGCCGCCGGGTCCATCGCCTGCACGCAGTCGTAGCTGCCGTCCGCCTTGAGGCCCTTCATGACGAGGCCGGTGCCGCAAGCAACGCCCAACTCCGGACCGCCCGTGACATCGGCGTACGTGCCGCTGACGGCGACCTTGGCAAGGCCAGCGGTCTTGGCATAGGCCGACAGGTCCGGCGCCCCTTCCAGATCCGCATAGGCTCCGGTCGATGCCACCGCTGCCAGTGCAGCCAGCTTGGCGTACGTCGTCAGGTCCGGCGCTCCCGTCAGGTCGCCATATGCCCCGCTCGACGCCACCTTCGCCAAGTCCGCAGTCTTCGCGTAGCCCGCCAAGACGGCTGCGTCCAGCTGCGCGAGCTTGACGCAGCCCGAGCAGTCCAGCCCCTCCGCCATCGCCGCCCGCAGCGAATAGGGTACCGACGCCAGCGACTTGCGCGGCAGGGCCGGGTCCGGGCCCACCTGCACAGACAGCCACGCGGTCTGCAGCCCAGCCAGCACCGTCGGCGTCAGCGGCTGCACGCTGCCCGCGACGTGGCTGAACTGGCCATTCTTCACCTCAACGTCGACAGGCCCCTCAGACCACACGGCCTGACCGCCCTCTGCCGCACCGAACAGCGCAAACGTCAGCGCGTATTTGCCGTCGGCCGCCGGACCACCGCCGGAAGACGTCAGCAGTCCCTCGACCTGCACGCCGCTTGGCACTCCAGCCCGTACAGACTGTACGCCCAAGAAGAACGCCACACAGGACAGCGCCATCGACAGGACTCGGATGCGGCTGGACATAAGACCCTCCGGAGCGGTCGGACGTGGAACTTCCGCTCTGACGCGAGATTAGCCATCGCACGCGGCGGAGACAATCGCGATCACACGGCGGGGGGCGACTTCTCTCGCTCTCGCAGGTGCCGGGAATGCCGACGCAGCAGGTGTGTTGTCCACCTGACGCGGCCGCACTGTGCCACTTCACCCGGGATCATGGCGTGCCAAGCCAAGGCACAGACGACGGCCTCGAGAGGGCTCCGGGGAGCGCAACGTAGCGATACGGGAGCCAAACACGCGCGCTCGGGGTTGACAGCGACATCGCACGCCCCTACCGTTTCGCGCCCGTGCCCTCCCATGGCGTCATTCGCCCTTCCCTTGGGCCCAAGCAAAGGACATCCGATGAAGAAGGAAACCGTTGTTCTCGTCGTCGTTGCGGCGGCGGTGATCGCGTTTGCCGCGGGCCGCTGGTCCGCCAAGGTCTCGTCATCCGACCAGGCCGCGCCTGCCGCAGTCGCAAGTGCGGAAGCCAAGACCGCGCTGCCTGCTGGTGGACTGCCCGCCCTGACCCCCGCGAAGGGTCCCGAGACCGCTCTGGTCACCATCGTCGAGGTCTCTGACTTCCAGTGCCCCTTCTGCAGCCGGGTCGGCCCGACGATCAAGAAGCTGATGGAAGACTACCCGAAAGACGTCCGCGTGATCTGGGCCAACCAGCCCCTTCCCTTCCACGACCGCGCCAAGCCCGCCGCCACCGCTGCGATGGCCGCCCACAAGCAGGGCAAGTTCTGGGAGATGCACGACAAGCTGTTCGCCAATCAGCGCGACCTGACCGACGAGAACTTCAAGAAGTTCGCCGCAGAGATCGGTCTGGACAAGGTCAAGTTCGAGGCAGACCTGAAGGACCCGGCGATCGTTGCGAAGATCGAGGCCGACCAGCAGGCGGCCAACTCCGTCGGCGCCCGCGGAACTCCCGCGTTCTTCATCAACGGCAAGCTCCTGTCGGGCGCCCAGCCGTACGAGGCCTTCAAGAAGGAAGTGGACGAAGCCCTCGCCGCCGCCAAGAAGCTGTCCGCCGAAGGCAAGAAGGGTATGGACCTGATCGAAGCCGCTGCCGCCGGTCGTGACGCTGCGATCGGTCCCAAGGTGGTCGCGTACTTCATCAAGGGCGAGAAGGCCCCCGCCGAAGCCGCTGCGCCCGCTCGCGAAGAAGCTGCGGCCGACAATGGCCCCGCCAAGCCCGGTGCCGACAGCTACGAGATCTGGAAGGGCACCGTCGATGCCAAGGTGGACGCCATCAAGGGCGACAGCGCCAAGGCGTTGGTGACCATCGTCGAGTTCTCGGACTTCGAGTGCCCCTTCTGCTCACGTGGCGCCAACACCGTCAGCGAGATTGAGAAGGCCTATGGCGAAAGGGTCCGCGTGGTCTTCAAGCACACGCCGCTGCCGTTCCACAAGAACGCTCGCCCCGCCTCCTCGGCCGCCATCGCTGCCGGCAAGCAGGGCAAGTTTTGGGAGTACCACGACAAGGCGTTCGCCAACCAGAAGGACCTGACTGAGGAAAACCTGACGGTGTGGGCCAAGGAATTGGGCTTGAACGTCGCCAAGTTCGACGCCGACCGCAAGTCGCCTGCCGTTGCCGCCCAGATCGAGGCCGACATGGCGCTCGGTCAGTCGATTGGCGTGCGCGGCACCCCCGGCTTCCTGATCAACGGCCGCAAGCTGATGGGCGCGCAGCCGGCACCGATGTTCAAGGCGATCATCGACGAGGAGATCGCCAAGGCTGAGAAGGCCGGCAAGAAGGGTGCGTCGTACTACGACGAGGTCATCGCGAACGGCAAGGTCTTCACGGAGCTGTCGGACAAGGTTGCTGAGATGAACCTGGACGGCCTGCCCTACATCGGCCCCAAGACGGCCCCCGTGACCATCGTCGAGTTCTCTGACTTCCAGTGCCCCTTCTGCAGCCGCGTCGGCGAGCCCGTGAAGGGCGCTGCCAAGTTGCATGCGGGCAAGGTCAAGATCGTGTTCGCACACTTCCCGCTCAGCTTCCACCAGATGGCACGCCCTGCCTCGACGGCTGCCCAGGTTGCGTTTGAACAGGGCGGTCCGGCGCTGTTCGAGACGGTGCACGACAAGCTGTTCGCGTCGCAGAAGGAACTGAGCGACGAGAAGATCGACCAGATCGCCAAGGAAGCGGGCGTCGACATGGCGAAGCTGGCCGCCGCAAAGAAGGACCCGAAGTACGGTCAGCTCTTCGACAAGACGATGGAGATGGGCACCAAGGCGGGCGTCGAAGGCACCCCCACCATCTTCATCAACGGCCGCAAGTACGAGCCGGCTGGTGGCTTCTCTGCGGAGTCCATCGCCAGCACGATCGGCAAGCTGCTGAAGTAGCTCAAGGTTTCGGTAACTGATCGACGCGGGCCGGCGCTCCTCGCAAGAGGTGTGACCGGCTCGCGACGTTTTTGTCCGGAGCAAGCGTCAAGGGTCGGGTGGCTCACGGCACCGGGAACAGCGTCTCGATGCGCACGGCGGGAAAGCCGCCGACCAGATTGGTGAGAAGCAGCGTCGCCACTAGGGCAACCGTGAAAACCGCGACGAAGCCGACCACGTACTCGTCCCAGCGTCGCCCCTTGAACCAGACGGCCAGCACCAGCACCGCCAACGCCGCGCACAAGGCGAACAAGGCGGCGAGCAGACGGAGGTCCAGCGTGAACCAGCCGGCGAAACGAAAGCTCTGGTCGGTCACGTGGCGGTGTCTCCGTGGAGCGGGTAGCGGGCGAGTCTACGCAAGTTGACGCCGTTGACAACGACATGCGCCAGGGCCGAGGGCAGGATCGACTCGTAGGCTTCGGCCAGCCCGCCAAACGCCAGCCCCGCCACCAAGGCAAAGGTGCTCCAAGCCATATAGCGCTTGGACAAGCCGCCGTGCAGCAAGGCAAATCCGACCGACGCGAGCACCAGTCCGATGGCGTGCTGCACGGGACCGCGGAACAAGGCCTCCTCGCAAACGCCACTCAGCAGCGCAAGCACGCCGACCCGCCACCACGTCGCCGGCGCAACCATGGCCCCCAACTCGTCCTCCAGCCGTCGCAGGCCCGTCGACCAGCGCTCGGCCAGCCACGTCCCCGCCACAAGCACCAGTCCCGTCCCGAGGCCCGCCGCCCACCATGGCACGGCGAGGTCGCGTGGCAACGTCAGCAACAGATCGATACCCGGCGTCGTCAGCGCCGCCCAACCGACCGCTAGCGTCAGCGTCACCAGATAGAACACCGACGCCATGGCCAAGCCAAGGCGGGGCAAGCGCTTGCGAGAGGTGGCGGGCGTACGGTCGGTCTCGCTCATCGGCAAAGGCTCGAAAAACTGGCGGCTGGCAAGCCCGGAGGTAGGCTTCCCGCGGGAGGTGATGCAAATGTGGCGCCCGTCTCGATGGATGGCATGGTTGCTCGTTGGCCACTTGGGCGGCGGAGTCGTCCTGAGCGGCTGCGACTCACTGCAGGACCTGAATGGCCTTTCCGAAAAGGTGCTGCAGGCCGGCAGCGGTACTGCGTCGAAGACCACCTTCCGCGGTGTGAAGCCCTCGCGCCCCGCGCCGGCCATGCACCCAGTTGCCATCGAAGACGAACGCTACATGGGCGACATTGCCCGCCAGCTGGGCGTCACCGTGGACAGCATCCTGCGCGACAACGGCCTGACGGACAATACGCTCAGCCCCGGCATGGTCCTGCAGATCCGCGCCAGCAAGGACTTGGTCGACTCCTTCATCGCCCGACGCGAGGCCCGCAAAAAGGCCGCTGTCGAAGTGGCTGCCGCCAAGGTCCGCGCGAAGCTGAAGGCCCAAGCCGACGAACGCGCCGCCAAGCGCGCCGCTCGACTCGCATTGAAGCGTGGACACGGGCGCAGGCCCCCTGTAACCGCCCCTGCCGTCGCTGGACGCAAGCCGGCCGGTGGCAGGTCCACGGTCAAGCCAGGCGGACCGGCGGCCGCCAAGAGTCCCCACCCGGCCAGAGCGCCACAGGTTGCGCGCCCCACCAGGTAGGTTCATTTCAGTTTCAAGAAGTTTACAGGGGTGTCGGCCTAGAACAGGCTGCCGCCGCAAGAGCCCTGTCCGCCGCCAGCACTGGGCATGAAGCAGCCCAAGCCCATCGAGCAGGTCTGCCCGAAGCACGCCTCGTCTGGCTGCGACCCACCCGCGAGGGCCGCCATCATGCAGGCGATGGGGTCCGTCCCCGTGCTGCCGCCGCTCTGCTGGCAGCAATCCCCGAGGATCATGCTGGTGCAGTTGGCGTTGGTGGGGTCGGTTGCGCAGTTGCAGTTCTTCAGGGTGGGGTCAAAGCCGGCGAGAAGTGCGCACTCCTGCTTCATCGTGTAGCCGCTGCTGCCGCCGGTCGTGCCGCCGCAGGTGCACTTGCCATCGAGCGGCCCGCCCCCGCTGGGCAGTCCGCTGCCGCCGGGAATGGGCAAGCCCGTGCCGCCGGCGCCGCCTGACATCATGTCGGTCAGGGACTGGCATACTGAGCCCTTGCCCGCGTTGCAGAAGGCCGTGACGTTGTCGCAGCCGCCTGCCTTGTCATAGCAAAGGCCGGTCTTGGTGTCGCACGCGAGGTCGAACGACGTCGTGCCGCTGTTGACGCAGTCGGCGTCGGACTTGCAGTCGCCGGTGGTCTTGCCGGGACCGGCGACCGTGCCAGAGCAGGTGTAGGTCGTCGCCGAGCACGTGCCGGCGTCCTTGGCCTTGCAGTCGTCGTCGGTCGTGCACTCGACGCAGGACCAGGTGCCGTTGATCTCGACGCAACCAGGGTACGCACCGCCGCAAGCAGCGCACTCGTTGGAGGCGGTAGAGGCCTCGCACTTGTTGGTCGCGGCATTGCAGACGGGCGAGTTGGCGATGCCCGAGCAATGGGTGTTGTTGGTGCACTGCACGCAGACGCCGGTACTGAGCTTGATGGGGGCTTCGGACGGGCAAGTGCCGGCCGTGGTGCAGGCGTGTGAGGTCAGGTTGCAAGTGCCGCCCGCGCAGTGGCTGTCCGCAGTGCAGTCGACGCACTTGCCCGCGATGCACTTGTCGGCTGAACAGCCGGTGCAGGCCACGGTGCAGGTCGCGCCGTAGCAGCAGGCTGCCGACTGGAAGGCGCAGGCCTTGCCGGGGACACCGACGAACGCAGCGCAGGTGCTCTTGTCGGGGCAGACCTGGCCATTGGAGCAGTCGGGGGCGCAGACCTTGGACGAACCCTGCTTGACGCAGCGGAAGCCGGTGTCGCAGTCCTTGTCGAGCTGGCAGTCCTCGCACTGGGCCTTGACGGCGCCGCACACGGGGGGGCTGACCTTCAAGTTGCACTTCTCGCCGGGTCCGCAGCCGTCGACCGCGCAGCCGGCACAGTCATACGACGGAAGGACGCAGTGCTTCTGGGTCGAAGCGTCGCCGCTGACCTTCTCGCACGTGTAACCCGAGGTGCAGTCATTGAATTCGGTGCACTTCTTGACGCAGTAGAAGCCGCTGAGCAGTTGGACGCACTGCTTGTCGACGCCACAGTCCTCGTCCTTGGCACAGGTCGAGCAACTGTTGTCGGGCGGCGTCACGACGATGTCGCTGCCGACCGGAACGTCCTCGACGGTCTCCGCGGTGTCGGCGACGGTCGAATCTCCCGCATCCACCACATCGGCACCGGTGAAGTCGGGCACGCAGGCGGCGTTCACGCACTTCTTGCCGTTGGGGCACTTGGGACCGACAACGTCGTCACACGTCAACTGGGCGACGCAAACCTTCTTGACCGGGTCGCACGCCCAGCCGCCTTCGCAGTCCGAGGCGAGGTCGGGATTGCAGGTGACCTGAGCCGTGGCCCCTCCGGGCGTCGTCGACTCGCTGCAGGCTGCCATCCCCACGGCGGCCAGCAACACCAGCACCACACTACAATTCGCAAGCATTTCTCGCAGCATGTTCCCCTCCGGACCCGAACGTCCAAGCGCGGTACTGTATGTGGCTAGCGCGCCCGATGCAACCGCAATGACGCAATTGACGCAGTGCGGCAGGGGCCGGAAGACCGCGGTCTGCGTCATTCGTTAGCCCCAGAGACCGGGCTGGCGATCGCGGCTCCCGGCGGTCGAGCCGGTGGGACTGCCGCGCAGGCGTCAGCGCACGAAGATCCAGCCGTTGCCTGCGCCCTGACCGTTGTCGTTGCCCCACGCCGGGGTCGAGCCCATCCAGTACGCGCCGTTGAAGTAGCCGCCGCCGGTGTTTTCGCCGCCGCCGTTGATGCTGCCGTCCCAACAGCCTTGGTACCACCACGGAGTGGCGCTGTAGGTGCTGGCGCAACTGCCTGAACTGTCGTTGTTATACGTGCTGAATGGCCGACCGCTGTGGTAGCTGACCAAGCCTGGTATGGCAGAGCCGATCAGTTGGGTGCAGGCGCTGAACGAGATGGTGTACGAGGCCGCCGCATTCAGGTCGTAAGTGCACCGGTAGCTCTGGTCGATGGCTGAGCCGATGTCGTTGGCCCACGAGTACCGCAGCTGCTTGGCGGGGGACAGGCCAACCCAGTGCTTCAGACCGGTGTAGACGGTAAAGGCCTCGAGGTTGTCTCCCAGCGTTCCGGTGAACAGCGGAGTTGTATCGATGGCCTTGGCCCAGGGCATCGAAGTGGTCGGCTTGCCGGAGCCGCCACGGGTGTTGCTCCAAACCAGCGTCCACCCGCCGCCGTCGGTCGTCATGTCGCAATAGGCCTGAAAAGCGATGCCGGCTCCCGCGCCGTCGGGGTCCACCCAGTAGACGCCCGTCTTGGTCGTGGACTGCTTGATCAGCAGGTCCTTGCAGCTCAGCGCCGGATTTTCCTTGGTGCCGGGGACGACCAGCGAGATCTGCGTGTAGTCGGTCCCGTTGCAGATGTAGACTGCCTTGGTGGCCGGGTCGCCATACATGAACCCAAAATTCGCGGCGTTGCACGGAATGTTCTTGGCACTCGCCAAGGGCAACCGGAAGCCGCCGGAGACGAGCAACACCCCCTTGGACTCCGTCTTCTGGTTCGAGAGGGTCGACACGTCGATGCTCCACGACAGCACCTGACCGTCCATCGCGTTGTTCAGGAAGGCCGTGTCGATGACCGTCAGGATCCACTTGCCCTTGGGGTTCTTGCCGACCCACGAGGTCAGGTCGCCGCTGACGGTCTTGGTCGGGTTGGGGAAAGACGTCTTGAGTTCAGTGCCCTTCGAGCTCTTGTCATAGAGGGTGAATGGCGCTCCCGTCGGGTCAAAGGCCACCACCTTGATCTTCGAAACGTCCGAATTCACGAGTGAAAGCGAGATCGTCAACTGCTGCGCGGTCCCCAGGTCGGGGACGTCTATCGTGTCGCTGACCCCCACCGGGTTGTTGTCTGGGATGGCGAACGCCTTGGTGCTGCCGGCGACATCCTTGAATTGGTTGGTCAACATCCCGTTGGAGACCTCGTCCAAGCCATCGGCGGGCAACGTCGTCGCCTGACCGCACTCCAGGCTGCCGTCGGCCGCGAGCCCGGTGACTACGAGTCCGGTTCCGCACGCGGTGCCGACCTTGGCGAGGACAGGTGGGTCCGCGAGGTCCCCGTACGCACCGGAAGTCGCGACCTTGGCCAGGTCGCCCTTCTTCGCAAAGCCAGTCAGGTCAGGGGCGCCCTCCAGGTCGGCATATGCACCGGTCAATGCCACCGCAGCCAGCGAGCTGGCCTGCGCGAAACCGGACAGATCTGGGGCACCTGCCAGGTCAGCATAAGCTCCGGATGTCGCTATCTTGGCGAGATCCGCGGTCTTGGCGAAGGGCGACAACACCTGCGGATCAAGCTGCCCGACCCCCACGCAGCCAGAGCAGTCGAGCCCGTCGGCCAGCGCAGCCCTCAGCGAAAACGGCACGGAGTGCATCGGCTTGGCGGGAAGTGCCGGGTCCGAGCCGACCTGCACCGACAACCAAGCCTCGCCACCCACCAGCGCCGATGCCGCCAACGGCACCTTGGTGCCCAGCGCGTGGGCGAACTGACCGCCGGAAACCGTCACCGTCACGCCGGGTTCCAGCCAGAAGGGCTGGGCGTCACCGGCCTTGTTGAACAGCTTGAACGCCATGGTGTAGTCGCCGTCTGCCGCGGGTCCGCCACCCGTCGCCAGCAGGGCACCCTCGATCTGCAGCGTGGCCGGGGTTGCCGCCGTCGCCAGCGATGCCAAGAGGCCACTCAACGTCATCAGGAACACGTTCAGGTACACGCGCTTGACCATGGTCCCCCTCCATCCGGCGAAGAAGCGATCGCTGACAAGCCGAGCCTAGGGGGGCCCGACACAAAGGGCAAGACGGAGTTGAGGCGACGGAATCCGGGAGGCCACGGGCATCGGACGTGCCTGACGGTTACTGCGCCAGCACAGTCGCTGGGTCGAGCTTGGACGCCCGCCGCGCGGGACCCAGCGCGCCCGCGGTGCAAAACACCAACGCGACACCCAACGCCAAGGGTGTGGTCCACCAGGGAAATTCGAAGAAGCCCTGCGGAACGAGTGGCACGTCCTGCAGCGCCTGTCGAGCCACCATGTCGACGGCCCAGGCCGCGCCGCGCGCCAACCCAATCCCCAGCAGACCGCCAACTGCACCAATGACCGCCGCTTCGCCCAGCACCAGCACCAGAATGTCCGACCGAGCGGCGCCAACCGCGCGCAAGATCCCGATCTCCCTGCGCCTTTCGTGCACCAGCATGGCAAACGTCTGCGCGATCTGCACGGCCGCCACAAACAGGACGACGGCCGCCAGCAGCAACAGCGCAAGGGTGGTCACAAAGACGACGGTGCCAAAGGTGCGCGCCGCCCGAGACTTGCGCGACAGGGAAAAGCCCGCCTGCTCCGCGCCGACGATCACTTGGGGAATCGACTCGTTGCTCGCCGTCTCGACCAGCACGGCGTCGTAGGTCTGGGCCGACTCGGGACCGCGGTAGCGCGCGTTGAAGTGACGCACCACCGGCAGCGGCAGGGCCACGCCCAACTCCGGAGCCTTCCGCGAAAAGCCAACGATCACCGCCTGCTTGTACTGCTGCCGGGCGCGCGCAGCGTCCTCGCTGAAGTAGGAGTCGCCAAACGCCACATGGAACCGGATGCCGTACAGGGCCGCCACCGAAGCGATCGGTGCTGCGCCCAGCGACCGTGCCATGTCGCTGTTGAACACCTCGAGCAGCAACGGGTTGATGACGGCCGGCAGGGGCTCCTCGCACCAGCCCAGCGTCGTCTCCGGGTGGTCACCGGCACAGTATTGCGTTGCCGGGCAGGTGCCCTCGCCGGGACACCAACCGGTCGGGTCGGCACAGACGACGGCCAACACGCCGTGCTCATTCTCGAAAACCAAGTCACGGCCATGACCGGCTGGAGCCGCGAGAAGGCACCGCTGGGGTTCGCCAGCTTCGCCACCCGCCACAGGCCCCGTGCCCGACAGGACTCGGCAGCGCCCCGAGTTGCAGGTCGCCCCCTTTGCACACTCGTCGTCCGACGCACAGGGCAGCACGATAAGTGGGTCGGCACGGAACCGGTCCGCCCACACGATCACTTCGCACACGCCTTCGCGACACAGCTGGCCGGCGCGGCAGTCCAAGTCCAGGTCACACCGGTCGGGCTTGCGGCGGGCGACCTGTAGCTGCTTGCCCCGGACGTCCTCCAGCTCCTCGAGCTCCGGCCGCACCATGTCGACCGGCAGACCGTCAAAAAAGGCTTCAGTAAACAGGTTGTAGCCGATCAGCTCCTTGCCGCCCCACAAGCGCGCGGGGAAGCTGGACTTCTGTTTGCCGAACGCCCGCACGACCCCTTTCAGCCGCGCCACTTGCTGCACGCGCGCGTCGTCCAACGGCTCCTGCCCCACCACCTGCTCGATGCCGAAGATCTGCACCGCCCGCGGCTCGATCTCCAACTGGTTGACGGGAAAGATCTTGTTCAGCACGCGCTCGCGCAGTCCCTCGCCCAGACCCACGAAGAACACCAGCAACGCCGTGCCCACCACAATGCCGACCATCGCCAGCAGCGCGCGCACGCGGCTTGCGCGCAGGTTGCCCCCGATCAGGACGAGCAGCCGACGGGTCCTCATGGCACCGCCTCCGTCGCTGTGGGGTCCAGCAACCGGCCCCGGTCGAGCGTCACCACACGGTCCGCCATCTCCGCAACCGTCGGGTCATGCGTCACCAGCACAAGCGTCGTGCCGAAGCGGGCACGGATGTCTTGGAGCACCCTGAGGATTTGCTGGGCCGTTTGGCCGTCCAGGCTGCCCGTCGGCTCGTCGCACACCAGCAGTGGCGGCTCCAGCAGCAACGCCCGTGCGATCGCTACCCGCTGCCGCTCGCCGCCGGACATCTGCATCGGCCGCTGGTCGAAGCGGTCGCCCAAGTCCATGTCAGCCAGCAGGCGCCGCGCGCGCGCACGCAGATCGACGTCGTCGAGGTCGGTGCCGAACGAGCCGGGCAACAGGATGTTGTCACCGACACTCAAGTTGGGGAGCAGGTTGAAGGCCTGAAACACGAAGCCTATCTGGCGGTTACGAAATCGGGCCAACGCGCGATCGGGCAGCAGGCGGACTTCTTGACCGAAGACCTGCAACTCGCCGCCATACCCCCGATCCAAGGCACCGATCAGGTTCAGCAGCGTCGACTTGCCGGCGCCACTGCGCCCCATCACTGCCACGGCCTCGCCGACGCGCACGTCCAGGTCGATGCCGCGCAGCGCCTCGACGACGCGATCCTCGGATTGGAAGCGGCGGGTCAGGCCTCTGGCGTAAATGGCCGACCTTGTCGCCGTGGGCGCACTGCCGACCGTCTCTGGACGCGCCGGCCGAACGGCGGGGGGCAACGGAGAGGTCATGGCGCCTCCGTGGGTGCGGCGGGCTGCACCTCAAGCTCCGCGGGACGCAACTGCAGCACGGCCTCAACGCCGTCCGACCCCAGCTTGACGGCCACGGACACCGCCGCGAGTGACGACAGCATCTGCACGAAGTGGTCCGGAACACCGCGTCTTCGCAACGATCTTGCGACGCGCGGAGTCGTCGCGCTGCCCCCCGTCCACCAATCCCTGCCTTGCACCAGCGCCTGCTCCAGCTCGCCGGTCGCGGCCTTTCCCAAGGTGGGGAACTTGCCACCGGCCGTTCGGGCCAGGTCCTCGCCCACCCCCTGACCGGACAGCACGACCACCTTGCGACCGTCGCGCAGCAACCACCAAGGCGCCTCTGGTCCGTCGACCGTCAGACCGATCCAGCGGCCGAATTCCGCAGGCGGAGTCGCCACCTGCAGCGACCCAAGCGCCGCCCGCACCTGCTCGACAAATGCGAGCGCTTGGGTATCGGTGGTGAACGACACGGCCACGAAGCCACGAAGGACCTGTCTGGCGGAGAGTTGCGTCCAAGTGCGGGGATCCAGCGGCACTTCATCCGCCACCCCCAGTAGTCCTGCCGCCAACTGGCCGTCCAGAGCCCCCAACAACGCCGTGCGGGCATCCACGCCCGACAGCGCCGGGTGCAGCACCGACAGCAGCGATGCGGGCAGCACGCGGTCCTGCACGAACGCGGGAAGGACCTTCCAAGACAAGGGATTCAGCCGCGTGCGCGCCAGCAAGACCGTCTCATCCGGCAACAGGTCGCCCAAGTCCAGCAGTGCCGCGGGGCCACCTTGCAGGTAGCGGAAATGGTAGTCGGCGATGTCCACGGTCGCGCCGGGTTCCGCCTGCAGCACGACCCGCATCTCCGGCCACGCCGTGTCGACGCGCAGGTCGGCCTGAATGCGACGCGCGCGGTCGACCAGAGAACCGACCAGCAGGTTCGCGGGGCCCAGCGCTGCACGGGCAGCGGTCGCAATCTCACCGTCGGGAGAAAGCTCTGCGCGCACATGAACTTCGCCTTGTCTGGCTTTCAGGGTACCGGTCGGCAGCCGCGGCGAGATACGCCAAGCGTGCCACAGCTGCTGAACCTGCTGGGGCGTCGGAGGCGTCTCGGCCGCGCCGGGATGCCACCGCGTCACGATCGCATCCGGCAGCTGCCACAGGTGCAATGCTTCACGCTTCGCGTTGCCGCGTGCGGCGACGGCGTAGTGGCGAAGGACGCCATCCAGCGGAGCGAGGTCCAGCCGAGGACCATACCCCCGCTGCCGCAACACCTTCAGCAGATGCTCGACGGCATGGGGTCCACTGACCGGCAACACCAGCCACAGGGCGTCCTGGAACCGATAGCCCACCAAACCCGCATCCATGCGAAACCCGGCGGCTTCCACGGTTGCGGGGTCCAGTACGTCCAAGCCGGCCGTCAGCGCCAGCGCCTGCTGCACGCCGCGGGCACCGGGCACACGGTCGACAAAGTGACGCACGCCGCGAGCCACCGGCGCCAACTCATCCAGCCAAGCGACTGGCCCTGCGTCTCGGGGCGTCCATGCATCCAGCGAGAACGACTGGGGCTCAGGCTCGGTGCTCGTCCACACGCCGACCATGGCGGCAACGGCGACGACCAGACCCGCGCCACCGACAAGCCAGCGTCGGGCGCGTTTGCGAGGGGTCGCGGCAACGGCCACGGTCACGGCATCTCCTGTCCAGAGCGCGTATGCTCGCTTGCCTCGAACAGTGTCTGGAAGCCCGCGCAAACAACATCTGCAACGCGCTCGGCGGCTTTGCCGTCCCAAAGCTCAGGAATGCGTCCGCCCTTGGCGCGTCCGGCCAGAACCTCATCGACGGCAGGAGCAATGCTGCGCGGGTCCATGCCCAGCAGCGTGTTGGTCCCCTCAGTCACGGTCACCGGCCGCTCAGTATTGGCTCGCAGCGTCAGACAGGGAACGTCAAGCGCGGTCGTCTCTTCCTGAATCCCACCGGAGTCCGTCAGCACCACGGCCGCGTCAGCCATCACGCCAAGGAACTGCAGATAGCCCATGGGTTCGACGAGCTGCACCCCCGTCGCAACGGGCAGTCCAGCGGCCTCGATGCGCGCACGAGTCCGCGGGTGGATCGGAAACAGGATCGGCAGCTTGTCCGCGGTCTGTCCCAAGGCCTCCAGCAGTGCGGCCAACTGGGCAGGCTCATCGACGTTCGAGGGCCGATGCAGCGTGGCCACCGCATAAGCCTTCGGCTTCAGCCCCAAAGCGTGCGGGGTGTCCAGCGAGCGAGCGTGGTCCAAGTGGGTGCGCAGACTGTCGATCATGCAGTTGCCAACCCGTCGGATCCGCCAAGCCTCGGTCCCCTCCGCCAGCAGATGCGCGTCGCCGTCTGAGGAAGGGGTCAGCAGCAGGTCCGACACCCGGTCGGTGACCACGCGGTTGATCTCCTCGGGCATCTGCCAGTCGCCGGAACGCAGCCCTGCCTCGATGTGACCGACCGCATGTCCTCGCTTCGACGCCACAATCGCGCACGCAAGCGTCGAGTTCACGTCGCCCGCTACCAGCACCAAGTCCGGCCGGAAGGCGTCGCAGTCCTCGTCGAACCGCGTCATGACGCGCGCGGTTTGCTCAGCATGCCCCCCCGAACCGACGCCCAGAAACGCGTCGGGACGCGGCATCCCCAGGTCATCGAAGAACACGGTGCTCATCTTCTCGTCGTAGTGCTGCCCGGTGTGGACCAAGCGCACTTCGAGCCCGCGTCGGCGCAACGCCAGATACACGGGGGCCACTTTCATGAAGTTGGGGCGAGCACCCACGACACAGCAAATACGCTGGGCAATCATCGGCTTCGGCTTCCTCTCGGGCCTTGCGGCTTGCGCGGGGGACTCCCAGCGCCGCGGGGCGGTCGCCGAGAGTCGGGACGAGGAACGGACTCGGATCGGGGAGGACGTCGGTTGGGCGCACCTGTGGAAGATGCGCCGCCACCACTGGGACGTCCTCGACTTGGACGACGCCCCTCGGGGGCCGGCGCTTCGGCAGAGCGAGTGCGAGGCGGGCGCCTTGTCGCGACCGGGGCCGTGCCTTCGGAACGACTGCCACTGCGGGTCGGACGCCGGGTCGGAGGCGCGGCGGCCCCTTCAGCACTGGGCCGACTACGGGCCGGACGCCGGGGCGGGGGCGTTGCGGCTCCTTCAGCACTGGGCCGACTACGGGCCGGACGCCGGGTCGGAGGCGCACCGCTGCCATCGACGCGGGGACGACCGCGGGGGCCGGCCGCCGGACGAGCCGCACCGGTCGCGGGACGGCTGCGCGCGGGCCGGCGATCATCGGACGGCGGCAAGGCGTCACTGCGCGTGCGTGGGGCCGTCGACCGACTGCGGGGCGGTCGGGGCGCACCGCGCGGGGCCGCAGAGGGTCGGCGCGTCGGTGTCCGCTCCACAACGACCTTTTCCGGAGGCGGCTTGCGGCCCTCTTCGATGCGGGTGCGGGTTCCGCCACCACGCCGCGGGTCGGGGGGCATTTCGAAGCCTCCCACATGACCGCGCCCTTCCAGTTGTTCGATCTCGGCCGCCTCCAGCATCCGCCACTCACCCGGCCTGAGTCCCTCGGCCGTCAAGCCGGCAAAGGCAACGCGGCGTAGACGCACAACGGGGTGACCCACGCGCTCCATCAGCCGACGAACCTCGCGATTGCGCCCCTCCACCAAAACCAGCCGCACCCAAGCATTTTGCCCCGTCGACTTGACCACTTCCGCGCTCTCTGCCCGTGCCGGACCGTCGTCCAACCGCACGCCGCGACACAGGGCCGCCAGCACTTCCGGGGTCGGCACGCCGCGCACCCTGGCCTCGTAGGTGCGCTGGATGCTGTACCGGGGATGGCCCAGCCGCTCGGCAAGGTCGCCATCGTTCGTAAAAAGCAGCACGCCCTCGGTGTTGAAGTCCAGACGCCCGATCGAGCGCAGCGCCAGGTCCTTGGGCAGCAGCCGATACACCAGCGGCCGATTCTCGGGGTCGCTCTGGGCGCTCAAATAGCCAACGGGCTTGTTCAGCAGCAGCACGACTCGGCGCCCCACGGGCCGTAGCCGCTCGCCGTCCAGCCGCACCTCGTCAACCTCAGCGTCGACGCGACGGCCGGGCTCGGTGATCTGCTCGCCGTTGACCTCGACCCGCCCCTCGGCGATCAAGTCCTCGGCCGCGCGTCGGGACGCAATTCCGCACCGCGCCATGTACTTCTGCAGGCGCTCGCCAGCGGGTTCGGCAGGGGGCCGGGGGGTGCGCGGCTGGGTCATGGGATCCTCCGTCCAGGTCAAGGGGGCCGGGCTCCTAGGCCAGGTCGGTTCTCGTGTCAATTCGCTGATGTCGCCGACCCAGCAGGGCCAGTACCGCCGCCGCAAGGGTCAAGCCCCACATCGGCAGGTCGCCCCACCACCGGTACGGGCTATCCAGATCCTTGACCTGCGCGTCGCAGCGCAAGGTCGCCTCTTGAAAGGAGGGCGTGCGCTGCAGGATCCGGCCGTTGGCGTCGAAACAGGCCGACACGCCGGTGGTCGTACTCCGCAGCAGGGGTCGCCGCAACTCGATGGGGCGGGCCTGCTGGACCATCAGGTGCAATTCCCCCGCAGGGGGCGGACCAAACCACACATCGTTCGTCAAGTTCACCAGCACGTCTGCAGTCTTGCCCTCGGTCCGCAAGAAATCGCCGAACAATGCCTCGTAGCAGATGTTCACCAGCAGCCGCACGCCGTCGACCTCGACCAGACCCGACGTGACGCCGGGGACCATGTGCGACACTCCGGGAATCGCCTCAGCAAGCGACGGAAACCACTGTGTTCCCGGCAGGTACTCGCCGAATGCCAGCAGGATCCGCTTGTCGTAGGTCCACAGCCGTCCATCCGGCCAGGCCAGCAGCGCGGCGTTGCGCGGTGGCTGGCGCCACATCGGGTCGGTGCGCCGCAATGTTCCGAACAGCATGGGGATCTGCAGTTCCTGAACCAGCTTCAGCTGACGGCGCTTGACGTCCCGCAGGATCGGCGGAGCACGCGAGGGCTTCACGGGTCGGTCCGGGTCCTCCGGCGGCCAAAAGAACGGCATCGTCCCCTCTGGCCACACGATCAAGTCCACCCCCACACGGTCGGCCTGCCGGGTCAGTCGCTCCACGCGGTCGAGCATCGGCAGCCGTGCAACTCCCTCAGCCAGCTTCTCCGCGACCGTCGTGTTTCCCTGTACGATCAGTGTCTTCAGCGTCTTGTGCACGGAAGCGCCGTCCACTTGGGACATTCGCCATACCCCATAGCCGGCCCAAGCCACCAGCACCGCCACCGCTGCCGCACCAAGGCTGATGCGCAGCTGCGGTCGCAGCACCGCCTGTGCAACCAGTGCATTGACCGCCATCGCCAGCAAACTCACACCAGCGACACCCAGCAAGTCCGCGGGCTGCATCCACAAAGGATTGGCGTAGAACGCGCTCGCCAAGTACCACGGGAACAGAAACGGCACCGCGAACTCGACTGCCGCGAACAGCAAGGCGACTTCACCCGCACGGCCAACTGCGCGCCACACGCCCAACTTCCCGGAACGTCCCGTCCACTGCACCAACACCGCGAAGATCGCCTGATGCAACCCCATAGCCAGCGCATAGATCAGCAACACGGCCCACGCCAGCGCCGGCGGCATCCGGCTCATGTGCTCCATCGTGTAGGCCAGAAAGCCAAAGACCCCCAAGTGCAGCAGCGTCCCTGTCAGCCAACCCCACAGCGCCGCCTGACGTGCAGTGGGTCGACGCCGCTCAATCGCCGTCAGCAGCGGAACGTAGGCAACGAGAGCAAGCGGCCACAACCCCGCAGAAGGATAGGCCAACCAAGCCACAACTCCAGACGCACCACCTGCAGCCAGCCCCCACCACTTTCCCTGATTCGAGACGACGACCGCACGACTGTCAGCGGTTGCTGCAGACGGTTTCGTGGTCGTCTTCTTGTGGGAAACGCGAGACATGGGTAAAGACCTTAGCACAGGGACGGCGCGGCCCCAATTCCGCGCGCGCACCCCACGCCACCGGGGCCGCCCGCGCACGACCGCGAGGGGAGAATCGTGAAGAAGATCTTCCTGTTCACGGAGTTGGCCGAACGCTCCCCACTTCGAGTCGCGCTACACGGTGGTCCGTGGCAGATCGTGGTCCGCACCCTGCGCGGCACTTGGCTCGACTGTCCGATCTCGATTCCGCCAGACTTGGTGCTGGTCGAGCCATCGCCGCACCGCAATGTTCAGGCCCTCATCCCCGTCGTGACACAACACCCGGTAGTGGGCCGCGTGGCGTGGTTGCTCGTCTTGGACCCGGAGCGCGTCCACCAGGCCGCCGGCTTCCCTTGCCACGACTTCCTCGTGCGAGGCTTCTCACCTGCAGAGGCACTTTCACGGGTCGAGCGCCTGCTCGAACGTCGTCCCGACCGGGAGTCGATCGTCCGATCTGGCCCGGTGACCATCGACCTGCGCGGCAGCGAAGTCCGCCTGCACGGAGGGACGCTCCCGCTGCCGAACCAGGAATTCGCTCTCCTTCGTCACTTCGCGCAAAACCCGGGTCAGGCTTTCAGCCGCGACGCGCTATTGGCCACGGTTTGGGGGCCCGATTATCAGGGAGGCCACCGCACGGTCGACATCCACGTCCGTCGCCTGCGCGCCAAGCTGGGCGACGCGGCGGGGTACCTGCAGACGGTGCGGCAGATCGGCTATCGCTGGGCGGCGCCCTGACGCGAAGGACGGTCGGGCGGCCGGCGGCTCAGCGGCGCGGCAGACTCAGGGAACCAACTCGATGATCGCCTCAGGAGCGGCGTCACCGTGACGGGGACCAAGCTTCATCGAACGGGTGTAGCCACCCGGGCGGGTCTTGAAGCGCGGGCCCAACTCGGTAAAGAGCTTGGCAACCAGGCCGTTGTCGCGCAGCTGAGCGAAAGCCAACCGGCGATGGTGAATGGTGTCTTCCTTGGCCAGCGTGATCAGTGGCTCGACCCACCCGCGCAGCTCTTTGGCCTTGGCGACGGTGGTGGTCAAACGCTCATGGGTGATCAACGACTTGCACAGGTTGAGCAGCATGGCGCGCCGGTGCGAACTCTCTCGGCCGAAATGGCGACCGCTCTTCAAGTGACGCATGGGGTCCTCCAATCTCTCTTCGTCGGGCGCTCCGCTCGATGCGGAGCTCCGGCGCATGTCAGCGCCGCTCGAAATTCAGGTTCAAACCGGGTGCACGGCAGCCGGCGGCGGCCGATCGGGGTCAAAGGCCTCGAGGTGCATGCCCAAGCCAAGGCCCATCTCACTAAGGATGTCCTTGATTTCCTTCAGCGACTTGCGTCCGAAGTTCTTGGTCTTCAGCATCTCGGCCTCGGACCGCTGCACCAGCTCGCCCACATAGCGCAGGTTCGCGTTCTGCAGGCAGTTGGCCGAGCGCACCGACAGCTCCAAGGAGTCGATGGTACGCCACAGGTTCTCGTTCAGCGGCTCAACCGTCAGCACCGGCGTCTCTGAGGTCGTTTCTTCGACGTCCTCGTCCTCTTCGAAGCCCACGAACACCCGCAGCTGCTCGCGAATGATCTTCGCCGCGATGCTGACCGCCGTCTCCGGGTCAACCGCACCGTTGGTCCAGACTTCCAGCGTGATCTTGTCGTAGTCGGTGCGCTGCTCGACGCGCGCGTTGGTGACGCGGAAGTTCACCCGACGCACCGGCGAGTAGATGGCATCGATCGGCAGCAGGTCGACCGGCGAGTCCTGGTCGTTCACATCGCGGGTGGCGGGGACGTAGCCAACGCCTTCCTTGACGGTCAGTTCCATCTCGATCCGGCCGCCCGGCTCGATGGTCATCAGCGGCAGGTCGGTGTTAAGCACCGTGATGCCAGCCGGAACGGTCAGCATGCCAGCCGTGACACGCAGGGGCGCGCCACCCGCAGGGGCCTCCGCCACCAAGTGCACGTACTCCGGACCCTCTGTGTCCATCCGCAGATTGACTTCCTTCAAGTTCAGCACGATCTCGGCGACATCCTCGACGACGTCGGGAAGCGCTTGGAACTCGTGTAGCGCGGACTGCATCTGCTCGACCATGCGGCGCTGCGTCTTGCCCTTGCTCGACTCATCCTCGCGCACCACACGTCCCAGGGCCGCCATGCGCACGCCGGTAATGGCGGCACCACGGATGCTCGACAGCAGCACGCGACGCAGGCTATTGCCCAACGTCTGGCCGTAGCCGCGCTCAAGAGGCTCGACCTGGAACTTGCCGTACGTGTCGGACAGTTCCACGACCTCAAGGGCCTTCGGGCGGATCAGGTTCTTCCAGTTCCGCTGCATGCTTCCTCCAGTTCCGGATCGGACCGACGCTTGACGCGCTATACGGCCCAGGTTCGCCACGGCACGAGGCGCTGTCGCCCCGGCTCCAAGCAGTCGGCGGGGCGATGGCCAGCTCGGCCTCCCGCGAGAGTCGGTCTACTTCGAGTAGAGCTCGACGATGAGGCGCTCTTCGATCGGCATCGTCACGTCGGCGCGCGTCGGCAGTGCCGCCACGGTGCCCTTCATGGCCTTCTTGTCGACCGACAGCCAACCAGGCACGCCACGACGGTCCACGCTCTCAAGCGCCTCGACCACGCGGGTGATTTCCTTCGAACCGTCATGAATCTGCACGACGTCACCCGGCTTGGCCATCAGCGACGGGATGTCGCAGATGCGGCCGTTCAGCAGCACGTGACGGTGACGAACAAGCATACGCGCTTCCGGCCGACTGGCTGCAAAGCCCATACGGAACACGATGTTGTCCATGCGCCGCTCGAGGAAGCTCAACAGGTTTTCGCCCGTGACGCCTTCCTTGCGGGAAGCCAGCGTGTAGTAGCCGCGGAACTGCTTCTCGACCAAGCCATAGATGCGCTTGACCTTCTGCTTCTCGCGCAGCTGACGGCCGAACTCCGACACCTTGCCGTGACGCGCCTGGCCGTGCTGGCCGGGGATGTACGCGCGACGATCAATGGCGCACTTCTCGGTGTAGCAGCGCTCACCCTTGAGGAACAGCTTCAGTCCCTCACGGCGGCAGAGTCGACAAACCGGTCCGATGTAACGAGCCACGGGAACCCCTTGGTGGCACTTGCGTGCCCTTGTCCTGCGGCGCTCCCCGTGCCTGTTGCCGGTGGGGTTGGCGCCCTTCGTTGCTTGCCGCCGTTCAGAGCGGACTTCCTGTCCCTACGACTACACGCGACGACGCTTGGGCGGACGGCAGCCGTTGTGCGGAATCGGCGTAACGTCGCGGATCGTCGTGATCCGGAACCCGGCGTTGCTCAGTGCCCGCAGCGCTGCCTCGCGGCCAGTGCCCGGACCCTTGACCAGCACGGACACGGTCTTGACGCCGTGCTCCTGAGCGCGCTTGGCGGCGTCTTCCGCGGCCATCTGGGCAGCGAACGGCGTCGACTTGCGCGAGCCCTTGAAGCCGCGGCGGCCGCAGCTGGACCAGGACAGGACGTTGCCGGAGACGTCGGTGACCGTGACCATCGTGTTGTTGAAGGTCGACGAGACGTGCACGACGCCCGACTGGATGTTCTTCTTGACGCGCTTCTTTGCGCGGCCAGCGGCTTTGGTGCTTGCGGTTGCCATGCTTCGGTTCTTCCTTGCAGAAGTGTCGTTCTCGAACTTGGAACAAGAGTGCCTGTGCCGCGTGGCGACTCAGGAGGAGTGGCGGGTCCCGACGGTTCAGCCCGTCAGCCGCCAACTCACTTCTTCTTGATCGCCGTGCGGCGCGGACCCTTGCGGGTACGGGCGTTGGTGTGTGTACGCTGACCGCGGGTCGGCAAGCCCTTGCGATGACGCAGGCCGCGGTAGCAGCCCAGGTCCATCAGGCGCTTGATGTCCATCGCCACCTGACGGCGAAGGTCACCCTCGACCTTGTACTGGTTTTCGAGCACGTCACGAATGCGGACGATCTCGACCTCGCTCAGCTCGTCGCTCTTGCGATCGAGCGGGACACCGGCCTTCGTGCAGACGTCGGTCGCGACCTTGGGGCCCACGCCGTAGATGGCGCGGAGCGCCACATCCATCCGCTTATTGCGCGGCAGGTCCACACCTGCAATACGTGCCATGACTCACTCCTCGTTCGTTCGGTCCACTCGCCGCCGGTCAAGAGCCGGCGCGATCGTCTTTGGCGATCTCAGCCCTGGCGCTGCTTGTGCTTGGGGTTGCTACAGATGACCCGCACCACTCCGCGTCGCTTGACGACAGAGCACTGGTCGCAGATGGGCTTGACGGAAGCACGCACTTTCATTGTAAAACCTCTTCTCGACCCGAAGCGTTCCCTGCTACAGGACCTAGGGGGCGGGGAGTATACACGCAAACGTCACTTTGCGCGATAGGTGATTCGACCTCTCGTCAGATCATACGGGCTCAGTGCCACCTTGACCCGGTCGCCCGGCAGGATGCGGATGAAGTGCATCCTCATCTTCCCCGAGACATGCGCGAGCACCCGGTGACCGTTGTCGAGCTGCACGCGGAACATGGCGTTCGGCAGCGGCTCAAGCACCGTCCCTTCGACTTCGATGGCATCGTCTCTCGACATCCACTCTCCCCGTCGTACCCATGGCGCGCCCTATTGACGCTGCTTGCCCTGACCCGCCGCTGACATCAGGTCGACGCGGGCCCTACCGTTCCCGACAGGCGCTCGACCACCGTGGCCAGCACCACGTCGGCCGGCAGGCTGCCGTCGACGCGCTCGATCCGGTCTCCGTACCACTCGACAAGCAACTCAGTCTGCGACCCAAACACCGCCAAGCGCCGACGAATCGGCTCCTCTTGGTCGTCCGGCCGCTGTACGAGCTCCACGCCGCAGCGATCACAGACCCCCGACACCGCAGGTGGAGCAAAGTCCACGTGGTGTGGGTTCCCGCACCCAGGGCACGTCCGCCGGCCGCAAAGCCGCCGAACGATGACGTCGTCCTCCACCTCAAGGTAGATGACGACCTCTGGTGCCAGTCCGTTGCGCAGAAGCGCTTCAGCCTGCCCGGAAGTCCTGGGAAAACCGTCCAGCAAAAAGCGCGGCGTTCCGTCCGGCCGTCTGCAGTCGGCCTCCTGCACGCGGTCGCGCAGGAGCTTGATCATCGTCTCGTCCGGCACCAGATGTCCTGCGGCCAGAATCGACTGCACCTCTCGGCCCAGCTCACTTCCTGCCGCTACCGCCTTTCTCAACATGTCGCCGGTCGAAACATGCGTCAGGCCGAATCGATCGCTCAATCCCTTGGCCACAGTGCCCTTACCGGCACCAGGGGCTCCCAGGAGCATGACGCGGTTCGCGCTGACCACAGTCATCGGCGTTCCCCTGTGCCTACGCGGTGGCGCGACGCCCGCGGATGCGCGGCCCGCCTGGCCCGCCGAAGCCCTCATAGGACCTCGTGATCAGGTGACTCTCGATCTGGTTCGCAGTGTCCATCGCGACGCCCACTACAATCAGCAACGCGGTGCCGCCGAAGTAGAACGGCACGTTGAACCCTGCCTGCAGGTAGGAGGGCAGAACGCACACAGCTGCGATGTACAAAGCGCCGCCAAACGTGATGCGAGACAGGACCAGGTCAATGTACTCGGCCGTCTTCTTGCCCGCACGTACGCCAGGGACGAAGCCGCCGTTCTTCTTCAGGTTGTCGGCTACGTCGACCGGATTGAAGGTCACCGCAGTGTAGAAGTAGGCGAAGAAGACGATCAGGGCCACGTAGAAGAAGTTGTACAGCAGGCGACCCGGCACCAGCGCGTTCACGATGTTGGAGACGGCCGCGGACTGGGGCATGAAGTTCGCCAAGGTCGCCGGGAACATCAAGATCGACGAGGCGAAGATCGGCGGAATCACGCCGGCACTGTTCACCTTGAGCGGCAGGAACGAGCTCGCTCCCTGCATCATCTGGCGGCCGACCACCCGCTTGGCGTACTGCACCGGAATCCGGCGCTGTGCCCGCTCGAAGTAAACGATGACGCCGATGACCGCGACGATGATGGCGACGATCGCCACGAGCGAGATGAAGTTGATCATCTTCTCTGTGAACAGCGAGATGGTCTGCTGAGCGGCCTGCGGGAGACGAGCCACGATGCCTGCGTAGATGACCAGCGAGATGCCGTTGCCGATGCCGCGGTCACTGATCTGCTCGCCCAGCCACATGATGAACACGGTGCCGGTCGTCAAGGACAGCACGGTCATGATGCGGAAGCCCCACACGGCGCCGGCGTCAACTGCGCCGACCTGCGCGTTTAGGGACTGCAACCAGACGGCCATCGCGCCGCCCTGAATGACCGACAGCAGCACCGTGCCGTAGCGCGTGTACTGGTTGATCTTCTTGCGACCCGCGTCGCCTTCCTTGTTCAGCCGCTCGACCGCCGGGACGACGACCGTCAGCAGCTGCAAAATAATGCTCGACGAGATGTACGGCATGATGCCCAAGGCGAAGATCGAGATGTTCTCGAGTGCGCCTCCGGAAAACATGCTGAAGAGCCCGAGCAGTCCGCCGCCGGCTGCAGAGGCGGTGACGTAGTCGAAGATCACCTGACGGTCGACGCCAGGCACGGTCACGAACACGCCAATCCGGTACACCGCCAGCATCGCCAGCGAGAACAGGATGCGGTTTCGCAACTCGGGCACGCGACCGATGTTCGCGAGAACGTTCGCCACGACTAGACCTCCGCGCCGGACGTCTTCTCGACCGTACCGCCCGCGGCCGTGATCTTCTCTTCGGCGGTGCGAGTGAACTTGTCGGCCACCACGGTGAGCGCGCGGTCAAGGTCGCCGTCGCCCAGAATCTTGATCGCGTCGAAACGGCCCTTGATCAGACCAGTTGCGCGCAGCAGCACCTCGTCGACGCGAGCGCCGGCGGGGAAGCGGGTGAGCTCGGCGACATTCACGGTGACGAACTTCTTCGCGAAGATGTTCGTGAAGCCGATCTTGGGCAGGCGCCGCTGCATCGGCATCTGACCGCCCTCGAAATACGTGCCCACGTCCGGGCTCTTGCGGGCCTTCTGGCCCTTGTGGCCCTTGCCGGCCGTCTTGCCCAGGCCCGATCCGACGCCCCGACCCAAACGCTTGCGGGTCTTGGTGGCGCCGCGCGGAGGGCGAAGATTGCTGAGTTCGTTCATGACACACGCTCCATGGGACCATCGGCGACTGAAGTCGCCCACCCTGCTGGCCTCCATGCGCTCATGGCGCAACAGAAGCCGGTATCTCGTGCACTATTCGGCGGTCCAGTCGCTGGCCCCCGGGGGCTCGCAGCCGAACGCCGGGTCGAGTCAGCGTGCACTGGTACGCCGAAAGGCGCCGCAGGCTAACTGCACTCCCCCTCGATTGCAACCCCCGCACCCGCTGTGTGAAGGCTCATAACCCTTGACCGGCTCCCGGTTTCCGCCCTTTGACGGTCCGTCAGCCACTGCCGGCTAGCCCCGCAGTTCCTCGATCGTCTTGCCGCGGCGAACGCTGATCTGGTCGACCGTGCGCAGCTGCCGCAGGGCCGCCATCGTCGCACGGACGACGTTGTGCGGATTGTTGCTGCCGATGCACTTCGTGACGACGTCGCGGACGCCCGCCTGCTCGAGCACAGCGCGCACCGGACCACCGGCGATGACACCGGTACCGCGGCTGGCGGGACGAAGCATCACTTCGCCGGCGCCGTAATGACCCATCGCGTCGTGCGGGATGGTGCCCTTGACCAGTGGCACGGCGAACATGTTCTTGCGAGCCTGCTCGGTACCCTTGCGGATAGCCTCGGGAACTTCCGAAGCCTTGCCCATGCCGACGCCAACGAGTCCCTTGCCGTCACCCACCACGATCAGCGCGGAGAAGGAAAACCTCCGACCGCCCTTCACGACCTTGGCCGTCCGGTTGATGGCGACGGTTGCGCTGCCGAATTCGTCGCGATCGGCTTCCGGCGCCGGACGATCCCGACGCGGTCCTCGCGTATCCCTCTGGCCCTGACCCTGGCCCTGACCCTGCCTGGTCTGCTCTGCCATCGCTTACTCCTGCTCGCCAGCGGGCTCGGCTTCGGAGGCCGCGCCGGTGTATCCTTCCTTGCTCAGCAACCCCATCTCGTGCGCGACCTTGGAGATCGCTGCAACGCGGCCCGTGTACCGGAACCCGTTGCGATCGAACACGAGTCGATGGATGCCCTTGGCCAGCGCCCGCTCGGCTGCCAGACGCCCCACGGCCTCGGCCTGAGCGGTCTTGGTTCCCTCGAAGGTGCGCAGCCCTGGCTCGACGGTCGATGCGGCGGCCAGCGTATGGCCACTGTCGTCGTCGATGACCTGTACGTAGATGTGCTTGCTGGAGCGAAACACGCTCATGCGCGGACGGTCGGCCGTCCCCTTCAGCGTGTAGCGCTGGCGAACCTTGCGCTGTTCGCGCGGGTCCAGCTTCTTCTTGCCCAACATGGCTGCCTTCCTTTCGCTCCGGAGTCTCCTCCGGCTCGCGACGGGAACACCCTTGTTCACCGTCGATCGCTTCCGTCACGCGTGAAGCAGGCCGTTCGGCCCGCGCCCCCCGCGCAACGGGGCTGTCTACTTCTTCTTGCCGCCCTTGCCGCCGGCCTTGCCGGCCTTCTGGCGCACGACCTCACCGGTGTAGCGAATGCCCTTGCCCTTGTAGGGCTCGGGCGGACGCAGCCCGCGCAAGTTCGCGGCAACCTGGCCCAGCATCTCCTTGTCCACCGAGGTCAAGATCAGGTGCGTCAGCTTTTCGACGGCACACTGGACCTGAGGTGGGAAGGTGAAGAGAACGGGATGTGAATACCCGATGCTCAGGCGCAGCGTTTGGCCGGCCAGCTCCGTGCGGAATCCAACGCCGATGACGTCGAGCTCTCGCTTGTAGCCGGCAGACACGCCCTCGACCATGTTGCGCAGCAAGTTGCGGCCCAGACCGTGAAGCGCCTTGCCCTTGCGGGTGTTGTCGACGGGGTGCACGACGATGACGCCGCTGCCCTGTTCGAACGTGACGCCCACGAAGGTGCGCTCGAGCACGCCCAGCGGTCCCTTGACGTTCACGTGGTCGCCCTGAATGGTGACCGCGACCTTCTCAGGTACGATGACCGGGGCCTTGCCCACGCGCGAAAGAATGATCTTCTGTTCCGTTGCCATGATGCTCTCCCGGACGCTCGCGCGACTCACCACACCGTGCAAAGCAGTTCACCGCCAACGTTGAGCAGACGGGCCTTGTTGCCCGTCATGATGCCGCTCGAGGTCGACAGGATCGCGATGCCCATGCCGTTCTTGACCCGCGGGATGCCGGTGACGCCGACGTAGCGGCGCTGGCCGGGACGCGACATGCGACGCAGACCGCTGATGGCGGCGGTGCGGTCGGCACAGTAACGAATCTGCAGTTTGATGCTGCCCTGGGCAGTCTCGTTGTCTTCCGTGATCTCGCCGACGTACCCCTCCTCGCGGAGGATGTGGGCGATCGAGCGGATCGAGTTCGAGGCCGGGCAGCTCACGTCGGCGTGACGCGCCATGATGGCGTTGCGCACCCGAGTCAAGAAGTCCGCGATGGGATCAGTCGTTGCCATTTGCACTCTCGAGTAGCGCGCTCGTGCGCGCTGGGTTCGTTTGACGCCGTCCACGCCGCCGACGTAATCGCCGACCGGTTTCGGCAGTCCCCTACCAGGAAGCCTTGGTCACACCGGGCAGCTCGCCGCGCACGGCGAGGCCGCGGAAGCAGATGCGGCACAGGCCGAACTTGCGCATGTAGCCCCGTGGACGTCCGCACACCTTGCACCGATTGCGGTGGCGGATGGCGAACTTCGGGGTGTTGTTCGACTTCACGATCATGCTGGTCTTGGCCATGGGACCCTTCCTGTCCTGCCGGTCGCTGCCGTGGGCGCGCCGGGATGCAACTTTCCGCGGGGCAACCCCCGCCCGGAGTCTCGGTCTACTTGCGGAACGGCATGCCAAAGTAGGCAAGCAGCGAGCGGCTCTCGGCATCGGTCTTGGCGGTCGTCACGACCGTGATGTTCATTCCCCGGACCTTGTCGACGTTGTCGTAGTTGATCTCAGGAAAGATGATCTGCTCGCGGATGCCCAGCGTGAAGTTGCCGCGTCCATCGAAGCCCTTGGGGCTGACGCCACGGAAGTCGCGCACGCGCGGCAGGGCGACGGTCACCAAGCGGTCCAGGAACTCGAACATCCGGTCGCCTCGAAGGGTGACCTTGACGCCGATGGGCATGTTCTCGCGCAGCTTGAAGTTCGCGATCGACTTGCGAGCGCGGGTCACCACCGGCTTCTGACCGGAGATCTGCGCCAGCTGGTCAACGGCCTTCTCGATCACCTTCGGATTCTGAGTGGCCTCACCCAAACCGAAGTTCAGGACCACCTTCACCAGGCGCGGAATCTCCATCACGTTCTTGTACCCGAACTCTTTGACGAGCGAGGGCGTGATGTCGTTCACATACTTCTCTTGCAACCGAACAGCCATCGAGGGCCTCTTTCTTGGGTCTGCGGAACGAACCAGCCTGCGAGCCTCCACCTGAGGCGCTACCTATGGCTGGTCGTACTCAACTACACCTTGTCCAGTACTTCGCCGGTCTTGTGAACGACGCGAACCTTACGAGACTCGCCACGGGCGTTCTCGATCGTCTTGAATCCGACGCGAACCGGCTTGCCGGTGGTCGGACTGACGAGCGCGACGTTGCTCGTATCGATCGGCGCTTCCTTCTCGATGATCCCTGCCTCGCGACCCTGGCGATTCGCCTTGGTGTGCCGCTTGATCAGGTTGATCTTCTCGATGACGACGCGCTTGCCGTCCTCGACGACGCGCAGGACCTTGCCGGTCTTGAGCGCGCCGCGGTTGAACTCCTTGCCGGCGATAACAGCAACCAGATCACCTTTCCGAATCTTGCGCATGACACACCTGAGAGCGCGCTAGGCGCGCTGTGGCGGAGGACCCGTCGACGGCTAAAGGACCTCGGGGGCCAGCGACACGATCTTCATGAACCGCTTGGCGCGCAACTCGCGGGCCACTGGCCCGAAGATGCGGGTGCCGACCGGCTCCTTCTGGTTGTTGATGACGACAGCGGCGTTGTTGTCGAACTTGATGTACGACCCGTCGTCGCGACCGACTTCCTTGGCGGTTCGGACGATCACGGCCTTGACCACGTCGCCCTTCTTCACCTTGGACTTCGGCAGCGCTTCGCGGACAGAGCAGACGATGATGTCGCCCACCGACGCGTACTTGCGCTTCGAGCCGCCGAGCACCTTGATGCAGCGCAGCTGCCTGGCGCCCGAGTTGTCTGCTACCGTCAGATAGCTCTCGCTCTGGATCATCGCACCCTCCCAACCCTCGTTGCATCGCCAGCGGTCCCCAGGTCAGGGCGTCACGCTTGGCGTGCAGGGCAGTCTCTCAGTTCTGCTTCTTGCGAACGATCTGCTTCAAGCGCCAGTTCTTGTGCTTCGACAGCGGCCGGCACTCCTCGATAACCACCTGGTCGCCGAGTCCGCACAGGCCATGCTCGTCGTGCGCCATGTAGCGCTTTGCCCGCCGCACGTACTTGCGGTACTTCGGGTGCAGGAACACCCGCGTCACCGACACGACGGCGGTCTTGTCCATCTTGGTCGAAACCACGATGCCGTTCGCAGTGCGGCGGCGGCGCAGCTCAGTAGTATCTCCGTCCAACTCGGGAGGAGCGGCCATCGGTTCGATGACGATTTCGTTCTCGGTGACCATGTTCCTAGGCCTCCTTGGCGGCAGACGCGATACCCAGCTCGAGGGCGCGCAGACGGGTCAACACCTGAGCGAGCTCGCGCCGGGAACCCCGAAGCTTGATCGGGCTCGCCAGCTGGCCGGTGTGGTGCTGGAAGCGAAGACGGAAGATCTCGTCGCGCAGCTCAGCTTCCTTGCGCTGCAGCTCGGCGACGGTAAGTTCGTTGACCAGGCCCCGCTTCATGCGATTTCTCCCCGGGCGATGACGCGCGTCTTGATCGGAAGCTTCTGCGAGGCAACCTCAAGCGCCTCGTAGACGAGCTTGGTCTCGGTCGACTGGATCTCGTACAGCACCGTGCCGGGCTGAACGATGGCGACCCAGTGATCCGGTGGCCCCTTTCCCTTACCCATGCGGGTTTCGGCGGGCTTCTTCGAAATCGGCTTGTGCGGAAACACGCGAATCCACACCTTGGCGTCACGCTTGACCTTACGGGTCATCGAGACACGGGCCGCCTCAATCTGGCGGCTCGTTAGCTTGCCGCACTCGGTCGCCATGAGCGCGTAGTCTCCAAACGAGACTTCGTTGCCGCGGTAGGCGAATCCGCGCATCTTGCCCTTTTGGACCTTGCGCCAGAGCACTCTCTTGGGAGCCAGCATGGCATCCTCCTTTCCCTTCGGCCTGTCCCGTCAAAGCGGGCTGGGCCGATCACAGATTCGTCAAGCCTTGGCGGCCGTGCGCTCGGGCAGGATGTCGCCCTGGTAGATCCAGGTCTTCACGCCGATGCAGCCGTACGTCGTGTGCGCGGTCGCCTCGCCGTACTGGATGTCGGCACGCAAGGTGTGCAGGGGCACGCGGCCCTCGCGATACCATTCGTACCGGCCCATCTCGGCTCCGCCCAGACGCCCCGAGCAGGCGACGCGGATACCCTTGATGCCGAACTTCTGCGCGCTCTGCATCGCCTTGCGCATCGCCCGGCGGAACGCAACGCGGCGCTCGAGCTGGGTGGCGATGCTCTCAGCGACCAGCTGGGCGTCGGTCTCGGCCCGGCGGATCTCGTGGATCGACAGGACGATCTCGCCCTGCGCGATCTTGGCGAGGCTCGCCTTGAGCTTCTCGGCTTCCTTGCCCTTGGGCCCGATCAGGATGCCGGGACGCGCCGTGTGGACGCCGATCCGGATCTGACGCGCCCGCCGCTCGATGTCGATCTTGGCGATACCGGCATGCATCATCTTGGTCTTGATGAGCTTGCGGATCGTCAGGTCCTCGTGCAGCCAGCGGCTGTAGTTCTTCTCTTCGAACCACTTCGAGTTCCAGGTGCGGATCACGCCAAGGCGCAGACCGTTCGGATGGCTCTTCTGTCCCACACTGACCTCCTGACCCTGCGTCCTGCCCGTCACCGGGCGCCGCGTCTGTTCTGTCGCGATCGACTCTAGCGCTCGCCCAGCACCAGCGTGACGTGGCTGGACTTCTTGATGATCTTCGTCGCTCGACCCTGCGCGCGCGGGGTGAAGCGCTTCAGGCTCCGAGCCTGATCGACATAGACGGACTCCACAAACAGTCGGTCGACGTCCATCGCATGGTTGGTCCGGGCGTTGGCGACCGCGCTGTCAAGCAGCTTGCGGACCGGCTCAGCACCGAGCTTGACCGTGAACGACAGGATATCGAGCGCTTCCGCCGCGCCCTTGTTGCGGATCTGGTCCACGACGACGCGCACCTTGCGGGGTGCGATCGGCAGATTGCGGAGGTGGACCTTCGTGTTCTTCGTCTCCATGGCGGCTCCCGTTCGTGCGCGCGGTTCCAGGACCGGCGCACTTCCGTCTCATGCCCGCGCTTTCACGCGGCGCGCATTTAGCGCTTCTTGACCTTCTTGTCGCCCGAGTGGCCGTGGAACGTGCGGGTCGGCGAGAACTCGCCGAGCTTGTGCCCGACCATGTTCTCGGTGACGAACACCGGCACGAACTTCTTTCCGTTGTGAACCATGAAGTTCAGGCCCACGAAGTCCGGGAAGATCGTCGACCGGCGCGACCACGTCTTGATCGGACGCTTGTTGCCGGTGCGCACGAACTCTTCGACCCGGGTCTTGAGGTGATCGTCGACGAAGGGTCCTTTCTTGATCGAACGTGTCACGGGTTCCTCTCTTCTTGCCGGCACTCACGTGCCCTCGGGTGCGCGGCCTATGGGGCTCGCGCCTGACCAGCTCACGCCTTACTTGCGGCGGCTCACGATGAGGTGATTGGTACGCTTGTTGTGGCGCGTCTTCGAGCCCTTGGTGGGCTTGCCCCACGGGGTCACGGGGTGACGACCACCGGACGTACGGCCTTCGCCACCGCCCAGGGGGTGGTCGACCGGGTTCATCGCGACGCCACGGACGTGCGGACGAATGCCCAGCCAGCGGGTGCGGCCGGCCTTGCCCAAATTCTGCTTGTCGTGGTCCGGGTTGCCGGTCTGGCCAATGGTGGCCCGGCACTCGACCGCGACGCGACGAAGCTCGCCGGAGGGCAGCCGCAGCAGCGCGTGCTTGCCTTCCTTGGCCATCAACTGGGCAGCGGTGCCGGCAGCACGGCAGAGCTGAGCGCCCTTGCCGATTTGCAGCTCCACGGCGTGCACCATCGTGCCGACCGGGATGGCCTGCAGCGGCAGCGTGTTGCCAGGTTTGATGTCCGCGTTGCGGCTCGAGATGACCACGTCACCGACCTTGACACTCAAGGGAGCGATGATGTAGCGCTTCTCGCCGTCCGCGTAGTGCAGCAACGCGATACGGGCCGACCGGTTGGGGTCGTACTCGATCGTGGCCACCGTCGCGGGGACAGCCACCTTGTCGCGTTTGAAGTCGATGAGGCGGTAGTGCCGCTTGTGGCCGCCGCCGCGCTGATACGACGTAATGCGTCCATAGCTGTTACGACCGGCGGTCGTGGACAGCGGCACGCACAACGACTTCTCGGGCTTCGACGCGGTGATGTCCTTGAAGTCGTCGAGGGCGAGCTGCCGGGTGCCTGCGCTAACCGGCCTGTAGTGCTTGATCCCCATGATCTTCTCTCTCCAGAACTGAAGTACGTTCGACGGCTAGGCCACTCAGGGTCGCGGCACCTCTCGGCACCGACCCGGTCCGTTCAGACGCCCTTGAAGAAGTCGATGGTCTCGCCGGCTGCGAGCTTGACGACGGCTTTCTTGGTGTCCGGGCGGAAGCCCGACCACTTGCCGACGCGGCGCGCCTTGCCCTTGTGATGAATGGTCCGCACAGCCTCCACCTTCACCCCGAACAGTTGCTCGACGGCGTCGGTGATCATCGGCTTGTTCGCGGCCTTGTTGACCTCGAAGACGATCTCGTTGCGCTCTTCACGTCCGAGATTGTTCTTCTCGGTGATGAGCGGCCGGACCAGAATTTGCGTCAGATGCAGTCCCATGGCTTCTACCTGTTCCCTGCTGCGGTCGTTCGACCTGACCTCGCGGCTAGCCCTGCAGGCGCACTTCGAGCGCGCGTGCACCCTCGACGGTCAGCACGAGCTTGTCGTACTTGAGGACGTCGAAGACGTTCAGACCCTCGGCGCGGATGTACTTGGCCGAACGCAGGTTGCGCACGGACAGATGCAGGTTCTCGTTCTCGACGCCCGTCACGACCAGTGCCTTGTGAGCACCCAGGGCGTTCAGCGCCTTGGCCGCGCGGCTGGTGCGGGCCTTCTCGAAGGACGGATCCTCGATGACCAGCATGTCGCCACCGGCGAACCGGGTGCTGATGGCTGAGCAAAGTGCCGCCCGACGAACCTGCTTCGGCACGACGTAGCTGTAGTCGCGAGGGTGCGGACCGTGGGCCACACCGCCGCCGACGTAGACGGGGCTCTTGCGCGAACCGTGACGCGCGCCGCCGGTGCCCTTCTGACGCACGGCCTTCTTGGTCGTACCGGACACCGTCGTGCGCGTCTTGGTCGAGTGCGTACCGGCGCGGCGATTCGCCAGCTGGTTGCGCACCACTTCCCAGTGCAAGTGAGGCTTGATCGTGGCGGCGAACACATCGTCCGCCAACTCGATCTCGCCCACGCTTTGGGCCTGCTCGTTGAGTACATTGACCTTGGGCATCACACCCTCCGTATCCTGTCAGTGCGGCGTCCCTGCTTGGGTGACGCCAGTCGCGTTCTTGCCTGCTCGCTTCCCCGCTAGGGGCGGCAACTCAGGTCTTGATCTCGACGGCAACGCCGGCCGCCAGATCCAGACGCATCAGGGCGTCCAGCGTCTGCTGGGTCGGGTCGAGGATGTCGATCAGCCGCTTGTGCGTGCGGATCTCGAACTGCTCACGGCTCTTCTTGTCCACGTGGGGCGAGCGGAGCACCGTGTAGCTGTTGATGCGCGTGGGCAGCGGAATCGGACCCGCGATGCGCGCGCCGGTGTTGCGCACGGTCGTGATGATCTCGCTGACGGACTGATCCAGGAGCTTGAAGTCGTATGCCTTCAACCGGATGCGAATGCGCTGGCCTGCCATCGTCGTCTCCCTGTTCTAAGCGAACCTCGAACCAGAACTCGTCACACGCTCAACTCGTCACACGCTCAACTCGTCACTCTCTCGACTCGTCTCTGGCTCGACGGGTCGGTTGCTCGACCGATCGGTGTCGGCGCTCTAAGACGCCGCCTTCAGAACTTCGGTCATCAGCGCCTGAGGCGCGGGCGCATAGTGCGCGAACTGCATCGTATAGGTGCCGCGGCCTTGGGTACGCGAGCGGAGGTCCGTCGCGTAGCCAAACGTCTCGCCAAGCGGCACCGTACCCTGAATCACGCGTACTCCGCCGCGCTCGTCCAGGTTGTTGATGCGGCCACGGCGCGAGTTCAGGTCGCCGATCATGTCGCCCAGATACTCTTCGGGCACCAGGATCTCGATGTCGAAGATGGGCTCGAGCAGCACGGCCTTGGCCTTGCGCTCGCCCTCTTTGAACGCCATCGAACCTGCGATGCGGAAGGCCATCTCGCTCGAGTCCACATCGTGGTACGAGCCGTAGGTCAGCGCCACCTGGAAGTCGACGACGGGGAAGCCGTACACACCGCTGGTGCAAGCCTCTTGAATGCCCTTGTCGACCGCCGGGATGTACTCCTTCGGAATGACGCCGCCCTTCGTCTCGTCGACGAACTCGTAGCCCTGACCGGGCTCGCGCGGCGTCATGCGGATGACGACGTGGCCGTACTGACCGCGGCCGCCCGTCTGCTTGGCGTACTTGTGGTCGATCTCGACCGTCTGGGTGATCGTCTCGCGGTAAGCGACCTGAGGCCTTCCGACCTTGGCGTTCACCTTGAACTCGCGCTTGAGGCGGTCGACGATGATCTCGAGGTGCAGCTCGCCCATTCCGGCGATGAGTGTCTGCCCGGTCTCTTCGTTGGTCGTGATGCGGAAGGAGGGGTCCTCGCGGCCCAGCTTGGCCAGTCCGAGTCCCAGTTTCTCTTCCTCAGCCTTGTTGTCCGGCTCGATGGACACCGCGATCACCGGCTCGGGAAACTTCATTTCCTCAAGCAGAACCGGCTCTTTGGGGTCGCAGAGCGTGTGGCCCGTGATCGTGTCACGCAGACCAGCCACCGCGACGATCTCGCCAGCGAACGCTTCCTTGATGTCTTCTCGCTTGTTGGCGTGCATCCGCATGATGCGGCCAATGCGCTCGCGCTTGCCGGTGTTGGCGTTCAGCATCGCGTCGCCGACCACCATCGTACCCGAGTAGATCCGCACGTAGGTCAGGTGACCGACGAAGGGGTCCGTCCAGAGCTTGAAGGCCAAGCCGGAGAACGGCGCGTCGTCTTCGGGCTTGCGCACCAGCGGCTCGCCTGCGCGCTTCTCGCTGGCGGGGACCTTGCCGACGAGCGGCGGAATGTCCAGCGGCGAGGGCAGGTAAGCCACGACGGCGTCGAGCAGCTGCTGCACGCCCTTGTTCTTGAAGGCGCTACCGCAGATGACGGGGATGCAGGTCAGGTTGACCGTCGCGGTCCGGAGCGCGCGATGGGTCTCTTCGACCGTGATCTCGCCGCCGTTCAGGTAGCGCTCCATCAGCTCGAGGTCACTCTCGACCACCTGCTCGAGCATCACGTTGCGGGCGGCCTGGGCCTCTTCGACCATGTCTTCGGGAATATCGACCACGTCGAAACGCGAGCCTTGGCTGGCCTCGTCGAACAACATGCCCTTCATCGAAATGAGGTCAACCACGCCGCGGAAATGCTCTTCGGCACCGATGGGCAGGAAGATCGGCACAGCGTTGGCGCCCAAGCGGTCGCGCAGCTGGCCGACGACCTTCACGAAGTCGGCGCCGGTGCGGTCCATCTTGTTGATGAAGGCGATGCGCGGAACCTTGTAGCGGTCAGCCTGGCGCCAGACGGTCTCGGACTGGGGCTCGACGCCACCCACGGCACAGAACACGGCGACGGCGCCGTCCAACACGCGCAGGGACCGCTCGACCTCAATGGTGAAGTCCACGTGTCCGGGGGTGTCGATGATGTTGATCGTCTTGCCGGCCCACTGGCACTGCGTCGCGGCTGACGTGATCGTGATGCCGCGCTCCTGCTCCTGCTCCATGAAGTCCATCGTGGCTGCGCCGTCGTGGACTTCGCCGATCTTGTAGAGGCGACCGGTGTAAAACAGGATCCGTTCCGTGGTCGTGGTCTTCCCGGCATCAATGTGGGCCATGATGCCGATGTTGCGGAAGTTTTGGAGCGGTTGACTACGTGGCACTTTGCATCTCCAGGAACAGTCGCCGCTCTTGCCCAGGAACCTCAGGAACCGAATCAGGCGGACAGCAGGTGTTCACACGGCCTCTCACCGGGGCCCTTCGGATGGAACTCGTTGGTGTCGAACGGCCTACCAGCGGTAGTGGGCGAACGCCTTGTTCGCCTCGGCCATGCGGTGCACATCCTCACGCTTCTTGACTGCGGCACCGCGCATCTGCGAGGCGTCCAGAATCTCGCCAGCCAACTTCTCGTCCATCGACTTCTCGCCGCGGGCGCGGGCGCTGGCGATGAGCCAACGAATCGACAGGGCGGTGCGCCGCTCGGGGCGAATCTCGACCGGGACCTGATAGTTCGAGCCGCCGACGCGGCGCGACTTGACCTCGACGGCCGGGCGCACGTTCTCCAGGGCCATCTTGAAGAGTTTGACCGGGTCGTCCTTGCCGCGCGACTCAACCTTCGACAGCGCCGCATACAGCAGGTGCTCGGCAGTCGACTTCTTGCCGTCGTACATCAGGCAGTTGGCGAACTTGGCGACGAGCTGGTCACCATACTTCGGGTCCCGCAGGATGATGCGCTTCGGTACTTCGCGGCGACGGGGCATGATCTCTCTCCAGGCCAGCGCACAGGCGCCGGCAATTCCCTCTCTCGGTCAGACTACTTCGGGCGCTTGGCGCCGTACTTCGAGCGGCTCTGCTTGCGGTTGGCCACGCCAGTGGTGTCCAAGCTGCCTCGCACGATGTGGTAGCGCACGCCGGGCAGGTCCTTCACGCGGCCACCGCGGATCAGCACGATGCTGTGCTCCTGCAGGTTGTGGCCGACGCCGGGGATGTACGACGTCACTTCCATGCTGTTCGACAGACGAACACGAGCAACCTTGCGAAGTGCCGAGTTCGGCTTCTTCGGCGTGGTCGTGTAGACGCGAGTGCACACACCGCGCTTCTGCGGGCAAGCCTGCAAGGCCGGAGCCTTGGTCTTGACGTGCTTGGCCTCGCGCCGGCTGCGGACGAGCTGGTTGATGGTCGGCATGCCTGTCTCTCCTCGGCGATCCAGTTCGTTTCAGGCGACGGCCGTTCAGGCTGGCGCCCTCGTTCGCTCACTTGCGGACACCACTTCGCGGGGCCGTCTCGCCTGAGGCCGCGTGTTGCTTCGGTCTTTCGACCTGAGCTGGGGAGGCATCCTCCGGGACCAGCCCGGCGATCTGCCACCCACGCGATCGCCCTTCGGCGGTGGGTTAGCGCCCATCGTGCCTTCGCGGAGGGAAGATGCCTTACCGGGGCATCATCCTCTTGCAGTCCTTTCCAAGGGTTGACTCTCGTCTGGCTTGGTCGGCTGCGAAGGCTCCTTTCCCGATGGGAGGACACGGTTCAGCCTTACGGTCCGAACTGTGGGGCCGCTGTTATCCAGCAAACCCGGCTTCCTGTCAAGGCCTGCTGCCCACTTGGCGCACAAAGTTGCCGAAGGAGATGGGTTGCGCGGCGAGGCATGAGTGGTGTTCCCGTACCGGCTATCGGTCAAATCCGCTGCCGGATCGGGATCCATGGGTGGCGTGAGGGTCCGTTCACTTGGCGGGATCGGGGCCAGATCGCAACTTGCGGCAAGTCCCCACGTGATCAAGATCGGGCTACTCCCGCCAGATGAACTTCCAAGGGTGGCGCTTGAGGTCCTTGAGCATCAGCTTGAGGTCCATGAACAGCTCGTTGTCCATCAGCAATCCGCCAATCGTGCCTCGCCCCGTTCGCGCGTTTCCGGTCAGTGCTTGGACGTCGCCGGCGGCTTGGGCCACCCGATCGAGGGTCTTCTCGATCTTGCCCGCCGCGCCTGGGCCCAGCAGCATTTCGCCCGCCCCGCCATCACGCAGCTTCTCCGACGCCGTCTTGAGGTTGGCCCCCACAGCCCGCGCGTCCTTGACGATCGGACCTGCGGCGACGTCGATCTGCGCGGCGACCGACTCGACATGTGCCACCGATCGCTTCAGCGACTCGCCGTCGCCCACAGCTGTATGTAGCCCCAGCGCCACCTGATCCGCGCGTTCGCTCGCCGTCTCGAGGTGGGCGACCGTGCGCTCGATCGCGGGACGCTGCGTTTGGATGACCTGCTGCACGTCGTGCACCGCCTTGCGGGCGTCCAGCACGGTCTGATCCGTGTGGATCAGCAGATCGCCCAAGGTCTTCTCGTTTGTTTCGAGGATGCGTGTGACCGCTGCCGAGACCCTGGTCAGCTGCTGGCCCAGAACCTCCATGCGCATGGGCGGGACGCCCTCTCGACGCGATCCGGCTGGCAGTGTGGGCTTCTGCCATGAACCCGGATCGATCTCGACATACTTCTCTCCCAAGATCCCCTGGGTGGAGATATAGAACTCCGCGTCTTCGTGCAGGGTTGTTCCCTTCTCCGGGTCCAGGTCCAGCATCACGCGCACGGTGACGCGCCGGCCGGTCGCTGGGTCCATTCGGCCCCCCCAATACTCGACGCTCTGGACTTCGCCCGCGGTCACACCGGCGATCTTCACGGGGGCGCCGGTCTTGAGGTCGCTCGCGGTCGGGAAGTCGACGCCCAGCTCGAAGCCCCCGCCGCCGCCCACGCCGCCCAGTAGAAAGATGAAGCCGATGAGCAGCGCCGTCGTGAAGAGCACGAGCGCGCCGACCTTGACCTCGATGGACTTCTCCTTGACCACTTCCACTCCCGTCTTGCGCCCCTCCCTGCCGGGGTCGGGGACGCGGCTGCCCCTTACAGGACCATCGGCCCCTCGGCAAGCCCCTGGATGAACTGCTGGACCACGCCGTCGTCGGTGCGGCGGAATTCGTCCGGGGTTCCGTCGAGCCGGATCTTCCCTCGATAGATCATGGCGATGCGGTCCGCGACGGTGAAGATCGAACGCAGGTCGTGGCTCACCACAATGGAGGTGACACCGTGGCGATCGCTGAGCTCACGGATCAGGCGATCGACGTTGGCGGCGGCCAAGGGGTCCAAGCCTGTCGTCGGCTCGTCAAAGATGACGTACTCCGGGTGCAACGTCAGCGCGCGCGCGATCGCGACGCGCTTGCGCAGGCCGTCGCCGATGTCGGCGGGATGGCGATCGGCCAGGTGGTGCATCTGCACACGCTCCAGAAACTGCATTGCTTCCTGCCTGGCCGCTTGCGGTCGGAGGCCCCGGTGCTTGCGCAACGGCAGCATGACGTTCTCTGCCAGCGTCAGCGAATCGAACAACGTCGAGTGCTGGAAGACCATGGCACAGCGCTTCCGCACCGGATAGAATTCGCGTTCGCTCAGTTGGGTCACGTCCTGCCCGTCAAGCAGCACCTGACCCGCATCCGGGCGAACCAGTCCCACCAAGTGCTTGACCAGCACGGACTTGCCAGCGCCGGACACGCCCACGATGAACAGGATGCGGCCAGTCGCGACCGACAGCGATACGTCCTGCAGCACCTGCTTGGTTCCGAACGACTTGGAGATGTGACGAAACTCGATCATGTTCCCGCAGCCTGCGGTGATGTCGTGGCGGCGACGGCCATCCTAGCTGGCGGGAACCCTGGAGACCAGATGCACCCCGAGTCCGAATCCCCACGGAAGATCAACCATCTGGGCATCGCTGTTCGCGAGCTGCCCGAAGCCCTTGCGGTCTGGCGCGATGCGCTGGGGCTGCCGCTCGTGCAGATCCGGGACGTGCCCGAGCGCGGACTGCGCGTGGCCTTCCTGCAGTGCGGCGAAACGATGATCGAATTGCTGGCACCGCTGACCGCCGACAGCGAGATCCAGAGCTTCCTGGAGAAGCGCGGCCCGGGTCTGCACCACGTGTGTCTGGAAGTTGCGGACCTGGAGGCGGCGACGACTCAGGCCGAGGCTGCGGGACTGACGATGCTGGGGGCCGGACCGACGATCGGCGCAGAGGGCTATCCGGTGCGATTCGCGCACCCAAAGTCGGCGGCGGGAGCACTGGTCGAGCTGTTGCACAAAGCCCAGCCGTAGGGCGATCATGTCCGTCGCCGGGCACACGCCGCAACGGCGCCCGCAATCGGCCCAACACCCGCAGGAACTGGAGGGGAGGATGGAGACCCAAGCCAACGCCGAGCGCGCACCCACGACGATGCGGCAAGTGGCCGTCACCGACGCACTCGTCAACCAGTACCTCTTCGAGCTGTACGACAACCAGCACAACCTGAAGTCCAAGGGACAGCCGGTCGGGGCCATCGCCGGAATCGTTTTTGGCGTTGCGTTCTTGCTTGTTCCGGCGGTGGGCTGGCCGATCGGCCTGTTCTCGATCGCCCTGTCCCTTGGCACGCTCCGGTCGCCCGCCAAGAGCGAAATGAGGCTGGACCGGCTCGCCAACCCCAAGACCTTCAAGGACAATCAGATGAAGGCGCGGGTGCTTGCCGAGAACACCTTTGCCGACGTCGTGTGTCCCGCGTGCGGCCTCCAGAGCCCTGATGCGGTCGGATTCATGGGAGACGGCGGGCACTGGACCTGTCCGTCGTGCAAAGCGCAGTCCCTGCGGGTCGGCGACCAGCTGCACCGGCCCGCGACGGCCTGACACAACTCGCGATTCCCCAAGGATTTCTAGTGAGCGTCGGACCAGTTCGCGCCGACGCCGACATCGACGTGAAGGGGAACCGCGAGCTCGGCGGCGCCCTGCATCGCCATGCGGACGAGCGCGGTGACGGCCTCGACCTCGGCGTGCGGGACCTCGAGCACCAGCTCGTCGTGCACCTGGAGCAACAACGTCGCCTTCAGCTCGTGGGCCGTCAGCTGACGCTCCACCTCGAGCATCGCGCGCTTGATGATGTCGGCCGCCGTGCCCTGCACCGGCGTGTTGACGGCGACGCGCTCCGCCGCCGCGCGGGCCATCTGGTTGCTGCTCGCGAGGTCCGGTAGCGGGCGGCGGCGGCCGAACAGGGTGCGGACTTCTCCGGTACGGCGGGCTTCCTCCAACGTGGTCTCAACGAACGCCTTGACCCCGGGAAACCGCTCGAAGTATCGCTCGATGAAGGCCTTGGCCTCTTTGACCGACACGTCGATCGATCGGGCGAGTCTTTGCGGACCCATCCCGTACAATATCCCGAAATTGATAGTCTTCGCCGCGCTGCGCTGCTGCGGTGTCACGAGGTCGGGGAACACGCCAAAGATGTCGGCAGCGGTCTGGCGGTGGATGTCGAGGCCCCTGCGGAATGCGTCCAACATGCCGGGTTCATGGGCCATGTGGGCCATGATCCGCAACTCGACCTGACTGTAGTCCGCCGACAGCAACACGCAACCCTGGGCCGCGATGAAAGCCCTGCGGATACGGCGCCCCTCGACCGAGCGGATCGGGATGTTTTGCAGGTTGGGGTCGGTGGACGACAGTCGCCCCGTCGCCGCGACGGCTTGGTTGAAGCAGGTGTGGATGCGGCCGGTGCGTGAGTCGATCATGCCCGGCAGCGAGTCGGTGTAGGTACTCTTGAGCTTGGACAGTTGGCGAAACCGCAGGACGCGTGCGGCGATCGGATGGTCCTCAGCCAGCCCTTCCAGCACGCTTTGGTCGGTGGACCACCCGGACTGCGTCTTTTTCTTGGCAGGCAACCCCAGCTTGCCAAACAGGATCTCACCCAGCTGCGACGGCGACTGTACGTTGAAGGGACCGCCGGCCATGCCGAAGATCGCCGCCTCTTCGGCGGCCACCTCGCCGCCCAGCCACTCGCTTTGACGCCCCAACTCGGCAGGGTCTACCAGGACGCCACGCCACTCGAGCTCTGCAAGCGCTGCGCTCAAGGGAATTTCCAGATCGTCGTGCAGCGGCCGCAGTCCCATCTCATCCAGCTTCGGCTGCAGAAGGTCCACCGCTCTCAGCGATAGTGCGGCCCGCTGCGCCAGATGCGCCGCCGCCGCCTCGATCGCCAGATCGGCCCAAGCCGCGGCCTTGGAGCCCCTGCCTCCGGCGCGCGCAACCTTTCCCAGCACATCGGCTTCTGGCGGAAAGGTCGTCCCCAGATGGTTGAACGCGATGTTCTGCAGTGTGTGGGCGTAGCGCTCAGGCTCGATGAGGTAGCTGGCGAGCATCGCGTCCGCCGTCCAGCCAGCGACCTGCAAGCCGTGACGCCGTAACACCAGACCGTCGTATTTCGTGTCGTGACCGACCTTGGCGATGGCCGCGTCTTCGAGCAGCGGACGCAGCATTTCGCGCACGGACGTCCACGAAGGGGGCAACGCCTCGCCCAGCATCCACGCGTGCCGAATCGGGATGTAGAAGGCGCGATCAGGGGTACTGCACAGGGCGACGCCGGCCAGCTCGCCCGTCATCGGCGCACTGCGATTCGCGTCCCCGTCCGTGGTCGCGACGGCCAGAGCGAACCGGCCTGCCGCGCGCAACTCCTGAACCAGCTTCTCGATCTGCTTGAGGTCCAGCAACGCCTCGCAGCGTGTCTGCGCCTGCGCCGTCGGCGGCTCGTCGACGTACTCCCGCAGCAGCCGCTTGAAGCCGAACTCGGCAAACGACCCGGCGAGCGTCGGACGGTGCTCAGGTTGCCGCGACAGCTGGTCGGCGGTGAACGGCGGCCGCGCGTCGGTCCGCAGCGTCACGAGCTGCCGGGCCAGCCGTGCTGAAGCCTCTCCCGCCCGCAAAAGGTCTTGTGCACGCTGGGGTTGCACGTGGTCGAGGTTGGCGTAGATGGCGTCGAACGAGCCCCAGTCCTGCAACAGCTTGACCGCGCCCTTCTCGCCGATGCCAGGCACGCCGGGGATGTTGTCCGACGAATCTCCCATGATCGCCAAGAGATCCCCGACCCGCTCCGGCGGCACCCCCCACTTCGCCAGCACGCCCTTCTCGTCGTAGACCGTTCCCTTGCCGTCGTCGAGCTGGCGGATACACCCGCCCAAACCGTTGGGGCAGCGGTCGACGACCAACTGCATCAAGTCCTTGTCGCCACTGACGATCGTGACCTCGTAGCCGACCTCGCACGCGCTCTCGGCCAACCCCGCGATCAGGTCGTCGGCCTCGAAGCCGGGCTCGTGCAGCGCCGGCACCCCAAGCTCCCGCGTCACCCGAATCGCCAGTGGCCACTGCAGCTTGAGGTCTTCGGGCGTCTCAGCGCGGTTGGCTTTGTAGTTGACGTCCAGATCTTCACGAAAGGTCGCGCCGACGTCGAAACAGACCGCCATCCGGTCGGGCGCCTGCTCGCGCAGAAGCTTGAGCACCATGGCCGTGAAGCCGTACAGCGCCCCCATTGGCCTGCCGTCCGGAGCCGCGAGCCCGCGCACCGCGTAGTAGGCGCGGAACAGGGCGTGGGAACCGTCGATCAGGAGGAGCTTCGGGGGGTTCTGGGGCATGGAGCTCCCGGGCTAGGGCTTGCAGACGACCGGGTAGTCGGTGCAGCAGTCACCATAGCCGGTGCAGGCGGAGTCGCAATAGCAGGATCCGCCGCCCGGCTTGGGCTGCCCGCTGGTCGTACCGCACTTCCCTTCGCAGGACGGACCCTTGCAGTCGTCGGGGCACGTGGATGCTTCGTCACCGTCGCACGACTTGTCGCCGCAGGTAGGGACAAAGGGCCCGCAGTCCTTGGGGCAAGTCTTGCCGGTCTCCTGACCCGCGCACAGGCCGTCGCCGCAGCCCAGCTTGTCCGGGCACGGCTGGCTGCTGCATTCGCTGCAAAGGGCCACGCAGTCTGCGTCCCAAGCCGTTGAGCAGCAAAGCGGATCCTTGTCACAGACGCAGGCTTCGCACGCGCACCCGGGGCAGCCCGGGGCCTCGGAGTCCAGGCAGACCGGGCTGCATTGGCCGCAGTCCTTGGCGCAGGTCGCGCAGTGCTCGGTGCCGTTGCACACGCCATCGCCGCAGACGTTGATCGGCTTGGCACAGGCACCGCAGTCGAGGGTGCAGGACTCGCAGGTCTCGGCGCCCATGCACTTGCCGTCGCCACAAAACGAGAAGGCCAGGCAGTCGTTCGGGCAGGTCTCCGTACTCTCAGCGCCCGAGCACTTGTTGTCGCCACACACGGCCGTCGTCGCACAGACCGGCCCCCCACAGTCGGTCGAGCACTCCTCGACGCAGAGGGAGTCCCAGGCCGACGAGCAGCAGTAGGTGTCCATCTTGCATACGCAGGCCTCGCAAGCACAGCCGGGGCAAGAGGGAGTGCTTTTCTGGATGCACTCGACCTTGCACGCCCCACAGTCCGCGGGACACGAACCGCAGTTCTCTGTCTCTGAACAGGTGCCGTCGCCGCAAGCGCCACCGCAGGATCCGCAGTCCTTGGGGCAAGAGGTGCATGCCTCGGTGTCACTGCATATGCTGTCGCCGCAGTACGCGACGGGCTCGCAAGTCACGGTCAGCTTCATCGACCCGGTCGCCCCGGCGGGTGCGTCCAGGATGGCGACGCGGCTGGAGCCGGGCTGCAATCCGATGGTCACCGACGCGCTCACAAAGGCGTCGCACTGCCCGGGGTTGCAGGTGCCGGCGGCCACCGGGGGCAGCAGGAACAGGCCACCACCGGCGGCAAGGGCGTCTCCCGTCAGCTCCAGCTTGACTACCGCCGGCGTCGCGTCGACGGCGAGACGCACCGCCACCTCGCCCGCGCCGAAGTCGCCGGCCTGGCACTTGTATTGCGAGAACGTGCTGACACCGATGCCCGCCGTCCACTCGATGGACCCACCGCAGGGCAGTGCCTTGGGCTGGCAAGCCTTGGCCCCACACGAAGACGTGATGTCGCACGAGCCTTTGGAGCAGGTGCCCTTGCCGCCGCACTGACCCTTGAGCTCGCACGCGGCGCCGTCGGCAGAGAACAGCACCTGACACATGCCCGAGCCCACGTTGCAGCCCACGTGCATGCAGTCGCCCAACGGGTAGTTCAGGCAGTCGGCGTCGATGGAGCACTTGCCCGCGGCAACCTCTGCCGGCGTGTCGGACGCAACGTCCGCATCGGGAACGATCGTGTCATCTTGGCCGTCGTGCGGAACGTCTGCCGCCACGACATCGTCGCTGCCAGCGTCGTCAAGGTCGGCGGTCTGGTCCGGCGCGATCGTCGTGTCGTCAGCGTCGGCCTGGTCCACGTCCGGCGCGATCGTGTCGACCGCGGTGTCGGTTTGGGGGGTGTCTGGGGTCGTCGTGTCGGTCTTGATGTCGGCCGCCACAGTGTCGGGGGGCGTCGTCACGTCGTTCGAGGTGCTGGCGGGCGTCACGGTGCCGCTGCAACCGACCGCCAAAAGGACCACGACCACGACACAAAGGGTGCTGACCCGCCGAAACACGCGGGCTGTCCAGAAGCTATCCATGACGATGTTCTCCCCCCCAAATACAAAACAGGACGCGCGCGACAGGTCTCGCGGCGCAAGCGGCGAAGTCTACACACGCACGCTCGGCGGCGCAAGGCGCGCAGAACCGCGCAACCGATTGAAACCAAAACCGCAATTTCAGGCAATTCAGGGCACGTTCAGCAGCGCGACCCGGCAAGGAGAGGCGGGCCCGCGGCGGACGACGAGTTCGTCGATCCCGATCACAGCACCGGTCCAGGCGGTCAGGAAGTCGTCCACGGGGGCCAGCGGAAGGTCGATGCGCGAGTCGAGGCAGTGAATCGGCACAGCCCAGGACGGCTGAACCCGGCGCACGAGCTCGGCGGCCTGAGCGCCGTCCAGCGTGTAGGTTCCGCCCGCGGGCACCAGCAGCACGTCGGCCCCCTGCAGCCAAGCCACGTCGTCGTCGTCGTAGCCGCCCAAGTCCCCGCAGTGCACCACCCGGATGCCGCAGCCGCGTACGGACACCATGCGAATCATGCCCATGCGCGCGCCGCCGTGGGCGTCGTGAAAGGCGGGACGGGCTTCGAGCACCACGGACCCCAAGCGCGCCGGAGGGTCGATCCACTGCTGCGTTCCAAGCTCAGGCGTCCAGGAGGCGTGGTCCTCGTGGCGATGGGTGCAGACGAGTGCGTCGAAAGGACCTTGAATCGCAGGCAGTTGGAACCGCCCACCCAGCGCGCCAGGCTTGTGCGGGTCCAGGCACAACCGCACGCCATCGACCGACAGGTCGAACGCCGCGTGGCCCAGAAATCGCAGCCGGAGCTCGCCGTCCACCTAGTCCGCCTGAAAGCGCATGGCGCCGATGTACGGCAGGTTGCGGTAACGCTCGTCGTAGTCCAGGCCGTAGCCGACCACGAACACGTCGTCGATGGTAAAGCCGGTGAAGTCCAGCGGGACTTCCACGCGCATGCGCGCGGGCTTGTGCAGCAGCGTGCAGACACGCAGGGACTTGGGCTTGCGGGCGCCCAGTGTCCGCAGCAGATAGTTCATGGTCAGGCCGGTATCGACGATGTCCTCGACAATCAGCACGTCGCGGCCGGCAATGTCGAGCGTCAGGTCGTGGGTCAACCGGACGGCACCTGAGGTCTCCATCGACGCCCCGTAGGACGCCACACCGAGGAACACGAGGTTGGTCGGCATGTCGATGTGCCGCACGACGTCGGCAAAGAAGATGACCGAGCCCTTCAGCACGCACACGACCACCAGCGGCTGTTCGGTCACGCCGGAGGCCGTGATCTCGCGCCCCAGCTCAGCAGTTCGGGCGGCAATCTTCTCAGCAGACAGATAGGGTTCCACGCTCTCGCGGCTCATGGCGTTCCTTGCGGGGGAGAGAAAATGGTGACGGGGCGGTGGTGCAGAGGCTGGCGGCAGCGGACGGTCAGGACAGCGCGTTGTTCATGATCTCGCCCATACCGCCCGCGCCCGGCACGATGTACTGACGGTCGTTGAGACCGCGCTCGCGGTCCCACTGGGCGCCCGGCATGTCGGCGAGCACGTCGGCAGGCGACAGTCCGCGGTCCAGACGATAGGCATAAACGCTGACCAAGCCGGGATAGACGTTGGTGACCTTGCGCAGGAACTCGGGCGTCACCATCAGGTTCAGCGCGTAGATGTGCTTCGGCGGACCGTCGAGCTCGTTCATGTAGAACTGCACGGCCTCGACCAAAGAGCCGCCAGTGGCGCCCATCGGATCGGGGAAGAGCAGGATGCGGCCGGCGACCGGACCCGCGATCTTGCTGCCGAAGATGCCGGCACCCGTGACCTGCTCGTCCACATTGACCAACCGGCTCATCAGGATGTGGTCCTGTCGAACGCGCGTGGGGTCAAGGATCTCGGTCAGTGCCTCAAAGCAGACCATCGACGGCAGGATGCCCGCGCGCACGATGTCGACCGTCGTGACCTCGATCGAGGGATCGATCACGGTGCCTTCGTAGTACCCATGCTCAGTGTACTCGCGCATCCGGGTCTCGGAGCGCACCACGCGGCGCGGGAATTCCCGATTGATCACCTCGCGCATCAGGCTGCGGTACAGCATCGAGATGATGCGGTTGACCTCAGGCTGCACGCACGACGGATGGCTGAGCCGGGCCAGCCAAGTCAGCGCCAAGGGGTCGTGCATCAGGTGCACATTGGAGCCGTATGCGTGGCGCAGCTCGCCCACGTCGGCATTCACGTCCAGGTAGCACGTCTCGCCCATGGCGTGCCTCGCGCGGGGGGAAAGGGGGAGGAGAGGAGCGTGTCGGGCCGGACTGCGATGCCTGTCCGGGCGCGGCGGACCTTGGCCCCGTCGGGGATCGGCGTCAAGCCAAAGGGTGCAACATTCGTGCAACACCGGCCGTCGCACGTGGTGTCAGGTGTAGGTGCGCGGTCCGAAGATCGCCGTGCCGATGCGGACATGGGTGGCTCCCTCGGCAATGGCAGCGGCGAAATCCCCGCTCGTCCCCATCGACAGCAGCCACTCGTCCGGCGCGCCCGGCTGTCCCTGCCACTCCGACGCGAGCCGGTCGCGCAGAAGCCGCAGCTGCGCGAACCAAGGCCGGGCTTGCTCGGGGTCGTCCTCGACGGGCGGCAGTGTCATGAGGCCGAGCAGGCGCAACCCCGGAGAACGACACAATACCTGAACGAACTCCTGGGCCTCGGCCGCCGTGCAGCCGCGCTTGCTCTCTTCTTGCGCCAAGTTGACCTGCAGCAGGACGTCCTGACGCACGCCACGACTCCACGCGACCCGGGTCATCTCGCCGATCCCCGCCATATCGTCGGCCGAGTGCAACAAGAACACGTTGCCAACGACCAGCTTGACCTTGTTTCGCTGCAGATGCCCGACGAAGTGCCAGCGCAGGTCCGCCAGGTCGGCCAATTCTTGCGCCTTGGTCTGCCACTCCTGCACGTAGTTCTCGCCAAAGTCGCGCTGCCCGGCCGCGTAGGCGTCGCGAATCGCCTGAGTCGGCTGCCCCTTCGACACGGCCACCAAGGTCACGGCAGCAGGGTCCCGGCCAGCGGCACGGCAGGCGTCGGCCAGCCACCCACGAACCTCTTGCAGTCGCTGGACAATTGTCTGTGTCGCGTCGGTCATGGCTTGTTCACGCGGGCCAAGCGTGCGCGGGTCAGGCCCACGGCATCACCTCCTTGGCGCCCATCTCCTGCATCATCTCGACGACCTGGCACAGCGGCAGACCGACGACGTTGGTGTACGAGCCCTGCAGGTACTCGACGAGGTACGAACCCACGCCCTGAACCGCATAAGCCCCCGCCTTGTCCATGCTTTCGCCGACCGAGACGTACTGATCGACCTCGCCGCGGGTCAATTCCTTGAACTTCACGACGGTCGTGACGGCCTGCAACCCCTCTCGATTTCGCTTCAGGTCGAACAGGCAAAATCCAGTGATCACAATGTGTTCGCGTCCGGAAAGACGCATCAGCATCTCGCGCGCCTCTTGCACGTCGGTCGGCTTGCCAAAGATCACATCATCGACCACGACCACGGTGTCCGCGCCGATCACCCAACGCACCGGGTCATCGCCACGGGGCTGGGCCGACAGGAGCTGGCGCCGCGCCTCCACGTCCGATGTGTAGATCGTCGCCTGCAACCGCTTGACCGCCATCAGGACCTTGGTCCGGGCCATGCGCTTGGCGTAGTCCTCTGGCAGTTCTCCCGCCTGCTGGGACTCATCGATGTTGGCCTGCACCACGCGCAGGGTGAAGCCCAGTTTCTCGAGCAGTTCCTTGCGGCGCGGCGAGCTGGACGCGAGCGTCAGGGGGGCGGCCATGGGGGGCTCCATTCAACATCGGTTGGAATGCGGTGCGGGTCGGTTCAGGACTGGTGGCCGGTGGCCGCGCGAGAACGGCGCTCCTGGCGGGCGGCAACCTTGGCGTCGTGCTTGCGTCGGCGTTCAAGGCGGGCGTGGGTCCAGCGGGCCAGAATGGGGTCCTCGCCGAGGAACACACGGCCCAGCAGGTTGCCGATCTTGGGCAACAGCGACCCCAACAGCGTCACCGCGGTGGCCAAGGTGACGACGGCCCACTCGATCGGGGTCAACTGGGACAGGTCGTGGAACACGGCTTTCTCACGGTAGGAGGAAGAGGTGTGGCTGGGGGCGAGGCTACAGGCTGTTCAACTTGTCGCCCAGATCCTTCATCTTGTCGACGGCGCCTTGGGCCTTCTTGACCGTGCCGTCGACGCGCTTGCCCATCGCTTCGACTTGACCATAGGCCCGCTCTGGAGTGGACACGATCTTGTTGACGTCGTTGATGGCTGCCTCGGGCTGGGCCAAGATCTTGTTTTGTTTGCCCCGCGCCACCGCAATGGAGTCATCGACGGAATCCGGGCCGATGCTGTCTGCCTTCTGCTTGCCATCGACCGTCGTGACCTTGGCTCCCCAGCGGATGATCAGGTCGTACTTCGTGTCGAACGTGATCGGATCCAGCCGCGTTTTCGGGTGGTTCAACAGCTCGGCGATCAACGCGGTTTGCGCCTTGGCATGGGGCTTGAACAACACGACCGGGAATTCCTGCGGCTTGTCCAGCACGCCCAGCTCGCGCGACTTGTGTCCCAAGCCGTCCAACACCTTCTCGATGTTCTCGATCGCCGGCTCACCGGGGCGGCCAATCGTGTTGACGATCTGGATTCGGATGTAGCCCGTGATGCGTTTGAAGTCGGGGTCTTCTCGCAGGGGAACAAGGTCGGCGTCGCCGCGCGCCTTGATCAGTCGCTCGGACGAAGTGTCGGTCCCCAAGTCGGCCAGATTCTGCAGGTGCTTCAGGGCGCTCTGCTTGCGGTCCGGCAAGTTCGCCTCAGCGCACACCAAGTTGTACAGCGCGAACTCAGAGCGCGGGTCCGTGGCGACCGCCTTCTCCAGCTGGTCAGCTCCCTGGGCCCACTTTTGCTTCTTCAGCAGCTTGACGCCCCCGTCGGCCAGGTCCGCAGCCTCCTTCTTGTCCGCGTCGCGCGTGGGCGGGGGGTCATAACGGGTGCGCGGTGCCTCAGCGGCCGGCACACCCGACTTGGGCGCACCGACGGACGCCGCTCGAGCGCCGCGGGCGGGCACCTTGATGTCGAGGCGATACAAGCCCTCACGCGCCAACCGCCATCCCTTGTCGCTGGAGTCGTACAGGTAGCGCAGGCCCTTCTCAATGGTCGCTCGCTCAGCCTTCGACAGCTTGTCCAGCTGCGCCTCGGCGTTGAAGCGGTCGGCGCACTGCATGAGCACTTTCTCGTCCGCGTCTGCCGGCGCGTCGAACGCCTGCAAGCAGTCCTTCTTCCCGCCATCCCAGTCACTGGCGTGCACCACGGACGGCAGGCAGAGAAGCGCGACGGCGAGGGCGAACACCCCTTGCGGCGTACGGAAAGGGAAGTGGACCGGAAGACGGCTGGTCGACATCGGTGGCCTCGCGTGTTGCGGCATGACCGGGGGCTGGACATACTACGCAGGCCGCACCCCGGGGGTCAATTGTAGCGGCAGAGGTCCCGACTTCCCTTGAGTTCCGCGCGAGACAGACTGGTTCAGTGGGGGGTCGCGGCCGTCGTGGGCGCAGCGCTGGCGTTGGCCGTTGCTTGGCTCGCGACCGCACCGGACACGACGACGTCGGCTCCAACGCCTCCCGACGCCACCGCTTCGACCTCGCAGCCCTCCGGGACGCCGGACGCGCGGGGAGACAGCAGCGGGGCCGACGGAGGTCCGGCCAACGACGCCACGGCCGCCTTGCCCTCCACCGTCACAAGTGGCGACACGGAACCTGCTGAGGCGGCGGCCACCGGCGCGACGGCGCTGTCACTTCGCGCCGACCCTCCTGAGCTGCGCGTGTGGTCGAACACGAAAGTACGGTTGTACGCGGAGCCGGGTCCCGGCGTGCAGTTCGACCGCTACGTGTGGCATTTCGAGGACGGCAGCGACCCGGTCGAGGGCCGCGCGGTCGAGCACGTTTTTGCCGAGAGCGTTCGCGACCGACACTTGTCCGTCGAGGCGATCCGGGCCGGCGAGGTGCCGGTGGTGGTGACGCTGCGGCTGCCCGTCGAGCGGCTGGAGGTCGTCCCCGTCGACGGTGCCCCCGACGAGGAGGCGACGCTGCCCGACAAGTCCGGTCCACGCTTGGTGTTTGCCGGGGCCGACGCCCAGGCCGCCGACGCTGGCGAGGTGGTCAGCGCGGCCCTGCGCATCCATGCCGACGTTCTGGTCGTGGCCAGCAGTGCGGCGACGACCACCGTGATGGCCGAGACCGCTGGGCGGCTGGCGCCTGACCTGGCCGTCTTGTCCTGGCCGGTGGTGATGGGCGCAGGCCCGGCCGAGGCGGGGCGCGATGCGCCCTTGACGGTCATGCGTAACCCTTCAGAACGGCTGACAATCCTGCCGCGATCTGCCGGCGGTGCTCTGGTGTTGGCACTGGGCGACGTGGCACTGTCGGCGGTCGACACGCGAGACGACACCGTGGGCGAGCCAGAGCTCAAGCGGCTGCGTGAAACCCTCGATATTCTGGGAGCCTACAAGTCGACGCTGCTGCTGACGGCGCGGCCCCTGACGCTGCTGCGCGACGGCGAGTTGATCGCAGACCGCGCGTACCGCATCTACGAGCACGCGCTGCGGACGGGCATGGGGGCTGTGGTGTCAGCGGCCTCGGGCGTGTTCTGTCAGGGACGCTTTGGCGCGCTGCAGGCGGTGGCGGTGGGTCTGGTGCGGGCAGAGGGCTGTTCGCGTCCGACCGGCGGTTCGGGCTGCCAGCCGGGGTCCCTGACCGTCGTGGACCCCAATCACCGTGGCCGACTGCGGGTGAATGTGCTGACGGGACCCGGGTTTGCGCGTGTCGTCCCGACCCGTGAGCTTCCGGCCGAAGTCGGCAAGCTGCGCCGCTGAGCGCTGGAGTCCGATGCCCGCCGCCCCGATGACCCAAGCTCCGGCGACATGGGCGGTCTACGTCCATTTTCCGTACTGCCTGCACCGCTGCGCGTACTGCGACTTCGCCACCATTGCCGTGCGGGATGTGCCGCGCGAGGCCTATCTGACTTCCGTCGTTCAGGAATTTGCCACACGCACCCGCGATTTGCCCGCCGCGCCCATCGCGTCAGTCTTTTTGGGCGGTGGGACGCCGTCGCTGTGGGGACCGCGCAACATCTCGGATGTGCTGGAGATGCTGAATCGGTGGGGAGGACTGCAGGCAGACGCCGAAGTCACGCTGGAAGCCAACCCGGGCGCCTTGGAGTCGGGCGACCTGGGCGAGTACGCGGCAGCCGGAATCCGCCGTGTTTCCGTGGGTATCCAGGCGCTGGACGACGGACGGCTGGCCGCCCTGGACCGCATCCATGACGCGGGCGCAGCGCGGCGGACGCTCGCAGAGATCGGCGACCTGCTGGCGGCGGGGAAATTGCGCAGTGCCAGTGCGGACCTGCTGTTCGGAGCACCCGGCCAGACGATGCAGGACCTGCGGCGTGACGTCGACGCGGTGCTGGGCTACGGCCTGCCGCACCTGAGCGCGTACAGTCTGACAGTCGAGGCCGGTACGCCGCTGGCGGGACTGGTGGCTCGTGGGCTGCGAAAGGCACCAGACGACGAACTGCAGACCGACATGCTCGATGCCCTGCCCACGATGGCGGCACGACACGGCTTGCACCGCTACGAAGTGTCGAATTTCGCGATGGAAGGGCACCAGTGCCGTCACAATCTGACCTACTGGACCGGTGGCCGATACCTGGCGCTGGGCGTGGGGGCGCACGGCTTCCTGCCGCCGCGACCGGACGCGGCACCGGGCGTGCTGGGCCACCGTTACGGCAACGCGCGGTCGCACGCAGCGTGGAGCACTGCGGTCGGCAAGGGCTTGGTTTGTGAAGAGATGCGGGAGGATATCGATGCCGAGACGCACGTGACCGAGCGCTTGATGACGGGTCTGCGTCTGGCGGCGGGGGTCGACTTGGCGGCGCTGCGGCTCGACGTGGGAGATGTACCTTGCGACGCGCTGGTGGGGCGGGCACAGCGGGCGATACGCCGCGGGCGGCCGCTGGAGCTGGAGGCGGACTGGCTGCGACTGCGGCCCGAGGGCGTGCGCTTGTTGGACACCATCCTGACCGAGCTGGCCTGACCGCGTGCGCTTACCCCCATCCAATGATTTGACTTGGGGTGCAGTGATTTGACTTGGGGGAACGCCGAAGCCAAGCTGCCCCGCATGTTGTGGACCCTGCGCCATTCGCTTGCCGTTGCCTCCTTCGCTGCCGTGCTCTGCGGACTGGCGGCCGGCACTGTGGTCACCGCTGTCGCTGCGCCGCGTCCCGCCCCGACCGCCGACCAGGAGAAGCAGGCGGTCGCCACGGCCGAGCAAGCCAAGGCCAAGTTCGCGGCCGGAGCCTACGCTGAAGCGGCCAAGCTGTTCATGCACGCATACGCGCAGTTCCCCGAGCCGACGCTTGTATTCAACGCCGCGCGGTCGTACCAGCGGGCGGGACAGCTCGCTGAGGCTGTGCCGCTGTTTCAGCTCTACCTTTCACTCAACGCGTTTGACGACCCGGACAGCCTGCAGGGCCGCCGCGAGGCGGAGCAGCATCTGGCCACGATCCAGAGGGAACTCGCCGCTCGTGACGCCGCCAAGGTCGCTGATGCCGCCAAGGTCGCTGATGCCGCCCGCCCCAAGCCGCCAACGGTCACGCCCGCCGTCAAGCCCGCGGACCCCGCGCAACCGGCAATCGTGACACCACCGACGACAGCCAAGCCGGCCCAGCCATTGGAAGAAGATCAACCCGCGCCGATCCGCCGCCCCGGTCTGTTCGCCCGCATGGAGGCATCGAGGTGGAGTTTGCAGGAAGTGGTCGGCGCCTCGACGGCTGCGGTGGGGGCAACGCTGCTGGTGACGGCGACGGTCCTGACGTTGGTTGCGCGCAGCGGTCTTGCGGATTGGGATGATCGACTGGCGGCCGGCCGCAGCACCGTCGGTGGAGTCACCCGCTATACCGGCGTGACGCAAAGGGAAGTGGACGACGCCTTGCGGACCCACGACGCGCGCCAGGCGTGGGCGACCGGGCTTGCGGTCGTTGGCGTGGCCGCGGTAGGCACCGGACTTGCGCTGTGGTGGCTGGGCGACGACGACACCGCCGCGCCCCCGACCGATGCCGCCTTTCTTGGCGTCCCGAGGACTTCTTGGCGCGTGCAGCCTGCGCTGGCCGCAGACGGGTCGCTCGCCGGACTGCTGCTGCAGGGGAGGTTCTGATGGCCACGCGGTCACAAGCTCTGCTGCAATCCGGATGCGCCGTGGCGTGGGTCTTGCTGGCAACCGCGTGCTCCGACGGCCGAACCGCGACTGATCCGGGAACCCTGTACGCCTGCCAGACGGCCGACGACTGTGTCCAAGGGTGGGACTGCCTGTGCGGATTCTGCCGACCGGCCGGGACCGAGTGCGACACGGACGTATCGGCGGACGTCGCAACCGACGCTAGCGAAGACACCGACGATGCTGGCCCGGATGTGCCGGCCGTTCCTTGCAACCTGTCGACATGGGATCCCTGTCCCGATGGATTCGGTTGCTACTTCGAGAATGCTACCCAGCAAACATCTTGCCAAGCCCATGGAACTCTTGGTGAAAATTCGGCATGCGATCCTGCCCAGCCCGCTGTCTGTGGCCGTCTGGGAGAGGCCGATGGCGGCCGAGCGCTGCGCTGCGATCAGGTGGACAAGAAGTGCTACCGAACCTGCGTATGCACCGCGTTAGAGCAGTTGAAGTGCCCGACGGGCCAGCAGTGCTATTGCCTGACGGACGACCAGCAGAAGCGCTGGCCCGACGGTGCTGGCATCTGTGCACCCTGAAGCCTTGCCGAGCCGCTGCCCGGACGCTTCACAACACGCCCTGAACCCATAACAAACCGACCACCACCGCGGCCGAAAAGGCGAGCGCGGCGGCGATGGCCGCCGGTGTCTGCAGTCCTCGCCTGGTAGAGGGCGGGGGAAGGCGCCAGGGAGCGGCTTCCGGGGTCGGGAGCTCAGCCGTTGGCAGAACCGCGGTCGAAACGCTTGCTGGGACCGCCATCGCTGCACCGGGCAACGCGACCGTCGCCTCCGAGGCGTCCAGTCGAGTTGTGAAGTCCACGTCGGTCATGGGCGCGACGGGGCCATCGGCGACAGGGGCATCTGCGTCGCCTGATCCATCGACAGCCAAAACCGCGGTCACCGTCTCCGTCCGGGCCGTCTTGGCCGCTGCGAACGCGGCGTCGCCGTCCACGCCAGCCTGGACTGCGGCGAAGAAGCTGGGAAAATCGCGCCAGTCATCGCCGTCTGCCGAGATCCACAGCGTCTGCGCGGGCCGGTTGGCCGCCCAATTCAGCAGCGCCTCGAGCCCATGGAAGTTATAGGTCAGACCCAGCGACCGCAGCTTCCACTCGCGCGGCGGCATCGGCGCTGCCAGAAAGAGGTCGTCGTCGATGGGAGGCGCAAGAGGCTGAGCGGGCGGGGCGATGACCACAAAGTCGGCAGGCAGGACCTGACCGCACTCGAGACAGACCGAGGCACCCGCAGGAGCTTTGCTGTCGTCGCGCGCCGAGATCACCTGATTGCAGTGACCGCAGAACACCGCAGTGACTTGGAAGGGCGACCGGGGATGGGACATGGTCGGCCTCCCTTGAGGGACACGCAGGCTTGCTGGATACGACACGGGCACGATAACAGCGCGGCTTGACGGGGGTCAACGCGTCAATACCGCCCACAGCGAGTCATGCAGGGCCGGGCGCAGCTTGCGGATGCCCTCGACGACGGCGCTGGTCGGATGCACGCGGTTGGCCAGCATCACGACGGCCAGATCGCGGCCCGGCGAGCACCAGACACTGGTTCCGGTGAAGCCCAGGTGGCCAAACGCATCCGACGGCACTTGGTCGCCCGCGCTGGAGCCGGGTCGGGTCGGCGTGTCGAAGCCGTGGCGCCAGGTCGTGCCGACAACGCCCGGGGTGGCGACCAGATGGCGCACGAGCTGGGGAGCCAAGCTAAGGGGGCCCACGCGTCGGTGGCTCTCAGACCGCAGCGCCCGAAGCCAGGCCTGCGCCCAAGTCAGCACGTCATCCGCCGTCGCAAACAGGCCGGCATGGCCCGCCACGCCGTCCAGCGCCGCACAGTTGTCGTCATGCACTTCGCCTTGCAGTGCAAGACCTTGCGGGCAGCGACGCGCGACCACCTCGGTGGCCACCGACGCCCCGTCTCCCCCCATGCCCAGCGAAATTCGCCGGAACGCAGCCTGCAGGCCCAGCGGTGCGGCCACCGACCCCAAGAATCGGCGGTCCAGCGGCTCGCCGTGCAGGGCCTCGAGCACCCAGCCCAGCGACATGTAGCCGAGATCGCTGTAGACAGCCGCCGTCCCCGCCGGTCGCTCCAATGGCGTGTGCAGGACGCGCGCACGCACGAGGCTTGTCCGTTCAGCCGGGTCGTGCACACCCGCTGTCGCGCCCCAGAAATCCAGCCAAGCCGGTGCCCCCGAAGTATGGCTGACCAGCTGCCCAAGCGTCGCTTGGCCCAGACCGGTACCGCGGGCGTCGGGCAGCCAACGGTCCAGACGGTCGTCCAGACTCAGTCGCGGGTTCGGGGCGGACAGCGCTTGCGCCAGCAGTGTCAGTGTGGCGACGGGCTTGGTCAGCGACGCGAGGTCGAACAAGGCGTCGAGGTCCATCGGCGTGCCAGGACAGGCTTCCAGACGCTGGCCGGCCGCGTGGGGCACGACCCGAAGGCAGCTGGTCCTGCCGACGGCAGCGCTGGACCGTTCGCCACCCGCCCAGACCGCAATGGCGACGGCCGAGCCGACTCCGTCCCGCAGCGCGCGGTCGACGACCCCAAGCGCTGACGCGGGAACCGCGGGCCCGCCGGAGACACCGCGAGGCAACAGGATTCGCCGCGTGCTCACGCCACCGCACCGCGCAGCTTCTCGCCGCGTTCCAGCCGATCCTGCAGGTCTCGCTGCTGGTTGCGCAGGGCGTCGACGTCCTTGCGCAGCTCATCGACCTGCTTGCCGGCCCCCAGCCCCGCACGGATCTGGGCGATCGACTCTGTGGCCCGCCGCTGTACCCGACCGTCCGTGGCACGCTGCGACAGATCTTGCAGCAGGGGAATCACGCGGGCGTCGCCCAAGCCGCCCAACGACGACGCCACGTTGAAGACGAAGCGAAAGCTGGTGTCCGTCGTGTACGGCTGCAGCGCCTGCACCACCCGCGCGGGCTCAGTGACGAAAGCCGCGAGACAACGGGCGGCACCGCAGCGCAGCAACGTCGGTTGATGGGGTTGCAGCAAAGGCGTCACGAGCTCCAGCGCGGCGGGATCCTGCAGTGCCGCAAGGCCGTCGAGCACGCCGACGCGGATCGTCTCGTTCCAGCTGGGCCGGTCCAGAGCCTTTCGCAACGATTCGAAAGCACCCGAGAATCGCGTCTGCCCGAGCGCAACGGCAGCCTCCGCCTCGACGAGATAGGACGAATCGCCCTGCTCCAACAACCGCACCAGCAGCTCGCCAGCCTCTGGGGTCTGAAAGCGGCCCAACGCAGCGACGACGGCCCGGCGCGCCTTGGGGTGCGGCAGCTGGACCGCTTCGGCAAGGCCCTGAAAGGCGCGGGCGTTGCCGATCTGGCCGAGCACGCGCGCAACCTCGGCCTGCACGCACCACAGCCGGTCTTCCAGCAGCGCGCGGGCCAGCGCGTCATTGTTGGCGGTGGACGGCCGCTTGCCCAAGGCGTTGGCCGCCTGAATACGCGCGTGCGCGTGGGGTGCGCGGGCGAGCGCGGTCCGCAGCATCGGCTCGCCGAACGTCCACTCGACCGTGCCCAGCAGGTCGCCGCGAGGGTCGGGCAGCACCATGACGGGCGCCGCAGGAAGGTCGATGCGGAATGCGTGGTGCTTGCGCTCCACGGCAAAAGTGCGGCGCACAGGCTCGCCGGACTCGGGCACGAACAGCACCTCCAGCGGGAACTGGAACAGCAGCGACTCCTTGACGTCCTGCGTCTGCTCGACGGTCAGTTGCCACTCGCGCGTCTCGCCATCCCAAGAGCCGCCGATCTTCAACTCCGGGTGACCCTTGCCGTTTTCGACCCACTGCGAGAAGAACCGCCCCAAGTCCACTCCCGCGAAGGCCTCCAGCGCCCGGCGCAGGTCCGGCGTCTCCACCATGCCGTCGGCAAAGGCCTTGACGTAGGCCCCTACTGCGCCGAAGAACGCCGCGTCGCCCAACAGCTGGCGCAGCATATGCAGCACGGCGCCGCCCTTCTCGTACAGGTGGGCGTCGAACACGTCGATCGGCTCACGCCAGCGGTTTGTGACGATGGTGCGCCGGTAACGACTGGCATCCTCGCGCAAGTACCCGCGAATCGCCTGCAGGCGGGCGTAATCGAACTCGTCCGCCGTCTCGGTGTGCTCGCGCCACAGCTGCTCGAAGTAGGTCGCAAAGCCCTCGTTCAGCCAGCCGTGCGCCCACGTGCGGCAGGTCACCAGGTCGCCGAACCACTGGTGCGCCAGCTCGTGGCTGACCAGCGGTTGCGAGCTGAAGTCCAGGTGCGCGCGCTCGTCGTGCAGCGTGAGGTCGGTCTGGGTGGTCAGACTCGCGTTCTCCATGCCGCCAAACACGAATTCGCCCACCGCGACCTGACCGTACTTCTCGAACGGGAACTTCACGCCGATCAGACGCTCATACAGCGCGATCATCTCCGGCGTGCGGTCAAACGACCGGTGGCCGTCCGCCTCGCGCCCCGGCAGCACGTGGAAACTGACGGGAACCGGCTCAGTCTGCTGCACGACCTCGACGAACGGCCCCACCACCAGCGTCAGCAGGTACATGGGAATTGGACGCTCGATCTGCCAGTCGAAGATGCGCGTTCCCGGATCCGCGCCGCGGTAGATGTCCTTCAGTACGCCGTTGGACAGCGCGACCATGCCCTCGGACACGGTCGCCAGGACGTGCAGGCGCATCTTGTGGTTGGGGCTGTCGTGGCAGGGGAACCAGAAGCGCGAGTCCTCGTCCTGACCTTGTGTCCAGGCATGGGCGATGCGGTCGGGGTGGTCCGCGTCGGGCAGGATGAAGTAGAAGCCGGCGCGCGGCTCGCAGGTGTCGTAATCCACCGAGATCCGCAGCGCTTCTCCCCGCCTGGCCGTGCGCCCCAGATCGATCCACAGCGTGCGGCCGTCGTGCTCCAAGGTCAGGCGCTGGCCGTTGCCGTCGAAGGCGCGCGGCACATCGATGCCGTCGGCGTCCAGACGAATGCGCCGCAGCTCGTCGCGCCGCACCAGACCCTCATAAGTCGCCGTGCCACGCACGTGCCTGCCCGGTACGTCCACCTCGACCGTCAGCGTCAGGTCCTGCCAGTCGACCGGGACGTCGGGCGGAAACTGCTCTGGCGTGTCCGCGGGGACGAACTCGTTGCGCCGCAATGCCCGCATCGACGCCTGTTCGACGGCCCGGACGCCTTGAAAACCGTATTCACTGGGCATGGATACCTCAAGTTGCGGACAAGCGCCGACGATGGACGGCGGCAGATCAAGGCAGGACGTTCGATGCGGGCCACGGTAGGCAAAGGTCCCGGATCAGGCAAGGCCCCAGCGACGCCGCAGGGCCCACTCGAGGCCCAACAGCGCGACCAGCCACAGCAAAATCTCTGGCCGACTCCACAAGTCCGTGTACACGCCGTCGGCGAAATCCAGACCGTCGCGCAGGCCCATCGGCACGCCCTCGGCCGGCGCACGGCCCTGCCAGACCTGCCCGCCCGACGCCTTGGCGAGACTGCGCAGCAACGCGTCGGAAGGCTGAATCAGCGACCCCTCGCCGCTGGGCGGCAGGATGACAAGCGGCGCCGTCGCCTGTTCAACCCGGCCACCGATCAGGGCCTCGACGACCAGGCGATGCGGCCCCGGGGTCAGGTCGGCGATCTGCAAGGACACGGCACCGCGGACGTCGGTGGGTTCTGGCCAAGACTGCTTCGGCGAGGCCGGGGCTGGTGCTTGCGCCATCGGCTCGACGGCGTACTGCACCGTGACACCCGCCAGAGGTTCGCCCGCTGCGCCGACCGCCGTGACCTGCAGGTGCACTGGCGTGCCGAACGAAACCGGGTCACCCGGCGCATCTACCCGCAACGCATCGACTTCCGGGTCGCGCAACAGCCACGCCGTCAACTGGTCCAGCAGTCGGTGGTACTCGGTGCGGCTGCGGTCGCGGGTCGTCTCCGCTGCCGTGGCGGGAAATGCCCAAGTCCACAGCGAGTCCGTCGCGACCACGGCGCTGCGTCCAGAACCCGCCTCGCCCACCGCCACCAGCGGATGCCCGGCGGCGTCGGTGACAAGCACCAGCCCGGTCTCGCCTGGCAGCAGCGCTGTGTTGCGGCCCTGGAAGGAGTTGCGTCCCCAAGCCTCCCGATTCGCCTCAGGATCTCCGGCAAGTCGAGCGACCGGATGCGTCTCTCCCGCCGGCGTCAGTCGCAACGGCAGTGGACCGTCCAGATAGCCGACATCGTCACCCGTCAGCGGCTGCAGGCGCAGAGGCAGCCAGTCCGCCAAGCCCGTCCCGTAGTAACCGCCGCCGCTGAGGGCCTGCCGCCCGCCCAGGACCAGAAAGGCGCCACCGCCGGTGACGTAGTTCCGCAGCTGCGGCAGGTACTGGTCGATCTGGAAGGGTCCGAACGGAAAGTCCTGAAAGATCAAGAGGTCAAAACTGCTCAGCGACTCTTCGAATATCTCGCGCGTGGGAAACGGAATCAGGGTGGTGTCGTCGGCTGAGACATACGCGCCCGAGCCCTGCCCCACCATGACGTAGAAGGACACGAGGTCGACCGCGGGGTTGCCGCGCAGGTGGGTGCGCAGGAAGCGGCTGTCCCACGAGGGGTGTCCGGCCAAGTGCAGGACGCGGACCCGGTCGCGCACCACCCGCAGGCCCGCCCACGCGCGGTTGTTGGTCTCGGTCAGCTCGTCCGGCAGTGGCACGATCGACGCCTCCAGGACGTGCGGACCCACGTGCAACGGCTGGAATTCCAAGTCAATCGTCCGCCTTCCTGGTCCTGCAAGCGGTACCTGACGTGTCACGACCGGCTTGCCGTTGTCAGACAGCACGAGGGCAAGGCTCTCGGACCGCTCGGCATAGCCGCTGATCTCGACGTCGACCGCAACAGGCATGAAGGTGCGCGTGAAGGCGAACGAGCTGGCCCGGATCGCGGAAACTGCCAGATCTCGCGCAGGCTTGGGGTCGCCGACGAAGACGCTGTGGATGGGCACGCCCAAATGCTCGACCAGCGCGTTCGATTCCTCGTCCAGCGGGCTCTCGACCGCGGGGTTGCGCGCCCGCAACCGTCCGGTGTCCAGACCGTCGCTGATCAGAACCACGGCTGCCAGGTCGGTCAGCCGCCGCCGCTCGCCCAACTCTGCCAAAGCTGAGAGAAAATCGGTCGCCGCGCCGTCGGGGTTGGTCCGCGCCAACGCCTCGACACCGCTGACTGGCTGCAGGTCATCGGCTAGGGTGAACAGCGACACCGAGTGCCCCGCCGACAGCTTCTTCGCCGCCGCGCGCGCGCGGTCCCATCGCCGGTCGCCGTTCACGCCGCGCGCCATCGACAGCGACCGGTCCACGACGACCGCCACTCGCCGGGCGACCGTGCGGGGGCTCTGGCTCACCCAAGTGGGCTGCAGAAGTACAAGCAGCAAGCTGGCCAACAGCAGCGCCCGCAACCCCAGCAGGGTGTAGCGCCGGCGCGGCACCGACAGCTGGCGCAGATTCAGCCATGCAAGGCCCAGAATGCCCAACGCGAGCACGATCACCGCGAGTCGTGGCGCCCAGGACCAGCGCAGCGCCCACTCCAAACGTCCCGTTGGGTTTCCTACGGCAAAGAGGCCGGCCCAGGCGATCATGGCGTCATGGGCTCCTCTTCGTCAGGGGCGGCGTGGGCGGACGGTACCTGGGTCCCCCGACGATAGCGCAGCAGGTGCATCACGTGGGTGTGGTCATCCTTGTAGTCCAGGCAAAGCGCGTACATCAGCAGGTTTACGCCAAGCCGAAACGCCTGTTCTCGCTGGTTCTCCCCCCCAGGCACCACGGTGAGCGCAAAGCCCCCAAACGGCAGCCGAGCAAACGCGCCGGCCAGGTCGTTGCGGGTGTACAGCACGGCAAAATGCGCACCCACTCGCAAGCCTTCGAGATCGTGGGAATCCGCGCGCCGGCCGACGGGGCGGTCCAGGCGATAGAAGCTGCGAAACACGACATGATTGGGCGGAACCCTCTGCAAAGGCTGGGGAAAGATCCGCAACAACTCTCGTCGGACGCCCGCGTCGAACGCCTGTGACGCTTCTGCCTTCCCCGTGTTGTCGATGATGAGGGTGCCGCCCGTCGACAGATGCTGGCGCAAATGCACCACAGCCTCGGGAGTCAGCTTGCCCGGGTTGCGGTCCCCGCCCCAATACAGCAGCGGATACTGAAAGATCGTCGGGTCTTCTGGCCGCACGCCGACCGGGTTTGGCGCGATGTCGATGCTGGTGCGCAGGCGAATCTCTTGCGCCCAGGCCGTCAGCTCAGAGCTTGGGTCGCCCCCGCCGACCTTCAACCATGCGATCTTCAAGGCGATTGCCTGCGCGTGCACCGACGGCGCGGCCAACAGCAGGCCCAGCGCCACGGCGGCGAGCAACAGAGGCTTGGGAATGAGCGAGCGAGCGAGCGGCATCCGGGATCCTGCAAGGCGTGCGGCCGGGTCGAACGGCGCGCACGATACCAGCATCACAACAAGTTGGGGAGTTTCACCCACTGTAGGGTCGCCCCGGATCCGCAGACGCAACGGCCTCGGTCGCGTTCAGCGCGCCCTTACCACCAAATCGTAACGCCAAGCCCCTGGGCCAATCCTGACTCGCACGAGCCCGGCCTGCCGCACCCAACACGTCGCCAACTGCCGACTCACCGGTTGCAGCCCGGGCGGCGCGGCAGACGTGTTCGCTTCGGTCGAGACGCAGACGGTGCCATCGGGCGCGGTGACCTCGATCGGCGGCGCCGCTTCCTCCCGCGACAGCGTGGCGACCTCGACAAGCGCATCCGCCGCGGTGGGGAACGAGACCCAATCCTGATCGGCACTGCACATCGTCAGGTCGGCTACCACCAGCGGGCGTGGACCAGGTGCAGCCAGCAGCACCGGGACGGCCTCGGAATCGCCGACGCGGTCCAACCGATCGGGCACGCAGGCGGCGTCGGAGGCTGGAAGCGACGTGCCGAAACGACCAAACCCGCCCCTGTCATGCATCGGCGTCCATTCGGCGACCAACAGGCCGGGGCCCTGCGCGGTGGTCAGCTGCCAGACCCCGGCCGTGGTCAGCGTCACCTCGGCGGCGAGCATCGGCATGGCAGCGGTCGGCACGACGTCCTCAGGCGGAATCCCGTTCCAGATCGAGAGCATCCCTTGGACTGTGCCCACAACGAGAGTCCAAGTGACGGAACCCTCGCGTTCGGCACTCCACGCGATTCGGCGGACGTGCGAGAGGTCCGCGATCACGACCAAGGCGCCCGGCAGCCAAAGCCAGTCGTCGGTCGCAAGGGCAAACGGGTCCCCTTGCAGCGGCATGGGTCCTTCGCTCGCGGCGAGCACGCGCATACGGAAGGTCGCCGGGCGGTCGCCCGTCTGTACCAACCGCAACGCCGACAACGCCACGGAACCCGGCACCACGTCTGCGAACAGCCCGCCGCCTCGGTCCGACCAGACCTGCACCGGCTTGCCATCTGGCCCCACCGCCACCAACTCCAGCGGACCCGCATCGGTCACCACCTCGACCGAGGCACGGCCAGCAGACGCCGCCGGCAGCAGGAACGACCGCGACTCTCCAGCGCACAGCCGACCTTCCGTCCACGATTCCGTCAAGGTCGCCGCGCCGTTCTGGGAGGCAGGGTCGCAGCCGTCATCGCCAAGAATCGCCCACAGCGATGCAGAAGTAGGGGCGGTCGCTGTCGAGACGACGTCCAGCGTGCGGTCCACGGGAGACGGGGCGACACCGCACGGACGACCGAGGCTATGTCCTTGGCACAGCACGGCTTTATCGCCGCGCACTTCGAAGTCCACCTGGGGCCAGCCCTGCGGCGACTCGAGGCGAACCCACGCCGCACGACCCGCCGGCACCTGCAACCGGGCTACGTCTGCCTGTTGCGGACACCCGCGCCGCACGATCGGCAGGTTCGGCAATAGTTCCACAGGTGATGCCGTTGTCGCTGGCGTCGCGTCGTCGGTGCAGCCGGTCCCGACGCCGACCAGCGCCTCGCCCTGTGCCGGCCACGCCGCCGACCCGCCGCACACGCCAAACATCGGGTCGTCCAAGTCTCGCGCCCACAACGCAACGGAAACCAACCCTGCCCCAACCCCTTCTGGCCCCCCCGGCACGGACAACGTACGGACGACCACGCCGCGGCTGCCGTCCAAGGGGTCCAGCGTCGGCACAAGGGTTTCCATGTGGTCGGCCCTGTCCTCGACGGCGGCAGTGCGCACCTGCACGAAAGCCGGTGGACCGTTGCCGTCCAGCACCATCACCGACGCGGATAGTGCAGCGACAGATGTGACTTGCGCGGGCAGGTCGACCCGAAGGACCGGCGAGTCCAGCAGGCACGGCGCCGCCTCTCGCGCCCCGGTCCACTCGACCTCGAGTTCGTGCACAGCAACCGGCGCCTGCCAGTCGGGCGACGCCAGCCGCACAACGACCCGAGTAGACTTGCGAATCATGGCGTCATCGGGACGAAACCGCAGGAGATAGCGGCCCACGGCTACCGGCATCAGTTCTGCCTGCCCGGCGAAAGCGGGGTCCAGCACAACCGGCATCCCCGCCAGATCCGTCGTGTCTGTGCGGACTTCTACGCGCAACGTGCGCCCGTCGGTCAGCGGCAGGTGCGCCCAAGTTGGTGCGTCGATCCCGTGCGGCAGCGGCGTCGGCACGACCTGCAACGTCCCTTCCGCGGTCCGCGAGATGCCATCCGCATCCGTCGCCTGCACCCGCACTTGCAGCAGCGGCCCTGCGACCCGTGGCTTCCCCGCCGGACTGGGCCCCAACCGCAACGCGTCCGGCACCCACACCAGTTGGGGCCCGGCAGAGGTCTCCAGCAGCGCAAGCCCCGCCGGCCCAGCGACCAACTTCCAGGTCAGCGGCGCAGACGGCTCGCCCACCACCGTCAGGGAATGTGTCCATGTCTCGCCGACATGCACCGCGTGATGGCCGACCGGCGCGAGGCGAAAATCGCCACGGCTCCCGCCGCACGCCACCGCCAGCCCACAGACCCACAGCAGCGAGACGAGGACCCCGGCGGCAAATCCATGCCGTTCCTTTCGTGTGGCCCATGGGACGGTAGAGGAATCCCCACAGTGGTGGCAGACTGTTGCGCTCGTTGCGTCACGGGCGAGTCGTTCGCCCCCTTTCGTCGGCCGAGCCATGCGTCTACCCCGAATTCCATCGCCAAGTGTCGTTGTGCCACACGCGCTCGTCGTGTTGTCGGTGCTCGCCTTCGTGCTGGCCTCGTGCGGCAAGTCGCCTGCACCGTCCCGTGAGGTTCCGCCACCGCCTGTCGCGACCGAGGCGCCGGTCGAAGACCCGCTGCCGGATCTGGGACTACCGCGTGAAGGCTATCTGGATGCGCGTCGCCTTCAACTGTGCGCGCAGAAATTTCAGGTGACCGACGTCCGGGCAGAGGCCATGGCGATCGCGCTGCTGGCGCGGGACCCGACCGCAACGGGTGCGGCTCTGGACCCGACGGCGACCGTGCCCGAAGCCGACCCCGCCCTGTTGGACCGCTATCGCAAGGCGCAACCGCTGGCCGACGCCCACCCGCCGACCGTCCGCTGGCTGGCCGCCGAGGTCGCGGGCTGCGTGTATGATGCGGCAGCCGGTCTCGTGCCACGCGAGCTGGTCGACCGCTATGCCTTCACATTTGCCGAGGTCGCCTGCCTCCAGCGCGAGATCCTGGGGCCCGACGGCAAGACCGACCCCATCGCCCACGCCCATGCCGCCGCTCGCGTCTTTGCGCAAAACGGCTTTACGGCAGCGGAATTTGCTCGTCTCGGTCTGGTGTTGGCGCGCTATCCCGTCGCACAGAAGGCGATGTTCGCCCGCAAGAACGCGCGCTGCGCCCCCAAAGCCCGGCCGCCTGCCAACGCGACGCCCGACCGGAGGTCTCCGTGACACAGCCCCCCGAGGCGACCCAACACGCCTTTCAGGTAACGACGGGTCAGATTCAGGCCCCCGACGGGCTGCTGCTGCACCACGCCGAGTGGATCGCAGAGAATGCCAAGGGCGGCGTGCTGATCGTCCATGGATTTGCCGAACACTTGGGGCGGTATACGGAATTTGCCGAGTTTCTGGCCCGCTCGGGCTGGTCGGTGTTCGCGTACGACGCTCGTGGGCATGGCCGCAGCGCGGGTGTGCGGGCCTATGTCGACCGCTTCGACGAATACCTGGCCGATCTGGCAACCGTGATGCCCTTTGCGAGATCTCGACTGGGCACCAAGCCGTTCCTGTTCGGGCACTCGATGGGCGGCTTGATCGCGCTGCACGCAGCCGGCGACGCGCCCGATGGAATCTGCGGCCTGGTCGTGTCCAACCCCTCGACCCGCAACAAGATGCAGATCCCGCCGTGGAAGGCTGCCGCCGCCAAGGTCGCCGCCAAGGTGCACCCGACACTCGCGCTGCCGACCGGCCTCTCCGGAGCCATGGTCAGCCGCGACCCCGACGAGGCCAGGGCCTATGACACCGACCCGCTGAACATCAAACAGGCCACGGCCCGCTGGTACATCGAGTATCTGGCGTGTCAGGAGCGACTGGAGAAGCGTGTGGGCGACGTGGCCAAGGTGCCGATGCTCGCGCTGCTGGGCACGGGCGACGGCGTGATCGACTCGGCCTTCACGCGGTCGCTGCTGGGCGGTGTCCGCGGCGTCGATCACACGATTCGCAACTACCCGGATTTCCTGCACGAACTGTTGCATGAGCCCCTCGCCGACCGCGAGCGGGTGTTCGCCGACGTTCTGGCGTGGCTCGACTCGCACTCCGCCTGAGGCTACTGACTTGCAAAGCGAATTTGGCCGCTACCGCCTGATCCGCCACCTCGCTACCGGCGGGATGGGCGAGGTCTATCTGGCGGAAGCCAAGGGCGCCGCCGGATTCGCCAAGAAGGTCGTGATCAAAACCGTGCGGTCTGAGCTCTCAGCCGACCCGGAGCTCGTACGGCAGTTCGTCGCTGAGGGCCGGCTGCTCGAGGCACTGGACCATCCCAACATCGCGCAGATCTTGGATCTTGGCTTGGTAGACGGCACGTACTTCCTTGCCATCGAGATGGTCGAGGGGTTTGACCTGCGCGCGCTGCAGAAGGCCCTGCCCGAGCTGCAACCCGGGGTGCCCCCGCGCATGTCCGAGATTGCCACGCTGTATTTGATCGCCTGTGTGGGCCGGGCGCTGCACCACGCCGCCAGCCGACGCAGTCCGAACGGCAAGCTGCTGTCGATCGTTCACCACGACGTAACGCCTTCAAACGTGATGGTGCGCCGCGACGGCCACGTCAAGCTCGTCGACTTCGGAGTGGCACGCTCGGCCCTGCTCAATCGCCTGTCTGCCGGTGCGCTGCGAGGCAAGCTGCCGTACCTCAGCCCTGAGCACGCGCGCCAGTTGCCCGTCGACGGTCGAGCGGACCTCTTCGCGCTGGGTCTGGTCGCCTGGGAGATGCTGACGGGAGAGCGCGTGCTCGAGGTCGGCGATCCCGACTCGCTGGAGCAGGCGTACGCGCAGCTGGAGGGCAAGCTAGAAACGCTTCGTGGAAGCGGGCTTGCGAGTCCAGAGACCGTCGATCTGATCGCCGACATGACGCGGGTCGACGTCGAGCTTCGCTGCCGGGAGGCCGAAGAGGTGGCGGAACGCGCGGACCGCCGCTTGATCGCGCTGGACGAAGCCTCTCCCGCACGGAATCTGGCGCAAGAACTCGACCCCGCCTTCCGAACGCTCGAGGCGCGCGCGCAGAGCTTCGACCAGCTGCTGGCCCAGACGCTTGGCTTTCACGGCATGCCGATGCGGCCGCCAATGGAAGGGACCGTCAGCCTGCCCGGCTTGGAGGTCGTGAACATCGCCGCCTCGAGTGCCAGAGACGAGCCCGCAGCGCCCCGATTGCGCCGGCGCGGACGCAAGCGGCTGGCCACCGCCGCGCTGGTCGCTCTCGCACTCGCCGGTGGACTGGGCTGGTGGTTTGGCGCCCGCAGAACCCCAGAGCCCGCCTCTCTTTCCGCACCCGTCCCGGGGGCCAAAAGTGCCGGCCGTGGCTCGGTCGCCGCGGGAGGTCCTGCCACGCGAGTAGCCGTGGGCCCCCTGACGCGAGTCGGCCCGTTCCAGGCGCCTTCGGCGGGAAACAACCGCCCCAACAGCAACTTGCGTGTACCCGCCGACCTGCCCGACGAGGCCACGGCTGCGGTCGCCATCGCCGACGACCGACCCGGGGTGCGCAAGGGCCGCGAGCGACAGGTCGGCGACGCGACCATCAAGTTCCGGGTCCTGCCTGCGAATTGCATCGTCACGGTCGACGGTGAGCGCTACCAACCCGGCCGCGACAACCGCTACGAGATCCCGGTGCGCGCGGGCGTCCCTCACCGCGTGCGGGTGACGGACCCCTCCAGCCATGAGGTCCGGGAGGTCGACGTCCCTGGGCTAGAGCGCGGGGCGGAGCGCAGCCTGCAGGCCTTCATGTTTGGCCCGGAATTCCGCCAGCCCTGACGCATCGGGTTTCGCCGTTCGGCACCTGCCGGCCGCAGGTCGGGGTTCACAGCCCGAAGCGGAGCAGGTAAGGTGCGCCGCCATGCACGCGACCCGCACCCTTACCTCTGCCGCCTTCGCCGACCGCTACACGCTGCCGAAGTACCGTCTGCGCGTCACCGGTGGCCCGAATGCAGGGCTTGAGCGTGTGTTCGATAGGCGTCTGGTCTACATCGGCTCGGCTCCCGATAACGATCTGGTGCTCGACGACGCCTCGGTGTCACGCAACCACCTGAAGATCGAGGGAGAACGCACCGGCTATCGCATTCGCGACCTCGAGTCCAAGAACGGGACTTGGTTCGCCGGCGCCCGTCTGTGCGAGGCGATCCTCGGGCCGCACGCGACGTTGCGCTTGGGCCAGACCGAGCTCTCGTTCGACCAGCTGCCGGAACTGCACGAGGTCGCTCTCGCGCTCGATCCCCAGTTCGGGGCACTGCAGGGTCAGTCGTCCGAGATGCGCGAGATCTTTGCTCTTCTCGCCCGCGCCGCACCATCCGACAGCACCATGCTGGTCGAGGGCGAGTCCGGAACGGGCAAGGAATTGGTGGCCGAGGCCATCCACGGGCACTCGCGCCGCGCTCAAGGGCCGTTCGTCATCTTTGACTGCTCCGCCGTGCAGCGCGACCTCGTCGAGAGCGAGCTGTTCGGCCACGTCCGCGGTACCTTTACGGGAGCGGTGGCCACCCGCAAGGGCGCGCTGGCGGAAGCCCACGGTGGCACGCTGTTTCTGGACGAAATCGGCGAACTGGATCTGGACCTGCAGCCCAAGCTCCTGAGAGCACTGGAAAAACGTGAGATCAAGCCCGTGGGGGCCAACGAACGCGTAGCCGTCGATGTCCGCATCGTGGCCGCTACCAACCGCGATCTGGCCCAGATGGTGCGCGAGGGTACGTTCCGCGAGGACCTGTACTACCGGCTGGCCGTCATCCGCGTGAACCTGCCGCCCTTGCGACGCCGCAACGCCGACATCCCCTTGCTGGTCAACCACTTTCTGGCAGAGCTGCAGTCCCGCAACCCCCGTGCAGGCGTACTGAGCGTGTCGTTTGAGACGATGCGGCAGCTGCAGGCCTATCCCTGGCCCGGCAATGTGCGCGAATTGCGCAACCATATCGAACGGGCGGCCGTGCTGTCGGATGGCAAGGAACTGCAGGTACATCTGGACGCGGGCCTGGACCTGCCGGGCCGAGAATTCCGAGGTCAGGGTCTGGACGTGGACTACGACCTGCCGTTCAAGGACGCCAAGGCGCGGCTGGTGGATGCGTTCGAGCGCGCATACTGGCAAAGGGCGCTCGACGCGCACCAGTGGAACATCTCGGCGGCGGCGCGGGCGACGGGGTTGCACCGCAAATCGCTCGAGTACCTGATCAAGAAGCTCGATCTGCAGCGTCCGGGCGATGCGTAGCGCTCCGTCAACCGCTGGTCCGGGAACGCCGTAAGGTCGGCTGCTTGGGGCCTGTAATCCCCGGCCAACTGACGCAAGATCGCGTGCGGCCTACAAAAAAAATTGCCAAGCGATCGAGATCCGCTAGTCTGAACCTGTCGGTTGGCTCCCTTTGCTCGGGGGCCCTTGGACCGGCTTGCGTCCTTCGACGCGTTGGAGTTGCCCGTGAGCAAGACCAAGACCACGGTCGAGGTCCGCACCAAGGTAGAGGCCGATGTGGCCCTGCGGCGTGCGGATCTAACCGCCCAGGAGGAACAGGTGTTGCGGATGCGTTACGGCATCGCCATCGACGCCTCTGCTCCCCTCGAGATGCGCGGCGACGATCACGCCGAAGCCCGCATCCAACTCGAGGCCATGACCCGTCGCGCGCTCGGCGCCGTCCAGGCTGAGGTCGACACGGACCGCCGCGACGCGATCATCGAGCGACTGCGCCGCATGTGACCGCCCCCGACCTCGGGGCCGCGAGGTTCGGTTGACTTTCGCCGCCATCCGCACCTCTCCCTGCTGGCCCTGGTTTCCCCCTCGGGACGACACCACGACCATCCTTGACTACCGGCCGTCGAAGGGGCATCCTTTCGCGCCCGTTTGGCCGTTCGACCCGTGGAGCTCCCCATGTCTTCCCCTACCCACAGCACCGACCGCATCCGCAAGGCCAAGAAGACCTCTGCCGGTCAGGGCCGTAAGCGTGAACAGGCCCGCGCCCAGCGCATTCAGTCCGAGAAGAAGCTCGAGGCTGCTCTGGGTGAGAAGGTCAGCCTGCCCACGATCCGCTGATTCTGCCGACCAGGTTCGGGACGTGCTCGGCTTTGCGATTCCCGCTCGCCGTCGCTCTCTGGCTGTCGTCGCGCTGATGGGCGTGCTCGTCGTCGCCGCGATCTCGTGCGACGGACTGCAGCGCGCCACTCGTCCAGACGGTCCCCTCTCGCCTCTGCAGCCGCTGCTGGCCGCGTTGGGTCTCGTGCCCGGCGTACCGGATCTACCTGCCGACTGGACGTTTGACCGCGACCGCGTGCCACAGTCGCCCGCTCCGCTCTCGCTCGACGCGCCGTTGGGCGAGCTGCCCGCGCCGTTCCACGAGGCCGATGCGCTGAAGGCTTGGGAACTGCAGCGGGAGGGCCGCATGTCCGAGGCGGCCCCCTTGGCCGAGCAGGCGTGGAAGACCCTATCCGCGGACCCGGAACAGGCAGAAGAACGCGTTACTTTTGCGTTCTTCCTCGCCGCAGTCCGTCAGACCCAGGGCAACAAGACCGGGGCCATCGAGGCCGCGCGTATCGCCACCGCGCATCCCTCACTGGGTCCCAACGCTGTGCGGTGGCTGGCCGCGCGCGCCGACGACCAGGGGCTGCCTTCGCTTGTACTTTCGCTCGCAAACGGCCGTGACGAGCCGGGGATCCGTCTGTTGCGTGTTCGGGCTCTGCGTCGCACCGGCAACCCCTCTGGTGCATGGACCGAGCTGGAGACGTTGCCGACGGAAACAGGCAGTTCTCTATGGCGGCGGGCGCAGATCGAGCGGATGCGCACGCTGATCTCGCGGGGACGTGAAGACGAGGGCATCGCGATCGCCCGTTCGCTCGTGACCCAGTCCGTCAAGACGTCTCAAGCCGAAGAGGCGGTCGACCTGCTGATCGGCTCGACCGACCAGACCTGGAAGGACCGGCTGAAGCGCCGCCCTCAGGATGGTCCTGCAGTGCTCGAGGCCCTGGTCTATACCGCACAGCGGCGACGGTATGCGCGTGCGACACCTGCCCTTACGGCGCTTGCCGACACGCCGGGGGTCTCGCTGGCGGTGCAGTGCCACGCGCGCTCGTGGGCCGCGCGCACGTGGGACCGTAAACCTGCATTCGACAAGGCACTTGCGCTGTACGACACCATGCCGCCCGCCTGCGACACCGACCCTGAGGTGCGCGCGCTGCAGGTCGAGGACGGCGGGCTGGACGCGGGGGATCTGGCCTTCCGCGTGGGCCGCGCGCTGTTGTTGTCTGGCAACCCGGAGGGCAAGGCCCACCTCGAGCGGGCGCTGGAGCAAGGACTGACCGGTCTGGACGGCGACGATGCCCACACCGTGCTGGACATATGGAAGACGAACCCCGAAGCAGGCGCACTGCTGGCGAAGTTCGGCCCGATCGCCGCGCGCGACTATGCGGAGAAGGATATCTTCGACGTGACGATCTGGCTGATCGCCATGGATCATCTGGTCAGCTCGCGGTGGACGGAGGCGCTGACGTTGTTGGACCGCCTGGCACAGGTGCGCGACAGCGACCCGCCCCCGACCGACTCCCGCAGCGACTCAAGCGTGCGCTTCGATGACCGGGACTGGGCCCGAGGCCGCGCCGATTACTTCGCCGCCCGCGCACTGGAGGCGATGGGCCGGCGCGACGAGGCCCGCAAGCGCTGGCTGCGTGTGGTTCAACGCCATCCGCTGACGTACTTCGCCGCGCAGTCCTACGCATGGCTCGACGCTGTGGGTTTGCCGATAGAGAAGGCCGCGTTGCAAACCGTGATCGCGCCCACGTCAGGCGAACCGACGGGGCCGGTGCTCGACGCGCAGCTTCGCGCCAAGCAGGGCGTGCAGCGGGCCCGGCTGCTGGGCCAGCTGGGCTGGAACGAAGAGGCGGGCGACGAGCTGGATGCGCTGGGGGTGGGTCGTGTCACAGGACCCGAAGTGCGCTGGGCAGCGGGCGATCCAGGTGGATTGTGGACCAGGGCGGCGCTGGACGATGAGGCTGGTCGCTGGGTCTCGTCGCACCTGATGGGCCGCGACACGCTGCGGCGGTACTCGCTGACCTACCCGCACGACGGCAACCGACAGGCATGGAAGACCTCGTATCCACGCGCTTTTCGCACGCTGATGGATGGCGCCGCCCGCGAATTCGGCCTGCACCCGTCGATCATCTATGCGATCGCCCGGGCGGAGAGCGGCTTCAACCCGCGCGTCGAGTCGAACGCGGCGGCGATCGGCCTGCTGCAGTTGATTCTGCCGACCGCCAAGGAGATGGCCAAGCCGTTGGGCCTTGTGGCCGATGCCCAGACACTGCGCCAGCCTGCGGTCAACGTGCGCTTGGGCGCGCGCTACCTCAAGCGACTGCTCGACCGCTTTGAGCGCGAGGCGCAGATGGCGGCCGGCTACAACGCAGGCGGTGGCGCGGTGGGGCGCTGGCGCAAGGTGCGCGGGCAGTGGCCCTTGGACCTGTACGTCGAGGCGATTCCCTTCCGCGAAACCCGCGACTACGCCAAGCGCGTCCTCTCGAACATCGCCGCCTATCGCAACTTGTACGACGGCACGCCGCTGCACATGTTTGGTCTGACGCAGAAGCCGGTGCCGACGTCCGAAGAGCCGCCGACGGAGCCCGCATCGTCCGCCGTCGAGGAAGTCCCGGCCGCCGGTCCAACTCCGGAAGCGGCAAGTGCGGCTCCCGCCAATCGCGCGCTGACTGTCCCTGCGTCACCTGCCCCGCCACCCGCCGGGAAGAAAAACGCGGCGGCAACGACCAAGGCTGCCGCGCCGTCGAAAGGCGTCACTGCACCCAAGCCGCTCGCAAAGGCCAATGCGGCGGCAAAGCCCAAGGTCAGTGTCAAGGGCAAGTCCTCGACTGTGAAAGGGAAGTCATCCTCATCTTCCGGCGCGACCGTCCGTACAGCGACCAAGGGCGGCAAGTCCGTCGCCAAGGCCCGGCCGACTGCCAAGGCCAAAGCGGCCCGCCCCAAGACCACCAAGCGACACCATCGGGCCAAGTGACCGCGAGCGGAACCCGCGTCTTCTCGCGGAGGATCCGGCCCACGGTTTGACGCAGCGCGCCGGTTCGGGCTGAATCCTCTCCGCTCCTCGGGCGTCGGAATCGCTGTCGCCAGCCTCCGGCGCTGCGACCTCAAGTCCCGTGCCGTGCGGGACGTCGACGCCCAAAGCCCGCGCAGGATCGCAAGGCGTGAAGACCCTTCGCACCCCCACTCCCGCTGCCAACCCCACACCACCGGTGTTCCGGCCTGGCCGCCTGCCCTCGCAAGTGCGCGCCCAGGTCGAAGCGGTGCTGGCTGTCGTCGGCCGCGCCCGACGTCGTTTGTGGCTGCAACGCACATTCGCGCGGCTGATGTCCGGTATGGCCGTGCCCCTGGCCGCATTGGGTGCTTGGACGCTGACCGCGCGGTTGGGAGCCGTACAGGCGGACGTCGACATCTGGGTATGGTCGGGGTTCGCGCTCTTCACCCTGATCATCCTGTTCGTCGCTCTCTTGGGACGTCCGACGTGGCTGCAGGCGGCGCGTACGACCGACCGCGCCGCCCACGGTCAGGACCGCTTGACGACCGCGCTGTGGCTCGCGCACGAGCACCGCTCTGACGGCTGGGCACTCGCACAAGCCGCCGCCGCAACTCGCTTTTCGGCGCAAGTGGACGTCCCGGCGCTGTTTCCCTGGCGACGCCCGGCTGCTTGGCCATGGGCGCTGGCAGCACTGCTGGTCTTTGCCGCAGGCATGTGGACCCCGCTGCCGTGGGACGCGCGTGCGCAGTGGCTGGGACCGCAGCCCGCTCAAGCCGTGGACGTGCGACTGCCCGCGCTGCCGGTCGGGTTTGCGACAGCTGCGGACCTGCTGGGCAAGGACATGGTCTCGCTGCTGGGGGCCGACATCCAGCTACTGGCCGAGGTCGAGGCGCAGGTCGAGGACGCCGACACCAAGGAGTGGCTGCGTCAAGTGCGCGAGGTGGCGGAGGGCGTTGCCGACGGTCGATTGGACAAGCGGCAGGCGCTCGACAAGCTCGCAGAACTGGAAGCGAATCGGCCGGACAAGCCAGTCGACCCGGCAGCCACCGACCCAACCCGGACGCCGGAGAATCCGACCGGCGAGACAGCCGACACGGCGCAACAGCGCAAGGATCAGGCGGTACGCAATGCGGTGCTGGAAGCGGCGGCTGCAGCGGGCAAGGAACTGCCGAACGCGGAGGACCGCAAGGCCGTCGAGAAGGCCGTGAAAGAGCAGGATCTGGACGCCCTGGCGAAGCTGGCTGAAAAGCTGGCGGATCGCGACTGGTCGGACGCCGAGGTTGAGAAGTGGATGAAGACGCTGGAGAAATTCGCCGACAAGCTGAAGGACCGCAAGGTCCCCGAGTCGATGAAGAAGCTGGCGGATCAGGTGGACCGCCTGCAGAAGAAGCGGGCGGCCCAAGGCGGCCTCGGCAAGGCAGATCAGGAGCGACTGAAGCAAGCACGGCACGATCTGGAGCAGCTCAAGCGCGACAACGGCGATGCACTGGCAGCCGAACACGAGGTCGAACGGCTGGAGCGGGGCGCGCGGGCGGCGGCCGACGAGCTGCGACGCCAGCAAGAGCAGAGTCGGCTGGGACAGAAGGGCGGCGACAAGGCCGAGCGCGACAAGAAGGCGGCGGAAGACGCCAAGGCCCGCGCGGCAGCGACCAAGGCTCAGGCACGTGTCGCGGCCGAAGAGCTGCGTCGCGAGAGCCAAGACCAGCAAGGCCGACAGGCGCAGCGCATCGGCGAGGCGCGACTCAAAGAGATTCGTGAAGCCCTTGAACGTGCTGGAGAATCAGATGATTCCCGACGCGACTTCGAACGCAAGGCCCGCGCCGAGAAGCCAAGCGAAGGCGACAAAGACGAAAAGGGCGAAGGCGGCAACAAGTCCCGTCTGACCAAGCGCGAGCCCGGCAAGCCTGCCGCCCCGCAGCCCCCGGGTGGCGACAAGGGCGAAGACGGCAAGGACAAGGGCATGCAGCTCGGCAAGGGCAAGCTCGAGGGCAAGAGCCGCATCGAGCTGCTGCGCGAGGGCTACGAGCAGAAGGGCCAGGCCGACGACGGAGAACCTGAGGAGTCGTCCAAGGTTGCCGACAGTCCCGGCACCGGTCGCGGCGACAATCGCGAGGACCCGTCGCAAGATCGCATCGCGGGCGGCAAGCGCGAGAAGCTGACCGGCCAGAAAGGCGACGGCCCCGACGTCAAGCAGACGTTTGTCGACGCCGCGCGCAAGGGGTTCTCGCAGCAGAGCTGGCGCGACGTTTACGCCGAGTACAGCGAAGTCGCCGAACAGATGCTGGACGCAGAGGAACTGCCCCCGGGTCGCCGTGCCACCGTCCGCCGCTACTTCGAGTTGATCCGCCCGCGGACCACCGCCCCCGCCCCTTAAAACGACGCAGGAATCCGGCCGCTTTTCGGCCACATCGCAGAGGCCACGCCATGACCGCCATGACCCCGCTCGTCACCAAGGACCCGACTGCCCAGGACATCGATCAGGGCGTCGCCTGGATCACCGAACGCTTGGACGCGCTCAAACTCGAGCTCGGCCGCGTGATGGTGGGACAGGAGGACGTCATCGAAGGCGTGCTGCTGGGCCTGCTGGGCGGCGGCCACATCTTGCTCGAGGGCGTGCCGGGTCTCGGAAAAACGCTGCTGGTGCGAACCCTTGCCTCTGCGCTGAGTCTGGAATTCTCGCGCGTGCAGTTCACCCCCGACCTGATGCCCAGCGACATCGTGGGTGCCCAGGTGCTGATGGACGACAAGCAGGGCGGGCGGGCCTTCACCTTCCAGAAGGGGCCGGTCTTCACGAACATCTTGCTGGCCGACGAGATCAACCGCGCAACTCCCAAGGTGCAGTCGGCGCTGCTGGAGGCGATGCAGGAGCGCTCGGTCACGGTCGGCCGGCAGACTTGGCAGCTGGCGCCGCCGTTCTTCGTGATGGCGACGCAGAATCCGTTGGAGATGGAGGGCACATACCCGTTGCCTGAGGCGCAGTTGGACCGGTTCATGTTCAAGCTGCTGGTGCCGTTTCCGACCGAAGCGCAGCTGCGCGAGATCGTGTCCCGCACCGTCAAGGCCGAGCAGGTAACGCTGCACGCGGTGATGAAGGCCGAAGAAATCTTGGAGATCCACCGGTTTGCCCTCGAGTGCCCGGTGTCTCCGGACGTGATCGATTTCGCCGTTCGGCTGGTGTCCGGTTCGCACGGCACGCTGGGGCCTGCCAAGCAATACCTCCGCGGCGGGGCAAGTCCGCGTGCGGTGCAGGCGCTGGTGTTGGGCTCCAAGCTGCGGGCACTGACGCAGGGGCGCTACAACGCCTCGGTTGACGACGTGCGAGCGCTGGCCCTGCCCGTGCTGCGCCACCGGTTGCTGCTGAATTTCGACGCAGAGGCCGACGGCGTGCGCACCGACCAGGTGATCGCCCAGATGCTGAAGGAATTGGACAAGAAGTAGCAGGGAGTTCGCTTTGGCCGACGGTTCCGCCCGCAAGATCCGCGACGACCTGTTCGACGCCGCCTTTCTCGGCCGCGTCGAGCAGCTTGCGTTGTTGTCTCGTCGCATCGCCACGTCCGGCCAGCGGGCGATGCGACGGTCGCGCAAGATCGGCAGCGGCATCGAGTTCGCCGACCACCGCGAGTACGCCCCCGGCGACGACCCTCGGGCCATCGACTGGCTGCTGTATGCGCGCACCGAGCGCCTGCAACTGCGCCTTTACGAAGAGGAAGAAGACCTGAGCGTCTACTTCCTGCTCGACCGCTCGAACTCGATGACGATGGCGGCAGACGGCCAGCACAGCCTGTTCGACCGGTCGCTGCAGGTCACCGCGGCGCTGTCGTACATCTCGCTGTCGAATCTGGATCGGGTGTCGGTCGTGCCGTTTGGCGAGGGCATCGAGGCTCCGATGCGACCCCTGCGCGGGCGCAGCCAGTTCTTTCGCATCCTGCGTGTACTGTCTGACGTCAAGCAGGGGGGGCGCACGGAAATCCATCGCTCGATCGAGGCCTTTGCCCGCCACCAGCCCCGCCGCGGCTTGGTGGTGCTGCTCAGTGACTTCTATGACCCGGCGGGCTTGGGCGACAGCCTGCGCTACCTCGCCTTTCGCGGCTACGAACCGATGGTGTTGCATCTGGTCGATCGGACTCTGCTCGACGCGCCGGTGCTCGGCGATCTGGCGCTGGTCGACTGCGAGACGGGCGATGTGCGCGAGCTGTGCCTGACACCGGCGTTGATGGAGAATTACCGCAAGGCTTTTGATGGGTTCACTGGCGAGATCGAACGTGCGGCTCGCAAAGCCGGCGCCCGCTGCCTGCAGGTCGATCTCGCGCTGCCGTTCGACGAGGTCGTGATGAAGGTCTTTCGCGCAGGAGGGTTCCTGGCGTGACGGGCTTGCTGACCACCGTGCGCGAGGCCGTCATCCTCGCCGGGCTTATCGGCTTGGCGCTTGCCCTGCTGTACCTGCTGCGTCCCCGGCGGCGGCGCGTCGAAGTGCCATTCGGCGCGTTGTGGCAGCGGGTGCTCGCGCAGTCCGAGTCGCGCGCGGTGGGCAGGCACTGGCGTCGCCTGTTGTCGCTGCTGCTGATGGCGGCGATCGCAGGGCTGCTGGTCACCGCATTGGCCGACCCGCTGCTGACTCGGGCGGTGGGGGCCGTGACGGCGGGTTCTTCCTATACCGTCTTGATTCTGGATACTTCCGCTTCCATGGGGTCGCGCGACGGTCGCGGCGGCCGGCTGGGACCCGGCGTTGCAGGCACGCGACTCGACGAGGCCTTGGGTGCCGTGGCCGAGCTGGTGGGCAAGGCACCGTCGAGCGACCGCTTCCTGCTGTTGTCGGCAACCGGCCACGTCCAGGTGCGTTCGGGCTGGGGCGCGCCGCGGCCTACGCTGCTGCAAGCGCTCGATGACGTGCGAACCTCGTCGGGCGGGTTGGATCTGCAGAGGGCGCTCGCGGCGGCCGATCAGGCGTTGGCGGGACGACCGCGAGTGCGCACCGTGCTGGTCACCGACGGCGGACCGGCGCTGGTGGCCCCTGCCAAGTGGCCGTCCGCACTGCAGGTTCTTCGCGTGGGTCCTGCCCGCGACCGCACCGGGGCCAAGAGCGAGCCCGCGCTGCTGCCTCAGGGCTTGGACAATCTGGCGGTCGCCGATGTGCGCGTCCGCCCCGCCGCCGGCGACCCGGGACGAGGGACCGTCACCGTCACTTTGCGCAACGACGCGCGCCGCCCGGTGCAGGCGCGTCTGTCGATCGCGGCATCCGACCGCGCCCAGGATGCCCCACAATTCGGCAAAGATGCAGCCCTGCGCCGGGTCACGACCCTGACGGTGCTGCCCGGGACCAGTCGCCACGTGCTCGAGGACGTCGACCTCTCTGCCGCGCGACTGGCGGTCAGGATCGCTCCGGAGCCGCCTCCCCCCGGCAAGGCCCCAGAGTTCGTGGATCTGGCCCCCTACGACGACTGGGGCTTCGCCGTACTGGCCGAGCGACACGAGCTGCACGTGCTGTTGGTCACCGAAGGAAACCTATTTCTGGAAGCGGCGTTGCTGGCTTCTGATCGAGTGCGTCTGCACGCGATTCTGCCGTCGGCCTACAAGCCTGAGACCTATGCGTGGAAGGAGCGCGTCCGCCACGGCATCGACGTCGTGGTGCTGGACCAGTTGGCGCGACCGCTGCCCGAGGGCACGCCCGGCCTGCGCTTGCTGCTGCGTTCCGACGACCCGAAGGCCCGCTATGCCCAGGCGCCCGAAGTCGTGGTGCGCGCGGCCGACCACGCGCTGATGCGGGGCGTCAGCTTCCAGGACACGAACTTCGACCAAATTCGGGTCGTTGCAGCACAGCCCGGCGATGTGGTGCTGGCCGCTGCGCTGCCCTCCGCCCCCGTCATGGTCGCGCAGACGACGCCGGTGCGGACCCTCGAGTGGGGCCTCGACTTGCTCGAGACCGATCTGGGCGGCCGATTCGCCATGCCGATCCTGATGGATGACGCCGTTGCCTGGCTGGCGGGCGAGGAGGAGCCGCTGCTCGCACCGCTGGAGTTGGGCCGTCCGTGGGCGATCGAGGCTGCAGGCGCCGGTCCCGGCTGGAAGCACTTGGAACCCGGGCAGAAAGACGCCAAGCTCGCGCGAACTTCCGGTGGACAGCTGCTGGCCGCCAGCGAGACCCACGGCGTGCAGGTGTGGCTTTCGCCCGACGGACGAGAAGTGGCACGCGCGACCGTGCTGCCGCCCGCGGAAGGTCCGGCTGAGATCAAGGTGCTGGGGCGCGCCCCGCCAAGCCCGGATGCGGCCGAAGGGTCCGATCCGAGCCCCCCCAAGCCCCGCTGGACGTGGCTGTTGCTCGCCGCCACTGTCGTGCTTGCCGCCGAATTCGGCCTCTACCTGCGCAGGAGGACCGTGTGAAGCACTGGTTTTCCTCTCGTTCCGCAGGGTTGTATGCCGGAGGGCTGGTATCGCTGGCCGCCGCGATCACGGCCGGTTACTGGGTGCCGCCAGAACTCGCGCACCTGGAAGCGTTGGGCATCTCGTTTGCCCACCCACGCTGGCTTTGGCTTGCCGCGCTGGCACTTGGATTGCCGTTGCTGGCTCCTTTCGGCCTGACCGATCTGCCCAAGCCCCAGCGCGCTCTGCAGGTTCTGGTCCGGGCCGCGCTGGTGGTGCTGCTGGCCGTCGCCGCTGCCGGGCCCCGGTCGCTGCAGAAGGTGCCCCGCCGTGTGCAGATCCTCCATCTGGTCGACCGCTCCGAGTCCGTGCCGGACGAGCTGCTGGCCGCCGCCGCTGCATCTGCCCGCGCCACGAACCTGCAGGTCCTGAAGATCGAAGCGGATCAGCCGACGCTAGACGCGGCGGATGAGGAGCGTCTGCCCCCCGTGACCGTGGTCGCCTTTGACGGAGAGGCTGAGCGCCTGCCTTGGCCACCGACCGACACCGATACCGAGACAGACGATGCAGTTCCGTCCCCCGTGATCGCGCGCCACCCCGCTGCCAGCCGCGAGACCGATCTCGCTGGTGCGCTGAACGTGGCGCTGGGCCTGCTGGACGCCCAGAGCGTGCCGCACGTCGTCATCTGGAGCGACGGCATCGAGACGCGCGGCGACGCGAGTGAGCTCGTCCAGACGCTGAAAGCTGCTGGCGTGCGCGTGCACACCCCCGCGCTGCCGCCTATGCCGACTCAGGCAGAGTTCTTGATCGAGCGATTCGATCTGCCCCCGGTAGTACGAGCCAACGTTCCGTTTCTAGTAGCGATCTCGGTGCAGTCGAGCGCGATTGCCCGGGTGGCTTGCCGCGTCAAGGCGCCGGGGCAGGACCTACCGCCCGTCACCGCGCAGGTGCAACCCGGAGCCACGCGGGTCGAGCTGGGGCAGTTGCGGCTGAAGGACGGCGGCACGGCGGAGCTGAACGCGAGCTGCAGTCTCGTCGACGGTGCGGACCGCTTCGCCGCCAACAACCACCTGCGCGCACGCGTCATCGTGCGCGCGCGCCCGAAGATTCTGTACGTCGAGGGCGTGGCCACTCAGGCGCAGCAGCTGGCGCGGGCCTTGGGCGACGACTACGAGGTCGACGTTCGCGGCGGCGATGGCCTGCCCAACAACTTGCCCGGACTGAAGCAATTTCAGGCCGTCATTCTGTCCGACGTGCCACGCGTGACACCGGCCGGCGTGCAGCTGCTCAGCGATGGCGACATGCGCAACCTGCACGCCTACGCGCAGCAGGGGGGCGGACTGCTGGTGATCGGCGGCGAGAACAGTCTGGGCTCCGGCGGTTACCAGAACACGTATCTGGACAAGCACGTGCTGCCGGTGCGGATGGACATCGAGAGCTCGGTCGAAAACCCGACGATAGCCCTCATGTTGCTGATCGACCGGTCGGGCTCGATGTCGGGCAGCAAGATGGAGTTGGCCAAGGAAGCCGCCCGCGCGACGGCTGAGGCCATGGCCCACGAAGATCGCATCGGCGTCGTCGCGTTCGACAGCGAGGCCCGCACCGCCGTCCGCTTGCAGCGCGCCGGCAACCGCTACCGCATCGCAACGGACATTTCCAAGCTGACACCCAGCGGCGGCACGCACATCTATCCCGCGCTCGAGATCGCGTGGCAGGCGCTGCAGTCGACGCCTGCCAAGATCAAGCACGTGATCGTGCTGACGGACGGCCAGGCTCCGCGTGCCGGCATCGACCCCTTGGTGCGCCAGATGCGTCGCGGCGGCATCACCGTCTCCAGCGTCGGCATCGGCGCCGACGTCGATCGCAGCCTGCTGGAAATGATCGCCGACCGGGGCGGCGGCCGCGCATACTTCACTGACCGACCGGAGACCCTGCCTCGCATCTTCGTCAAGGAAACCAAACTCATCGCAGGCGACCCGCTGGTCGAGACGGCCATCCGCGCGCGGCGGCTAGCCGGCGGACGCGTGGACTTGCTGCGGGGCGTGGCGATCGACAACGCGCCGGTGCTGACAGGTCTGGTGCCGTCCAAGGTCAAGCCGGGTGCCGAAGAGCTGGTGCGGGCCTCCACCGGCCAGCCGCTGCTCGTGAGGTGGCGTCTGGGGTTGGGCAAGGTCACGGTGTGGACAAGTGACCTCAAGGGCCGCTGGGCCGCCGCCTGGATCGACTGGCCCGGCTACCCGATCTTCGCGCGACAGCTGGTGCGCGACCTGTTGCAAGAGGACCTGGGGCTGACGGCCACCGTGCGGCTGGCCCGCGAGCGTGATCAACTTCGCATCGCGGCAGACGCCATCGACGAAGAAGATCGCTATTTGCAAGGTCTTTTTGGTGTCGCTGAGGTGCAGCTTCCCAACGGAACGCGCCAGCGCCTGCCGCTGCCCGAGGTCGCCGCCGGCCGCTACGAGACCACCATTCCGCTGACCGAGTTGGGTCCCTACGACGTGCTGGTGCAACTGCGCGCAAGTCCCGATCAGCCAGTGCTGGCGACCGGCCGCGCCACCGCCATCCACCCGTATCCTGATGAGTACCGGCTGCCCGACCCCGCTGGGTCCGGCCTTGAAGCACTGGTCAAGGGCACCGGTGGCCGACTGGGCAGCGGGCCCACCGATTGGGTCGACGACCACGGCGCGACCCACCGAGGCTGGCAGTGGCTGTGGCCCGATCTGGTGCGCTGGGGGTTGCTGCTGTTGTTGCTGGACGTGGGGTTGCGTCGGGTGCGCCTGGGCCGTGCCCCCTCGATCAAGTGGCATACCTTGCGGCGCAAGTAACTGCTGCGCCTACGCAATCGCGATCAACACCTGCTCCAAGTGCTTCGCTTCATCGCGCAGCCGCGCTGCCTCTTCGAAGGCGAGCTCGCCGGCCGCCGCCTTCATCTTCTTGCGCACCTCGACGATCTGCTTCTCCAGATCCGCCTTGCTGCGACCACGCGCCAGCACCTCGGCATCATGCAACGGGCCGGCTGCCATCGCGGCCTTGGACTGCGCGTGCGCCTTGACGATCGTGCGCGGCGTGATGCCGTTGGCCAGGTTGTGCGCTTGCTGGGCCGTGCGCCGTCGCTCAGTCTCGGCGATCGCCTGCGCCATCGAGTCGGTCATGCGGTCGGCGTACAGGATCACCCTGCCGTTCACGTTGCGCGCCGCGCGCCCGATCGTCTGGATCAGCGACCGACGCGAGCGCAGGAAGCCCTCCTTGTCGGCGTCCAGAATGGCAACCAGTGAAACCTCTGGAAGATCAAGGCCTTCTCTCAACAGGTTGATGCCGACCAGCACGTCAAAGTCGCCCGCGCGCAGGCCCCGGATCAGCTCGATGCGCTCCAAAGTTTCGACGTCGGAGTGCATGTAGCGCACCCGCACCCCCAACTCCTCGTAGTATTCCGTCAGATGCTCGGCCATCCGCTTGGTCAGCGTGGTCACCAGCACCCGCTCGCCAGCTTGCGCGACAATCCGTATTTCACCCAACAGATCATCGACCTGGCTCCGTACGGGGCGCACCTCGACCTCAGGATCCACTAGCCCCGTCGGCCGAACCAGCTGCTCGACGATCACGCCATGGGTCTGGCGAAGCTCTTCGTCGCCGGGTGTGGCGGAAACATAGACAATCTGGGGAGTTCGCTGCATGAACTCTTCGATCCGCAGCGGGCGGTTGTCCAGCGCGCTGGGCAGCCGGAACCCATGATCGACCAACGTCTCCTTGCGCGACCGGTCCGCCCGGAACATGCCGCCGACCTGTCCGACGGTGACATGCGACTCATCGATGAATGTGATGAAATTGCGGGGGAAATAGTCTACCAGCGTAGGCGGCGGCTCGCCCGCCAGTCGCCCCGACAAGTGGCGCGCGTAGTTCTCGATGCCGTTGGTGAAGCCCCGACTCTCCAGATTCTCCAGGTCGAACATCGTGCGCTGCTCAAGCCGCTGCGCCTCCAGCAACTTGCCTTGATCGCGAAGCTCCTGCAGTCGCGTCCGCAGCTCGACCGCGATGGTCTCCCGCGCTGCGATCAACTGCTCCGCGGGCGTTGCGTAGTGCGAATTCGGATAGATGTTCGTGTTTTCCTGCGACGCCAGCACGGTGCCCCGCAGCGGATCGATGGTCTCCAGACGCTCGATCTCGTCGCCCCACAGCGTGATCCGGATGGCCCGGTCGTCGGCATAGGCCGGTTGGATCTCGATCACGTCACCGCGCACCCGAAAGGCGCCGCGCGCAAGCTCGAAGTCGTTGCGCTCGTACTGCACGTCGACCAGCTTGCGCAGCAGCGTATCCCTGCGAATCTCTTGACCAACCGCCAGTGGAACCCGCATCCCGACATACGACTCTGCCGCGCCGATACCGTAGATGCACGACACCGACGCCACGATCACGACGTCGCGCCGCTCGAGCAACGCATAGGTCGCGGCGTGCCTCATCCGGTCGATCTCGTCGTTGATCATCGAGTCCTTCTCGATGTAGGTGTCGGTCGACGGAACGTAAGCCTCGGGCTGGTAGTAGTCGTAATAACTGACGAAATACTCAACAGCGTTGTGGGGAAACAGCCCCTTCAACTCCGCGTGAAGCTGCGCCGCCAGAATCTTGTTCGGGGCGAGCACAAGCGCCGGCCGCTGCAGCTCGGCGATCACGCACGCCATCGTGAAGGTCTTGCCGGACCCGGTGACCCCCAACAGGACCTGTGCGGCCTCACCTTGCTGTAATCCAAGGGAAAGGCCAGCGATGGCCGCCCCTTGGTCACCGGCGGGACGGTGGGGCGAGACGAGCTCGAACTTCGGCATGGGACTCCTCCGTAGGGTCGGATACAACACGCGTTGAGGTCACCGTATGCCGGTTTTGCCTTCTTGACGACAAGCGAGTTGACACGCTGGCGCACTCCACTACCATGGTGCGTGCTTGGTGGGTACGTCCTGCCGGTACATCGGTGTTTCCGGCAGGTCAGTCTCGGCCTTGCGTTGGCCTCCAAGGTTCGGAGGAGAGCGGGTTGAGCGTTCCCAATCTCAGGAGATTGAAGCACATGGCTGCTTTTCGTTTGTTGATTGCTATCGCCGCTCTGGGTCTCGTCTTCGTGGCCTGCAAGAAGGAAGAGCCGAAGGCTGAAGAGGCTGCTCCGGCTGCCGCTGAAGCCCCGGCTGCTCCCGTTGCGCCCACTGCTGAAGTTCCCGCTCCTACCCCGGCTCCCGAAGCTGCCGCTCCCGCGCCGGCTCCGGTTGTTGACCCGGCTGCTGCTCCCGCTGCTCCGGCCGATCCGGCTGCCGCCGCTCCCGCTGCCCCCGCCGCTCCGGCTGAGGCTGCTCCGGCTGCTCCCGCTCCCGAGGCCCCCAAGGTCCCGTAAGGTCAAGTGACCAAACGAACGCGGGAAGGATCTGACGATCCTTTCCGCGTTCGTGTTTTTGTGGCATCTTTGCTCTCCCCGACCCTCGGCGCGTCCCCCTAAAGCCACCCTGACTTCCGGAAACGCGCGGCCCGCTGCGATGCAGCAAGACAAGGAGTGTTTTCCATGTTCACCCTGCGCGGTCTGCTGACCGTTTCGTTGATGTGTGCCGCCCTCGCGACCTGGGGCTGCAAGAAGGAAGAAGCCAAGCCTGCTGCTGATGCCGCCGTCACCGCTCCCGCGGCCGACGCTGGTGTGGCTGCCGTTGCTGGCACGACCGAGAACGTGACCAAGGCCAAGACGCTCATCGACAAGATGACCGTCGAGCTCGAGAAGATGATCGTCGAAGTCGAAGCGGCCGGCGGCGATGAAGCCAAGGTCAAGGCGATCGGCGAGAAGTTCAAGGCTTCGGCTGATTCGATGAAGGTCGAGGGCGAAGAGCTCTCGAAGAAGCTGAACGAGGAAGAGAAGAAGCAGGTCGAGGCGTACGGCCGAGAGAAGATGACCCCCCTCATGGGTCGCCTGATGGCCGCCATGATGAAGAACATGCCCAAGCAGCCTGAAGGCGGCGCTCCTGGCGCGATGCCTGCCCCCGGCGCGGCCCCCGCTCCCGAGGGTGCGCCCGCAGCTGCTCCGGCTCCGGCTCCTGAAGCCCCGGCTGCTCCGGCTCCGGCCGCCAAGTAGTCTGTTCACGTTCGTGATCGTGCGACGGGGAGGATCCGCAAGGGTCTTCCCCGTCGTGCTTTTTGCCAAGGTCGGTGTCGGCCCGTCCGCATCTCCCGACGCGTTGACCGGCGCGTCCGCCCCGTGCTATCCGCTGAAGCGCACCCTGCGGACTGGAGGTCCATCCGATGAACAAGGTCTTCCCCGACGCCGACAGCACGCTCTTCGACCTGCGCGACGGCATCACGCTGCTCGTGTCGGGCTTTGGCCTGTGCGGCAACCCCGAGAACCTGATCGCCGCGCTCGCGCGCAAGGGGACCAAGGACTTGGAGATCGTGTCGAACAACGCCGGCACCACGAATGACGGTCTGGGCGTGCTGTTGCAGAGTCGGCAGGTCCGCAAGATGGTCTCGAGCTATGTCGGTGAAAACAAGGAGTTCGAACGGCAGTACCTGACCGGAGAGCTCGAGGTCGAACTCAACCCCCAAGGTACGCTGGCAGAGCGGCTGCGGGCCGGTGGCGCCGGGATCCCTGCCTTCTTCACGCCCACGGGCTACGGCACGGTCGTCGCGGAAGGCAAGCAGGTGCAGGAGTTCGACGGTCGCATGTGCGTGATGGAGCGCGGCATCCGCGGCGACTTCGCGTTCGTGAAGGCTTGGAAGGGCGATCGCTACGGCAACCTCGTCTTCCGCAAGACCGCCCGTAACTTTGCTCCCATGGTCGCGGCGGCCGGCAAGATCACGATCGCCGAGGTTGAGGAACTGGTCGAGGTGGGCGAGATCGAACCCGATCAGGTCCACACCCCCGGTATCTACGTGCAGCGGATCTTCCAGGGGCGCGACCACCGCAAGCCCATCGAACAGCGCACAACGCGACCGCGCCCGACATGATCGCTGCGGTTTCTTCGCCAACGCGCTTGGCTGCCCTGTTTCTTCTGGCGGCCGGCTTGGCTTGTCTGGCGCTGGCATCCTGCCGACGCCCCGAAGCTGTGCGCGCTGCGATCGTCAACCCCGCCCTTCCGCACGCCGTGCCCTCTACGTGGGTTCGCCCACCGATCATCGACATGCACGGACACCTGGACCCCTCCGGCGCTGAGCGGTTGGTCCGAATCTTGACTGAAAACGGCATCGAGAAGGTCGTGAACTTGAGTGGCGGATCCTATCGACAGGGCCCTGCGGACTGGGTTGCGGCAAAGGAGCTGGCCGACCAGTTCGGCGGGCGCGTGATCAACTTCGCCAGCCCGGATTGGTCGATGTTCGGCGTACGCGGCTGGGCAGAGCGAGAGGCGGCGCGACTTCAGGAGGCCGTTGACCGCTATGGCTTCCGGGGCCTGAAGATCACCAAGGCGCTGGGGTTGGGCGCGGTCGATCAGGACGACCGGTTGGTGGCGCCGGACGATCCGCGACTGCAGCCGCTGTGGGCCAAGGCCGCCGAGCTGGGCATCCCCGTGTCGATCCACGTGGCCGACCCGCGTGCGTTTTGGCTGCCCACCACCCCGCAGAACGAGCGGTGGGACGAGCTGAAGGTGCACCCGTACTGGTCCTATGCCGACCGCCCGGAAGTCCTGCCGTGGCCTGAGCTTCTGCAGCGAACTGAGCGGCTGTATCGCGCGAATCCTCGCACCACGTTCGTCGCGGTCCACTTCGGCAACGCTGCTGAGGATCTGGACTACGTGGATGGGCTTCTGGACCGCAACCCGAACCTCGTGATCGACATCGCGGCACGAGTCGGTGAGTTCGGACGCCATCCAGCTGGCAAGGTCCGGCAGTTCTTCCTGAAACACCAAGATCGCGTGCTGTTCGGCACCGACATGGGCGTGGGTGGCGATTTCCTGATGCTCGGGTCGAACGGAGCGATAGAGCCGGGCATCGAGGACGTCGCGCCGTTCTTCCAAGCGCACTTCCGCTACCTGGAGACCGCGCTGCGGCAGATCGATCACCCTTCGCCCATCCAGGGTCGCTGGAAGGTGGACGCGGTAGGGCTGCCTCCACAGGTTCTGGAAAAGCTGTATCGGGGCAACGCGTTGCGCTTGCTCGATCGCGATACGTTGCGCAGGTTTGCCCTAGGTCGTCCCGCGACGGCCGTGGTGCCGGATCAACTGCCGATGCCTGCGTGGACCGCGGCGCCGCTGCCGCCCGACGCGACGTCCACTCGCTGAATTCCGTCGCCGATGATCAAGGGACTGTGGATGGGGTCGCCGCTTCTGGAGCCGCGGTTGCCGTGGCGTCGGCCGCTGCAGGCACGGCGTGCAAGGGCATGATCGCCAGCAACGCACGCACCGACTTCAGCTCCGTCTCGAGTCGCGGATGGTCGAAACCACTCGGCCCTACGAAGTCGGGATGCTGTGCGACCAACAGAGCGAGATCGTGCTCCAGATCGACGACGATGCCGCGCTCGACGCCGTTGGCTTGCAGCCCTCCCTTGCCATCGGCCAGCAGGATCCATCGCAAGTAGGCCCGGGCGAACCGGGTCTCGGCCGTGTCGGGGGCGGCCGAGTGCAACTGCCCGGTCAGGTCGCGCACCTCTTGAAATCGCTCACGAAAGTTCTTTGACAGCACCAGACGATAGATCGCCTGCAGGACCCACAACCGGGCCGCGGGGTTTGCAGCCAGCTCCGTTGGCCCCAGTTGTTTGGCGGCCCCCACCAGTGACTCCGTGACGTCCTCGGCGACGCCGATACGTTCGATGGCACTCAAGAGAGCTTCGAGCTGCGGCCCCTGACCGATCGGAACTTCGACCAACGCGATCATGGGCGCCAAGCCGCCGCTACCGGCCGGAACAAAGGACGTCGCTGGGGGCGAGTCGTGTTCGCAACCCGCAAGCACGCCGGTCAGGGCACCCAGCAGGGGGAACAGGAGGCAACGGGCGCTCAGACAAACGGGCATGCAGTTCCTCTTTCAGACATCGGGCAGGGTGGCGAGCAGTTCAGCGACCGTGCGGCCGGAGCGGGCATCTACGAAATCGGGTGCGACCTGCGCAAGGGGTTCCAGCACGAAACGCCGCAGCGAAAGCCGAGGATGTGGCAGCTGCAAGAGCGGCAGGTCGATGCACCGGCCGTCCCAGTCAAGCAGGTCTAGGTCCAAGGGCCGCGCACCGTGGTAGCCCTCGCGGGTGCGATCTCGGCCAAACGCTTGCTCAATCCGCTGACAGGCCGCCAACACGAGCTGCGGAGATTGTTCCGTCCGCCCTTGCCCCACCGCGTTGGCAAACGGCCCCCCTGTCGCCCCCTCGGCGGGGGGCGATTGCACGACTTCGCTCAACTTCGCGTCGCGCAGTCCGAGTTCCTGACACGCAGCGGCCCAGCCCAAGCGCACCGAGGCGGCGGAGTCGGCAACGTTGCTGCCCAGCGCGAGGAGGATCCGGGGCATGGAAGGACACCCGCTGCAGTGGGGAATCAGGTCGGCGCGGTGGATTCCGCGGTGCTGCCGCCTTGATCGGGAAGCGATCGAACCGCATGCTACCGTGCACCGTTTCGTCGGGCCAGCGGCCCGCATCAGGAGACCGATGCTGTCCAGGTTCGTTCCTCAGCGCCGCAGTCGCACCGTCCTCTGCCTCGCGCTCGCCTTGCTGGCCTTGATCACGGGCTGCAAGCACGCCGACTCGACTCGCGCTGCCGCAGAGACTTCCGGTCAGGGACGCGAGGTCCCGTATGTCGCAGAGCCCAATTCGGCCACCGCGACGGCAGCCTCCGCCGCTGCGCCCGCGCCTGCCACGCTGCCACGGGGCGTGGACGCCAAGGACCTGCCGGAGCGTGATCGTCAGACCCTCTTCGACATCCTGACGGAGCAGTTCGACCCCTGTGGCAAGCCGCGGACGATGGCCGACGCCCTTCAGGCCGGAGACTGCACGATCGCCCCCAAGCTGGCGGCGCTGATCGTGCGCCTGCTGCGGGAGGGCCAAACCAAGAAGGAAGTGATCCGCAGCCTGCTGGAAGAGGTAGAGCGCCTCAACACGGTCGCAACCTTCCAGTACGCTGGCGCCCCCTTGCTGGGACCAGAACCGGCGGTCGTGCCCGTGGTGCTGTTCTCCGACTTCGAGTGTCCGTATTGCCGCAAGGTCGCCGCACCGATTGAGATGTTGCAGAAGCACTACGGTTGCACCGTCTATTTCAAGAGCTTTCCGCTTCGCCAGAACCACGTGCGCGCGGAACCCGCTGCCCGCGCCGCTTGGGCCGCGCATCGGCAAGGCAAGTTCTGGCAGATGCATGACGCGCTCTTCACGGCCAAGCGACTCGAGGATGCCGACTTCAAGCGGTTCGCAGCCAAGATCGGCCTGGACGCCAAGCGGTTCCAAGCCGACTACGCGAGTCCAGAGGCGCTTGCCGCCATCGACGCCGACATCGCCGAGGGCAGCGCCGCCGGTGTGCAGGGCACGCCGACGTTCTTTGTGAACGGTCGACTGACCGACGGGCTGGACAAGCTGCAGGAGGCGATCCGCGAGGCGCTGACGGACGCAGGGCGCCCGGTGCCAGAGGCGCTGTCTTCAGACGCGCTCGAGGCGGCCGGCATCCTGGGGGCTCCATGACGGCTCCGGATAGGGAAGAGGGCGGCCGCCTCATCGTGCTTGTCGGCCCCGCAGGCGCGGGCAAGACCACGATCGCGCACCGGCTGATCGACCGGCAGCCCGCGCGGCGCGGCTTCAGCGTCAGCCACACCACTCGTCCCATCCGGACGACCGAAACCACTGGAGTTGACTACTGGTTCGTTGACCGGTCGGCCTTCGAACAGCTGCGTGACGCCGGTGGCTTTGCGGAGTGGGCGGAGGTCCACGGCCATTTCTACGGCACGTCGCTGCACGAGATCGACCGGATGCGCGAACAAGGCCGCGACGCCCTGTTCGACATCGACATCGTCGGCGCGCTGAACCTGTACCTTCAGTTGCCCGATCGCACCCGGCTCGCCTTCCTTTTGCCGCCCAGCTGGCCCGTGCTGGTCGAGCGACTGCTGAAACGCGGAACCGAGACGGACGCGACCGTGCGCCGTCGCCTGCGGACGGCTCGTCGCGAGTTGGAGGGGCTGGTCGCTTCGTCTATGCCATGGCACGTCTTCATCAACGATGCACTGGACCCCACCGTCGCGGCAATGGAATCGCTGTTTGCAACTCAAGCGCCGTTGCCCACGGACCTGCGCCACCACGAGTGCGTGCAGGAGTTCTTGCGCGACGCGCGGTTGGACCCCCTCGCGGCCGACGAGCCGCCCCCAACCTGACCCCCCTTCACTCGGCATTCGCCGAGCCAAGAGACCAACGCCCATGCCGATCCCCGTGCCCCGTACCCCCGTCCGCGTCCGCATCGCCCCCAGCCCCACCGGCGACCCGCACGTCGGCACCGCCTACATCGCCCTGTTCAACGCCGCCTTCGCCCGTCACCACGGCGGCCAGTTCTTGTTGCGCATCGAGGACACCGACCAAAAGCGGTCCACCCGAGCCAGCGAGGACGCCATCCTTCGGTCGTTGAAGTGGATCGGGCTCGAGTGGGACGAAGGTCCCGACGTTGGCGGTCCTTGCGGCCCCTACCGCCAGAGCGAGCGCGGCGAGATCTACCGCAGCCACTGCGACACGCTGATCGAGAAGGGCAAGGCGTACAGGTGCTTCTGCACGGCCGAGCGACTGGACCAGATGCGCGCGGTGCAGCGTGCGGCCAAGGTCACGTCCCGCTACGACGGGTACTGCCGCCAGTTGGACCCTGAGGAGTCACGACAGCGCGCCCAGAGCGGCGAGGCCTTTGTGGTGCGGCTGGCGATGCCGACCGAAGGCGAGTCGGTGGTGCCGGACGCCCTGCGCGGTCCCGTGGTGTACGACAACCGCCAGATCGACGATCAGGTGCTGCTGAAGACCGACGGGCTGCCGACGTACCACCTGGCGAACGTGGTCGATGATCACCTGATGGCGATCACGCACGTGATCCGCGCAGAGGAGTGGATCAACTCGACGCCCAAGCACCTGGCGTTGTATCAGGCGTTCGGTTGGGAGCCGCCCGTTTTCGTGCACATGCCGCTGCTGCGCAACGAGGACAAGTCCAAGATCTCCAAGCGCAAGAACCCGACCAGCCTGGAGTTCTACCAGCGGTCGGGGATCCTGCCCGAGGCGATGCTCAACTTCCTGGGCCTGATGGGCTACTCGATGCAAGACGAGCGCGAGCAGTTCTCCTTCACCGAGTTCGCCAGCGAGCTCGATCTCGCGCGGGTGTCGTTGGGCGGCCCGGTCTTCGACCTCAAGAAGCTGGACTGGCTCAACGGCATGTACCTGCGGGCCATGACACCGGAATCGCTTGCGCTGCGCACCTTTGCCTACTACCGCGAGGATGACCGCCACGGGCCCGTTTCCCAGCTGGTGCAAGAGCGGGTCACCTCGCTGGCCGACTACATGGACCACGCCGACATCTTTTACGGTGGCCAGCGCAACCCCGGCCTGTTCGGGCGTCACCTGCTGATCGGCTGCACGAGTCGCAAGAAGAACGCCGTTCGCTTGGGTCGGCAGGGTTCGCGGGCGTATGTCGAGGACGTGATCGCGCGCCTCGAGGCCGAGCCCAATTGGGAGCCTGCCGCGATCGAAGCCGCGCTGCGTGCGGCGGTGACACAGGCCGGGGTTCTGGTCGGCGACGGCCTGATGGCGGTACGTGTGGCCGTGTGCGGGCGCCCTACGTCGCCGCCGCTGTTCGAGACAATGCACACGATCGGGCGCGCGGTCACCCTCGTACGCTTGCGCGCCGCGGTGGCCCAGTTGGGTGACGAGCGAATGCTGCAGGACGCGATCGCCCACGCCCAAGCTGAACTCGATGCCGTGCGCGAGGCCCTGCAGGCCGCCGAAGCTGCCGTCACGCCGACTCCCCACCAGAGCAGCCCGGCTGCAGAGGCCTGATCTTCCCATGCCCAACTCCCCTGCCACCAACACCGCTCTGGGCTGGCTCCGCACGGGCCAGGCCCCAGCGCAGCGCGTCGGCGAGGTCGTCCGGGCGCTGGCCCTCCTCAGCGGCGAGGTCCCCGTGACCCAAGCTGCGCTGCGAGGCATGAGTCCGGACGTCGAGCTTGCGCTGCTGGTCGAGGCCGATGCCCGCGGCCTGCTAGCCCTGGTCGCGACCCTCGGCGAGCTCACGGTCCACAAGGAGACCGCCAAGCACACGAAAAAGCTGCTGTTTCGCGCCCGGCAACGCGGCGTGATCGTCCCCGATCGGACCTCCGCCCGCCCCCCCGTTGACATGGCCGCCCATCCCGACCCCTTGCCCAGCTTCGCGACCTCGTTCGACAAGATCGGCACTCAGGTGCTGTTCTTGGGCGGTTGGTCGACAATCGACGGCCCGTGGTGCGCGGTTGGCGTGGTCTCCGACGAAGAGGGCCTGCTGTCGGCGCTCTACCTGCCCGACACCTCGCGCACCCATGAGCGTGAGATGATGGACCGGCTGAAGGTTCAGTTCAGCGTGATTCCGGTAGAAGTTCCGGCTGCTTTCGCTGCAGGGCGGCTGCGCTGGGGTCTCGACCGCCGACTCGCGCTCGGCAAGACCGTCGAGGGCGATCTTCCCGAGGTCCGCCGCGCCGTATCAGAGGCTCAGCCGATCCACGCGATCGAGGTTGCCCTGGACGCGGAGGACGAGGCGCACTTGGACGAACGCATCGCGCAAGGCGAGTCGCTGGCTCGCGATCCCTGGTGCGAGAACTGGCTGGCCGCTGACCCGACGCTCCTGCGACGGCTGGACGACGGACTGGTCCTCCCGCTGGCGACGCCGCTGCCTCCAGACGACGCTGAGGCGAGCCGCGTGCTCGTAGACCGCCGTGCCGACGTTGTACGGGGCTGGTTCGACGCTGAGCGCCGGGTGCGGCTGGCAGAGCGGTTTGAGCTGACAGCTTGGCTGCTGGTCAACGCACATCGACGCGATCAGGCCATCCTCGCCGTGGCCACAGCAAGGGGCCTACGCGACCTGCAGCGCCCCGTCGAATCACTGGCCTACGTCACGGCGGCGATGGAGCGGGTGGCCCCTGTGGAGCGCCTGCTGGCCTATGAGCGCCGCCGGGCTGCACCACCGGCAAGCGACCCGGCCGCCTGAATCGGACTGCGATCGCTCTGGGTCAGTTCGCCTCGACCAGCTCCGCCAGACAGTCCTCGAACACCTCGGCCAAGTCCTCGATCTGCGACTCATCGTCCAGTTCGCGTTCCAGGTTGCGCAGATAGACCACGACGGTGCTCTTGTCCCGCAGGTCCAGCGCCCGCGTCAGCAGCTTGCCACCCTTGGTCGGTGCGGGCACGGGTACTTCCTCAAACACGGGCTGCAACTTCAGGCCGTCCTTGGCGATCTCGCGCAGCACCTTCAGAATCGCCGCCTGGGCCCGCGGACGGTCGAACCGGGGAGGCGCCGGATACAGCCCCGGGTCGCCCTCCGCCGCAAGCGCGTACAGCTTGTCGGCCTCGGGGAAGTGCCCCTGCAGCTCGTGCCACACGGCTTCGGCGCGCTGCAACCGAGGGTCCTCGCTATCGATCGCGCGAGCCACCTCGACTTCGACGTGGGCGTCGCTGAACCGCGCGAGCTCTGTCAGCAGCACCGCACGCATCGTATACGCCTCGATCCACTCCGGGTCGCGCTGCACGTACTCCGCCAGCGACTTCAGGGCGTTCTCAGCCTGACCCAGGGCGATCTGCGCCTCTGCACGCCAGGCCCACCCGTCCGGGTCGTCAGGCGACTCATCAACGATGCGACTCGCCAAGCTCAGCGCCTCACGCGGGTCGTCGTCCAACATGGCCTCAATTTCTTCGATGTCGCTTCTGCGCATGACACGTCCTGTGCGGCCCGTGGGGCTGCGGTTGGGGTGTCGCCTACACCACGCCGGGACCCTGCGTCAATTCGCCCCACCCGTCAGGCCTTTGGCGCCCTCACCAGCGCCCCCGACCACCTTCTTGTTTTCGCTTCCGTTTTCAGTCGCTACGTCCCTCAACCCCGCCCAACCGAACGTCCGTCCCAAACTTTCACGGTCATGACGACGCGGAGACTTGACCCCTCCGAAAGCGGGGTGCTAAATACGGCGGCGTTCGGCTCGTCCGTCAGGGCGCGCAGCAACGCTTGTCGGCATGACAGCATGCATCCGACGCCGACACGGGGAGGGTCCCCGAACACACCGAAGGGCATTCTCCTATCTTCCGTTCGTTTCGTACCCTGAAGTCCTCCCCGACAGAATCCCACGGCACCCGGTTCACACCGATGGCAGCGGGACCCAAGCGAGGCGGACAACAAGTCGGCGGACAGAAAGTAGGGGCCCCAGAGCTGGGGGCAGCAGGGCGGTGTCCATAGTCAGCCGCACACCTGTGCGGGTATCGAGCAGACAGCATCTTCACGGAGCAGACGACCGATGTTTCACTCCATCGCAGAGATTTTTGAAGAAGGCGGCTGGGGAATGTGGCCCATCCTCGGGCACCTCGTCTTCATTCTGGCCATCATGTTCGAGCGCATCTTCGTGCTCTACATCCGGTCGAGCGTGAAGAAGGAGGAGTTCATCAAGCTCCTGCAAGTGCCCATCCTCAAGGGCGACCTGAACCGCGTGCTGAAGGTCTGCTCGACCTACCAGTACCCGCTGGCTCGCATCGTTCACGCTGGCGTCCTCAAGGTGAAGCGCTCGGACGAAGAAGTCCAAGCGGCCATGGACGAGGCCTATCTGCGCGAGATCCCGCAGATCGAGAAGCGCGTCGACTACCTGAACTTGCTCGGCAACACGGCCACCCTGGCTGGTCTGCTCGGCACGATCTCGGGTCTGATCAATACGTTCGCGGCCATCGGCCGTCCGGACGTCGATCCGTCGCAGCGCTCCACCCTGCTCTCGCAGGGCATCTCGGAGGCCATGAACTGCACGGCGTTCGGTCTTGCGACCGGTATCATCGGCGTGCTCGCGTTTGCGGTCCTGACCTCCAAGGCCAAGGAAATCAAGGCGGACATCGACGAGGGCACGGTTCGCGTGCTCAACCTGATCGTCGCCAACCGCAACAAGATGGGCGACATCAAGGATGACGCCGCCGCGTGATGCGGTGCGTAGCTCCACGGCGGGTTACGGCCTGACGAGGGAGCGGGTGTCTGACCGACTCGTCTGCTCGACGTGCCCCGCGGCCCGGAGTCATCCCTGAGATACGGGATGGCTCCGGGGCCGCAGGCAGAGCAGCAGTACTCGCCCGGTTGGGGCTGACCGGCAGCGGCCGGCGCGCTCCGTGAGACCGTCCCGGCTTCCGCGGGGCGGTGATCAACGCTCGACGAACGGACAGGAGAGAGACGATGGGTGGTGGTTCTTCAGGAAAAGGCGGCGTAGCCGACGCGACACTGAACGTCGTGCCCTTCATCGATCTGCTGGCGTGCACGATCTGCTTCCTGCTGATCTCGGCGGTGTGGACGCAGATGTCCCGCGTCGACGTCGACCAGGCCCTTCCCAAGGCAAGCAAGACTCCTCCGAAGGAGCAGCCCAAGAAGGAACCGAAGATCAACGTGGCCATCACGCCCTCCGGCTATCTGGTCAACCTGTTCAATCTCGAGACCAAGCCTGAGCTGGCCCAGCCCAAGCGCATCCCGACCGACGGTGAGTTCCGGCTCTGCCGCGGCAAGGGTACGGCGTCGAATTGTCAGGGCCAGATCGAAGTATTCAAGAAGTACAACCGCCCTGAACTGCGGAAGACTCTGGCAGGCTTCATGAAAGAGGCCGGCTTGGGCGACAAGGTCAAGGTGATGGTCGTGGCGTCAGACAAGGTGCAGTACCTGCACTTGATCGGCACCCTCGACGCGATCCTCAGCTCCTGCATCGATGATGCGGCCAAGAAGAATTGCCTGAGAAACCCTGCCGTCGGCGATCAGAACCTTCTGAAGGCCGAAGGGTTCACAGACTTCAACTAGCCCTTGGCGGCCCTTTCTGGCGCTGACGAACCGATCCGCCTCCAACGGCGGGCCCTAGACAGAGGAACGAGATGGCTGTCCACCACCCCGGATCACGAGCCGGTCACGGCATTGCCCTCAAGACCATCCAAAAGACGGTCAGGACCGGCGGATCCAAGGCGATCTTCGCGACGTTGAATGTCGTGCCGATGATCGACTTGTTCATCATGCTCGTCATCTTTCTGATCCAGTCGTTCAGCGCGGCCGGCGAGCTGATGCTGGTCAATCCGAACGTCGCCATGCCCAAGGCCTCGTCGAAGGCCGAACTCGAGCGCGCGCCCATGGTCGCCTTGACCCGCGGCGATGGCAGCACCCTCGGCGAGATGCTGTTTGAGAACAAGCGCATCATGAGCCTGGGCGACGTCAACGAGGTCAAGTACCCCAGCTGGGACATCAAGCCGCTGGCTGAGGTGCTGAAGACGTCTTGGAAATTCCAGCAGAACCCCAGGAACCCCCAGAAGGTTCGGGAGAGCCGGAAGGTCATCATTCAGTCGGACCGCACCGTTCCCTTCCAGGTCATCAAGATGGTGATGGCCACTTGCGGTCGGAACGAGTATCGCGAGCCGAACTTCGCGATCATGGTCGACGGTCGTGGCGACGAGGGTCTTGCTCCTTCGGCTGCTCCGTAGTCTGAGTCCGCTCGCACGCGCGCTCGGCTCCCCCCGCCACCTCCGCTGCACGTGACCAAGGGGCTTTCCCATGCCCGGCTTCCTGGCCCACTCGGCTGATCCTTCGCTCCACACAATTCGCCTTCGGTCGCCGATCAGCGTGCGCGTTGCTGTGGGCCTGCTGGTCGGCATCGTTGCGCTGCTGGCGGCCGCCTCCGAAGGCTGGGCCAGGCCTGCTTCTCGCGTGCTGCTGAACGGTGTGCTGTCGCCCGTCTGGTTCAACGACGGCGACAGCTTTACGGTTCTGGCGGGCCCGTACGCCGGTACCAAGGCCCGGCTTTCCGGCTACAACACACTGGAAAGCTTCGGCAACGTGCACAAGTGGGGCGACTGGAAGGCGTCCGAACTGTACGTCAACGCCAAGATGGCGACGCTGAACGCCCGACGAGGCTCTTGGCGTTGCACCTCAGACCTGAACCGCGACGGCTACGGCCGCATCCTGTGGGACTGCCCGGACCTCGCCGTGGACCAGATCCGCAAGGGCTTGGCGCACGCGATGACGGTGACCAAGCTGCCTTCGCCCGATCGGTACATCGTCGCGCAGAAGGCCGCGATCGCCGAGAGGCGCGGCATGTGGGCCAAGGGTGTGCCGAAGTTTGTGCTGACGTCCGCGCACTCGAATGACGAGGGCTACGACGGCACGACCTACAACCGCACGGTCTCGACCGAGGATGGCCACTCCGAGAAGTGGATCCATCTGGACATCTACAAGACGTGCCAGTGGGTCTGCCACGAAGCAGGGGCCTGTCACCTGTACGTGCCGTTCTCCCGCCGCTACGGCCAGGGAGCGGCGACGTGCTTGCACGATTGATTCGTCGCGCCGAGCGGACCTTCCGCCCATCTGAGGAGCGCATGCAGTCCTCTCGAACCCTGCCTACTCGCCCGACCGTCGGTGTGGCCTGCGTTGCTGGCCTGCTCGCGGTCGCGATGTCCGGCTGCTACGACGTGCCTGTGACCAAGAACGGCGTCTTGCCCGTGCTCGGCTACGAGGCCGACAACCAGACCTGTGCCGACGGCATCGACAACGATCAGGACGGCATGATCGACTGCGATGACGTCGATTGCCTGCTGCTGTCGACGTTCTGCGGCGAGTACGTGCCGGCCGTGCCTTCCTTCGAGGTCGAGAATACCGTCGAGCTGTGCGCCGACTTTCAGGACAACGACGACGACGGTCAGTTCGATTGCGGTGACCGCAAGTGCCAGAACCTTGCCGAGGCCTGCTGCCTGCGCGAGTTCACGAACGAATTGTGCGGTGACGGCAAGGACAACGACGGCAACGGCTACACGGACTGCAAGGACTACGGCTGTAGCAAGGGCATGTTCGTGACGGTGTGCACCGAGGATTCGGACGTCGACTCGGCCGCGTGCACGGACGGCAAGGACAACGACGGCGACGGCAAAACCGACTGCACCGACTCCGGGTGCGACACGGTCGCTGCGTGCCTGCCGGTCGCCGAAGCTGAAGACACGCTGCCCAAGTGCCAGGACGGCATCGACAACGACGGCAACAAGTACATCGATTGCTTGGACTTCTCGTGCAGCAAGTCCAAGGACTCCGCCATCGCCGAGTACTGCGCCAACGCGCCCGCTCTGGCCGAAGACACCGTGGCCCTGTGCAGCGACGGCCTGGACAACGACAAGAACGGCTACATCGACTGCAACGACTTCTCCTGTAGTTCCAAGGGCACCCAAGAGGCGATCGAGTACTGCATCTCCATCGGCGAGAACACGATCGTGAAGTGCTCGGACGGCGTCGACAACGATGGCAACGGCTTCATGGACTGCGGCGACTACTCGTGCTCGCAGGCCGACGACTCGGCGGTGGTCAAGTACTGCGCGTCGGTCCTCGAGGTCACGTTCGACCGCTGCAGCGACGACATCGACAACGACGGCAACGGCTATACGGACTGCGAGGACTACTCCTGCCGCAACTCGACCGACATCTCGGTCAAGCAGGCTTGTCAGGAGAGCCTCGGCGACGGCAACGCCAAGTGCAGCGACGGCGCCGACAACGACAAGGACGGGTATGCCGACTGCGACGACTGGGATTGCAACTGGAACCCCGCCGTGGACGTCTGCCTGAAGGACAAGAACGGCAAACCCCGCAAGCGCATCTGCGAGTTCTAGCCCCACCCGGGCCAACGAGGTCATGATGAGATTGGCAGCCCTGTTTTCGATGGCAGCCCTGGTGGCGGGAAGTTCGTTCGTGACGACGGCGTGGGGTCAGCCCGCGGCGCCGGGTGCTCCTGCGCCCGCGGCGGCTGTTGCTCCTGCGGCGGCTGTTGCTCCTGCGGCGGTTGTTGCTCCTGCGGCGGCGGCCGAGACGCCGGCGGCGACCGCTCCGGCGGCGAATTCCGGTGCCAAAGAGACGAATTGCGGCGATCGCAAGGACGACGACGGCGACGGCATGGTCGACTGCGCGGACGCCGACTGCAGAGGCGACGTCCTGTGCAAGGTCGGATCGGGCCCCGAGAACGACGACGCGAAGTGCGGCGACTGGTTCGACAACGACGGCGACGGCTTCGTCGACTGCGACGACAGCGACTGCGACCAGGCCAAACCTTGCCGTGGCTCGTGGCAAGGGCCACTTGAGAGCGGCGGTGGCGCGGGTGGTGCGAACAGCGTGCCGGACGACGTGCCTGAGCTGCGCGACGGCATGTCCGTGGAGGACCTGATCGGCAAGGGCAGCGACAAGGACGGCGAGCGCAACGACGAAGTGTGCTCCGACGGCGTCGACAACGACAACGACGGCAAGGTCGACTGTGCCGACTTTGGCTGCCGTTTCGACCCGGAAGTGACCGTCTGCCGCGGCAACCCCGGCATGCGGTTCTCGGTCGTCGCCGGCATCGAAGGCGCATACGACATGGAGAAGAAGCAGGCCGACACCCGCTTCACCAAGCTGCAGTTGCGGTCGTTTGGCCCGATCCTGCAGATCCCCAACTCGTTCTACCTCGTCAGCATGCGGGCAGAGCGCACCCCGCGCCTGACGTTTGCGATGTTCCAAGTTCCCTTGGGCACCAGCGGCCACTTCCTGAACCTGAACAGCGGCGGCGGCGGCCTCTCCAGCGGCTTGATCGTGTCGACGTCGAAGCAACTGCTGGTCGAACCCGCGTACTACCTCTACAACGCATTCGAGCAGGGCAACGGCGCCGCGGTCGAAGTGTCGGGTCCGCTTGGCCACTCCGGCAAGCTGGTGTACCGGGCGTTTGCTGCGGGCGGCTCAGGTCGGTCGACCGGCAACGTCGGCGGTCGCTACTTCACTTACGGCAACGAGAATTACACCTACGGCGTCGGCGGTCAGGTCGGCCTGAATGTGTTCGGCACCGTCAGCCGCTTCGACTCGCCGTTCCTCTACACCAGCGTGCCGCTGACGTGGGGCCTGACGCTGGGCGCCAAGTACGACCAGCGGGCGCAGGAGCGCTATCCCGCCTTCAACGTGAACAATGTCTTCCGCTACAAGCGGGTTGTTGCGACGGCTGAGGTGTACGGCAAGTACGCGCTCGACTTCGAGCAGGAGTCGATCATCCCCGGAGCCAACCAGCTTGCCTACAACGTTCAGGTCGGCGTGCTGGCGATCCCCAAGGTGCTGCTGCTGGCGGCCGACTACGGCGCGTATGTGGCCGGAAAGCGACTGGCCGGTCCGGACAAGCTCGAGACCGATTTGCGCAAGCAGCTGGACGAGTACCAGTATCGCGCCGCCGCCCACGTGTACGTCTGGCGCAACATCGGCGTCGTGTCGCTGCTGTACCGCTTCCGCGAGGTGGCTGGCGCCCTGAACAGCTCGGGCGAGACGGTGGGTCCGAAGACCAATGAGCAGGAAGTGCTCGTGTCGACGCAGTACCGATTCTAGCTCCAGCCTAGCCAAAACCGAATAGAATACGAAAGCTTGCGCGGCGCCTGACGAATTCGTCACGGCGCCGCGCGGCGTTTTGCTCGTGGTAGCGATCATCCCGTACCGGTGGCCCTCTTCGCCCCGGGGCGGGTGGGCATGGCGTGGAGCTGGCAAGGGCGGGTGTGGGCGCCGGCAGCGGTCGCGGTGACGGCAGGTGCAGGCGTGGGGCTGCACGGCGGCCTGCCGACGGCGACGACCGTGGTGCTGGCATCAACGTGCGTACTTATGGGGACTTGGGGGGTGCGACGGCGGTTGCGCGGGCCGCTGCTGCTGGCCGCCTGGATCGCGTTGGGGCTGGTGGCGGCTGTGCGGGCCGAGCAGGCCGTGACCCCGGGGCCGCTGCCACCCCTGGACCTGCCAAGGCCGGGTTTGGAAGCGCCGCTGCAGCTCCTGGAGGTGGCGTCTGAGCCGGAGTGGAGTCCGGTCGGTCATCGCTTCACCGCACAATGGACGGCGCGCTGCCTGCCGGAGCCTGAGCGGCGGCGGTTGGCGTGCGAAGCGAGGAGCGGCCTTGTGCGCGTCGATGTCGTCGGGCGCGACGTCCGGGTGCAGTTGGGAGATCGCTTGAGGGTGCGGGCGTTTACGACACCCCCCCCCGCTTTTCGCAACCCCGGAGCTTGGGATGCGCGAGAGTCGTGGACGCGCGCAGGCTTGGTGGCCGGCGTGCGCGTGCGGCGGGTCGGCGAGATCAGCTTCGAGGACCGGCCCCTGACGGAACCGTTTGGATGGGCACGGAATCCTCTGGGGGGCGTGCTGCACGTCATCGGACGGTGGCGCAGGCACCTGAGCGACGCGCTGACGACCACGGTGCCGGGGCGCGCTGGCCAGACGTTTGCCGCCCTTGCGCTGGGGGACAAGGGGGCCGTCGACGAGCCGCTGCAAGTGTGGCTGCGGGCGACGGGGACGGCCCATGTGATGGCGGTGTCGGGCAGCCACCTGGCGCTGGTCGTGTGGATGGTGCGGGAGTTGTTGAAGTTCCTGGCGACGCGATTTGCGCGAGGGCTGTTTCGCCGGTTTCCGCGTGAACGGCTGCTAGCGGTGCCGAGCCTGATGGCGACCTGGGGCTACGCGCTGCTGACCGGGGCGGCGCCGAGCACGCTGCGGGCGGCCGTGATGGCGACGGCGCTGGTGTTGGGGCGGGCGAGCGGACGGCAGCCGGGGCTGGGCGAGTCACTCGGGTTGGCGGCGGTCGTGCTGATGCTGGTCGACCCGGTGGCGGTGGCGGATGTGGGGCTGCTGCTGTCGATCTTGGGCGTGCTGGGCCTTGCATGGGCGGGTTGGGGGCAGGACCAGCCCGAAGACGGTGGCTGGCGAACGCGGCTGAAGCATCACACCGTCGTGTTCCTGAAGACTTGCGTTGCGCCATCGTCGTCGACGGCTCCTGCGACCCTGACCGTCTTTGGCGCGCTGCCGCTGGTTGGACCGCTGGCGAACGGGTTTGCCGTGCCCTACGCGGGGTTTCTGCTGCCGGTGGCGCTTGCCGCGATGGTCCTGTCCGCGTTGGGGTCGTGGCTGGGTCCGGTGCGGGCGTGGATTGCGCCAGCGTGTGAGGCGGCGCTGTGGCCTTTGGAGAAGCTGGTGGCGTCTCCCAAGGCGTGGTGGCCGGTGTGGTCAGCGAGTGGGACTCTGGCGCTGGTGGCCGGATTGACGGTGCCGGCGGTCGTCGCGGCATGGTGGCATGGGGGGCGGTGGCGCGCTGTGGCGGCGGTGGCGTTGGTTGCGACGGCAGCGACGTGGGCGGGATCTGCGTGGTTGCAGGGGGTTCCGCAAGGTACGGTGCGACTGTCGTTCCTGGACGTGGGGCATGGCGACTGCACGCTGGTCGAGCTGCCGGACGGGTCAAACCTGCTGGTCGATGGGGGCGGTGAGGTGGCAGACGACGGGCGCATCGGGGCGCAGGCGGTGGTGCCGTTCCTGAAACACCACGGCATCCGGCGAATCGACCGCATGGTGCTGACCCACGGGCATCCGGACCACGAGAACGGTCTGCTGGCGGTGGCGCGGGTCCTGCCGGTGGGCGAGCTGTGGTGGAACGGGCAGGTCCCCGGTGGCGCGGAACACCAAGCGTTGGTCGCGGAATTGACACGGCAGGGGACACGGTGGCGTGACTTTGCGGGGCCGGGATCCCAACGGACCTTCAGCTGGGGTGGGGTGCAAGTCCGCGTTCTGTGGCCGTTTCCCATGGACGCACCCTACTCGGCCGCGCATGACTTCAACGATAATTCGCTGGTGCTGGAGGTCTCGACGGCAGGCGGTCGGGTGCTGCTGGCAGGCGACATTGAGGCTCCGGCGGAGGCGGCGCTGGCCAAGGCGCGGGTGCTGCGACCGGTCGATGTGCTGAAGGTACCCCACCACGGCAGCCGCACCTCGAGCACGCCGCCGCTGCTGGAGGGTGTGCGTCCGGGACTGGCGGTGGTCGGCGCCCGCCCATGGGGGCAACTGCCCTTTCCGCATCGGGAAGTGAGCGACCGCTACGCCCGCTATGGCATCCCGCTTTGGCCGACGACAGAGGGCTGGGTCGAGGTGGTGGTCGGTCGCAAGGGCGTCACCGCGCAACAGGAGGGGCGCTCGTGGTCGTCTCAGCCCCGCCCGCCAAGGTGATCGGCTTGCCAGCCCCCGGTGCCTGCGCTACACCGCGGCCCCATGCTGCTGCCCCACCAACGACCGGTGCCGTACTTGCTGAGCCTGACCGCGGCGTTGCTGCTGATGGCGTCGGCGGGTGAAGTGCTGGCACTGGATTACGACAGAAACGATGTGCTGGGGCGCGAACTTGCCTTGGGTGTGGCCGTCCTGCCTGTCGAGGGCCATCCACTGGGGCCGTTTGTGCGCGGTACCGCCAGACGGCACACGCGCGCCTTGTACTTCGGCGGCGAGGCGCAGCTGGGCGCGACGGGCCAAGGGCCGTGGGTCACCGTGGCGGCGACGGTGGGCGGTGAGTCGGCCCAGGATGCGTGGGCTCCCCTGCGCGGCTATGGCGAGTTCGGCACCCAGTTGATGTACGCAGGCACCAGCGTGTTCGACACACTCGGCTTCTTTCTGGAAGGCGGGATGCGCTACCAAGTCCGGACTTACGAGCGGCCGCACTTGCAGCTGGGCATCGGCGTGAGGGCTGTCAACAACCTGCAACGAACCGGCTTTTCGGCGCAGTTCGGTGTCAGCTGGCTGTTCGACTGAGGCGGTCCGCCTTTCGGGAATTGAGCGTCAGACGGCCGGACCGGTTTCGCCACCATGGGCGCGCGCCACGTCGCGGCGGGCCAGAATCTCAGGCAGCGTGACCAGCGCGTGCAGTTCGACGCCGTGAACGCGCAGGGCTTCGCGAGCCCCCTCTTCACGGTCAACGGCCACCAGCGCATCCTCGACCACCAGTCCAGCCTCACGGGCGCGGTCCACCGCCGTCTGCAGCGACGCGCCGGTCATCGAGACGTCGTCCACGACGAGGACGCGGGTTCCGGCGGCCGGCACGCCCTCGATGGCACCGCCCGGTCGCACCACGAACGCCGACACGTGCCGCGATCTTGTGAGGCTGTGCGTAGCCACGGCGCGGGCAAACGGGTCCGCGGCGACCGACGTGCCACCCACGACGGTGACGCCCAGCCGCTTTGCGCACTCGTAACCCAGCCCGCCAATGAGGGTTTGCCCCTCCGTCGTCAGCGCCACCGCTTTGCCGTCGAGGTGATAGGGCGAAGGCTGCCCACCCGAAGCCTGATAGGGGCGGTCGGGCCGGTCCTGGAACGCGTGCAGCAGCAACAGCTCGATCAGTCGGTCCTTGCGAGCATCCATGCGTCCTCCAGTTGGGCGGTGAGGAGTGTGTCTATAGCCCGATGCGCGCCTGCGGTCCACTGTGCGGTTTGACGACGGCCGTCGCGCCGTGTATCGAGGGCCGCTGTACCCGACCGTGAGGCCCCTGACATGCCCGTTCCGTCATCGAATTCGCCCCCCGAGCCGCTGGCGTCCCTGATCGCGACCCGCAAGGTCCTGGTCTGCGTCGGTGCCGGTGGCGTTGGCAAGACGACGCTGGCGGCGGCCCTGGGAGTCGCGGCGGCGCGCATGGGACGACGACCGCTGGTGTTGACGGTCGATCCGGCGCGCCGGCTGGCGAACGCGCTGGGGCTTCAGGCGTTCGACGAGTTGGTGCAGCGGATCCCGGTCCAAGTATTTGCGGAGCAAGGTTGCAGGGTTTCCCAGCCGCTGGACGCGGCAATGCTGGACGTGAAGAGCACATTCGACCGCGTGGTGACCCGCTACGCCCCCGACGCAGAGAGCCGCGACCGCATCCTGCACCACCCCTACTATCGGCAAGCGTCGACGGCGCTGGCCGGATCGCAAGAGTACATGGCACTTGAGAGGTTGTACGAGGCGGCGACCTCGGGCGACCACGACCTGGTGGTGCTGGACACGCCGCCGTCGGCCCACGCCCTCGATTTTCTGGATGCGCCCTCGCGGCTGGTCGACCTGTTCGACTCGAACGCCTTCCGGCTGTTGCTGCGTCCGACGTCGCGGTTGCAGAGGGGGATGTTCCGCACGGGGTCGGTGGTCATGCGCGGACTGACCCGCTTCACCGGCGCCGAGATGTTCGGCAACCTTCTGGAGTTCTTTGGTTATCTGTCATCGACTTTTGACGGCTTCGTGCAGCGCGCGCGCGATGCCCAGCAGCTGTTGCAGAGCCCCGACACCGCATTCGTGCTGGTCAGTAGCTGCGACGACGCCAGCACGCAGCAGGCGCTGTACCTTCGCGACCGGCTGGACGAGAGCGGCATGCGCGTCGGCAGCTGGATCATCAATCGCGTCGCGCCGTTTGCCCCGGGACCGTGTCAGGCTGGCGAGGAGCTGGAGGCGGGTCTGGAGGCCCTGTTGCAGCGACTCGGGTCTGAGGTCCTGATGGGCGACAAGCGGGCGGCGCATCGGCTGGCGCAGCGGCTGGGGCAAGTGGCCAGAGAGATGGGGCGGCTGGCAGAGCAGGACCAGGCACATGTCGAGCAGCTGCGTACCCGGCTGGGCCCTGGCCTGCCCCTGGTGGCGGTGCCGCGTACGGCAGACGAGCCCGACTCGCTGGCGAGGCTGTGTGCGCTTGCCCAGATCGTGCAGGGCGAGACGCAGCCAGAGGTGGAGGCAGCGCCGTGACCCAGACGAACCGCTGGCTGACACGCTTGGGCTCCGGGGTGTGGGTGTTGGCCTTGGCCGCGCCGCTGCTTGCGGTGGCGTGGGATGCGCTGGTCTACATCGGCAACGGGACGGATCTCTTCAGCTATCAAGAGCCGCTGCGCAAGCTGCTGCACGACTGGCTGCGCGACGGCCGCTGGTCAACCTGGAATCCGGGAGAGCTGGGGGGCCTGCCCCTGCACGCGACAATGCAGCTGGGGCTGGCCTATCCGCCCAACCTGCTCGCCACGTTCCTGTCACCGTGGCACGCGTCGGAAATCCTGATGGCGCTGCACCTGTTGTGGCTCGGCGTCGGCGCGGTCTACTTGGCCGGGGTGTGGGCGGGATCGCGGGCGTCGTGGCCGGCAGGGCTGGCGGTCGCGGCACTGCTGGTGGGCGGCGGGCCGACGTGGGGCCATGTGTTCGCGGGTCACGTGAGCTTGGTCGAAGCGTGGGCTTGGACGCCGTGGATCTGGGGACTTGCACTGCACGCCGTGCGGCAGAGGCGACTGCAGCCAGCGGTGTGGAGCGGTGCAGCGCTGGGCCTTCAGGTGCTGGCCGGCCACCCGCAGGCGACCTTTTTGGGCCTGTGTGGCTTGGCCTTCGTGCTGCTTGCTCTGGTGCTGGACCCGGGCGACGTCCCGGGCGCCGGGGACAAGGGCAACCCACCGTCGCGTCTGAAGCATTGGCCCGCGTCGGTGGTGGCGCTGTTGGCGCTGGGCGTGCTGGGTGCGGTGGGCTTGGCGCTGTCGGCGGTGCAGTGGTGGCCGACCTGGCGATTCGCCGGGCACAGCAACCGGTCGCTGGAGACGCCGCTGCAGATCGCGCTGGCCTACGGAACGCCGGCACGCACGCTGCTGACGGCCGTGGCTCCTGCCGGTTGGGGCGGCACGGGACCGCGGCTGGGGGGCTTTGCGTACCACGAGTCGGTCGCATTTGTCGGCGCAGCGGGGCTGGCACTTGCGGCGCTGGGCGCGGTGCGGGGCGGCCTGCGTAGCGCGATTCTGACGGCAGGGGCTGTCGCGTGTCTGCTCCTGTCGGTCGGTCAGGACGGCCTGCTGCTGCCCACGCTGGTGGATTTGATCCCGGGCCTTGGCAGCTTCCGCGTGCCCGGGCGCTGGCTGCTGCCCGCCGTGGCACTGCTGGCCCTGTTGGCGGCCGAGGCGTTGACGGTCGCACCAAAAGACGCGGGAAGGTCCAAGACCAAGACCTTGCTGGGCTTTGCCGTGCTGGGCGGGCTGGCGTTGGGGCTGCTGGGGCTGGGCGCGACGCTGCGCCCGGACGGCGGCTGGTGGGCGGCGGGGCTGGACGCGAAACGCAGCGCTGGTGCGGGGTTGGATGGTTTCGCTGCAGACGCCAGGTTGGGACTCGTCACGGCAGTGGGTGCGCTGGCGGCGGCACTCTTGGCCTGGGGCAAGCCCGGATGGCACAAGGCGATCTCTTGGGGACTTGTCGGCGTGCTGGGCTTTGAGGTCGTGCGGTTCGCTGCGATGCACGTGCAGCCCGACCACCAACAGGCGGAAGCCCGGGTGCGGTGGAGCGTTCAGGAGCGTCAGGCGCTGGCCCAAGCGGTCGGCCGCGACCATCGACTGGCCACGGCGGCGGCCCTGCGACAGGCGAACTGGCCAGCGACGGCGGGACTGGCCGGAGCCGGGGCGTACGAGCCGGTGGTGCCGCTGCTCAGCAACGCTTACGGCAACCGCCTGTCCGGACGGGCTGCGACCGAGTACGGCGTGATGTTTCAGGTGCGACGGCCGTCTCCATGGCTCGATCGGCTGGCGGTGTCCCACCTGCTGCTGGACGCAGATGACGGACAGGCGCGGCTGGCATTCGCCGAGTGGCCCGAGGTCCAGAAGTTCGACAGCGGCCGCGTGCTGCGGCGTAACCCCGCGCCCATGCCCAGGTTTCTTGTGGCGGGACAGGTGCGGGTGGTGCCGGACAACAGCGCCGCAGTCGAGCAGCTGGCCGACCTGCCGGCCGACACGGTGCTGCTGGACCGCGTACTGCCGCACACCCCGGGGGCGACGGGGACGGTCGAGGTGGTGGAGGAGACACCGGACCGGCTGGTGCTGAAGGCGACGACGACCCTGGCGGCCGTGGTGGTGGTGCGAGACGCGATGGAGAGCGGCTGGACCGTGCAGGTCGACGGGCGCGCGGCAACGGCGGCGAGGGCAGACGGTCTGTTCCGGGCGGTCGCGGTGCCGGCGGGAACCCACCAGATCACGTGGGTGTTTCGCGCTCCTGGGCTGCGGGCGGGTGGTGCGGCGTCGGGGTTGACCCTGCTGGCGCTGCTGGCTTGGGCGTGGCTGAGGCGACGACGACCGATCAAGGGCGCACCGGCCAAAAGCGCACCGACAGACAAGCCCAAGCCCGAACCCACAGCCAAGTCCGCGGGCGGCAAGAAGCGAAAGTAGCTCAGGGGGTTACGGGGCTTGGCGAGGTCGGTTGGGTGCGCGGCACCTGAAGCCTTGGAAGGGGCCGGATGGGGAGGGTAGGCCACGCTACCAAGGCCTCAGGCGTCCGCGCGGTACGAGGTTGAAAGAGCGACGTGGGAGGGATCGACCTTTCGGACCTCGCCTCCTGCAACCCACGTTGCGGGACAGCTATTCCGAGGTCCGTGCCCGCGACGCGACGATTTGGCTTTCGGTTTGGAATCTGAGACCTTGTGGGAGAGGAACGCTGCCGTGACCACCCGAATCTCCCTGACCGCCATCCTGATGGTCGCCCTGCTGGCTGCTAGCGCGTGCGGTGCAACTCCGGACCCAGCGGACACTTTCGCGGCAGACGCATCCGACGACGCCGGCGACACCTTGCTGCCCCAGGATGCCACGACCACCGACACGACCTCGCCGTTTGGCCCCGACGTCTGGCACACGCGGGTCGAGCTGGGCACGGCCCAGACCGGCTTTGACGGCAAAACGCCCCCGGTGACCTTCGTGGTGCCGCCGGGCACGACGTCTTTCGTGCTTTCCGTGCGCGGACCCGACGCCTGGCAGTACACGCTGGCGGCGCTGGCGGGTCCCAGCAACCTGTCGATCGTGCCGAAGTTCTGGCTGGACGGCGGTCCCGGCGCACCGTGGCTGTGCTTGGACAACTGCGTGAATCGCATCGCTTCCTCGCCAGCCGAGGCGCAGTTTCTCGTGCCCAACACGCCCTTGGTTCAGGTGCAGACGGGCGAGCACACGGTGCAGGTGTACGCGTTTGACTACGTGCCCCCGCAGGGGAGCGTGTTCGGCCAGCGGTCACCCCAAGTGGCGAAGGTCGAGTTGGCGGTCGACTTCGTGGGCAAGCCGGCGGAGCTGGGCAAGCTGGGGCGACTGGACGTCAATTTGTGCCTGACCGGTGCCGCGGGGATCACGGCGGCGGTCGCGCTGGAGCATCCCCGGGTGTCAGCTGCACTGGACGAGGTGCGGGAGCGGCTGGCCGAAGCCCATCTGGAGCTGGGCGAGGTTCGGGCGTTTGACGTGCCGGCCGAGCAGCTGATCTTCACCCACGACGCCTCTGCCGACGCCGAGCTGTCCGCCCTGTACCGCACAGGCGCGGGCCTGCCGCCGGGGCTGAATGTGTTTCTGGTCGACGCCGTGCAAGTCGCCGCCAAGCAAGGGATCCCGACGCTGGTGCTGGGCCTGGCCGGAGGCATCCCCGGGCCACTGTACGTGGGCGGGCCGAGGTCGGGCGTGGTGCTGTCGCTGCAGGCGGCGCCGCAGGGCGTGCTGCTGGGGCGGGCGATGGCGCACGAGATCGGCCACTACCTGGGGCTGTTCCATACGACGGAAGAGACGCTGTCGGGCCAGACCGCCGTCCACGACAACCTGCCCGACACGCCTGTACTGGACCCCGACAACCTGATGTTCTGGCTGGTCAATGACACCAGCATGGGCAAGCTGACCACGCAGCAGGCCGACGTGCTGCACCACAACCTCTGGGTCACCCCCGTTCTGGAGACGCCATGACCGCCAAGTTCCTGCCGCTCCTGATCCTTTCCTGTCTGGCCGCAGTACCGCTGCACGCCGCGCCTGCGCCCGCCGGACTGCGTTCCTGGTTGCAGGCGGTCGAGGCCGTCCCGACGACCGACCAGCTGCGCATGGCCGGTGGCGCTCAGGTCGACCGCGCGCTGGATGGTGTGGTGCGCGATGCCAAGGAGGCCGCCTATGCGCGGCACCGGGCGCTGTCGTTCCTGGCGATTGCCAACACGCCGGCGGCGACCGAGCGGCTGCGGGTGCACTTGCGCATTCGCGACAATGACTTGCGGGCGACGGCGGCGCTGGCTTGGGCAGCGGGGCCGGTGCGTCGAGGTCATCCCAAGGGCTGGATCGAGCTGGACCGTCTGCTGGCCGACCCGGCGGTGAATGTCCGTACGGCGGCAGCGCGAGGCCTTGACCTGACCGGCGACGCCCAAGCTGCAGCCAAGCGCGTGGCGCAACGTCGGTTGATCGAAAAGGATCCCGGAGTGCTGCGGATGCTGGAGCGGATGGCTCGCTAGTCGCCGCTAGAACTGCAGCGTCAAGACCGCGCCCGTGCCCAGATCAGAGCCGAACAGCGGAGCGAGCCGCCACGTCGTCTGCGGCTGCTGCGGCGCGGTCTGCTTCACGGGGGCGACCCAGTAGAGCACGGCGGTGGCAAACGCGAGCGTCGCACCGGCTCCTATACCGATGTACGCGGCGTTGCGGCGGGCCTTGAACGCGTCGATGCGGTCCTGCCCCTCCTTGTCGACACCGGGACAGCTGCCCAGCGGGTCCCCCAGCTTGCACGCGGTGACCCCGTCGGCCTGCTTGTAGTCGGCCAGCGTGGCCGCCTTGGCGGTGCCGTCGGAGTCGAAGCGCGTGTAGTAGTCGTCGTTTTCCTGCAGCGCCAGCACCCCAAACACCGCCGCCGTCATCAGGCTTGCCGCAGCGGCACTGCCCGCCACCCAGGTCCACGTATGGTCTCTTGGAAGCGTGCGCGGGTCGATGGGCGCCATCAGCACGACCTCGATCTCCTTGATCTCACCGGGACCCACGGCGACGGCCGCGCGCTCAAACGGCATGCGCTCGTCCATCGTGACGACCACCGTGTGGGTGCCCGCGTCGACCTTCAGCTCGCCCTGCGTGTCGGGGTCCGCTGGCTTGCCGTCGACCAACAGCTTGGCCCCCGTCGGCAACCCCTTGAATTTCAGGATGCCAGGGCGTGAGGAGAGAATCCGCTCGACCTCTTCCACACGCTTGACCGTGGTCTCGCGGTCCTTGGCGAACTCCTTGTCGGCAGGCGCCAGACGCAGGAAGGCCTTGTAATAGATGATGGCTTTCTCGTAGTTCGCGTCGCGGTCGTACGCCTTGCCCAGCGCAAGCGCGATCAACGGTTCCTTGTCGTACTTGGCCCAAGCGCGAAGGAAGAGCTGTTGCGCCGCGCTGTAGTCGCCGGCTTTGTAGCTCATCTTGCCCTGATTGAAGATCTCGAGGGCTTCCTGACGGTTGTGCTCTTCGTCAGGCGAGAGTTGGGCCGTCTGGGCAAGCGCCGGCACGGCCACGACCGCCGCCAGACAACCGGTCAGCAGCGTCGCGATCAGTCTCGAGGGGATGAAAAATCGGCAGTTGGGCATGGCGGTCTCAGTCGATGCGGAAGTCGTCGCGGGTCGGCTTCGGCTTGGTCGGGTTCGCGTCGGGTCGGGGCAATCGATTGTCGGGGCGCATCCGGTCGTCCGGAGCCGTCGGACCTGCGTCCGGGGTCACCACCGCCGGGCGCGGCGAAACGTCGGCAGGGGCGGGGCGGCCAGTGCCGGGCTTGGCGGCAACAGGCACAGGCGAAGGCTGGGGCGGGTCAACCGGTTGCGGCGGCGGGGGCAGCGGAGGCTCGGCCGAAGGCAGGGGCTCCGGAACCGGGACCGGCACGGCGGTGGGCGCGGCAACCGGCGCAACGGGCGCAGCGAGGACCGGCATCGCAGCGGGAGCGACGGCGGCAGAAGCAGCAACGGGCTTGGGCGGCCGGTCCACCAACAGCGCCGCCAGAACGGCGATCAGGCCGACGATGGCAAACGCGCCCAAGCCGATCCACAGCGGTGAGCGGGCCACCGAGACAGGACGCGCGGGAGCGATCAGCTCAGGCACGGGGGTCTGGGCGGGCGTGGTCTGCGGAATCGGCGACACGGTGGTCATCGCGCCGGCCAGCAGGTCGTCGTCCAGACTGTCCATGCCCAGCGTGTCGTTGGTCTCGATGGCCGCGTGAGTGACCGGCAGGCGGGCGACACGCATCGCCTCCGTCAGGCGCTCGACCAATCCGGCGGTCGACTGCGGGCGTCGCGCGGGCTCCTTCTCCAGACACGCGAACACCACTTCCTCAACCGCCTTGGGCACATGCGGGATACTGCCATCGCGGGCGATCGGCCTCGGCAGGTCCTTGATGTGGGCGACCAGCACCGTCATCGGCGACTCGCCCACGAACGGCGGCTTGCCGGTCAGGGCTTCGTAGAGGATGACGCCGATGGAGTAGATGTCGCTGCGGGCATCGATGGGCTCGCCACGCGCCTGCTCGGGCGACATGTACGTGGGAGTCCCCATGATCATGCCGCTTTCGGTCAGGCTGTTGGCAGATGGCTCAGACGGGTCCTTCTGCATCTTGGCGATGCCAAAATCCAGCACCTTCACGAAGTTGGAGTCGCCGGCCACCGGCAGCAGCATGATGTTCTCGGGCTTGAGGTCCCGGTGGATCAGCGGCAGGGCGTGGGCTTCGGTCAGCGAGTGGCAAACCTGAATGAAGATCAGAAGCAGTGTCTCCCACGGCAGCGTCTTGACCGCGTCCAGGCGACTGCCCAGCGTCTCGCCCTCGATGTACTCCATCGCCAGGTACAAGGCGCCGTCGGTGTGCGTGCCGAAGTCGAAGATGTGGACGGTGTTGGGGTGGCGCAGGCGAGAAGCGGCCTGGGCCTCGCGGGTGAAGCGCTTGACGTGCTCGACCGACGTCAGGTGCTCGTTGCGCAAGACCTTGACGGCCACCGTCTGGTTCATCGTCAGCTGGGTGCAGCGATAGACCGCGCCAAAACCACCGATGCCGATAACGCCGTCGATGCGGTAGCGACCGGCCACCGTGGTGCCGTTCGGGTACGTAGTCGACACGGCGTCCTGCACCTGAATGGTGGTCGAGCCGTCCGTGGGGCACACGGTTTCCATCGTCTCGAGGGCACAGCGAGGGCAAACGCGCATGGTGTCGATGCTGCTGCGGGTGATCCGCGTGGTTCCACGGCAGAACCGCGGAAACCGGGCCAAGTTAGCATGGCCGTCCCCCCGGCTCAAACTTTGACGCGTCCGGCTTGAAAAAGGTGCGTTTCTGCGGAGGAATGCCGGGTTGCGCCCCGCCGCCGACCCTGCGGCGATTGCACGTGTTTGTTGCAGTCGCACCGACGGCTGGTAGGCTCTGGCGATGGCCGCCGCTTCCCCCCGACGCGCGGCCCCCCCGGAGGTCGTCGTGCGCGTTGTCACCGAATTCCTTGCCCCTGTGGCCCGACTGGGCTGGCTGTTGCCTCTGGCGCTTGCGGTTGCGTGCTCGACGCCGCCCACGGCCTCGACCCTTTGCAAGCAAGACTCGTGCGACAAGGGCTACGAGTGCGTGCAAGGCCAGTGCGTCGAGAAGACGAAGTTTCCGTGCGAGGCGACGCAGTACTGCAAGGACCTGTACGCCGCCGGCGAGTGGAAGCCGGCGACCAAGCCCGACGACGTGTGCATGGAGGCGCGCTGCGAGCTGAAGCTGTGCGCGGTGGTGCCCAAGGCCGACGGCATGACGTGCGCCCCGAACTCGGACGTGAAGCCGTTGGAGTGCGAGGAGTTTCAGTGCAAGGTCGGCATCTGCGAGCAGATGTTCAACGTCGAAGGCAGTGCCGCCGTCAAGGACAACTACTGTCTGATTGACGAAAACGGCGCCAAGTCGTGCAAGCAGCTGGCCGAAGCCCATCCCACCAACGAGTGCCTGGTCTGCGACCCCAACCAAGACAAGAACGCCTGGAGCGCGAAGGCCAAGGGCGAGAAGTGCTTGACCGACAACGACAAGCTTGACTGCACCCCCGGCGCGTGCGACGGCAAGGGCGCGTGCAAGCCTAGCGGCGAGGTGGCGAAGGACTTCTGCAACATCGACAACCAGTGCGTCGGCAAGGGTGCGGTAAAGGACAAGAGCCCCTGCGAAGTCTGCGATCCCGACCAGAGCCAGACCGCGTGGAGCCCCAAGGCCGATGGCGAGGCTTGCGAGGATGGTGATGGAAAGACGTGCACCGTGTCGAAGTGCGCGGCGGGGAAGTGCGAGGCCGACGGACTGGCCGCCGATACCTGCCTGATCCCCGACGTCGGCTGCAGGAACAAGGACGACACGGGGCTGGCGTGCCAGGTGTGTGATCCCGCCAAGGATCCCAAGGCTTGGACGCTGGTGGCGGATAGGTGCCTGATCGACGGCAAGTGCGTCGTGGGCGGCCAGGCCGACGGCGAGGATTGCGCGTTCTGCGACCCGAGCGACCCGGCCAAGTGGACGTGGAAGGCGGCCGACTCGGCGTGCGGCAAGTGGGGCGAGTGCCGCAGCGGCGCGTGCAACCAGGCTGGGCAGTGCATCAAGGCCGACCTCAAGCCCGGCTATTGCCTGATTTCTGCAGACGGCAGCGAGACTTGCGTGAAGGAAGGCGGGCTGAACCCCGAGAACGATTGCCTGGCGTGCGATCCGAAGCTCGCGCCGCAGGATTGGTCGTTCTTGCCCAAGGACGCGACCTGCACCGCCGACGAGGCCGCCTGCACGGTCGATGCCTGTGACGGCAAGGGTGCGTGCCTGAACACGCCCGTGGATGCGTTGTGCCAGAACCTCACCACGGCCTGCGCGGTGGGCGTTTGCGACAAGACGGCCGGCTGCAAGGCGCAGAGCCAGCCGCAGAGCGTGGCCTGCGAGGGCGACAACGTCGCGTGCACCAAGGAGTTCTGCGACGGCAAGGGCGTGTGTCCGAGCACCGGCACGCCCGCCGACGCCGACTGCGACGACAAGGCCAGCTGCACCGACGACGCCTGCACGGCCACCGGTTGCACCCACACGCCCGTGGCCGCCAAGTGCGACGACGGCAACGCCTGCACGGAAGACACCTGCAAGCCCGCAGACGTTGGCGCGAATTCGGCCGGCTGCACGTTCGCCCAGCTGACGGCCACCGCCTGCCCCGACGACAACGTGCAGTGCACCACCGACACGTGCAAGGACGGCGCCTGCAACCACGCGCTGGCCGACAACACCTGCCTGATCGGCGGCAAGGACTGCGTGGCGGCCCAGGCCAAGGCACCGGGCACCGACTGCCTGACCTGCGACCCCTCCCAGCAGGCCTACGAGTGGACGCTGGCCGCCGAAACCTGCCTGGTAGAAGGCACCTGCAAGGCCAAGGGCGACGAATCGGCGGGCGGCTGTATGGTCTGCGAGCCCGGCAGCAACGCCAAGGGCTGGACGGCGCGGGCCAAGGGGACGGCTTGCACCAACGGGGATGCGGTGACGTGTACCGACGAGGCTTGCGACGCGGGCGTTTGCAAGTC